>NZ_JACVOK010000001.1 GCF_018882465.1 Polynucleobacter sp. 73C-SIWE | reverse complement strand
GCCGTTTCGAGCTCTTTGACAAACAGACCCTTACCGCCCACTTTAGATAAGGCCTTATCCAAAATCTGATCCCCCCGGGTGGTCATCCCCAGAATCTGGACATCACAGCCCGGATAGAGCTTTTGCAAGCAAGCTTGTAGGTGCTGCGCCTGCCACATGGCTAGGCGAGATTCGCGGGAGGCAATCACGAGGCGCTTGGGGGCCACAGGGGTAGTGCCAGAGGAGGAATTTAGGGTTTGGGACATAGCATTTAAAATAATCAAAGACCTACACCAATATACTGTGTTTATGAGCTCATCTAAAAATTCCTTAGCCAACAAAGCCCAAGCTTGGTCGGCCCGTTTTGACGAACCAGTCGACGAACTTGTCCAGCGTTATACCGCTTCTATTGGCTTTGATCAGCGCTTTGCCATGGTCGATATTGCTGGCTCCTTGGCTCACGCCCAAATGTTGGCGGCTCAAAAGATTATTAGCGCTCAAGATTTGGCTGATATCCAAAAGGGTATGGCTCAAATCAAGAGTGAGATTGAGTCTGGCCAGTTTAATTGGCAAATAGCACTAGAAGATGTTCATCTCAATATTGAAGCACGCCTGACTGAATTAGTTGGCGATGCAGGAAAGCGTTTACATACTGGTCGTTCACGTAATGACCAAGTAGCTACCGATTTACGTTTATGGTTACGTGGTAGCGTTGATGAAATTTCCGCCACCCTCAAAACCTTACGCACCGCTCTCTTAGATTTAGCAGAAAAGCATGCTAGCACCATCATGCCTGGCCATACTCATCTGCAAGTTGCACAACCTATTACTTTTGGTCATCACCTCATGGCCTATTTCGAAATGTTTAGTCGTGATGCTAGTCGCTTAGCTGATTTGCGTGCACGCTTTAATCGTCTTCCTCTGGGTGCTGCTGCTTTAGCTGGCACCACTTACCCCATTGATCGGGAGCAAGTGGCTAAGGCACTAGGCTTTGATGGTATTTGCAATAACTCATTGGATGCCGTGTCTGATCGGGATTTTGCAATTGAGTTCTGCGCCTTCGCATCCATCTTGATGATGCATGTGTCACGTCTCTCCGAAGAGCTCGTGCTTTGGCTCAGCCCACGTTTTGGCTTTATTGATCTGCCAGATCGTTTCTGCACTGGCAGCTCCATCATGCCGCAGAAAAAGAATCCTGATGTTCCTGAACTAGCGCGTGGCAAGACTGGTCGAGTCTACGGCGACCTCATGTCCCTATTAACACTCATGAAGAGTCAGCCGCTCGCCTACAACAAAGATAACCAAGAAGATAAAGAGCCTTTATTTGATGCGGTCGATACCGTGCAAGATACCTTGCGTATTTTTGCTGATATGGTTCCACATATCGAAGTTAAAGCAGATGTCATGAAAGCTGCCGCTGAGGAAGGCTTTGCAACAGCAACTGACTTAGCGGATTACTTGGTTAAAAAAGGTCTCGCCTTCCGTGATGCGCATGAAGCCGTTGCACATGCAGTGAAGGCCTGTGTGGGCAGAAACTGCATGCTTACTGACTTGAGTCTTTCAGAATTACGCTTTGCCTGTGGTCTTGATAACCGTCCTGAACTCATCAGCGACGACGTCTTTGCCTTACTGACAGTTGATGGCTCTGTGCAATCACGCCAGCACGCTGGAGGCACCGCACCTTCTCAAGTACTGGCTGCCATCAAACGGGGTCGTGCAGACCTCTAGATCGCATGGGGTTTTGGTCCAAGCTATCTGCGGGTATTGATCGCGTAAACCAACTGCTGGGTAAAGCTGCCAGCATCATGATCCTACTGTCTTGCGTAGTCTCGGCAAGCAATGCCCTACTTCGCTACGGCCTAGATATCAGCAATAACTGGCCTCTTGAGCTGCAATGGTATTTATTTAGCGCCGCAGTCATGTTGGGCGCAGCCTACACACTCAAACGTAATGAGCATGTGCGAGTTGATTTAATTTACTCACGCCTTTCGGATCGCGGTCGTATTTGGGTGGATTTATTTGGCTTAGTTCTATTCTTAATGCCAGCTTGCATGCTGTTTACTTGGCTCTCATGGACAACCCTCTTTTATCCATCATGGTTAGTCATGGAGCATTCTTCTAATTCTGGTGGCTTAGCGCGTTACCCTATTAAATTTGTTGTGCCATTTGGTTTCTTCATGTTGAGCCTGCAAGGTTTATCAGAGATCATCAAAAGAGTTGGCGTACTCAAAGGCGAAACTACTTTGCCCGCTGAAGATCTTCGTTATGAAAAGCCAATGCAATGATTCCATTGGAGTGGATGCCTCCCCTGATGTTTGCTGGCCTGATCGTCTTTATGCTGATCGGCTTTCCGGTGGCATTCTCCCTGATGGCTGCCGCTTTATTCTTTTCAGCAATAGCTATCAGCGAAGGTTTCTTTGGCATGCCATTTTTGCAAGCCATTCCGCAGCGCATCTTTGGTAGCGTGCTGGCGAATGATCTACTGCTAGCGATTCCATTCTTTACCTTTATGGGTGCGATTCTTGAACGCTGCGGCCTGGCTGAAGAGATGCTCGATTCTATGGGGCAACTGTTTGGCAGAGTGCGAGGTGGATTGGGTTACTCAGTCATCATCGTGGGATTTATTCTCGGTGCTATTACTGGCACTGTAGCTGCTCAGGTCATTGCTATGGCAATGATTGCTCTCCCAGTCATGATGCGTTATGGCTATAACATGCGATATGCCACGGGCGTTCTGGCAGCGTCTGGGACAATTACCCAATTAGTACCCCCATCCCTAGTTCTGATTGTGTTAGCAGATCAACTCAAGACTCAAAGTGGTAGCGCTGATGTTGGCAGCATGTATCTTGGCGCTTGGGGACCCTCACTGCTGCAGATTGCCCTATTTGTGCTCTATACATTTTTCTTAAGTCGGATTCGACCAGATTATTTACCAGTAGCTCCAGAGAGCGATCTCACGCTAAAGGGCTGGGCACTCTGGAAAAAATGTCTTCTGGGAATCATTCCATCGGCAGTGCTGATCTTTTTAGTTCTGGGCACCATCATGACTGGTATTGCGACCCCAACAGAGTCAGGCGCTATGGGTGCTATGGGTGCATTACTTTTAGCTTGGCTGCGTAGAGCCAGTATTACAAACCTCAGAGGTTTGATTCAGGAGGCTTATCAAAACACCATGCGCATTACTGCGATGGTGGTCTTTATTTTGATTGGATCGACTTGTTTCTCGGTAGTTTTTCAGGGAGTAGATGGCGGGCAATGGGTTGAGGCGCTCTTTGCAGATTTGCCTGGCGGCTGGGTTGGTTTCTTAATCATTGTTAACCTCTTTGTCTTTTTCTTGGCGTTCTTCCTGGACTTCTTTGAAATTGCATTCATTATCGTGCCGATGCTTGCGCCTGTAGCCGTGAAATTACTATCGCCTGTACTGCTAGATTCTATGAATGGCAATCCGCAGGCAGCTGCAAGTGCTGCGCTTGTCTGGTTTGGGGTGATGCTCTGCGTCAACATGCAAACCTCATTCATGCACCCGCCGTTTGGCTTTGCTCTCTTCTATCTCAGGGGTGTGGCTCCAAAAGAAGTGAAGAGCAGCGATATCTATTGGGGTGCATTGCCTTGGGTAGGATTACAACTCATCATGGTGGCAGTAGTCATTGCCTTCCCTGCGTTAGTGACAACGCTATTGGATAAACCGGCGGCTGTTGTTCAAAGTCAGGACTTTAACTTCACGGCTGGTGAAGAATCCAAATCAGATTCGCCCAGTAAACTGGATGAGGATGCGCCGGTGACGTTTCAGTTGGATAAGCCAGTTAAATAAAAATCCCCGCTTCTGCAGGGCATTTTTCATTCAAGTCTCAAGAAACTTTAAAGCGTAATATCGCGCTCTTGTCTGACGCAATCAACGTAGTATTCACTGCGTCCATCGACATCCACTTTCACTAGGCCATGAATATCCGTTTCGAAGCCCGGAAACTTCTGATTAAAGTCTCTGGCGAAGTAGAGATAGTCAACGATACGCTTGTTAAAACGCTCACCTGGAATCAAGAGTGGAATACCTGGTGGGTATGGCGTTACCAACATTGCCGTTACGCGCCCCTCTAATTGATCAAGCGGCACACGATCAACTTCTTTATGCGCCATCTTGGCCCAAGCCTCAGAAGGCATCATAGCTGGAACCATATCGGAGGTGTACATCTCAGTAGTCATGCGGGCTACATCACGACCCTTATAGAACTCATGGATCTGTTGGCAAATATCTTTCAAGCCAACACGTTCATAGCGTGGGTGCTTCGCAACGAACTCAGGAAGTACTTTCCATAAGGGCGCATTCTTATCAAAGTGATCTTTGAACTGTTGCAGTTCCGTTACGAGCGTATTCCAGCGACCTTTAGTAATACCGATCGTAAACATAATGAAGAAAGAGTACAGACCGCACTTCTCAACAATCACTCCATGTTCAGCAAGATACTTCGTCACAATGCTTGCGGGGATACCCATTGAGCCAAAGTGACCTTCGATATCCAATCCTGGAGTAACGACTGTGGCCTTAATCGGATCCAGCATATTAAAGTCTTCAGCCAACTTACCAAAGTCATGCCAAGATGCATTGGGCTCCAAAATCCAGTCTGAACGCTCGCCAATGCCCTCATCCGCTAAGTGATCTGGGCCCCAGACCTTAAACCACCAATCAGCGCCAAACTTGTCATCTACCTCACGCATCGCGCGACGGAAGTCCATTGCTTCAGCAATCGACTCTTCGACTAAGGTAGTGCCTCCAGGCGATTCCATCATGGCAGCCGAAACGTCACAAGAAGCAATAATGGCGTACTGCGGGCTAGTAGAGGTGTGCATTAAATACGCTTCATTAAAGCAATCACGATCCAACTTAGTCTCTTCAGCGTCTTGAACCAATACTTGCGAAGCCTGTGACAAGCCAGCGAGCAACTTATGGGTCGACTGAGTCGCAAACATCAAACTCTTTTTGGTGCGCTTGCGATCAGAGCCAATCGCATGCATATCCTTATAGAAAGGATGGAATGCAGCATGCGGTAACCACGCTTCATCAAAGTGCAAAGAATCCACTTTTCCATCAAGCATATCCTTGATCATCTCGACGTTATAAACAATACCGTCATAGGTGCTTTGGGTCAGCGTCATCACGCGTGGCACTACGTTTTTATTCTTAATAAATGGGTTGGCATCAATCTTTTTCTTGATATTAGCCCACTCAAACTCTTCTTTAGGAATTGGGCCAATAATACCAAGGTGATTGCGAGTTGGCATTAAGAAAATTGGGATTGCACCCATCATCGTGATCGAATGAATCACAGATTTATGACAATTTCGGTCTACTAGTACCACGTCTCCAGGAGCAACGGTGGAGTGCCAAACAATTTTGTTAGATGTAGATGTGCCGTTAGTAACAAAGAACAAATGGTCGGCATTGAAGATGCGGGCGGCATTGCGCTCGCTCTGTAGCACTGGCCCAGTATGGTCTAGCAGCTGACCGAGCTCTTCTACGGCGTTACAAACGTCAGCGCGTAGCATGTTCTCACCAAAGAACTGATGGAACATTCGGCCAACCGGACTCTTTAGGAAGGCAACACCACCTGAGTGACCAGGGCAATGCCAAGAGTAAGAGCCCTCGGAAGCGTAATTCGTTAATGCGCGAAAGAATGGTGGCGCCAAAGAATCAAGATATACCTTTGCTTCGCGAATAATGTGGCGCGCTACAAATTCTGGAGTGTCTTCATTCATATGAATGAAACCGTGCAATTCACGCAAAATATCATTGGGCATATGACGTGAGGTACGCGTCTCGCCATACAAGAAGATAGGAATATCTTCATTACGTTTACGCACTTCAGTAATAAAGGCGCGCAAATTATTTAACGCGGGAAGGTCATGATCTTCAGAATCGGAATCAAACTCTTCATCATCAATTGAAACGATGAAAGAAGATGCGCGGGATGCTTGTTGTGCAAAAGAAGTTAAGTCACCGTAGCTTGTTAAGCCGATCACTTCCATGCCCTCTTGCTCGATGGCTTCAGCTAGGTCGCGAATACCCGAACCCGAAATATTTTCGGAACGAAAGTCCTCATCAATAATGATGATTGGGAAACGAAATTTCATAAAAACTCCCCTGCTGTTCGGTCCGATGTATTCGGAACCCACTTCTCAAAATTACTAAGATCAATCACCCGACCTCCGCCTGGCGAAACCGTGACTATATCGATAAATGTCGCATTTTGCTGGACATCTCTAGGTAAGTAAACATGGCGAGCATAAACCTGGTTTGCAAGGCTCTCATGGTAGCCAGTAAAGGTAATCAATAGGTGCCAATTGCCATCGAGGGCACTATTACCTAAATACTCACTTAAAGCGCTAGTCCCATCAATGCTATGCATTGCCATCCAAGTTAGAGAGAAGACCGGACTCTCAGAGCGATGCAAAGGCAGCTCGACAGATCGACGATAGCGCTCCCCTTCTGAGGTCATGCTTTCGGCAATGAGCCACAGTCGCAGCTGGGCCTCAACAATATGGGAACTCCGATCATTGGCAACTCTGAACTTTAGGGTCCTAGTGCCATCGTGATTACCAACTACTGCCACTTTAGAAAAGCGCACACCAGCAGTGGGTCTTGTAAAGCGTGCAAAGGCTAGCCCCGTCATTAAAGCAGAATAGACAATACCAAAAAATGCCTCAAAGGTCACAATCGCATTAGGCCAAGAACCCACTGGTGTCATACGACCATAACCAATCGTTGCCATAGTTTGCACACTGAAGAAAAAAACATCTAGGAGCGAACCAGGTTGCGCATGCGTAATTGCACCATCACCACAAGCAAGGTAAGCAAATGCAAATAGAAGATTGGCGCCCAAATACACCGCGATGACGAGCAGTAAGAAGCTGGTCCAGCTTGTACCTAGGAGCCAGTGGTAGAAATTATTTTCTGGACGCGCTACTTCAGAGCGCGTAAGGGTTGCGCGATACTCATCTAAGTCAATGCGCGCAGGGCTGCGATTGATGAGAAATTTACGCACTACCGAGAATAGCTTAGGTCTTGGGCAGGGTTACGCCCCGCTGACCTTGATACTTACCACCGCGATCTTTATATGATGTGCCACAGACTTCATCGCTCTCAAAAAACAGAACTTGCGCACATCCCTCACCTGCATAAATCTTTGCAGGTAATGGCGTGGTGTTAGAAAACTCTAGAGTGACATATCCTTCCCACTCTGGCTCGAATGGAGTGACGTTCACAATAATGCCGCAACGGGCATAGGTACTCTTACCAACGCAAACAGTTAATACACTGCGTGGAATCTTGAAATACTCAACCGTTCTAGCCAAAGCAAATGAATTTGGCGGAATGATACAAACATCACCCTTGAAATCAACAAAGGACTGTTCATCGAAATTCTTCGGATCAACAATGGTGCTATTGATGTTCGTAAAAATCTTGAATTCATCTGCGCAACGAATGTCATAGCCATAGCTTGATGTGCCATAACTAACAATTTTGTTGCCAGCGGCGTCTTCGCGAATTTGTCCAGGTTCAAACGGGCTGATCATGCCTTGCTCGCCCATGCGGCGGATCCAGTGGTCAGATTTAATAGTCATAGACGAATTGTAAAACCTTCGCCAGCCCAACCCCTCATTTATCGAGGTCCGAGGCCTTAAAAATTAGGTATTTTGGGTAAAAATCACTCGCTCAGGGGCGTTGTAGATCTCAAAGTGTTTTCCGGAGCAGCGAGACAGAATGGTAAGGTTGGTTTTACGAGCCAGCTCCAAGCCCATCAGAGTCACTCCTGAGCGGGTTAGGAGAAAGGGGACGCCCATTTGGGCCCCTTTAATAACCATTTCCGAAGTTAAGCGACCGGTAGTAAAAAAGATTAAATCTTTACCGGGCTTATTGGCCAGCCACATCAGACCAGAAATTGAATCGACCGCATTGTGGCGACCTACATCCTCAATAAAGTGAAGGAGTCGAACTCCATCGTCGCCCTCTCTCTCAAATACCGCACAAGCATGGACGGATCCAGACTTTTTATAGATTGAATCGTGAACCCGAATCGCGTCAATCAAGGCAACTATTGCCTCTTGGGATAATTTAGGCCCACCAGGTAAACGAATCTCCGACATCTCTTCCATCAGACCACCAAACATCGTGCCCTGGCCGCAACCCGTAGTGACAACCCTCTTGCTGGTTAGGGCCTCAATATCAACAGTGCTGCGGCGAGTCTTGACTGCTGCAGAGTCCGTCTCCCAATCAACCTGAATACTTTCGATATCGTCCGGGGATTCTACTAAACGCTGATTACGCAAATACCCAAGTACCAGGGCCTCAGGAGCACTTCCCAGGGTCATCAAAGTAACAACCTCGCGCTTGTCCAAATAAATGGTCAAGGAGCGCTCCCCGGGGATATGACTTAGCTTTTTCCTACCTGCCTCATCCAATATCTCCACCTCATGTACCAAAGGTACCGAGGCACTAGACATCTGAATATTGGGTGTTACGGCCATGAAACGCTTTCTGATTCGAGTAGAAATGGGAGTTTATCGGGATTTATGCAGACTTCGCGGTGTTTACTTTAACCGCAGACTAAAATCACTGCACAAGCTTGCATAATTGCGTATTACCCCTAATTTAACCTTCTTATTTAAGTCCGCATTACATGAGCAGCCCCCAGCGTCGCCTTCTTGTCACCTCAGCCTTGCCTTATGCCAATGGTCAAATCCATATCGGCCATTTGGTGGAGTATGTGCAAACCGATATCTGGGTACGCTTTCAACGGATGCGTGGGCATGAGGTTCACTACGTTGGTGCAGATGACACTCACGGCACTCCGATTATGTTGCGTGCGGAAAAAGAAGGCATCACACCCAAGGAGTTAATCGCCAATGTTTGGAAAGAACATAAGCGTGACTTTGACAACTTCCTCATCTCATTTGATAACTACTACACCACCGATAGCCCTGAGAATGAAAAACTAGCTCAGAGTATTTATCTCAAGTTACGCGATGCAGGATTGATTGAAAAGCGCGCGATTGAACAAGCTTACGATCCCGTCAAAGAAATGTTTTTACCGGACCGCTTCATTAAGGGCGAATGCCCCAAGTGCGGCGCAAAAGATCAATACGGTGACAACTGTGAAAAATGTGGCGCGACCTATTCTCCCACTGATTTAAAGAATCCATTTTCCGTAGTCAGCGGTGCAACACCCATCAAAAAGATTTCTGATCACTATTTCTTCAAATTATCCGACCCCCGCTGCGAAGAATTTTTGCGTGAATGGACTCAAGTAAAAACACCGCTACAACCTGAAGCTCGCAATAAGATGAAAGAGTGGGTTGGCCAGCCAGGCGAAAGTAAGTTAGGCGACTGGGATATCTCCCGAGATGCCCCCTATTTTGGCTTTGAGATCCCCGATGCCCCAGGTAAATACTTCTATGTCTGGCTTGATGCCCCGATTGGTTACTACGCTAGCTTTCTCAATTACTGCCAGGCCAAAGGCCTCAATTTTGATGAGTGGGTTAAGCCTGATACAAGCACTGAGCAATATCATTTCATTGGCAAAGATATTTTGTATTTCCATACCTTATTCTGGCCAGCGACGTTAAAGTTTTCTGGCTACCGCACGCCTACCAATGTATTTGCGCATGGCTTCTTAACCGTTGATGGTGAGAAAATGAGTAAGTCACGCGGCACATTAATCTCTGCTAATAGCGTGATTAAGTGCGGCTTTAACCCTGAGTGGTTCCGCTATTACTTCGCTACCAAGCTCAATGACAGTATGGAAGATTTGGATCTGAATCTGCAAGACTTTGTTGCGCGAGTCAATAGTGATTTATTAGGTAAGTACATTAACATCGCTAGTCGCAGCGCTGGCTTCTTGGTAAAACGTTTTGGTGGCGTTGTATCGGACGCAGCGATGAATACACCTTTACTCCAAGAAATTGCAGCATCCAGTGAAAAAATTGCTGAGCTTTATGAAGGGCGTGAATATGCTAAAGCATTGCGTACCATCATGGAGCTTGCTGACAAGGTCAATGGTTTCGTAGACGAAAATAAACCTTGGGAAATTGCCAAAGATCCAGAGCGAGAGGCGGACTTGCAACGCGTTTGTAGCGTTACCTTGGAAGCCTTCCGTATGCTCAGCCTTTATCTCAAGCCAGTGATTCCGCAGGTTGCGAGTGGCGTTGAAGAATTCCTCTCGCTACCACCGCAATCCTGGAGCGATATCAATATGCCGCTTTCGAGCAAAAACCCAATCCAGGCATATAAGCACCTCATGACGCGGGTAGAGGCCCCTCAAATTGAGGCTTTACTCGCGGCAAACTTGTCAAAATAGCCCTAAAAAGCACCTATAATGGTAGTCGTAGTCCCTAGATGACTTTTGGCATTAATTCCATAAGTTATTGAATTAATTGAGTATTTTAGGAAATACCATGGCAAGATATCAATCTGAATTCACCCAGTTCTTAAATGAACTCAAATCCGAGAAACCCAATCTCGAGGCGGAGCAACAAGCCGGTCGTGCCCTCTTATGGGACAAAGAACCATTAAGTGTTGAAGATCAACGCCGCGCTAAAGCCGCCAAATTGAAACAACGCGCCTACGTTTATTCGAATGACTGAGCCAAGCACTCAGCCAATATCCGATTTGCTTGATAGTACCCCGTCAGTAACTGATGGGATGTCAGAAGCATTCGCCAAACTATATGGCGAGCCATTATTCAAACTACCTACTGATCTTTATATCCCACCAGATGCGCTAGAAGTTTTCTTAGAAGCATTTGAAGGCCCCTTAGATCTTTTGCTGTATCTGATTCGCAAACAAAATTTCAACGTACTTGATATTCCGATGGCGCAGGTCACCCAACAGTACTTGACCTATATTGACCAGATTCGCCATTCAAATCTTGAACTTGCCGCCGAGTATTTATTAATGGCTGCAATGTTAATTGAAATTAAATCTCGCATGCTACTGCCAATGAAAAAGGCAGATAGTGAAGAGGAAGTGGAAGATCCACGCGCAGAATTAGTGCGCCGTCTCTTAGAGTACGAGCGCATGAAGTTGGCTGCTCAAGAGCTTGATCAAATTCCACAACAAGGTCGTGACTTCCAAGTAGCACATGGCTTTGTAGACACTACTGTTGCCATCACTTGGCCTGAAGTGAACTTAGATGACTTACAAATGGCTTGGCGTGATGTTCTTCACCGTGCCAAACTCAATCAGCATCACACCATTACACGTGAAGAACTTTCTGTCCGTGACTTTATGACACGTATTCTGCGTCGCTTACAAAGCACGCGCTTCATTGAATTCGGTGAATTGTTTGAAGAAGCTATTAAGTCTGGCAATGGTATTCCGGTAGTGATTGTCAACTTTATTGCTATGCTAGAACTTTCGCGTGAAGCTTTAATTGAGATCACTCAAGCCGAGCCCTATGCACCAATTTACGTCCGACTTGCCTACACACCTGTTGCATGAAAATCATTAGCGACATTCAGGAGTTGCGCGACCATTTGCGCGGACAAAACCGCGCTTCATTTGTGCCAACAATGGGAAACTTGCATGAGGGTCATTTATCACTCATGCGTCTTGCAAGACAGCATGGTGATCCAGTCGTTGCCAGCATCTTCGTAAACCGCTTGCAGTTTGGTCCGAACGAAGACTTCGATAGCTATCCGCGTACGATGCAGGCCGACATCGAGAAGCTAGAAAAAGAAGGTGTTTACATTCTCTTTGCGCCGACTGAGCGTGATCTTTACCCGCAGCCACAAGAGTATCGGGTAGACCCACCCCAGCAATTAGGCGATATCCTCGAAGGTGAATTCCGCCCCGGGTTCTTCAAAGGGGTTTGCACGGTAGTACTCAAACTATTCTCTTGCGTGCAACCTAAGGTTGCCGTATTCGGTAAAAAAGATTATCAACAGCTCATGATTATTCGGAGAATGGCAAAACAGTTTGCCTTACCAGTTGACATTATTCCTGGTGAAACTATTCGTGCTGATGATGGTCTAGCCCTCTCCTCCCGCAATGGCTATCTCTCGGCAGAAGAGCGCGCAGAGGCACCTGAGCTCATGAAAACATTGAAGGAGGCGCGCCAACGAGTCCTCGATTTAAATGTGCGCAATGCAACATTACTATCAGAGATTGAAAAAGCTGCCGTCACCTCTCTTGCTGGTCGGGGCTGGAGTCCAGATTACATCGCTATCCGTCAGCAAAGTGACTTAGCGCCTGCTTCTAATGAAAGTCTGCAAGCTGGTGAGCCGCTCGTGATTCTCACTGCAGCCAAGCTTGGCAAAACCCGCTTGATTGATAACCTAGAGATTTAATTTCTAATATTGCGAAGACTCTTCTTTGCCGATCTTTGGGCGTCGAAAAACTTTGATGACTAAGCTCTAATCTTAGGCTTAGTCATTGCCATTAACTCAGTCTGCGTCAGCTTAGAGCCCACTACATCCTTAATAAGGTAAACAATAACTTCAGAGGTAAATGTTTGTAGCTTCTCTCTTGTGGATAAATTCATTCCCCGTGACAAGGAAACCAATATCTCATTAGGGTTGATATTTCTTAAATTTGGATGATCAATCTTACTAATTTGCATCATATGAACTAGGGCCTCACCCGCATTTGCATTTTTACTGAAATGGGTGTTGTAGGCTTGGCTCATATTATGTATGAGATTGCTTTCATTAATTGCCGTCATGTTTAGCTCTATTGCATTAAAAAGTTTATGCTGATTATTCTATATGAATCTCAAAGAGATTTTTCATGCGCCCAGAATGATAGGTCTAGAGTACTAAAAACTGACCTACTTGTAGACTCAACTCTTTCGCCAATTCAGCACCAGTAACTTTTCCTGAAGCGCCTTTAGCTTTGAGAACCTCTATCTGTCCGCCATGACAGGCGACGAAGAATGAATCTAGTGTGATCTGGGTTACTTCCCCTGGCTTACCCTTAACGGCACCAAAGGTTGCAGCCACATGCTTATGACAATCGAAGATCTGTATCTTTTGTTCACCAAACTTCGTCCATGCACCAGGCGCTGGATTACAAGCTCGAATGAGATTGTAGATTTGACTAATATGCATCGCCCAATGAATCTGTGCAGCGTTTGCATCAAACCAACCTTCATAGTTTGCTTTTGATTCATCTTGAATAATTTCTTGATGTTTACCGGCAACCACTAAGTCAGCAGCCTCTAGCAGTGCTTTTACGCCAATCGGAAAAAGATGATCAAAGTAGATTTTTCCTAATGTGTCGTTCGGCCCAATAACAACTTCTTTTTGCAAAATCACTTCGCCTTCATCCAAACCATCGGATGGACGGAAGATCGTTAAGCCGGTTTTCTCTTCACCTAACGCAATCGCCCAATTAATTGCGCTTGGACCGCGATACTTAGGTAGAAGTGATGGGTGGTACTGAATAGTGCCGTGCTTTGGAATTTTGCAAAGCTCTTGAGGTACAAACTGCAATACATACGCCATGACGCAGATATCAGCACCGCTATCAATCATGGCTTGAGCAGCCTCAGGCCCCTTTAGGGAAGAGAATTGCAAAGGGGTTAAGCCCTTTGCAAGCGCCGACTCTTTAAGGACCTCTGGCTTGGTTGATTTGGGATTGTCTGGTGGACAAAACACAGCAACAAGTTCATCACCACGATCTAAAAAAGCCTCTAATGTGGCCTTACCAAAATCGGCACTCCCAATCAACGCAACCCGCATCTTAGATAACCTTATCGTGACGAAGAGAAATTAATTCATCTGTGGAGTAACCTAATTCACTCAGAATCTCATCGGTATGCTCGCCCAGCAATGGCGAACGCGTCACATCAGTCGGGCTATCCGACATCTTGATTGGGTTACCGACAGTGAGGTATTTGCCACGGATTGGGTGATCAACTTCGACCACTGTACCTGTAGCTCGCAGTGCAGGCTCTTCTGCGATTTCTTTCATCGATAGAATTGGGCCGCATGGAACATCGTATTTGTTCAAGATGTCCATCACCTCAAACTTGCTCTTAGTCATTGTCCACTTTTCAATCTCGCCGAAGATCTCCATGAGGTGCGGTAAGCGCGCCATTGGGGAAGCAAATTTCACATCTGTAATCCAATCTTCGTGACCGATGACTTTACAGATCGCCTCCCAAACTGGAGCCTGAACCACTACATATATGTATGCATTTGGATCAGATTCCCAGCCCTTGCACTTCACAATCCAACCAGGCTGACCACCACCAGAAGCATTACCAGCGCGAGGTACAGAGTCGCCAAACTCACCGTTCGGGAACTGTGGATACTCTTGCATGATGCCATTGCGCTCCAAGCGCTGTTGATCACGTAACTTCACACGGCACAAGTTCAATACTGCATCTTGCATCGCTGCTAAGACCTTTTGGCCACGACCGGAATGGGTACGCTGATAAAGCGCAGTCACAATACCTAAGGCTAAATGCAAGCCCGTTCCGCTGTCACCAATTTGTGCGCCAGTAACCATCGGAGGGCCATCATCAAAACCAGTGGTGGATGCAGAACCGCCAGCGCATTGCGCAACGTTCTCATACACTTTGCAATCTTCATATGGGCCAGGACCAAAACCTTTTACAGACGCCATGATCATCATGGGGTTGAGCTCTTGAATACGCTCCCAAGAAAAACCCATACGATCTAATGCGCCTGGTGCAAAGTTCTCAACCAATACGTCACACTCTTTAATAAGGCGCTCAAGAATTTCTTTGCCTTTTTGAGTCTTAGTATTGACAGTAATGGAACGCTTGTTGTGATTCAGCATCGTAAAATACAAGCTATCCGCATCTGGAATGTCGCGCAGTTGTCCGCGGGTCGCATCCCCTTCGCCAGATTTTTCTACTTTAATAACGTCCGCACCAAACCAGGCAAGCAACTGAGTGCAGGTTGGTCCAGATTGAACGTGCGTAAAGTCGAGGATTTTGACTCCTTCAAGTGCTTTTGCCATGGTTTAAGTCCTAATAAGAATGAAATTTTGAATTGGAATAATTTTACCAGTGGGGAATTAGAGAAAATGGCCTATGCCCAATTTTTGGGCACCAACTGCGTTACAGCCTGTACAAAGGCCATATGAGGCTAAGACTGAGGGTTTTCAAGTTCCAAGAGGCGCTTTTTCAGGGCCCTTTCTTCAGCAAAACGCTCTGTTTCATCCCGAATTACGGCAACGATCCCATTGACCTTCTGATGCTCATCAAAGAGCATCCCTACCGTAAATGCTATGGAGAGCATGCTGCCATTCTGATGAAGCGCTGGTACTTTTAATAGTGATGTGCCGTAACGCGTAATCCCTGTTTCCATCGACTTACGACAGCCCTCGTTATGTCGATGACGTTGGCGCTCAGGAACAATCAAATCCAAGGTGTTGCCCAAGGCCTCTGCTTCGGAATATCCAAAGATACGAGTAGCGGCGGGATTCCACATCACAATTTTTTCATGGGCATCGACAACGATGATGGCATCCCCAACACATCCTACCAATTGATTTAAGTCAATATTCGTATTCATAGACGCAATCTAAAGATAAAAAAGGCGCTCACAAGGAGCGCCTTAAAGATGTTGCTAATTAATTATCGTTCTTAAACTGCTTTGGCTGTATGCAGCTTAGCGATGTCATCAGCGCTATAGCCAAGGTCAGCCAACACTTCATCGGTGTGCTCACCCAATACCGGAGATGGCTTCACTTCGATTTCCAAATCAGAGAACTTGATTGGGCTACCGATAGTCAAATACTTACCACGCACCTTGTGGTCCACTTCAACGATTGAACCGCTCTTACGCAGGTCAGGTGAAGCAGCCAATTCTTTCATGGAGAGAACTGGGGCGCATGGAATATCGAACTTGCGGAGAATATCCACAGCTTCATACTTAGTCTTGTCTTTGAGCCAATCCTCAATCGTTGCGAAGATGTCAAAAATCTTGTCTTGACGAGCTTCAGCAGTCATATAGGCTGGATCTGTTGCCCACTCTGGTTTGCCCAAAGCTTTAGTAATTGGCTCCCAAGCGTGACCTTGAATAGTGAAGTAGATGTAAGCATTTGGATCGGTTTCCCAACCCTTACACTTCAATACCCAGCCTGGCTGGCCACCACCACCAGCGTTACCGCCACGTGGAACTACATCAGTGAATGAGCCGTGCGGGTACTGTGGATACTCTTCCAAGTAACCCACTTTGTCCAAACGTTGTTGATCGCGCAACTTTACGCGGCACAAGTTCAATACAGCATCTTGCATAGAGCAAGAAACTTTTTGGCCTTTACCAGTCTTTTGACGTTGCATCAAAGCAGTCAAAATACCGATTGCCAGGTGCATACCAGTATTAGAGTCGCCCAAAGCTGCAGCAGAAACTGTAGGAGGACCATCCCAGAAACCAGTAGTAGAAGCTGCACCACCAGCACACTGAGCAACGTTCTCATACACTTTTAAGTCTTCATATGAGTGGCCATCGCTAAAGCCTTTAACAGATGCCAAAATCATTTTTGGATTCAATTCTTGAATACGCTGCCAAGAAAAACCCATACGATCCAATGCACCTGGACCAAAGTTCTCAACCATAACATCAGAAACCTTGATCATCTTCTCCAGTACTTCTTTACCTTCTGGAGTTTTTGTATCGAGGGTTAAAGAGCGCTTGTTGCCGTTGAGCATGGTGAAATACAAAGCATCCGCACCTGGAACGTCACGTAACTGACTACGGGTTACGTCACCTGAACCTGGACGCTCAACCTTGATAACGTCAGCACCATAAAAGCCCAATAACTGAGTACAGGCAGGACCTGCTTGTACGTGGGTGAAGTCAATAATGCGAATACCATCTAATGGTTTGGTCATGTTTGTTTCTCCTTAAGTGTTTCTTGTTTGCTTCTAAATTAATCTGTAATTACTTCTTAGCAGCTGCTGTGGATGGGTTTAAGTTTGTTAAACGTCCACTTTCAGTTCCTGCAGTTTCATCAATAACAGCATTGATGAGAGCTGGTTTACCGGCAGCAATAGCTTCTGTTAACGCTGCTTCCAATTCTGCTGGAGTAGTTACGTAGTAACCAACGCCACCAAACGCTTCAATCATCTTGTCGTAACGTGCATCCTTAACAAAAACAGTTGGAGCAACATCAGCGCCGCCAGTTGGATTGACATCGGTACCACGGTATACACCATTGTTGTTAAACACAACGGTTGTGATTGGCAAGTTATAACGGCAAACTGTTTCGAGTTCCATGCCGCTAAAGCCAAAAGCACTATCGCCCTCAACCGCAACTGTTGGCAAGCCACTTGTCACAGCAGCACCAATGGCATAACCCATACCAATACCCATAATTCCCCAAGTACCAGAGTCAAAGCGCTTACGTGGCTTATACATATCCACAATCGCACGGCAGTAATCCAAGGTGTTTGCACCTTCGTTTACTAAATTGACATCTGGGTTCTTCTTAATTACATCGCGAATCACACGCAATGCGCCATGGAAGTTCATTGGGTTTGCTTCTTTCGCCAATGTCTCAGCCATCTTGGCAGTGTTCTTATCTTTCTTTTCGGTAATTGCAGCAATCCACTCAGCACTTGGCTTAGGAACAGCAGAAATGCCCTTCAAGAGTTCACTAACGCATGAACCAATATCACCAATTAATGGGGCAGCGATTTGTACGTTGCTATCGACTTCGTTTGCTTGAATATCGATCTGAATAAATTTCTTAGGATCTTTGCCCCAAGTCTTACCCTTACCGTGAGCAAGCAACCAGTTCAAGCGTGCGCCAACCAACATTACTGCATCAGCTTCAGCCAATACAAATGAGCGCGCTGCAGAAGCAGATTGTGGATGGTTATCTGGCAACAAACCTTTAGCCATTGACATCGGCAAATAAGGAATTCCAGATTTTTCGATTAGGTCACGAATCTCTTTATCAGCTTGTGCATACGCAGCACCTTTGCCCAAGAGAATCAATGGACGCTTAGCGCCCTTCAATACATCTAAGGCACGCGCCACTGCATCGGCAGCTGGAATTTGACGGGGAACTGGATCGATTACTTTGAAAATAGATTTCTTGGCTTCATCAGCAGGCATTGTTTGAGCCAGCAACTGTGCTGGCAAGTCTAAGTACACACCGCCTGGACGACCAGATACTGCTGCACGAATCGCGCGAGCAAAACCAATGCCAATATCTTCAATGTGATTAATACGGTATGCAGCTTTGCAATATGGCTTAGCAGCGTTGAGCTGATCCATCTCTTCGTAGTCACCCTGCTGTAAGTCAACGATCTCACGCTCGCTTGAGCCAGAAATCAAAATCATTGGGAAACAGTTCACAGTAGCATTTGCCAGCGCTGTTAAACCATTCAAGAAACCTGGCGCAGAAACAGTCATGCAAATACCAGGCTTTTGTGTCATGTAGCCAGCAATCGCCGCAGCGTTACCAGCATGTTGCTCGTGACGGAAACCGATAAAGCGCAAACCTTCGGCTTGTGCCAAACGACAGAGGTCAGTAATTGGAATACCAACTAGTCCGAAAATCGTATCGAGGTCATTCGCCTTTAAAGCGTCAATGACGAGATGGAAGCCATCAGTTAGTTGTGTGTTTTGGTTATCTGTTGTCATAGAATTTTTATATGAATTGCGAGTCACCACAAAGTGATGGGTCTGTGCAATATAGCTTTCGCTAGCGTCTCCAATGAAGTTATTAATCGCACTACGGGTATTAGTCCCCGCTTAGGCAGAAATGAATATTAGGCTCGGGGTGGAGGTTCATCATTGACTTCGGTCAATTTCCCCCTAATTCAAGCTGCCCAAATGGGCACAATCCCTTAAAACCTAGATAAATAGCTCTTTATGCTTAGTTTTAAGGCGACTCAAGGTCTCAGGGGAGAGATTGAGATAGGCAGCCAATTCCTTTTTGGGGAGTAACTCAAATAAGTTTTCATATTTACGCAGAAAACGCTCTACTCGACCTGGAGCATCGAGCATATGCAAGGTAATTGTGTGGGCCATGATCTCACTCATCAAACGCATCACTTCGAACTCAAAGCTTTCTTTAAGGGGCTTATGCTGATCCAAGAATTCTGCCCACTTTTTGAGCGGCATCCGAGCCACTCGCGCCTTGGTTACAGAGGCAATACTGTAGGGAGCAGCAGTCTTCAGGCGCCAAGCGGCATAGCTAGTCTCAATGTCTTTTTCGATAGCGAAACGTAGAATCATTTCTTTAGCATCGGCACTCGAAACAATGCGCTTCAAAATGCCATCTAAAACAAAGTATTGTTCCATTTGATGGTCGCCCTGATGCAGCAAAATCTCTGACTTTTTGAGGTCAGAGATCTCTAAATGCCGCTCTAAGTCGGCCATAGCATCCTGATCCAAGCTTTTTAAGACTGAGTTTTGACTCAATTGGAGACGAATCAGGTTTTTTTCGGGGTGCTTATCTAATGCTGTCATGAATCCTTAATCCTTAGCCCTTCATTGTAGGCTTTTTAAACTACAAATTAGATAAAAACCCTAATCCCCACTAGAGTTGGGCTAGAATTGAGTAGTCGTGGTGCTCTATTGCAATGCAATAAAGTTAAACGGGAAACACTAAACGTGTGCTGCCCCCGCAACGGTAGGTAAATACGCCTTTTGCTCATTTTTTAGGCGTTAGGAATCTGACAAAGCCACTGTGCGCGTCAATCGCATGGGAAGGCCAGATTCTGATATTTACTAGCCCGGATACCGGCCAAGACAGGTGGAATTTCGCGGACGGGGACCTTCGCGCGCCGATGACAGCGCCTGGTCCCAAGATCTCGCGCCAAATTGACGCCTGAACCCCCGCACGTGAAATTCTGTTCGACCCAGCTTACGGGGAAGTGAGCTAGGCATTCGATAACAGAAAGCATTTCATGAAACAGCAGTTCAGTAGCACACTTAGCGCACTCCTCTGCGCTGGTCTAACCATCCTTAGTGGTACAGCGTATTCACAAAATAACTCCAATGTTTCGGTAGCAGCAGCTCCAAATCAAATGAATCCGATCATTGTTACCGCAACACGTACTCCGACCAAAGCGAGTGATGTGTTGGCAGATAACGTATACATAGGGCCAGAAGAGATCCAGCAGGCCGGGCAGACAACCTTAGTTGAATTGCTACAAAAACAAAAAGGGGTAACCATTTCGAGCTACGGAGGTGGCGGCTCGAATTCCAGCGTTTTTCTGAGAGGCACAACCAATAATCAAACTTTAGTATTAATTGATGGTGTTCGTGTAGATGACTCCTTTAGTGGTGGCGCTAACTGGTCAGTTATTCCACTAAATGTCATCGATCACATTGAGATTATTTTTGGCCCTCAAAGCAGCTTGTATGGTGCGGATGCAATTGGTGGCGTCATTCAGATTTTTACAAAACGTGGGGAGGGGCCACCTAAACTCAATGCCTCAGTTGGGTATGGCACCTATGGAACTTCCATCAGCGAAGCCAGCATTAATGGTTCAACAACTGGTGACCAAAAAATTAGCTACTCCTTAGCGGCCTCCCAAACGCTCTCAATGGGATTCAATACCATCGCGTCAAATAACAAGGATGGCATTACGCCTGGCAATAGAACAGGCTATGTACAAGATAGTGCGACAGGTAGAGTGTCTCAAGAGTGGCAAAAAGGGCAAGAATTTGGTCTTCAGTTTTTACAAAGTCGACTCAATAACCAACTACCTGCGCTAAATGGTCAAGATGGATTGCAACAAGTTCAGAATCAAATTTCTCAGCTTGGCACCTATAGCCTCTACTCTAAGAATCAAGTAACTGATGCCTGGAAAAGTCTGCTGCAAGCTTCCGCACAAACAAGTAATGCGCTAACACACTCACCAACCTCAGGTGATTACTCTGCGTATGACAGCACTCTAAATCAAAGACAAAATATTTATACCTGGCAAAACGATATAAGCTTAGGTAAAGATCTTTTGCAAGTATTAGCTGAGAGAAGAACGCAAACTGTTTCAAGTAGTCAGTTGAATTACAACTCCACTGAGTTTCCATTTCCGCTACTTGGCTTTAATCAGTCTCGCAATACAAATTCAGGGGCTTTAGCCTATCAACTAAAGCGTGAATCCAACATTGCAAACTTTTCTATTCGTAATGACAGCATTACTGGATATGGCCCGCAAACAACAGGTTCAGCTGCATATGGCTATTTCTTTACAAAAGAATGGCGCGCTAATATCAACTATGGAACTGGCTTTAGGGCGCCTACTTTCAATGATCTCTACTACCCTGGCTACGGAAACCCCGCAGTTCAGGCAGAGAAGAGTAAAAATACGGAGGCTGGATTACATTTCGAAAAGTCTACGCTCGAGGGGCACATCGTTGTTTTCAGTAATTCCATCTCAAACCTCATCCAAGTGAGTAAAGCAAATTGCCCAGCCGGAACAAATCCATACACGGGGTGTGCGTCTAACGTTTCAAGCGCCAATATCACCGGACTCACTCTAAGTGGAGCGAGCCAGATAAATAGCCTCAATCTGAAGGGTTCATTTACTCAACAAAATCCTGTTAACCAGGGTTCGGATACAACTCTAATAAAACAAGCAAAGCAGTATGGAAATATAGCGGCGGAGTATATTTATGCCAAAGTGACAGCTGGAGTTGGTGCAACATTCTCTGGCAGGCGAAATGACTATCTCGGCGATGCTTCTGGGATGGGCGGCTACACCATCTTCAACCTCTACGCTAACTACGACGTAGCAAAAGATCTCAGCCTATTTGCACGCTGGAATAACGTTTTTAACAAAGATTACCAACTCAGTTATGGTTATAACACCCCAGGCTCTAATGCATTCGTAGGGTTGCGCTACGCCATGAAATAAGCCTCTATTTTCAGACTACAATGCCAGTATGAATGAGCCAAACCCTCTTTCCTCTGGCGATGTAGATCTGGATGCCCTCAGCGCATCCATTCAACGCCTATCTGAAAAGATTGCATTAGTTTCTGATGCTGTTAAAAATCTATCGCAGAACCGGGTTCAGCTTGAGGGAAAAATTGAGGGTGCACAGAAGCGCATTCAACACATCTTGAGTCGCTTACCAGAACAAAGTGATGGCCGCCAACTGAATTTACTTGGCGAAGCTATTCCACCCACCAACGCAGAGGATGATAGTGAGCCAACAACGCATTGAAGTAACCCTAGCTGGACAAAAGATTACTCTTGCTACCAGCACAGAACACGAGTCTTTGCTTCGTGCAGCATGCGTATTGGTTGATGAACAGATTCAATTAGCTATTAGTGGCGGTAACCGCAGCATTGAGCGAGCTAGTATGATGGCGGCACTTAAAATTGCTGGTGATCTTATTAAGCTACAAACACAATCGCAACAAAGCCCTCCTTCTAATGTAAGTTCTGATGAAGTTGCAAGACTTCAAGCAGAAATCCATACCCTTGAAGATCAAGTAGATGCTTTGATGCAAACCCTTTCCCTGCCTGGTTCGCCAAGGCCAATAGTTCCTTGAACCGATGCGCAAGCATCCGGAACGATCTTTACCTTGTGGGCGTGAGCGTTTTGCTGATTCACAGTGCCAACTTAGACTTGGTTACTCCCTGAATCACTTAATGCACCCGAAACAGAGTAGCCGTTCCACCTTGAACCTTAGGGTTCAGGATGACGGCCTAGCGGCCAAGGCGGGGAATTCATGTTACTAACTGATATTGCAATGCTTATGCTATGCGGTAGCATCGCAGGCTTTCTGGCGGGGCTTCTTGGCATCGGTGGCGGCATGATCCTCGTGCCCTTCATGATCTTAGTGTTCAATCATCTGAATTTTGATCAAAGCGTCATCGTGCACATGGCAATTGCAACCGGAATGGCTACCATACTATTTACAACAACCTCTGCAATTTGGGCGCATCACAAACATGGCTCGATTGATTGGAAGCTGGTTGCTGCATTTAGCCCTGGATTGGTTGCAGGGAGTCTCATTGGTGGAAGTGAAATTTTTGAGGCGCTCAATACTTCATGGCTATCTCTCTTTTTTGCCATCTTCATTGTTTATACTTCTATTCAGATGATTCTCAATAAAAAGCCGGGGGCTGGTCGTGAGTTACCAGGCAAACTAGGATTATTTTCATTCGGAGCCTTTGCGGGTTGCCTATCCAGTTTAGTTGGCGCAGGCGGCGCATTTATTACGGTACCCTTTATGCTTTGGTGCAACGTTAAACCCCACGTTGCAATGGCAAGCTCTTCTGGCTTAGGATTTCCGATTGCAGCAGCAGCAACCATAGGTTATATGTATGGTAGCTGGGACTACCCCAACCTTCCTACTGGATCATTAGGTTTTGTATACGTGCCAGCCGTTGCATGCATCGTGGCAGTCAGCATCTTCACTGCTCCACTAGGAGCCAAGATGGCGCGCAAGCTTAATGTTGCTCAGCTCAAACGCATCTTCGGCGTCATGTTGTTTTTCCTTGCAGCGTTCATGTTCAATGAAAGCCGCAAGGCATTTGGCTTCTAATTACTGCGTGTACTGCTGACGCAAGATATTCTTTTGTACCTTACCCATAGCATTACGCGGTAAGTCAGCAACAATTTCCAAGCGCTTTGGAATCTTAAAATTAGCAATCTGCGTTTTGAGTGTTGCAATCATTGCTTCTGCATTTAACTTCGCGCCAGCTTTAGGCACCACTATCGCCATGACAGCCTCGCCAAAGTCAGGATGCGGAATGCCAATCACGGCACTCTCATCTACACCATCCATGTCGTCAATAAAGCCTTCGATTTCTTTTGGATATACGTTGTAACCACCAGAAATAATGAGATCCTTACTGCGACCAACGATGCATAAGTAGTCTTTTGGCGCTTTGCCGCCATTGGCATCGCCACCCCAACGTCCAACGTCACCAGTCTTAAACCAGCCGTCTTTCGTAAATTCTTCTGCAGTTTTCTCAGGCATGCGCCAGTAGCCCTTAAATATGTTTGGGCCTTTGACTTGGATGCTACCAATTTCGTCTACACCACATGGCTTATTATTTTCATTCACAACCCTTACCTTGACACCAGGCAATGGCAAGCCAACAGAACCGCCGACACGAGCACCCTTATACGGATTAGAAACTAACATGACTGTTTCACTCATACCGTAACGCTCCAAGATTGGCTGACCAATTACTTGCTTGAAGGTATTAAATGTTTCTGTCAATAATGGCGCTGAACCAGAAATGAACAAGCGCATATTACGCGCCACCTTCTTGTTAAAACCTTTGTCAGCCAACAAACGTACATAGAAAGTAGGCACGCCCATCATTACTGTGGATGCAGGCATATGCTTAATCAGTTGAGCCGTATCTAAACGTGGCAACCAAATCATCTTGCTTCCGTTAACCAATGCACCATGAGCTGCGACAAATAATCCATGAACGTGGAAAATAGGCAATGCATGTAGCAGCACATCACCTTTTTTCCAACCCCAGAATTTTTGTAAAACTTGAGCATTACTACCCAAGTTTTTATGCGTCAACATCGCGCCCTTGCTACGGCCAGTAGTGCCTGAGGTATATAGAATGGCTGCGAGGTCATCATCCTTAGCGGAGACCGTTGAGAACTTATCACTCAAACCGCCTGCACGCTCCAGCAATGTCCCTGTACGATTTTCATCGAGGGTAAAGACATGCTTGGTGCCCGCTTTGGCGGCTGCCTTAGATACCCAAGAATAATTCTTACTACTGCACACCACTACTGCTGGCTCAGCATTCTCCAAAAAGTACTGGATTTCAGCGGACTGATAGGCAGTATTAAGCGGCAGATAAACATAGCCGGCACGAATCGTAGCTAAATACAAAAAGAGAGCCTCAGGAGATTTCTCGACCTGGACAGCAACCCGAGAACCAGCAGGCAGCTTAAGACTCTTGAGAAGGTTTGCCATCTTGGCGGTGGCACCCTCAAGGTCAGCCCAGGAGTAATACAAACCATCATGCGTTTCTAACGCGCATGTTTTCTTATCTTTTGGAAATCCCTTTTCCAGTAAAGAATATAAATTCATTAAGGCCCCGAATACAGTCTAGTAATTGCAGCGATAGATCAGTCTAGGGTAGCGCCAGATTTCTTAACCACTGAAGACCAACGAGTAACGTCAGCACTTACCTGCTTACCAAAAGCCTCGCCATAGAGGTTAGGAGTATCAGATCCATTCTTTTCCCAAATTGCTTTGAGCTTAGGAGTATTAAGCGCTTTTTGAACCTCAGCAATCATCTTATCGACGATGGGCTTAGGAGTGCCTGCTGGGGCAAAAATTGAGTACCAAGTTGAGACAACATAGTCTGGCAAGCCCGCCTCTTGGAATGTAGGTACATTTGGAATGGCAGGTGAACGTTTGTTTGAGGCTACAGCAATTGCCACCAACTTCCCAGCATTAATTTGGGGTGCTGAAGTAGCTAAGCCATCAAACTCTAAATCAATCTGACCTGCAAGCAAGTCGTTCATTGCAGGACCGGCACCACGGTAGGGAATATGGGTAATGAAGGTACCAGTTTGAATCTTAAAGAGCTCGCCAGCCAGGTGATGGACGGTACCGCTACCAGCACTAGCAAAGTTATATTTGCCAGGATTCTTCTTCATCAGATCAATGAATTCCTTAGCATTACGAGCGCTAACACGCTGCGGGTTCACCACTAATACCTGGGGAACGTTTGCCAACATGGCTACTGGAATAAAACTTTTCTCAATGTCGTAATCGAGGTTCTTGTACATTGATGGCGCAATAGTGTGATGTGTTGCACCAATGAACCAGGTGTAACCATCTGGGGCTGCTTTTGCAGCAACCGAGGCGCCAACTGTGCCCCCAGCACCACCACGATTGTCGATGATAAATTGTTTGCCAAGCTGCTCGGTTAACTGGGCAGCCAAAGGTCTTGCAAAGGCATCAGTTCCGCCTCCAGCAGGGAACGGGTTTAGGAACGTAACTTGTTTTACTGGCCATTCTTGAGCCATTACCACTAAAGGTGCAGCACAAACCAATAATAGAGCCTGCTTTACCAGGCTTGCAAATCTCAATTGCTTCAACATTTTTTGTCTCCTCCACTTGCCGTTTTTATCGGCTATATATTCAAGATTGCTACATTAATAAAACCTTCTTTATTACTACTTTATGCCGACAAGCTTACTCCATCTAGGCCCAAGACGAATACTCTACGAACTCTGCCTTGGTAAGTCTCCTCCAAAACTCCTCATCAGGGGGTCATTAAACGGCCCACCGCCCTTGAATAATCAATCTCCCCCAGGGTAAACCGCTCGTGGTTTTCCTCTACGGAAGAAAGATCGTATAGATAGTTAACCATTAATGCCGCTGATTGGCGTAAGCCTTTGCGAGAAAGGTCTCCTGCCCAATTAATTTGATGCAATCTTGCTCCATTGCCTAGGTGAAACTTAGCCACCGGATTGCCATTACGGCCAGCAGAACCAAGACCTAAATAAATACTCGCCAGACACATTAATGCAGATTTTTCTTTTTCAGTCGCATTATCAGGATGCCATCCAGAACTTAAGCGCTCAGTCCAAGACCGCTTCTCTAGACCGATAATTTCTAGTGCCTGCTCGCGTGCAGTTCTAATGGCAGGCTTGAGTTGTACGCTGGCTTTTTCACCACCAATATCAGCACCGCTAGCTACCCAGTCAATAAATCCAGGAATGGGTGACAAGGTCACAAAAGTTTTTAGGCCAGGAAACTCTGCATGCAATTGCTCAGCAACCCGCTTAATTAAGAAGTTACCCATAGAGACGCCGCGTAATCCAGGTTCGCAGTTACTGATGGAATAAAAGGCTGCTACTTTGTAATTAGAGGTTTGATGAACTGTTTCTGCTTTTTTATCCACAAGCGGCGTAATCACTGCGGGGATCTCAGGCAGCAATGCCACCTCAACGAAGATCAATGGCTCATTGGGTAACTGAGGATGAAAGAAGGCAAAGCATCTGCGATCAGGCTGCAGGCGGCGGCGCAGGTCATCCCAGCCATCAATCGCATGTACCGCTTCATGTTGAATGAGTTTTTCTAAGACCTCTGCAGGCGATTTCCAATCAACCCGATGCATCTTCAAAAAGCCAGGATTAAACCAGGAAGAAAGCAGGTGGCGTAAGTCAAAATCTACGGCAGTTAACTCAGGCTGTTTATCTAGTAGTTGCAAAAGATCACGACGCATGGCCACTAATGCAGCAGTACCATCTGTTGCGCGATTTAGGCGACGAAACAATTCTTGTCGTGGTGGCTCAGCAACCCGCTGCAATTTAATATAGTTGCGAGCATTACCTTCCGCAGAAAAATTTTGCGCTGCAGCCATTACTGCTGCAGGGTCTGGATTGAGTTTTTGAAATAAGAAAGTAAAAAACTTTGCGTGCTGATCTTTAGATAACTTACGATAGTTATCAATGACCTCATCAGCCATACTGACGGCATTAGACTCGCCGCGCTCAGAAATGAGGCGATTGACCGCACCGGTAACGCGCGAAAAATATCGGGCTTTTGCTAACTTTTCAAGCATGAGGTCTTTTCAGAAATACTACCTACAAAATCCATAAATCAATGTATTCCTGCAAAGGCAAGGAAATCAATGAAGCTGTGATTGTATCTAGAGAATATAGGTATTTAGATATTATTGCGTTGCAACATAACTACTTGAAGCCTGAGGCATTTTTTATGCGTTGAACTTAGATTTAAATGCCGTCATGAGGTAAACACCGAAGAGCATCATCGGCAAACATAACCATTGCCCCATTGATAAACCCAAGCCTAGCAGCCCGAGAAAGGCATCTGGTTCACGCGCATATTCCGCTAGGAAGCGACAGACGCCATAACCCAATAAGAAAAGTCCTGAGACCTGACCTACACGATGCTGCTTGCCAGAGTAAATCCACAGCACCACCCCCAACAAAATACCTTCGCCCAGAAATTGGTAAATTTGAGATGGGTGGCGCGGGATGCTATCGACCAGCGGAAACACCATGGCCCAAGGCAGATCTGTAGGACGCCCCCACAACTCGCCATTAATAAAGTTGCCTAAGCGACCAAAGGCCAAACCAAAGGGCACTAGAGGCGCTACCAAATCACTCACAACAAAAAAAGTAGTGTTCCGTTTTTTGGCAAACCAATACAAGGCAGTCAAGACGCCCAATAAGCCGCCGTGAAAAGACATGCCGCCTTCCCAAATTTTCAGAATATCTAAAGGGTTAGTAAGATAATGGCCGGGCATATAAAACAGGACATAACCTAGACGGCCTCCAAGAACAACGCCTAAGACGCCTGCAAATAATAGATCTTCCAAATCCTTATAGCCCCAATCTAATGCTTGATAGCGTGGCGCACGGATACGTAGACGACCTAATAATAAAAACTGTGCAAAGGCCATGAGATACATCAGGCCATACCAATGAATCGCAAATGATCCAATGCGAATTGCAGCTGGATCAAACTGGGGATGAATCAACATACCTTAACTCTTTGATTGGTCAAAATTATGCAGCTCGTGACCAAGGTCGCGATACGCCTTATAACGCTCGCGCCCTGCTAGGCGCTCTGCCTCATCAACTGTAACCACCTCAACAATGCGAGGGAAGCGGGCAACTAATGCGGCTACATCTTGGGGCATTCGCATTCCTAGATGAATCATGACATCGGCATGAGGCACCCCCGCTAGGTCTGGAGAAGCAAAATCATCGGTCAAGACTATCGGAGTATCAGCTGCAGCTTCATCATCGATAAAGCAATGCGGTAAAAAATCAGTACCACTGAAAGTCCAAAGTAGCTCATCTAATTTTTTGAGGTCAGCTTTCTCGCCAACCATGATGATATTGCGCACAGGTTGACCTACAGCAGTAGCGCTCCAAATTTTGCGCGTTAAACGACAGACGTATTCCAGCTTATCAGCTACATTGCTATGAAAGTCGATGCGAGCCATATCAGGAGAAAAACTTACTTCTGCTCAAGCAAGAAGTTCACCAGCAAAGGGACTGGACGTCCAGTAGAACCTTTGGCTGCACCACTCTTCCAGGCAGTCCCCGCAATATCTAAGTGAGCCCACTTGTACTTCTCGGTAAAACGCGACAAGAAGCAAGCTGCTGTAACGCTACCTGCGGGGCGCCCGCCAATATTAGCCACGTCAGCAAAATTGGACTTGAGCTGCTCATGGTAAGCAGTATCTAGAGGTAAGCGCCAGACAGTATCTAAGGAAGCTTTTCCCGCCTTAGTCAGAGCGTTCACTAAATCTTCATCCTCTGAAAACAGGCCGCTATGTACATGACCCAAAGCGATGATGCATGCCCCAGTTAATGTGGCGATATCAATCACCGCCTTTGGCTTAAAGCGCTCAACATAAGTGAGCGCGTCACACAAAATCAAACGACCTTCAGCATCAGTATTCAAAATCTCGATAGTTTGGCCAGACATGCTCTTCACAATATCACCAGGACGAGTTGCTTGACCTGATGGCATGTTCTCGCAGGTTGGGATCACGCCGATCACATTCTTATTGAGCTTCATCAAGCCAGCTGCATACAAGGTGCCAATGACTGAAGCGGCGCCACACATGTCGTACTTCATCTCATCCATGGCTTCGCCTGGTTTTAATGAAATTCCACCGGTATCAAATGTAATACCTTTGCCAACTAAGACAATCGGTGCATCACTAGCCTTACCGCCTTGATGACGCATCACAATAAATTGAGGAGGTGTTGCAGAGCCCTGGGCAACAGACAAGAAAGAACCCATACCCAAAGCCTCTATTTGCTTTTTGCCAAGCACTTCGACCTTCAAGCCAACTTTTTTACTGAGGCCTTGAGCAGTCTTTGCTAAATAAGTAGGAGTGCAAACATTTGGGGGAAGATTGCCCAAATCTTTTGCGAGGTGCATGCCTTCGACCATCGCGAGCCCTTGCTCTACAGCAGACTTAAGCTCCTTAGCGCAAGCGTTATTGCCTGCAAATACTAAATGCTTAAAAGTGTCGGCTTTGTCTTTGGCTTTAAATTTCATGGCAGGTTGACGTACACTAAAACGATAAGCTTGATCACCGGCATACTGAATAGTTAAACGCACTTCTTCTGCAATCAATTCTGCTTTTTGTCCAAAGCTCGGCACAAACCAGAGCGCACTTTCAATCGAGCCACCACTTAAGGCTTTTAATCCTGCACGCACCACTTTTGAAAAACTATTCAAACTACGTGCACTTTCAAGATGCAAGTCGCCGGTACCTAGCAGGAGAACACGTTTTACCTTAACGCCATTTGTAGTCCAAGATTTTTCAGCACGCAAAAGACATACAGATGATTGCTTGTCATCAAGATCGCCTAGTAAATTGGCATGGGCTACCGAGCCGCCCAGTAAATGATCTAGCTCGGCCAAAAATCCAGTCTTATTTTTCGCAGCTTTTGTGCCGCTAAAAGCATCTAAGTCTGCTTTGGAGTAGCCCAAAACCAAGCAGTCAGAACTTTGCGCTAGCAAGCTTTTTAGACTGGAATTTAAGGCTTTTGGGCTTTGGAGGTCGGCCTGAGGGAAAATCTTGGTGCTAAATTGAATTGTCATAATCTATTGCGGTATGTTTAAGTCGATTCAAGAGGGTAGGAAATTACTAAAACGGCACTTTTATCCATTATCCTCCGACATGAGATGAACTTCTTTTATCTGCACCAATATAAGCCATATAGACCCCACCAATAACCCCAGAATCCAGATAAACAGTTTTAGATGATTTTTAACCAAGCCCTTCGCCGCGAACTCAGTTTTACGACTGGCGGGGTATTTTTGGTCCTAGTCACCATCATGGTTACCACCTTGGTGATTCGAATTCTGGGTTACGCCGCTAATGGGGCAGTCAATCCAGAAGATGCGCTGGTCTTAATTTCGCTGGCAACTTTGGGCTACTTAGCAGTCCTGTTAACCGTATCGCTATTTGTGGCCACGCTGATCGTTTTAGTGCGCTGGTATAAAGACTCGGAAATGATTGTGTGGTTTGCAAGCGGTCTCAGTATTACCAGCTTAATTCGTCCCATTCTGCAATTTGCGATGCCTCTCATTATCATCATCGCTCTCTTAGCACTATTTGTATGGCCTTGGGCTAATCGCGAATCCACACTCATCAGCCAGCGTTTTCAGCAACGTGACGATGTTTCTATGGTGAGCGCAGGACAGTTCAGAGAATCAGCGAAAGCTGAGCGGGTGTTCTTTATTGAAGAACTCGACATCGATAAAAGCGAAGTAAAAAATATTTTTGTAGCCGATTCTAAGAATGGCAGGCTAAGCATTGCCGTCTCCGCAACGGGCTACATCAAAAACTCTGCTGGCGGAGAAAAATCAGTCATTCTTCATAATGGGCGGCGTTATGAAGGGCAGCCTAATCAGCCAGACTTTAGGATTTTGGAATTTGAAGAGTACATCACCAAGGTGCATAGTAAAGATACTTTGGCGCCACCACCTCGCGATCGAGAAAAAACTATTCAGGAATTAATTAATGAGCCTAACCCTGCATTTGTTAACCCTAGTAGGGCTGAGCTCCTCTGGCGCATTGGCCTACCACTCATGGCACTTGGATTAGTTCTGATTGCGATTCCACTGGCTTATGTCAATCCACGGCTTGGTAACTACACCGCCATGTTCTATGCCGTCTTAATTTATTTAATCTATAGCAACCTACTCAATCTGACTCAAAATTTTGTGGCTAAAGGGAAAGTGGAGATGCTAGTTGGCATATGGCCGATTCACTTACTTGCACTACTGATTGCTATCGTCCTGATACGCAATCGTATCAATCCATCCTTGAAGTGGTGGCGTCGCCAACTACCCGCTAAGTTTTCAAGCAAATGAAACAGTTATTTCCCTTCATCTATGAGCGCTACCTAGCGAAGCAAATTTATGAAGCATTTGGCTTCATTCTGTTTGCACTCGTCGCCCTATTTTTATTCTTCGATATCTTGAGTGAGCTTGGATCTGTCCAAGGTGGCTACACATTGCCACTTGCGCTCCTTCATGTTCTCTTGAAGGCACCAAGTCGTATCTCCGAAATCATTCCTATTGCTGGGCTGATCGGCAGTATCTATGTATTTGCCATGCTCGCTAGCCAATCTGAATTTACGATTTTGCGTATTGCTGGATTAGATGTGAAACGTGGTCTCATCACCCTCACTAAAATTTCGCTGCCACTCGTAGCACTCACACTCATTATGAGTGAATGGGTTGGGCCCTACACCGAGGCTAAGTCAGATCAAATTCGCATGAAGGCACTGGGCTCTGCTTACTCCTCGCAATTTAGAACTGGCGTGTGGGTGAAAGATCGCTTACGTGATGAGGATGGCAGTGGGCCAGTACGATCTGGCGTCCGTTATGTCAACGTAGGCAAAGTCGATAAAGATAATGCGATTCACAATATTCGCATGTATGAGTTTGATGATGCCTATCGCCTACTCTCTATTAGAAGCGCTACCTCAGGTCAATTTGATGAAACCGGAATCTGGGTGCTTAACGATGTTACCGAAACTCGCTTTAAAGAAACAAAACAATCCGATCCATTGAACCCAGTCTTTTCTTCGCAAACATTTACTCACCCCATGCTGACTCTTGAGTCAGAAGTCACGCCCCAAATTTTGAGCGTGCTACTCATTAGCCCAGAAAAAATGTCTATCCTTAGTTTGGGTCGCTTCATCTCCCATTTACGCGACAACAAACAAGATGCTCAACGCCATTCCATCGCCTTCTGGAAGAAAGTGGTTTATCCCTTTACGATTTTTGTGATGCTAGCTTTGGCATTACCTTTTGCCTACTTAAAAGTACGTGCTGGTAGTGTAGGCATCAAGGTTTTCGGTGGAATCATGCTCGGTATGAGCTTCCAACTCTTCAATTCCTTATTCTCAAACGTGGGTCTTTTGGGATCTTGGCCGGCTTTTATGACGGCCTTAACACCACCCCTTGTCTATCTTTTACTTGCAATCATTGGATTGCGCTGGGTATCTAAGTCTTAATACCCAAAATTCATTTAGAATTTGGTTCCTATATCATTGTTGGTATATAGACAGGAATCCCCATGAATCTTCATCAATTTCGCTTTGTCCGCGAAGCGGTTAGACAAAACTTCAACCTGACAACAGCCGCTAAGGCACTCTTTACGTCTCAGCCTGGTGTATCCAAGGCCATTATTGAGCTCGAGGATGAATTAGGTGTGGAGATCTTTCGCCGCCATGGCAAACGGATTCGCTCGCTCACTGAACCAGGCAAAAGAATTCTGAGTTCGATTGAACGCATTTTGGATGAAGTCGAAACCTTAAAGCGTGTTGGCAAAGATTTTGCGAGTCAGGATCAAGGTAACTTTGTAATCGCAACCACGCATACACAAGCTCGCTATGCACTTCCTAAAGTTTTAACTGAATTCACTAAACGCTTTCCAAAAGTACGCGTTAGCATTCAACAAGGTAACCCAGGACAAATTGCAGAGTTACTAACTCATGATCGGGCGGATATTGCGATTGCCACTGAAGGTATTGCTAATACCCCTGGAGTGCTGGCGCTACCTGGTTATCAATGGCAGCACGTAGTGATGGTGCCCTTGAGTCATCCACTCCTCAATCAAGCAACGTTAACCTTAGAAGAGATTGCGAAGTATCCCATCATCACTTATGACAAAGCGTTTGCAGGCCGCAGCAAAATTGATGCTGCCTTTGCACAACGAAACATCACTCCAGATATTATTTTGGAAGCAATTGATGCGGATGTCATTAAAACCTATGTAGAAACTGGTATGGGTATTGGTATTGTTGCTGGTCATGCATATGACCCGGATAGAGACCGAAACCTCAAAGTGATTCAAGCGAGCCACCTGTTTGGCAATAACGTAACGCATCTTGGTGTCAAACAAGGCGCTTACCTCCGCTCCTTCGTCTATACCTTCATTGAGCTCTTCTCGCCGACCTTAACCAAGAAAATTGTCGAACAGGCGATGAATAACGAATCGGATTCGTACGAAATTTAGGTTTTTGAAAAAACTCAAAGACTGAACCGTCATTTGAGTGGTGCCTCGGGGCGGACTCGAACCGCCACGCCTTGCGGCACCGGATTTTGAGTCCGGCACGTCTACCAATTCCATCACCGAGGCAGGTGTTTGCAGTGGAAATTCTGCTGAGTTTGATGCTTTGTTACTGCTAAGACATGAGAGTGTAACAAAAAATGGCTCCTAACCTTCTACCTTTGGTCTAGAACCCCTTAAAATGAGTGCTTCTAGCCAAATTATTAAAAGGAATTACCCGTATGGCCGGCCACTCGAAATGGGCCAATATTCAGCACCGCAAGGGTCGTCAAGACGAAAAACGCGGCAAGATTTGGACCAAACTCATTAAAGAAATTACTGTTGCCGCTAAATTGGGTGGTGGTGATGTCGCAACCAATCCTCGTTTACGCTTGGCGATTGATAAAGCCAAAGACTCAAATATGCCTAACGACAATGTGCAAAGAGCAATTCAGCGGGGCACAGGTTCGCTTGAAGGCGTGAACTATGAAGAGATTCGTTACGAAGGTTACGGCATGAATGGTGCTGCGATTATTGTTGACTGTTTGACTGATAACCGCACCCGTACCGTAGCTGAAGTTCGCCATGCATTTAATAAGAATGGTGGCAATATGGGCGCTGAAGGATCGGTGGCTTTTCTATTTAAGCATTGCGGTCAAATGTTATTCGCACCTGGTACCAGTGAAGATCAACTCATGGAAGTTGCCTTAGATGCTGGCGCTGAAGATGTCATTACGCATGATGATGGTTCGCTTGAAGTTCTCTCTCCAGTGCCAGAATTTAGCAAGGTGCAAGATGCGATTAGCCAAGCAGGTCTCAAACCTGAATTAGCTACTGTCGCAATGCGCCCTGAGACCGAGATTGCCCTAGAGGGCGAACAGGCTGAAAGTATGCAAAAACTATTAGACGCCCTTGAAAATCTCGATGATGTTCAAGAGGTCTTTACGAATGCTGCTCTTTAAATAAATATTTTTCCCATAACCCATTTAAGCCACAGCTAGCTATGAAAATTCTTCTCATTGGATCCGGCGGACGCGAACATGCATTAGCTTGGAAGCTTGCACAATCGTCTCAAGTACAAACCGTCTATGTAGCACCAGGCAATGGTGGCACTGCCACCGCTAAGCAGGCTACTGCTGGCATTGAGAATCTACCAATAACCGGCTTACAAGAGTTAGCAGACTTTGCAAAACGTGAAAAGATTCATCTCACCGTAGTTGGCCCAGAGGCCCCTTTGGCAGCCGGAATTGTCGATGTTTTCCGTAATAATGGTTTGCGTATTTTTGGCCCAACACAATTAGCAGCTCAACTGGAGTCGTCTAAAGATTTCTCTAAAGCATTTATGAAACGACATGGTATTCCGACAGCGGATTACCAAACCTTCTCTAGCGCTCTAGAAGCTCATGCCTATATTGACGCTAAAGGTGCACCAATCGTGATCAAGGCTGATGGTCTTGCTGCTGGTAAAGGTGTTGTAGTAGCAATGAGTCTGGATGAAGCACATGCTGCGGTCGATATGATGCTGGCAGATAATAAATTCGGCAATGCTGGTGCGCGTGTTGTGATCGAAGAGTTCCTGACTGGTGAAGAAGCCAGTTTTATTGTGCTTGTTGACGGCAGAAATGTTCTTGCACTAGCAACCAGCCAAGATCACAAACGCTTACTCGATGCTGATCAAGGTCCCAATACTGGCGGTATGGGTGCTTACTCCCCTGCCCCAGTTGTCACTCCAGAAATTCATGCACGCGCATTACGTGAGGTCATCATGCCAACAGTCAAAGGCATGGAAGCAGACGGGATTCCATATACCGGCTTCTTATATGCTGGCCTGATGATTTCTCCAGATGGCAAGCTTAAAACATTAGAATTCAATTGCCGCATGGGAGATCCAGAAACCCAACCCATCATGGCTCGCTTACGTAGCGATCTAGTAAATGCGCTAGACCATGCTGTGGATGGCAAGCTCAATGAAGTGGAGTTGGAGTGGGATCGTCGTACTGCATTAGGTGTTGTACTCGCAGCCCACAACTATCCAGAGACTCCCCGTAATGGCGATGTGATTACTGGTATTCCAACTGATACTGAAGATCAAATCACCTTCCATGCGGGTACTCAATTACAAGATGGCAAGATAATGACTTCCGGTGGTCGTGTGTTATGCATAGTAGGCCTTGCAGATACCGTTCGTGGCGCTCAGCAAAAAGCTTATGAAGCAATTAATCACATTCATTTTGATGGCATGCAATATCGCAAAGATATTGGCTATCGCGCGGTTAAATAAGATAGAGGCTATCCCTTGACATCCCTTCATACCCAAATTGATATCGCGGCCCTAAAAGATTATTTCTTAGGCTTACAGGATCGTATTACGAGTGCAATGAGTGCGCTTGATGGCAAAGCTTTTATTGCTGATGAATGGCATAAGCCTGAAGATAGCAAACTCAAAGGTTATGGTCGTACCTGCACTCTAGATGGCGGCAATATTTTAGAAAAAGGTGGGGTTGGTTTCTCGCACGTACGTGGCGATCAAATGCCGCCTTCCGCTTCCCATCACCGCCCTGAAGTAGCTGGTCGCAAATTTGAAGCTATGGGAGTGTCGCTCGTCTTTCATCCCAATAATCCCAAGGTTCCTACTACCCATATGAATGTGCGCTGCTTTATTGCGCAAGCACCTAATAAAGAACCAGTCTGGTGGTTTGGAGGCGGCTTTGACCTAACCCCCTATTACGGCGTTGATGAAGACTGCATACATTTTCATCAGACCGCTAAAGATGCGCTAGATCCATTTAGCGAAGCACTCTACCCACGCTTTAAGAAATGGTGTGATGAATACTTCTACCTCAAACATCGTGAAGAGCCACGTGGTATTGGTGGCGTGTTCTTTGACGACTTCAATGAGTTGGGCTTTGAGAAAAGCTTTGCGATGACACGGGCCGTGGGTGACGCGTTTATCAATGCCTATCTACCGATCGTAGAGCGTCGTTATAAAGATGCTTTCACACCAGAAGAAAAGGCTTTCCAAGAGTACCGTCGTGGTCGTTATGTTGAGTACAACCTCCTGTTTGACCGGGGCACGATCTTTGGCCTACATTCAGGTGGCCGCACTGAATCCATTTTGATGTCAATGCCACCAGTAGTTCAGTGGTGGTACAACTGGCAGCCAAAACCGGGTACACCTGAGGCTAAGCTATATGACTATTACCTCAAACCACAGGATTGGCTGGGTTGAGCACTACTCAGAAAATAGGCATCCTAGGGGGAACCTTTGATCCACCCCACATAGGCCACTTGAAACTAGCAAGTCATTTTGCAGAAATACTGCAATTGGATGAATTGCTACTCATTCCCAGTGGTGAGCCATGGCAGAAAGGCTCAGATATCACGCCCGCAGAAATTCGCTTTCAGCTGACTGAAGCGGCAGCCAAAGATTTAGCCAGAGCATTCTTGTACTTAAAAATTCCAACCCGTATTGGTGTTGATCGTATTGAGATAGAGCGCGCTGGCCCAAGCTATAGCATTGATACCGCTAAATCTCTACGTGAGCGCTTTGGGCCAAAAGCCAGTCTGATTTGGTTGACGGGGGTAGATTCACTGATCAACCTTCCAACCTGGAACTCGTGGCGTGATCTATTTAAATATATGAACTTTGCGGTAACCAGTCGGCCGCATTACGATCTCAATGCTGAGATAGGCACTGAAATTCAGGAGTTACTGAAAGTACATCAGGTAATGGACCCAGCCGCACTTGAAAAGCAAGCCTCTGGCCTCATCTACATAGATGAAAGCTTATCAGTAGACCTTTCCTCCACCGAGCTGCGTAAGCGCCTTAAAACACCGGCTCGTGGCCAGATTGAATCGGAGGAAATTTCATCCCACACCCTACAAATCATTACAAATCTGGGCTTGTATCAGTAATCAAGCTAAGATCATCCTAAATACAGAAAAATATCATCGAGAAACCATGGACTTACGTAAATTACAACGCGTCATTATTGATGCCTTAGAGGATGTTAAAGCGCAAGATATTCGCGTTTATGACACCACTAAACTGAGCGAGCTATTTGATCGCGTGATCATCGCCACTGGCTCAAGCAATCGTCAAACGCGATCGCTGGCAATGTCGGTCAAAGAAGATGTCAACGCTAAAGGTGGCGAAGTGATTTCCATTGAGGGATTAGAGACTGGTGAATGGGTCTTGGTAGATTGCGGTGATATCGTTGTTCACATCTTGCAGCCGATGCTGCGCTCTTACTATCAGCTTGAGGGTATGTGGGGTGCAAAACCAGTGCGGGTCAAATTGGCTGGCAGCAAAGGACTTGTTAAAGCAAGTGAACTTGAAGACGACGAGTAAATCACTCTCTTCATAATTGATTCGCTAGTCAATGCGCCTCACCATAGTTTCTGTTGGCCATAAAATGCCAGATTGGGTTGCTACTGCAACTCAGGACTATGTCAAACGCATGCCAGTAGATTGCAACATTGATATTAAAGAGATCAAGCCTGATCTCACACCGGCCAAAGAAGCCATCAAGATTGCTGCAGCTATCCCCAAGAGTTCAAAAGTCATTGCTCTAGATGAACGTGGCAAAGATCAAACTACACAAAACCTCGCCACCCAACTAGCTTTATGGCGTCAAGAAGGTTTTGATATCACCTTTTTAATTGGCGGTGCTGATGGCTTAGATCCCAGCCTGAAATCTAATGCACAAGCTATGTGGCGACTTTCTAGCCTGACATTGCCGCATGCAATGGCAAGAGTGGTACTAGTTGAACAACTCTATCGTGCCTGGACCATCCTACAGGGACACCCTTACCATCGTGAGTAATGCTGTGTTTTCTTTTATCTATCTAGCCTCGCAAAGTCCACGCCGCCAAGAATTATTAAAGCAAATGGGTGTGCGTTTTGAGATGTTATCGCCTAGTCCAGGTGAAGATACTGAAAGTATTGAAACCCCTCTGCCTCATGAAAATGCACGGGCTTATGTTGAGCGCGTTACCTTAGCAAAGAGTGCAGTTGCTTTGGCACGCTGGCAAAAGAGTGGGCTTTCATGGGCCCCGATCTTATGTGCCGATACAACAGTCAGTCTACCCAATAGTGGTGAGGGAGAGATTTTAGGAAAGCCAGCCGATGCTGCCGATGTGGATCGAATCCTTAAAAGGCTTAGCGGTAAAACACATGAAGTACTCACCGCCGTTGCATTGACTATCAATCCAAACGAACAACCGCTTTGCCTAGTGCAGGTATCTAAAGTTGAATTTGCCCTGCTATCCCAAGAGCAGATTGATTTATATATTGCTAGCGGAGAACCTTTTGGGAAGGCTGGCGCTTATGGCATTCAAGGGCTGGGTGGCGCATTCATCCCCGCGATTGAGGGCAGCTATAGCGGTATCATGGGGCTACCTATATTTGAAACTGCACAACTTCTAGAGCGCGCTCAAGTGACATGCATATGAATGAAGAAATCCTCATCAATATCACTCCACAAGAAACACGGGTTGCTTTAATCCAGCAAGGTGCCGTTCAAGAGCTACAAATCGAACGTACTCGCCAACGGGGAATTGTTGGTAACATCTATTTAGCCAAAGTCGTACGCGTACTTCCAGGCATGCAGTCTGCTTTTATTGAAATTGGTCTCGAGCGTACTGCCTTCATGCACGTCGCTGATATCACTCAAAACAATCCGCAGGCCCAAATTGAAAAGCTCTTGTTTGAAGGTCAAACAATCTTAGTGCAAGTGCTGAAAGACCCACTGGGAACTAAAGGGGCTCGCTTAACCACTCAGTTAAGCATTGCTGGTCGCAATCTTGTTTACCTACCACCAGCAGGCAGCGATCCTGCCACCGAAAAGTATATCGGCGTATCGCAACGTATTGACCAACCAGAAGAACGTGAAGCGATTAAAGCCCGACTTGCAGGCCTCATGGCTGCTGATGAAAAAGGCGGCATTATTGTGCGCACTAGCGCCCAAGATGCATCTGATGCTGAACTTCTGCATGACATGCATTACCTGCGCACAACTTGGGAGAACATTCGGGTAGCGATGAAGCAAAATCCTGCTCCGAGCCTACTCTATCAAGACCTCAGTCTTGCTGAACGAGTGCTGCGTGATGTCTCCGGTGAAGACACCACGCAAATTCGGGTGGACTCTGCAGAGAATTTTGAGAGGCTCAAAGGATTTGCAAATTTGTATATGCCCAACCTATTGGGTAAGTTGACACTACATCGAGGTGAGCGCGCTCTTTTTGATTTATTTGATGTTGATGCCGAAATCAATAAAGCCTTAGGCCGAAGAGTTGATCTCAAGTCTGGTGGATATCTGATGATTGATCAGACTGAGTCAATGACAACCGTTGATGTCAATACAGGCAGCTTTGTTGGCGCCCGCAATCTAGATGACACCGTCTTCAAAACCAATTTAGAGGCTGCGCAAGCCATTGCTCGTCAATTACGTTTACGCAACCTCGGTGGCATCATCATTATTGACTTCATTGATATGCTGAGCAAAGACCATCAAGAATCCGTACTTCATGAGCTCAAACGTAATCTAGAGCGTGACCATGCTCGTACTTCAGTAAGTGAATTTTCTGCTTTAGGGTTGGTAGAGATGACTCGCAAACGCACTCGTGAGTCTTTAGCCCATATCACCTGCGAGCCCTGCTCCACCTGCATGGGCAAAGGTGAGATAAAAACTGCTCAGACGATTTGCTACGAAATTCTGCGTGAAATTGTCCGTGAGCATCGTCAATTTAACCCTCGAGAATTTCGAATAGTAGCCGCACCTGATGTCATTGATTTATTCCTGGAAGAAGAGAATCAATTTTTGGCGCAACTCGGTGACTTCATCGCCAAGCCAATCACACTTCAAGCGGAAGGTAGCTTCCGCCAAGAGCAATACGATATTGTTTTAAGCTAGCTTACTTAAGCATTCGAGAACTGAATGCGATGTAGGTTAGCGTACAGACCATCTTTTTTAATCAGGTCTTCGTGCGATCCATTTTCGACGATTTGACCATGTTCTAGCACCACAATACGATCAGCGTGCTCAATCGTGGATAGGCGATGTGCAATCACCAGAGTCGTTCTACCAGCCATCAGTCGATCAAGCGCATCTTGCACCTGGCGCTCTGATTCTGAATCTAAGGCAGAGGTGGCTTCATCCAAAATTAAGATTGGGGCATTTTTGTATATAGCCCGAGCAATAGCCAGACGCTGACGTTGTCCGCCAGATAAACGATTGCCGTTATCACCAATCATCGAATCAATCCCCTCTGGTAATTCTTTAATCAGTGCACCTAGATTAGCTGCCTCTAAAGCTTCCATGGCTCGACCCCGATCAATTCCTTCTTTTCCAGTGGCACCATAGGCCACATTTGCAGCAATCGTATCGTTAAACAGAATCACATCCTGACTTACGAAAGCGATTTGCTTTCTGATATCGGCTAAGACAATATCCTCCAAGGGCATATCGTCCAGGAAAATATGTCCGCTACTGGGTTTATAGAATCGGGGCAGCAAATTGACTAAGGTGGATTTTCCGCCACCCGATGGACCAACAAATGCCACTACTTCACCAGGCTCAATAGTCAGATTAATTTTATTTAAGGCATCTTGTCGACCAGCCTCCTGTTCATATGAGAATCCAACATCCTCAAAACGAATCCTGCCCTTCGCTTTATCCAAGGACTTCATATTCTGTCGACGCTCTTCTGCTTCTTCAAAAGGCTCATCCATTAAGCCAAAAATCATTTCCGCTGCTGTTAAGCCACGTTGCAGTGGCTGATTGATATCAGCCAAGTGTTTTAATGGGGAAATTACTAACATCATTGCGGTAACAAAAGCTGCAAAGCCACCAACAGTCGTACCCTCTGTGGCTGATTGCATCAAAGCAATCACAAGCACTATAGACAAAGCCATCGAGGCAATGAGCTGAGTAATGGGCTGGTTCAAGCCACCTGCAACTGCGGACTTCAAAGCAAACTGGCGCAAGCGTTCGGCTTTCTCAAGAAAGCGACTCATCTCATACTGTTCGGCGCCATGAACCTTCATGATCTTGTAGCCAGCAGCTGCCTCTTCAACGATATAAGCCAAATCACTAGTTAAGACTTGCTGCTCTCGATTAAGTGAGCGCAAGCGCTTATTTATTTTGCTCATAATGAATGCAATCACTGGGAAGATAATTAAGACCACCATTGTCAACTGCCAGTTTAAATAAATCAGGTAACCCATCAAACCAATGACGGTAAGTGAATCACGTACCAAACTAATTAACATTCCCCCCATGATGGAAAGAACATTATTCACCTCGAAGACAACTGCATTGATTAAATTTGATGCTGAATTTTTTTGGAAAAAGGTAGTCTTCGCATGCAAAAGTGTATGAAACATTTGTTCACGCAAATTGAGTAAGACTGAATTAATTACGCGCGATAGCAAATAATTAGATAAGAATTGCGCCAAACTGCGTACCACCGCCAACCCAACCAAGAACAGTGGTACCTGCCAAAGCTTGCTATTCAGCTGACCTGTAAAGCCACGGTCAAGTAGTGGCTTCATTAAGGCAGGGATCGAGGTCTCAGTAGCAGCTACGACGGCCATAGCCACCAAAGACCCAATAATCAAGCCAATATGGGGTTTAAGGTAGGTAATTAAGCGATTTAGGGCGGTACGGTCTTGAGCATTCATATAATGAATTATGCCCACCTTATCAGTCATACTCATCACTCGCAATGAAGAGGCCAATTTGGACGATTGTCTAGCCTCCCTGGAAGGCATTGCCCAGCAGATCGTTGTGGTCGATACAGCCAGCTCTGACCGCACCCTAGAGATAGCCCAAAACTATGGGGCTACTATTGCCAGCCCACCCGATTGGCCTGGTTTTGGTCCCCAAAAGAACCGTGCTCTAGAGCTGGCTAACGGCGAATGGGTGCTCTCTTTAGATGCCGATGAAAGACTGACGCCCGCACTGAGATCGGAGATCTTGAGCGCTATCAACCATAGCGCTCACGTGAACTGTTTTGCCATTCCTCGCCTCTCTTGGTATTGCGGACGCTTTATTCGTCATTCTGGCTGGAGCCCTGATTACGTTGACCGCCTCTTTAAGCGCGGTACTGCCCGTTTCTCAGATGACTTAGTTCATGAACGTTTGATTCCGACAGGACAAGTTGCCAAACTAGAAAATCCGATGCTGCACTACAGCTTCATGAACTACTCTCAAGTTTTACAAAAGATTGATCGTTATTCCACCGCATCTGCAGAGCAGGCTTTTGCCAAGGGTAAAACGAGTAGCCCTTTAAAAGCAGTGCTTCATGGTTTCTGGGCATTCTTTCGGACTTATGTCATTCGTGCAGGCTTCTTAGATGGTGCCCAAGGATTTGCTCTAGCAATCTCGAATGGCCAAGGCACCTACTACCGTTATATCAAGTTGTGGCAACTCAATCAGGATGCTAGTAAATGATTTCGATTTTGTTGGCCACCTATAACTGGCCACAAGCACTTAAGCTATGCCTAGAGTCTCTTGCGACACAAACAGATCGCAACTTTGAAATCATCATTGCTGATGATGGCTCCACCGATAGCACCAAGCAGATTATCGAGCAATTCAAGTCCTCTACTACCATTCCAACAGAACATTTGTGGCAAGAGGATCAAGGATTTCGGAAAACGATCATCCTGAATCGTGCTATTAAAGCGGCACATGGCGACTATCTGGTATTTCTGGATGGTGATTGCATTGTGCAGCCAGATTTTGTAGCGCGCCATCGTGAGCTGGCACAAAAAGGATATTTAGTAACCGGCAGCCGAGTGCTTCTCAATGAAAAACTCACTCAAGAACTCATTACTTGGCCACATTGGGACTTTCAACGCTTTAGCTCTGGTCTTATACGCGAACGCCTCAGTGGTGGCATCAATAAATATTGGCCACTGAAGATCAAGTTTGGAAATGGCTCATGGCGAGACTACAAACAGTTTGTTTGGCGCCGTATTAAAGGCTGCAATATGGCTTGCTGGAAAGCAGATGCTGAGGCAATTAATGGTTTTGATGAAACGATGACGGGCTGGGGGCATGAGGATGCTGATTTTGTATTCCGCTTGCAACGTCACCATATCATTCGTAAATCAGGATCATGGGCAACAGAAGTATTACACCTCTTTCATAAAATTCATGATCAAAGCAATGCCGCCGAGAACGCCCGCCGAGTTCGCGAAAAGATTCTGGCAAAGGCGATGTAATGAGCTCCTCGAATATGAATGCCTTCTCAGATCTCAAGCCTAAAAAAGTATTGTTTATTGCTACTCGGCAAATTGGGGATGTGCTCGTTACTACCCCGCTCATTAGTAAGGCAAGAGAGTTATGGCCTGATGCTGAGTTTCACTTTCTGGGCTATCGCGGCAAACTCGATATGCTTTACGGCAATCCAGACATCAGTGAGATCATTGAAACCTCAGATCGTCCTGGTGTTGGAGAATATCTCTCTCTTTTTAATCGATTATTCCAGCGCTACGACTTAGCGTTCATGACCCAGCCTAGTGATCGCGCCTATCTTTATGGACTGATTGCTGCCTTCAGGAGAGTTGGGGTCTTGGGTGGACATCCCCAAGGTAAAGATATAGAAAATAAGTCCAAGAGAAGTAAAAGTGAGAAGCAGAACGCTTGGAAGAAATTCATCTGCATGAATACGGTGAATGTGGATTACTTTAATCAACATGTCATCGTAGAAAAACTCCGCTTACTCGACGTCTTCTTCAGAAACCCTCCTGCATTATTCAGCCAGTCGATTTCTGTAACGCCGCCTGCTGGTGAAGCGCTGGCTCCCGTAATTACGAACACCCTAGTGCAACCCTATGCCGTAGTTCACCCAGGGCCACTGACTGCGTATAAGCGCTGGCCTCTAGCGCACTGGCAACACCTCATTACCTGGCTTGTTAGTAAAGGGTTTCAGGTGGTATTAAGCGCCTCGCCTGCCAAGCAGGATATCCAACTCAATCACGACATTATCTCCCTCTTAAATGATGAGACTGCCGAAAAAGTTATTAATGCTGCAGGCAAGCTTTCGATTCCACAGGCTGGTACATTGCTGCGTGGTGCCGCACTGTATATTGGCGTTGATACCTCCATCACCCATTTAGCAGCAGCTTGTAATACGCCTACGATTACTTTATTTGGGGCAACGCCACCGACCAACTTTGGCCCATGGCCTAATGGCTTTATTGGGGAGCAACCATATCAATTACGCGCCCGCTCACAAACTGTTGGGAATGTCACGATCCTGCAAGGCCCAGGTGAATGCGTCCCTTGTCGCAAAGCAGGCTGTCTTGATCGCGCTGATAGTAATAGTGAATGCCTGGACTTATTAGAACCTGCTCAAGTCATTGCCGCGATTGAGCAAGCAATCAAACCAGCTTAGTGGTATTGAACCTGGACGGGGTCTTTTTGTTTAGATGCTAGTAGTTGATTGAGGCTATGCAAACAAGCGTCATCAGGATAAATACGCAACTCTTCTGGAAACTGCATCAAGCAAGCTCCGCCACTAGTAGTCACAGCAGCAGTCAACATCAAGCCCTTCACCCCATCATTCGAGCCTAACATTGGCGGTGGCGCCGCACCCATCTTTGGATCGCGTACGCGATTGGTCATTAAATAAGGTCCGATTTGACTACGCAGCATCTTGAGATCAATCGCAGAATCAATGCAGACATGTACATTGCGAGCAAAGCGCATGCGAGCACCGGTGATATCCATTACTGCCTCAGCAACCACCCGCACGCCACCTGAAAATTTATCTGGCGTGACATTTACCTTAGCAATCAGCATCTCATCTTCTTTTAGCCATGACCGATTCGGTTCGTACACCTCACTATAGAGCGTTACCTCAATCGCAGCACTGCCATCATCAATCGTTGCGATCATCATGCGACCACGCTGGCCCGTGAGCATGCGAGCTGAAGTAATAATGCCAGCAATTAACTGGTCCTTACCTTCAGTCACTTTAACTAAAGGCTGCCGTATGAAATGCGCCGTCTCATCACGATAGGCATCAAACATATGCCCCGTTAAGCAAAGTCCTAAAGCAGTCTTTTCTTCTTGGAGGCGTTTTTTCTCAGACCAAACGGGTTCACGTACTAGTTCAGGAAGGTGGCGATCTTCTTCTCCAGCGGCCTCAAACAAACTCACCTGATGAATGGAGGCTTCTGCTTGTTCTGCAGCCTCAATGGCTCTGGCTAATGAAGCGAGCAAAGTGGATCTAATGTCATAGAGATTGCCGCCCGCGGGAACTGCTTCACGATAGAGGCTATCAAATGCACCAGCACGCATCAGCGCTTCAATGGCACGACGATTAACCTGCCGGCGATCAACGCGTGCACAAAAATCAAACAGGTCTTTAAATGGTCCGCCACTCTCACGGGCTTTGACAATCGCCTCAATCGCAGCTTCACCAGTACCCCTAACGGCACCCAGACCGTAACGAATATGACTAATCGTTGAATCAGGTACTGCATCAGGTGCACGCAATGGAGTGAAGTCGTATACGCCGGTATTGATATCGGGTGAGAACACTCGAATCTGATTTGCCAAACAATCGTCATACAGAATCTTCACCTTATCAGTGTCATCCATCGCGAGCGATAAGTTGGCCGCCATAAATTCTGCTGGATAGTAGGCTTTAAGCCAAGCAGTTTGATAAGCTAAGAGTGCGTATGCAGCAGCATGGGATTTATTAAATCCGTAACCCGCAAAACGCTCCATCAAATCATAGATCTCATTAGCCTTACCTTCGCTAATGCCACCTGCTTTGGCACCATCACTAAAGATCTTGCGATGCTGCGCCATCTCTTCAGGCTTTTTCTTACCCATCGCACGGCGCAACATATCAGCACCACCCAATGAGTAGCCACCAATCATCTGCGCCATCTGCATCACCTGCTCTTGATAGACCATGATGCCGTAGGTTTCGCGCAGAACTGGCTCAATTCGGGGATCTGGATACTCTACTTTTTGACGCCCGTGCTTACGCTCAATAAAGTCCGGAATCAGGTCCATTGGGCCCGGGCGATATAAAGCCACCAAAGCAATAATGTCCTCAAAGCGGTCAGGCTTGGCTTCCCTTAGCATGCCTTGCATGCCGCGACTTTCTAGCTGGAATACAGCAACGGTATTGGCTTTCTTGAGAACATCAAAGGCTTTCTCATCATCAAGTGCAATATCGCTAATACTCCAATCCTTACGATCTGCATGTAGCGCTTTAATCCAGCGCTCTGCTGCGGCCAAGATAGTGAGCGTGGTCAAACCCAAGAAGTCAAACTTCACCAAGCCAATTGCTTCTACGTCATCTTTATCAAACTGGCTAATTACGGAGCTACTATCTTGATCTTTACTCTCTTGTGTATAGAGTGGACAAAAATCAGTTAAGCGTCCTGGAGCAATCAACACGCCGCCAGCATGCATGCCGACGTTGCGGGTCATGCCCTCTAATTGTTGTGCCAGTGAAAGCAACTGACGCACTTCATCTTCGTTTTTCTCGCGCTCGGCTAATTGCTTTTCTTCTTTCTTGGCTATTTCGATCGTCATATACTGGCCTGGCTTGTTTGGAACAAGTTTGGCAATGCCATCTACGAAGTTATAGCCCTGCTCCAATACACGTCCTACATCGCGAATTGCTGCTCGCGCTGCCATCGTGCCAAAGGTAGCAATCTGACTCACGGCATCTTTGCCGTATTTATCCTTAACGTACTGAATCACACGGTCACGACCGTGTTGGCAGAAGTCGATATCAAAGTCAGGCATTGATACCCGCTCTGGATTTAAGAAGCGTTCAAAGAGCAAGTTGTAGCGCAGTGGATCAAGGTCAGTAATACCCAATGAGTAAGCTACTAAAGAACCTGCACCAGATCCACGACCAGGACCAACTGGTACACCATTATTTTTAGCCCAGTTAATGAAGTCCGCCACGATCAAAAAGTAGCCCGGAAATCCCATTTGAGAAATCGTTTTCACCTCAAACACTAAACGCTCGTGATAGCGCGACATTTCTTTGGCACGCTCTTGGGCATCTGGGAAGTTGCGCTCCATATGACGCTCAAGCCCAACTTCAGATTGAGCCATTAAATATTCATCAAGCGTAATACCTGGAGGTGTAGGGAAGTCTGGCAGGCGTGGCTGCCCAAGGACAAGGGATAAGTTACAACGCTTAGCAATTTCGACGGAGTTTGCGATTGCAACTGGTAAATCTACAAAACGCTTTTCCATCTCTGCTTGCGTTAAGAAGTATTGCTCGTCATTAAATTTCTTAGCGCGCCTAGGATTACCTAATAACTCACCTTCAGCAATACACACCCTTGCCTCATGGGCTGTGAAATCGCTCTTTTGCATGAACTGCACAGGATGAGTCGCTACTATAGGTAGCTTCAGCTCACTGGCTAAGTGGCAGGCTAACTGGAGCTGCTTCTCGTCTTGCTGATGACCGCCACGCTGTACTTCAAGATAAAAAGAATTCGGGAATAACTTGTCATAACGCCTTGCCGCAATTTTGGCTTGATCATCTTGGCCTGCCAGCAATGCACTACCTACTTCACCCTGGCGCGCACCTGAAAGTGCAATCAATCCATGTGCAAGGGTTTTCTTAGCTTTCTTATCTTCTGCTTTTGCAGCAGGCTCACTAAACCAAGCGGAGTCAACTTCAGCACGACCGCGGGATTGGTTATCTAAGGAAGCTCTGCTCAGTAACTCACACAAATTCAGATAGCCAGAATGGTTCTGCACTAAAAGCAATAAACGATGAGGCTGATCTGGATCTTGGGGGTTACTCACCCAAACATCAGCACCCGCAATAGGCTTAATCCCGCTAGATCGAGCTGCGGTATAAAAGCGGACCAAACCAAATAAATTACTGAGGTCGGTCAGGGCTAAGGCACCCATTTCATCTTTGACGGCCGCAGCGACTGCATCATCAATACGAACGACTCCATCCGTAATCGAAAACTCGGAATGAAGGCGAAGATGAACAAAACGGGGTGAAGCCATGAGATGATTTTAGCTGTGTCTACTTTGAAAAACCCCTCATCCCCAGCCGACGGCTACCGCGGACGATTTGCCCCCTCACCCACCGGTCCGCTCCATGCCGGATCAATGGTTGCAGCCCTAGGAAGCTGGTTAGACGCCCGTAAAAATAGGGGTAAATGGCTGCTCAGAATAGAGGATTTAGATACCCCGCGCTGCGTCCCTGGAGCAGACCAGCAAATTCAGGCGCAACTGCTTGCGTGCGGGCTTACTTGGGATGAAGAGCTCACCTACCAATCGCAGCGCCAAAGCCATTACCAAGAGGCTTTAAAGCGCTTAAATGCGCTCAAATTGCTCTACCCCTGCACCTGCTCTAGGCAGGCTATTGCCAACACCCTAGCGAATCTTGGTATTGAAACTCCCCGCAACCAAGAAATGGTCTATCCGGGAACTTGTAGGCCAAATCCGCAGAACATTCATTCGCCAGAATTGCTAAAAACATCCAAAGTCGCCTGGAGGCTCGCACTCCCCCCAAATTGCCATATTGAGTTTGAGGATTTAGCGCTAGGTCATCAAGACCAAAACCTGAATACAGAAGTGGGTGATTTTGTTCTGCGCAGAAACGATAGCATCTTCACATATCAACTTGCAGTCGTAGTAGATGATGCTTTAGAAGGAATCACCCATATTGTGCGTGGCGCTGATTTACTCAGCAATACTGCAAGGCAAATTCATCTGCAAAAGGTATTGGATTATGAAACCCCACAATACCTTCACCTGCCTCTAGTACTCGATGAGCATGGCGAGAAATTGAGCAAGCAAACTTTAGCAACGCAAATCAATACTCAAGATGAAAAACACTCCCTCGCAGAACTACGCAAAGCAGCACAGCATTTGGGATTGAAACATTTGCCTGATGGTGAAAGCATCACCATTGCAGAGTGGCTCTTAGCGGCCACTCGTGCCTGGCGCTGAATTACTTCTTTTTAAAGCCACCCAGTAAAGCCCCAACTGCAGGCTTGGCGGGCGTAATGCCCACTTTTTTCTCTTCAGGTTTTGCGCCCTCAGCTACTGCTGGTGCAGCGCTTGGCTCGTATGGCTTGTAGAAGAATGGGTCAGACATTTTCGCTGAAGCAGTATTGGATGAAGAGCTAACAGATGAATAATTCGATACTCTACTTTGTGAAGGAGCGCCTTCTGGCAAAGGTTTGATATCGAGCTTACGCTTCATCAATTTTTCGATATCGTCGAGCAAGCGCTTTTCACTTGCATCTACCAAAGCAATCGCATCACCTGTACTACCAGCGCGGCCTGTACGACCAATGCGGTGAATAAAGTCTTCTGCGTTGTATGGCAATTCGTGATTAATCACACATGGCATATCAGGAATATCCAAGCCACGAGCCGCTACATCAGTTGCAACTAAGGCTTCAATTACTCCGGATTTAAATGCATCTAATGTAAGAGTGCGCTCACCCTGACTCTTGTCGCCATGAATCGCACCTGCTTTAATGCCATCCCGTTCGAGTGCACGAGATAACCTGGCACAGCCCAAACGACTGTTAGTAAAGATGATGCATTGACGCGATAACCCTTTACGTGTGCGCTCTTCTAACACCTTCACAATCGCGCGTTGCTTATCAGCTGAAGCCACCATATGTACTACTTGCTTGACCGTATCCGCTGCAGCGTTCTGACGTGCTACTTCAACAGTAACCGGAGTACGCAAATAGCTTTGTGCGAGTTTTTTAATTTCCGGGGAGAAGGTTGCCGAGAACAATAGAGTTTGTCTTTGCGCCGGAATCAAATTAATGATGCGCTGGAGATCAGGCAAGAAACCCATATCCAGCATGCGGTCTGCTTCATCTAAGACCAATATCTCCACTTGGGATAGGTTGGCGACTTTTGAACCAATGTGATCCAGTAAGCGGCCTGGGGTTGCAATCAAGATCTCAAGGCCATTACGCAAAATCCCAACTTGCTCTTTCATATCCACGCCGCCGTAGACAACAGCAGCGCGTAAATCGGTATGCTTGGAATAACTCGCTGCGTTCTCAGCCACTTGCACTGCCAACTCTCGGGTTGGCGTCAGCACCAAGGCACGAATTGGATGGCGTGCAGGTGAAGCGCTATTGCTAGCGTGACGCAAAATCTTTTGAATGATAGGTAAGACAAAGGCAGCAGTTTTACCAGTGCCAGTTTGAGCAGCACCCATCAAATCACTGCCTGCTAACACATGCGGAATAGATTGCGCTTGAATCGGCGTAGGGATGGTGTAGCCCTGCTCGAGTACCGCCTTTTGAATCTTTGGATCTAAACCAAAATCAGCAAAGGTAATTGTTGCTGGAGGTGTAGCAGCAGGAACCGCGCTAGAGTCACTAGTAGCGACTGTGTTGTCAGCCCCTGTAGCAGAAGTTATTTCAGTTTCAGTATTTATCAAGGTAACTTACAGAATGGCTGCGATACCGGCCTTAGCGGTTTCAGCATCTTCAGCCGATTTAACGCCGGAAACGCCGACTGCGCCGATGGTAAACCCGTTTACCTCGATATTGACGCCACCTTCTAACATGCCTGATACGTGTGGGGCAGATAAGAAAGCATGACGTCCGTTATTAATAATTTCTTCGTAAACACGTGTCTCACGTTTACCCATTGCAGCAGTGCGTGCTTTTTCTTGAGCGATGTAAGAAGACAAAGGTGCGCAACCATCGCGACGAATTAAACCCAACATATGACCACCCTCATCACATACGGCAATCGTCACTGCCAAATTATTTTTAGCAGCGTGTTGATCAGCTGCATTCAAAATCTTTTGAACATCAGCTTGAGTTAAGAATGGTTTAGTAGCTAACATGTTTAATCTTTCTGTCTCGAATATGGTGTATTGAATTCATGCACTTCTATATAAGTACTTGAATTATAAGGGGTGTAGCTCGATTAACCCTGAGGAATCCAGCTACACCCACCCTAAATGCCTCTTATTTGAGGAACTCTTGCGCAGCCACTACTCCGCTTGCCTTCGGTTTAAAGCCCATAGAGCCCAAACTCATCTCGACGCCGCTTAATGCCGCCATGAGATTGAGCTCATTACAGTCACCCAAATGGCCAATACGGAATGCCTTACCTTTGATCTTGCCAAGGCCAGTACCTAATGACAGATTGAACTTCTCCAAAGCATGTTTACGCAACACATCTGCATCCATGCCTTCTGGTGTAGCGATACAAGTGAGCACTGGTGAATAGCAATCAGTGTCCTGACACTGGATCTCTAAGCCCCAAGCTTTCACTGCTTCACGACATGCTGCAGCTAAACGCTGATGACGCGCAAAAATTGTATCGAGACCTTCAGCCAACATCATGTCCATGGCTTCATGCAATCCATACATGAGATTGGTGCTTGGTGTTGTAGGCCAGTAACCATTTTTATTGGATTCGAGAATTTCATCCCAAGCCCAATATGCTTTATGCATTTTGTTTGATTTGCTTACTTCAATTGCTCTTGGTGACAGAGCGTTAAAGCCAATACCAGGAGGCAACATCAGGCCTTTTTGTGAGCCAGAGATGGTGACGTCAGCACCCCACTTGTCATGCTCATAGTCCGCAGAGCCCAAGCCAGATACACTATCTACTAAGAGTAACGCTGGATGCTTGAGTGAATCAATGGCTTTGCGAACATTAGCAATGTTTGAAGTAACGCCTGTAGAAGTTTCGTTATGTACGACGCACACTGCTTTGATCTCATGACCAGCGTCTTTGCGTAAACGCTCTTCAATCACTGAAGCATCGACACCCCAACGCCAAGAATCTTGTCCAGCTTTACCAACTACTTCAACATCGAGACCAAGACGCTTACCAAGAGCACGCCACAAGTTAGCAAACTGGCCTGTCTCATAAAAGAGTACCTTATCACCAGGATTGAGTACGTTAACTAATGCACCTTCCCAAGAACCTGTTCCGGAAGCGGAATAAATAATCACTGGATGCTCAGTCTTAAAGATCTTCTTGATGCCGTCCAAAACCTTCAGACCGAATACACCAAACTCAGGGCCGCGATGGTCAATCGTTTGATAGCTAATTGCGCGTAATACGCGTGGCGGAACTGGACTTGGGCCAGGAATATGTAAGAAATGGCGTCCAGATGCGTGGTTATCGAGTTTGAGCATGTTTTGTCTCGCTGGTTTTAGGTTGAATAATCCCTCCAGTGTAAGACAATTTTTGCCAATTTTCTATTTTGTATACAAAATATTTACAGAAAACCTTAAAATAAAGCCTTTATTTAGCCTTAAAAGCCTATATTTATGCTTTATGATGGCTTATTGACGTTTTTGTATACAAATTTAGGGTCTAGGAAATTAATGCCATGAAGGCAATTGAACAACCTCATTCGCAGAACTTGCATGAAGCGATCTTCCAAAAGCTCAGACTGCTGTTGGTGGAAGGCAAGATTGCACCTGGCAGCAAACTCAATGAGCGGGAACTCGCTGAAAGCTTGAACGTTTCTCGTACTCCGATTCGGGAAGCAATTCGTCGCTTAGCGGCAGATGGCCTAGTCGAACTGATTGCGAATCGTGGTGCAATTGCAGTGCAACTCAGTCTCGAGGATGTGATTAACACTTTTAATGTGATTGCAGACCTGGAAGGATTTTCGGGTGAGTTAGCCGTAAACAATATCAGTGATACCACCCTCTCAGAATTAGAAGCCCTCCAATATGAAATGATGGCTTCGTATGCGCGCCGTGATTTGTCCACTTATTACAAACTCAATTTGCGTATTCATCACCTGATTAATCAAGCAGCCAATAATCCAGTGCTCACCCAACTCTTTTCACAGGTAAATGCGCGTATTGAAGCATTGCGCTTTCGATCCAATCAAGACGGCGTCAAATGGGAGAAGGCAGTTGAAGAGCACCAAGAGATGCTCGATGCCCTCAAAGCCAGAGACAGCGCCCGCATGCGTAAGATTATGATCCAGCACGTTCACAATAAACGGGATGTTGTGGTCCAACTGCTTAATGCGGAAGCCATAACTACAGCAGAGGCAGTCAAATGAACAAACCCCTTGACCTTAAAGAGCTGATGGTAGACCAGGCGCAATTAGCGAAACGCTTACGCCAAGAAACTTCTGGCGATGTCATGACCGATAGTGCTAGTCGTGGTCGTTATGCTACTGATGCTTCTATTTATCAAGCGATGCCAGTCGCAGTATTTATTCCGAAGACTGCGCAAGATATTTCGAGCGCTATTCAGATAGCAGCAGAACTGGGTGTACCCGTTCTTCCACGCGGCGGCGGTACTAGTCAGTGCGGTCAAACCACTGGCGCAGCTTTAGTGATTGATAACACTAAATATTTCAGAAACGTTCTTAATCTCAATCTAGATAAAGGCTATGTCGAAGTGGAGCCAGGCATTGTGCTCGATCACCTCAATAGCTCACTAAAACAACATGGTCTTTGGTATCCAGTAGACGTATCGACTGCTGGGCAAGCAACGATTGGCGGCATGGCCGGTAATAACTCCTGTGGTAGTCGCTCGATCGCTTACGGCAATATGGTGCATAACGTTTTAGGAATCAATGCCTGGCTTGCCAATGGTCAGGTTGGTGAGTTTGCCAATTATGCGAATAGCTCTGGGGTTGCTAAAGAGCTTGGCAGCTTTGTTAAAGATCTGGCCTATACCCTCAAGCCTGAGATTGAAGCACGCTTTCCGAAAGTTCTAAGGCGTGTTGCAGGCTACAACCTCGATATCTTCCATCCTCAAAGTGAATTACCTTACACCCAAGATGGCAGCGTGAACTTAGCACATCTATTAGTGGGTAGCGAAGGAACACTAGCCTATTTCAAATCCCTCAAACTCAAATTAGCACCACTGCCACAACATAAAGTGTTGGGTATTGTGAACTTTGCCAGCTTTTATAAGGCAATGGATAGTGCTCAGCATATTGTCAAACTGGGCCCTACCGCGGTTGAGTTAGTTGATCGGACCATGATTGATCTTGCCCGCAGCAATCCTAGCTTTAAGAAAACTATCGAGACTGCACTAATTGATCACACGGCACAAACTCCAGAAGCCATTCTGCTGGTAGAGTTTTCTGGTGAAGCGCATGCACCGCTACTCGATAAACTCAAATCCTTGCAAGAGCTGATGAGCGACTTAGGTTTACCAGGTTCAGTAGTGGCGATGCCAGATGCAGCCTTGCAAAAGAATTTATGGGAAGTACGCAAAGCAGGTTTGAACATCATGATGAGCCTTAAAGGTGATGGCAAGCCAGTGAGCTTTATTGAAGACTGCGCTGTACCGCTAGAGAGTTTGGCTGATTACACTCAGGCTTTAACGGATGTCTTTGCTAAATATGGATCACGCGGCACTTGGTATGCCCATGCTTCAGTAGGAACCTTGCATGTGCGCCCTATTTTGGATATGCGCAGAGACGGCGCCCAGAAGATGCGTGCTGTAGCAGAAGAGGCCTCAGAATTAGTCCGTAAGTACAAAGGTGCTTATAGCGGTGAGCATGGCGATGGTCTGTGTCGCGGCGAGTGGATCTCTTGGCAGTTTGGCCCTACGATTACTGAAGCACTCTCTGAGATCAAGCATGCATTTGATCCTAAGGGATTGTTTAATCCCGGCAAGATTGTGAATCCACCGAAGATGGATGACTCCATCAACTTTAGATTTCCGCCGAACTATAAAGTCATTCCTTTGCAGCCTGCATTAGATTGGTCTGCCTGGAACGTGCAGAACGATCCTGTTACAGAAGAAACGACCGCGCCTGGCACCGGCGGTGATCCAGCAATGGGCCTGGCTAAAGCCGTGGAGATGTGCAATAACAATGGTCATTGCCGCAAGTTTGATGCTGAAGTAATGTGCCCAAGTTATCGCGTCACTCGGGATGAGAAGCATCTCACCAGAGGAAGAGCGAATACTTTGCGTCTGGCACTATCCAATCAACTCGATCTTCAGAGTGGGGCATCAACACAAACCTCCCCACTAGCCAGCGATGCTATTAAAGAAGTGATGGAGCTTTGCGTCAGCTGTAAAGCCTGTCGTCGTGAGTGCCCTACTGGCGTAGACATGGCCAAGATGAAGATAGAGTTCTTATCAGCGTATAAGAAACGGGTAGGTCACTCTTTGCGAGATCTTGCAGTAGCTTATCTACCAAAATATGCTCCTACGATTAGTAATATTCCATTATTGCCAGCACTCTTGAATCTACGTAATCACCTTGCACCAGTAGCAAAGCTGCAAGAGTGGATCATGGGCATCTCCGCGCAGAGGAGCTTGCCGATCTGGAAGAGTAGAACTTTCTGGAACCAGAAAGCAGCACAAAAGTATCAGTTCACACCAGAAGAATTAACGCAAGATAGCAATAGCAAAGGCGTAGTCTTGCTTGCTGATACTTTTAATGCCTATTTTGAGGATGAAAATCTCCAGGCCGCACTGAAAGTTCTCAAAGCAGCAGGTTACCGGGTACATATTCCGAATAAGAGCAGCGGTAAGGCAAAAGCAACAGACAATGCCTGCTCTAAAGAGTTTTGTTGTGGCAGAACCTATCTTGCTGCGGGCATGGTAGATAAAGCCAAAGAAACTCTTGGTGAATTAGTCGATCATCTTGCGCCTTATGCGCAAAAGCACATTCCAATTATTGGCTTAGAACCTTCCTGCCTCTTCACTCTCAAGGATGAAGCTCTAGTGATGGGCTTTGGCGACAAGGCTATCAGCGTTTCTAAACAGGCCCAACTCTTAGAAGAGTTTTTAGCAAGTGAAGTTAAGGCAGGAACTCTCAAACTGAATCTTAAGGAGGCTAGCAAGCCAGTACTCTTTCATGGTCACTGTCATCAGAAGTCTTTTGCTGCCGTTACGCCTGCCATGGAATTACTCAAACTCATTCCTAAGGCAGAGCCTAAGTTAATTGAATCTTCTTGCTGCGGTATGGCAGGTAGTTTTGGCTATGAGGCTGAGCACATCCAAGTATCTAAACAAATGGCTGAACTCAGTCTATTGCCTAGTATTCGTAAATCACCCGATAGCTGGGTGGTAGCGGATGGTACGAGTTGTCGCCATCAAATTGCGGATGGCACTCAAAGAGAAGCGGTACACATTGCCAGAATTCTGGCAGCGCACCTATAAAGACAGCTAAAAGAAATTTTTAGCGAATCAACGTATCACGCCGTAACCCACCATCAGCAAGGTTCCAGTTAGCAATGCTGGGACCAATCGCTTGGTGGGTTTGGATACCATGACGCCAATTGCCAAGCTGCAAATCAGAATGCGTATCCATAAAGGCACGGTTGCCATCAAGCCTAAGGGCATCACAATCAAACGAATGGTTAAAGCAGCTACCATTGCATAAGTGACGGCAGCCAACCAACGAAAGATCTCGCTTTCCTGATTGATGCTATTAGAAAGTAGTACGCCAATTGCGCGACAGAAGTAAGTACCGAGGCTAGCGCCAATCAAAGCAATCCATAAACCCCAACCAGAGAGTGCATTTGCCATGGTGTTCATCATCCGATGACTCCAGGCTTCTTACGCAAGAACTTGCGATCAATTAAGTAAGCTAGTGTTCCTGCTACAAGACCTGATGTGAGCAAGCTGGTATCGCGATCAACGATAAAAAAGATTGGGCCAAAGATACAACCCAACATCAATGCAATACGATTAATCCAAGGCTTGACTTCAGTAAAGGTTAATAAGAAGAAGAGTGGATTAATAAAAACGAGGCCTAAGGTCACGGCTGGCGGCACCATACCTGCTAAGTAAAAGCCTAAGATCGTTCCCGGAATAGAAATCAACCAGCAGAGTAAACCTAAGCCTACAAAGTAAGCTAGGCGGTGCTTAGTCTCGATCGCATGAAATTCTCTCATCGAGATTGCCCATGCAGTCATCGCCAATAAATGGACTGAAGCGTATAAACTGCGATTGCGATCTTTTTGATGAAACTGCGGAAAGAGTGTCACCGTCATCGTGATAAATCGGGTGGAAGTTAAGGTGACTGCTAAAGCAATTGCAATTACAGATGAGCCAGTAATGGCCATCTCGAGCAAGACTACCTGTCCGGGTAAGGCGAACATCAAAAATGAAGTGGAGGTAGTGAACCAAACATCAAAGCCATTGGTCTTTCCCATTGCTCCAAAGCCCACCATACCGGCAAAGAGCACCATCGCTGGCGCGCCAGCAGCGTCTTTGATTCCTATCCAGAATGCGTCTTTGGGGCTCTTAAAGCGCTCGGCCGTCGAACCCTCTATCGCGATTTCGCTAGAATCAATATAGGGCTTTTCGGACGATGACATGACTTAATTGTAAGCTCTTCGTAAGCCTTTAGTGAGTCTTTAGAGCCCACTCAATATGTTCAGCCACTAAAGAATCGGCGGAATTTAATGCACCACTTAAAGCCTGATGAATAAGACTCTTATCAGCTACATCTGTTTTGGGGTTTGCCAGCGCATTACCCATGGCTACCGCCAGATTACGCCGCCAACGACTATAGCCAATTCTCCGAATAGCACTACCTTCATGGCGCTGCTCAAACTCTGACTCAGTCCATGACCATAGATGCAAGAGGCTGGCCTGACCTAAGCCATGACGCTGAGCGAAGTCTGGTAACTCTGAGCGCTTGGCAAATTTATTCCATGGGCAAATCAATTGGCAATCATCGCAACCATAAACACGATTACCCATTGCACTTCGAAACTCAATCGGAATTGCCTCTGGGTTTTCAATGGTGAGGTAAGAAATACACCGTCGGGCATCTAATTGATAAGGGGCAGTAATGGCTTGGGTTGGACAGATATCAATACAGGATTGGCAGGTGCCGCAATGCTCTTCCTGCTCTTGATCAATTGGTAATGGCACGTCCACCAAGATCTCGCCCAAGAAAAAGGTAGAGCCAGATTCTCGGTTGAGTAAGAGCGTATGTTTGCCGCGCCAGCCTAAGCCTGCTTTACGAGCAAGCTCTACTTCCATCAAAGGCGCTGAATCTGTAAAGACGCGATAGCCAAAAGTACCAATCTTTTCCTCAATAGCTTTAGCAAATTCTTGCAAACGATTGCGGAGTACTTTGTGATAATCACGCCCACGCGCATACATCGAGACTACTGCTTGAGAAGGATCTTCCAATCGCTGCCACTCAGCATCAAAATCACTTTCGGGTGGGAGGTAATTCATCGAGACGCAAATGACCCGTACTGTGCCTGGAACTAGTAACTGAGGATTGGTGCGTAAGTCTGCATGGCGTTGCATATATTCCATATGGCCATGACGCCCTTCTGCTAGCCATTCTTGCAAACGCTCAGAGGCAGGACCTAGGTGGGTATCAGTAATGCGTAAGCCATCAAAACCCAAGCTCTCAGCCTGCTCCCCCAGCCAAGCGCGAAGCTTGGGCTGATCTAGAGACTTAGAGTTTGTAGATAAAGACATAGGCAATACAGAATGTAGCGCAATAATTGAATAAACTAGGACAATGACCGGAAATCAGATGCCTCAGGCATCTCCCAAAGCATCGCTTAAGCAATATTGTAGGCAGGAAGCAGAAACTGCGTCCCTAGCCCAGCATCTTGCCGCCTCCATACAGAAATGGCTTGGACAATCGCCAGCAGCTCACCTCAACATCTCTTTAGAAGGCGACCTAGGAGCAGGTAAAACGACTTTTGCCAGACATTTGATTCAAGGCTTAGGCTATGCAGGAAAAGTAAAGAGTCCTACCTACACCTTATGCGAGCCCTACGAACTCCAAAGCCATCAACAAACTTTTACTGCGCATCACTTTGATCTCTACAGAATGCGCGATCCATTGGAATGGCAAGAAGCAGGATTTGCAGAATATTTTGATGTGCCGGGATTTTGCTTAATCGAGTGGCCAGAAAAGGCTGAGGGCACTCTACCCGCATTTGATATTCAGATTGAGTTAACGGCTGGCGAAGATGAAAATGAACGCGTTATTCATATCAGTGCATTTTCTGAGCAAGGCAAAAAAGTAGTGGATATCATTCAGGTAGCGCCCAACTAAATATATGAGTAGTAAAAAAACTAATCTCTCTAGACGCCAGCATCTCAAGACTTCAGTCAAGTTCTTGAGCTTTGCCCTCCTTCTTACTGAGATTGATATCGCTTGGGGCGCCAAGATATTGGGTGTTCGTATTTGGCCCTCAGAGGATTACACCCGTATTACTTTAGAGTCTGACACCCCACTACCGATTACACAGCAGATCCTCACCAATCCAGATCGATTAGTGGTTGATGTGCAGGGCTTAGAGCTGAACCCAACGCTGAAGGACTTGGTGGCTAAAGTTAAGCCTAATGATCCTTATGTATCGCAGATTCGGGTCGGGCAATTTCAACCGGGGATTGTGCGTTTGGTATTTGACTTAAAAGAACCCATCAAGCCACAACTCTTCACACTCGATCCTGTTGCTGAATACAACTACCGCATGGTGTTTGATCTTTACCCTACAACTCCACTAGATCCACTGATGGCTTTGGTGAGAAGTAGTGCTAAAAAAGAAATTGCGCTTGAAAAAGCCAATGAAGAGATTGATCTAATTGCACAGTTTGCAACCAAGAAAGATAAAGAAGCAGCAAAAGCACCTTCAACACCAGTAGCGCAAGCCATTCCAGAAACAAAAGAGATTCCAGCGCCCGCCAAATACAAACGATTAATCACGATTGCGATTGATCCTGGACATGGCGGTGAAGATCCGGGAGCTATTGGAGCTGCAGGATCTAGAGAAAAGAATGTCGTGCTCTCAATTGCAAGAAGACTCAAAGAAAAGATTGAGAGCGAGGCGTATATGCGCCCCTACTTGACCAGAGACGGTGATTACTTCGTACCACTGCATGTCAGGGTTCAAAAAGCCAGGCGTGTTGAAGCGGATTTATTTGTATCGATTCATGCAGATGCCTTTATTGAGCCTAGAGCCAAAGGTGCATCCGTATTTGCACTCTCCCAAATGGGTGCAAGTAGTTCAATGGCCCGTTGGATGGCCAATAAAGAAAATGCTTCGGACCTCATTGGTGGCATCAATATTAAGACTCAAGATCGTCAGGTGGCGAACCTACTTCTCGATATGTCGACAACCGCTCAAATCAAAGACTCCATGCAAGTGGGTCAATCTATTCTGAAACAAATTGGAGGTTTTGCACCTCTGCATAAGACAAAGGTTGAACAAGCCAGCTTTGCTGTTTTGAAGGCCCCAGACATCCCTTCGATCTTGGTAGAAACTGCTTTTATCAGCAATCCACAAGAAGAAGCCAGATTGAATGATGAGAACTATCAGGATCGTATTGCAGAGGCTATTTTGAGAGGAATTAAGGAGTATTTTTCCAAAAACCCACCAGTGGCCAGACGGGTTAACTCATAACGTACTTGTAAGTACAAGGGCTTACGGGCAGACGGCCTAGACCCCAGGAGCAGCTACAAACTTCTTGCTATAATTTCTGTTTTACCGGGTCGGTAGCTCAGTCGGTAGAGCAGCGGACTTTTAATCCGTTGGTCGCGAGTTCGAATCTCGCCCGACCCACCAAGCATCACTAAGCCTCGCTCTGCGGGGCTTTTTTAATGCTCAATGTCTATGAGATCATATTGACATGACTAGCAAACTATACGATTACTTTCTCGCAAGAAATCCAAGCCTGCAAGAGCGGCTTGATTTAGGAAAGTCGATTCGCAAAGAGATCAATCGATCCTCAATTGGAGAATTTACTGTAAAAAGTAAGCGCCAAGAACCAATTGAGATTTTACTTGCTCAAGCAAAAACCAGAATCCCAGATTACGTCCCAATTCGCCATGCTCGAATGGCGGTCGATCCCTTTGCCTTTTTTAGAGGCGGTGCTGCGTGCATGGCCCAAGACTTAGCCAAACTACCAAGCCCCTCTATTGAGGTTCAATTATGTGGGGATATGCATGTTAGCAATTTTGGATTCTTTTCGACTACAGAGCACCAACTAGTCTTTGGAATTAATGATTTCGATGAAACTCTACCGGGTAACTTTGACTGGGATTTAAAGCGCCTTGCAGCCAGTGCCATGATTGCCTCCCAATTGCTTGGTCAAGATCAGACTTATGGTGAAGAATTAGTACGGAATATCGCTAGAGCATATCGAATTAATCTACGCCAATATGCCTCTATGCCATACATTGATTTAAAGCGTACCTATATTGATGAAAAATCACTGAAAAGTATTGCAGCGAAAAATGCAGCACCAGCAAGCCAACAATATTTAAAGGAATTACTAGATAAAGCGCGGAAAAATAGCGGTCACGGTATTCTCGGGAAATTAACAGAAATAACCGAAGCAGGAATTCGACTCATTAATAACCCTCCGCTTATAGAGCATCCCGAATTTTCACCTCATGGAAGAAGTATTACAAAGCTAAATGACGAAGGTCTTAATTCCTACATTCAGTCTCTACCACCAGATCGCAAACATTTATTAGCGCGCTACAAATGGATTGATTGGGCAAGAAAAGTTGTTGGGGTTGGTAGCGTAGGAACCGGTTGCTGGGTAATGTATTTTGAGGGACTCGATAAAAACGATCCGCTTTTCCTCCAAACAAAAGAGGCTCAAAAATCTGTACTTGCATCATTTTTTCCCAATTCAAAATTTAAGTCAGAGGGGGAGCGCGTTGTCCATGGGCAATGCCTAATTCAGGGAGCCCCTGATCTCTTTTTAGGTTTTGGCAAATCAGCAGAATCAGATTTCTATGTTCGGCAGTTACGCGATATGAAGGGTGGAATTTCAGTTGGTGGAGATGGTATCAACACTGAAGTATTTCCTGATTTTGCAAAACTCTTTGGATGGGCATTAGCCAATGCCCACGCCCGTTCAGGAGATCCTGCCGTTCTGGCTGGCTACTGTGGAAAAAGCGAAGCCCTAGATGATGCTCTAGTAAAGTTTGCGATTGCTTATAGCAAACAAAATGAGGCCGACTATGCCACATTTTTAAGAGCGATTAAATCTGGAAAGATCTCTTGTGCAACTGAAAACTTTTAGCTAAAGCATGAGTTCGAATCCCGCCCGACTCTCCAGCAATACAAAAGCCAACCTCGGGTGGCTTTTTCTTTTTAGGTTTTATACCCATGAAAATGATTGTCTTTTTTGGATGCTATTGCGTAAGGCCTGGCAAAGAACCGCTAATAACCAAATAAAAAATGTATCCCGAAGCCAGTATTAGTAAGCCTCCAACTACATACTGTGGATATCGAATACCCTGATCAGGTAACCCCTGTTTTTTTCCATCTACCATTGCTTTCACCAAATTCTCTTTTTGTAGAAAGCTCATCATGATGGCAGCAGCAACGTGAATCGCAACTACTGCTAAGGCTAGGCTTGATATCGCCTCATGTGCCTCACTCATCAAATCCCCCAAAGACTCCTTCACACTGAGGTAGCCGGTGAGACCTATCAATAAAATCAGTAGCATTAGACCAACCATCACAATGCCGCCTAAGGGATTATGTCCGGGGTTCGCATCTTGATGGTTGCCCAGTAATGTCTTAGCGTGTTTCCACATTTCTGCTGGGCCCTTAACAAATTGGGTAAAGCGCGCGTACCTTGTGCCAACAAAACCCCACACAACCCTAAAGAGAATTAATGCACACGCAGAATATCCAAATGCATAGTGGATCATTTGGAGGCGCTCACTCTCTGCAGTAAGCCAAGCGCCAGCAAAGCAAACCACTAAAAGCCAATGAAAAACCCGGGTCGGTACATCCCATACCAAAATTGTTGTCTTATTAATCATTTAGCGGGTATTGAAATATTCTTTTCGCTGAAGATGCCCTCAGTCGCATTAATATGACAGGCCCCGCAATTAGCCGGACTTTTGATACCAACTCTTTTCCAAACATCAGACTTGATCTCGTCATGTTCACGAATAAACCATGGTGTTTTAGTAATGCGATTATCTGGTGCTAACACGTTATATTTTTGCTTAGTGGCGGCATTTTTCTTTAACCAAGCACTGATTTCTTTTTTCTCTTTATCGTCAATGCTGGCGTCCGCACCAAAATGCTTACTAAGTCCGCTCATGATGTTTTGCCAAGTCTGCTCTCCAAGCAATCCAGGTGGATATAGCATATGACAGCTAGCACACTCGGCTTCATATGACTTAGGCATATCAGATGGCATGGGCATTTTTGCTCCCATGGCTGGACTGATCAGTAATACAGCTAGCAACAAGCTTAAGTAATTTTTCATATACACCCTACTTAATACTTAAAAGCCAAACAAGAACATCTGCTTTTTCTTGCGCAGTACATTCACGCCCTAGAACATCATTACAGTTACGCTTAAACCACTTATCCGCCTTAGCTTCATCAGTAAAGCGAGTTGGATCAGTATTGGGTGATAGGGGTTTAATTACCTTACCCGTAACGATATGCTTAGTTTCATGGTTTGGTGGATTCTCATGACATGAAGCGCAGCTCCACTCTTTTCCATGTTTGGCATTAAAAAATTGCTCACCCTTGCTTACTGACGCTTTGCCAGACTTGGACTCATAAGTCTTCAAAAGATCCCGTGGCGTGATTGCATGAGCGACGCCACAGCAAGTCAAAGATAAAGCCAATATTAATACTCTCATCCGCATTTATTCCCCATATATCCTACTAGTATGCGCCTTCAGGATGAGAGCATTGAATACCCCATCTAATTACTGGGGATAATCTCGTCTAACCTACCAGTAATACAAAAGCTACCTTCGGATGGCTTTTTCTTTTAAATTTATTAGGCTAAAAATATAAACTCAATAGCTGAAATTCAATCTAGATGCTACATTAGCCTAATGCAAAAAATTTCCTACTTAATTAAATTAATCTTCATTCTCGCTCTTCAAGTATTTTTCTTAAAGGCCGCATTTGCATGGGGAGCTGAGGGCCACCAAGTAGTCGCTCAAATCGCCCAATCCCAACTGTCACCGAAAGCCAAGAGTCAAATTAGTAAATTATTAAGCTTGGAGCCCGGCTCTTCTCTGGTAAGTATCTCAACCTGGCCAGATGAGCATGTAACCAAGATTTCTGCTCGGTGGCATTACATTAATTTTCCAAAAGGGTCTTGTTTATATGTTCCCGAGCGAGATTGCGCAAACGGGGGTTGCGTAATTGAGGCTTTACAACAACAGATGCAGATTTTGGGATCAAAAGAATCCGACCAGAAAAGACTACTTGCCCTTAAATACGTTGTTCACTTTATGGGTGACATCCACCAGCCTTTGCATGCGGGCTACATTGAAGATAAAGGCGGCAACAATTACCAAATACAAGCTTTTGGCAAGGGAACTAATTTGCATTTGTTTTGGGACTCTGATCTTATTAAGAGCTTTAACATGCCAACCAATACATTAGCACTGGATCTAACATCCAATCAGATGAAATCCGGGGATTACTTAAATATAGATCCGCTCAATGCTGCCACCGAGTCCTGCAATATCGTCCATGAAAAAAATTTCTATCCAATACGCATTGTTGATCAGCAGTATATAGATCACTACACCCCAATTCTTAAAGCCAGACTTAAGCTTGCGGGTGATCGGCTGGCCCAGTTGCTTAATACCATCTTTCAATAGCAATCAAAGATCGATAAATCCAATGTAGTCATGCTCACTCACTATAAAAGCCACCCTAGGGTGGCTTTTATTTTCTTAATCAAAATTATCTACTGCGATATGCTCCATTCATTTTGATGACACAACTAGCTGAGCTGCATAGTCTTCTGGGAGCAAACGATTCTGAAAGGTTGGCACCCTTTTTAATAAGGCATCGACAGTACTGTATTTCGTATCCGCAACCCAAGGACGCCGAGCCAAAATACGATCATTTAGCCAATAAGCGTTCCACCCCTTGGTCGTTGCGATAAGTTCCCTAGCGTACTCCTCGCCGTACTCAAGCCCGCCCTCAACCACAACATCAATGTAGGATTGGAGCAATGGATACCTGCCATTAGGTATAGGCAACCCAACGCCTGGCTCACCTCCTGAGCGAACTGGTACATAGACCCAAATGCGCCCCTCATTGGGAAGACTTTGCCATGAGAGAGCTTCAATTTGTGAGCGGGGTACTTCTATACGGGCATAGCCCTCTTCCCGCTTGTCGTAAGCAGCAATATCGCCACCAGCCACTGGAAATAATACGCCATTGATAGTAGTGGCGGGCATAGAGGAATCTGCTTTTCTTAAACCGAGTGCAGTAAAACCTGATGGTGCTCTATCATTCCATACACGAGCAAAGCCAAACTGAGCAGATACTCTTACAGGTATCGCAGGAATTGGCGTGGTGACTGAAGAATTTCTGCTGGCGGTATTAATTAAACTTCCATAACCAAAAATATAATCGCTGGGCTGCTTGATAACACTCTTGCCCCAATAATCTTGAGCAAATGCCATCGGCAAAATGCCGATGAAGCAGATGATAAAAAAAATAAACTGTTTTTTTAGAAAATAAATTCTGCTGTTCATAAAAATTCCAGAAGTAGAGGATGTTGACCATAGAGTTGGCAAGAAATAAGTGTGGTCATGCAATTTCTAAACAGTATTAATAATGTCTAATAAGCTGTAAGCCTGTGTTCATTATTACATCAATAAAAGATATGGGTCTGAATTCACAAATTTAATATACAACAACCCAGCACATTTTATTCCCTCCGAAAGGAGGGTTTGAGCTTATCTAGGAACGATAAAGCCAGTGAATTTTTAAAATTTATAACCGCAAGCATTCACTCTAAAAAATAATATCTAGTGTGGTTTTCCGCGTTAAATTTTGTCTTTCGGAGTTAAAAAACTCTTTAAATCCGTTGGTCGCGAGTTTGAAAACGAAGTTTCGACGCAGTCAATCTCGCTTGACTCACCAGCATCCAGAAACCTTCACTAGCAATAGCGGGGGTTTTGTCTTTCTGGGCTTGTGAAATGTGGCACCCTTTGGAAAAAATAAGGGGCCTACTGGATAGTAGCGATTGAGGATGTATGATTATTAATACTACGACTACTCCGCAGAGAAAATGATGCTGGATGATGAAAAGAAAAAATTAATTGCAGCTGAAGAGCGTTATCGCAACGAAATAGCCAACAAGCTTAGAGATGCAGAAAAGATAGTTATAAAAGATGTAGAAACGACTAGCAATAAAATATGGGCTAAGATATTTGGCGTCCTTAATAGCAATGTAGGCATGTTAGTCATATCCTCAGTGTTAATAAGTGGCGGCGCTACTTTATATCAAAATATTCAACATCAATATGAAGCTCGTAGTCATGCTCTAAAAGAAATTATGTCGTGTGAATTTGAGATTGCCAACCGACTTTATATTATCAAGCATTTATTAAGCAATGCGACGACGGTTGCAGATGCTCAGCTTGCATTAGCTGAAGCTAAAAAAAGTATAGGCCCAATTAAACCTGAGTATGAAAATGTCGGCCTTGCAATTTTATATTTCAACCTATATCAGTTAACCGGGATAAGAAGGCCTCTCACAGAGCAATATGTGAAAGAAATTGAGCGAGTAAATTTATCTTTAAGGGTACAAAATCCAAGGGGGGCTTTTGATAAAACGGAAAAAGCATCTCTATTAAAAATTATCAACGCAATGAATGACGATATTATTGAGGATATACACCACTTAAAATAATAGATTTTGTAGGCTCTTCACGGCCGAAAGTAGTCACTTGAGGCGATAGGATCAATCATCCGTTGGTCGCGAGTTTGAAAACGAAGTTTCGACGCAGTCAATCTCGCCCGACTCACCAGCATCTAAAAGGGTTTGCAGAAATGCAGTGTTTTTCAGTTAAATAGAATGTGTTCGTCGCTATTGGCGACATTGCAGGATCTTAAATATTGTTATGGGTCAGCACAAGATAGACTGAGCTGAGACTAATTTATACACAACTGACAGTCAAGGTGAAAGTATGAATGGTTTTACTAATAAATACCAGGAATTAATTTTTTGACCCGAGCCTGATAGTCCTTATAGCTTGAGAAACGCTCCGCCAGCCAAGCCTCTTCACGCCTAGCTTTGATGTCAAATAATAGAAATAAGCAGATCGAATATGCCAATATATACAGCCCAGGAAAAATGAGTAGCCATGCCAGTGCCGCCAAGAGGACTCCAAAATAGATTGGGTGCCGAACATATTGATATAAGCCAGTCTGAATTAATACAGAATCATCTTTAGGATGAGGCAAGGGAGTGAGATTTCTACCTAGATTGATCGCAGCAAGCACCATAATTAAACAAGCTAGCAAGCCAATGGCGATGCCGCAGGATTGAAGGATGGTGACGAGAGGCTCCGAACTAATGAGCGGGGATCCTTGGGGCCCGAATAAGATTAGACCAATCAGGATTCCCTGAACCACCACATACCATGCACCTCTCTTGAATATGGATTTATGGGGTGATGAATTCATGTTTTAGCCTTATGTAGATAAGACCATAGTCTATCTCTCTTTACTAGCTGAAGGTCTGACTTGGTGATTATCGATAATGCCTGATCTTACGTTGGAACATACTGCGCGATAAAGAATAATGCCGACCTGCCAAGCCTCACTAGACCTCGCTCCGCAGAGCCTTTCTTTCTTGACATCCCGATAGTGTGCCAATACTCAATCTAGGTAGATTTCTGCACAGAATTCTGAACGGCATCATAATATTCCTCATATGACACTTACAGAATTACGCTATATCGTCGCAGTTGCTCGCGAGCGCCACTTTGGCAGAGCAGCAGATGCCTGCTTTGTTTCTCAACCAACCTTATCAGTGGCCGTCAGAAAACTTGAGGAAGAGCTCAATACGCAAATTTTTGAGCGGACCAATACTGAGGTTTCGATGACCAGCTTAGGTGCACTCATTGTTGATCAAGCCCAAAGAGTACTCGAAGAGGCAAATTCTTTAAAACATCTTGCGATGCATGGGCAGGATCCCTTATCGGGTCCTTTGCGACTCGGCGCGATTTATACCATTGCGCCCTACTTACTTCCAAGCTTGGTGAGGATTGCAAGAGAGCGCTTACCTAATGCTCCGCTATTTTTAGAGGAAAACTATACCGTTCGTTTGCTTGAGATACTGCGTCAAGGTGCTTTAGATTGTTTAGTTTTAGCGGAGCCCTTTACAAACTCCGGCTTAAACCAAATTGATTTATATGATGAACCATTTTTAGTTGCTGTACCTAAGGGTCATCCTTGGGAGTTCCGCACCTCAATACCGCACCTTGAGCTCAAGGAGCAAAATACTTTATTGCTCGGAACCGGTAACTGCTTTCGAGATCATGTCCTAGGGGTTTGCCCAGAGCTAAACCGCTTTGGCTCAGGAGCTACTCTTGGTGAACAACGCAGCTTTGAAGGATCTTCTTTGGAAACCATTCGACAAATGGTAGCCAGCGGCATTGGCATCTCTGTGATGCCTCGCACCTCGGTTAGTGACCCAGATGCGACAGATCAACTCATTCGCTATATCCCTTTTGAAGACCCCATACCGACCAGAAGAGTTTGTCTTGTCTGGCGCAAAAACTTCCCCCGTGCTACTGCCATGGAGGAGTTAGCCAAAGTCATACGCGAGTCCGCTCTACCGGGAGTTACCTACCTTTAGAGCGAACTTTGCTAGCTTAAGTCAGAAACTAAAGATGCCAAGGTTTCCAGTGGCAATGTTTGAACATGCATTGGGTAACCCTTGTGATCACAACCCACCATTAATTGAGCGCCGGCTTTCAAGGCTCTTTTCATATCGTCGCTCAGATCAAAGCGCATGAAGTGCACTGCAGATGTTTTCTCAGCAGTAGAACGCTCTAAATCTTCATCAGCAATAGCGTAGACACGGGGCTGCCCTTCTACTTCAATAAATATCTGATGCTCAATACCGACTAATTTAGCAAGTGCGACTTTACGATCGGCTTCATTAGGATACTCAATCATCATGGTTGCTTTGAAGTCAGAGCCTCCTGGAACCAAGGGGTTGTAGGCATTCAATTCATCCTCAATGCCCTCTTCCTCAAATGTCTTTTCTACGCGTAACATTTCTTGTATCTGATAACGCATGAGAAATTCATTCTCAAAAATCATCGTCACATGATCACCAAGATGAACAGTGCGTAAACGACGCTCTTTAATTGCCTTCTCACGAAACTCAGGGCGCTCTTTGTGATAAGCCTCAAGACTTAGAAGGCTATCGCGTGTAATAGTTGCCATACTTTAATAATTCCTTTGTATTTTGTTTGTTTTACTTACAGACCGTATGCTTTAGCGAGCAAGGTGAGTGGATGCGCCATTTCTGATTTAGGCAATCCCAACTCTTCCATGCCTTGCTCAATATGATGACCAGCAAGCTGACAATCTGAGCTAATGTAATTGGGCTCTTCCTCTGCCATTCTTTTGAAAACAGGCTTGCCAATCTTCATCGCTGTTTCATGAAACTCTTTTTTGACGCCCCAAGTTCCAGAATGTCCAGAGCAACGCTCAACAACATTAACTTCCGTACCAGGAATGAGCTTCAGAGTTTCAGCAGTTTTTTGACCCACGTTTTGTACGCGAGAATGGCAAGCCATGTGATAGCTAACATGCCCCAACTCTTTGCTGAAATCTTTTTTCAGCAGCCCATCAGAATTGCGCGCCATAAAGTATTCAAATGGATCCCACATCGCCTCTTTTACCAACTGTGTATCAGCACAATCTGGGAACATCAAGGGCAGCTCTTGCTTAAACATCAGGGTGCATGATGGGATTGGGGTCAAAATCGCATATCCTTCACGCGCTAATTTAGCCAATTTAGGAATATTCTTTTCCTTGTTCTCTGCAACAGACTCCAAGTCACCGAGCTCCAGCTTTGGCATGCCGCAGCAGGCCTCCTTGTCCACTAACTCATATGGAATTTGATTGTGTTTGAGAACTTTAATGAGATCCTGACCAATTCCGGGTTCGTTATAGTTAATGTAGCAAGTGGCATAGATGGCCACCTTGCCTGGAGTCTTAGCGCCATCAACGACTGGCCATGCGTCTGACTTCTTCGCTAACTGTGGAAAAGTCTTCGGTGCGTATTCAGGAATCCAAGCATTCTTATCAACACCTAAGGCGCCTTCCATTACCAAGCGCGCAAGTCCAGTGCTATTTACTGCATTGACTGCTTGAGTGACAATCGGAATTCCAGCGAAGTGGCCAAGCTTGTCCGTAGATGAAAGTAATTTATCGCGGAAGGTTGCTTTGTCATCTTTGAAATTTACTGCTTTTGCGCGCAACATCAGGTGCGGGAAATCAATATTCCAAGGATGAGGTGGAACATAAGGACACTTAGTCATATAGCAAACATCGCAGAGGTAGCACTGATCAACTACCTTCTGGTAGTCAGCCTTATCGACCTGCTCCATCTCGAGATCTTCAGTAGCATCAACCAAATCAAATAAAGTTGGGAAAGAACCGCAAAGACTGACGCAACGACGGCATCCATGGCAAAGATCGAATACACGTTCCATCTCGGCCTCTAAATCAGCCTTATCGTAGAACTTAGGATTTTTCCAATCCAAGGGGTGTCTTGTTGGAGCCTCTAGGCTGCCTTCACGTGTAGTCATATTCGTTCTCTTCTGTTTTTCTGCATGGGCCATGCAACTCAATGAGGCTAGTGTATGACCCAACGATCTGATAGTAAAATTGTATTAATTAACAATTTCAATAGAAAATAACTAAATACCTAGAAATCTGGGGTTAATTGATTCCAAGAGAATGCTAAACCCTCAAATAGAGCCTTTATTTGAAGGTTTTTGCCCTAAAAAATCATCTTAATGAAGTTTGGGTGTTTTATTTTATTAATTGAAATATTTATATCAGTTGTTTTTAACTATCAAGACCATACAAAAATACGATTATTCAGGGTGCTAATTTTGTCCATAATAGGCCCGTGGTGACGCAATCACCCCTATTTCAAATAACCCGTTTTTAGGAGTCAAACATGGCTAAAACTGTAAAAGGTACGAAGACTGAACAGTCTTTGAAAGAAGCATTTGCTGGTGAATCACAGGCAAATCGTCGTTACTTGTATTTCGCGAACCAAGCAGATATCGCTGGTGCAAATGATGTTGCAGCAGTATTCCGCTCAACAGCTGAAGGCGAAACAGGCCACGCTCACGGTCACATGGAGTACTTGATCGAAGGCGGCGCAGGCGAGCCAGGCACTGGTATGCCAGCTAAGACAGTTGCTGAAGCATTGCAAGCAGCTATCGCCGGCGAAACTCATGAGTACACAGATATGTACCCAGGTATGGCAAAAACAGCACGCGACGAAGGCTTTGATGAAATCGCTGACTGGTTTGAGACATTAGCTAAAGCTGAGCGTAGCCACGCTAACAAGTTCACCAAGACTTTAGAAGCACATTTAGCAAACGCTTAATTAGCTAAGTCATTTAATTAAAAGCCCTCGAATGAAAGTTCGAGGGCTTTTTCTTTGGGGTCGAACTAATAAAAATCATTAGTGCACGAATTAAATCTCATTTGGCATCGTCTCAATCCTTGGTCGGGCACAGTCGCAGGCCTGACAAGATTAAAAGGTCAATTTACTAACCTTACCTTGTCCAATGCTAATCTTGGTAAGCTTACAGATATGGCAAAGAGTGCAGGACTTCCTTGGTACTTAATTCTTTCAGCTGAAGTATTTCCCTACAACAAGGCAACTCCAGAGGCTTATCTGGATGTTGCGGACATCTGGGATGTCCGCCCTGAGCAAGTGGTGCTTGTAGCAGCAAAATGCTGGAGACTGCAAACCGCTTTTATAGAAAGGCCTCTAGAGTTTGACCCCATTTTTTCAAGGCAAGACTTGCATTGAGAATTTACCAACCATCAGACTAAAGATCTCAAAGATCTTGCAAGCCAATTGCATTGAAAAGTTGATTGCAATAAAAAATTGACTACATGGAGTTTATATAGAGAAATTTGGCTAACTAAGGCTATGCCACAAATACAAAAGCCTGGGTTATGATTCAGGTGGACTAGTGGCCTTAAGCCCATTTTGACGCTGCTATAAACGGCCTGAAATCAATTCAATACTTTTAGGGAGAGATTCAATGTCTCGGGATAAATGGGGATTATTTGCATTTGGTCTGGCATTTATAGGTTTTATTGTCTACGTCAAAACAGGATCTTTTTTACTCTTTGCCATAGGAATCGTATGCGTTGCTTTCATCATTTTCTCAAAAAGCAAATACATTAAATAGATGACTGGAGAAATGTTAGCGCTCATAATTGAGTTTAGCGTAATTTAATTTCACTGATTATCTATTGCATCTATCTTTTAAAATATAAAAAATTCTCGAGAATTTTTTTTAAAGACTCAATTTAAAACTTACTTGCGGTAAATTGATATTTAAAATTATGAACCAATTGGAACAAAAACAATTAATAAAGTTAGCAGAGCATTACTTTCAAAGTAATCACTATCAGCTTGCTAAAGACGTTCTTAAAATAATAATTAACACAGATCCAAGCAACTCAAAAGCTAATGAATTGCTGGCATATATATATGAAAATCAAGGCGATAGGAGTGCATCCTATCGATTACTGGAGTTAGCCTGCACAAAAGATGACTGCTCCCCAGAGGCCCTTTACTACCTAGGCTCAGCCCAGCTAGAAAAGAGTCTTTACGATGAAGCTTCAATTACGTTACAGAAGTCCATTAAAAAAGCAGGGGTATTTTTTGAAGCCCTACATGACTTAGGGACAGCGTATGGTCAACTAGGAAAGATTCAAGAAGCACTCTTGTGCTACGAAGACTGCCTCAAATTAAATCAAGGCTCCCATGAGCTTCACTACAATATCGCTAGATGTCTTGATGATCTAAAACGTTACGATGAGGCGCTCACCCACTACGACCGAGCTATCGAATTGAAGCCAGATTATGCTTCTGCTTGGTATAACAAGGGCGTCACCCTGCATGATCTAAAGCGCTACGATGAGGCGCTCACCCACTACGACCGAGCTATCGAATTGAAGCCAGATTTTTTTGATTCTCATTGGAATAAGGCTTTAACATGCCTAGTCTTGGAGGACTTTGAAAATGGATGGAATTTTTTCGACTACAGATGGAAAAAAATAGACGCGGATCACTATCGTCATTACGAATTTCGCGAACTTGAAACACTGGAAAATATAGCTGAAAAAAATATTCTAGTTTCTCATGAGCAAGGTTTAGGCGACACTATTCAATTTTTCCGCTACATACCTAAGCTAATTGAGCTTGGAGCTCATGTAACCTTTAAGACACAAAAACCGCTATTAAATCTCCTAAGCCACCAAATAGAGTGTGTGACGACCTGTGAGATAGAAAATAACTCTCAATTTGATTTTCAAGTGCCGTTATTAACACTACCAAAATTATTTAAAACAAATATTACCAATATCCCTCCGTCGATCGATTTAAAGATAAATAATAATGAAATATTGAAATGGAGAAATCAACTCAATCTATCTAAGGATAAGCTTAATATAGGACTGGCTGTATCAGGCAGCCCAATTCATAAAAATGATCTAAATAGATCAATGCCCTTAGAGTATTTTTCATCACTTTTCCATTTTGGAAAATTTTTCTTAATCCAAAAACAAATCAATAATTTAGATAAAGAAGTTTTAAGCCAACATAAAGAGGTTATTTTTCTTGGTGATGAAATTAATGATTTTGTAGATACGGCTTCGATAATTCAGAATATGGATTTAATTATCTCTGTAGACACATCCCTTATTCATCTGGCAGGAACCTTAAACAAGGAGTCATTTCTCATGCTGCCTTGGTGTCCCGAATGGAGATGGTTCTTAGATAAAGCAGAATCACCTTGGTACCCATCAATCGCGATCTACAGACAAAAATCGCCTGGAGATTGGGATTCAGTGGTTGCTCAAATAAAGACTGCCCTAGAAAAAAATCTTGATTAATGGGCAATTTTCATTTACTGACTTACTCTTTACTTACCTCACTAATGATTCCGAAAAGTAAATATTCCAAATAGATGAATGGAAAAATATTAGAACTCATCATTGAGTTTAGCGTGGTTTTGATATCCCTAATTATCCGTCACTTTTATCTTTTAAATTATAAAAAATTCCTCTAGAAATTTTTATAAAGATATCAAAATTTAATTCATCCTGTATGGACTGATCGCAATCACCGGCGCATTTCTGCGCTGCAGGTGAAACCTAGCATCGGGAATGAAGAGCTCTAGCTAGTCTGGTGATTGATGTCTCACCGGGCCTGCTGGCAATAGAAAAGGCAATCTCGCAACACCGTCTTTTTTAGCAAAAAGCTGATACGCTTAATGCTCCTGAATGCGTAAACTTAAAAATTAAGGCTTGATAGAAACCAGGCGCAAACTGCAATTGTTGAGAAAATACCTGTGAATACTACAATACCTATCAGATAAATATTTTTTGATTTATCGCGTACTGTAATCATGCGTTTTTGGTCCATATATACCTCCTGGTGTTGGTTAACATAAACATATTAATACATGCCAATTAATGTGCATAGGAAATTTCACTCAAATTACGGGCCTTTCTCAATAGGATATGCGTCAACCGCAAGCAAATACATTAAATATAGATGTATAGATGCTGATTTCCTATATAACTAAAGGATGTTGATGCCCCTGCAACGATGAAACAAGCCCCCCCTAATCCGAGTACAGTCTTATTAGCAATAACCCATGATGAGGAATGCTTTTTCAGCTTACTGCAGAGTACTTAAGTAAATAGCAACGGCCTCAGCATCTGAATCAGAAAGAGCCTCCTTTTGCATTAATACTCCGCGAGGACGGGCAAAGGTAACGGTTCTCGGAGCCCAGGTATTGCCACCCACTTCCATGAAGCGTTTTTGATTTGGGTATTTCCAAACATGGAGCTGTTGGATTAAGTAGTAAGCCTTTTGACCTGCTAACCTAGGAAACGTTGCCATACCAGCACCACTTGGTCCATGACAAGAATTACACTGAATAACACCCTGCTCCGGAATGCCCTTCTCGAAAATTTCTTTACCACGTGCCAATTGAGGATCACCAGGAATTCCATTACTTGCTTTAGCGGGTAATTGTTTAGAAAAATAATCTGCCAAGTCTTGTATCTGCTTATCTGTCAATGGGCCAGCCATACCCCACATATACTGCACAGCATATTCGTTACTTCTACTGCGATCTCGGTAATCTTGTAATTGATTTATCAAATACTCTTTTTGCTGAGCAGCCAGATTTGGAATCATTGGTGATTGGGATTGCCCATTAATGCCATGACAAGAGGCGCACACTTGAACCGCCACAACTTTACCGGCAACCTCATAGTCACCTAATGTTCTGCTTCTAGTCGGGTTTTCCAAGGTGCTGACCGGGGGAATGTTATTGAAATAGGTACAACCCGCTAAAACAAATGCAGGAATTAAAACCAGCATGAGGAGAGCTCTAGAGATATTCATCACATAGCCACCCATAAATAGAGCCAGCTTGCATTATTTGCACTAGCGTTAGTTCCTAAACCGTTGTAATTGATGGTTCCGCCGTTATATTTGGTAAATGCTGTGTACTGAAAAGTGAGACGTACATTTTGTAGAGGCTGATACCAAATTGAAGGAATCCATGCGGTGGAATTAGGATTCAAATTAGCGCCAGTTACTGCGTTAGTGCCGTAATACGCATCACTTGTTCCACTAAAAGTCTGAAATGCAACAGCAGCTCCATAGGTAGCGTTATATACATAGCTGACCTTGGACATAAAAGAATTGGTTTTATTATTGGGGTTGCTATACAAGATGCCAGTTGGATCAGAGATACTTTCTTTGGTATAGCGGGCTTGCGCAGTGACTGTATGGGGATCAACTAAATATTGATACTGTCCATCAATCGCCCGATCCTGATACTTCACAGTTCCCCCGCTCAAGGCGGGTGCATTTACGGGGCCACTACAAGTAGGTGCAGTCCCTCTATATGAACTGCTATCCGCCACGGTGTTGCAGCTAGAGTATTGATTGATGTTGGCACCCAAGAACCCTAGCATCCAATTATGGCCAGCATGCTCATCACTCTGGTATGCAAACCGAAAATACGGATTTAATCCCTGCAGATAGACTGGCGCATTATTGGGATTGCTATTGGAGGCAGGATAGGTTATCCAGGAGAGCGCCCCCGATCCACCTGATTGATAGAGGTTCACTTCACTATAAAAATTACGATTCACATAACCATAAACACCATACCCAGGGTTATGAATAGAATATGCAGATAGTCTCGAGTTATAGGGTAGTCCATAAGTTGAGTAGTTTCTAGTGGATCCCATATAGGGATACATCCACATCGGAGAGGAATTCCATACATCAGTAGCGCCAGCATAGTTATTGAGAGAAGCCCCCCAAATAAAATCCTTGACAATATCTTTGTCGTTTCCTACATAGTGATCTGCATAGCGCCAGTCTTGTATATCTGCTGCAAATTGATTTTGATTGGGAATGGTCCCATTACCGCTAACCTGCTCATCAAATGCGTAATACCACTGGCTGAAGGCGCCAAAGTTATCCGTGATCTTTCCACCGACATTTAAGAAAAGATAGTTAGGCTCTAACTTACCACTTTGATGTGCCTGACCCGTGCCATTGTTTCCATTGGTACTTGTAGCGGCACCACCAACAAACTGGACTGAAATCGGAATATCGGTACGCTTTCCAAGCGTATAGGCCGTCAACTTAAAATAACGACCGTATGGAGTGAGTTCTGGATACTGACCTCCAGCATGACAAGAAACACAATTTTGCCCCGTTTGCCGAGAAAATAAGGGTAAAGCGTTTGCAGAACTAAAACAAAGTGCGAGCAGAAGTCCGAGTAAAAGCCTGGCAAGCAGGTTCTGAAAATTAGTGCGCATATTTCAAAAAGTTACTTTAATAATTCTTGCGCTTGAGATGGCATAGGGCCCAAAAAACATTATCTGATCAGAGTGTTTTTTTAAAATATCATCTGAAATTTTTGAGAATCGATCTACGCTTTCATAAACATAGAACTCATATACCGTTTCACAATGAAGCCTTAGGGAGCGAATTAACTCTTCCGTTTTTTTAAAATCATTCAGATCACAATGCGCAATTAATGACATTCCATTTTTTGTCATTCGCTGTGGCAATTGATGAATTAACCGATCAACCAAGCCTCTTCCACCCCCTCCCCAAGTTGGCGGTCTATCTATAGAACCTATATTTATTGGTAATTGAGGTAAGTTAGCAACAATCAGATCAAAACTCAAATGAGGATCAAGTTTTTCAAACATATCTCCATGCACTAAGTTAACGCGATCTTTTTTAAACTCCGAGCAAAGTAACTGATTTGCAAATTCAATGCTATCTTTTGATATGTCTAGGCCCCACATATTAGAAGCACCCAATCGCCCTAGTGCTGCAAGGCATATACCACTTCCAACGCCGACATCTAAAACATGGTTCATGCTGAAATTAGCACAGTTGCTATCTATCGCTTTTAATAAAGAAGCCGTATAAATACTAGGACGGTATAAATCAGAGCTACTAATAACTGTCATATTGGTATAGATAGGCCAAGAAATAGCCTGATCTTATCAACCTGAGGGAGCTTGACAAGCCTACGATCGGAGGGATATTGAACCCCATTAAGTGATAGCAAGAGTGAAGTTTTGACTCAACGATTCTCAAACAGCCTAAAAGATAGTAATAGTATGGCTAAATATATTTCTAGGCCTGTACTCAACAATAATTCACCACTTGCATTCTCAAGAATAGACCTTTAATTGACTGGCTTTACTAAATCAGTCTTCCATAGCTCAAGAATTTTATTGAACTCAACTGGTTGAATAGCGTTAGAACCAGAGAATGGCGTGTTGTAGCTTAGGATTAGAAAGAAGATTAAACCTAGTGAAATAGCTAGCAATGAGATCATCAATATATGATGCCGCCGTTGAGCCATTACATATAGAGACTGATAAAAAATATAGACAAATGCGCCTAGGCATAAGGTCAAAAGCATTGAATAATCTAAAGCCGCTTTAGAGCTAGTAATACGCTCTAAACGTAGTTTGTAATATTCAGAGATCAATCTCAGTTCTTCTTGCTGTGCAATTAACTCCGCATTATTGATTGGAATATGTCGCAGCATGAGTAACTGGAATTGATGAAATTCAGAAAAATTTTGGTCGTCAAATTGACTTTTAGCCATCATTGGCCACTCTTTTGTAATTACATTTTGAACATAGTTCGTTAAGAGCTTGGTGCTTTTCACTTTGAGCTCAGGCTGAAATGCATCCAAGGATCTATAGATGGTTGTGAGGGTTGTAGCCTCCTGCACGACAATTGAGTTAATACGGTTGTAATTTTGCCAGGTCGAAACTGTGATAAAAGCTAAAGTTAATCCAAAGATAGTGCCTATGGCAAACGAAAAAATCGTTGCATGACTAGTGTCATCGATTGTTAAGAAAGAAAGAAATTTTTGGACTACAAAAAATATGACTAATGCGCCAGCAAGAAAAGCTGCAAGAACAAGTAGAAGAGTTAACAGAATTGTTAGCATGGATTTTTAGAGGTAAAACTCAATATAGCGCATATCTCATGCAGCGCTATTTATGGGGCAACCCATTGCTTTGTGAGAACCCTTCTCACCATTGGATCAAAGGTAGATAGAGGCTCGCTTTTGTAATTGGGGTCGAAAGAGATTTCATCGTACTTGGCACAAAACTCTGCAGTTTGCTCATAGGCAGGATCAGATTTGTATTGATCACGTGCATTAGGATCCAGACCAAGCTTGTCGCCATAAAAATAAGTCTGGAATAAACCATGCTGAACCAACATCCAATAATTATTTCTAGAGATAAAGGGATGCAGGATGGATGCAATTACCTCCCCATGATTAAAGGGCCCTAATGGTTCTGCAATATCATGAAATAGAGCAACGACAATATATTCTTCGTCTTTACCATCCCGCAAGGCTCTAGTAGCGGTCTGCAAACAATGCTCTTTTCGAGTGATGTTGTAAGCCGTATCTTTAGAAAGATTCTCCAGAAGTGCGTAGAGCTGATCTGGTAAAACAGCCAATGTATGCTCATGTACCTTTTTCAACATCTCGAAATCAGCAACCGTTCCTTGATCCATTCTGGTGAAATGCATTTTTTCCATAAGAAGCCTCTAAATATAAATGGAATAATCTTATTAGTTTACTTGCATCAAGAATGGGAACCTATGGCTGTCTTGTAATGTCATGACAATCTGCAACTGGTCCAGCTGACTTGTCATAGCGATCCGTGGTTGTGGAGGCAAAACAGACTGACATCTCATTTGAGTTGCTCATCTTAAAGGTATAGGTACCATCTTTATCTGCCATTGTGCCACTCATTAGATCACTGCTAAATGAGCCAACGATTTGAACTGTATGTCCCTCAATAGTAAACGTTCCTGCGAATGCCCGATTAGACTGCTGGTTGAATTGATAAGTCACTGCTAGACCAAGAAATCGAACTTCACCTTTCTCGCCATTGGGATAATGGCTTCCGCCCCCAATCACCGTATCATTTGTCTTTCCCACCCATGTGCCGATGACATTAGGAGCTTGTTTGCTTGAATCAGACATACTCATTACCCTTTCAATTAACGAAATTACACTCTAGCGTTTGCTTTTGCCACATGGCTTCCCCATTCTGCTAATTCTTTAGAACAGTCATCGCGTAATAGTGGGCACTCAATTAAAACGGGGCCTCCCCGATGCGTAATAGCTTGGCTAATGGCAGCAGTCAGATCACCTGCTGTCTTCACCTTAATTCCAAGACCCTTGCCATCATTAGCATTAAAAACATTTATTAAGCCTGCGTAATCCCAATTCTTGATCTGGTTATAAGGTCCATCATGCAGTTCAACCTCAATGGTGTAGCCACCATTGTTCATGAGAAAAATGATCGGATTAACTTGATAGCGAATCATCGTTGATAGCTCTTGTGCTGTCATCTGAAAGGAACCATCGCCTATCAAAGTAATGACTCTCGTGTCTGGCTTGCTTGCCATAGCCACTCCCAAAGTTGCCCCAGCAGACCAGCCTATAGAACCATACTGCATTTGTACGTGATAGCTTGCGCCCTTTGGCAAACACATTCTTTGGCCATTAAACCAAGAATCGCCAGTCTCTACTAATAAACTTGTCTCAGAGTTAATCATTCCCTGTATTTGCCTTCTCAGCTCTCGCAATGTCAAGACATCGCCAGCTGCTGCAACAGCGACTGGAGCAATGGGCTCTTGATAACGTTGAAACTCAAGCATTGAGGCATCTTTTTTAGCTACTTTTACTACCAACGCTTTTAAAAAATCGGCCATATAAATTTGAGAAAAGACACCCTCAGGCATGCTGACTTGATCAATTCCAATGTTAATTGCGCTATCCATCTTATAGAGCGCTGTCCATCCAGTGGTGGTGTAATCTGTTTGCTGCACTCCAATCAATATCTGGCAATCGCTTGACTCAATAATTTCTGAGCAATTAGGGCTACTGACCTCAGACCAGTATGTTCCGATGAAATTGGGGTGATCTTCTGAAAAAATTCCTTTGGCATCTGGAGTTGTAGCTACGGCACAACCCATTGCATTCGACAAACCCAAGCTTGCATCACCTGCCTGAGCAGGTCGCACTTTGACTCCGACAACTATTGCTGGCTTGACAGCAGCATTAATACGTTGTGCAGCAGCCTCGACGGCGGACGCTAAGGCGGTAGGGTCGCTTTTAGCAGCAGGAATTGGAAATAACATTGAAGTAGGCGCCGAAATTTTAAGCCCAGTTAGATTGCAAGCTATCTCTAAGTACACCGGTTTTTTCTGCGTCAAGCATGTGACAATCGCCTCATCAATCATTCTGGCCGCATCATCTAGATGGCGAATATTAAATACAGCAGCTACCACAGGAGCAAAGCAACGCTCAGCCTGATAGAGGTCTAATTCTCCGATCGTATGATGAATTCTGTGATGATCATGTTGATCATTTGAGTTAGGGCCCCCAGATACGGCCAACAAAGATAGATCATCTCCATAAGCCCCTGCAACAGCATTGATCAAACTAAGACCGCCAACGGTGTAAGTGACAACCGCCGCTGAAAAACCAGCAGTCCGTGCATAGCCATCAGCGGCATATCCTGCATTGAGCTCATTACAACAACTAATCATTCGTAAACCAGGCGTGGCTATTAATTGATCCAGCAAGACCAAAGTAAAGTCGCCGGGTACGGTAAAAAAATCTTTTAGACCGGCTTCGACCAGACGCTGACCAAGATAAGAACCAACGGTGACCTGCTTAATGTCATTCATATTTAGATCCTTTCGATGTCTGAAGAAAAATACTATAAGCGCAACTCAAATTATTGAATGCTGATTACTGAGGTGGCCCAAAAAAAACATTGAGACGCGACTTCCAGCTTGTAGCATTTATGAGGCCCATGGCTATTCTCCGATATTGCCCAAAAGCAATATCGAACACATTAGAGGGCCTAGGCAGCGCAGGGACTAATCCAAATTGAGCTTTGTTATCGGGAAGCTCAGCTTGATATGTGCCGAAGATATGATCCCAAATCATCAAAATTCCACCGAAGTTCTTATTGATATAAATATCATTAGTACCATGATGAACTCGGTGGTTCGACGGCGTATCAAAAATATAATCAAGCCATCCTAAGCGTGGGACCAATTCTGTATGGACAGCAAACTGATAGGCTAAAGATGCACTTACCATTCCAAAAACCCATTGGGGCGTAAAGCCTAGCCAAACAATTGGTAAATAGAATAGAAAAACACCCGATATTAGGGGGGTCCATGTCAATCTGATAGATGCTAAAACAATCATTCTTTGGGCAGAATGATGAACCGCGTGAGAGCCCCACAGTAAATTTACAGAATGACTAGCCCGGTGCATTACATAATAAGCAAAATCACATAGTACAAATAGAAGCACTCCCATATACCAATGATTCATATCTACTGTTATTGTAAATAATCGATAGTGGTATACGCCAAAAGCAATAATTCCAAAAATGATTCCATGAACTGCAGCGCCAGCAAGCAAGTGCCCCGACATCAGCGCCAAACTAACACCAGCCTCTTCCCAGGGATATACCTTTTTTTGCATTCGATAGGCAATAACCTCAATGAGCATGGCGAAAATGATTAATGCAAAAGCCACTCTTCCGGCTGCATAACCTTCATTGAAAACTAACTTATACCAATCCTCTGTACTTAAAAACCATTCCATCTAGTATTCCCTCTGAATGGGCAAATGTTTGTTTGAATAACTTGTAGGCTTGCTTACTATAGATATTATTTTCTGCTTATCTCATGACAATCCGCTACAGGACCAGCATTCTTATTGGCAGGATCTATAGTGGTAGTTGAAAAACAGAGAGCGATCTTATTGGGATCGACAATCTTAAATGTTGTTATTCCCTGCTTGGTCGCAATTGCACCGCTTGAGAGATCATTAGACAAAGAGCCAACAAATGTAATACTGCTGCCTTTAATGGTAGCGGCACCTGAAAAAGTTCGACCCTCTTGCTTATCGACTTTATAGCTAATTTTTTCTTTTAAAAATCGAATTTGGCCTGGGCTACCACCAGGATAAATACGGCCCTCACCAATCGTAGCGTCATTGGTTTCACCATTCCAGGTGCCAATTAAATTAGGTGCCTGTTGCGCAAAAGCACTCATAGAAAAACCAAGAGTGAGAAAGAGGGTGACGAATTTTTTCATTTTGAATTTACTTTCATTAACGTAAGGATAAAAAAGGATGAGGGATTTCAAAAGCAAATCATTAAGTAGCTATCTGCCATCAAAATGTTCTACTCAGTGAGCTACAAATGACTCTACAGATTAGAGAATTTCATTTCTAAGATAGATTATTTATGAGCAGGTTGTATCGGGATACCCGCCGATCGAAGGGAAAGCTTGAGAGTAATGAAGAGTGAGCCGCGATTAGTGAACTCAAGAACCCGGGAAATTAGTAGACAGGGCAATCAACTCGGCAAGAGAGCGTAGTCGTAGTTTATACATGACCTCAGATTTGTATTCTTTTACGGTTGATAGCGAGATACCCAAGGCTTCAACTAGCTCCTTGTTGCCATAGCCCTTTGCCAATAAATGAAATACCTGCAACTCTCTAGGGGATAGAGTCTTCAAAGCCTCCGCTAACCGCGACTTACGTATTAATTCTTGCATTGCAATACTATCTTGCTCAATTGCCTTAGCAACTGTACTTAAAAAGGCTTCGCGACTAAAAGGTTTTAATAGAAAATCAAACGCTCCATTTTTAAAGGCTTTAACAATTTGTTCGTCCAAACTCTCACCACTAATAAAAATAATGGGTATCTTATGACCTTTTTCAATGAGCTCAGACTGCAATTCAACCCCAGATAACTTCGGCATACGCATATCGGTCACTAATACCGCAGGAACTAGCGGTTTGAATTCACTTAAAAATTGCGCAGGATTGGAAAATGTAAAAACGGTATAGCCGCAAAATTGCAAAGCACGCTCTAGATCAGAGCGTAAGCCATCATCGTCTTCAACCAAAAAAATGAATTTTTTATTTGAGTTCATTATTTACTGAGCAAATGTATTTACCAGTTGGACCACCCAATACATTTTGACAAACATACAGTCTTGCCAATACCCTACGAATGGGGGATACCAATGCGATTAGGTTCTCGCAAGACTCATGCACCCATCCCGCTAGTCTTTAAATTCCTGGGAATAGTAGCAATGAAGCTTACACCGGCATCACCTGGTAAGTTCTTATAGATGAGTGATCCTTTATGCCGCTCAATGATGTAGCGTGAAAGCCAAAGACCTATTCCAGTGCCAGAAGACTTGGAACTTGCAAATAGGCTGAATATTTTAGCTCCTTGCTGAGCATCAATTCCAGGACCGTTATCCGTAATAATTAAGCAATAATCTCCGAACTGATCAAGACTACTTTGAATTTGAATCACCTTATCACCCCTAAAGCTTGTATCAAGCGCATCAATAGCATTCGAGAGTAAATTAACAACAACTTGTCGAATTAACGACTCCCAAATGAATTGCTGCCCGCCAGCCTGAAGATCCATCACTATTTGTATATGTGATTTTTGAATACGGTTCTGAAACAGCGCAACAACATCTCTTGCTAAATCATCAACACTGCATAATGAAGAATCTACTTCGCCTCGATTAAATAGCTTTCTTAAACTTACAATTAATTTGGCCGCTGAATCATTCGCCCTCTGAATATTATCCAGCGGTAACTTGATGTCTTCAGGCTTTATAACTGGTTGGTTAATCAACGTCAGCACTTCGTCTCGATTGAGCGCTATGCGACCTAGAAATTGGTTAAGCTCATGTGACAAACCCGCAGATAAAGCACCGCTCTCAATCAAGGCACTATTATTAGAAAGATTTTCAATGAGCATATCTTTTTCCTGCATCAAATCTTGAATCTGCTCGTCCCTGATCTTGAGCTTAATCGCGTTATACGAAAAATTCTCCATCCAGTGCATCAGAATTAATAGCTGGATAAATAGAAAGAGGGTGCCTCTTAAAACACGGGAAGAAACATCAAAATGTGAAATTTCAAGAAGTGTAAATCCAAAAATATGGCCTTGATGATTAGCGACAAAGATAACCAGCATCCAGATCAGAAAAATTCCAATGAATATCAAGCTGGTAGAGCGAATTAAATTAAACCAGATTGTTGGGAGCTGCTTGTTACTGATAGTAGCTTCGATAAGCGTCCAACTCAAAAGGCAAAGAATAAAGATATAAACGGCAAATGATCGATCTAAATAGTTTCCTTTTTTTCCGACCACCAAAAAGCTAAAGTAAAAAAGAATTAAACATCCCAAACTCGCTAGAAAAAACCTCTTGGAAACTCTTTGCCGAAGAGCCCTAAAGTAAAGAGGCTGACACAACATCGCGAAGCCAAAAAGAAAATACCCTATAAAAAATGTTTTTTTAAAGTCAGAATCTGGCAACTCTTCAAAAAAACGGTACGAATCTAAATCACGCCCCAAAAATATAAAGGCCATGACAACTATTGCCGTACCCAAAAAACCAATCAGACTCGTAAAAGACATGAAATAAAAACTCTGATTTCTTGAAACTCCTTTAGATAGTTGAATTCCCGAAATCAACATTGACAACAAGATCAATGATATTGAGGCGAAATAGAAAGATAGATACTGAGACATTCTTGATATTTTAAGGCTTGTAGACGTAGCCGATTCGAGAAAGAATCAAAACTGGTAGCCTAATCCTATAAGAAATTGACTGGTTTTTGGCGTTGTTGTCACAGAAGCATTGATGGTGAGGCCTGAGGAGACGATGGATCTCTATAGTTTGCGAACCATAAGAGGAGGAATCAAACTCACCAAATGCATAAATTGAATCATAAATTAACTGCTTATAACCAAGGCCCAATAAGTAACCATTAAAGTTAGGACTCGTATTGCCGTTATTAACCTGGGTCTGAGTGCCTAACTTTCAATATGCCAAGCCATCACCATGCCCGGTGCAAGAAAGAAGCCATAGTTATAGAGTGACTTAATGCCAGCCAGTGGAATCGTTTGGTTTGATAGCCCACAAGAACTAAGCCTCGCATAAGCGAGACTTTTTCATTCTTAACTTGATGATTTGGCAATGAAGAATGCCTTGGGAACAGGGGTGCACCAAACGACACCATCCCCCATTTGCCCGGTCTGACAGACTGCCACTATCCTATCCATCAGGACTTCTGCAATTTCATCGTTACACACAATTTCGAGGCGAACCTTTGCCGAGTAATCTGTTAACTCATCTTTGATATTGGCTTTACTAGTTTTAGAAGGTGCACTGCAGCCCTCAACCTTAGTAACAGTCATTCCTGGAAATCCAGGGGTTTCTAATAAGGCCGTTCTAAGAGTAGCCAATTTATTTGGGCGAATCACCGCCTTGACTTCCATCATGCTTCCACCTCTTTTTCTTCAAACCATCTATATAAGACAGGTAGTACTAATAATGTTAAGGCTGTTGAGGTCACCAAGCCAGCAATAACCACTGCAGCAAGAGGGCGAGTAACCTCAGACCCCGGTCCACCCGAGAACAACATTGGCACTAGGGCCAACATCGCAACTGAAGCTGTCATCATGACAGGCCGAAAGCGATGGCCGCAACCATGTAATAAAGCATCTTCCATGCTGTAGCCATCCTCGCGCAGCTGCTTAATAAAAGAAATCAGGACGACTCCATTGAGCACTGCTATACCCCAGAGATTGATAAACCCTACTGCTGCTGGCACGGAGAGATACTCGCCAGTCAGGAATAATCCAAAGACCCCGCCAATGGAAGCAAATGGCAGCACCAGAATAATTAAGCTAGCCAATCTGAGCGATTTGAAGAGCATAAATAGCAGGAAGAAAATTGCCAGAATGGTTAGCGGAATAATAATCATGAGGCGCGCCATCGCTCTTTGCATATTTTCAAACTGACCGCCCCATTGCAAGGTATAGCCTTCAGGCAGCTCTACGTTTTTAGCGATCAGACTTTGGGCCTCTTGAACGAATCCGCCCAAGTCTCGACCTTCAACGTTAACACCAACAACTAAACGACGTCTACCGGACTCACGAGAAATTTGGGCAGGCCCCTCAACCAGTGAGATCTCAGCTAAATCTCGCATCAATACCTGAGCGCCATTAGGTGAATGCAAAATAATATTCTCAATTGCATCAATGTTATTTCTATAGGAACTTGGATAACGGAGTACTAAAGGAAAGCGTCTCTCCCCTTCGTACACAATACTGGCTTGCTTGCCACCAATCGCTGTTTCAATCACTTCGTTGACATCAGAAACATTAATGCCGTAACGCGCAATGGCATCGCGATCAATTTTGATATTGAGATAGTTCTGACCAGAAGCCTGCTCTATGCGCAAGTCATTGCTACCCTTCATCTTGGTTAAGATTTGACCAATCTGTGAGCCCAGCTTTTGCAAGACAGCAAGGTCCTCACCAAAAATCTTCACAGCAACTTGTGAGCGGACCCCAGAAACCATCTCATCCACACGAGCAGCAATCGGCTGAGAAATTGCCAACTCAATACCAGGTAGCGTTTTCAGCTTTTCTCGAATTTGTTGCGCAATTTCTTCTTGGCTTAAATCTCTATCTCCCAGCGGCTTCAGCGTAACGATAGGATCTGACTCATTCGGCTGCCCTGGATCAGCAGGAGATTCCCCTCTACCTAAGCGAGATACAGCCATCTCTACGCCGGGAATAGTCATGATGCGTTTAATCGCCTCGAATTCGAGCTTAATCGATTCATCGAGAGAGATATTAGGCGCTCTCACAATCACCGGTGTAATTGAGCCCTCTTGCATTACTGGAATAAAGGCCTTACCCAAGAGAACAAAGCCTACTAGGCTGATACCCAATGCAATTAAGGAGCGTTTGACTACTAACTTAGGATTTGCCAAGCTCCAATGCAACCAACGCTCATAAGGTGCTCGCAGTTTTTTGACAATTTTCGTATCGTCCTCGCTGCCGCCTTTCAATATATAAGAGCAAAGCACTGGCGATAAAGTAAATGACAAAATCAGGGAGATGGCCAAAGCAATTGCAATCGTAATTGCCATTGGCGCAAACATCTTGCCTTCCATCCCCTCTAAAGATAGTAATGGCATAAAGACTAAGATGATGATGCCAACACCAAATAGCACTGGCGTACCTACTTCAGATGCCGCTTCTAAAATAATTCTGTTCTTAGACTCGCCAGACTTGAGGCGCTCACCCAATTTTGCAAACGTATTTTCAACCACAACTACTGAGCCGTCGACCATGATGCCAATCGCAATCGCCAGACCGCCCAATGACATCAAGTTCGCAGAAATACCGTAACGATTCATGACCAAGAATGTGAGTAGTGGCGTGAGCAATAAAGTAGCAACCACAATCAGGGATGAACGAACATCGCCTAAAAATAAGAAGAGCAAAATGATGACGAGGATGACGCCCTCGACCAGAACCTTAGCCACGTTAAACATGGCAGCATTGACTAAATCGGTTCGATCGTAGAAGGGTACGATTTGCAAGCCATCCGGTAGCAATTTACCTTCATTAATCTCTGCAACCTTGAGCTTAATGCGATTGACTACTTCCCGGGCATTGCCACCACGAATCATTTGCACAATACCGGCAACGCTCTCGGTATAGCCATTCTTAATCGCAGCACCTTGGCGGATTTCGCTACCGATGGTGACTTCAGCTACGTTCTTCACGTAGACCGGGATGCCCTTCACTTCTTTCAGAATAATTTTGCCAATGTCTTCAGGCTTGGTAATTAAGCCCAAACCACGGATGAGATAGCGCTCAGCATAGCTAGGTAGCTGACCACCGCCAGAATTTGCATTATTTCTTGCGAGCGCTTGATAGACTTCCTGTAGGCTAATTTGGTAATGGCGTAAACGCTCAGGATTCACCAGGACTTGATACTCTCTTGCATAACCACCCTGAGTATTAATCTCTGCAACCCCTGGGATAGAACGCAACATGGGGCGTACGATCCAATCCTGTACGGCACGCCTATCTGATAAGTCATCAATCGAAAGCTCTCTGTGTCGATCCGAAGGGTGATCTAGGGTGTATTGATAGATCTCACCCAAACCAGTAGATGGAGGTGCCAAGACCGGAGTAATCCCTGGTGGCATCTTCGAGGCAACTTCAATCAATCTCTCGGTAACTAGTTGGCGCGCAAAATAAATATCCGTCTTTTCAGTAAACACTAAGGTAATTACAGAAATACCATTGCGATTTAATGAACGCATTTCTGTCAAACCAGGTAAGCCAGTCATCCCTAATTCAATCGGAATAGTGACAAAGCGCTCCACTTCTTCCGGTGATTTACCGGGGGCTTCTGCAGCGACCTGCACTTGGACGTTCGTTACATCCGGAAATGCATCTACTGACAAACGTTTAGTAGCCAGTAGTCCTGCCACCATTAACACAATGGCAATAATGACTACCAGCAAGCGCTGTTGTAAAGAGAGGCGGACTATTCTTCCAATCATCTACTCATCCACCACTCAGCTGACGCTTACGTTCCGTATTTAAGTGATAGGCGCCTTCGATGACAATTTCTTGATGCTCTTTTAGGCCAGAGATCACAGGGCGGTAGCCTTTACCTTCAGGACCTAACTTGACCGGCACCATGCGATATACATCATCATCCAACCTCACAAACACGTGATCATGATTATCCTCACGAACCACAGCACCGACAGGCACAACTAACTTATCTAATGGCTGGCTTTCAATTAACATTGTTGCCAACATTCCAGGCTTAATTTGCCCCTCTTTATTGGCGAGCTCCATACGCACTACTACAGTACGAGTTTGTGGATTCACAATCGAGTCCACATGAGCAACCGTGCCCTCAATCTCTTGATTGCGCAACGCCGGAATAATGACGGAAGCTTTTTGACCTTTACGAATTAAATACGAGTTACTTTCAGGAACTTCGGAGATTGCCCATAAGGTACTTAGATCCGCGACAGTAAAAAGTGCATCGGCAGGCTGCACAACCTGCCCTTTGTTGATCTTACGCTCAACAATCTCGCCAGGGATAGTAGCAACGACATTATTAATTGACTCAATCACACCTGACTTCGCTAACTTATCAATGCTCGCCTGATCCATACCCTGCACACGTAACTGGTCATTGGCCGCACGAAACTCTGCCTTTGCACTATTCGATTCAGCTTCGCGTCTTTGTAATTCTGCAAGCGCAATAACATCCTCTTTATACAAAATCTTGGCGCGACTAGCTGCTTGATCAGCCAATTGACTGGCACTTTTTGCTTTGAGGTAAGAGAGTTGTGATTGAGTTAACTCAGTAGAGGTAATTTTTGCCAACACATCGCCTTGCTTCACCATTTGGCCAGGGACAGCCAAAATCTCTGAGACTCGGCCAGTAACGTTAGCACCAATACGAGATAAGTAGAGCTCATTAAAATCAATTCGTCCTGAAGCACGCAACTCTTCTACAAATGGAGAGATCTGAGCCTCACCATCTACCATCATTTTGCGCAAATCTTCGTTAACAATGACAACGTTAGGATCTTGCACAGATTTAATGTGTGGACTTCTATCAAACACATTGAAATAATTCAGAATGATGATGAATGCGCAAAACCAAGGTAAATAAAACATTCCCTTTTTGAACCATGGCGCAGTTTTATCGTAACGTCCGCCAATAGCTGGTGCATGTTCTGAGATCCACTGATGCACATGCTGATACAGTTGATTTTGCGTCTGAAGAACCTGTCCACAGAACTCTTTCTGAAAGAATTTAATCTTTCCAATCAGAAATCTCTTCCAGACTCTTAACCGCTTCATCATTGCCGATAGCTCTTGCTTCATTGCATTCCACTTTCTATCTTCGCCAACCACTCTGGGCTTGCTCTTAATCTCTGAATTTCCGTTACCACCGATGCCAAATCAAAACGGGCTTTTATCAAATCATTTCTAGCCGCACGAAATGTCCTCTGCGCATCTAAGTACTCCAGCATGCCTCGCTCTCCATATCGATAGGAGACCTCTGCAATACGTTGCGCACTTGCCGCTAATTGCACAACCTCTTGGCTCAGCACCTTAACTTGATAACTAGTCATTTGATAAAGCTTATAAGCTGTCTCTAGTTGCTGGTCCAGACTTTGAATCTGAGCATTTAATTGATTCTTTGCCTTAGATGCATTTGCTTGCGCCTCATCAATTTGACCGCCCCTAAAGTCCCAGATGGGGATGCTAATTTGCAAGCCATATAGTCGATCGGTGAAGTTGGGATCGTTATATTGAGAGGCTTTAAAGGCCAAACGGGGTAAGCGAGAATTTTTTTCAAAGCTTAATTTTGATTCAGTTGCCTCAACCTCAGCCTTTGCTTTTTGTAACTCAGGGCTTTGCGTCTGCACTTCGTTCAATAATGCTGACAAGGGCGGCAAGGTTTCGATCTTGGGCTGCTCTGCTACCACTTCATAATCAGCTGGTAAATTATGGCCCACCACCTGTCGAAGTTGACTGCGTGCTTGCTCTACCCGCAGCTTGCTAGACTCGTTGGCGATTTGTGCATTCAGAAATTCGGTTTGTACTCGAATTAATTCAAACCTTGCAGTTTCACCAACGTCATAACGAATTTGCATACGATCACGAATCTGCTTGGTTAAACTCATATCCTCTTCTGTCGCCTTAGATTCTGCTTCACGACGCATCAACTCGTAAAAACGTTGCTGTACTCTTGAAATAGTTTCAATCTCAAAGGCGATCCGAGTTGCCTCAGCTGCCCGTAAATTGGCTTCGGCTGCATTGACTCTGGGATAACGGGTGTATGGCATATCCAATGGCTGCGTTACTGCCCAAGAAGAGACATTGCCAACTGTTAATGGCCCAGTTACTGACCGCTGCTGACCTGTGCTGATCTCAAACTCTGGATTCGGAATCGCCCGAGCGGTTGATAACTGACCCTTAATGGCTTTTGACTGATCGCGTGCTGCCAAGACTTGAGGGCTAGACTCCAGTGATATCGAAATCAAGTCGTTTATCGTATAGGACTTCTTGGTCTGCGCAGAGGCACTAGCAAGCAATAAAGTACTAGCGAATACAAATAGAAGCCAACGGTACAACCTCATGCGATCAACTTGTGATGAATTTAAAGATGAATTATCCAACCCCTCTGCTAGAAGCACAAGGAGACGTCCCCAATTTGGGGCAAACAGACGATAAAAAGTGCTAGTGACTATCAATTGGGGTAAAAAGTTCAAAATTTGGCCATTTACATAAGTTAAATGGTCTTGCCTTAGTAAATTACCCATATACCGGACCTTGCAGTCGTAATGTCGATATATAGGACCCATTGCTGGGCAGGCTACTCCCCGTTTATCTGCCTAATTAGATCACAGTTCTATTAAAAAATAGGATGCTTGATCAAGCATAGACATATTGAGATATTCGTCCATATTTTTGGGTCTTATTCAATGCCCTCTGAATGTGCTTGTAGACTTTTTTCAAGCCCATCTCTGGGGTAGCACGGCGATCTCTGGCAGTAATGCTGACCTCAATCAAGCGATGATCAAAGGTTTGCAGCTCGATGCGGCAATTTTGGTTACAACTGGATTTTGCGTTGGTCACCAAAGAGTATTTCACTTTGATTTTTCGGACCAACCAAACCAGGCGCTTAAGAGAAAACTTCGCGCGATTCTCAGTAAAGGTTTTAAGTTCTGCTTCAATGCCGTCTTTACTGTCTAGTATGACATCCATCATTAATCTCCTGAGTTGATTGAGCTCTTAATATAAAGAACGCTTTATTCTTAATAAAGCAGAGTTTTATTGATATTTATTCTGTTTTAAACGAATATATAAACAAAAAAACGCCCTCGCGAGGAGGGCAAAAGAGAGAACAGCGGGAAAACTATTCGATCACAGCAGCCATGATTGCGGTTGCGGCACCTGCGCCAATTGCTGGGATACCCCAACGCTCTAGGGTAGGAATAGATTTGCCAGTGACCACTTCAACTGGGATGTCACTGATTTCCAACAATTTAGCCGTAGCAGAATTTTCAAACAATCTGCTGAGTGAGTTTTTCTTAGATGAGCCGATAACAATTCGACTGCAACCTAGTCGCACCGCCTCATCACGCAAGGCCTCGCCCTTGTCACCGGTAACGTAAGTAAAAGAGAAACCTACTCCAGCCCTTTCAAGATACTCTGCAGCAGACTGTGCAGCTAACTTTGCACGCTCTTCTTGCCACTCAGAAATCGTTTGTTTACTCAAAAACTTACCAATGTGGCGGTAAATTCTGGGCTGTACATTGCAAATATGAAACTCAGTTTTGGAATCCTTGCCATATGCACTGACTGCATGTTTCAGGGCCAATAAGGTGTTGCTTGAATCATCAACTGGAATGAGAACTTTATTCATCACTTCATCTCCTAAGATATGGGACTGCTTTTGGGACTGCTTTTCGAACAGCACTTCAGGTACAACACTAACAACTTCAGCTGGCGCAATAATCTCTTCAAGCGAGCGCCGACTGTTAATAAATCCACCAAACAACACACCTAGAATGACTAGTGCTTGTATTGCATAGTCGAATGCTGGATTTTGGAACAAGGGTAATTCGCGAACCATCGGCTCGGAAGTCATCATCTTTGCAGCTGTCCAAGCCAAAACGCCAGCACCTATATAAGTGACCGATGGGTAGCGCTCTACCAGCTTCAGAATTTGAGTGGAACCCCAAATCACAATAGGAATACTGATTAAAAGTCCTAATACGACTAGGAGATAACTTCCATGGGAAGCACCTGCTACAGCTAAGACATTATCCAAACCCATCACAGCATCAGCAATCACGATGGTTTTCATTGCACCCCAAAAACTGGTTGATGCATGATCATTCCCACCATCATCATCTTGGGCAGGATTAAGTAATTTATAAGCGATCCATACTAGCAATAGACCGCCAATGAGCATTAATCCTGGGATCTTTAAAAGATAAACAACCACCAGCGTCATTGCACTTCTTACTGCAATAGCGCCTACCGCACCCCAGATAATGGCCTTCTTCTGTAGGTGTGCCGGCAGATTTCTGGCAGCCATCGCAATCACAATTGCGTTGTCACCAGCTAAAACTAAATCAATCACAATGATTGCAAGTAGTGCCGAAAAAAAATCAGGGCTAAATAGTTCCAATTTAATAACCTCATTTCAAAAAAGGAGCACATGAATGCCATGGCTCTCGATGGGGTTAATTTAGGCATATTTGCACTAAGCTAAAAGCAGATATATATTGACAATAATTTCGGAAAAACCTGACTATGACAAATTCCTATAATTACCGACACCTCTACTACTTCTGGGTAGTAGCTAAAGAAGGCAGCATGTCCAAAGCAGCAGAGCGTCTGGATATGGCTATTCAAACGATTAGCGCTCAAGTGCACGAGCTAGAAAAATCACTGGGATATTTACTCTTTAAACCCGCTGGACGCGGTATTGCTCTCACAGAATCTGGCTTTGCCGCCCTAGAAATTGCTGATCAGATTTTTTCTATCGGAGAAAAACTACCAGAGGCGGTACGAGATGCTGCTAAATCTCCAAAAACAAAAATCAGCATTGGCGTATCAGATGGCTTACCAAAACTAATCACTAGACAGCTACTGGAACCGATCCTAAAAAATAAGGATGTTCAGCTCATTGCTCATGAGGGTGATTTTGAAAGTTTGTTAGCAGATCTTGCTTTGCATCGTCTGGATATTATCTTAGCAGACCGCCCTGCACCGCACAATAAAAACCTGAATGTTTACAGCGAAGAGCTTACGAGAACTTCAATGGCTTGGTTCAGCCCAAAACAATTTGTGAAAAATTCTAAAAGAAATTTTCCTGAATGCCTTAGAGAGTTGCCAGTGCTTCTTCCAACAGCACACTCTACAGTTCGCTTCTTGATTGACCAATGGTTTAGCAAGCATGGCATTACCCCTAATATCGTTGGCGAGTTTGAGGATAGCGCCCTACTCAAAACCTTTGCAGCCAGTGGTCTCGGAGTTTTTCCAGCAGGCAAAATGGTTGAGAAAGATCTCAAGGAGACCTATGGGATGGAGTTCCTAGGGGACTGTGAGGAGATTTATGAATACTTCTATGCCATCAGGTCTGAGAAGAAAATTCAGCATCCACTCGTGCAGGCAATTATTAAGCAATAGCCTGTGATTGCCGTGTAAAGCAAATCTATGACTAACTTTCTTGATCCCGCCATTCTATTTTTTATCTTTGGCGTATTTGCTGGAAGCGTTAAATCCAATCTCGAGATACCCCCACAAATCTCTCGATTCTTATCGCTTTACTTATTAATGGCTCTAGGTTTAAAAGGCGGCTTTGCTCTACATAAGTCGGGCTTTACTAGTGAGATTGCCTTTTCATTAGGTCTAGCCATTTTTCTAGCGATCATTATTCCAATCATTGGATATCTTTTGCTGAGAAGAACCTTAAGTGTATTTGATGCTGCAGCAATTGCTGCTACTTATGGATCAGTTAGTGCCGTTACGTTTATTACTGCCACCCAGTATTTGGATCAATTTAATATTGATTATGGTGGTCATATGGCTGCTGCTATGGCGCTCATGGAGTCGCCAGCAATCATTCTGGCAATTGTGTTAGCCAATAAAGCACGTGCATCCCAGTCAAATGACCCAACGGTAAAACAAGAAGCCTCCAGTATTTCCAAAATACTGCATGAATCCTTTACCGATGGCGCGCAGCTACTTCTTCTGGGCTCGATGGTGGTAGCTCTAGTCAGTGGTGATGCTGGTCAAAAACTCATGGCGCCTTTTTCAATTGATTTATTTAAAGGCATGCTGGCATTTTTCTTACTAGATATGGGTTTGATGGCAGCGAGAAACATCAAAGGCTTAAGAGGTAAACCTCCTATCACTCTCCTCTATGCTATCGGGTCACCCCTCTCCCATGCATTACTCGCTTTAGTACTTTGTAAATTGATTGGACTGCCATTAGGCAATACTATTTTGCTCATGGTGCTTGCCTCAAGTGCATCTTATATTGCAGTACCTGCAGTATTACGTCATGCCCTGCCAGAGGTGAACCCAGGGCTCTATATGGGAATGTCTCTAGGGATTACCTTTCCGTTCAATATCATTCTTGGCATTCCGCTGTACACCATGATTGCCAAACTATTTTTGTAAAGCAATAGTTTGATGAGCATCTTTCGCAATCGATCGGCTAGCTTATTAACTAAGCATGGTAAGGAAGCAGTCATTTCTTCTGTATTGGATGCAGAACTTGGGTGCCAGATAAAGCAAACTGATGCTTATGACACAGATTTATTGGGTACCTTCACACAAGAAATCCCCAGATATGGATCGCAACTAGATGCAGCTCGTAAAAAAGCGCAGCTTGGCATGGAACTGCTCAATCTCGACTTAGGAATTGCGAACGAAGGCGCCTTTGTGAATGACCCCTACGCAGGTATCCTGTCTTGGAATAATGAATTAGTAGTATTAATTGATCAGAAAAATGATTTAGAGCTCACTGGCTTTTCTGGGGCGCCCGCTCAAAGTGATAGTGGCTACTTTAGTCATTGGGAAGAGTTATCGCAGTTTGCTGATTCAGCTCTTTTCCCACCACATTATTTAGTGATCAAGCCTACCGATGAGTACCACCCACAATCTAGAAAAGGCATTAAAGACCTAGCTGAATTGAAGGATTCATTTAAGTGGGCAAAAGCACTTTCATCCAAAGGCATTGTCTATGTTGAAAATGATCTTCGTGCTTTTGCAAACCCAACTCGCATGGAAAACATTCGCAAGGCCACCATGGATCTCGCTCAGAAGATGAAGTCCTTGTGCCCTAAATGTCAAACACCAGGATTTTGGGTCAAAGATATTCAGCGTGGGCTACCCTGTAATGCCTGCGGACTGCCTACCGATCAAGAGGTTGCCAAAATTTGGGGGTGCCTCAAGTGTGATCATCAAGATACCGAAGGCATGAAAGTTCTACGCTTTGCAGACCCCTCAAAATGCAAACATTGCAATCCATAATAGTGAACTTTTGACTAGTTAGCTGAAAGCTACTTTAGCAATACCGATGGTGAAGCCGGAATACTTCCCGGAACCTTTTGTAGCGACATCAATTGCGCTAACAGTTTGATTGTTAGAGGTGAATAACCATTGTTCTCACTGGGAATGCTATAAGTATCCCCATCAAGCCCTTCGATTACCGCAAAAGGTTTTGGTTTTGGCTTATCTTTGTCCACAACTAATAAAGCATATTGATTTAATTTACCGCGATTGCTATTAAAGGTGTCTGCCGTAGGAGGCAAGGTAATTAGATAAGGCTTTTCAGCTAGTTGAGCTCTAACCACTTTCCCTAAATATTCAAAAACATTATTCGTAGATCGAATACGAACAATCAGTGTAGGTTGCGCTTTTTTAGCAGCACTTGTTTTTGCCAAGTCTTCTTGATTGTTGTTTTCGCAGTAAAAGGTTTGGCCATACTTTTTTGTTGGCAGGTAATTTGCAAACTGATCTGAATTAATGCAAAGCTTATACATGCTAGAGACCTGAATCGGCTGATAGAGTGGGTTTTTAGGGCTGCCGACCGATTTGAGTGTGATATTTGAATCTTTAAACATCGTAAAAGCAGTTTCTCCAAACCTTGGGGTAACTTTTTCCATGGTAATTGGAGGGCCCAGCTTCTCTGATGTATCAATTAGCTCCGCAGTAAAGCCATTATTGATGAGCCTATAAAGAGATTGCTGAAACTGTGGGTGCTCTGGTCTTAGTGGATTATTGACTAATACTGTAGTTTTGCCATTTGCCTCAAAGATTTCAATCTCATCAACCACCAAACTCAAGAGCACTTCTTTTGGAATGTGATTGTGAGAGAAATATTTTACAGTCTCCTTTGGTAGCTCACTGAGATAGTTCTTCCAGAACACCGCATTATCCAAAGAGGATTGGGTGAAATTAAACGTATTATTCAACGTCAGTGAAGTACTTGGTGTTGCATATGAAAGCCCGCCTTGAATTACTTGATAGCTAGCGTTGTAGGGTATTGCTCCGCCAGTAAACAAAGCGCTCACAGAAGGTGTTACGCCAATTGATCCAGAACCATTGATTGTTGGCATATCCAAAAAGCTTACTGGTCTATTCTCTGAGGCGCGCAATATATTTTGGAAAATCATATTGATCTGGTATTGCTCAAGAGAGTTGGCATATTTAGCAGACATCTGCCCAAAGTCTGGAGTCAGCGGAGAGGTGCAGCCGCCTAAAAAAAGACTGGCAATACCCAGAGAGATGTATTTACGAATTCTTAATGGTGCTTGCATATCAATAGTATTTCGTTAATTTATGAGAAATAAATCGCAGTAGTTCATTTATACCAAAGATATTTGAGAACGAACCCCTACTTTCGGAGGATATTTGATATTACGTTGCCACTGTTAGTATTAAAACCATATTACTCCGATTCATATTGCGAATGATCCAAACTAGATACTTAATTCACTTTATGAAACAGAAAATGGGATTTGATCTTCCAGGAATCTTGACCCTGATTTCCTTAGGTGGATGTGCCTCTGGGGACCCTGTCTATGTTGTACCCGCTGGGCCAGACTTTCCGCCCCCACCAGCACCTTTCTTTGCACCACCTGGCGAACCAGGTTTTGGACCACCTCCTGGCCTTGGAGTCCCGCCGCCGGGTCCTTAATTATTAATCCTCTTCGACTGGCTAATCGCTCGAAACTCTTCTGAGTTTTTAATTTTGCTTGGTTAGATGGTCGACTTTGATGAAGATACATACCAGCAGCAAGAGCAAGCAATGAGAAAGCTATAACTCCCAACCGAATCCTAAAAGCAAGAAGGCACAAAGAAGTTTGATTTTTTTATTCAGGATGAGATAAATAGCCTCAATATTTAGTTAAATGCTAATAAGAAAAACTTGCTTTATGGTGAGTATCATAACTAAGATGTGAAGTAGCTTACTACCCTGAAATATCAAATTAGAGTGAAGTTATGAGCAATCAACTAGACACCATCGCACCCCTGCGAGAATTCGTGATCGACATGACCAATTTAGTTTCTCATGAGTCTACGGAACCCAATCTCATTGCAAAGTGTTCTGAGTTACTTAAAACACTGATAAAGTCAGATGACTGGCTTCCAGAATTTTGCACTATTCCACACCCGGAGTTTTATCAACAGTATTTGCTGCATGCAGATCCATTAGGAAGATTTTCTGTAGTGAGCTTTGTATGGGGTCCCGGTCAAAAGACGCCAATACATGATCACTGCATCTGGGGACTCATTGGCATGCTCAGGGGAATGGAAAAGGGGCAGCGCTATCAGCAATTGCCCTCAGGTGAATTAGTTACCGATGGTCCTCAAACTGTTTTACGTCAGGGTGAAATTGAAGCCGTTGGTCCGACTATTGGCGATATTCATGTGGTGAGCAATGCCATTCCAGACAAAACCTCTATCAGCATTCATGTATACGGAGCCAATATTGGCGCTGTGAAACGTCATACCTATGACTCCCTAACCGGCCAACCCAAGCAATTTGTTTCCGGATACTCCTCCAAACAAGTGCCCAATCTTTGGGATCGCTCAGCCGAAGTAAGAGCAAGCCTGAATTAATCTGGCTTTTTGCGCCTACAGGCATCCGAACAATATTTCACGGATTCCCAGTTCTTAGCCCAAGATTTCCTCCAAGTCATCTCTTTCTTGCAAACGATGCAGGGCTTACTTGGTAAGAAGCTTTTATTTCCCTTGAAACTGGTTTTCATCATCGCGCCTAGATTACATCCAAATTACTGAGAATCTTTTTGGCATGAATAGTGATTGATTGTTGATCTTCATCGCTAATTCTTTTTAAGTTAGCAGTCATTAGCCTAGTCCGTGGACTTGCTTCAAATTGATTCCGATGTTTGATTAAGAAATTCCAATACAGGGTAGTAACTGGACAAGCATTTTCCCCAAAACGCACATCAGGCTTGTATTTACAATCATTGCAGTAATTACTCATACGCTTAATGTAAGCGCCGCTCGCAATATACGGCTTACTGGTAAATCTTCCCCCATTAGCAAATAGCGCCATCCCTGCAGTATTCGGAAGCTCAACCCATTCAATGGCATCCACATAAATTGCTAGATACCAATCACACACCTCTGATGGAAGCACTTCTGCCAATAATGCAAAGTTTCCAGTAACCATTAAGCGTTGTATATGGTGTGCGTAACCGTATTGCAGTGTTTGTCCAATGGCATCTTTCATGCAAGCCATCTCAGTCTTACCGTTCCAATACCAGCTTGGTAGCTTGTTTGTATGCTTGTAATGGTTATCCTGCGCCATCTGTGGCATATCCAAGTAATACATGCCACGCACAAACTCTCTCCAGCCCAGTATTTGACGTATGAAGCCCTCTACCGTAGAGAGGTCTAAAGAATACTTTTTCCAAGCGATCAGTACTGCGTCCACCACTTCCCTGGGGTTGAGTAATTTTAGATTCATGGAGCTAGAAAGGATGGAGTGCCAACCAAAGGGGGTATCGGTCCACATCGCATCTTGGTAAACGCCAAAGTTTCTGAGGCGATACTCAACAAAATAATCTAGCGCCTCTAGAGCTTGTTTTCTAGTTACAGGCCAGTCAAATGCATCCAAGGATCCCGGGTGATCTTTGTAGGTCTTGCCAACAAAATCAAGCACCTCTTTGGTAATCGCATCGTGCGCAAAAGAAAGCGGCTTATCAATCAGGCCAGGACCTTTCTTTGGGTATGGCTTGCGATTATCCTGGTCGAAATTCCATTGGCCGCCCTCAGGGTTGCCATCAGCGTCCACCAAAATGTGATGGGTCTTACGCATGAGCCGATAAAAATATTCTAGCCTGAGCTCTTTTTTATTGGCTACCCACTGAGTAAATTCTTGATGAGTGCAGTAAAAATGATTGTCTTCACGCATATCCAAATCAATGCTCAGCTCTTGGGTTAGCTTCTCAATAGCAACTTTGAGTCGATATTCTCCAGGCTCTACACAAACCAGTTGTTGAGTACCTTGCTGTTGTATGTACTCCTTTAAGGTATCGGCAATCGATAGGCTTGATTCTTTGATATAGACGAGGGGATACTTAAGGTCCTTGAGAGCTTTAGCAAAATGCCGCATAGCAGATAAAAATAGAGTTATTTTGGCTTTATGAGACCAAACATATTGAGCCTCATCGACCGACTCAATCATGATGACTTCATCGGTCTCGAAATTAAAATTCTGGAGCGCTGCACTCTGGAGATCTAATTGATCTCCCAGAATCAATATCAGCCTCTTTGGTTTACTCATTTGTGTTTATATTGAGTTGGGCAATGTGCACGATTAACCAATTTACTCCTCAAGGCTACATGCTTAGTTGTCCTGCCGGTGACACGCTTGCGCCATAAATTAAAGGAACTGCGCTTTAATTGACTGCGCATTAACTCAATGACTGCAGATTCAGATAGGCCAAACTGGCTCTCAATGGCATCAAATGGCGTGCGATCCTCCCAGGCCATTTCGATTAAGCGAGATAGATCAGCATCTGTCAGATTATTTTTGGAAAATTTTGTCACCCTGCAAGTTTAAGACTTATTTACTAAACTGGCTGGAACCCTTCACCTTTAAAAGTACCAACATTAGACCCTATGCTTGGCAAAGTTCGTAAAAAGCTAATCTCTCTTGAGCCCCGGCCTATCAATAAGGCGGAGAAACTCGTATGTCCAATTTGCGAGAGACTTATTCCGGAATCCCAAAAAGACGCCCATCACCTGGTACCAAAATCTAAAGGGGGTAAGACCACAGAATATCTGCATCGTATCTGCCATAAACAAATACATGCTCTATTTACTGAATCTGAATTAGCTCAGCAGTTTAATACTGCCGAAATTTTGAAGAGCCACCCAGAGATGGATAAGTTTATTACTTGGGTAAAGTCAAAACCGGATAACTTTTACGAAAGAACTCGCAAGAGCGCTCGTATCAAGAATTAATTACCTAAGCCAAGTAGTAAATTCTTCGGCAGCAACTCGAGGCGTATGGAAGGTATTCACAATATCGGTCTTATCAGCATAGCCAAGTGCCATACCGCATACCAACATCTCATTCTCTTTTGCACCGATGAACGGTAAGATGATTTTGGAGTAATAATTCCAAGCGGCTTGCGGGCAAGTATCTAAGTCCTCACCCCTAGCCGCCACCATAAAGCTCTGCAAGAACATGCCATAGTCAAGCATGGAGCCTCTGCCCAACTCTTTATCAATGGTAAAGAAGATACAAACGGGTGCACCAAAGGCCTCAAAGTTCTTACGGTGCTGTGCATGCATCTTATCTTTATCGCCCTTGGTAATTCCAAGAAGACCGTATAAGCTCCAGCCATTTTGACGACGTCTGTCGATATAGGGACTAAACCATTTAGTGGGGTAATAGTCGTAGCCAGCTTGATATTCTTTTTCTAGTTCAGGGTTAGCAGCGATACTGTCATATGCTGCACATACCTTTGCACATAAATCTACAAGAGCATTGCCCTCTAATACATAAGCCTTCCAAGGCTGAGTATTAGTGCCCGATGGCGCTCTAGCAGAAATATTTAGAAGCTTAGTGATGACCTCTTTTGAAACACTCTCTTTAGTGAAAGCTCTGACAGACTTGCGTGAGGTAATAGCATCTTCAACTGTCGACGACTTCATCTCTTCATTCTTCTATTTATTTTTCTTGATTACTTATTTTCTATGCCACTGCTTTAATGCCACCCATACAAAGATACTTCATCTCTAAGTAGTCTTCGATACCATGCCGGGACCCCTCGCGACCAAGACCGCTTTCTTTGGCGCCGCCAAACGGTGCTACCTCATTACTGATGAGACCCTCATTAATGCCAACCATGCCGTATTCCAGTGCTTCAGCTACACGCCAAATTCGACCGATATTCTGACTATAGAAATATGCCGCCAAACCAAATGGAGTGTCATTCGCCATTTCTATAGCTTCAGCCTCGCTAGAGAACTTAAAAATTGGAGCCAATGGCCCAAAGGTTTCCTCTCTGAAGGCCAACATATCTCTAGTAGCGCCTGAGACCACGGTAGGCTCATAGAAAGAACCTCCTAAGGCATGACGTTTGCCGCCAAGAACCACTTTTCCGCCTTTTGTAACAGCATCGTTGACCTGCTCTTCCACTTTCACAAGTGCACGTTCGTCAATCAATGGCCCAATCACAGTCCCCGTATCAACGCCATTACCAACCTTAAGGGCGCTCACTGCTTTAGCGAATTTTTCAACAAAGACATCGTAGATTGAGTCTTGCACCATGATGCGATTCGCGCAAACACAAGTTTGTCCTGCATTTCTATATTTAGAAATAATGGTGCCCGCCACTGCTAAATCAATATCGGCATCATCAAAAACAATGAAGGGCGCATTACCACCCAACTCCATCGAAACTTTCTTTACGGTCGTTGCACATTGCGCTAGTAAGAGCTTGCCAATTTCAGTTGATCCAGTAAAGCTAAGTTTTTTGACAATCGGATTTGATGAAAGCTCGCCGCCAATAGCAGTTGCGGAACCTGTTACACAAGAAAATACCCCCGGAGGAATGCCCGCCTCTTCAGCCAATTGGCATAGCGCTAGTGCGCTAAATGGTGTTTGGCTAGCAGGCTTCAAAACAATCGTACAACCGGCCGCCAAGGCAGGTCCGACTTTACGGGTAATCATGGCAGACGGAAAGTTCCACGGTGTAATCGCAGCACAAACACCAATAGCCTGCTTAATCACAATCAATCTTTTATCGCTTGCATGGCCAGGAATAGTTTCGCCATAAAGACGCTTTGCTTCTTCACCAAACCATTCAATAAAGGAAGCGCCGTATGCGATCTCACCCTTACTCTCAGCCAAAGGCTTTCCTTGCTCTGCAGTCATCAACTGAGCAAGGGCATCTTGGTTCTTCATGATGAGATCAAACCAGTTACGCAAGATTCGCGCACGCTCTTTAGCAGTTTTAGAGCGCCATGCAGGTAAAGCCTTATTTGCAGCCTCAATTGCTCTGCGAGTTTCGGTAGCCCCCATATTAGGAACGGTGCCAATGAGCTCGCCTGTTGCAGGATTGGTAACGTCAATAGTAGATTTATTATCAGAATCTACCCATTGGCCATTAATGTAGGCTTTTTCAAATTGGAAAGCGAATTTACTCATATCTTATGGACTCAGTGATCAGTTATTTATTGGGCTCTTCATTTAGAAGGAATGAGTAATCTTAACCCTTTCTGATAACCTCTTCAGAGACAATTGAAACCTTTTCTTTTTCCATTGAAATAGTTTAGGCTATAGCCTTCACTCCGCAGTATTGGAGCCTCCTATTTTTACTCTTATTGATACGGCGCCACCATGGATTTTCCTTTATTAAGACATGTCCTCGAGTTCTCTGACGTTGGCCTAAGAATTACGCTTATTACCGTAGTCCTAGGGCTCTCCTTCTCCGTATTCTGGGTTTTTCAGAAATTATTTCCAAGTTATCTTTTTGGGGAAGATTCAGAGTATGCCGGCTATATTTATAACGCCATGGGGGTTATCTTTAGCCTTGTATTTGCCTTTGTGACCGTATTGGTTTGGCAGAACTATACCAATGTGAGTGATGCTGTTGCTAAGGAGGCAAGCACTCTAAACAATATGTACCGATTATTTTCTGCGTTTCCACCCGAAGTGGATCGCAAAGGAAAAGAGGCTCTGAAAAGTTATACCAATATGGTCATCAATGAAGAATGGCCACTGCTTAGCAAGGACCAATTTAGTCTTGATACCTATAAAGAATTATTAAAAATTGAAGATATTGTGATCCACATCCAACCTCAAAATGTTGGACAATCAAATGCACATCAGCAACTAATGAAATTGGCTTTAGAGGCAACTGAATTGCGGAGAAGTAGAATATACAACGCCCACTTCGCCCTTGCCCAACCTGCCTGGATGGGATTAATTAGTAGTTCCATGGTCTTTTTATTTTTCTCGTGCTTATTTAAGATGAACTCAGGCAAGACTCATACCATGTTGATCTTTTTTTTAGGATTAACTGTTGTTGGTGTCATCTATTTCTTGGTGCTGTTTATTCATCCCTTCTTAGGTCCGATGGCAATTAGCTCCGACCCATTCGTCAATCTGCTCAAGCTATCTTGGGCATATTAAAACGAGTAGGCTGTAAATATGATCAATACCAATCGTCCAAGGCGCTCTGTTCTATACATGCCTGGCGCAAATACAAGGGCCCTAGAAAAAGCCAAAAGCCTGCCTGCTGATTCTTTAATATTAGACTTAGAGGACGCAGTTGCCCCAGATGCGAAAGTAACTGCACGAGCAAATATACTTGCAGCATTAGAGTCAGGATTCGGCTATCGCGAGGCGGTAGTCAGAATTAATAACCTTAATACTCCTTGGGGACTCGATGACTTAAAGACTTTTGCCAATAGCAAAGCAGATTCCATCTTATTACCCAAGGTAGAGTCTGCTGCACAAGTACAAGAAGTGGCCTCTCTACTTCAGCAAATGAATGCCCCTACGAACATGACCATCTGGGCCATGATTGAAACTCCGCTTGCCATCTTTAGGCTACAGGAAATAGCGAGCTCACACCCGCTTCTAGAGGCCTTAGTCTTAGGAACCTCAGATCTCGTAAAAGATTTGCATGCCCGCCATACGCCCAATCGGATCGAGAACCAAGCCGCACTATCCCTTTCAGTACTCGCTGCTAGAGCTTATGGTCTTTGTGTATTAGATGGGGTTCACCTCTCCTTAGATGATGAAGCCGGCCTAAGGCAGTCCTGTATTCAGGGAAGAGATATGGGGTTTGATGGCAAGACCCTAATTCATCCAAATCAAATTGCTTTAGCCAATGAAATCTTTGGCCCCTCAGATCTTGAAATTACTGAAGCACAAGAAAAAATTGCTGCTTATGAGGTAGCAATTAAGTTGGGTGCAGGAATTGCAGTACTCAATGGCAAGCTCATTGAGGAACTACATATTCAGGATGCTAAAAGAATCTTGGCCCTAGGAAGGGCTATAGCTAACGCACTGAATCAACCGACTCCTTGAGCATCAAGAACTCTCGATTAATTTCCTCATAGGGCATCAAGATATTCGGAACCTCTAAAGAGAGAATGACGTAGAGCGAGAAACCCACCAAAATAATGTAAAGGCTAGCTAAGAGCCAGTCACTCTCATTCTTTACTGCCATCGTGTACCCAATTAAGAAGGCGCCAACACATAAAAGTGCATACAAAAATCTCATCAATAAACTTGGTGGGTGAGACTTAGTATTAATCAGTCCTTCTGCAAATACTGTAGATAGACTTCTAACTTGAGGTAGGAGTATTTCATTGGCAAGCGCTCGGCTACTAGCTGGAGCATTAGAAATGGCCTGAGTAGCCTGCTCATAAACCTTTCTGATGGCTGCTGACATTTTTCCTGCGCCCCGATCAATATCTAGTCGACTGTTAGCATCTCTATAGACGGTTAAGCGTAAGTTTAGCAAGTCATTTAAGGATTTTTTAAGTTCGATTTGATCGCTGGGGGCAAGATACTTGAGTGAACTATATACATCCCCCAAGATTTGAGCTTGGGCACGGATTGAATCTACTCTCATAGAGTATCGATTGGCAGCCGACGAGAAAGTAAAACCAAGCACTAAAGCGGATAGGCCAAAAATCGCTGCGGCTAGCGAGTCGCGAACTGCAACCCCGCTACCTCCATGTAGCTTTAAACGGTAACGGCCAAAATACCAACCGATAGTCGCAAATATAAAAATAGACCCGGCAAAGAAATAAGGGACGTAAGCAATTACACTGAGGTTAGACTCGAAGAGTGAATTCATAGGTTTTTACAGTTTATATAAGGATATTCTATGCTTTTGGCTAGATAAAAGTTTTACGACTCAATTCTCGGTTGTCATCTATAAAATCGCCAGATTCAATACGTTCTAGATTATTGACATCTAACAGATAGATATATCCAAGCAGGGATCACTTGTTCAAATAGTGACAATTTAGTGACTTGCACTACTTTGGCGCAAACGGCAGATCATATTTACACCGATACCAGAATAAAGCTTTGCCAAAAGGCTTTATTGGCATTCATTTTTAAAACCCAAAAATGGTGCATCGGCTTGTCTAGACTGTGCAAACCAAGAAATGCTGCTAATTTCTATAGCCTAAGATACGGCATGCGTATCAAAATTACAAAAAGCCTTGTACTGGAGCAAATGCAGGAGATAAAAACTATTCCAGAGGCCCTCTTTCTGGAAGGCGAGTATCTTGCTAATTTAACCCCCGAGGGCAAGATCGAAGTTATTAATACCAGCAAAATAAAGGTGCTATTTTCTTTTTCTCAATTCAGAGAAAAATTAATGCTTGGTGAATTCGTGGTCGTGGAAAGCTAAACTAGTTCAACGATCTAAATCTAGGTTCCCCCATCAAACTCCAATGGGAGAACAGCTGATTTAATAATCGACTCATCATTTGATTCAGCTTTATTGTTGGGGTTGGCTACCCCAAAGCTTTTTGAGGTACTCTATTGATCTTCAAGATTAAGAACCTCATACCTACCGGATACCTTATGGCATTACTACCTTGCATCGAGCTAGAAACCATTCCAAACCCGACAGCAGCTGTTATTTGGCTGCATGGCCTTGGCGCTGACGGCAACGACTTTGTGCCGATCATTCCAGAGCTCAATTTAACCGGCTGTCCTGGTATTCGATTTATATTCCCAAGTGCGCCAAGTATGCCCGTCACCGTGAATGGTGGTTATGTCATGCCAGCTTGGTATGACATTGTTGGGCGGAACCTGATGGATCAAGAAGATGCTGCTGGTATTCAGAAATCGGCTGCATCGATTGTTCAATTAATTGAGCATGAAGCCAGTCGAGGTATTACTTATGAAAATATTGTCTTAGCTGGTTTCTCACAAGGTTGCGCAATGGTCTTGCAAACTGGCTTGCGCTTTCCACATAAGCTAGCTGGCATTATCGCGCTCTCAGGTTATCTACCGCTGGCAGTTACCCTCCCTATTGAAAAGCATTCAGCAAACCAAAACACGCCAATCTTTATGGCTCATGGTGAATATGATCCGGTTGTTGCGCTTGACCGCGCTCAAGCCTCTCATGCGCTGCTTGAAAAGATGGGGTATTCGGTGGATTGGAATGAATATCCAATGGAGCATTCGGTTAACCGTGAAGAGCTGGCAGATATCTCACGCTTCTTGCAGCAGGTTCTTGGCTCTAAATAAGTCTAGATCAAACCATCAGCAATCAGCTTGATGCTGGCTATGAGTAGGAAGAACTGCACGATACGGTAATACCATTTCATGGAAATTTTCTTAGCCAGATAAAATCCAAGATACACGCCGACTGGCACACAAGGCAGAAGAATCACCGATGTTGCTAACTGCTTAAAATTGAGTAAATCCAAATAAGCATACGGACCTAACTTACCAAAGTTAATGAAGGTGAAAAATACCCCCAGTGTAGAGGTGTACACCATGGGTAATAACTTCTCGCGCAACATAAAGATGGTAATGGGTGGGCCACCATTGTGTGCTACAAAAGAGGTAAATCCAGAAGTAAGCCCCATCAAGCGACCCAACCAAGGATAGGGCTTAGCCTCCTGTAAATCAAAGTGGGATATCACCAGCATTTGAATTAAAAATAGCATGATGAAAATGCCCACGAAAAGCGTCAAAGCTTTAGGCGTAATGATGGTGAAAAAAATCATTCCGAGTAGCATTCCAATAAACGCAGGGGGAATAATAAGTTTAAGAATTCGCCAATTAGCATGCTTCAGAAAGCGCTGAATACCCACTAAATCAATCGCAATGAGTAGTGGCAGCAAAATGGCCAGCGCCTCATTAATACTGGATTGACTAGCCATGATTGGCAAGGAAAGGACCCCTAGGCCAGCACCAAAGCCACTCTTAGATATTCCCACTACAACCACGCTCACAATTGCGCAAATAAAAAATGTGAGCGAGTGCGTATTGAAGGATTCAATGACTGGACTAATAAGAGTATCGAGCATCAGACAATACTAACAAGTCATGTGGAGTTGGGTAGAAAAAGAAAAAGGGCTTTGCAGCCCTTTGATGGCATTAGTCAATTATTTAAAGTTTCTTATTAAAGCTATATTGCGCAAAGGCTTGCTCTGCCACCCCAAACCACTGGGCCTCCATATTCCTGAAGACGCGATAGTCTTCGAAAATCTTCTTAAACTGAGGATTCTTAGCAGATTCTTCTGCATAGGTCTCTTGAGTGGCTTTAAAGCAGGCATCCATAATGGAGGCATTGAACTTGCGTAACACCGCGCCATTCTGAAGCAGGCGTTGTAATGCTGGCGGGTTCAACGCATCGTATCTAGCGCACATATCAGTGTGGGCCTCAAAGCAAGCAGACTCCCAAGCAGCTTGGTAAGAGGGCGGCAAGGCATCCCACTGCTTCTTGTTCACCAAGAAAGAAAGGTTTGCACCCCCCTCCCAGAATGCTGGGTAGTAATAGTTCTTGGCTACCTTGGCTAAGCCAAGTTTTTCATCATCGTATGGCCCAACAAATTCAGCGGCATCGATCGTACCTTTTTCAAGAGCCGAATAAATTTCACCAGCAGGTAATTGCTGTGGCACTACCCCTAATTTCGCTAACACTTGACCTGCAAAACCAGCAATGCGGAATTTCAAACCCTTGAGATCTTCTGGTGATTTGATTTCTTTACGAAACCAACCACCCATCTGGGTTCCTGTTTGTCCACCCAAGAAATTCACGATGTTGTAGCTGGCATAAAGCTCACGCATCAGCTTCATGCCATTGCCATGCAGCATCCATGCTGACTGCTGGCGTGCCGTCATGCCAAAAGGTGCCGCAGTATCAAATATAAATGCACTGTTCTTACCTAAGTAGTAGTAACTAGCTGTATGTCCACATTCAACTGTGCCATTCTGAACGGCATCTAAAACTTGCAAAGCAGGAACCACTTCGCCCGCTGCAAATACTTTGACATTGAACTTACCGTCAGTGGCTTTTCTAAGCGCATTAGCAAATACCTCTGGAGTGCCATAGAGAGTATCTAAAGACTTCGGAAAGCTAGAGACTAAACGCCAATTGAGAGTTGGCAGGCTTTGCCCAATGGCTGGTGCAGCAAGGGCTACAGCACCTGCGCCAATAGTCGCTTTCTTTAAAAATGAACGTCTTTGCATTCTCATAACCCTTCAGAATTTATTTTCCACCAACCGTCATCGAGCCAATCAAAATGGAACCGGTTTCTTTCGTACCCCGTATCAGGGTATCACTCCCAATCATGGCAATATCCAAGAGCATATCGCGAAGATTTCCGGCAATCGTTACCTCTTCTACTGGATATTGAATTACACCATTCTCAACCCAGTAACCAAAAGCTCCACGGGAATAGTCGCCAGTAACGTAATTCACGCCCTGCCCCATTAACTCAGTCACCAATAAGCCAGTACCCATTTCTTTTAATAGCGCAGGCAATCCACCTTTGGGCGTTTTCTTACTTTGTAGTATTAAGTGATGTGAGCCGCCAGCGTTACCAGTGGTCTTCATTCCTAATTTACGCGCTGAGTAAGTTGATAGAAAGTAGCCTTCTAATGTTCCTTTATCCACTACTGTTCTTGCGGTAGTCTTGACACCTTCCTCATCAAATGGAGCGCTACCCGTCATTGACTTTAGGTGGGGATTTTCATAGAGACTGATGTGTTTTGGTAGCACCTGCTTACCCAGACTATCGAGTAGAAAACTAGAGCGTCTATATAGTGCACCACCTGATACCGCCTGCACTAAGCTACCCAATAACCCAGCGGCCAAAGGCGCTTCAAAGATCACGGGGCAACGACGGGTTGTTAGTAATCTCGCTTTTAAGCGAGAAAGTGCTCTTTGCGCCGCGTACTTACCAATGGCAGCGGGCTCAGCCAACTCCTCTGGAATTCGTGAGCTGGAATACCAATCATCGCGCTGCATATTAGATTGCTTGCCACCTTCACTTGCAATGGGCGCACAAGAAATATAGTGGCGAGAAAATGGATAGCCGCCCATAAAGCCATGTGAAGTTCCCATCATGAAATGCGCATGATGCGCAGATACAGAGGCGCCATCACTATTCTGAATTTGCTTGCTCACTGAGAATGCCGCGCCCTCTGCAGTGCGAGCGATTTCAATCGCATGTGCCGCATCAATATTCCACGGATGAAATAAATCTAAATCACGAGGATTTTTTTCCAAGAGCTCACGCTCTGCTGGTCCTGCACAATTATCTTCGGCCGTATGTTGCGCAATGTGATACGCAGCATCTACCGTTGCCTTTAAAGAAGCTTTAGAAAAATCACCTGTACTCGCGTTACCGCGGTGATGACCTAAAAATACGGTAACGCCAACCTGCTTATCTAGACTCTGCTCAATCGTTTCGACCTCGCCCTTACGAACCGTTACGGATAAGCCTTGCCCTTCCGAAACTTCGGCAACAGCGTCCGAAGCCCCTCTTCTTTTGGCTTCTTTTAGCAAGAAATCGACGATTTCTTGAAACTGGCTGGATGTATATGTAAACATGCCCTAATAATAGCTAGAATAGAAACATGAAGCATACCGAAGACCAAAAACGCAGCTCCCCAAATGAAGTCAGAATTGGCCTAATCTCAATCTCTGATCGAGCCAGCAAGGGTGTCTACCAAGATGAAGGCATCCCTGCTCTCCAGACCTGGCTAATGAATACCCTCACCAACCCCTGTGCTTTTCATGAGCGCTTAATTGCTGACGAATCTGAAATCATTACCGAGACCATCGTGGAATTGGTAGATGAACTGGGATGCGATTTAGTGCTGACTACGGGTGGTACAGGCCCCTCTCGCAGAGACGTCACCCCAGAAGCAACTCTAGAAGCTGGAACCCGTGAAATGCCCGGCTTTGGCGAACAAATGCGCCAGATTAGCCTGAAGTTTGTCCCAACAGCGATTTTGTCTAGGCAAGTTGCTGTTCTGAGAGAAATTGAGGGACATGCGGCCCTGGTGATTAATTTGCCAGGTCAACCAAAAGCGATTGCGGAAACACTTGAGGGGCTTAAAGATGAGAACGGGAAATCGATTGTTCCCGGCATCTTTGCCGCAGTACCTTACTGTATTGACCTTATTGGCGGGCCTTATATTGAGACCCGTGAAGAGGTCATTAAAGTCTTTAGGCCTAAGAGCGCCCTGAAGAAATCACTTTCCTGAGTCCTGCCTGTATTACTACTTACTGCGGCAATGGAACGATAAATTTCTCGCGGTAGTACTTGAGCTCTTCAATCGATTCTTCAATGTCGGCCAAAGCAGTATGAGCCTGGTTTTTAGTGAACCCCTTTACCAACTCAGGATGCCAGCGCTTACATAATTCTTTCAGGGTTGAGACATCAATACTTCGATAATGAAAGTAAGCTTCTAATTTGGGCATGTACTTGGCCATAAAGCGGCGGTCTTGACCAATGGTATTACCGCACATTGGCGCAATGCCTGCCTTAATGTGTTTCTTTAAAAAGGCAATACACTCCGCCTCAACCGTTGCCTCATCCAATGTGGATGCCTTGACTTTATCGATCAGGCCGGAACGCCCATGGGTTCCCTTATTCCAGGCATCCATAGCATCTAAAACGGTGTCATCCTGATGCACCACCCAAACAGGGGCAGTGGCTATCGTATTGAGATGCGCATCGGTCACGATAATCGCAATCTCTAAAATTCTCTCAGTTTCGGGGTTTAAACCCGACATTTCCATATCCACCCAAATGAGGTGTTCGCTGGCAGGGGGTGCCTTATTCTCGGCCGTGTTCGTTTGTTCGCTCATATCTATAATGATCTCATGACATTCACAATTGTTTTTCTAATCGCCTTTATCGCCAGTTTTGGCCTACGCCACTGGCTTTCTCAACGTCAAATTCGCTATGTAGCCCAGCACCGCGATCGGGTTCCTGCAGAATTTTCCGAAAAAGTGAGTCTAGCCGAACATCAAAAAGCGGCTGATTACACTATCGCCAAATTACGCCTTGGTATTTTAGAAAACGGTGTCAGCGCCATCATTTTAATTGGCTTCACTTTATTAGGTGGCCTACAGATTCTCAACATGGCTCTCCTGCAATTCTTCGGCGAGGGCATTGCCCAGCAGATTGCTTTACTAGTCTCTATTGTGATCATCTCCGGAATTCTTGACCTACCCTTCTCTTGGTACAAACAGTTTCATCTAGAGGAACGCTTTGGTTTTAATCGTATGAATACGAAATTATTCTTTAGCGACATGATCAAAGGAATCGGTGTTGGTGGCGCAATTGGCGTACCACTACTTTGGGTCATTCTGAGCTTAATGGATCAAGCTGGTGATCTATGGTGGCTTTGGGCCTGGGGAGTATTGACTGTATTTAGTTTACTAATGCAGTGGATCTTCCCAACATTTATTGCACCCCTCTTTAATAAGTTTCAAGCTTTGGAAGCAGGTCCTTTAAAAACTCAAATTGAAGCCCTCCTTAATCGCTGTGACTTTGCAAGCCAAGGATTGTTCGTAATGGATGGCAGTAAGCGCAGTGCTCATGGCAACGCCTTCTTTGCCGGTATGGGCAAAGCCAAACGCATTGTGTTCTTTGACACCCTCATTGAAAAGCTCAATCCCGGTGAAGTAGAGGCTGTACTTGCACACGAGTTGGGTCATTTCAAGTGCAACCATATTCGCAAGCGTCTATTAGTTTCTTTTGCTTTGAGCTTTGGAATGTTTGCCTTGCTGGGCTGGATTAGCACTAAGGTGTGGTTCTATACCGATCTAGGTGTTATGCCCAATCTCAATGGCTATAACGGCGGCCTCGCACTAGCACTCTTTATGCTGATCTCTCCGGTATTTAGCTTCTTCTTTACACCTCTAGGTAGCCTTGCCTCACGCAAACATGAATACGAAGCAGATGGGTTTGCTGCCGAGAAATCTTCTGCAAAGGATTTAATCTCTGCTTTAGTGAAGCTATATCAAGACAATGCTTCAACCCTAACTCCTGACCCAATTTACACCGCCTTTTATAGTTCACATCCGCCTGCTCCACTACGAATCGCTAACTTACAGCGATTTAATTCGTAAGCATGGATCAATTTCACGCGCTACTGAGTGCCTCCTATGGAAGACACTATCTAGCACAGCGTTTGGTGAAAGATGCACAAGGAAGTGAATCCCCTCAAGGGCCATTAATACAAGTTAGCACTCCTGCTAAACAGCACGTTGGCGCAGTGGGTGATCGCCTGCTCCTAGAGATGACATCAGCAGATCAAGCACGCATTATTCAAATTGAACCACGTGAAAATATTCTATATCGCTCAGACGCATTTAAGAGCAAGATCATCGCCTCTAATGTAGATCAAATCTTGGTAGTACTAGCGACACAGCCCGCCTTCTCACCCGATCTTTTAGGTAGAGCAGTAGTGGCTGCGGAAGCTAATCAAATTGGCTTACATATTCTCTTAAACAAATGCGATCTCAAAGATAACTTAGAGTATGCTCGCAAAATCATTGCGCCCTATGCCCGCATGGGCTATCAGGTGAGCGAGGTCTCTGCCAAGTTTGATGCCGCGTCGATTGATGCGCTCCAAGGTGCACTGCGGGGTAAGGTATCGGTCTTCGTAGGTCAATCCGGCATGGGTAAATCTAGCCTGCTTAATGCTTGGGTCCCCAATGCTGCAGCCCTCACCCAAGAATATTCAGTCCGTCTAGATACCGGCAAGCACACCACCACTGCTTGTCGTTATTTTGAATTGCCTGAAGCCTGGGGCAGAGATGAATCTGGCAAGCTTGGAGCGCTGATTGATTCGCCAGGCTTTCAGGAATTTGGCTTAGCGCATATGTCGGTAAGCGAATTGCAACATGCCTTTAGAGAATTTAAAGACTTGTTAGGTAAGTGCCGCTTTCATAATTGCGCACATCAATCAGAACCTGATTGCGCTGTACGTGATGCGGTAGACAGAAATGAAATAGCGCCAGAAAGACTAGCGCTATTTAGGCAACTACGTTCTGACTCAAAAACTGCCGATACCCAAATTCAGGGAATTAGCCAAGCCAAAGAGCGATGGTCAGCATTAGCAACAAAGCCATCCAAGCGATAACTAAGCGCCAGACCAAACCAACGGCAGAGCGCATCGTACGCTCAGTTGGCTCAAGACCTACCTCATAGATTAGCGGCTCTCCAGCCTCTGCCATACGCAAGGCCTCATCGCTATCGGGCTCACTCAAAGGCTCACCCAAGCGCACGCCTAGAGCGCCACCACCGGCAGCCAAGATAACGGCTGATAAAGAATCGGCCCATTTTTGGGTGAGGTAACGCCAGGCATAAACAGCACCTTCGAAGTTGCCAACGATTGCAAAGCCCATTGCAGTAATACGAGATGGAATCCAATCGAGAACATAAAAGAAATGGCGCGCTGCTTCGCTCAAGTTAAAGTCACCACGCTCGGACCAGCGTTGTGCAGCAATATCAGCTAAACGATAGAGCACAACACCTGCAGGTCCCATTGGCATCATGAACCAAAACAAGACACCGAAGACATGGCGATGTGAACCAATGATGGCGCGCTCCAGTGCCAAGGAAATCACTTGAGTCTCTGTCAGATTGGTAGCATCCAAATCTGGACCATACCACTCAGCTAAAGCAGCACGGGCTGCCGGCAAATCATGTGCCTCTATGGCTTCATGTACTAGGGTAAAAGAATGACTGAACTGACGGAAGCCAAAAAATAAATAGGCAATAACTACGTTCCACAAGAAACCTAAAATTGGGTAAGTCACCATACAAACGACATACACCAAGAAGACCAAAAAGGTCGGCAAAATAAAGGCGACCAAGCAGGCCATACGAGCGCCAATAGGGCTTGAACCATCTTCAGTCTTACCGCCAAACTCTCCGGCGACCCAATTTAACCAACGGGTGCTCATACGCACAATCCAATGGCTTGAGGTTACTGGGCGATATTGCTCAGCAATAAGGGCGAAGAGAATAGAAAAGAAAGTCATACTTTTAATAAATGATAAAGGTTGCGCAACATTCCCGCAGTAGCACCCCAAATAAAGCGGTTCTCATACGGTATTGAATAAAAACGACGCCCACCCTGCTCACTTTGCCACAATCTGACCTGATGGTTTGCTGGGTCCAACAAAAAACTTAAGGGCACTTCAAAAACATCTGCCACTTCAAATTCATCTAAGACATATTCTGCCTGAGCTTGTACCAATCCTACTACTGGGGTGACGCTATAGCCAGAAACAGTTAAATATTGAGGCAAATGCCCAATAATCTCGACCCGCTTGGGATCCAAACCAATCTCCTCTTCGCTTTCTCGTAAAGCAGTGTCATTAGGACTGAGATCTTCAGGATCCATACGCCCCCCAGGAAAACTAATTTGCCCAGCATGATCACGCAGATGGTTGGTGCGTTGGGTTAGAAGCACTGATAAACCATCTTCCTTTAACACCAAGGGTATCAATACTGCTGCCTTAGTGACCTTACCTGCTGCCTGCCGCTTGGCAATAATGTCTGCCGCAATCACATGGCGATTTTCATCAGTAATCTCGGGCTGCCACTCTGGTGGAGATTGCAGACGCAGCCTTAAAGCCTCTGGCTCTAAAAATATCGAGGATACCTTTTTGTCGCCACTACGAACCTCATGAATCGGAATAGCTTGCGCGTCAAATCCTGGAGGCGTAGCAACGTTGATTACGTCTACTTCAGGCTTGGGGGTCTTGGGCATATTTATATTCTAAGGCAGCAAAAAAGGCGACCTAGGCCGCCTTTCTATTTGCATCAAAGCAGCAATTATTCAGCAGCTGGAGCAGCTACTACCTTAGTGCGAGCTTGAAGCTTTTCTTTAATACGGGCTGACTTACCAGAACGATCGCGCAAGTAGTACAACTTCGCACGACGTACATCACCGCGACGCTTCACTTCAACGCTAGCGATCAATGGTGAGTATGTTTGGAAAGTACGCTCAACGCCTTCACCAGAAGAAATCTTACGCACGATAAAGCTGGAATTGAGTCCGCGATTACGCTTAGCAATCACAACGCCTTCAAAGGCCTGGGTACGCTTACGTGTACCTTCAACAACGTTAACGCTAACAATGACAGTGTCACCAGGCGCAAAGCTTGGCAATACTTTATTAACGCTTAAGCGAGCAATTTCTTCTTGCTCAATTTTTTCGATCAAATTCATTTTTAATCCTTAAACATCTTATTAGCGTTTAATCCCGAGATTTAAATCAACGGACCTAACAGAGGATGCAGTTAAAACAATTTCACTAAACCAAAAACTAAACTTTTAATCACAACTCGATTTATAGAGAGCGAAGAAATTGTTCATCTTCTCGGGTTAGCAACCCATTGGTTCTGGCCGATTCAATTAAATCTGGCCGGAGCCTGAACGTCAGCTCTAAAGACTTCTGCCGACGCCAATCCGCTATTTTAGCGTGATGTCCGCCTAAAAGCACGTCCGGCACCGATAAATTTTCATATATTTCAGGGCGGGTGTAGTGCGGATAGTCCAAAAGACCGTTCATAAAGCTATCCTGAGTGGCTGATTCGCCATCCCCAAGAGCCCCTGGAATCAACCTAATAACCGCATCCATCATCGCCATAGCAGGGATTTCACCCCCGGAAAGCACAAAATCCCCAATCGAAAGCTGTAAATCCACGTTTCGATCCACAAAACGTTGGTCTACCGCCTCATAGCGACCACAAATAAAGCTTAAATTGCCGTAATTGAGCATATCCGTAGCAATTTTTTGAGTAAATCGCTCCCCCTGAGGTGCCAATAGGCAAACTGGGCCTGATTTGATATTGGCTGCCTGGTGGGCTGATTTAATACCGGCAACGGTATCTTCTAAGGGCTTGGCCATCATGACCATTCCTGGACCACCACCATAGGCACGATCATCTACCGTCTTGCGAGGATCAGAACAAAAATCTCTTGGATTCCATAGATGAACGTTAGCTAGGGATTGTTCACATGCGCGACCAGTCACGCCCCACTGCGTGAGAGCGGAGAACATTTCTGGGAACAGAGTTACAACATCAAAGCGCATATCTCAATTTGTCGGTTTTTACCAGTCACTCTGCCAATCGAGCGTGATGGTTTTATTTTCTAAGTCTACGTTTTTTACCACTTCTTTTACAAAGGGTACCAATTGCTTAATTGCATTGGTGACGATATCTCCAATGACAATCACACCATGTGCGCCGTGCTCGGTAACATCAATCACTGTACCAAGGGCTTCGCCTTGCTCATTATTTGCCTGACAACCAATCAGATCAACCCAATAATAAGAATCACTATCTGCTTTCGGAAAAGCATCACGTGCCACTAATATTCTGGCGCCTTTTAAGGCCAGCGCTTGATCGCGATCGCTAACGCCCTCTAGCGCCATGACAACATTACCGCTATGCATCTTGGCGCTCTTCACTTTGTATTGAGTTAAAGAAGCTTGCTCAACAGACGCAGAAACGCCTGCACCCCTGCGCTGGACAAGAGATAGCCAAACAGCTTTAGAAGATAGAAGTGCTACAGGTTCTGATGAGTGAGGTCTCACCTTCACTTGACCCTGCAATCCTTGTGCCTCAGAAACGGCGCCAAGTTCAATCAAATCATTTAGGGATGGTGTACTCATTTGAAAGACACCTTATTTTCCCGAAATAGAACTACTGAAAATCCTGCCACTAAAAACTCCACCGCAAAGATGAAGTCTTTAGCAAATTACTTAAACAGCAGGATTGTTTTTGATCAAACGAACAACGGTTGGAGATACTTGCGCACCAACACCAGTCCAGTAAGTCAAACGATCTTGAGCGATGCGCATAGCTTGCTCAGATTCAGCTGCTTTAGGATTGAAATAACCAATGCGCTCGATAAAGTTCGAGTCACGACGGTTGCGCTTATCAGTAGCAACGATGCTGTAAAAAGGGCGCTTCTTAGAACCGCCGCGTGCCAGTCGAATGACGACCATACTTATTCCTTAAAAAATCTAAAATGAAAACAGGTTGATTACAACCCAATGAAATTTCTACAAAAAATCCTAGGCTCCTACTCACCAACTAAACGTACGGTAGAGCGGAAAACCTCATATTCTAGACGAAAACCCTTACTTCTTCCACCTATTTAAGTGTCTAAGACGATAGAATACAATGCTATAACGCATAAAAAATATATATAAAACAATAACTTAGATGAATATCTCCAAAAAAATAGTAGCCCAGACCTCTTTTAAAGGCCTCTCTAGGAGCTTCTCCAATAGCTTATTTGTGGTGTTTTCATCTCTTGGCATTGCCCTTTTGAGTGGTTGCGCCAATGTCATCCCACCGTGCAGCGCTAAAACCAGTCCGCCAAGCAGCGAACTGCGCAACACTAAATGGGAGCTCACTCGCTGGAATTTACCCCCCAACAGTAATGGTGAGGTACGTACCCGCCAAATTCCTCAGGGCGAAGCTAGCAACCCGATTCAAATTCATTTTGATGCGAATGGTCAGCGTGTGAGCGGCTCAACTGGCTGCAATAAATTCACAGCACAACTAGATGAAGACTCTCGCGGCTTTACCTTCTCAAAAATTACCAGCACCAAAATGGTATGCACACCACAACGCAATGAATTAGAAAATGACTTTCTGTATGAGCTCAATGACTATCGCAGCATTGTGCGCAATGGCGATCAATTGCTCATGATTGGTGCTGATAGACAAGTGCTGAGCTTCACACAACGTCCAAACACTAGTAAATAAACAATTACCAAGATTAAAGATTCATGAAAAACTCTAAACTCCTTTTTTGCGCTCTCGGATTCTTTTTGCCTGGCAGTGGTCTCAACTGCTTTTACCTACAAGGACTTAAATCCTTTTGGGCATGGGTGCAGTTATTTGCGCTCATTGGTGGAATCGCTGGCTGGACTATTCTGAAGAGCGAGCACTTTCACTCTGCACCCGGCTGGGTCCTATTAACCTTTGGCTTCATTGCTATCGAAGCCAGTTGGTTAACCACTATTACCTTTGGCCTTCGCCCTGATGAAAAATGGGATGCGCAATTTAATCCCGGGATTGGAGAACAGGGTCGTACCCGCTCTGGCTGGCCAGTCATCCTTACGGTGATCTTCTCACTCGTCTTTGGTGCTGGCGTCATGATGACTTTTTTAGCCGTTTCTTTCGAGCAATTCTTTATTTCTCAAATCCACGAAGCAAAAAAGCTATCTCAATAATTGTAGATAGACTTAGAACTGCTCTACCTCTAAGGCATTGGTAGAGTGGCCGCTTTCAATAATGGAAGTTGCTAAAGCGCCAGCTTGTGGCAATAAATTCTCGGCAAAGAAACGTGCTGTAGCAATCTTGGCACTATAAAAAGCAGGATCGTCATCATGCAAACGCTCCGCAGCTAAGAGACTCCGTGCCATTTGCCAAGCACCCAACACCAAGCCACATAAGCGCAAATACGCAAAGCTACCGGCATACACTGCTTTGGTATCACTCTTAGCGTTTGCCACGATGTATGCCACAGCCTCTTCAAATGCAGCACGCCCAGCAGCTAGCTGTTTAAGTACTGCCTTGGCATCTGCTGAACCACTAGCCGCTAATGCTTTTTCGGTCTCTGCAATCTTTTGTACAAATACTTTTGCAGTAGCACCACCATCACGTACGGTTTTTCTACCAATCAAGTCATTCGCCTGAATAGCAGTGGTTCCTTCATAAATCGTCAAGATACGAGCATCGCGATAATGTTGTGCTGCGCCCGTCTCTTCAATGAACCCCATACCACCATGCACTTGAATTCCTAAGCTAGCAACCTCAATCGACATCTCCGTAGAGAAGCCTTTCACAATCGGCACTAAGAACTCATAAATAGCCTGGTTCGCTTTACGCTGTGCTTCATCAGGGGCTGCATGCTGTGCATCATAAGCAGCAGCAGCGTAATACGCTAATGCGCGGGAAGCTTCTGTGTAGGCACGCATAGTCATCAACATGCGCTTGACATCTGGCTGATGAATAATTGCCACTGGACCCGGAGATCCAGTGAGATCACGACTTTGCACACGATCCTTTGCATACTGCACTGCCTTTTGATAAGCGCGCTCAGCAACTGCAATCCCTTGCATGCCTACTGCAAAGCGAGCTGCATTCATCATCACAAACATATATTCCAGGCCGCGATTTTCTTCACCAACCAGATAGCCAATGGCGCCACCATGATCACCAAACTGCAAGACTGCTGTTGGGCTCGCCTTGATTCCCAATTTGTGCTCAATCGAGACACAATGAACATCGTTACGCTCACCTAAAGAGCCATCCGCATTAACCAAGAACTTCGGAACTACAAACAAAGAGATTCCCTTTACACCTTCTGGCGCATCTGGAGTTCTTGCCAAGACCAAGTGGACAATATTCTTCGCCATATCGTGCTCACCATAGGTGATATAGATTTTGGTACCAAATATTTTGTAGGCGCCATCACCTTCAGGCACAGCTTTGGAACGAACCATAGATAAATCAGAGCCTGCTTGTGGCTCGGTCAAGCACATGGAGCCGGTCCACTCGCCTGAAATCATATTCGGTACGTATTGCTCTTGAATCTCTGCGCTAGCAGCTGTTAATAAAGCCTCAATTGCACCATCAGTCAGCATCGGGCACAAAGCAAAGGACAAACTTGCTGAATGAACCATTTCAAAACAGGCGGTAGCAATTAATTTTGGCAGTCCTTGACCACCAAACTCAGCAGGATGCACTACACCCTGCCATCCTGCAGCAGCAAATTGCTCAAATGCTTCCTTAAAACCAGGAGTTGTTGTAACAATACCCTCTTTCCAAGAACTTGGATTTTGATCGCCGGGCCAATTGAGCGGAGCAACCACGTCTTGATTAAATTTTGCAGACTCTTCCAGAATTGCTGGCGCTAAATCAACATCAACCCCAGCCTCGGCATAAGAAGGATAAGCAACAACTTCCGATAGCCCAGCTAACTCATTCATCACAAACAACATGTCTTTAACTGGGGCTACGTATGGCATTACTACTCCTCTTTATTCACATCGAATAACTCAATTACCTTTAACTGAGTGCTTTAGTTAACTCAGGTACTGCAATATTAAGATCTGCAACCAAACCATAATCTGCAACACTAAAGATTGGCGCTTCTGGATCTTTGTTGATTGCAACAATCACCTTAGAGTCCTTCATACCCGCTAAATGCTGAATTGCACCAGAGATGCCAACAGCAATATAGAGCTGTGGAGCCACAATCTTGCCAGTTTGACCAACTTGGTAATCATTTGGGACATAACCTGCATCTACCGCAGCACGTGAAGCACCTAAAGCAGCGCCTAGCTTATCAGCCAATGGAGCAATCAGCTCTTGATACTTCTCTCCAGAGCCTAAACCGCGACCACCAGAAACAATAATCTTGGCAGCTGTCAATTCAGGACGATCAGACTTTGTTAATTCACGACCAACAAATGATGAAGAAGATTTGCTATCAACAGCCGCTTGTTTTTCAATACTAGCTGTACCACCAGTTGCAGCCACCGGATCAAAGCCGGTAGTACGCACTGTGATTACCTTTATTGGATCAGCAGATTGCACAGTAGCAATGGCATTACCGGCATAGATTGGGCGCTCAAAAGTATCCGCACTGACTACCTTAGTAATGTCGGATAACTGAGCAAGGTCTAACTTCGCAGCCACACGTGGCATCACGTTCTTACCATTCGCTGTTGCAGGCGCCAAAAGATGACTGTAATGATTTGCAATCGAAAGAATTTGGGCTGCCAAAGGCTCAGCCAACTGATCACCTAGAGTAGCTGCATCAACCTGAATCACCTTACGCACACCTGCGATTTGCGCAGCTGCTTGTGCAGCCACATCAGATTGGTTGCCAGCAACCAACACATCCACCTCAGGAGAGCACTGCAAAGCTGCTGCTACGGCATTTAAGGTTGCAGCCTTTAAAGATTGATTATCGTGTTCAGCAATAACAAGAGCCGCCATTTAGATCACCTTCGCTTCATTTTTTAATTTATCAACAAGGGCTGCTACATCTGCAACCATCACGCCAGCACTGCGCTTAGGGGGTTCTTCAACCTTGAGCGTTTTAAGATGCGGCGTGATATCTACACCCAAATCCTCAGGCTTCACGATATCAATTACCTTCTTCTTGGCCTTCATGATATTTGGCAGAGTCACATAGCGTGGCTCATTCAGACGCAAGTCAGTCGTGATGACCGCTGGCAAAGTCAGCGCAATTGTTTCCAAACCACCATCTACTTCACGAGTCACAGTAGCCTTACCATCTGCTATTACTACCTTAGAAGCAAAAGTGGCTTGTGGAATATCTAAAAGACTGGCCAACATCTGACCGGTTTGATTGCTGTCATCATCAATTGCTTGCTTACCGAGAATAATGATTTGGGCCTGTTCTTTTTCAGAAAGGGCTTTAAGAAGTTTCGCTACTGCTAGTGGTTGCAGATCAGCATCAGACTCAACCAAGATCGCACGATCAGCGCCGATGGCCAAAGCAGTGCGGAGCGTTTCCTGGCACTGAGTCACACCTGCACTCACTACCACTATTTCTTTAGCAACACCAGCTTCTTTAAGGCGCATCGCCTCTTCAACTGCAATTTCATCAAAAGGATTCATGCTCATTTTGACGTTTGCAAGATCGACGCCCGAACCATCGGACTTCACTCGAATTTTGACGTTGTAATCAACGACTCGCTTTACTGCAACTAAGATCTTCATTTGGAATTCTCAATATTGATAAAAATTTGCAAACATTGGTTTAGCCTCATATTTTATCCGCCCTAGCCTCTAGGAGGCTAAACATCAATAGCGGTGGCAGAGCCAGCTTGCTTGCGCAGTTCAAACTTCTGGATTTTTCCAGTTGAGGTCTTCGGCAACTCACCAAACACAATCGCCTTAGGCACCTTAAATCCCGCCAAATGCTGTTTACAATGGGCAATGATGTCCGCAGGGGTCACCTCAACTCCTGGCTTGATTTCTAAGAAGGCGCAAGGGGTTTCGCCCCATTTTGGATCAGGCTTGGCAACTACCGCTGCAGCCAGTACTGCAGGGTGGCGATATAAAACATCCTCAACTTCAATAGAAGAAATATTTTCTCCGCCAGAGATGATGATGTCTTTACTGCGATCTTTAATCTTGACGTAACCATCGGGGTTCATTACCGCCAAGTCACCCGAATGAAACCAGCCTCCTTCAAAAGCTTCTTTGGTGGCCTTCTCATTCTTGAGATAACCCTTCATTGCAATATTGCCTTTGAACATAATCTCGCCCATGGTTTCACCATCGGCAGGAACGGGCTTCATTGTTTCTGGATCAAGCACATTAATCGCTTGTTGCAAGTGATAACGAACACCTTGACGCGCATTCAAACGAGCACGCTCACCAATATCTAAATTGTCCCATTCATCTTGCTTCACACAAATTGCGGCGGGACCATAAGTCTCAGTCAAGCCATATACATGGGTTAAATCAAAACCGAGCTTTTCCATACCTTCGATAATGGAGGCTGGCGGTGCAGCGCCTGCGATGAGCCCCTTCACGCCAGCAGGTACGCCTATCTTCATTTCATCTGGGGCATTTACCAAAAGGTTGTGCACAATCGGCGCAGCACAGTAATGAGTAACACCATGCTCTTTAATGGCTGCAAAAATATGTTGGGCATCCACACGGCGCAAACAAACATTAATGCCAGCACGGGCAGCAACAGTCCATGGGAAGCACCAACCGTTGCAATGGAACATAGGCAAAGTCCATAAATACACCGGATGCTTATTCATATCCCAATCAAGTACATTAGAAATAGCATTGATTGCAGCGCCACGATGGTGATAGACCACGCCCTTGGGATTACCTGTAGTACCAGAAGTGTAGTTAAGGCAAATCGCCTGCCATTCATCTGCAGGTAGCTGCCAAGCAAATTGGGGGTCTCCTTCGGCTAGCAATTGCTCGTAGGTCAGTTTTCCTAATTTCTCACCTGCCACATCAAATTCTTTTTCCTCAACATCTATCACCAAAATATCGCGGCCACTTTCTTTCTTGGCAATTTCGAGTGCCTTTTTCATCACCGCTGAGAATTCTGGATCAACGATGACTATCTTAGCTTCACCATGGTTCAACATAAAGGCAATCGATTCTGCATCTAAGCGAGTATTCAAGGCATTTAATACAGCACCAGCCATCGGAATACCAAAGTGAGCCTCCACCATAGGCGGTGTATTGGGTAGCATCACCGCAACCGTATCTCCCAGGCCAATGCCATGCTTTTGCAAAGCGCTCGCAAGTCGATGGCAACGTTCATTGGTTTGCCGCCAAGTTTGACGCAATTTCCCATGAATGATGGCTGTCTTATTTGGATAAATCTGGGCAGAACGTTCCAAAAAAAGTAGCGGAGTAATAGGAGTAAAGTTCGCTGAATTGCGATCTAACCCCTGTTCATAAATATTTGCCATCACACACTTTCAATAACAGTTTTTTTAATTCGGTTGGTATCGCTTAAAGATCAGCTAACGCCTTGACATGAGCCACCACACTTCGACCCAAAGCAGAGAGGTTATACCCTCCCTCTAGGCAACTCACGATGCGATTTTGTGCATAGTCTTTTGCAATTTCTTTGAGGCGTTTTGTAATCCAAACATAATCATCCTCAACTAAGCCCATTTGACCCAAGTCATCTTCGCGATGTGCATCAAACCCAGCGGAAATAATGATGAGCTCGGGCTCAAAATTACGCAGGGCAGGCAACCAGCGCTCCTCCACAATGGAGCGCACTACGTCGCCGCGAGTAGTTGCAGGCAATGGCACATTCACCATATTGTCTGAGGGATCTAGACCGCTGTATGGGTAAAAAGGGTGCTGGAAAAAACTGCACATCATCACATGAGGGTCGTTGATAAATGCCGCTTCAGTACCATTGCCGTGATGTACATCAAAATCAATGATGGCGACACGCTCTATACCGTAGGCTTCTTGTGCATAACGAGCTGCAATGGCAACGTTATCAAACAAACAAAAGCCCATCGAACGGGTTGGCTCAGCATGATGTCCAGGCGGCCTTACAGCACAGAAAACATTTTCAACTTCACCCTTCATCACGGCATCAACCCCTGCGATTGCAGCGCCTGCTGCACGTAAGGATGCTCTATAGGTATGAGGGTTCATGATGGTGTCACCATCCAGCATGAAATAGCCACTTTCTGGCGCGCGATCTCTCACAAATGCCACATGGTCTGGGCTATGCACTAATTCCAGTTGGTCTTCAGTTGCTAGGGGAGCATCCAAATGATGAAGAAAGCGATCTAAACCGCTACGAATCAATTGATCATTGATCGCCTGAATACGCTCGGGGCACTCTGGGTGGTGACTTCCCATCTCATGTTTTAGAAAATCTGGATGAGTTATGTATCCTGTTGTCATTGCTCTTAATCCTTAATAGCAAAACTCTTATTTTTATAATCTAATAAAATGTGTTTATTTCTCAAAAATCGACTAAAGCGCACATGAATCTTCGCGCCTCCTGCTTACTACTAGCTCTCGCTCTTGCTGGCTGCTCTAGCGCGCCAACACAACCAACTAAGCCAGAGCAATCCATCGTAAACCAAGCTGATGATGCAGCCTCTGAAGTGCGGTTTAGTCAAAACATCAATGAACTCCTAAACCAGGTTTCCCAAACCCAAGAAATCCCTCTACAAAGCCTAGAATCAGGCTTTCTTGATGGTAAAACGATTCCTTCAATACGCAAATTGGTATTACCCCCATCGGGGACTTTTAAGAAAAATTGGCTGGCATACCGCAAGCGCTTCATCGAACCAGTTCGCCTGAAGGCTGGAAAGGCCTTTTGGGATGAAAACCAGGCATTTTTAAGTCAAGTGGAGCAGGATTCCGGAGTCCCCGTCGAGATCATTGTTGCCATTATTGGCATTGAGACCATTTATGGGCGCCAGACCGGTAATTTTCGAGTTAAGGATGTCTTATCAACCCTAGCGTTTAGCTACCCTGAGACGGTCAATAAGCCAGCCCGTGAACAGCTTTTTAAGGATCAACTGAAAGAACTCATTCTTCTATGCTGGACTGAAGCCGGTGGAAAGTTGCCAGCAAAGAACAGCATCCAGGGCGTCAACAGCGCTCGCTTTAGCGCTTGCCTCAATCAAAATAGCTCCTATGCTGGCGCCATTGGTTTACCGCAATTCATGCCCAGCAGTATTCGCAGTTTTGCAGTCGATGGTGATGGCGATGGAAAAATTGATTTAAAGCAGAGCCCCAAAGATGCAATTGCCAGTGTTGGTAACTTCATGAAAATGCATGGCTGGCAAAGCGGCATGCCAATCTCTTTTTCCGTGCAATCTAAAGGCATAGCGGCCGCCAAAGAGCTCGCTGATGGACAACCAGAACTAAAATATACGGTTCAAGAGCTGATTGAAAAAGGTATTTTGACCAAGCAACAAGGTGATTTGCAAAGCGGTGGTGTTGAACCCAGCAGCAAAGCATTTATTGTGGATCTACCCTACCCAGATAAAGATGGTTCAGACCAAGTCCAGTATTTTGTAGGCTTAAATAACTTTCTGACAATTGTTCAATACAACCGCAGTTATTTCTATGCACAAAGTGTTGCTGAGTTTGCAGAAGCCTTGGGATACAAGAATCAAAGCGTAGTGCCAGTCGAAAATACTGGTAAAGCAAAAGACGCCAAAAGTACTAGTGAAAAATCGAAGCCAAAAAAATCTAGCGCAAAGAAAAAACCTAAAGTAAATTAAGCTGGGAACACACCGGTAGATAGGTAGCGATCGCCACGATCGCAAACAATAAAGACAATCGTAGCATTCTCAGCCTGACGTGCAATGCGCAGAGCCACTACCAAAGCACCGCCAGCTGAGATACCGCAGAAGATACCCTCTTCGGCAGCTAGACGGCGAGCCATCTCTTCCGCATCGGCTTGTGTGACATATTCAATGCGATCGACTTTATCGCCCTGATAAATCTTCGGCAAATACTCTGGAGCCCATTTACGAATTCCCGGAATTTGCGAGCCCTCTTCAGGCTGCGCACCAATAATCTGAATGGCAGGATTCATTGATTTGAGATAAGTCGACACACCAGTAATCGTTCCAGTAGTTCCCATTGCAGAAATAAAATGGGTGACTTGACCATCAGTATCGCGCCAAATCTCTGGTCCGGTAGTTTCAATATGGGCCCGAGGATTATCTGAATTGGCAAACTGATCCAATAATCTACCGCGCCCCTCTCGTTGCAGTTGGAGAGCATAATCGCGCGCAAACTCCATACCACCAGAGGCGGCTGTCAGGATCAACTCAGCTCCATAAGCAGCCATACTTTGACGGCGTTCAATGCTTTGATTCTCTGGCATGACTAATACCATCTTGTAACCTAACATCGCGGCTGTCATAGCCAAAGCAATGCCGGTGTTGCCACTAGTTGCTTCAATCAAGGTATCACCGGGTTTAATTTCGCCACGCTCTTGCGCACGCATGATCATCGACAGCGCAGGTCGGTCCTTCACCGACCCGGCTGGATTATTTCCTTCTAACTTACCCAAAATCACATTATTGCGAGTCGAGTTCTCGAGCCCGGGAATACGTTGCAACTGAACTAAAGGCGTATTGCCTACAGTCTGTGAAATAGTGAGGTAAGAAGGTTTGCTCATAAGGCCATTTTAGCCATAAGCCCACCTACACGCGGAAGGGTTTAATTTCTGCGACCTGCTCCCGCACGCTCCGGCTGATGGCGATGACTATTTTGATTACGAGAATGGCGTCTGCCAGAGGCGCTGCCTTCCTTCTGAGTTCTGCCATTGGGCTCCCGAAAAGAGCCAGGAGCCTCAATCGTTAAACCGTTATCCACCATCTTTTCAACGGATCTCATCCCAATGCCGCGGACTCGTTTCTGTAAGTCATTGGCATCTTGAAAGTGACCGCCATCCAAACGCTCAGAAATAATGGTTTTTGCCTTAGAGGGTCCAATCCCCTTAATGCTCTCTAACTCTGATTGAGTAGCAGTATTAACATTAATTGGGGATGCATTAGCAACACCAAGGGCAGAAACAGTCAACACTGCAGCAAGTCCAGCAGATCTCACTAAACTAGTTACAACACTAATATTCAAATATCGACTCATACGTTCTCCAGTAGTAAATAAAAAATCCACGAACACAAAGTGCGCATGGATCGTTTACAACGAATGGCTATGAGTATGGTTGACTTAAAACTTGAGTAGACGCAGTAATCAGTAAAGTCTGATAGGGGACTATTTATTGGCCCAGAATAAATTTGGCAGCACGCTTGACTAGCTCTGGCTCAGTTTGATTAAAGCCATGATATCCAAATGAATCGCAAACATTACCTTCACTGATGCCACCTTCAATAATCTCTAGTTGAGAAATATAGCTTTTAGGTCTTGATGAAATAATGTATTCAGAGGCGGAAAGAGGTGTACCAGCGCACTGATCATTGATATGATGAATTGCCAAAACGGGAAACTGAGGGTCGCCACTCAATCTGGCGGTTCGTACCGTCCCCGCAATAATAATTCCGGCTAGTGAGTTTGTTTTTACTTGATTTGCATAATATGTAGCGGTAGATGTCCCCATGCTATGACCAAAAATCCAAATCGGTAAGCCAGTTTTACTTTTATAAAAACTAAGCACTTCACCCACTCTTTTGAGATGATCTTCTTGATCTCTACGATCACCCCTTTTTAGATCGCCTAAGTCATATGGAGTGTCGACTAGCACGGCATCAATCTGATATTGTGCCCAGAGGTCAATTGAACGGACAAAGGTATGGCGATTTCTAGTCGTGCCGTCATCTTTCAGACGTAGCATGCCTCCGCCACCTGGAAATAACAGAACTAGGGCTTTTGGATTTTTAGCATCAACCAAAAGTGTACGTGTAGGGACATCCTGTTGATGCGGAACATCAAATACCTGCCCATGAGCGGCAATACTAATTTGACATAGACACCATGCCAATAAAAATCTAGTTACCAATGATTCCCTTAAGACCGGTATAAATCGATACAGCAGTAGTGCCTAATGCAACAACCGTTCCACCATACTCTTGCAATTTTTTCATTAAGCCATGTACATTTTTTATAGATGCTCCGCCATCCTTTAGGTTTAACGATGCAACTTTCATCATCGAATTTACAAGACCAGCCCTTCTGGCTCTTTGCTTGGCCAAGTATGAAACTCTCCCCAGCAGCATGCCCGTTAAGAAACTAAACGCAATGCTGGCGGAATACTCCAATACCTCTTTCCATTCAAATAGATTCTGGGGTAATACAGGAGTTTTATCCACCAGGCTCGTAATCCAACTCATGCCAATGACTGAGGAGATCGCCAAAAAAATTACCCCAATAAACCAAGGAAATAATTTATATGCGCTCTTATTAAATAATGCATAAGCAAATGGCAGGGGCAGGACCATTGAAATAATGCGCAGATAGAGCATCTTGGTGTCGTACACCACCACAATCAACCAATGTGCTGAGAGTAATAGCAGTAATGGGATGATGAGATATAAAGCAATATCTGATATCCACTGCAATGAAGACCTTTTTTCCAGCTTTTGATTTTGCTCATCCAATAACTGTTCTAGCTCAGCTATTCTGAGCTCATAAAGCGCTGGGCTTGGTGCTGCTGCTAATTGACCCTCTAGATCTGCAACCTTCGCCATCATTGGCTTAAATAAATAGAGGTCGCGACTACAGGTTTTGCAGACGTAAGCCTCATCAGAAACTTCTGAAAGGCAATAAGGGCAATTCATCATTTATTGACTACTAAATTTAATACTGAATTAGTCTCACGACCTTCAGAGTCTTTAACAGTGACTCGTATTGTGTGCGTTCCTGGAGGAACTTCTGCTTTTGCAAAATCAATACCATTGGCTGAGATTGCATTTTTAAGGCGCGGGGTGAGATCCACAAAGGGTGACTTCATATAAACCACCTTCACAGAGCTGGGGTCAATCTTTGCATCACCGCGTGGCTCAAAGTTCACTTTGAAATCAAATGGAGCAGCTACCGGCGTATCAGCTTCTGGTGATGTCAACTTAATCGCAGGGCCACGAGAGATTCCACGCGTAGCTAAAGTGCCAGCAGCTGGTGGAAGGGCTGCCTCTTTTGCGCTAATCAATGGCGCAGCGATCACCAACTGAGAAAAAATGAATAAGAAAGAGGTGAGTAATAGTTGAGTCAATTTCATAAAAAACTTTCAATAATTAGAGTTACTCAATGGATAAATCTTAAATCAATCTCCAACCACTACGAATGGGGCCCAGAACAAGGGGTGAGCATAAGCGTACTTCATGTTACCGCCTTCCTTCATGCCGCCCTGGTCAATTTGGTTGAGCATTGCCTGCCTTAGGAGCTCAGCCTTGCTAGTTCCCTGGGCTTTTTGCTGACTTTTAAAGAGGTCTGTCATTAAAGCTCGAGAAGCGACTGAATCTACTGGCCAGTTAGAGACTAACAGTGCTTTAGCACCCGCAAAGAAGAAGGCTCTCCCAAGACCTGAGACTGCCTCAGAACCAGCACCCTCACCGGCAGCGGTATTACAAGCAGAGAGTACTACCCAGTCAGCATCTAACTTTAACGCAATTACCTTATCCATAGTCAGAAGGCCGTCATCTTTGTCACCCGTTACGTCAGGAGACGATAGTGCTAGCGCAGGTTGAGTTAAGCCATTAAGCTCTCCAGGCACTAAGCCATGCGTAGAAAACATGACGACTTTGCGATCTGATAAATCCATTGAAGTTACCTGCTTCACGCTAGCTTGTTTATGCAAAAAGATATCACCAGGCTGAGCGCCAACTACCTTAGCAATTTCTTCGATTTCTAAACTAGTGTCAGGTAAACGCGGGAGCAGGGCTAACTCTGCTGAACTTACTCCAGAAGTCTTAGGTGCACTTCTTAATTTCAAAGGCATACCTCTTGTTGCAAACTGTGTTAAAGAACTTTTTTGAGCACTTTTTTCCTGAGCACTACTGAAGTAGGGGTCACCAAAACCAACGAAATTCTTTCGATTAGGATTGCCCTCAGGAAGACTTCTTAAAGCCGTGAGAGCAGTTACAGAAGGTACCTGAGCAACTGCGATATCTCTCGTAAGCCATGGAACTGACTTATAGCCAGCGAAAGCAATTGCACCACCTTTTGCCGGCTGATTTGTTGCACGAGTAACTAACAACGATATTGGCAACTGACCCAGCTCTGCATGAGGTACAACTAACATAACTTTTTTGCCTTTAAAGCCTGCTTCTACTGGTGCCAAAATTTCCTGATAAAGCTTAAACGCCAATGCAACATCAAAAGGGGGGATTTCATCAATTGTTGATACACCAGGATCGAGCGCTTTTCGCAATTGCGCCACTTCCTTAGCCATTTGCTTCCGACCAATTGATAATTGTGAAAACTGGGCTCCCTGCTTGCTGATAGCCCAAACATAGCCAGTATTTTCAGAAAAATACCACGATACAAGCACCTCATCAGCCTTCAATAGCCGCTGGGTTCGCTCAATTGAAGCGGGCTTAGGCTCAACCAGCTCCGCATAGTCAGGAAACTTTTTCTCAATCTCTTTTTTAAGCGCTTCACGCTGTGATTTAAATGCCTCTATGTCTGACCGAATCTTGCCTTGAACTGCAGGCAATTGCTGATCGGGAGATGCTGAACGTAAGCCCGTTAATAATTCTGAGAGTGTATTAATTCGCCTTTGTAAGTCCTGCTCCTGCCTTGCAAGACCCGCCAATTGAGGATCTTTAATACTTGCACGAGCAGCACTAGCAGTAAGAGCTCTCTGAACACCGCTCCCCCTAGCAATATCAGCAATCTGAAAAGCCTGTGCTGCTGCAGTCGCAGCTTGGTTAGGATCGGTTTTTGCCGTATTTGCCAATGAGGCTAAATAACTCTCCAAAAGAAAGGTCATGCGTTGTTGTTGCTTAATACTTGTTGTGTCGTTCTCCGCATCATTACGAGCTTGATCGATCAAGATAGGCATGGATAACTTATATGCAGCGTCTGCCTCAGTCCATTTATTCTCGGCCTGTAAGCTTGCCGCATCAAATGCCCGAATCATAGCCAATCGAGGAGAATTTCTATCGGCGCTAATCTCCTGCCTCTGAAGCATACTACTCACCATCTCATTAGCTTGATTAGATTTGCCAGTCTTGAGCATTGCCAGCACCCAATCCAGATCCCCAAATTGATAACTTTTCGCCATCTCTGGGTCCGTTTTAATCCCAGCAGCCATCTCCTCAAAAACTTGATTGGCCTCAGCATATTTTCCATCGGCCACAAGCGCGGTGCCTAATGACCTCTGGGCTGAGGCAAGGGTAGAATTGGCGCCTGTCGCTCCTGCAGCCTTAACTGTCGCCAGTGATAATCTTGACAGTAAAACGGCCTCGGCATATCTCCCTTGCTCGTTGACAATGATAGCTAGACTTCTTAGACCACGAGCAACTTCAATCGAATTTGAACCAAAGCTAGATAGAGAAAGAGTGATTGATTTTCGAGCATAGTACTCAGCATCAATTAATTTTCGCTGCCGCAGTAGAACATTGGCTAAATTTAATTCTCTGTTTAAAATTTGGCTAACATAAATTCGGGGATTATTAGAGGCATCAGCAGCAGATCTAGCCTCATCTCCGACAACATCGATTTTTATTGAACTATTTTTAACTTTTTGATACTGGGCTTCAAGAAAGTGCAGCGTTTTTCTAAGGGATCGCTCGCTCTCTACCCATTGACCTTGGCCTGAAAAATATATACCCCGCGCACTTTCATATGCTGCCTCCCAATTAGGCCCATATTCCATATATACTCGGGACCTTTTTAAGTTGCTTAACGTAACATTCATATTCTCAAGTGTTTTTTGGGCTGCCTCAAAGTTACCTGAATTAACATAGTAGCTAAGTAATAATCTGCCCATAGACATCTGAAAACCACTCGAGTTAGGTAAAGCTGATAACTGATGTGCTTGAGCTTTCTGAATGAGGGTGATAGCTTTTGACTGCTGACCAACTGAACTTTCCAATATACTCAAATGAATCAAATCATTCAAATAAAGTCGAGGATTGTTAGATGGGTATTGAGTAACGGCAATCTCTAGATTTTTTAGAGCCTCGCCGGTACTTCCTAGATCCTCAAAAGCTGCTGAGCGCCTAGTATAAAAATGGTTTAGAACTTCATTATCTTGTGAGGCAGGCAAAGGCATTGCCACTACTTTTTGCGCACGTTCAACAATCGCTAAGTCTGGTTTGGTTTGCTCCACCAGTTTGAGGATGTCTTTAATATCTCTAGGTGGAGCTTTAATACCCTCAATATCCACTTCTTCCTTGATAGTTGTGGCCAAGGCGGTGACTGAGAACAACAAAATTCCGCAGCCAATCAAGAATGAAGGGATTAAAGTGTGCTTACGCATAGGATTCCCCTAGTTTTTATAAGGGGTATATTAGCTCAAAACTAGTATGGGAGCGCTTAGCGCTGTCTTCTAGCTATCCTTCAAGATTAGCATCTATAAAAGATGCTTTTTATAGCCTAAAGGGGATTAGCTAAGAAACCAGAGTTCGCCTCTAACCATTCAATATAGCGACCTACACCCTGCTCAACATCTAGGAAGGACTCTGTGTAGCCAGCAGCTCTGAGCTTGGTGAGATCAGCTTGAGTAAAGCACTGGTACTTACCTCTAAGTGCATCTGGGAATGGAATGTACTCAATGGCTTTTTCTTTTACTAATTCCTGCAATGTTGCTGGCTTGGCTTTATCAAGCTTACGCATTGCATTAGCTACGGCGTGAGCAACATCATTAAAGGGTTGTGCACGACCACTACCTAAATTGAAGATGCCGCTGATTTCCGGGTGATCTAAGAAGTAGAGATTTACTTTTACAACGTCCTCAACTGAAACAAAGTCACGACTTTGTTCGCCCGGACCATAACCACCATATTCACCAAAAAGCTTTACATGGCCATTGGCCTTGTACTGGTGATATTGATGAAAAGCCACAGATGCCATACGACCTTTATGGGACTCGCGTGGACCGTATACATTGAAATAACGGAAACCAACTACCTGAGTAGCATTTGCCTTTTCTGCAAAACGCTGACGCATAACTTGATCAAATAAGAACTTAGAGTAGCCATAGATATTGAGTGGTTTCTCATGCTCACGACTCTCTACAAAAACATCGGAGCCGCCGTAGGTGGCTGCTGATGAAGCATACAGAAGTTGTACTTTTTGAGCAGTGCAAATATCTAGCAAGTCCATGGTGTAGCGATAGTTGTTCGCCATCATGAAAATGCCATCAGTCTCCATGGTGTCAGAGCAAGCACCCTCATGAAAAACTGCTTTGACCTTACCAAACTTGCCACTTCTAAACGCCTCTAGGAACTCATCTTTATCAAGATAATCAATGATGTCTAGGTCAGCAAGGTTACGATACTTATCGGCGGGACGAAGATCATCAACCGCAATAATATTTTTTTCACCACGCGCATTAAGCGCTTGAACAATATTTGCACCGATAAAACCAGCAGCGCCAGTTACGATAATAGTCACTGTAGTTCCTCTGAAGTAACGGTTGCAGTTCCAAGTTTGCCAACAACAATACCGCCAGCCCGATTTGCCAAAGCTATTGCTTTCTCTATAGGCCACTTCGCAGCTAAAGCAACAGCTAAGGTTGCGATGACGGTATCACCAGCACCAGACACATCAAACACCTCGCGTGCCTGCGCATTGACGTGGCTAACACCAGCTTCGGTATATAAACTCATACCCTCTTCTGAGCGAGTCAGCAGCAATGCCTGAAGATCTAATGACTTTCTGAGTGCTTGAGCCTTATTGGCGAGATCCTCTTCGCTAGTCCACTTGCCAACTACCTGACGCAACTCACTGCGGTTTGGAGTTAAGACAGTAGCGCCACGATACTTTTCGTAGTCCTCGCCCTTAGGATCAACCAAGATAACTTTGTTCTGCGCCCTAGCCTGCTCAATCATATGAGCCACCTGACCTAACGCCCCCTTGCCGTAATCAGACAAAATCACAACATCAGCGCTACCAACTAATTTTTCAAAACGCTCTAATTTATGAGCCAAAGCCTTTTCACTAGGGGTCTCTTCAAAGTCAAGGCGAATTAACTGTTGCTGACGAGCAATCACACGCAACTTCACAATTGTTGGTACATCGACATCAATTTCTAGCTGACTATCAACGCCACCTGATTTCAATAAATCGACAACCCGCTTGCCAGGCTCATCATTACCAACAATACCGAGAATGGTTGTATTGGCGCCTAATGCCGCAACGTTACGAGCAACGTTCGCCGCTCCACCTAAACGCTCATCGATCTTGCCAACCTGTACAACTGGAACAGGAGCCTCAGGAGAAATCCGATTGGTATCGCCAAACCAGTAGCGATCAAGCATGACATCGCCAACCACTAATAAACGGGTTTTAGAAAACTGGTCTCGGTTCGCTTTTTCCATAGGACTATTTTGTATTTTCTTAATTATGTCGCCCAATACCGTAGTACTCAATACCCAGTTCCTGCATAGCACCTGGTTCATAGAGATTACGGCCGTCAAAAATGATTGGGCGCGTGAGTTTTTGCATCACTTGGTCAAAGTCTGGACTACGGAAAGCCTTCCACTCAGTCACAATCACCAGTGCATCGCAACCCTCTAAGGCTGCCATTGGGCTATCCACCATGGAGACTTTCTTGAGACCCTCTGCATTGGCCTTGAAATCCAAATCCAAACAATGCTGAGCTTCTGGCATCGCCACTGGATCATGAGCAACCACTGAGGCGCCGCGCTTTACCAACTCTTGAATGATCACGCGGCTTGGAGCCTCACGCATATCGTCAGTATTGGGCTTAAATGCCAAGCCCCAAAGCGCAAATTTCATGCCCTTAAGATCTTTACCGAAGCGTTTTTCGATCTTTTCAACCAAGATGTATTTCTGGAGTTCATTCACCGCTTCTACAGCATCCAGAATCTTGAGATCTCTGCCATACTCCCTAGCCGTTTTAGATAGAGCCGAGACGTCCTTTGGAAAACAAGAGCCACCGTAACCAGTTCCTGAATATAAAAATCCATAACCAATACGGGAGTCAGAGCCAATACCTTGACGCACAGCTTCAATATCCGCGCCAACTAAATCTGCCAAGTTTGCCAACTCATTCATAAAAGAGATGCGAGTAGCTAACATGGCATTTGCCGCATATTTGGTTAACTCTGCACTCTTCACATCCATGTAATAAGTACGTTCATGGTGACGATTAAATGGTGCATAGAGCTTGCGCATCTGGTCTTTAGCACGCAAGCCTGCTGGCGTATTTTCTGTGCCAATGACGATCCGGTCAGGGCGCATAAAGTCTTCTACTGCTGCGCCTTCTTTTAAAAACTCTGGATTAGAGACTACCGAACACAAGTCAGCTGGCTGCCCTCTTTTTTCTAACTCCTCTTTGATGGCGGCGGATACCTTATCTGCAGTACCGACTGGCACAGTAGATTTATCGACAATGACCTTAGGGCTGGTCGCATGACGTCCAATATTACGAGCGGCGGCAACAACATATTGGAGATCAGCAGAGCCATCCTCATCGGGAGGTGTACCCACTGCAATAAATTGAATATCTCCATGGGCAACAGATTCGGCAATATCGGTAGAGAACTGCAATCTACCTGCGGCACGATTGCGTTCAATCATCTCTTTCAATCCCGGCTCATAAATAGGAACGCCACCAGAATTCAAAATATCAATTTTTTTAGGATCTAGATCTAAGCAGAAAACATTATTACCCTGCTCTGCTAAGCAAGCGCCGGTAACTAAACCTACGTAACCGCTGCCGATGATAGTGACTTTCAAATGAACTCCTAATTAATCTCTAATGTATTGAAGACAATTACATTGAAGGGCCGCTTGGTGCAGCTCCTTCAGTACGTCTTGGGGAGTATGCCTCCCAATGATTACAACCAGGACACTGCCAATAAAATCTCCGCGCCCTAAAGCCGCAATTACCACAAGTATATCTAGCTAGACTGGTAGTGCGCTGACGTAATAGATTCAGAATCGATTGCAACTCCAGGACTCTCTCTGGATTGGCGCTACCCTCTTCTAAAGCCAGGCGAGTTTCAGCCAACTTAGATAGCGCACTTAAACTAGGTGAATGCTGCATGACATCAGCAAGCATGATGTTGGCTGCTTGAGGCCCCCGAATGTGCATCAGCTGCTTATGCACTAGATCTAACAACTCACCAGAAGCCTGAGTCTTTAGCAAATTACACAGAAGATCCAAACCTGCATCAACCTGATGAATTGCAGTATGAGCAATCATCCAGCGATCTGCCAATAAATGCATATAAGCCGGATGAGATGCGGGCACTAAGCCCCAAGCATCAATTGCTTGTGCTGGACGTTCCATGGCCATTAAGTAATCACCCTGCAAAATCAATGCACGAGCATGATTCGGCACTGCTTGCAAAGCTCTTTGTATTGACTGCTCTGCTTCCTGCAGATCTTTGCGACGTAAGGCCTCTTGACCTAATTCACAATGAAACTGGGCAATCTCAGTTTGATGAGATTTGCCTTGCAGCGTCTCTAATTCATGGGCAGCAATGATGGCTTTTTTCCAATCACGCTCAACTTGATACATTTCAAGCAAACTTTCTTTTGCCGGAACTGCAAACTTACCTTCACCCACACGATTTAATGAAGCTTCAGCACGATCTAGCAGACCAGCACGTAAAAAATCACGGCCTAATTCGTAGGCAGCATGATCACGATCGCGCGGCTTTAAGTCATCGCGATTAGCTAGATGCTGATGCACCTTAATGGCTCGTTCAGTTTCACCGCGGCGACGGAATAAATTACCCAATGAAAAATGTAGCTCAACCGTTTCAGGATCTAATTGCGCAATTTTGACTAAGGTTTCAATCGCTTGATCTGGCTGCTCATTTAATAAAAGACTTAAACCTTTAAAGGTTGAGCGCTGCTGACGCATGCGCTCGCGCTCATCCATACGGTTCTCAAGACGCAAATCCCAGCGCGATGCTAACCACCCAATACCGAACATAACCGGTAGTAGCAATAGCCAAGATGTCGCTATCTGAATCATGGCGTACAGAAATTAAATAAAAAAATGGCCCGTATGGACCACTGAGGATGAGCCTGAATGTTAGGCACCGGAACCCTCTTTGGGGCCCGCCTGTTTCAGTGGCTTATAGTCCACTCGCTCGCGCAACTCTTTGCCAGGCTTGAAATGCGGAACGCGTTTTTCTGGAATCAAGACCTTATCTCCAGACTTGGGATTACGACCAGTGCGCGCAGGACGATGGTGAAGTACAAAACTTCCAACGCCGCGCAACTCAATACGCTTACCCTCAGCCAAAGCATGAGTCATGGTGTCCAGCAAAGTTTTTACTGCTAGCTCCACATCCCTAGGTAAAAGCTGCGGAAATTGTTCCGCGAGGCTCTCCACTAGTTCGGAGCGAGTAATGGCTTGTTGCTCTTGATCTGTCATGATCTATCAAAAAAGATCGCCGCTCTCCTAATGGAAAGCGGCGATATTGCTTTAACCCTGATTGTCCATTTTTGCTTTTAACAAAGCACCCAAATTGGTTGTGCCAGACTGCGCATCACCCTGGAGCTTGCTCATTGCATCTTGTTGATCAGAACTGTCTTTTGCTTTGATTGAAAGATTGATTACGCGTGACTTACGATCAATATTAATGATCATTGCAGTAACGCTATCGCCTTCTTTCAATACATTGCGTGCATCTTCAACGCGATCGGTTGAGATCTCAGAAGCGCGCAAATAAGCTTCAACTTCATCAGCCAAGTGAATAGTTGCACCCTTAGCATCAACAGCCTTCACAGTACCAGTAACAAGGCTACCCTTGTCGCTTACGGATGTGTAGTTGTTGAATGGGTCACCAGACAATTGTTTGATACCCAGAGAAATACGCTCTTTCTCAACATCAATTGCCAATACGGTGGCTTCAACTTCATCACCTTTTTTGTATTTCTTAACAGCTTCTTCGCCTGGTTCATTCCAAGAGATATCAGAAAGATGAACTAAACCGTCGATGCCGCCAGGCAAGCCAATGAACACACCAAAGTCGGTAATCGACTTAATTGCGCCAGTAAGCTTGTCGCCTTTTTGTTGAGCGCGTGAGAACTCTTCCCATGGATTTGCTTTGCACTGCTTGATGCCCAAGCTAATGCGGCGCTTGTCTTCATCAATATCCAGAACCATTACTTCAACTTCGGTTCCTAATGCAGTAGCTTTACTTGGAGCAACATTCTTGTTAGTCCAATCCATTTCAGAAACGTGTACCAAACCTTCGATACCAGATTCGATTTCTACGAATGCGCCGTAATCAGTCAAATTAGTTACTTTGCCGAATAAACGGGTGTTCGGTGGATAGCGACGAGCGATACCAACCCATGGATCATCACCAAGTTGCTTCACGCCGAGTGAAACACGGTTCTTCTCTTGATCGAACTTCAAAATCTTTGCGGTAACTTCTTGACCAACAGTCAACATCTCGCTTGGGTGACGCACACGACGCCATGCCAAATCGGTAATGTGCAAGAGACCATCAATACCACCGAGGTCAACGAATGCGCCGTAATCAGTGATGTTCTTAACGAGACCAGTAACAACTGCGCCTTCTTTAAGGTTAGACATCAACTTAGCACGCTCTTCACCTTGGCTAGCTTCAACAACCGCACGACGTGACAACACTACGTTGTTACGCTTACGATCAAGCTTGATAACCTTGAACTCCATCGTCTTACCTTCGTAAGGACTGGTGTCTTTAATTGGACGTGTATCAACGAGTGATCCAGGCAAGAATGCGCGGATACCGTTCACCATCACAGTCAAGCCGCCTTTGACCTTACCGGTAACAGTACCGGTAACGATCTCAGCTTGCTCAAGAGCTTTTTCCAAATTCATCCATGATGCCAAGCGCTTTGCTTTGTCACGGGAGAGGATAGTGTCGCCATAGCCGTTTTCAAGGGCATCGATAGCAACAGAAACGAAATCGCCAGGAGCTACTTCAATCTCGCCAGCGTCGTTATGGAATTCTTCAACAGGAATAAACGCTTCAGACTTTAAGCCAGCGTTAACAACGACGAAGTTATGGTCGATGCGAAGAACTTCAGCCGAAATAACTTGGCCGGTCTTCATATTCGATCGGGTTAATGATTCTTCAAATAATTCTGCAAATGATTCAGACATGTGTATTCACTTTGTGCCGTCAGAAGGCCCGACGGGTTAGATTAAAAAAGCCTTAAAGAAACACGCTAATGAAATAATCGCGTTGTGGAGTTTCTTAAGACACCAAAACTACCTCTACAACTCACTACTACTACTGATAAAACTAAGCAATCGCAGATTGATACCAATCCAAAACTGTCTTAACTGCTTGATCTATCGATAAATCTGATGTTTCAAGCACTTTTGCACCATCTGCAACTAGTAAGGGTGCGGTACCACGACTACTGTCTCTAGCATCGCGCTCCTGCAAATCTTGCAGTAAGTCGGTAAGTTTAGCAGAAATTCCCTTAGCTATCAATTGCTTATAGCGTCGTTCGGCTCTGGCAGCTGCTGTTGCAGTCAAGAAAACCTTCAAAACTGCATCTGGGAATATAACGCTAGCCATATCCCTGCCATCCGCTACCAAGCCTGGAGACTGGCGAAAACTATGCTGTAGACCCACTAAAGCGGAGCGAACCTCGGGATGAACTGCGACTGCGGAGGCTCTCAAGCCAATGCTCTCAGTACGAATGAGATCTGTAACATCCTCACCGTCCAAGAAAATATTGCTATTTTTGAATGAAATCAATAACTTAGCGACTAAAAGGCCTAATTCAGGGCCATTTTTAACATCGATACCCTGTTTTTCGCTAGCCAAAGCAACCAGCCGATAAAGAGCGCCGCTATCCAGATAATGAAACCCCAGCATTTCTGCCACTAATGAAGCAACCGTGCCTTTGCCTGATGCAGTCGGTCCATCGATTGCAATGACTGGGTAAGCACTCATGAAATCAGCTCACTACCTTTGAAAATTCAGCAAAGTAAGTTGGGAAGGTTTTGGCTACGCAATTGGGATCATTGATCTTGAGCGCATTTGGACCAAAAGCTGCCAGCGAGAAACACATCGCCATGCGATGGTCATCATAAGTATCAATGCCTTCGTTGGGCGATTTCCAATTGCCTTGCGATGGGGCATTCACAACAATATAGTCGGCACCCTCTTCAACAACCGCACCAACTTTTTTTAATTCTGCTGCCATGGCAGCGATACGATCCGTTTCTTTCACGCGCCAACTCGCAATATTATTCAAGCGTGTAGGGCCTTCGGCAAATAGGGACGCGATAGCGAGAGTCATCGCTGCATCTGGAATTTCTGTGCAATCTATTGTGATCCCCTTGAGTTTGCCATTGGCATTTTTTACGCCAGACACCTCAATCCAATCCTCACCAGCAGAAATATTGGCCCCCATCAATGCAAGCGCATCAGCAAATGCCACATCACCCTGAATACTGTCATTGCCGACACCGAGCACTCTTACAGGGCCAGCACCAATAGCTCCGAGCGCTAAGAAGTAGGAAGCAGATGAAGCATCTCCCTCAACCGATAACTGACCAGGACTCTTATAAACAGTATCCGACGTTTTTGCTGGAATCACAAATGACTGCGCATCAGGGCAAGCAACTGTTACACCAAAGCGTGCCATTAATTTCAGGGTGATATCAATATAAGGACGTGAAATGAGCTCGCCAATCACTTCAATGCGGACAGGATCCTTTGCCACTAAGGGCAAAGCCATGAGCAATGCAGTCAAGAATTGGCTCGATACATCACCACGCACTTTAACGACATCCTTAATCTGAATATCTGCCGCTAAGATTTGAATTGGCGGATAACCTTCTTCTAATTCGTACTCAATCTTCGCTCCTACTTGACGGAGTCCATCAACCAAATCCCGAATCGGTCTTTCATGCATACGAGCAACACCAGATAGGCGGTAGTTACCGCCCTGCATTGCTAAAGCGGCAGTTAACGGACGCATGGCCGTGCCTGCATTACCCAAAAAGAGATCACCTTCTTGGATAGGAAATTTGCCACCACAACCTTGGACCACGCAAACCTTATCAGCTTGATCAATGACGGATAGGCCTAGTTGACGCAAGGCATTACGCATGACCTGTGTGTCATCAGCATCTAATAAATTCTTTAACGTAGTAGTGCCTGTTGAAAGCGCGGCCAGTAGAAGTGCGCGGTTTGAAATACTTTTGGAGCCAGGCAAAACAATCGAGCCCTGAGCTCGCGTGAATGGACCAATCTGAATGCTAGGCAAATGACCCATCAAGCCTCATCCAAGTTTTGTCGTGCTTTACTTGCCTTGTTGAATAGCTTTTCTAGGCCCGCGCCATCATTCTCGGCAACCAATGTACGCAGGTGATTCACGATCAATAAATATTGGTCTAACTCTTTCAGAATGGCAGTCCGATTACCCAAACAAATATCACGCCACATTTCTGGGCTAGAGGCAGCAATCCGAGTGAAGTCTTTAAATCCGGCGCCGACATGATCTAACTTTTGATCAGCATCTTCTGAGTTCACCACACTGGCCATTAAGGCATAAGAAAGTAAGTGTGGAAGATGAGATACAGCCGCATAGATAGCATCGTGCTGTACGCTGCCAATTTTTTTCACCACTGAACCCACTGACTCCCAAAAACCAACGATCAAGGTCGTGTCTTCAGGTAAATTCTCTTGCAAAGGACAAACAATCGTTTGCTTGCCCTGAAATAAATCTACCTTTGCAGCGCTAGCCCCATGCTGCGCACCACCGGCAATCGGGTGGGCTGGTACAAACTGACAAGCCTTCTTGCCTAACACTTCTTTAGCTGCCAAGATGACATCGCCCTTAGTGCTACCAGCATCAGTAATCATGGTGCGAGATTCAAGATGGGGCTCCATCACTTCAAAGGCAGCGCGCATTTGTGCAACTGGCACGCAAAGCACAATCACATCAGATTGTTTTGCTGCTTCAACTAAATCTACTACACCATCAATCGCACCCATCGTTTGCGCTTGATCTAAATTTGCCTTACTACGACCAACACCCAAGACCTTAGTTACCACTCCCGCTTTCTTGAGAGCTAAACCTAAGGATGCCCCAATCAAGCCAACACCAACAATGGTGACTGTGCCGTAATTACTAGCTGGATTAATGATGGTCATAGATCGATATCTCTTTAAGCCAGGATGGCTTTTAGCGCCTCAATGAATGCTGCATTCTCTTGAGGCAAGCCAATCGAAATCCGCAACCATTGCGGTAGACCATAATTACCAACTGGTCGAACAATAATGCCGCGTTTGAGTAACCCCAAATTAATACGCGCGCCCGCCTGATCATCATCACCCACTTTAACTAGAACAAAGTTTCCAGCAGATGGTAGGTAAGCGAGATTTAATTGCTCAAATGCTTTAGTAAGCTGCAGATAACCAGCACGATTTAACTCGAAACCTTCTTGCAAAAATGCTTTGTCCTGAAAAGCTGCAATTGCAGCAGCCTGGGCAAGACTGTTCACATTGAAGGGCTGACGAATACGATTGAGTAAATCTGTTAAGTGAGGTTGGGCAACACCATATCCAATTCGTAGCCCAGCAAGGCCATAGGCTTTGGAGAAGCTGCGTGACAAGATCATATTGGGGAAGCACCCTACCCAAGCAATTGCGTCATAGCGCTGCTCTGGTGTGAGATATTCGTTATAAGCTTCATCCAAGACAACGACAACATGTGATGGCACTGCCGTCAGAAAATCTTCAATTTCTTTTGCACTGAGATAACTGCCAGTGGGATTATTAGGATTGGCAATGAATGCTAATTTTGCTTTATCTCCAGCCGCTTTAATTGCCGTTAACATCGCCGGCAAATCATGACCATAACTTTCAGTAGCAGCAACTTCAACAGCTTTAGCACCTACCGCCTGGGTTGCTAGGGGATAAACAGCAAATGCATGTTTAGAAAAGAATACTTCGTCGCCCGCTTGTGCAACAGCACGTGCCGCTAGTTCCAGAATGTCATTACTGCCATTGCCGAGCGTAATCCAATCGGTTGGCACACCCAAGGAGGCAGCAAGAACATTCTTAAGCTCAAAACCATTCGAGTCTGGATAACGACCTAAGTCACCTGCCGCCTTGAGCATCGCATCTTTCGCCGACTTTGGCATACCCAATGGATTTTCATTGGAAGCCAATTTCACAATCTTGTGTTCGTCCAAACCATACTCACGAGCCACCTCACTGATGGGACGTCCACCAACATAAGGTGCAATAGCATGAATGTGTTTAAGACCAATCTTAGATGTCATTTGGCTTTATTAATGTATTTACTAATTATCAAAATTACTTAAGCAGAGTGCGGATAAGACCCCAGGTTCTTATAAAACGCTGCAGTTTCTTTTAATTCCTCTAATGCCTTCACCACTTTGGCATCATCTGCATGTCCGGCGATATCAATGTAGAAGTGATATTCCCAAGTGCCTTTGCGCGCCGGGCGAGACTCAAAACGGTTCATCGAGACACCATGCTTTGCTAAAGGAGCAAGTAAGCGATGAACTGCGCCTGGCTGATTATCAACCGAGAGAACTAAGGATGTCTGATCTTTACCAGTTGGCTGGCATTCATAAGCACCAACGACGACGAAGCGAGTGCGGTTATGCGGATCATCCTGAATCTGCGCAGCAACTGCTTGTAATCCATAAGTCTCTTGTGCAGGATCACCAGCAATTGCAGCCAAAGTTGGATCACTGGCAGCTAAGCGTGCCGCCTCAGCATTACTACTGACAGCCTGGCGCTTTAAATGCGGAGCATGCACACTCAACCATTGTTGGCACTGAGCCAATGCTTGTGCATGAGCACACACTGTTGTCACGCCATCCAGATTTCCAGTTTTGGTTAAGAGGTGATGACGAATCGGCAGCACTACTTCGCCGCTAATGCGCATTGAAGAGTCTAATAACAAATCTAATGTCCGTGAAATAGCGCCTTCACTAGAGTTTTCAACTGGCACAACACCAAATTGCGCAGCGCCCTTCTCAACTGACTTGAAGACCTCATCCAGGCTTGCGCAGGGTAAGCCAACAATCGAATGACCAAAATAGGTTTGAGCGGCCTGCTCGGAGAAGGTGCCTGCTGGCCCAAGATAAGCAATCGTTTGACGAGCTTCTAAAGCTCTGCAGGCGGACATAACTTCACGCCAAATAGCTGCAATCCCATCGGGCAATAAAGGTCCAGCATTGATTTCTTGAAGACGAGCAACAACCTGGCGCTCACGCTCAGGACGAAACACTGGCGATGAAAAACCACCTTTAACATGCCCAACCTCTTGCGCTGCTTTAGCACGCTGCGTCAGCAAATCTAAAATCTCTGCATCTAATGCATCGATTTTTTCTCGCAGGGGAGCTAAGCGCTGTTCTTCAGTACTCATTAAGCCCGCCTTTCAAAATCACGCATAAATTCAATTAATGCTTTAACACCTTCTATGGGCATCGCATTGTAAATACTTGCGCGCATGCCACCTGCTGCTTTATGACCGCGCAATGCAACCAAACCAGCAGCGCTTGATTGCGCCAAGAACTCCGCATTCAAAGACTCATCTTTTAAGAAGAAAGTGACATTCATACGAGAGCGATATTGCTTTTCAACACGATTCTCATACAGGCTACTTTGATCTAAGAACTGATAGAGCAAGTCAGATTTTTCTTGATTGCGCTTTTCAATAACCTTAACACCGCCCTGCTTAAGAAGCCACTTAAATCCGAGGCCAGCCATGTAAATCGAGAAAGTCGGGGGCGTATTAATCATCGATTGGGTGCCGGCCTGGACAGCCCAATCCCAAATCAAGGGAGTGATCCCCATAGAGTGACCTATCAAATCTTTGCGAACAATCACAATCGTCACGCCGGATGGGCCAATGTTTTTCTGAGCGCCGCCGAACCAGACACCACATTGAGTGACATCCATTTCCTTAGAAAGGATGTTGCTAGAAATGTCTGCTACTAAGGTGGTGGTGGTACCAACATCAGGAACATCTTGAAACTCAACACCACCAATAGTCTCATTCGCACAGTAAAGAACATAAGCCGCATCATTCGATAACTTCCAAGTATTTCTTGGAGGAATGGTGTTGAACTTCTCTGCAACAGAAGTTGCAGCTAAATTTGCTATGCCATACTTTTGCGCTTCTTTATATGATTTTTCTGACCATACGCCAGTAACGATGTAATCCGCCTGAGGACCATTCTTAGCCATAGGCATCAGATTCATTGGAATGGCTGCATTCTGCCCCAGGCCACCGCCTTGCAAGAGCAACACTTCATAGTTGCTTGGAATATTCATCAAGGTGCGCAGATCCTGCACTACCTCTTCATACACTTCCATGAACTCTTTACTGCGATGGCTAATCTCCATCACGCTTGTGCCGAGACCTCGCCAATTCAGCATTTCATCAGCCGCCTGCTTCAATACCTCTTCAGGCAAAGTAGCGGGCCCCGCAGCGAAATTAAAGATGCGGTGGTCGAAGCTCATAGTCTTAGCTAGTCTAGTAGTGACGCTTTACGCATCACCTGCCGCATCAGAAGTGGAATCAGTTGCTGGATCAGCAGAGATATCACCCTCTTCTAGCTCATCGCCCTCGTCATCCGAATCACTTTCAGCAATGCGTTGCAAGCCAGATAAGCGAGTACCTTCATCAACGTTGATCAAAGTAACGCCTTGGGTTGCGCGACCCATCTCACGAATTTCAGAAACACGTGTACGCACTAAGACACCGCCAGTAGTGATCAACATAATTTGATCTTCTGGGGATACCAATGCAGCGGCAACCACTTTACCGTTGCGCTCAGAGGTCTGAATCGCAATCATTCCTTTGGTACCACGACCATGGCGGGTGTACTCAGCAATTGGTGTGCGCTTACCGTAACCATTTTCAGTGGCAGTTAAGACGCTACTTGGAATTGCAATACCATTAGCATCAACTACTGCGGCTTCAGCACCTTCAGCAGCCTCTGCTGGAGCAACCAACATCGCAATCACCTGATGACCATCACCCAGATTCATGCCGCGTACACCGCGTGCAGTTCTTCCCATTGGACGGACATCATTTTCATCAAAGCGCACTGCTTTACCAGCATCAGAGAACAACATCACATCGTGCTGGCCATCGGTAATCGCTGCGCCAACTAGGAAGTCATTCTCATTCAAGTCGACAGCAATAATGCCGGCCTTACGAGGGTTAGAGAAGTCAGATAAGCGGGTCTTCTTCACTGTACCCAGGCTGGTTGCCATAAAGACGTAATGATCATCTTGATACCCCTTAATCGGGAGAATCACAGTGATCTTTTCACCTTCAAACAATGGGAACATATTGACGATTGGCTTGCCGCGTGAAGTACGACTGCCTTGCGGCACTTCCCAAACTTTGAGCCAGTACATACGGCCACGGTCAGAGAAGCACAGAATCGTATCGTGTGTATTTGCTACGAATAAAGTATCAATCCAATCTTCATCCTTAGTAGCAGCAGCTTGCTTGCCGCGACCACCACGTTTTTGCGCACGGTATTCGCTGAGCGGCTGACTCTTCATATAACCAGTATGTGAGAGTGTTACCACCATATCTTGCGGCGTGATTAAATCTTCTGTGAAGAGTTCAGTAGCATTCATTTCAATGAATGAACGACGCCCACTATCACCACCAGCTTTACCAAACTCGGCTTGAACTTCTTTGAGCTCACTCTCAATGACAGAAGTAACGCGTTCTGGTTTTGCTAATAAATCTAACAAGTCAGAAATCTCTGCCATCACTTCTTTGTACTCATTAACAATCTTATCTTGCTCAAGACCTGTCAAACGTTGCAAACGCATTTGCAAAATCTCTTGCGCTTGACTATCAGAGAGGCGATACAAGCCAGTAGTCTGCATACCGTACTCAGGCAACAAACCTTCAGGGCGATAAGCGTTACGGCCACCTGGCGTATTTGTCTCAGCACGCGCAAGCATCTCACGCACCATTGAAGAATCCCAAGCTTTACCCATCAACTCTTGCTTTGCAATCACAGGGTTTGCAGCAGCTTTAATAATCGCAATAAACTCATCAATGTTTGCGAGTGCAACAGCTAAACCTTCTAAGACGTGACCACGCTCACGCGCTTTACGCAATTCAAAAATAGTACGGCGCGTAACCACTTCGCGGCGATGCTGCAAGAAGTACTCGAGCATTTGCTTCAAGTTGAGCAAGCGTGGCTGGTTATCCACCAATGCCACCATATTCATACCGAAGTTATCTTGGAGTTGCGTGCTCTTATACAAATTATTGAGAACAACCTCAGGCACTTCGCCGCGCTTGAGTTCAATCACAACACGCATACCGGATTTATCTGACTCATCACGCAAATCAGAGATACCCTCAACTTTTTTCTCATTCACCAACTCAGCAATACGCTCGAGCAAGTTCTTTTTATTAACTTGATATGGCAACTCATCAACGATGATCGCTTGGCGTGCACCTTTGTCGATATCTTCAAAATGAGTCTTGGCGCGCATCACTACGCGACCACGACCAGTGCGATAGCCCTCGCGAACTCCTTGAACGCCGTAAATAATGCCGGCGGTCGGGAAATCGGGTGCTGGAATGATCTCAATGAGCTCGTCAATCGAGCACTCTGGGTTATAGAGGACGTGCAGACAGGCTGTAACCACCTCATCTAGGTTATGAGGAGGAATATTAGTTGCCATACCCACAGCAATGCCTGAGCTGCCGTTAATCAGCAAATTGGGCACTTTTGCAGGAAGAATCAGGGGTTCTTTCTCGCTACCATCGTAATTTGGCCCAAAATCGACGGTTTCCTTGTCCAAATCGGCCAAAAGCTCATGGGCGATCTTGCGCAGGCGGATCTCCGTATACCGCATTGCAGCAGCGTTATCGCCATCTACGGAGCCAAAGTTGCCCTGGCCGTCAACCAGCATATAGCGCAGGGAGAAATCCTGGGCCATACGTACGATGGTGTCATACACCGCAGAATCACCGTGCGGATGGTATTTACCGATTACATCGCCAACTATACGGGCAGATTTTTTGTAAGCTCGGTTCCAATCGTTGTTTAATTCATACATTGCGAATAAGACCCGGCGGTGAACCGGTTTGAGGCCGTCACGTACGTCTGGCAGGGCTCTGCCGACGATGACGCTCATAGCGTAGTCCAAATAGGACCGCCGCATTTCGTCTTCGAGGGATATTGGTAGTGTTTCTTTAGCGGCTTGTTCCATCTATAAATAATATCATTTTGATGACAGGTAGCCCCTATGCTAAGATTCTGTCAGTTTGTACGAAATTGAGATGTGTCGCTTTGCGGTCTTTTGCTTCAAAGTAGGGCGAATTACATTTAAGTTTGACTTTAATTAAAAAAGAGATTTGAGGACTAAAAATGAACAAAACCCTAAAACTGGTACTTGCTGGTGTAATTTCTGTTGCTGCTACTGCTGCTTCTGCTCAAAACGTTGACAACTGGGTCAACGCGACTGGTACAGCTTGGAAAAACGGCGACGGCACATTGTGCTGGCGTGATGCTAGTTGGACTCCTGCAACTGCAGCTAAAGGCTGTGATGGTGCCTTAGCTCCTAAGGCTGCTGCTCCTGCTAGATCTGGCGTTAGCCAAAGCAAAATCACTTTGCAAGCTGACACACTCTATGACTTCGACAAAGCTACATTGAAGCCAGAAGGTCAAGCTACATTGGATAAGATCGCTAGAGATTTGAGCAAGATCAAGTTAGAAGTCATCATTGCTGTTGGTAACACTGACAGCGTTGGTTCAGATGCATACAACATGGCCCTCGGTCAGCGTCGTGCGCAATCCGTTAAAGCATACTTGGTAAGCAAGGGTGTTGACGGTAGCCGCATCTACACAGAATCAAAAGGCAAGAGCAATCCAGTTGCAAGTAATGCAACTGCTGAAGGCCGCGCTAAGAACCGCCGCACCGACATCGAAGTTGTTGGTACAGCTGCTAAGTAATTCACTTTACTTGTAAAAAAGCCCGCTTCTTGCGGGCTTTTTTATTTCCGCTATATTCATAGAATCCTTTAATAGCCCTATACAAAGCCAAGCTGCCATGAACGTCGACCAATCTGAAATTGCTAAATTTAGTGCTCTAGCCCATCGTTGGTGGGATCCCAATAGCGAATTCAAGCCACTTCACGCTATCAATCCATTGCGCCTGAATTGGATTAAATCCTTCGTAAATCTAGAGGGTAAAAAAGTCGTAGATATTGGTTGCGGCGGTGGCATCTTAGCTGAATCTATTTCTCAATCTGGTGCTGACACCACTGGCATCGATCTTTCTGAAAAGGCGCTCAAGGTTGCTGAGTTGCATGCACTAGAAGTCGGCGCAAAGCTCACCTACCGCTCTATCTCAGCAGAAGCATTGGCTGATGAACAGCCAGAGCAATACGATGTGGTCACTTGCATGGAGATGCTTGAGCATGTGCCAGATCCCGCCTCCGTAGTTCGTGCCTGCGCTAAACTTTGTAAACCCGGCGGCACGCTTTTTTTCAGCACCCTGAATCGCAATCCAAAGTCCTACTTATTCGCCATTATTGGGGCCGAATATATTCTCAAACTGCTCCCCAAGGGTACTCATGAATACGCCAAATTCATTAAGCCATCCGAACTTGTTGCATTCACCCGCAATGCAGGTCTAGAAATGATCGGCATCAAAGGTCTTAGTTACAACCCTCTAACTCAGGTTTATAGCTTGAGTGATGATGTCACCGTCAATTACATGATTGCCGTTCGGAAGTGACCCCTGGCGTGAGCATTACAACAAGCCCCTATCATGGCGTCTTTTTTGACTTAGATGGCACCTTAGCGGATACAGCGCCTGATTTAGTTGCCGCCACCAATCAACTGCTTATTGCCCGCAATCTGGCTCCTAAGCCTTATGAATTTCTGCGCCCCCATGCCTCCGCTGGAGCACGTGGCCTCTTAGAGGGTGCCTTTGGAATCAAATCAGACCATCCTGATTTCATCCCACTTCGAGATGAGTTTTATGCAAACTATGAGAGCGCACTTCTTGTCCACAGTAAATTATTTGATGGGACAGACCATTTGTTAGAGCAAATGGAGAAAGCAAATCTTCCTTGGGGAATTGTTACTAACAAAAGTGAACGTTTCACTAACCCACTTACTGATCTGATGGGTTTACGTCAAAGAGCTGTTTCAACAGTTTCTGGCGATACAACGCCTTATTCAAAACCGCATCCAGAACCGATTTTGCACGCTGCCAGAATTGCCAACATTGATCCTAAAAAATCAATTTATGTAGGCGATGACATTCGTGATGTGATTGCAGGTAAAGCTGCTGGCATGCTCACAGTTGCTGCCGCATACGGTTACTGCGGCTGTAAAGAGCCTCCTACGCTCTGGGGAGCCGATTACATCATTAATCACCCTCTCGATTTATTGCAAATCATCTTCCCCAATAGGGGATAACAACACTTCCAAAAGATATTCGGCAATTTAAGGCTAGCGGCTTTAAAATGGAGTTTCCTATGCATGAACTCCGGGGTCGACATGGTTTCGACGTGGATTACAAAGCATCAAGGGCATACCGAGGACCCGTTATCTCGTAAATCAATGGGAATGTAATAACTGCTAACGACGAACGTTACGCACTAGCCGCTTAATTGCGGTTGCCCCTGAACTGATTCTCTCTTGGGTCAGGTAGCGCAAGCTACATCAGGGTCATTTACAAGAGATAAGACTATTTCGCGTCACGAGGGATAGTACGAAAATTTAGTGAATCGTCAGCGAGGAACGTGTCAATCTGTGCCTAACTGATTAAATTAAATGATATGACTAAGTATGTAGAACTTGTTGTGGAGGATTTGCGGACGCGGGTTCGATTCCCGCCGACTCCACCATATAAAGCAAACCCCTCTGAATTTTGGAGGGGTTTTGTTTTTGATCTTTTATTGCTGAATTTTTATTTGGTACTCAAACGCCATAGCGAAGTGACCTCTTTAGATCTCGCAGCATGCAGCGCATCTGTTTTATCAAATACTTTTTGGTGCTGTGGCTTGGTATCTAAACGACCAGCGACTTTTAAGCCAGCAGCATCAAACCAAGAGAGTAGCTCCTCTCTCGATCTCAAACCTAGATGTTCAGCTAAGTCTGAAAGAATGAGCCAGCCTTCACCACCCGGTAACAAATGTTCTTTTAATTTACTCAAAAATCCTTTCAGCATCTGGCTATCTGGGTCATATACTGAATGCTCAAGAGAGGAACTAGGTCTAGCCGGCAACCACGGTGGATTACAAACAATCAGTGCCGCTTTTGCTGTTGGAAATAAATTCGTTTTCTGAATCTCAATCTGCTCACTTAAGCGTAAGCGATCAATATTGTCTTGAGCACAAGCAATGGCGCGATCATCTGGGTCAGTTGCAATTATCTTTTTAATCTCTCGCATTGCTAGCACTACAGACAGGACGCCCGTTCCGACACCGATATCAAAAGCGATGGAGTTTTGTTTCAGAGCAATTGGCAAAGGTGCCTTGAGGACCAGCTCAATATATTCCCCACGGATTGGCGAGAACACACCGTAATGCGGATGAATGCGAATCTCCTCATCATCTCTTGCAAGAACTGGTACACCCTTTTTTCGCCACTCATGGGCGCTGATAACGCCAAGCAGCTCCCTTAAAGAGATAACATAAGGCTCAGCCTGCTCCCCATAGACCTCAAGACAGGCTCTGGCAACATCAGGCGCACGTCTTAATGAAATACTGTGATCGGTATTAATCGGGATGAGTACCATCCCCAAAATACGCGCTCTTTGGGATTGCGCTAAGCGATGCAGATTGAATGTATCCAAGGGAGTCTTGGTTTTCTCCTTAGCGACCCTGTCAGCTCTGGTGGATTTTTTAGAGGGCTTATCAACCCTTCTCACCAAGGCTTGCAAGAGCTGTCTGGCATTCTGAAAGTCGCCCTTGTAAAGCATTGCAGTACCTTCACAAGCTAAACGGTAAGCAATGTCAGCTGTTAAGGTGTCGTCAGCAACCTGGATCTTCTGATGTGGTGCAATCCCATTTTCTGAGTGCCACTTTGCTGAATGGATTTGGCCATCCTCATCCCATTGGATCATCACTTCAGTAGCACCTAGGCGACCACAAAGCGATTGTTTTGATAATCACTAATTGCTTGTTCAATCTCAGCCCGTGTGTTCATTACAAAGGGGCCATACTGCACAATCGGCTCATGCAAAGGCAGGGCTGCTAGCACAATGAACTGCGCGCCCGATTCTCCTGACTTGGCTTTTAAGCGATCACCATCACCAAGCACACTCGCTGCTTGCTTGGGAGCTGGCCGCATAGGGCCACCTACCTCAAGATCACCTTCATATACATAGATAAATGCATTGAGCTCTTTAGGGATGTGATGCTCAAATTCTGTATTAGGTGGTAGGTGGACATCTAGAAATAATGGTGATGTTGTAATTCCCTGAATTGGGCCTTGAACTTCATTGCCCTCTTCTTTATAGGATCCCGCAATCACTTTTACAGAACCGCCGTTAGCAAGGGATAACTTCGGAATATCTTCTACTTGAATATCTTTGTATCCTGCAGGCTTCATCTTTTCCACTGCGGGTAAATTAATCCACAATTGAAAGCCGCGCATTGCACCACTCACCTGCTGTGGCATCTCTGAATGAATAATGCCGCGCCCAGCTGTCATCCACTGCACACCACCCGTCTTGAGATGACCCTGATTGCCTAAATGATCCTCATGCAACATATGGCCTTCAAGCATATAGGTAACAGTCTCAAAACCTCGATGTGGATGGGCCGGAAAGCCTGCAACATAGTCATTTGGATCATTGGATGAAAACTCATCGAGCATCAAGAATGGATCTAATCTGACTTGCTGCTGACCACCAAGACTACGGCGCAGCTTAACGCCTGCACCATCTGAAGTGGCAACACCAGGAATAACAGTTTGAATATTACGGATCATCTATTGGGCATTCAATTAAGCCGGAGGATGATCTTCAGGATTGACATCTAAAGCAATCAAGAAACGGGACACCATGTTGTAAGCGGCAATCACGGTAACTAACTCAACCGTATCGGTGCTACCCAATTCTTTTTGCAGGCGCTTCATTAATTCAGAATCCACTTTGATCTGACGAGTCATCTGAAAAGTTAAATCAGCGGCATCATTTTCAACTTGAGTAAAGAGCTTTCTTGGAAAGCTAGCCTGCCCAATCAATCGAAGTCCTTGTACTTGCTCTTCAGTGCCTCCAGCCTTCTTAAAAGGAGGGGCATGATGAAAAAACTCGTACTCTGCACCATTCAGAACTGCTACGCCACACATTGCGAGCTCACGCAGCTTAGGATCTAAAGAAAGATTGTTCCGAATTTCGCCAATGAAATGATTCCAACCCTCCGCGATTGGAACGCTGTGAAGAAGCATGCGGTCTAAATTAATAAACTGACCACCACGTCTTTTGCGAATAGCGGCAACTAGCTCAGCTGGCTCTGCTAAATCCATTGGTTGATAAGGAATTAAACGTTCAGACATATCTTCTTTCTACTGAGCAGCTTCTTTAATGTTGTTCTCAATCACGAACTTGCCCCAAATACCAATTTGTTTACCAATAAATTCACGGGCGGTTTCAGAGGTACCACCAATAACCTCAATCCCCTGAGATTTAAATTTCTCAGCAACTGCCGGGGTTTTTAAGGCTTTGTTTAAAGCTTTATTCATCGCATCTACAATCGCAGGTGGAGTTTTTCCTGGCGCTAACACCGCCCACCATGCTGGCGCATTAAAACCAGGGAAGCCACTTTCAGAAACCGTAGGCACATTCGGCAAAGCGGCGGTTCGCTTAGCCGTCGTAATCACCAAAGGAATTACGCCGCCACTATCCACATGGGGTTTGACCAAGAACTCTGAACCAACAGCTAGCTGTACCTGTCCACCTAAAGCGTCCTGCATTAATGGACCGCCGCCACGATAAGGAATGTGATTCCAATCAAAGCCCGCTTGCTTAGCAAGACGCGCCATTGATAAGTGCCCCAAGCTACCAATACCAATAGAGCCGTAACTAAATGGTTTGCCTGCCTTAGACATCTCTGTCAGCTGCTTGAAACTGGTGATGCCTGAATTTTTACTTGCCACCAAAACCATTGGTGAAGTACCTATCAAAATTACAGGTGCGATATCTTTAATCGTATCGTAGGGCAGTTTATCTTTGAGACTGGGATTAACACCATGCGTATCAAATACCACAGCAAAGGTATAGCCATCTGCATCAGCCCTCGTCAATGCTGCAGTACCAATCACACCAGATGCGCCACCAATGTTTTCCACAATGACGTTTTGCTTTAACTCGGATTGCAAAGCTGGAGCCAACACACGTGCAACTTGGTCAACTGATCCACCTGGTGGAAATACTGCAATGATCCGAATCGGTTTTTGGGTAGGCCAAGTACCCACTCCAGCCGTCTGGGCAAGTGCCATACTGGCCGCCCCTAAGGTAAACAAGCCTAGAAATAGGACTCTTTTGGCCATTTTAGCTAGATGCAGCATGGGTTGTCTCCTTTGAATAAGACCTCAAGATTACCACCCCCAAGGTCTATTTGCTCGATAATGACGGAGTAGCTTGAAGAGAGAAGAAATGAAGTCGATTCTGAATATTGCCGCATATTTATTTGTCAGCCTGGATGGCCTGCCAGACTTGCGCACCAAAATGCTGAACGAATGTAATAGCCGTGGACTAAAAGGGACCATTCTGCTCACTGGCGAAGGTATCAATATGTTTCTAGCTGGCAAAGAGATAGAGTTGCGCGGCTTTTTAGATTGGCTGCGTGAAGACGCTCGCTTTCAGCCGCTCCAAGCAAAAGAAAGTTGGTCAGACGAACAACCGTTTAAAAAGATGCTGATCAAACTCAAGAACGAAATTATTCGCATGAACCACCCTGCGATTCGTCCTGAAGAAGGTCGCGCCAAGTTTATTACCCCAAAGAAATTAAAAGAGTGGCTTGATCGCGGCACCGATGATCTGGGACGCCCCGTAGTGATGGTAGATACTCGTAATGCATTTGAAGTCGACTACGGTACATTCGAAAATGCTCTGCACTTCAATATTGAAAAGTTCACAGAATTTCCGCAGGCCATTACAGCCCATAAAGATGAGCTTGCAGACAAAACCTTAGTGAGTTTTTGTACTGGTGGTATTCGTTGTGAAAAATCAGGTCTTTATATGCGTGAGATTGGAATGCAACATAGCTACCAACTCGAAGGTGGCATTCTGAAATATTTTGAGGAAGTTGGCTCCGCACACTACCAAGGCAGTTGCTTTGTCTTTGATGAACGCGAAGCCCTTGAGCCGAATCTTGACTCTATTCCTGTCGAGCGCTCGATTAGGAAAAAGCTGAAAGTAGGTTAAATAATTTAGACTGACTTAGCAACCAAAGTCATATGCTCTACATGGGGTGGCTTTGCGAAGTATGGCCCAACAATGGCACGCCAATCTGCAAAGGCTGCAGATCCCCGGAAATCGACCGTATGATTCTCTAGAGTGTCCCAGTAAATCAGCAATAAATAGCGAGATGGGGTTTCCATGCTGTGATTTACCTTGTACCCACGAAACCCTTTTGCCTTAGCAATCACAGTCTCAACCCCCTGCACAATGGCTTCCTCGAAGTCTTTATGCTTAGACGGGTCAATTTCAATGTCGCAATGCTCCAAAATCATAGGGTTTCCTTCGTCAAAATAGATTACTCATCAATAGTAAACTTATTACACCAGAATTATATTCATACAAAACAATCGTACAGACCTAAGGATGTCTCAAGCCATTAATCGGCCAATGCCGATTTTTTTATCCACACTCAACACTCCTTTGCACCTAGGACTAATTCTTCAGAAAGTATTTCTATGGCCTCATTACCAAACATTGTCATCTTAGGGGATTATGAGCGCGCCCTGCGTCGTTTTTCAAGCTGGGATAAGTTGGATCAAAATGCAAAGTTGACCATTCATCACGAGCCTTTGCGTGATGAGGCTTTATATGAAGCCGTTAAAGATGCTGATGCAATTGCGATTGTGCGCGATCGCTCACCATTTAATGAGGCGCTGATTGCGCGCCTACCAAAGCTAAAGTTTTTAATGTTTACTGGGGAGCGTAATGGCACCCTTGAAGCAGCATCCCTAGTGTCTCGTAATATTCCCATGGCTTGCACACCAGGTGGCCCCTCTAAAGAAACTACGGCAGAACTTACTTGGGCTTTAATTTTAGGGGCCTCTAAACGCCTCATTGAACAAAACAAACTCATCGCTTCTGGTGTTTGGCGCGACTCACTCTCAGTGCTGCCAATGCTCTCTGGAGAGCGCTTGGGTGTCATGGGGCTTGGTGCAATTGGGAGTCGTGTAGCTCGCGTCGGCGCAGCTTTTGGTATGGAGGTGCTTACCTGGAGTCCACGTATGACCCCAGAGCGTGCTGCTGCCGAGAATGCCAAGTCCGTCAGCATGGAAGAGTTACTCAAAACTTCTAAGGTTGTCACCATGCACTTGGTAGCAGGACCCGGTACCAAGGGTTTGATTAGCGCCGATCAATTAGATTTAATGCGACCAGACTCTATCTTAGTAAACACGTCACGCTCCGCCCTCATCAATATGACAGATTTACAAAAGGCTCTTGCTGCAGGCAAACCTGGGCAAGCAGCTGTAGATGTATTTGATATTGAGCCTTTGCCTGAAAAGGATCTTCTGCGCAATACGCCGAACTTACTCGTGACACCGCACCTTGGTTTTATTGCTGAGCCTATTTTTGCCGCCTTCTCTAAAGGCATTACTGAAACTTTAGAGGCATGGCTGGAACAAAAGCCAGTGCCTCATCCATTTAAGCCTCAATAAATTTCGCGCATTTTGAAAACACTCACGCCTAAACAACTTTTTATCAGCTTTAGCAAGATCGGGATGTCTGGTTTTGGCGGCGTCCTTCCCTGGGCGCGTCGCACTTTAGTAGAGCGCGACAAGGTTTTGACCTCTGAAGAATTTAGTGCGATTTTAGGAATTTGCCAAATTGTTCCAGGCCCGAACATTATGAATCTAGCGGTGTGCGTTGGATCTAGATTTGCAGGAGCAAGAGGTGCATTAGCCGCAATTCTTGGCTTATCTTTGGGGCCTATTGCAATCGTATTATGTTTGGCACTGCTTTATGAGCACTACAGCTATCTCGAATCCGTTAAGGGCCTCCTACGTGGTATATCAGCGGTAGGGGTTGGCTTAATAGCCTCAACAGGCTTCAAGATGCTACGGGATGAATTTCGTTACCCAGCGATGTTTCTGGTTGTGATTCTCACCATCATTGCTGCCACAGTATTCCATCTTGGTTTAGGTTACGTTGTCCTGCTGGTTTCTCCGATTGCAATCTTCTTGGCGAGAAAAAAGGCGCAAGTTCTATGAGTATCTTGCTAAGCCTTTTCTTAAAGCTGTCAGCCTTTTCACTGGTTGCCTTTGGCGGAGTAAATGCCTTATTGCCAGTCTTATTTAATCTAGCCGTCAATCAAGAGCATTGGATTGATGTCCAGACATTTTCTGACTACTTTGCAATAGCCCAAGCTGCACCAGGCCCTAACTTTATGACTGTCACCTTAATTGGCTGGCATATTTATGGTGTGATTGGTGCACTCCTAGCTACCGTCGCTATAGCCTGGCCATCGTCAATTCTGATTTACTTCTTACAGCGCTTCATTAGGGGAATGAAAAACCCATTAAGAAAAAAAACGATTCAGTATGCCGCAGCAGCTCTTGCTATTGGCCTAGTTCTCTCTTCAGCATGGGAAATTGCCCTGCAAATTAATCACAGCTTAGCTGCATACCTATTGACGATTGCCACAATCGCCATTACCTTCTTTACACGTTGGCATCCACTTTATTTGATTGCAATTGGTGGGGCGCTGGGAGTTTTAGGATTAATCTAAACCTGAATTGGGATACAAGCATGCGATTCATTCAAAGATTTTTTATCTGTGCACTCAGTCTTGTAGGTATCTACACCTCGACTGCTATTGCGCAAAATAATTACCCAAATAAGCCCATTAATTTCATCGTGCCTTACGGTGCTGGTGGAAGCGCAGACTCCCGCAGTCGTCAGCTCGCACAAAAAATGAGTGTGCTGCTCAAGCAGCCAATGGTGATTGATAACAAGCCTGGTGCGGGTGGCAATATTGGTACCGAGTTTATTGCCCGTGCAGCTCCAGATGGTTACACGATCGGTATGGGTAACTTTGCACCGATGGCAGTGAATAAAACACTATTTGGTAATTTACGTTACGACCCTGAAGTTGATTTGAGTCCAGTCATGCTGATTGAAAAAGGTCCACTTGTATTAGTAGTGAATCCCAATTCCCCATACAAAACCATTGGCGATATTGTGGCTGCAGCCAAAGGAAAGCCCGATACCCTCACCTTCTCGTCTGGCGGGATCGGTGGAAGCCACCAGCTTTCTGCAGAGCTCTTTGAGCTCAATGCTGGCATCAGCATGATTCATGTTCCATACAAAAGTGGTTCAGCTGCCTTGACAGATCTCATGGCCGGCAATGTTGACATCATGTTTGATCAAATGTATTCCGCAGTACCAAACATTAAAGGAGACAAGCTTCGTCCAATTGCGATCACAAGCAAAAAACGCTCGCCGCTGTTACCAAACGTACCGAGCTTTGCTGAACTGGGATACCCCAAGGTTGAGGTTCTCAATTGGCAAGGACTCATTGTCCCCAAGGGAACGCCTAAAGCAATCATTGATAAGTTGAATGCCGCTGCGAATGAAGCCCTGAAGGATCCAGGGATTCGGGAGATCATGCTCTCTCAAGGAAATGAGATTGGTGGCGGTAGTCCAGCAGAGTTTGCTGCGCTGATTAAATCAGAGTCTGCAAAATGGAGCGCTGTTGTTAAGGCGGCCAACATCAAGCCAGAGTGAAGCTATTCAATCCTTACTTGAGAGCTTGATAACTCAGGATACCCAAGAAGGTTAAAACCAGCGAACCTACTAAATGAAGGAGCGCTGTTCCTAGGGCCCAGGTAATTTCTCCGCGCTGCATCAGAGTAACTACTTCAGCAGAAAAGCTCGAGAAGGTAGTTAAGCCACCCAGAAAGCCTGTGATCACAAACAGCCTCCATTCGGGAGTGAGGTTTGGATTGTTGCCAAAAAAAGCAATCGCAATTCCAATCAGATAGCCACCCACCAGATTGGATAGCAGGGTTCCCAACGGAATCATGGATGCTGAACCTACAACTAGGAAATTAAATCCCGCTCTTAGCAAGGCACCAAAGCCAGCACCGAAGAAAATCGCGAAGATAGAGAGCCACATAGTCAGTATTTATTGAATTGAAAAACCCAGCATACTGATGGAGCTCATCTCTATGCCGTCTGTATACACTTTGGCATGCTCACCCTCTGCTTGTAAAGCTAAAGTATATAAAGCGGGCCAGTAGTGCTCTGCAGTCGGAACCGACATGTGAGCAGCCTCGCCATACTTTTCCCAATTGATCAGAGACTCATGATGATTTACTTGAATCTCTGAGGTAAAAAAATCATTAAAGTCTTTAGCCCACGGATAGGGCTCTGCATCCTCTTGCCAATGAATAGTGCGCAAGTTATGTACTACATTGCCGCTTGCCAGAATTAGAATATTCTCATCACGCAAGGGACGAAGTTGCTTTGCTAATTCATAGTGCTCACGGGCTGACTTAGAGCCATCTAGACTCAACTGCACCACTGGAACATCTGCATTTGGATACATATATTTAAGGACCGACCAGGCACCGTGATCAATACCCCATTCATTCTCTTCCATCACGATCGGTACGTTCAGCAATTCTTGAATGCGATCTGCTAGAGCAGGACTACCTGGAGCGGGATACTCAATCTCAAAGAGCTCTTGCGGAAAGCCGCCGAAGTCATGAATGGTTTTGGGTTTTGGCATTGCAGTAACCCAAACTCCACGGGTTACCCAATGCGCCGAGATCACTAAGATTGCGTCTGGGCGTTTTAATGATTTACCGAGAGATGCCCATGCTGAAGTGTAGCGATTGGGCTCAATGGCATACATCGGACTGCCATGGCCAGCAAATACTGCAGGTTGGCGATGGCTAGTCATTAATACTGGTTAACCGAATACGTAACCAGTATGAGCAGCAACCAATGCAAACAAGATAGCCAAGCTAGTAGCTGCAGCCAACATCACAATTAAGGTAATGATCTTTTTGTTAACTTCTTCTTTAGATTCGTTGTGCCATTCGTTCATACTAAATCCTCTGTAAATACATTAATTAGTGGGGTAATTATCCACTATCGTCCGCGGCCAGCCTTGCGCATCATGCCTTTTCCGCCTCCGAAGCCTGCCTGAGGCCTTCCGGCTGGGCCAGATGGGCCTTTGGGTACTGGTGGACGTGCTGGCGGCTTAGCAATTACAGGCTTTGCCGGGGTTTTTGGGTCGGGTTTCTTATCGTCAGTCACTTTTAGCTCCTATAGATATCATATTGCCATGATTACTGACTATTCTATCCAAGCCGTCGCCATCAATGCGATTCCTCTCATTTTTGCTATCACCATCCATGAGGCAGCCCATGGCTATGCTGCCCGCAAATTTGGAGACAACACGGCTTATATGATGGGTAGAGTCAGTCTAAATCCTGCCAAACATATAGATCCCGTGGGCACGATCTTGATTCCCCTCTTACTCATACTCACTGGATCCCCCTTTTTGGTGGGCTATGCCAAACCAGTACCGGTGAACTTTGGACGACTACGAAACCCCAGAATTGATTCAATCTGGGTCGCTTTAGCTGGGCCGGGGTCCAACTTTGCTCAAGCACTAATCTGGCTAATCTTTTTAATTGCGCTCGTTGGACTTGGAATTAATGAGAAGTTTCTAGTTTCGATGTCTCAAGCCGGGGTGACCTGGAATCTTGGCTTATTGGTGTTCAATTTATTCCCTTTACCTCCCTTAGATGGTGGGCGCATTTTGTCGAGCCTTCTTCCAGCGCGTCAGTCAATTGCACTGGGACGATTAGAGCCTTGGGGATTTTTCATTGTTTTGGCCCTAGTATTCACTGGGGTCATTGGGTCGTTATGGATGCAGCCCCTAATGAACTTCTTTGAGTGGCTCATACTATTCTTAACCACCCCCCTAAGAATGATCTTTTAATTTAGACAAAAATTGGTATTCTGAGATATTCTGATCCAAGCAATCCTTATCCACCAGAGGGAAATAACCATGAAATTACAAAAGATTGTTTTAGCAAGCACTACAACAGTTTTAGCAATCAGCGCTGGCTTTGCTTTTGCCCAATTCCAAAAACCTGAAGACGCTATTAAATATCGTCAGAGTGTATTTACTGTGATGGCCAACTCCTTTGGAAAAATTGGCGCAGTAGTAAAAGGTGAAGCGCCTTACAACAAAGATGAAGTTGCTAAAAACGCTGCTGTCGTTGCCATGATGTCTACATTGCCATGGCAAGCATTTGGTCCTGGTACAGAAGGCGGCAAAGCACAAGCGCTTGTGTGGTCTGATAACGCTAAATTCAAAGCGGCTTCAGAAAAGATGCAATTGGCTGTGGTTGATCTCAACAAGGCGACTCAATCGGGCGACTTAGAGAGTATCAAGAAGGCTTTTGGCGCTGCAGGGGCAACTTGCAAAGGCTGCCATGACGACTTTAAGAAGAAGTAATCAAGTAACCTACCATCACCGCGATTAGACTCAAGAGCACAAGAGCTACACTGCGCTGTAAAGCGCCATCCCGGGATGCACGACCCAAGTCAGAAGGCAAATAACTTGCTTCCTCGCTTGGGTCAATTTCTTTATCGCCGCTGATCATTGGCTTAATCAGATCTTCACCTTTGAATTTCTTGTAATAGATGATGGCAGCAATATGAATAGCAATTAAGGTGTAGATCACCACTTGATTGCCTTCATGAATCTCAGATAAAAAAGAGGCTACCCAGTTAGGTACGTATTTTGCTAGTGGCCCCTGGAAGGCAATCTCATCATCGACAAATAAGCCAGTGACGACTTGCACACTCAAAGTAAAGAGTAGCGCAAATACAGACAGTGCCCCTATTGGGTTATGTCCCAAGACTCGTGGTGCATTACCTTGCAGGTAATTCAAAATCTTTTCGCGATTCGGAAAGAATGATGCAAAGCGAGCATGTGTAGAGCCGACATAACCCCAAGTGATACGGAAGATCAACAAGGTCAAGATACTGTATCCAAAGTAGGCGTGCCACTCGATTGCATTACCGCCAAGATTAACGCTAATTAAGCTACCGATAATGCAAAGCACTAATAGCCAGTGAAATACACGAACTGGCAAATCCCAGACACGAATGATTTTCTTCATGCCCCTAGGATAAGCCATAAAAATTTCGTTTATTTGATCTGGGGCAAGTCTTTCTGGATTATCTTTAACCCCGCTCTTAAAGCTTCTTGATAGCGGTCCCGTTCAGCCTTAATCGTTTCGGCAGTCCAAGGGAAAAATCCTTCGCCAGTTTTCATGCCAAACTTTCCACTAGCAACACGATCACTCAAACACTTGGCAATATTGGGCGAGTTATTGAGGCTAGGGTAAATCTTGGCGCCTCCAGCGGCATGCACCTCTAGGCCAGCATGATCTCGTTGCATAGCAGGGCCGGCAGCAATATAACGAAACCCAAAGCCAAAACGTACTGCTTTATCAATATCCTCAAGACTACAAACACCCTCATCAACCATTGAAAATGCTTCGCGGGATAAGGCATGTTGTAAGCGATTTGCCAAAAATCCTGGTAAATCTTTTTTAACGCTCACTGGAACCATGCCACATGCCGTCATCAATCTCGATAAGCTATCGCCGACCATTGGAGAAGTCTTTGCTCCATAAACTACTTCCACACAAGGAACTAAATGAGCGGGCATGAAAAAATGCAAGCCGATCATACGGGCTGCTGTTTTTAAGCCTTCAGCAATTTCACTAATCGGATAGCTGGTGCTATTACTAGCCAACACCGCCTCAGGCTTTGCATATTTTTCTAACTTTGCAAATAATTCTCGCTTGATATCAAGACGCTCCGGTACACACTCAATCACCAAATCAATCTCAGGCCAGTCGACCTCTTCAAGTGAACCCGCTACAGTCAATAAGTGGATGCGATTTTCATAACCAAGCTCAGTCATGGTATTGATGAAGTAGTCTGGCAATAAAGCACGACGCTCTGTGGTTGGCTCTACCACTTGGACGGCGCAGCCGCCCCGCGCACAGACCGCGGCAACATCCGCGCCCATCGTTCCGCCGCCGACAATCACCACCTTGGTTTCAGCTGGGGTAAACAACATTACTTATTCTCCTAAAGGGGCAGACTTTTCATTCAAAATCCACATACAATGTGATCATTATTTCAATAAAAAATATAGTGAGACATGATCCCCGTCAATTCGGTGCTACAGGTCGGCCATTTCCCTGAGTTAATGCAGGCAGAAATTGATCGACGCTTTACTCCTACTTACCATCTAGATCCTGCGGCCCCGGCCCCCGCAGGAAACTTTGAGGCTATTTTGATTCGCTCCAATACCAATCTACCTGAGGCCTTGGTCAAGCAGATTCCCAGTATTCGCATGGTTGCAACCTGCGGGGTTGGTTATGACAACCTGCCTTTGGCATACCTTAAGCAGCAAGGTATTCAAGCCACAAACACCCCAGGGGTGCTAAATGATGCCGTCTGTGAGCTGGCCATTGGCATGATGCTTGGACTAATGCGCCGCATCCCTGAATCTGAGGCCTTTGTCAAAAGCGGCGCTTGGGCAAAGACCCCTTTTAAGTTAACAAGCACTCTCGCTGGGAAGCAGGTAGGTATTGTAGGTATGGGTCGTATTGGCCAAGATCTAGCCAAGCGCCTTGAGCCTTTTAAGGTGGAGATTGCTTACAGCGGTCCCAGCCCAAAGCAGGTGCCTTACACCTACTACCCCAAGGTTAAGGATTTAGCCCAGAATTGCGATGTTTTATTCCTAGCCTGCCCTGCCACCCCCGATACCGATAAGATGGTCAACGCTGAGGTTTTGGGGGCTTTAGGGCCCACTGGTTTTCTAGTCAATATTGCTCGTGGTAGCGTGGTGGACGAGAACGACCTTTTATATGCACTGCAACATAAAAAGATCGCTGGTGCTGCGCTGGATGTCTTTGAGAATGAACCAAATCCTAATAAGGTCTTTTTAAATCTTGATAATGTTTTACTAACACCTCATATTGGTAGCGCCACCACGGAAACACGGATAGCCATGACCAATTTAGCTGTAGATAATCTAGAAGCATTTTTTGCAAAACAACCACTTCTATCAGAAGTGCATCATTAAAACGGAGTCAGCATGACCATTTCTTTACATCCTTCCACCTTGCCGGCGGTGTTGTCACCTGTAATGACGCCCTTCAAAGCAGATGGCTATCCAGATGAACAAAAATTACTCAAGCAATGTAAATGGTTAGAGGCGAATGGCGTTGGTCAAGCAATCTTTGGCACAAACTCCGAGGCGAACTCGATGTCTGCCACACAAAAGATGAATACGCTTACTGCGCTGATTGAGGGTGGGTTAAACCCACAGCATATGATGCCGGGAACTGGATCCACCTCCATCGAGAGCACTTATCGGATGACTGCCCATGCTTTGAGTTACCAATGTGCTGGCGTATTGATGCTGCCACCCTTCTACTATAAAGATATTACTGATGATGGTTTGTTTGCCTACTTCTCTGAAGTCATTCAAAAGATAGGTAACCCAGCACTACAAATTTATATTTACAACATACCTCCAGTCACCAAAATCAATTTAAGCCTCTCATTACTGGAGCGTTTAACAAAAGAGTATCCAAAAACTGTGGTTGGTATGAAAGATAGCTCTGGTGATTGGGAATATACAGAATCGGTAATCAAGCTATTGGCGCCACATGGCTTCCGAGTTTATGCAGGCAGTGAAGTATTCTTGATGCGCGCACTGCGTGCCGGCGGCGTTGGCTGCATCTCTGCTACTGCAAACGTGAATCCAAAAGCAATTGCTGAATTAGCTGCCCATTGGAGGGAATCTGATGCCGATAAACGCCAAGCTGACTTAGATCAAGTGCGCGGTATCTTTGCGAAGTACCAAATGATTGCTGGTATGAAAACAGCGGTAGCACATTACAGCAAAGACCCAGAGTGGTTAAGAGTACGTCCACCCCTCATGCAATTGAGTGCTGGCCAACAAGCTCAGTTGTTAAGCGAGCTCAAAGCAATTAATTTCAGCATGCCAGGCCTTTAATTTACAAAACTAATTATTACTAGGAGACAAAATGAAACTACTTAAAGTCATTACCCTTTCCCTTAGCCTCTTATGGGCAACTGCACACGCACAAAATCTATCCATCGCAACCGGTGGTACTGGTGGTGTCTACTACCCAATGGGTGGAGGCCTAGCCTCAGTTCTATCGAAGCATGTACCAGGAATGTCTGCGACCGCTGAAGTTACCGGGGGTTCAGTGGATAACTTAAAACTGATTGGCACTGGCAAGCCTTACGTTGGCTTCTCAATGGCTGACGCTGCTAAAGATGCCTTAGTTGGTGAGGATAAATTTAAGGACAAGCCAATAGACCTGCGCACCCTACTCATCCTGTATCCAAACTTAATGCACGTAGCTACCGTGGAATCAACCGGCATTAAAACAATGAAAGATTTAAAAGGTAAGCGTGTAAGTACTGGCTCCCCTGGTAGCGCTACTGAAGTGATGGCCTTTCGTTTGCTAGAAGCTGCAGGCCTTGATAAAGATAAAGATGTCAAACGCGAGCGCTTGAGCGTTGCAGAATCTGTCAATGCAGTAAAAGATCGCAAGATTGATGCTTTCTTCTGGGTAGGTGGTTTACCAACTGCTGCAGTAACTGATCTTGCAAACAGCCCCGGCATGAAAATCGTGATGGTAGACACTGCTGCTGAAGTTCCTGCGATGAATAAAAAATATGGCAATCTTTACTTCCCATCCGTTATCACTAAGCAAACTTATAGCGGCATGGAAAAAGATAATAACGTTGCAGCCGTTGCTAATTTATTGGTTGTAAATGCTTCTATGTCTGATGCTGAGGCATACAAAATTGTCAAAGCTATTTTTGACAATCAGCTGGAACTAGTTCGCTCACATGCTGAGTACAGAAACATCAAGCTAGAGAATCAAAAAGCGAATGCGACACCAGTTGCTTACCACCCTGGTGCATTAAAGTACCTTAAAGAAAAAGGTGTCAAGGTAAACTAAGCTACATCGGGGTGAGTTAATCTCACCCCTTCTGCTTTAATGCGGCACATAAATAGAAATAAAAACAGGCTGAGAGATGAATCAAAACGCAATTGACAATGAAACCCAAGAAAAGTTAGATGCTTTCATTAAGCAAGAAGAAGGTGACTCTAATGACTATAAAGGGCTGCTAGCCAAATTCATCACCTTGGTTGCTGTTGGCATGTCTTTGTTTCATCTCTATGCGGCCTATTCGATTGTTCCAACGCAGCAATTGCGTGTAATACACGTTGCCTTAGTGTTATTTTTAGTTTTCTTAAGTTTTCCGATTGCTGCTCGCTTTAAAAACAAGTTGATGTTTTGGGATGTTTTATTTGCTGTCGGCTCCGTTGCGATTGCCTATTACATTCTCTCGGGTGGCGATGATTTCATGGACAGAAACACCGCGCCAAACTCTACTGATGTCATGGTTGGCATTGCTCTTATCTTGCTCATCCTTGAGAGCGTCAGAAGGACCAATGGCATGGTCTTAGTAACCGTTACTGTTCTCTTCTTGCTGTACGCTTTCTTTGGTAACTATCTGCCCGCTCCATGGACTCATAAAGGCTATGATCTTGATCGCCTAGTTGGTTATATGTATATGAGCCTGGAAGGAATCTACGGTACCGCAGTCGATGTCTCTGCAACGCTCATTATTCTGTTCACCATCTTTGGTGCCTTCTTACAATTTACGGGTGCCGGTAAGTTCTTTATTGACTTCTCTTTTGCTGCAATGGGTGGCAAATCCTCAGGGGTTGGCAGAACCATCGTGCTGTCCTCATTTTTAATGGGTGGTCCTTCCGGATCAGGTGTTGCCACTACCGTCACTGTAGGCTCAGTTGCCGCACCCATGCTTGAGAAGGTTGGCTATGAAAAGAATGCTGCCGGCGGCCTCTTGGCAGCTGGAGGTCTTGGCGCCATTATCTCGCCACCAGTTCTGGGTGCAGCGGCATTCTTGATTGCTGACTTTTTAAAGATCTCTTATTTAGATGTATTGCTGATGGCAACCATCCCAACCATCCTCTTTTACCTTGGTTTATTTGTCATGGTTGAGATTGATGTTCGTAAATACGGGATGAAGAATATTCATTTTGAATCAGCAGAAAGCGCCTGGTCGCTTACGAAAAAATACTGGTTCCATTTCTTCTCACTGATTTCGATTGTGGTATTCATGATGTATGGCTTCTCACCAGTGATGTCGGTGTTTTGGGCAACCGTGGTATCCGCCTTCTCTAGTATGTTGCGTGAAGATACTGCGATCATTCCTTGGGCGTGGTTTAAAGGTAAAGAGCCTATTCTTTCAGGACTTTACAACTCTAGTCTCACGAAAGCACTGGCATCAGGATCTACTGGAGTTTTGGCTATCGCTGCAACCTGTGCAGGCGCCGGCTTAATTGTGGGTACCGTGACTCTAACTGGTCTTGGATTGAAATTTAGCTCGATTGTGATTCAGTACGCAGGTGGCTCACTCTTGCTCACCGCAATCTTCACTGCCTTAATTGTTTGGATTGTGGGTCTCGCTGTTCCAGTCACAGCCTCATACATCATCTGCGCAGTGATCGCAGCGCCAGCATTAATTAATTTGGGTGTGCCTGCCTTTGCAGCCCATATGTTTATCTTTTACTATGCCGTTCTCTCTGAGGTTTCTCCTCCAACAGCGCTCTCTCCATTTGCAGCAGCGGCAATCTGTAAAGGCAATCCCTATAGGACTACTTTACAAACCTGGAAATATGTAGCGCCAGCGATTCTGGTGCCATTTATGTTTGTCTTGGATAAGTCTGGAGTCAGCCTGCTATTGATGGGATCCAGTAGCGCTCTGGAACAGGCCGATTGGATGCAGATTGCTTGGATCTCCTTTACTGCAGTGGTAGGAATCATCTGCTTGGCTGGCGGCCTTCAAGGTTGGTTTATTGAGAAAACCAAAATTTTTGAGCGCGTCATCATGGTAGTTTCTGGCGTTGCCCTAGCCTACCCATCAACTGAGGCTGACCTGATTGGCTTTATTGGCTTTGGTCTCGTATTGATTACCCAATCGATCACGTATTTCAAACTCAATCGCAAAGCTTCATAAGATAAACAAGTATCGCCAACGCGATATCTGAGTGGATATCAACAATAAAGCCCGCATTTGCGGGCTTTATTGTTTTACAGGCTTATATTGATTTGCTTAAGCAATCTTTGTCCAAGCAGCCTTACCGGCATACTTCTTGACTGCAGCCTCATCAAACTCAAAGCCTAATCCTGGTGTTTTGTGCAAGATCAGATCGCCGTTCTTGAAAGTCAATTGCTTATTAATCAATCTACGGAAATTGAGAACTTGATCATCCAAGAAGAACTCCACAAAACGGGCATTGGGTGTAGCAGCAACCAATGGTGCATGTAGATCATGCATCCAGTGAGGGCAAACGATGACGCCCTTCAAATCCGCATATGCTGAAATCCTGCGCCATTCTGTAATTCCGCCGCAGACAGCAGCATCGGATTGCAAAATCATTGCGCCGCCAGCATCAATCAACTCTCTAAAACGCCAGCGACCTGCTTCCATTTCGCCGGTAGCAACGTTAATCTTTGTCAGACGAGCAAGGGCAGCATGTAAATCAATCGCGTCTGGTGAAAATGGCTCTTCAATCCAATATGGGTTGTAGGCTTCAAAACGACGCACATACTCTAGTGCAGTAGGTAAATCACGCCAAGCATTATTAGCATCTAGAGTCAGCAAAATATCATCGCCAACAGCCTTACGAGCTGCTGCTACTCGTGTCTCTTCTTCGGCAGGTGATAGACGACCTACTTTCATCTTGACGGCTTTGAAGCCCTGCTTTACGTAAGACTCCATTTCCTTACCAAGCTTGGCTGGAGTTTTACCCTCAAGGTAATAGCCACCACTTGCGTATGCAGGGACTCGATCATCCACCACAGAACCCAGATACTGATGTAAAGGCAGGCCCACTGAACGCGCATTTAAATCCCAAAGCGCTGTATCCAAGATCGAGATACCGCGCATAACTGCACCAGTACGTCCCTGCAAAATGGATTCGTTATACATCTCCATCCACAGACCTTCACTGCGATGGCTATTTTGGCCAATTAGCTTTGGCGCCAAGAGTTGCTCGACAGCAATTTTGGCAATATCTCCACCAGCGCTACCAACATAACAAAAGCCAATACCCTCATTACCATCCTTGCCACGTACCTTTACCAGGCAATAGTGACGCTCAGAAACAGTACGAGTGGAAAATGAGGTCACTTTATCTAGCGGAACGGCTACTGAAGCAACCTGAACGGATTCAATAATCGGCATCTGGACTCCTTAATTCAAAAAATGATTGTATCGATAATTTAACTAGTCGGCATCAGTCGGAATAGGGAATAATTCAGCTATTAAGTAACTAACTGGTGAGTAGGCTATGGGTAAAGTTGTTGTCATTGGAACCGGAACTATGGGTGTAGGCATAGCAGCAGGATTTTTAGCCTATGGGACCGATACCGTCATTTTGGGGCGCTCCGCAGAAAAATCTGAAAAGTGCTTTGAGGCAATTCAGGCCTGTGCCAACTCTATCAACACTGATTGGCAACAGCTCGGAGCAAGCTTGCGTGCCGGCAGCATAGCCGAATGGAATGACTGGGAAGATACTGCATTAATCATTGAAACTATTTCTGAGCGCTTGGATCTTAAAAAAGCAATTTTTGCTGACCTTGATCAACGCGTGCCATCACACATAGCAATTGGCAGCAATAGCTCAGGCTTTCCAATCAGCGAAATAGCGAAGGATCTTAAGACTGCGCATCGCATGCTCAATACCCACTATTTCATGCCGGCACATATCGTGCCTTTAGTAGAAATTGTGCTGGGAAAAGACTCCGATCCAGATATAGCAAATCAAGTATGCGAGCTCTATCGAGTACACGGTAAAAAACCAGTGCTAGTCAAAAAGGACATTCCGGGATTCTTAGCCAATCGCATTCAACATGCCTTGATGCGTGAAGCGCTTTCTCTATTACAAGATGGAATTGCAACACCAGAAGATATTGATACTGCTGTTCGTTATAGCTTTGGCTTTCGCTATGCCGCTGTTGGACCAATGACGCAAAAAGAAATTTCCGGATGGGAAGGTATGACCCTAGCTGCAGAATTGATTTACCCATCTCTATCCAATATCACCGCGCCCCCAACTTGCATCACTAACTTAGTGAAAACTGGCAAAACTGGTATCAATAAGGGTGAAGGCCTTCGGAGCTGGAGCCCCGAGGAGGCAGCAATCATGAAGCGGAATTATGAAGAGCGCCTCAAGGCTGCATTTGCTGTGCTCAAGATCGCGCCAGATCAAGATTAAATTGAATTTGCTGCACTACAGCATGATTATCGAAGTACTGACTCACATTATTAGATAATTACGGGGTGAATAAAAAAGTAACTCGTAGCTCACTCCTGTTGAGAGGAGCACTCATTCTGATTGGATATACCTGCCTCAGCGGACTGCCTGAGGTTATATCTTCAGTTCAGGCGCAATCAAACCAAAGTAATAAAAAGGTAATTGTCCAAAATACAAAACCTGTTGGCTTCAAAGATAGTGCAGCAACAGGATCCTCAAAAACCAATAGTCTAAATCCTATCCTGTTTCAGCGTAAAGATCCGAATGAGATAGATCTTGATAGCGCCAGTAACCTTGACTATCGAGTCATTCAGGGCTGTCTGAGACGCAATTTTAATGAAGATAATTTGCCCTCCAGCATCGGCATCGACAACCAAGCATTTTCAGAGTTTTTCAAAAACCAAACGAAGACATTCTTTGATCGGATGCGCGGGGACTGCATTCCTTACGCTGCCGCATTCGGCAGTCGCAATCGCTTTGACTCTCTCAGCATTATGAATGGCCCTATTCAAGACAATAAAACAGAGGTATGGACATTCACACCCTCTGCTTTTGGTGGATTCCTGGTTCAGCAGGATTATCTTAAGAATGAATCGAAACATCTCACTGAGATACAACTTCCATTGCGCGATGTTTTATATGATCCACGTAAAGTTGGAGATATTCTGCCAGTCGAATTGGTTTGGGAATTGAATTCTCTGATTAAACAGATTTACCCCGAAGACAATAGTTCGCTAGAAAATACTAATAGCGTAGTACGTTTAATTGTTGATTTTGGTGACCGCGAGCGATGGGCGCAAATCTGGGCTACTGAGATTATTGATCCAGAGAATAAAGAAGTATTTGCAAGCGCCTACTGGGTCGATCGTAATGATATCCCCGGCGGATTTTTTACTGGCAGCGGAGAATCTTTAGAGCGATCTTTTTGGACTAATCCACTAAGCTACAGACGTATCTCACGCGGCGTTGGCAGCGTGCGCGCTGGGAGTAAGCGACCAAGCAATAGCGCTCCAGCAGCCCAAACGGCGTCGCCCAAGCAACGCTATCGTACCCATATGGGTATTGATTATGCAGCTCCAACCGGAACGCCTGTCTTCAGTGTAGCCAATGGCAAAGTTGCCCATCTTGGCTATAGCGGCGCTTTTGGAAATTTAATTATCTTGGAGCATCCTGGCAACTATCATACTTACTATGCTCATTTAAGTAACTACAACGTTGAACTTAAAGTTGGCAATGAAGTGCGTCGTGGTTTAGAAATTGGTTATGTTGGATCTACCGGAAGATCTACTGGTCCACATCTTCATTTTGAGCTCAGGAAAAATGGTGTGTATGTTGACCCGTACGCAGCGAAGACTCAGCTAGATTTATGGTCTATGCGTAACAATGAGAGCGGCCAACTCACAAGAGAAATTCTGTTACTGGGAAGCCCCATCAAACACAACTGATCGCCAATAAAATAGGGTCCATGTGGACCCTATTGCTTTAACGTTGCTTAAGTGACTTCATTAACCAAGAACTAATACCGGCAACTTGGAATGCACAATTACTTCATGTGTTTCACTGCCAAGCAAAATACCTTTGATACCTGTGCGCTTATGCGAAGCCATCACAATGACATCAGCTTTTGCTTTTTTAGCGCCATCTAAAATACCTTCAGATAAATTGGTATTGGAGATATGGAGTGCCTTTGCTTTAATACTTGCACCAAGCGCGGTAGCAGCTTTTTTGAAAACATCTTTTGCATAAGCCTCACATACCTTCTGGTGATCTTTTTGGGTAATTCCATAACCCATAGTGCTATCGGAGTACACCATCGGGGGTAAAGGGTCAGATATATAAACTAAGGTCACTGCAGCGCCATCGGCTTTTGCAAGCTCAGCCACCTTCTTCAAAGACTTTTTGCTGACATCCGAGCCATCGACCGGCACCAATAAATGCTTAAACATAATTGACTCCCTTTAAATTGAACTACTGATCTACACTTTCCATCATAATGCTTATTATTAGGCTATAACAGCTTGAAAGGGTAACTGAATTGCTCAAGTATTTCGCTATCTACGGTTCATTTTTATTCACCATGCTTGCCATCGATCTCATTTGGCTCCTGGGGATTGCTAAAAGCCTCTATCGAGATGAGATGGGCGATTTGATGGCCGCCGAACCTAAACTCATTGCAGGACTAGCCTTCTATCTACTCTATGCATTAGGTGCGACTATTTTTGTCATCCTTCCGGCCCTTTCAAAACAGTCATTGATGTATGCATTGCAATTTGGTGCTTTATTCGGTCTGTTTTGTTATATGACTTACGATCTGACTAATCTTGCCGTCATTAGAGACTTTCCAACCCGGCTAGCATTCATTGATATTGCCTGGGGAAGCTTCGTTACTGCGCTAGCTGCTGGGATTGCCTACTGGATTGGCAACCGCTTTTCATAAATAGCGCTTAGCGAACATCAACATGTTCATTCAACCCAAGATCCTGACATCTTTTGCTGGCTATAGCAAAACGCTATTTGCCAAAGATGTATTAGCGGGAATCACTGTGGGGATTGTGGCGCTACCTTTAGCAATGGCATTTGCTATCGCCAGTGGACTCAAACCAGAAGCGGGTATTTTTACTGCCATTATTGCTGGAGGGCTCATCTCTCTTCTGGGTGGTAGTCGCGTTCAAATTGGTGGTCCAGCAGGCGCATTCATTGTGATTGTGTACGGTATTGTTGAGCGTTATGGCGTCTCCAATTTGCTACTAGCCACAGCAATGTCGGGCGCATTTCTGATTTTGATGGGCGCATTCCGCTTGGGAACGCTGGTGCGCTTTATCCCCATCGCCGTCATTATTGGCTTTACCAATGGCATTGCTTTTTTGATTGGCTTATCGCAACTCAAGGATTTCTTTGGGCTCAGCATTGATAAGATGCCAGCGCAATTTTTTCCGGCCCTACAAACACTTTATCAAGCAGCTGACACCTTCAACCCAATTGCACTTTCAGTTGCCTGCGGTAGCCTTGCAGTCATTATTTTGTGGAAACTATTTCATAAACACTTTGGGCATTTAAGTCATATTCCCGGTACTGTGATTGCGATGGTAGTGGCAACAGTCGTCACTACGCTGTGGGACTTACCAATAGATACAATTGGTAGTCGCTTTGGTGGTATTCCTTCTGGACTACCCCATTTTGAGTGGATCCCAATTAGCTGGGATAACGCTCAATTTATGCTCGCTCCAGCCCTCACTCTCGCTTTGCTTGGTGCAATTGAGTCCCTGCTCTGTGCTCGTATTGCTGATAGCTTGATTCATGATCGCCATAATTCCAATCAAGAGCTAATGGCGCAAGGGGTCGCTAATGTGGTGACTCCTTTCTTTGGTGGAATGCCTGCAACCGGCACCATTGCAAGAACTGTAACTAATGTTGAAAGTGGCGCGAGTACCCCAATTGCCGGTATTGTGCACGCACTCACCTTACTCATCATTATTCTATTTGCAGCGCCTCTTGCAAAAGATATTCCTTTGGCAGGTCTTGCTGCAATCTTGATGTATGTTGCCTGGAATATGGGTGAGTGGAAAAAATTCATTGAGCTCAAGCAGTTCCGTTTACCTTATCGCATTACCATCTTGAGTGTTTTTCTATTAACAGTAGTGATGGACCTGACGGTCGCAGTTCAAGTTGGTTTATTGTCTGCATTCATCACTTTTATTTATAGAATCTCCAGCCTATCTCGCTGCGAAATTGCTGAAGCAAATCATTTTCCTGCACTAGAAAATCAGCGAGGCCGCATTGATGCCTACCGCATCCATGGAGCCATCTTCTTTGGGGCGGTCAAACTCTTAGAGAAGATTGAGGAAAACTTACCATCTCAAACCCTGCTACTTGACCTCAAAAATGTGATCTATGTTGATACCTCGGGCATAGATACAATCTCTGAATTAGCGCATCTTTGTAAGGTACGTAATATCCGCTTCATCATTTGTGGTCTTGATCATCAACCCTATGAAATGGCGCAGCGCAGCGGCTTTATTGAGAAACTGCAACAGGGATCCCTCTACCCTGATCTGATTTCTGGAATAGAAGCAGCCTTACATTCTTAAGCGGTCTACTCAAGAAATACAGAAGCCGCCTTTTAATAAAGCTTCTGGCAAAGTCCAGGCGCGGAACAAACCAAATCCGCCAGCAGTAAATAGCAATGTAGCGGCGAAATAGCGCACCCAGATATATTGGCCAAATTGCGTTAGGGCTGCAGAGAATTTAGAAATCAACAATAAGTTGGGTAGCGTCCCCAAACCAAATGCAAGCATCAATGCTGCACCTGTTGTCACATCACCAGAGAGAAATGCCAGTGGCAAAACACTGTAGACCAAACCACAGGGGACCAAACCCCAAAGCATGCCGCTAAACCAGCGTGAAGGTCCGCTGGCCATTTGTCCTAAATATTTAGCCCAATAGCCTGCAATTTTGGTGCTTAACCACCTACCCCCCAGAAGTCCCTCCGACTTTCCTAAACGCAAGAGACGAAAACCCATCCAGATCAAAATGAGAGAGGTGAAAGCAAATAAGGGGCGTTGAATGGGAATGATGTTTTGTTGCCAAACTACCACCCCTACCCACGCAGCAATCGCCCCCAATATGACGTATGTTGCTACCCGTCCTAGATGCATGACTAGCTGTAGGTAAAAAAGCTCAGATTTTGGCCTTAAAAGACTCTCTGAGGCGATTGGTCGCTCAATGGCAGCTGCGATACCTCCACACATCAAAGCGCAATGCCAGCCACTAACTAAGGCCCCCAGGAAGACTGCCAAAAGAAGGCTGCTGGTTAGCATCGACACAAGAAAGAATAGGTGAAAGTGCTGATTTTCATATTAATAGAATAAACTGCTTGATAATTAGCTCCAAGATGAATTACAAACCTACTGACTCCCCAACCAGCAAATGCTCGGTCTGCGTGCTGGGTCAGTTTTGCCTTCCCGTTGGACTTAGTAGCAGCGATGTTTCTAGAGTGGATAGCTTAATCAAAGAGCGTGTCCACCTCCAAAAAGGTGAAAGTCTCTACCGCCATGGTGACCCCTTAAGCTCAGTCTATAGCGTTCGCTTTGGCACACTCAAAACAGAATATTGTCTACAAGATGGTCGTCAACAAGTCATTGGCTTTCATCTTCCCGGTGAAATCCTGGGTCTTGATGGCATCGGCGAAGGTCACTATCAATCAGATGCGATTGCATTAGAGGAAAGTGAAGTTTGCATTATTCGCTATGATGCCTTTGAAGATTTAGCCCGTCAGCTTCCAGTGCTACAAAATCAGTTTCATAAGATCATGAGTCGCGAGCTGACTCAAGATCAACGTCATTTACTTTCCCTGGGTACGATGCGAGCCGAAGAAAGATTGGCAGCATTCTTACTCAGTCTCTCACAACGTTTAGCAGCCCGCGGTTACCTCAATAATGAATTCGATTTGCGCATGAGTCGTGTAGAGATTGGCAGCTATCTTGGTATTCAAATTGAAACTGTCAGTCGGATGCTCTCGCGCTTTGCGGAGTCTGGCTTGATTCAGATTAAACAACGTCATATTAAACTCATTGATATGGACGGCTTATACGAATTAGCTGGTATTCCGAATCCTGATAGGCATGGCTGCCACACTGAAGTGCCTCTTAAGCAGGTTTAAAGCAAGCCACGATCGACGTCTTTAGTATCCGGTGCCTCAATACCAGGCAGAATATAGGCAGTTAAAGCACTAGAGACTGCGCAAAAGATCCAAATCATAAAAAACCCAATGGTATAGATACCTTCATCTGATAGATCAGGATGATGACCAAAAAATAATAAGTCTTGCGGATGAATCACCGTAAATAACAAGCCCTCTGCCATGCCTGCCACCAAGAAAGATGGCCACAAGATCCAGATCAGCAAGCGGTATTTCATTTGTTTGCCTGCGCGTCTTTAAGCTGCTCTACTTTTAAGCCCTGCTTCACGACACCTTCGCGTAAAGGTTTATCAACGTGAAGATTCAGAGCTAGCCAAATAGTAATAATGCAGCCAACCATTGCTACTGCTGGTCCGCTAATCAGTAACCAAGGCCATAACTGCTTCCACCAAGGTTTTGTAGTTTGCTGTTCTGTCATATGCATCCTCTTCATTGCCTCTATGTTTAACGGGGAATTATAAAAGTAGACTTCTCTTCGCGAGTTCTCATGATTGCCTTATCACCTACAAGTTCTTGCGCCACTACATCAAAATGAATCGGATAATTCCCTGAAAGATTTTGACCAATTGTGCTGCTAACCTTTACTGGGAGCAATTGATTGCTCGCTGGGCCCACATTAATCTCGGAGATTTCTTTACCCTGAGAGTTTAGAATCCGCAAATCATCTAAGCCCGCTGCCTTAATCTGCACTTTCATCGGATGCTCGGAGGCATTCATGATCTGAATGCGGTAAATATTCTCAATCCGCACACCTTCAACTTCACGAGCTAAGGCACCACGATCCCGCATGATATCGACCCGCAACGGATTACGCGTTACCAATGAGATCAAGAAGGCAGAAGCAAGCACAGTAATAAAGGCGGTATAAATCAAAACTCTTGGGCGCAAGATATGTTTGATTGCACTCTGATTAGATGCTTGATCTTCAATCGCACGTTCAGTTGTATAACGGATCAGTCCCTTTGGATAATCCACTTTTTCCATTACTTGATCACAAGCGTCAATACATGCACCGCAACCAATACACATGTATTGCATGCCATCACGAATATCAATGCCAGTTGGACATACTTGTACACAGATACTACAGTCCACGCAATCGCCCAAGCCCATAGAGCCATGATCAGCAGATTTACTGCGACTACCTCTTGGCTCGCCACGTACTTTGTCGTATGTAACCAAGAAAGTATCTTTATCGACCATCACACTTTGGAAGCGCGCATACGGGCACATGTACTTGCAGACCTGCTCACGCATAAAGCCTGCATTACCCCAGGTAGCAAAGCTATAAAAGCAGAGCCAGAAGGTTTGCCAAGGGCCCAAAGACAAATGGATTAATGCGGAACCTAAGGTTTCAATGGGAGTGAAATAACCAATGAAGGTAAAGCCTGTCCAGAATGCGATGAGCAACCAAAGAAGATGTTTAGTGATCTTCAAACGCCATTTTGTAAAACCCCAAGGCCATTCCTCACCGTCCAAACGAATGCGTGCAAAACGATCCCCTTCAACCTTGCGTTCAATCCACATAAAGATTTCGGTGTAGACCGTTTGTGGACAAGCGTAGCCGCAGAATAAACGGCCAGCCACTGCAGTAAAGAGAAATAAAGCTAGTGCAGACAGAATTAATAAGAGCGTGAGGTAGATCACGTCTTGTGGCCAGAGTACTAGGCCAAAGATATAAAACTTACGTTGAATTAAATCAAAGAGAACTGCTTGGCGATCATTCCAACTAAGCCATGGCAAACCGTAAAACAGTAATTGCGTGGCAATTACCAGAATGAGGCGCCAACGTGCAAAGAGTCCGCTTACCGAGCGTGGGTAAATCTTACGCCGGACCTCATAAAGAGATTCCTCTATCACTTCAATCGGAATAGGCTTTCCACCCGGCGTATTACTTGGCACCGCTTACTTTGCGTCTGGTGATTGCTTATTATTAGAGAGGCCCCAAACGTAGGCAGTCAGCAAGTGAATCTTCTCAGGGCTCAATACTTTGTCCTGAGCAGGCATCATTGCCATGCGACCTTTGGTAATGGTCTCAACAATCACCGCTTCCGAGCCACCATATAACCAGGTCTTATCAGTTAAGTTCGGGGCACCCAAGGCAATATTGCCCTTACCATCGGCACCATGACAAGCTGCACAATTTGACTTAAATAGATCTGCTCCACTTGCCACTTTAAGATCATTAGCTGGCAGTCCAGAAAGGCTACGAACGTAGTTCGCTACCTCCACAATCTGCTTACTATCCAATTGTGGGAATGGAGGCATTACACCGCCACGTCCATTAATAATCGTAGTCTTGATATTTTCTGGTGAACCGCCGTATAACCAATCACGGTCTGTCAAATTAGGAAAGCCCTTTGAGCCACCGGCGTCTGAGCCGTGGCATTGTGCGCAGGAATTTAGAAACAAGCGCTGACCCATCTCACGCGCTTTAGGATCAGCAGCAACTTGCTCGATATCCATCTTCATATACTTTGCATATACAGGCTTCAGTTCGTCGTTTGCTGTTGTCATTGACTGCATCAGAGCGCCATCTGTGCTGTAACCCAAAATACCAGGATAAGAACCTAAACCTGGATACAGCACAAGATAAACCAATGCAAAGATGCATGAGAGCAGGAACATCCACATCCACCAACGTGGTAATGGATTATTTAACTCACGCAAATCATCATCCCAAACGTGACCAGTATCAGCTACTGCACCGTCAGCTGTGTGAATAACCTTGGCTTTACGTTGAGAAAATAATAGCCAGACGCACCAAATAATACCGACCAGTGTTACTAAGGCGATATAGGCACTCCAACCGGCACCAAGAAAGTCACTCATGATTTATCCTTACTGAATTCATCGGGAAGATCGAACGGAAGTTCGGCGGATTCTTGATTGGCAGCTTGTCTTTTTGCAGACCAAGCCCACCAAATGATTCCTAAAAAAACTACCAAGCCAAGCACGGTAGAGATTGCTGAGAGATAAGGGGCGATATTTTGCATATTTTCTCCATTACTAAGAATTACTTAGCAACTACCTCGTCAACAATGATGTATCTACGATTGACGCCAAGGCCCTGAAGATATGCAATCAAAGCATCTTCTTCAGTTTTACCTTCTAACTCTTTAGGTGCATTTGCAATCTGCTCATCGGTATACGGAACACCTAAGCGACGCATTGCAGTCATATGTGAAGCAATCGTGTCGGCAGCTGCTGGCTTTTGCAAGTACGGATATGCGGACATATTAGACTCAGGCACCACATCGCGTGGGTTACGCAAGTGGATGCGATGCCAGTCGTCTGAATAGCGACCGCCCACACGAGCTAAATCCGGTCCAGTACGCTTACTGCCCCATAAAAATGGGTGATCAAATACAGATTCACCAGCTAATGAGTAAGGGCCATAACGCTCTACCTCCGAACGTAGCGTCCGAATCTGTTGTGAGTGACAGCCTAAGCAACCTTCACGCTGATAGATATCGCGACCTGCTAAACGCAAAGCTGAATAAGGCTCAATTCCGGGGCTTGGCTCAGTAGTGGAATGCTGGAAGAATAAAGGAACGATCTGCACCAAGCCAGCAACTGAGATTGCTGCGATGGTAGCGATGATCAACCAACCAACATTACGCTCAAGCGTATCGTGGGAGAAAAATCGACGTTGTTCTGACATGTTCTTATCCTTAATGAGCAGCTATAGACGCTTGTGGAATCGCAGCATCAATGAATTTCTTACCAATCACTGTCTTATATACGTTGTAAGCCATGAGCAACATACCGCTTAAGTAGCACAAGCCGCCCAATAAACGAATCACATAGAAGGGATAGGTTGCTTTAACGGATTCAACAAAGCTATAAGTCAAAGTTCCATCTGGCTCGAATGCTCTCCACATCAAACCCTGCATCACACCAGCAATCCACATTGCAGCGATATAAATCACTACACCAATGGTTGCAATCCAGAAGTGCACTTCGATTAACTTGGTGCTGTACATATCGCGCTGGCCTACTAGACGCGGAATAAGGTAATAGAGAGAACCGATAGTGATCATGGCAACCCAACCTAAAGCGCCAGAGTGAACGTGGCCAATAGTCCAGTCTGTGTAATGAGACAAGCTATTCACAGTCTTAATCGACATCATCGAACCTTCAAAGGTAGACATGCCATAGAAGGACAATGCCACCACCAAGAATTTCAAGATGGGGTCGCGACGTAATTTATACCAAGCACCAGATAAAGTCATGATGCCATTGATCATGCCGCCCCATGAGGGAGCCAATAAAATCAGTGAGAACACCATACCTAAAGACTGAGTCCAGTCTGGCAATGAGGTGTGTTGCAGGTGATGAGGTCCTGCCCACATATAGGTAAAGTTCAAAGCCCAGAAGTGAACAATAGATAGGCGATATGAGTAGATTGGACGCTCGGCTTGCTTTGGAATGAAGTAATACATCATGCCCAAGAAGCTCGTGGTCAAGAAAAAGCCCACTGCATTATGTCCATACCACCATTGAATCATGGCATCTTGCGCGCCAGCATATGCAGAATAAGACTTAAACAGGCTTGCTGGCATCTCAATATTGTTGACGATATGCAATACAGCAATCGTCAAAATATATGCGCCAAAGAACCAGTTTGAAACGTAAATATGCTTCGTCTTACGCTTAATCACAGTACCAAAGAACACAATTGCGTAGGCAACCCAAACTACGGTAATTAATAAGTCAATTGGCCACTCTAGTTCTGCATATTCCTTAGAGGTAGTGATACCTAATGGCAAAGTGATGGCCGCAGCAACAATGACAGCCTGCCAACCCCAAAAGGTGAATGCTGCCAACTTGTCACAGAATAGTCGCACCTGACAAGTACGCTGAACAATATAGTAGGACGTTGCAAATAAGGCAGAACCGCCAAAGGCAAAAATGACTGCATTGGTATGTAAAGGACGTAGGCGGCCATAGCTAAGCCATGGAATATTAAAAGTAATTTCAGGCCAGATCAGCTGAGCTGCGAGGATGACCCCCACGAGCATGCCAACAATTCCCCAAAGCACAGTAACGATGGCAAATTGGCTGACAACCTTGTAATTGAAGGTATCTTGATTGCTCCCCACGGTAAGTCCCATGGTTTCTCCTTTTTTGTGACCAAACAGCGACATAATCCAAATAGACTGGATTGATTATCAAAGTAAGGTTTACAAGGGGGTTTGATCTATATCAAAAAGGATGGGTCAAAATACTGGCTGCCCTATCAGCAGCTTGGAGAATTCAGAAAGATTGAATATCTATATAGCTATTTTTGAGAGTTTTCACTGACTTTCTTGGTCGGCGGAGCATCATCATCCATCAGAATAGACTGGCCTGGACCATCTAAATCATCAAACTGGCCACTCTTAATTGACCAGTGCAAAATCCACGCTAAGAGACCCACTAAAATCAAGGACAAGGGTATTAAAAGAAATAAGCTTTCCATCCCTATAGTCTAAGCTTTTCGTAAACGCCAGGCGTTTAAAGTGACCGCAAGTGAAGATAAAGACATTCCGATGCCGGCCACCCATGGATTGACTAAGCCCATCATCGCAGCCGGAATGGCAAGCAAGTTATAGATTAGTGCCCACAATAAATTTTGCTTAATGATTGCTTGAGTCTTATCGGCTAAACGCAGAGTTTTTGCCAAAGGCTCTAAGGATACGGCGGTCAGAATGGCATCTGCACCAGCAGCAGCCAAAGGAGCGCCAGCGCCAACCGCAATTGAGATATCAGCGCGCGCCAATAATGGTGCGTCGTTTACGCCATCACCAACTGCCCACACAAAATGATGATCTTTTTGCAGACGCTCAATAAAGTCATACTTATCCTCAGGGGTACAAGCACCTTGATAATTTTCAATACCTACATGATGTGCCCACCAAGCAACTGTTGCTGGATCATCACCAGACACTAAGTGCACATGAATGTTTCGAGATTTAACCGTCTTCAGAAATTGCGACAACCCTGGTCTTGGTGTATCCAAGAAAATAAAGCTCGCAATCAGCCCCTGCTCATCCACTAAATGCACTTGACCATACTGCCCAACACTTCCATCTTGCTCTATTCCAAGCCAAGCTGCGCTACCCAAGCGATATGAGCCTGAAATTAAACCCTTACCCAATTGATTGATCACCGGGTCATTTAAATTTGGCAATACCAAACCCTCCAAGTGGGCTGCACGTAATACAGAAAGGGCTAGCGGATGTCTTTGGCCAGCTTCTAATGCCGCTGCTAGAGCAAGTGCATCTTCACGACGATAACCGGATCGCAAATGAATGATTTCTTGTAGCTCAGGCTGTCCCATTGTTAAAGTGCCAGTCTTATCTAATACAAGATCAGTCGCTTTAACCAAGCCCTCAAGAACATGAGCGCGCACAATCAGTAATCCCAATTTCGTCACTGCGCCTTGTGCTGCTGCCATAGCTGTCGGTACAGCAAGCGATAGAGCGCAAGGGCAACTGGCTACCAAGACAGAAACCAATACAGTCCAAGCTTGGCTAGGATCAAAATATAGCCAAATTGCTGATGAGATAAATGCGCTCAGCAATAAGAAGGCAACGAAGTATGCCGCCCACTTCTCAGCCAGACTTACCATGACTGGCTTGGCAAGTAATGCTTGATCCAATAATGATGCAATACCCGCAATGCGGGTAGATTGTCCAACGGCATCAATTCTCATAAACAAAGGGTTGAGAATGTTATGCGTTCCTGCATAAACAGGGTCACCAATCTTTTTTTCTACCGGCTTAGATTCCCCAGTGAGTAAAGATTCATCTAGTGCACTGGGATTTTCAATTAAGACGCCATCTGCGGGAACCACTTCGCCAGGTGATACACGTAGCACTTCACCAGACTTGCAATTAACCACTGGCACTACCTCAATCTCTTGGGATGATGGAAAATTGATTGCACGCTCACAAGTTGCAGGCAATTGCTTTGCAAGCGCTTCTGCACCACCTTGCGCATCTTGTCTTGCCAGCAACTCAACATATCTTGCAGCCAAAATAAATGCTACAAACATGGTGATTGAATCAAAATAACTCTGGCCCGAACCCGTGATTAAATTAATCGTGCCGGCTGTAAACGCTAAAGCTAAAGCAATGGCAATGGGTACATCCATGCCCAGCATATGAGTTTGCCTAAATGACTGCACACTACGCCATGCAGCCTGAAAGATAGGCCCCGCGGAATACACCATTACTGGCGCTGTAAGAGCCCAACTGGTCCAACCTAGTAACAAATCAAACTCTGGCGTAATATCCGCACCAACATACGTGGGCCACGCATACATCATTACTTGCATCATGCCTAGCATTGCTACACCTAAACGCGTAAGTAACTGCCGTCGCTCTTTTTTTGCGCGGTCTAAAACTAAAGACGGCTCAAAAGGCCAGGCTTCATAACCAACACGCTCGATCTCAAAAAGCAATCTTGCTAGACTTGTTTTACTTGGTGAGAATCGCACAATGACTTTTTGTGTGACGTAATTAATCTGCACATCTTTCACACCATCGAGACGTCGTAGATGTTGCTCGCATAACCAAACACATGCTGCACACCGAATTTTCTCCAAACGGAGTGTTGTCTCTAGATTGCCAATATCGCGAGAGGGTCTCGTAAAACGACCCAGTAAAGACGGGTCATCATAGGGCTTCAGTTTTTCTGGGATTGCATTAAGAGCAAGGTAGGCTGCTGGCTTATCGCCTGACTGTGATCGTCTAGCGTAAAAAACTTCCAAGCCTTCGCTATGAATGGTTTGGGCGATCGCCATACAACCAGCGCAACAAAACGCATGGCGTACGCCAGCTAAGTCTGATTCTATTAATTCGCTAGGCGAAATTGGGCTGGAGCAGTGATAACAAGTAAGCGTCTTACTCATTGAGCCGCTTTACTAATCCAGCCATTACGACGTTCATATAAAACAAATAGAACGCCCCATATGACCACAGCGACATAAGCCCAAACCCATGCAGCTTGTGATGAACGTGAACCTGAAATATCCAAGACAAAACCAAAAATCGCAGGGCCTAACATACCGCCACCAAAGCCCATCAGAGAATGTAAACCCATTGCAGCACCTTTAATATCTTCTTTGGCGCTAATAACCAAGCCTGCAGTTAAGGTTGCAGAATCAGCCATAATAAAAATGGCATGTCCAATAGCAAAAGCAACAATCAGCCACCAAGATTGGCCCGTAGAGCAAGCTAGTGCGATTCCTAAAACTGCACTCGTGAGCATCACAATACATACCCACTTTTGACGCCCTATACGAAGCGCAATCTCATTACCGAGAATGGATGCAGGAACCCCAAAGAAATTAATGACCCCTGCCAAAGTTGTAGCCGCCAAGAGAAATGACTCTCCAGTCACTGCTGCACAAAACACAAAGAAGGCTACGAGCCAACTTCTAGATGCAAATAGCTCCAAGGAATGGGCGGTATACCCAAAAATAAAGCCTGAGGCTTTTTTATCTTGCAATACTAATTTCCATTTGTTGATCGGAAAGATGTCACGCAAGCGAATTTGGATTGATCCCTTCCACTTCTCATGTTGCAGCGGAGGAATCAAAAGCAACACAATCAAAAATGCTGTGAACGGTCCAAGTGCAATGATGCCAAAGACATAATGCCAATCAAGCACACTTAAGATCCAGCCTGAACATAAATAAGAAAATCCAGTACCAATCCCAAAGAAGGCGGTATAGAAGGCAATGTGACGCGTAAGCTCACCAGACTGAATTCGGTCTGACAAAATTTTGAGGCCAGGCATATAAGTTCCAGCAAGCCCAGCGCCATTAATCGCCATGAAAAATAATGCTGTCCAAAAATTGAATGCCAATAGGCCCATACCTAAAAGACCACAGGTTGCAGAGAGGCCACCGATTAAATAGACCTTACGTGCATCGACTCGATCTGTTAATGCAGTCGCCAAAGGGACCGCCAACATATACCCAAAGAAAAATGCGCTAGCAATTAAGCCAGACTCCAGGTTACTTAAATGCCACTCCTCCTGCAAGGTAGTGAGAACTACTGCGTAGCATGCAAAGCCCAATAAGGCACAGGTTTGTGCCATGAGCATGAGGGGGGTGTAACCAACCGATCGAAAGCGCATAAAGTATCAGTAAAAACGTGAACCCATTCTACTCGCCCTAATAGCCAAGACCCGCTACACTAAGAAAAAACCGATGGAGACAGCATGAAAAATAATCGCATTTTGGGGAATTTAATCAAACTGGGTGTCGCCCTTTCAATTGGCCTTGGAAGCACCCTAGCGCTGGCCGATAACTATCCATCCAAACCCATTAAGGCCATCGTTCCATTTGCTCCGGGCAGTACAACCGATCAAATTGGTCGGGCCTTTGCAGCCAAAATGTCGGAACTCCTAGGCCAGCCAGTGGTCATTGAAAATCGCCCTGGAGCGAATGGACTCATTGGTGCTGATTTTGTTGCTAAAGCACCCGCAGATGGTTACACAATTTTGTTTGGAACCAATAGTACGAATGCTGCACTCAAAAGTTTAGTCAAAAATCTACCTTATAACCAAGATACTGCTTTTACTCCCATTGGATTCCTTGGCTCAGCACCACTCATCATTGCTATTAACAATGATGTGCCTGCTAAATCACTTAATGGATTTGTATCGCTTGCTAAAGCCAATCCTGGAAAAATGACTTTTGCTTATGCTAGTACATCGCAGCGGGTTTCCTCAGAAATGCTAGCTAGTGCGGCAGACATCAAAATGACCGGGGTCTCTTACAAGAGCGGCCCCAATGCGATGACAGATGTTATCGGTGGACAAGTCAATATGTTCACATCTGACTTTGGAGTGAGCTTGCCACAAGTACAGGCAGGTAAAATCCGAGGTCTTGCGGTGACATCACTGAAGCGCTCACCCGCTATTCCAGAACTGCCTACCGTGAATGAGGCTCTTGGAATTAAAGGCTATGAATTAATTGCTTTCTTTGCCGTATTTGGCCCTGCCGATATGCCCAAGGATGCGATTCTTAAACTCAATAAGGTGATTAATGAGGCAGCCAAATCCAAAGATGTGATTGAGCGCTTTTCTGCAATGGGCTTTGAAACTCAACCCGGCACTCCAGAGGCGCTTTCTCAAAAAATTAAATTAGAGACTGCAAAATGGGCCAAGGCTATTAAGGAAGCAGGTATTGAACCAGAATAAGGCTTTTATTGCTGACTTCGATTTGGAGAATCCTGAAAACCATTCGATCTAAAGGTAAGAACCAAGGTATCCCGATAGCCATAATCTCCAAGTGGCTGAATCGGAGTTGACTCATGAATCATTTTCTCATCATTCATGAGTAATACCGACCATGGTTGAGCTAAGGTAAAGCGTAAACCGGCAGAACCAGAGGCATCAAAAATTCTGGTTTCTCCACCCTTAATACCCACGCGATCGAGTAAAAATACTGCCACAAAATCGACACCATCACGGTGAGCACCCTCAGGTGTTGGTCGGCCAATACCATCAGTGGTATCAATTCGAAATTGATGGGCCTCTATAGACCAAGTCTTAACTGGCTTTAGCCCACTCAAGACTTGAGCAAGTCCCAACAGAAGAGACTGCCAGGCAGCATCATTTAATAAAGTTGTTTGAACAGGTTCAAACCAACGCTCAATCCCACCATGTAAAGCGTTGTAATCAACAGACTGCCAATGAGCGCGATGTGGCACTAAATTGAGATGACCGCCCTCAATCTCATAACTTGCATGACGACGAAAACGGTAACGGCCACCATCTTTTAAGTAAGGATCGCGCGGTAAGCCCTCCCAAAACTGAGTTAAGTTCAGCAAATTTGCTAGCGGCACCTTGCTCATTTCAGCGACAGTCTCGGCTGATGCGACAACATATCCCCGCGACCGCAAAGCTTGAGCAAGCTCTTTAGTTGGAGTCAGTTCTGGCGCTGGTATAACATTGGTCATATGGGCATTTTAGGGCAATCATCTCAATCGTATAGATTTAAGCGTGCTCGCACATCTCCTATATGCCCCTTAAGGTCATACCACTCCTTGGCATCCATCATTGAAACTTTCATGCCTCTGACTCGATGCTCTATTGCCTCCAAATCCTTCAAATTCTTTTCTGTGAGTTCAGGATTTAGGGCATTTTTCTCAATGACTTTAAGCTCTTCATAAACCTGTGCAAGCTTGAGCTTTAAGAAAAAGTTCTTTACCGCTGGAACGTATGTAAATAAAGGAATGAAAATTACTAGCAGTGGAATCACAATTTTTACAAAGCGCCCAAACCAAACCGCAGTCCAAAATGGCAGGTGACGATGCAAGAAAGAGGGTCCGTCCTTTAAATAAATCTCTGCATCCACATGCAAAGGAAAGTCTAATCCCACACTAGAGGGAAACTCCCCCACTTTTTGCAAACGTGAGTACGATTTCAGGATATCGTACGAAGCGCCTAGCAAAAGGGACACCAAGGCAGGGCTAATATCCTCCTTTGCAACTAGTGTAGCTGTAGGTGCAATGACCTGTATATCTTGGCGTGGTAAGTCATGCTCAATGCTCAGTAAACCCCTAGGCACATTTACTTTGGAAAGGTAGGGCAAATTGCGTGTATAGGCGTCTGCCTGTTCAAAGTTCATTAAACGAATGCCTGGCACTTCATAGAATTTTTTGATGATAGGCGCTTCAGCAGCTACCACAATAAACGCTACATCCAATTCACCACGATTCAGCTTTTCTACAGCCTGATCAGGCTTTAGCTTTTCTGCACGCAATTGACCCTCTGAAAGGCCGCTGATTTTTAGCAATGCATTGCTAAGCGCTAAGGTGCCACTACCCTCATTACCAATAGAGACACGCTTACCTTTTAATTGATTGAGCAACTTCAGCCCACCCTCACCCTTAAATGCTTCCTCACGATACCAAACCCAAACTGGCTCATAAAATATTCCGGCAATGGATACGAGATTAGGATATTGAGCAATATCAGCGACACCACCTTGCACGATCGCAAAATCTACCTCTGATTTTGTATCTGACAGCAACTTCAGATTGTCAACTGATCCACCAGTTTCTAAAACATCTAGCTTGATCCTATCTTGTGTGAGTTCGGCCTTTAAGCGCTCTCCAAACTGATAATAAAGACCAGTCGGTAAACCGGCTGCCATCTCTATTACCTTTGGAGGAGGTGGAATCAAGATCCACAGAATACTAAAAATAGTGGCTATCACCACAATAAAGCCGGCCATTACGGCTACAGGATTAAAAAAGTGTTTTTTCAGGGATTTCATAGAAGTCTCTAATGTTTTTTGCATTATGCCCCGACGATAAAAATAGGCAAATGTCTGCCTAATTAGGGGGCTAACTAGGACTTACTGGCGTACCTGGTCAATCACTAGCCTGACGTTGCTTGCTCCAACCTTCACCGTTTGCGGGGCTGAAATCAAATCTCCTGGCTCGGGCTTTGCCATCCCGGTTTTAGAGATTCTGACCTCAATAGAGGCTTCAGCAATTTGAGAAAGTGGTGCACTTGGGTTCATCGCCAAAGCATCCGTTAAAGAGAAATTCATCGGAAACTCTGAAGCCGAAGTCTTGAGCACTGCCACTGGCATACGTTCACCTGGCTTGCGCGCAATCACCATCACAATATCGCCAGATTTCACTTGGGATTTCAAACTAGCAGATATCTCAATCTTCCCGCTAATTTCTTTATTACTGATAGCTACCTTGGATGAGAGGCCGCCCTTAGTACGCGCATCAGCAATGGACTCGGCAATGGATCGTGCTTCTTCTGTGCCTGGAGGCAGCTGTTGTGCAAGCTTTTCCCAAGTTTGTACAGCCGCTTTGTAGTTTCCAGTGGTGTAGGAAGCAGTTCCAGAGAGCCATAACGCCATGAGATTATTCGGATCTAAGTTAAGCGCTTGATTAATAAGCTTTAGAGGTTTACCGGCAAAGCTACCATTGGCATTAGCAGCCAGCACATCAGCATAATCAGCCAGGAGCTGAGGATCTGAATTAATAAAATCTCCTGCGCGCTCATAAGCCTTTGCAGCATCTTCATTGCGACCTAAGATGCGATATGAACGGGCCAGTATTACCCAGCCCTTCAAATTCGTTGGATCCTTTTCCATCTTCGCCGCAAACTCAGAAACCATTGCCTCAACACCTTCTTGAGTCATAGGCTGCTGATTACCCTGCTCAGCAATGCGAGTAGCATCACCTAATGAAAAATAAAAGCCTGCCGAAAGGACCGACACAAATAGACACAGACTAATCACCGTGAGCTTGCTTGAACCCATCACAGAACGATCATCCTCCTCGTTTGTGTCCTGAAAGAGGCGTTGACGCATTTCAGCGTGGGCAATTTCATAATCAGCAGCGCTGATCGAGCCTGCAGTGCGTTCTGCCTCTAATTTCTCAAGTTCTTCACGATAAATAGCGGCATTCATTTGACGGCGAGAAGTTACCTCTACTTTTGCCGGGAACATGAATGGACGCAACAGCAGAAGTAGCACTAGCACCAACAATAGAAAAGCGGAGATCAGAAAAGTGGTCATAGCACCCCTCTCTCATCTTTGGCATTAAGCAGGGCATCAATTCTCTTATTGTCATCATCCGATAAGGCGATGGTAGTAACGGCACTATTTCTGCGGCGTAAATAAGTAAATAGCACTGCTATGCCAATCAAAAGAATGATGAAGGGGCCAATCCAAAGAAGCCAGGTAATTGGCTTTACAGGTGGACGGTACAGAACAAAATCTCCATAGCGCTCAACCATAAAGTTTCTGATTTGATCATCGCTCTTACCCTCTTTAATCAGAGTGCGAATTTCTCGTCGGAGATCATTGGCTAAATCAGAGCGCGATCCAGCCAGAGATTCATTCTGACAAACCAAGCAACGCATTTCTTCAGAAATGCTAATCAAGCGTTGTTCAGTCACAGGGTCGTCTGCTAAAGGCGTAGCATCTTTAGCGAATGATGAGCTAAAGCTCAGCGCACAGAGAATCATGAGCAAAAATATTTTCATGATTTCTGAAGCTCGCTGATCAATGGATAAATCTTCTTATTGAGTAAATCCATCGTAATCGGGCCAATATGCTTAAAGCGGATAATGCCGGCCTTATCAATCACATAGGTTTCAGGGACACCATAGACGCCATAATCAATCCCAACCCGCCCATTGGAATCAAAAGCAGACAGTAAGTATGGATTGCCTTGTTTAGCCAACATGGCGAGCGCATCTTCACGCTTATCTTTGTAGTCCAAACCAATAATAGGTGCCATCTTTGACTTGGCAAGCTCGACCAATACTGGATGCTCTTCGCGGCAAGCTACACACCAAGATGCCCAAACATTCAATATCCAGACCTGGCCCTTCATACTGGCAGGAGAAAAAGACTGGTTCGAGTCTGATAACTGGGGGATCTCAAATGCTGGTGCAGGCTTATTAATTAATGGCGATGGCACCTCATGTGGATCACGATTGAGGCCGATCGCCAGAAATACTGCCAAGACCAAAAATAACACCAGAGGAATTAAAAACTTCGCTTTCATGAAGCTTGTCTTTTTAATTTGATGCGATAGCGCTTATCAGATATTGCTAACACTCCGCCAAGAGCCATCAGCAAACAGCCGCCCCAGATCCAATCTACAAAAGGCTTGTAATACACACGTACTGCCCAAGACTTATCAGGCAACTCTTCGCCAAGTGAAACATAGATGTCTCGTGTCAAACCAACATCAATCGCAGCTTCAGTCATTGGCATAGTTGAAGAGAAATAATTCCGCTTCTCAGGGTACAGGGATTTCTGGGAACCGCCATTCTTGCTAAGCAAGAAAGTACCACGCATGGCTTGATAGTTTGGCCCTGGCACGAGATTGACGCCTTGCAGCTGAATTTGATACCCACCTACTGTCACTATCTCACCAGCAGACATGCGAACATCTTTTTCTTCTTGATACGCGCCGACCATCGTGACACCAATCACAAATACAGCAATTCCAAGGTGGGCTACTTGCATACCAATAAAGGAACGCGTTGGCTTACCTGCTTTTGCCTGACGAATAATCTGCAAGCACCCCGAGGCAATTACCCAAAAGGCCAATAAGAAACCAATGCCAGCAAGCCAAGTGAACTCACCCATCATCATGGGAATAGCAACGCCGGCAACAACTGCAACTAATCCTGCAAGCCATAAACGTTTGATTACTGCCGGTAGATCTGAATTTTTCCAGCTCGTCCAGGGACCGACACCCATTAATACCAACAGAGGAATCATGATGGGCACAAAAACGCTATTGAAATAAGGGGGGCCTACTGAAATCTTTCCTAAGTGAAGAGCATCGATTAATAAAGGATATAAGGTCCCAAGCAATACCGAGCCAGCAGACACAACCAAAAAGACGTTTCCTAAAAGGATAAATGTCTCTCTGGAGCTAAAGCTAAATTTACCGCCAAGAGAACTCTTTGGCGCACGCCATGCATATAGAGTTAAAGATGATCCAACTACAACTACCAAGAAAATCAGAATAAAGATACCGCGCCTAGGGTCAGTAGCAAAAGCATGGACTGATGTCAGCACACCTGAGCGCACTAAGAAGGTTCCCAACAGAGATAGCGAGAATGCAGTAATTGCTAAGAGCACAGTCCAACTCTTAAAGCCACCGCGCTTTTCCGTAACTGCTAAGGAATGTAATAGCGCAGTACCAACGAGCCAAGGAATAAAGGATGCGTTCTCCACTGGATCCCAAAACCACCAACCACCCCAACCCAGCTCGTAGTAAGCCCACCAAGAACCCAGAGCAATACCAAGAGTGAGAAACACCCAAGCAGCCGTTGTCCATGGCCGGGACCAGCGCGCCCAAGCTGCATCCAATCTTCCAGATAGTAAAGAGGCAATCGCAAAAGCAAAAGCTACTGAGAAACCAACATACCCCATATACAACATCGGCGGATGAAACACCAAACCAGGATCTTGCAAAAGTGGGTTTAAAGAGCGGCCGTCTTGCGCTGCAGGAAGCAAACGCATAAATGGATTTGAGGTTGTGAGAACAAACAATAGTAGTCCGCTGGTCACTAAGCCCAACACGCCGATTACCCTAGCAACCATAAACTCATCTAAGGCCTTAGAGAGTTGAGCCACCAAAATAGTCCAAGTGCTTAATAAGAAAACCCATAAGAGCAAGGAACCTTCATGCCCACCCCACACAGCACCCAAACGATACATCACAGGCATCAGAGAATTAGAGTGCTCAGCTACATAAAGAACTGAAAAGTCATTGCTATAAAAACTCCAAGCTAAAATTACAAAGGCAATAGCCAGAAGTAAGAAGACGGTTTGAGCAGCAGGTCTTGCCAGTACTAACCACTCACGGCGGCCTTGGTGGGCACCAACAAGCGGAAGCACCCCTTGGATTAGTGCTACACAAAGCGCGAGAATTAATGCGTAATGCCCAAACTCAGGAATCATTTATTGTTTCCATTTTTTTGAGCTTGGTCTAAAGAATGCTTTGCTTCAGGCGGCATATAGTTTTCATCATGCTTAGCTAGAACCTCGCTAGCGATGAATTCTCCATTTGCATTCATACGACCTTGAATCACAGCGCCCTTACCTTCTTTAAATAAATCTGGAAGGATGCCTGTGTAAGCAACTGGAATGTCTTTAGCAAGATCAGTAATCACAAAATGTACTGTCAATCCATCGCGCTTTACAGAGCCATCTTTAACCATGCCGCCAATACGAAATACTTGCCCCTGTGGAGCCTTACCTGCAGCAACATCACTAGGAGTTACATACAAAGCAATATTGCTATTGAGTGCATTGAGAATCAATAGTGCAGCAACTCCAATCACCACTAGAGCGGCAATAATGATTAATGCGCGTTTATGTCTCGGCTTCACTGACTACCTTCTCTATCAAACTGCTCGGCCAACTGTTCTTGCTTGAGTCTTTGCAAAATTGCCTTAAAACGAGCACGTACTGCTAAGGGTTCAAACAATAGAACTAGGGCACACGCACCAAAGCTGCTCCACACATACAGCGCGTAGCCGCCCATTGCAAAGAATTCTGCTGGACTATTCCACATTAGCTCTTGACCTCGCTCAATTGTCTCACCCAATCAGTATGTGCCTCACGCTCCAAAATGATGGCTCGCACTCGCATCAAACCGACCGCAATCGAATACATCCAAAAACATAAAGCCATCAAAAGCATTCCCCACAGCATAGTCTGCGCCATTGCGGGTGCTTTTGTTAGAGAAACTGAGGCACCCTGATGCAAGGTATTCCACCATTTCACTGAGAAATAAATAATCGGTACATTCACTACGCCTACTAGAGCCAAAATAGCGCCTGCTTTATCGGCACGACGGGGGTTGTCAATGGATGCCTGTAAGGCAATAAACCCCAGATATAAAAATAGCAAGATCAATTCGGAGGTTAGACGTGCATCCCAAACCCACCAAGCGCCCCACATTGGTTTACCCCAAAACGCTCCAGTCCATAAAGATAGAAACGCCATCCATGCCCCAATCGGAGCTAGGGCTTGAGCCATCATGGCGGACAAGCGTGTATTAAAAACTAAGCCTAGTCCAGCCCATGCAGCCATCACAAGATATAAAAACATCGACATCCATGAAGCGGGGACATGAACAAAAATAATGCGATAACCCTGACCTTGAACTGCATCCACTGGGGCAACAAAAAAGCTGATCCACAAACCAGCTAAACCAAAGATGGCAGCAAGAGTCCAAAAAATAGGAATCAATTTTCCGGCGAGCGGATAAAAGGCGCTAGGGCTTGATAACTTAAACCAGTTAATCAAGCGACTATTAGAAAAAGAAGAATTATTTACCTGATTCATTCAATTGCAATCTTTACGGCAGCGGTACTAACCCAAGGTACAAATGCTAAAGCCAAAATCAATAAGGCGCTGAGCAAGGAAAAATGGCCAGATGTATCCAAACCTACGCTATTGGCATATACGGCACCAGCACCGAAAATTAGCACTGGAATATACAAAGGCAAGATTAATAAGCTCATCAATACACTACCCCCTCGGACACCCAGGGTTAAAGCCGCACCAATAGAACCCAATAAAGATAGTACTGGAGTTCCTAGCAAGAGGGTGGCTATCAATATAGATAAAGAATTAGCATCCAAATCAAATTGAATGCCAATAATCGGGGCCAATAAAACCAAGGGCAAGCCACAAACCATCCAATGTGCAATGATTTTTCCTGCAACTAATAACACCATGGGTTGAGGGGATAAAGCCATCTGCTCCAGAGTGCCGTCCTGATAGTCAGCAGCAAACATGCGATGTAAACCCAATAAGGTGGCTAGCAACGCTGCAACCCAAATGACGCCTGGAGCAATTTTTCGCAATAAAGCAGCATCAGCGCCAATACCCAATGGAAATAGGCTTGTTACCACGATAAAGAAAAACAATGCAGTAAGGACTTCACTCTTTCGGCGCATCACCAAAAGCAAGTCTCGACGAATGATGGCAAGTAAGGCTCTCATAGCTCTAGAACCTGTACGTTCGGAATATGCACTTCCTGATGGCTTGTTAATACAACAAGCCCACCGCTAGCAATATGCTCAATAATCAGATTCCGAAGCTCATGAACTGCCTCTATATCTAAGGCATTAAAGGGTTCATCCAAAATCCACAGCCTAGCCTGACGCGTTAACATGCGCGCCATGAGAACGCGTCGCTTTTGTCCGGCAGACAAACAGTTGATCGATAAATTTTCACGACCTCGCAAACCAATTCGCCATAAAGCAGCAAATGCTTGTTCTTGCGAAAGAGCAACATCATCTAGTGCCGCATACATCTGTAGATTTTCTAAGGCAGTGAGATCTTCTTTTAAAGCATCTCGATGACCCAGAAATAATAGTTCGCGATGATAAGTAGCTGAGTCAATAGTGATTGAGTGATCACACCAGAAAACCTCACCAGACTCTGGTTTTGATAAACCCGTTAAGAGTCGTAACAGACTTGTTTTACCTACGCCATTCTCACCGCGCACATGCAAACAATTTCCAGATGTAATCCGAATATTGAGATCCGTAAATAGTTGTCTTTCACCTCGAACACAGCGCAGTCCACGGCCTTCAAGTACGAGGGTGGATTTACTGGAGGTTTTGGAAATATTGGCTGTCATTTGAGGTTGTGGCTTGAATCAAACCACCGCATGCATTGTCCAAGAGCCCAGAGGGGCTGTCAAACCAGCAGAAATGGATTTTTAGGAATAATTCCTTTTAATTCAGATGCTTAGAGAATTATAGACGAGTCTTGAGCAAATAAAATCAAGGAACGGCAACCTATCCGTCAAAAGACATGATGCCCTTAGGGTCTTAAGAAGCCCAGTTTGAATAGAGTGAAATTTCTCGAGTAGCAATAATGAAAAGCCCCGCATAAGCGGGGCCTGTATCACAAGAAACTGAAATACTAAGGAATCATGACAATAGCGCCAGAGAACTTTCTGCCTTCAGCAGTACGATGGGCATCTGCAGCTTGTTCCAAAGGAAACTTTGCGCCGATTTGTACCTTAACGTAGCCCTTGGCAATTGCATCAAACACTGCCTTGGCATTCTCTTGCAATAATGCATGCGTAGCATTATGAGGAAACACAGAAGGTCTAGTTAAAAATAGACAGCCCTTCTTATTCAAAATCTCTGGCTGAATTTCAGGAGCGGGCCCTGAAGCTGCACCAAACAAAGCCAATGTTCCAAAAGGAGCCACGCAATCTAGTGAGCCCATGAAAGTTGTTTTAGCAACAGAGTCATAAACCACGTTTGCCTTCTTACCACCAGTCGCTTTCAACACCTCTTCAACCCAATTTGACTGGGAGTAGTCCACTACTGCATCACATCCAGCTTCCTTAGCCGCAGCCATCTTTGCTTGCGAACCAACTGTACCTACTACAAACGCGCCAAGTGCTTTTGCCCAACCCGCGAGAATTTGGCCAACACCACCAGCGGCAGCGTGAACTAAGACAACGTCTCCTGCTTTAACTTTGTAGGTTTTCTGAATAAGGTACTGGGCAGTCATTGCTTTAAAAAATACTGCTGCTGCAACTTCATCAGATACATTGCTTGGTACTGGTACTAACTTATCAGCGGCAACATTTCGAGCGCTTGCATATGCACCGATACCAGCATTCATATACATCACGCGGTCGCCCACTTTAAGACCAGTAACACCATCACCTAAAGCTTCAACGACACCCACTGCCTCATGACCAAGGCCGGTAGGCAGATCAAGCGGATAGTAGCCAGAACGCTGATACACATCAATGAAGTTAAAGCCAATAGCCGTTTGACGAATTTGTACTTCACCTTTTGCTGGAGCAGGCAACTCTTGATCAATCACCTTGATTACCTCAGCACCACCTAGTTCAGAAAGACTAACAACTCGAGCTTTTGTCACGTGTCACCTTATTTATTATTGTTAAATACAAAAATCATACAGTAAGGGCATCTTCCTCAATCACGGCCCAGGTACTGTCGCCCAATTTCTTCACGGCCATTGAATAGGTCCAGCCATCTGGAATACCACAGCTCCACTCTTTAGGGCCATTCTGAATCAGGACGTTGACAGCATTTCTGCTGTCGTAATACAGGTGATAAATTTTTCCATGAATGGGATTGAAACTAAATTTTGCACTATGAACCATCTCAGTAGCATCGAGCCTTGCCTGCAATGCGCGTGCCTGCTTCATCAAGACCTCTGCCTGCTCCATGATGCGCTCGTACTCTAGCTTGGCATTTTGGCGTGCAACATTAACCGCTTTATCTTTTTCTTCAACTACCTTGATAGGGGCAAATACAGGGGCTCCAACTTCCATTGGATATTCAATACCAGCATGTCTTGCTGGATCGGCATCTTCTATTCTCATTAAAACCCCTGCGTATCCCTAAATGATGATTTACTTAATCAAGCCACAAGCAATACGTGGCCCTGAATTTCCTGCTGGCTGAGACTTGTAGTCATCTGGATCACGATGCACTACAACTGAGCGACCCACAATTCCAGTTGGGCCGGTGTTCACTGCAAAGCCATGCAATGTTACTGAGTATGTAGCATTACCATTTGCATCAGACTTAATATTAGGCATATCACCGGCATGGCTCATGCCACTATTGGGCATGCCATGAGCTTTAGTCTCTGGATTGAAGTGACCAGCAGCGCTCGTTGCATCCGGTGCAGAACAATCACCTTTTTCATGAACATGAAAACCTTGCTCTGCATTAGGCTTCAAGCCAGAAAATTTACCGTTAACCAAAACGTTGCTACCTTGCCAAGTAAAGGTAACCTCGCCCTTTGCATTCGATCCAGATCTAGACTCTAAATTTGCTGTTGCTTTTTGACCTGTGCCTTGCTCCATTGATTGGCATGCAACCAGGGTAAATAATCCTGCTACAGATAAACCGATCGCAACTTGCTTTAGTTTTATATTCATCATTCTCTCCACGGGGGTTGAGTTTTTCCTGGAGTTCTATGACCCCTCTGTATGACACTTCATAGAAAGTGTGACACAAATTTAGGGTATCTGCTTAGCGCTTATAAAAGCTCAGGGTGACCTCTCCAAGCTCAATACCAAACTTGCTCATTTTGGCCTTATTCAACATCACTTTAGGGCTGACAAGGTACATCCAGTCATTAAATTGCACGTGGTAAATCGTACCATCTACGGGCAAGGCCAGGGTATAGGTCCAATTAAGTGCATTGCCAGCCAGATCGCCTTGAGCATCGCCCACGACATCATCCGCTCTACCAATATATTTTCCAGGAGATTGCTCTATCAAAGTCCAAATACGTTTTTGTTTGCTGCCATCCGAATAATCAAAACTCTCATCTAGAGTGCCGACCTTCTTACCATCAACCACTTTCCAATCTGCTTTTATCAAGACAGTAAAGCGCTTCTTCACTTCACCACTGCGATCAGTGAAAATTCCATACGCATCAATGGTTCCAGAAAAATACTCGCTCAAATCTAATACGGGCTTCTCATTGGCGTATTGCTTCACATTCGGGCCCGAACAAGCAAGCAATAAAAATGTACTGATCAGTATGGCGAGAGACTTCAGAGAAAAATGGTGGTTCACTTAGCAAGCCTCATTAAATAGTGGTGGTGGGCAACCTTGCCCTAGTAATTCATTGCGCAACTTGGGTGCGCTCGTTTTAGGATCTAACCAAATACCAAAGAAAGCTTTTGAAAATTCTGTACTAGTAATCTGGCCAATCCGCTTGCCATCATGATAAAAAATGGTTCCCTGTTTTGGAGTGTAAATTGCCGTCAAGCTTTGGCCCGACTCAATATTGGGCAAAATATTGGTGAGCTCCCTTGCCCATGTCGCTGCCTGGGCATCAGGAACGCCTATCTTTTTCATCTCATCAGAACTGCTACTGGCGATAGAGCTACCTTTAAATGATTTTTGGTAGCGAACATTGAGAGCAAAATCCGGGGAAGATGGCATGCCCGCACGATAAAAAGATGCATCATAAATATGAAAACCCAACCAATTTAATCTGCCACTACCCTGTAGCTTGGCCGGATTTAATACGCTGTCAATATAAGCAATATCTCGCGCAAAGCTATTAGAAGCTAAGACAAAAATAGCTCCGCATAAAATGAAAAGATTCTTCAATATTTTCAAGGTGTGCTCTTTGAGGAAGTAGCTTTAACTAAACTTAAGGCTGCCGGACCGAATAAGCCGGAAATAGTATGCCGGTTTTTAGCGAAGAATCGATAGCCCACTTGCAATATTGGTTGTAACAACTTTCTCGAGAACATCCAAGCTAAGAATGGAAGATTCGCGCGACGATAGGCCTCTGGGAAAACAGCTACACCCTGAATTAAGACTCCATTGGCGTATTGGCCATACATAGATGCTAAGGCTTGTTCACAAGAAATACCTATTTTTTCAGAGTCAAAATGCTCAGAATTGATATCCACGAAATCCAACAGACCAGCTTGATTTCTTCTGGATAAAAATAGAATTTCTGCCTGACATAAAGGGCAGGCACCATCGTAAAAGAGGGTGAGTTTTTCTAGTGTATTCATGGCTCAGCAAGTTTAAGGCTTATTGAATAAACTGGCTGACAACAACACTATTTAGGAATGTCATGCAAAAGGAAGTTGCCTTAAACGTATTTGGAGAGCCTTTAATCCCCTGTTCCTTTGATCCACTAACAGGCTTCTTTAGAGATGGCTGCTGTAAAACCAATGAAGACGATGTGGGTAGTCACTTAGTTTGCGCTGTTGTCACAACAGAATTTTTACAATTTAGCCTTGAAAAAGGAAATGATCTAACTTCACCAAGGCCAGAGTACCAATTTCCAGGACTGGTTGCTGGAGATCAATGGTGCCTGTGTATTTCACGCTGGGTAGAAGCTGCCAATGCACAATGCGCACCACTCATCAAGCTAGAGAGCACCCACATCAATGCTCTAGAAACTGTTTCCTTAGATGTCTTGCAGCAGTACGCGAGTGAAGTGTGAAGGCTTTTTATACAGATCATTTTGTATTACCCCTGCCAGCAGGACACCGCTTCCCGATGGAGAAATATTCTCGCCTAAGAGATCTAGTCAATACCATTACCGCTATCGACTTAGTTGAAGCACCAGCGGCTAGCGACACCCAAATTCTCTATGCCCACGACCCCAACTACCTCATCAACATCATTGAAGGAAAGCTAAGCCCTCTAGAGCAAAGAGAGATTGGTTTCCCTTGGAGTGAAAAAATGGTTGAACGCTCTCGCCGCTCGGCAGGAGCAACTGTCGCTGCTACAAAAACTGCTCTTACAGAAGGCATTGCAGTTAATTTAGCAGGAGGCACGCACCATGCCTATCGCGACATGGGCAGTGGATTTTGCGTCTTCAATGACTCCGCCATTGCGGCGCGCACCCTACAAAAAGAAGTCAGTTCAAAATTAAAGGTCGCCATTATTGATTTGGATGTCCATCAAGGTAATGGCACAGCCTCTATTCTGCAAAACGATTCCTCAGTCTTTACCCTCTCGATTCACGGTGAGAATAATTTTCCCTTTAAAAAAGAGCAAAGCGATCTGGATTTAGGCTTAGCCGATGGATGCACTGATGAAACCTACTTAAGTTCATTAAAAAAGTGCCTTGACGAACTGAGCTCTCGCTTTCAAGCGGACTGCTTGATTTATCTTGCAGGGGCAGACCCTCACGAAGGGGATCGCCTGGGAAGATTAAAGATTAGTAAAGATGGCATGCGCTTAAGAGATGAAACCGTTTTTCAATATGCCTTAGATAGAAAACTACCTGTAGCCATGTCAATGGCAGGCGGCTATGGAAAAGAAATTGAATCTACTGTTGATATTCATTTCCAAACCATCAAAACCGCCCTGCAGTTTCAGCAGCAGTACTAGCAAAAGTAGTCTAAAAGAACGAGCCTTGCTTACTTCTTGCTCGGCGTCACCTTAGGCGTAGGAAGCTTGCTCATACTTTCTATACCCTTCTCAAAGTTGGCATATGAATCGTTCATTGCAGAGCGAATCAATTCAAAATTTTGCAGCGCATTGTTGAATGAAGTCTTAAAAACCGATACATAAGCCTCGCTACCGATAGGTGCATTATTAGTTGCATCGTTTACAAAATGAATTAAATCTGCCTTAGATTCCTGAATCAAATTTTCTGCGATGGCAGCCAATTCTTGATTACCGCTCTTGAGAATCTGCATGAGCTGATGTTGATACTGAGTCACTTCTTTAGCAGCATCTTGTAAAACTTCAGCATGAACATATTCAAACGCAGTGCGAGGGTCTTGAGTCTGCATGAGCTCAGAGACTCTTTTCTGAACCAACTCAGCCAATTCTTGGGCAGCCTGTTGATTAATTTTTGCAATAGCTTGGGCACTTTCAGTGGCTACACGCCCTGCAGCCGTAGTGGCATCTATAGCCCTTTGCTGACCAGGCATGGCGCTCATATCAAATGGATTTTTGCTCATATAAACCCCTCAAGTAGTGATCACTAATAACAATCTACTCTCGTTAGAGGAGCTTTCTATAGAGGAATACCAGTAGAAACTGAGGGCTTACTATCACCAGGCCTGCTTTTTGCCATCAATCCAGGTTTCCCGGACTTTGATATTGGCAATTTGTTCAGGGCTTGTCTTACGAGGATTTTTATCCAGAATGACTAAGTCAGCCTGCTTACCCACCTCCAAGCTACCAATCTTATCGTCAGACATTAATTGATAAGCGGCATTAATGGTTACGGCACGAATAGCATCGTCCACAGTCACGCGCTCATTTGGACCTAAGACTTCGCGTGGTGGCTTTTGCCATAAACGATCAACGCCTTCAGAGATATAACGTAATGGACTTACTGGAGAAATCGGAGAATCGCTATGGTACGTAAAACGTGCACCCTCTTTTTTAAATGAGGCGCCGGGAGCAATCCGACTAGCGCGCTCGGGGCCAACAATGTGATTATGAAACGCTGCACCCCAGTAGTCCACATGACCAACAGTAAACCCCGGCACAATGCCTAACTGCACTGCCTTTTTAACTTGTTCTGGTGTATTGATAGTGAAGTGCTCAATGCGCAAACGGCGAGTTTCAGGTTTTGTATTACCCAACAATAGCTTTGCATAGTTATTGAGAGTTTGGTCAACAGCACGATCACCATTAGCATGAATAGATAGTTGCCAACCTTGATCAAAGAATGGCTTGATCAATCCATAGATATCCTCATCTTTATAGTCAAGATCACCCAGTCTCTTAGTGCCAGCTGGATAAGTATAGGGTTGATTTAACGCAGCAGTTAAGCCTTGAGTGGAGCCATCGGATACAAATTTAACCCCCACAAAACGCAGGCGATCATTTCCATCATTTGGCTTAATAGCATTAAAGCCTTTTGGAATCGCGGGACCATATAAGTAGCCCCTCACGCGCAGTGGCCAATCTTTACTCGCAGTCGCACCTTGAAGTAGCTTCACTTCATTATCCAAACCTAACATGGCGCCTACGGTAATTTCGGTAGTAGTAGTCACACCCTTGGATGCAATCATCTTGCCAGTTTTTTGAACTGCTTTGAGCAAATCTGCATCAGTTGGAGGGGGCATTTTTTCCATGAAAGGCGCATAAGCGGCGCCTTCAATCAACACACCTGTGAGTTTGCCTTGGGCGTTCTTCTGAAATACCCCTCCACCAGCTGGATTAGGAGTGCTATCAGTGATGCCCGCAATTTCATAGGCCTTGTGATTGACGTATGCAATATGCCCAGATTGATTTAAGACAAAAATAGGCACTTCAGTACTAACCTTGTCCAAAACATCCGCAGTTAATTCAGCCATGAATGGATTAGTACGCGATGGATCAACCCCAAAACCCATAAGCCATTGCCCTTTTGGCAAAGTCTTTAGGTGCGCCTTTAACTTATTACTCAAACTTGCTACCGTATCGTACTTAGTAGTGAAGTTAGAGAGATCTAGCCACAGGTATTCACCAACTGCCGTCAAAATAATATGAACGTGAGGATCGATTAAACCCGGCATTGCAGTTTTACCCTGCAAATTCACAAGCTGAGTAGAGCTAGCCTGCCATCCTTTGGTTACTTCAGCCTTAGTGCCTGTAGCAACAATTTTTCCATCCTTGATAGCAAGTGCTTCTACCTCATCATTCTTTGCGTTTACGGTCAGAATAGATCCACCATAAAAAATGGTGTCCGCATTATTTTGTGCAACAGTCATTGCGGAATAAGTAACAAGTGCTGCAATAAGAATCTTTGATGAAAATTTCATGAAATAGAATCCAAATAAATTAAGCGTGATATGAGACTGGTAATGATCCGAAAAGAACCCGAATGAGCATTGAAAGATTCACTTCACTAGGTCTGGTGTTAATATAGAAAAAACACATGTAGTAATAATTAACAGTATACCGATCCATAAGGTCAACAATTTTGAACACTGATTCAAGCTGACTCCTTGTATTGGATCAGGACCATTTTCATTGGAATTGAGAGCTTCTGGCAGATACTTTAATTTACCACCTCTGTATACGAACTATATCAATTACAGGAGAGTATTTAGGGCTAGGATGAAATGATGGCATACCGCCACCGGATTGGATCCAACTTTGAAAACTCACCATGCTCTCCTGCTTACTTTCTTAATTTTGATTGCGAGCACCGCCCATGCGAATCGACAGCTAGCAGTTCGTAATGGCTGCATGAGCTGCCATGCGGATACCGAACTAGATGCCCCACCCTGGCCTGAGCTTGCCACTAAATATGAGAAATAACGTGGTCAACCAGATGCAGCAAGTATTCAAGAAGAGAAGCTAAGGCAAGGCAAATTCTTTAAGAACGTCAAAGCACATCGAAAATTAAGCCCGACCAATGCGACCGAGATAATGCAATGGATTATTGATGGTGCCAATTGGCATGATTGCACCCAACAAAAGGCCCTAACTTAAATTAAACTAATCACTCTGTATGGAAATTAAGTTCAAGGGAAAGTGATGAGTCTGATTGATAAGCTGCAGTGGCGCTATGCCACCAAAAAAATGGATCCAGCAAAAGCAGTGCCACCAGAAAAGGTTGAGCAAATTCTGGAAGCCATTCGTTTGACAGCGAGCTCTAGTGGCCTACAGCCATATGAAGTGCTAGTGATTACCAATAAAGAGGTGCGAGAGAAAATCAAGCCCATTGCTAATGGCCAATCTCAAATTACCGATTGCTCACATCTACTAGTTTTTGCTGCCTGGGATACCTATACCGCAAAGCGCATCAATGATGCCTTTGATATGACTGAAACAATCCGTAACTTTACTAGTGAATCCGGAACAGCTTATCGCCAAATGCTACTCAAGGTTTATCCAGCGAGAGATGCGGAGATTAATTTCACGCACGCTGCCAAACAGGTCTATATCGGCCTTGGCACTGCACTCATTGCGGCAGCCTATGAACAAGTCGATAGTACGCCAATGGAAGGCTTTGATCCACAAGCACTCGACACTATTCTGAACCTCAAAGAAAAAGGTCTGCGTAGCGTGGTCTTGCTGCCATTGGGCTACAGAAAAGCTGATGAGGATTGGTTACTTAACCTGAAAAAGGTTAGAAGAGCTAAAGAGAATTTTGTTAGCTGGATCCAGTAAATACTAGCTCAATAGAGGCAAATAAAAATACCAACCCTAGAGTTGGTATTTTTATTTGTTTGATCCGCCAGAATTCGAGCATTAATCACACGTAGCAAGGTCCATCAATCAATGGATGATCTTTAATAAAATCGAGATTGATTTTCATACCAATGCCTATACCCTCATATGGTCGTACGTAGCCCTCTGAATCGAGTTCATATGCACCTTTATCCATCATCTCATCCCTAAAAGGGTTAAGGGATGTAACATCGCCTTCAAAATATCCTGGATTATCAATCGCAGAGAGAAAGTGAATCGTTGTACCCATATTAATTGCGGTAGCAGAGGTATGCGGATTAATGGTTAACTTATTAGCGCTCGCCATCGCAGCAATCCTCATCGACTCAGTCACTCCACCAGTCTTTGACAAGTCAGGCTGAATAAATTGAACATCGCCATCATCTAATAGAGTGGAAAAGTCATAACGGGTGTAGTGATTTTCACCAGCAGCAAATGGGACTCGCCCTAAACTACGGGCCATGTGATATGCCTTTCTATCCTGAGGTGGAAAGGGCTCCTCTAACCAGCTCACGCAGGCCTCATCAAAGGCGGGCATTACCTTACGTACATCAGATAATGTGTAATTCGTATTAGCGTCAACTAGTATATCGATGTCTTCACCCACAGCTTTACGAACCGCTTGAACTCTTGCGATATCTTTCTCGGCGGTATCACCAACACGCAGTTTTAAAGCTCGATACCCTGTCGCCACATGCTCTTGCGCCTCTTTGGCTAAGGATGCTGGCTCCTGCCATCCCAAGGCAATACCACCCGCATACGCTTTAATCTTTTTAGAAGCTCCACCCAACATCCGATATAAAGGTTGCTGAAAAATTTGAGAGCGAATATCCCAAAGTGCAATATCAATACCGCTCAACGCAAGTACTGCAGCTGCACCCATACCATGGCTTGAGACCTGCATCTTATAAACACGAGCCCAGATACCATTGATATCCATTGCATCTTGGTTTAGCACTAACTCACGCATCGTTGTATCGATTAATTTTGCAATTGCGCCCGGAGCTCGTCCATGATGAGCTTCGCCCCAACCAATATGGCCATCTTCAGTTTCGATCCGAACAAGTACTGAGTCTCGTTTGACGCATTTACCAATACCTAGTCGCACAGACTTATTCTCGGGTACAGGAAAAGAAATAGGCACCGCCTCTAATTTGACAATACGCATTAGATTACTCATAGTCATTAAGCTTTATTTAAAAATACTTCTGGGTTGACAACGTTTTCTACTTTAACGCCATTTAGGATCGCTTTAATAGTTTCAACTGAACCCTTGCTCATGCCGCGCATACTAGTAGCGGTCATTGAAGCTATGTGGGGTGTAAGCAATAGATTGGGGCAGTTGAATACAGCCTCATCCCCCGACAATGGCTGCTGATTATGAACATCCATCGCAGCCCCAGCAATTTTTCCCGCTACCAAGGCATCTAGAACAGCTTGTGTATCAATAACTGGACCTCTAGCGATATTGATGAGAATAGCATTCGGCTTCATTAAAGAAATTGAAGCTCGATCAACCAAACCGCGCGTTTGATCATTCAGTGGACAGCATATTGCTACTACATCAGATTGAGCAAATAATTCTTCTTTGGTAGCCGCAGTGATGTTAGACGGCAAGGTTTCAGGACGTCTGGTTAAAGCAATTACATTCATTTGCAAAGCTGAAGCAGCTTTTGCCAATTTACTGCCAATGGCACCCATTCCAATAATGCCCAATGTAGTTGTTGATAATTCTGTTGATGGATCTGCCATCGGACGTGCCTTCGCCCAACCCTGGCTTCGAAGCGCCGAATCAATCAAATCTAGGCGGCGTCGAAAATAAAATATTGCAGCCAGACAATACTCAACTACAGCAGTTGTATTTGATCCAGGTAAGTTTGCAACTGGAATACCTTTTTTAGTAGCAGCAGCTACCGGAATAAAGTCTAAGCCCACACCATGTCGCACGACAGCCTTCAAGTGAGCGGCATTATCAAATATGTCATCAGGCAACTGACAACGAACAATCAAACCATCGCAGCCTGAAATGAGACCTTTAAGCGTATCAGGCTTGATGTCGGGAGACACGATAACATCAAACTCTTTCGATAGCTCCTCGTGATACAAAGGATGAATGGGATTCGTTAACAAGACCTTAAATCTTTTACTCAAGAAATGGCACTCCCTGTTCAATCGGATTATTTAAAATTCCTAGACCTTCGAGCTCTATGCGCACTGTCTGCCCTGGCTTAAGCCATGCACTTGGCGTATGCATCATTGCTAAACCAGCTGGAGTGCCTGTTGCAATAATATCGCCTGGTTCTAATGGCATTTGCTTTGAAATATAAGAAATAAGCTCGGCAATTTTAAATAGCATTGTGGAAGTCGACCCATCTTGCAGTGTTCTACCGTCAATACTGAGCTTAATATCAATTGCATAAGGATCAGGGACTTCATCAGGAGTAATCAAAAATGGTCCAAATGGCGCTGACGCAGGCATATTCTTCCCACGTACAAAATTACCTTGATCTTCTTTAATCATGCCACTGCCACTAATGTCGTTATGCATGGTATAACCCGCAATAAAGCTCATCGCAATTTCAGGTTCAATATGTAAAGCACGCTTACCAATAACAACCGCTAACTCTGCCTCATAGCCCACATTACCAACATCAGGTGGTATTAAGATGGGATCATATGGCCCAATCACAGTGCAGCCTGATCGTATGAAAATCACTGGCTCTTTTGGATAAGCCATAGAACGCTCATCCAATGCATCTGTAAAGTTATATGCCGCTCCAACAATCTTCCCTGGATTGATAATTGGGGAGCATATCGAAATAGAATCGATACAGACTAAAGCAGCTTGGTTCACCTTACCGCTCTCAATTTTGCTAGCAATTATTCTATTTAGAGAGGGTAGACCAGCTTGTACTATCTCCAATAAATTTGGATGATTGCCTGCCATCAAGTCATGACAACTGCTATGCGAAAGATCTAAGACATGTGCAGAGTCTTTTAGTAGTACACCGACGGAGGGAGTTTGACCATTTTTTGTAAAGGTTAAATAGCGCATAGCTGAATTTATGCGACTCGATATTGATCAAGAATATGGCGATTAATCTCAATGCCTAGGCCTGGACCCTTTGGCACGCTGACCTTACCGTTAAGCTGAATAATCGGCTCAACCGATAATAAATCTCGGAATGGGTTTTCGCATTGCTCAAATTCAAATAAGGGAGGATTTCCTTTGAAGCTAGGGGGCTGATCTGGAAGTGCTGCCAAGAAATGTAAAGTTGCAGCTACGCCAATCACCGATCCCCAGGCATGCGGAACGCACTCTACACCATGTGCACTAGCAAGGGTTGCAATCTTGCGGCACTCACTAATACCACCAGCAGCACAAACGTCAGGCTGGACTATATCCATAGCCTTGCGTACGACGATATCTCTAAATCCCCAACGGGTAAATTCATTTTCTCCACCAGCTACAGCCATATCCAAAGCACGAGTCACCTCAACATAGCCATCTAAATCTTCTGGAGAGATCGGCTCTTCAAACCATTCAATATTTAACTTTTCAAGCTCTCGGCCAATCTGAATTGCTTGGGGCACTGTAAAACAATGGTTAGCGTCAACCATGAGTCGCATATCGTCTCCTACCGCTTTGCGAACTGCCTCCACCCGTCTGATATCTAGCTTTAAATCGCCCAAACCAATTTTCATCTTGATAGCAGTAAAGCCGTTTTGCTTAAATTCAATGGCTTCCTCTACAGCCTCTTCGATCAAGCGATTCATATCAATAAAATATAGGCCTGTTGCATAAGGCGTCACTTCATCACGATAGGAACCGCCAATCAGTTTATGGATGGGCTTGCCGCAAGACTTTCCAATAATGTCCCAGAGTGCAATATCAATTCCGCTAATCGCAGAAATTGCCATGCCGGTAGTGCCGTAGTCCTTAATGCGGTTATAGAGATCTTCCCAAATTACTTCCACATCAAATGGATCTCTGCCGACAACGCGGGGAGCAAATTGGGTATCAATAAATGCCTTTGATACAGCCGATGGTCCATAGCACTCCCCCCAACCGACTATGCCGTCATTTGTTTCAATTTCAACAATGCAAGAGCCTCTGGTTTTATAAACCCATCCTCTAGAAGAGGTAAATGGCTTTGCTACAGGTGCAGAAACAACGTGACAGCTTACTTTTTTGATTTGACTCATGAATCTTCTTTCAGTTTCGAATACTTCATCAGATATTTATTTTTTAGGCTCAGAAAATACTTTTTTTCCAACTACAGCCAAAGTGTTTGTCACGGCAATAATTTCGGCGCCTAGCGCTTTTCCAGTCAGGTTATCGACTCGAGCACCACCATCCTCTGAAGCAGCTTTGAATCGTGGGTCCTGAATCGCCTTGCTAAAAATAGCGATTAATTTTTCCTGAATTTCTGGAGGCGTTTTTGCTGGTGCTGCAAGATAGGCCATTTGCACCAATGGTCCATATGGGAAAACGTTATAACCCTTCTCTTTAAAAGTGGGAACATTGGGCATTGATTTAATTCGCTCATTTGCAAATACACCCAATGGCATCACCATATTGGCATCAATCTGCGCCTTACTCTCAGAAGGTTTTAAGACTGCTGCATCAAGCTGCTTACCAGCAAGATCAATAATCACTTTGGAGCCCCCAGTATATGGAACAGTGATGATTTCTGAATTCACAATATTGCCTGTCATTACCGCAAAAATATGATTCAAATTATTACTACCTGGCGTACCGATAGAGATTTTTCCTGGCTTCTTTTTGACCATTGCTTCAAAACTATCCAAGTCTTTTGTTGGGCTATCTTTAGGAACCAGAAGCAATAATTGATCGGTTGTAACTCGAGCAATCGGAGCAAATTGCTCGTTTTTTAATGGCGTTAGACCCTGGGCAATCATCGCCATAGTCGAGCTTGTACCCATGCCAATGGTGTAACCGTCAGGTTCTGCATTAGCTACTTTTGTCATGCCAATAGTTCCAGTTGCACCTGCAACGTTATCTACAACAACCGTTATTCCATCATCAGCCAAAATTTTTGAAATTAAGCGAGCGGAAATGTCATTCGATCCGCCAACGTTCCAGGGCACCACCAACTTAATTTCCTTGACAGGAAAATCAGCGGCTACGACCGATCCAGTTGCTAGAAAAATAGTGAGGGCAGCAATTGCAGTAACAGCAGTTTTAAATGTCTTCATATCGACTCCTTTGACTATGGTCTATGAATGTTATAACAAATAACATTCGTTAAGAGAATAACTTATTAACCCTGGTTTCAGTACAGATTTAATCCAATAAATTACAGATATCTAGTCGGGCACTGTCAATATCGGCCCGAATGGCTTTGGCGACCCCAACACCGTCACCCTTCTTGAGGGCGTCGAGGGCAGCTAGATGATGTTTGTGTCTCTTTTGTCCCGGCTTGTATGCTGGCAAAGCAAGATTTAGTGTTGGTCCGCAGCGAAGCCAAGCACCTTCAATGGCCTGGAGAAGGATTGATTGTTTGGCTAGCTTATAAATCCCAAAATGGAACTTGTAGTGGGCATCCAAATAAGAGGCGAGATTTCCAGTTTCTGCCAGACTCCTCATCTGGTTCAGCAACTGAGAAATTTCTGCGATTTCCGTTTTAGTTGCATTTTTGGCGGCTGCTTCTGCAGCTAATGGCTCCAAGCTAATGCGTATCGACATGAGTTGACCAAATTCATCCGCATTTAATAAGGGTACCGAAGCTCCCCCACTTTGACCAACACCACCTCGCTCAAGAACATTTTCAGCGGCCAAACGGTTAATAGCATCTCGAACGGGTGTAAGGCTAATTCCTAAATCCTGAGCAACTTTTCTGAGGATGATTCGCTCTCCAGGGGCAAACTTACCCGCCAATAATGCACTTCTCAAAGATAAATATGCTTTATCCCAAAGGGTATCTTTGTTTATTAGCTTAAGGCCGCCCTTGGAAATGCTTGGCATTAGAGTGTTTTCTAAAAATAGAGTTAAGAGCTAATATAAATCAAAATTGAGGGCCCACTTCAATTAGTTCAAAAAACAAAAGTCTTACTATTTTAAATTTCAGCTTGTTATAGACAATATTTCTATACATAAGCTCGGTAGAATATAGCTCATGAAACCAACCATCAAAATTGACTTCGTATCTGATATTGCCTGCCCCTGGTGCGCTGTCGGACTTGGTAATCTCAATCAGGCCATTGTGCAACTCAGCGACAAAGTCAATTTTGAAGTGCATTTTCGGCCTTTTGAACTCAATCCCCATATGCCTATTGGCGGTCAAGATGCGATTGAACATCTCACGCAAAAGTACGGCCTAACTGAAGAACAAGTCAAAGCGAATCAAGCCAATATCCGCACTAAAGCATTAGATGCAGGATTTGAATTTCATCCAGAGGGTCGTAAACGGGTCTACAATACTTTTAATGCCCACCGCCTTTTATATTGGTCCGCAAAAGAATATGACTTACAGAAGCAAGCAGCCTTAAAAGTGGAGTTACTCAAGACATATTTTTGTCTTGCGGTGAATTTAGATGATCAGAAAAATTTGCTCGACGCAGTAGCTCGTGCTGGTTTAGATGCCCAAATAGCTAAAGAGATTTTGAATGGGGCTGAATTTGCGAATGAGGTACGGCAAGAAAAAACTGTCTATACGAATGCTGGTATCAACTCTGTTCCCTCAATCATTCTGAATGATCAGTATCTTCTACAGGGCGCCCAACCTCCTGAATCATTCGTGGCAGCATTTGAGCAATTAATGCAAAAGAGCTAAAAGGTAAAACTAGCTCTATACATCTAATAAGTGCCCAGTCTTTACAAAAATAGTGCAGCCCTCTTTACTAAAAGGCTGATGAAGACTAAGGTGCGGACTTCTAATCCATGAGCCAGCGGGATAGCGTCCGTGCTCATCTTCAAAGACGCCATCTACTACAAAAATTTCTTCACCGCCATAATGCTTGTGCGGATTGAAATAAGTTTGATGCGCCCATCTCACTAAGGTAGATCCCGTTCCTTGTCGCATCAATGGCATCACTGTTAAACCAGGTACCATCCCCTGAAACCACTCTGCGGAGCATGTATCTACAATCTCTCGTTCCAGCTGTTCTGACCCAAGATGCCTCAACTTTACAAAGAGAGTGCAACCCTCTTCACTAAAAGGAGCATGAGATGAGCCGGGAGGATTCATGATGTAGGTACCTGCGGGATAGCTCCCAGTCTCATCGCTAAATACCCCATCTAAAACTAAAATCTCCTCACCGAATTCATGAAGATGTGACGCAAATCTTGCGCCTGCTTGATAACGAACAATCGAGGTTGCCTTAGCAATTTCATCGCCCTGACGATCAAGCATGCGCCTTTCAACTCCTAATGAGGGGCTAGAGATCCAGGGGAGATCATGCTGGTTTAGGACCACACGCTGACTGTAGTCAGAATTAATATGCATTGGGTAATTATTGATCGTTATTCATGATTCTGCACAAGAATACCAATGGAATGAAATAGGCACCCTAAAACAATGCTCAAGTAAGAAGCTAGTGGGCTTACACTAAGCTATCACTGAAATCTGTAGTCACACTATTAAAAGCTTTTCTATGAAATTACTTCCAAACCCTTTTCGTGCCCTGGTAATCGGCTCCTCCGGAACTATCGGGATGGCTTTTGTAGATCTCCTCAAAAAGAATCCATCCTGCTCTGAGGCCATAGGAATCCATCGCCACTCAGAGCTTCCTATTGATTATCAAAATATTGCATCAATAGAGTCTTGCGCCAATGCGCTTGTTTCAGCAGCACCTTTTCAGCTCATTATTAATACAGTCGGGGTTTTGCACACAAGCCACTGGATGCCTGAAAAGAGACTTGAGGATCTTAATGCTGAGCAACTCATGGAGCTCATGAACATTAATGCAATTGGTCCGGCGCTCACCATACGTCACTTCTCTAAATTACTAGATCCCCAAAATAGCGTCATGGTGACTCTCTCAGCCAAAGTTGGCAGTATTGAAGATAACCGTCTCGGCGGATGGTATAGCTATCGCAGTTCTAAGGCCGCCCTGAACATGTTGTTAAAAACGGCATCTATTGAGTGGGCCCGCACAAAACCGAATACTGCCTTAATTGCGCTGCATCCTGGAACAGTGAACTCGAGACTCTCCAAACCATTTCGTGGCGAGCAGATTGGTAGGCCTGCAGACCAGGCGGTCGCGGATATGTTTCAGGTAATCCAAAATCTTCGAAGAGAGGATTCAGGAAGATTTATATCGTATTCGGGTGAAAAGCTGCCTTGGTAAAGAGATCATGGCCATTAGATACGGATAACTTGGTTTTTATATCGCCCTGATAACGCTTTTTTAACAATCTTATAGATATCTAAATCAAATTCAGCATCACCGGCGCTTTTCAGTTCGGATAATTCATCTTCATTGATGGCGGTCCCCAGGTAGCACCAATTATCTAAGACAATCATTTCACCACCATCATCAATTGCAATCGGCCCCTTATAAGGCCAGACTTGCACTTTATACAGACTCATTGCGGTTTGAAGTTGTAGGTTATGCATTTCGGTAGGCATCACTCCAATGCAAGCGCCGCCGCATTGTTTTAGCTGATATCCAAAACAGGATTTACCTTCGGCACCCTTTTCCAGCCCTAGCAATACTTCGCATAAGCGATACTTTTTAGCTACTGCTTTTAAATAAGAGTGAGCCTCTCTTTTACTGTAAAACAATCCATATAAGTTCTCTTGAAGGCCTGGTAGCAAATCTTTCTGATTGACTAGCTCTGGCACAAGTATTCCTGAAGAATTTTTTTCTAGACTCCAAGCGCATAGATCTTTAGAGCGACGTAGCTTGATGTTCATACTAGGCATGCGCTCTTTAATCAGCTGAGACTCCAGAATTAAAGCGCCTAACTCGCCACTAGTCTCTATCCAGTCAATATCTCTGACTTGTAGGGATAGCTTCATTTCTTTACGCTGCGTTAATGAGCCTTGAAAGTGGCCCAATACCCTACTGCGCAAAGAAATACTTTTCCCAATATACAAAGGACTCTTATTTTCACCATAGAAAATATAGCAACCCGGCGCATCCGGAATTGAATCAATCAATTCCTGATTAATATTGGGCGGCAAGCTTGCATTGCCCGTCAATTGATTAATGGCTTCAAGCAATCGCTCTTTACCAACTGTTTTTTCACACACCTGCCAAAATTGAAGCAGTAAATCAGCATCACCAAGCGCCCTATGCCGTGCGCTGACAACCAGGCCATGAGACTGAATGATGGTGTCGAGGTTATGACGGGACTGATTGGGAAATAGCAATCTTGAGAGCTTTACTGTACATAAGACCTTGGGTTTGAAATCGATTCCAACCCTTTTAAGAGATGCTTTAATAAAGCCATAATCAAATCTTGCGTTATGAGCTACAAAGATTTTTCCCTCAAGCTCTTCTTTAATTTCTTTTGCAAGATCATCAAAACTTGGCTGATCAGCAACCATTTTTGGAGATATGCCAGTTAATTTCTGGATATTTTGAGGAATATATATCTGGGGATTAATTAATTTTTCCCAAGTGCTAACCTGCTCGTCTGCCAGCGTTTTAATACCAATCTCAGTAATACGATCCCGCTCGAAATGGGATCCTGTGGTTTCAATATCAATAAAAGCTAGCTTGGGGTATTGAATGATTTGCTGCTTCATAAAAATTCAGGCTTGGTGGGTAATTGGCTTGGCTATATAGAACCCATTGCAGTCATTACCTGATTTTAGCTTGGGTTACGATTCAAGTAGTTAGCAAAGTCAAATACGGAATTAGGTCCGCATGGAACTTCTACTGCCTTCTTAAATTCAGCCTTCACTACATACTGAATCTCACCTCGTTGCTTCTTTTCTTTTTTTGGATCCAGGGGAACATATGGCTTACGCTCAGGCGCTTTTTTAGCTTCACTAAAACTGGGTACGTAATCTTTGATAGTAGATGCGAGGGATACATTTTCCATGCAACCTAGCATATAAGCCTCTAGAGATTGATAAAGATCCTTAGCAATATCTGATAGCTCAACCTTACGCTTTTTGATTAAATTCATTGCGAGCACGATGTCTTTAATAGTAATGATGCGGGGATCTTTGGAGAGTTGGTAGCCACCTGTTCGCCCCTTGACCGCAATGACGATCCCTGACTCTCTCAATGGTCGCAAGAGGAGCTCAATACGGCTAATAGATAAATGTTGTCTCTTAGCTATCTCAGGGACCGGCACAAACTGACCATTGCTTGAATGACTAGCAATATCGACCAAGGCATTAAGTGCTGTTTTGACTGCTTTAGTGACTTCCATGACTCATTTGGCGAAAAAATTAGATTAGAGCTAGTATGAAACCGAATCTAATATCTTGCTGCAGCGCACTACTTAACCCTTTTTATCATATGGTTGAAATAAGCAAACCCTACTACCCCCTTGCACATCGATTGCTCAGATTCATCGCCTATATATTGGCAGGGGGCATTTTCGCGCAAGCTTTGAGCTGCGGGATCTTCTATTTTTTAATTTATGACTCTCAAGCAGCTGGCATGCTAGCCCACCTGATGATTCAACATCTCTCTTATTTCTTCTTGGGGGGCGTATTTATCATCATGAGCGTTTCGAATATTCTCATTAAAAGAGGTTTATCTCAGTTAAGAGCGATTCGCATACCATCGCTCACTATATTTTTAGCAATCGCTACTACGAGCTTCCTACTCATACCTCGTATGGATTATTTGCGAGAGACTGCCCTGATCGATGGCATGCCCGTCATGCTCTCTCCTTTTGCCAATTACTTTGCAATACTCAATGCCATTGCACTACTTCTTCTTATAGCCCAAATGATATTCAGCGGCCTTATGGCATGGCGCTTAAGCGATCCCCAATTAACCCAGATGACGCCTGACTGAAGCAATTAAAGGGATCTGTTGCTCCGGCCTGACAAACTGCCCTAGCTCAACTCGCAAATCTGATTGAGTAATGAAAAAGGTTTTTGATCCCTCTAGGGGTGGCTCAATTTTTGCCCATTGAGCATTAAATTCATAAACCCTTTCTCTATAGCCAATGAATTTTTTGACCAAAAGGCGTTTACCTTCAATTTCAATCGTTTCACAATCTAAGGCATGCCTACAGTAGATTAAAAATCCAATCGTGACCGCAGTTAATTCCAGAGCTGTAAAAACGGGAATCATCCATACTCCCGCCAAGAAGAAACCAATCCCCACGATTAAGGAAAGGCAGACCAAGACAATATAAAACTCGAGAAGCTGCTTAGGTGTTAGAGCGCAGTTTCTACGCATTTGCCAAATCTTCATACCAAAACATGATTACCGAAAATTAATGGGTACTTTTACGCTCTTGGGATTTAGCCAGCTGGTCAGCACTTCTTTGCTGAAAATCGACCATGGTGTGATAACCCATTTGATAGCAGGGGCAATGCTTACCCAGAATCCAGCGAGCAAGCTTAACGCGAAATTTTTGAATCATTTATATCTCCCAATATTGAGCCTTAAATGTAAACCCAAATGGAGTTTGGTGCTGGCTACAAGGATAAATGAGGGGGCATTTAGCCCTAATTCGGTGCCAGCAAAGATGAGATAAATCCATTACATTGAATAGATGACTAATTCCACCCCCTCTACTCGTAAATTACCTTTATTTCCACTGGGCACCGTGCTTTTTCCAGATGGTGTCATTGCGCTCAAGATTTTCGAAGCACGCTATCTCGATATGATTAAGCAATGCCTGCGAGAAAAGACAGAATTTGGTGTGGTGAGCATCATCAAAAACGCCGACACTAGTGACGAAGATATATCTCAATCATTTTCCAAGATCGGCACACTAGCTCAAATTGAGGATTTTGATCCTGTTCAGCCGGCTCTTTATATGACCAAGTCATTTGGTACGCAGCGCTTTAAGTTATTAAGTAGCAGCCAGGAAGTCAACGGTCTATGGATCGGCGAAGTAGAGCTTTTGGCAAATGATCCGCTCATGCCAATTCCGCAAGAACATCAGGGTGTAGCTCAATTACTAGATCAAATTATTTCCGTCATTCAAAGTGAAGACTTGTTAGGAGAGGCGCCTTTCAAGAAACCCTTTAAGGTGGATGATTGCGGATGGGTTTCTAATCGTCTGGCGGAACTACTGCCAATCTCTCTTGCCCAGAAGAATCATTTGCTAGCCCAAACCAATCCCCGCATAAGACTCGATCTGATTACTGAAATTATTGAAGATGACGATTTAAGAAATCTCATGATGCATTAATACCATGCTTGATGAGTTGATCCGTAAAACAATTCGAGAGATGGTTGGGGGAAGCGGTCCACCCATTGCATTTTTGACCCCGCAAGGGGATCGAGGTTTATTTGGCCCCGAGTCAGTTGCCTGGAAAATTCACGCGGACTTTATTTCCATGATGATTGGCGGTATTAGCTCATTGATTTTGCAAGCCCTGCATCCACAGGCTTTAGCTGGAGTGTGGGACCACTCCTCCTTCAGAGAAGACCTCAAGGGTCGCCTTGGTAGGACTGCGTTTTTCATTGCAGCAACGACCTACGGCCCTACTGATATGGCAAACAATATCATCACGAAGGTTAATCACATTCATACCAAAATTACTGGCCTAGATGAATTTGGTAAACCGTATTCAGCAACAGACCCTCATTTACTTGCCTGGGTACATCTCACAGAGACGCGCAGCTTCATTAACTCTTTTGAAGACTATCGCAAGGAAAAAATTAGTCCACAAGAAAAAGATCAATATTTCTTAGAGATGAGCTCCCTAGGAGAAAGAATGGGCGCTATCAATCTTCCGGCTACTTATGCCAATACTGAGAAGGCCATTCAAGGTTATATACCGGAGCTCTATTTTGGAGAGCGCGCCAAGAGCATTATTGATTTACTGGATAACTTCCCCAGCAATCTGACAGCTAAGCCATTTATTAAGCTGATTAGTCGTGCCGGCTTTCTGAATCTTCCAGACTGGGTATATCCCATGATTGGAAAATCTACCCCGAGTTACTTTGAACGCCTAGCAGTCAAAAAGAGCATTGATTTAATTGCAATTCCCGTTCGTGAAGCTCTTAAGAATGGGGTTGCTGCTCACTCCTTACGTAGAGTTTATGGATAAATATAGAAAGCAATCATGATTACAAATTATTTTTTATCTGGCATGGTTGGCATCATGCTCTTTTTTACAGTAGTTGTTGCACCAACTGTATTCAAGGTTCTACCTGTCGAATGGTCCAGCAAATATGTGAGAAACTTTTTCCCAAAGTACTACGCAATATTGGGCTTAATCACATTAATCTGTGTATTCACAGAGGCAAATTCAACAAATAAAGTATTGCTAGGAATCTGCGCGGCCCTTTTTGCGTTTACTCTGTTCTACTTAACTGGGAAAATAAATCGCGCTAAAGATAGCGGAAAAAACCGCCAATTTCACTGGCTTCATGGTGCCAGTGTAGTGATTAACCTATTTCAACTGATTTCATTTATCTACCTACTGGTCATCTCTTTATGAAAACATGTTACACGATCACCCTCATCTCACTGATGCTGCTGTCTATGGGCGCTACTAGCGCACAAACTAACCCGAATCAGAAACTGAGTTCAAGCTATGTTGAAAGCTGCATTCAAAGTCAGCTTCAAATACATCAGAATTTAAAGGAGGTTTCTCAAAATGATTTTCGAGCGTATTGTGAATGTACGACTAAACAACTATCTAGCACTCTTAGCTCAACACAGCTAGATGAACTCCCCAAAACCAATCAGTCACCTAAGTGGCTTAAATCGGCAGAAGCAGCAGCAAGCAAATCATGCCTTAAGCCCGTACCTAAGACTCAGGCTTAGCTTTATCAGAATCTTGTTCTAAATTCTTGAGGGTGCTTGGCTTCAAATTTAAAGAAGGTGCCGCCATTTTTTCACCATCCCATACTTGCCCACACCAACACTCGCCAGCATCATTAATAATGCAAACGCCAGACCCACAGCAGCGCTTATCTGGAGATTTCATAATTCAGCCCTTATCAATTCAAGATTGGAAATTAAGGCTATTCTAGAGTTTTTATTGATTTAGTGTTGACCTCTATTTACGCGATGAAGCAAACTGCCTTATTCGAAATTACTCCAGTACAGCACGGACAAAACCTGTTGCCCAAGGACGGGTCTGCTTACTACTATCCAGAATGGATGAGTACAGTAGACAGTACTCAGTTGATGGATCAACTAGAAAAAACATTGCAATGGGAAGCAGATCACTTATTCATGTTCGGAAAACAGATGACAACCCGGCGTAAGGTGGCTTGGGTAGCAGATCCAAACTGCACTTACACCTACTCTGGGGTAAAAAAACAAGCTCAACCATGGATTCCGGAATTACTAGCCCTTAAAAGCCAAATTGAAGAACTTGCCCAATCCGACTTTAACTCCTGCTTACTGAATCTTTACCATGATGGGAAAGATGGAATGGGCTGGCATAGCGATGATGAAAAAGAGTTAGATGCAGACTCCCCGATTGCCTCAATGAGTCTTGGTGCTACCCGTAAATTTTCATTTCGGCATAAGAGTGATAAAACAACTATCTCCCTGCCCCTAGAAAATGGTAGCGCTCTCGTAATGTATGCACCGACACAGCAATTTTGGCGGCATGCCCTACTTAAAACCACAACTATCCACATGCCTCGCATCAATCTCACTTTTAGAAAAATTAATCCTCACTATGAACGCCACGACAATAAACGCATGTATTGAATTAAAAGATCTGAAGCTCCAGACACAAATTGGAACTTATGCGCCTGGCGCAATCATTCCTAAGCAACACCTATTGGATTTAACGCTATGGATTGACGAAAAACTCGTCTTAATCACAAAAGATCTGATGGAGAATGTGTTTGACTATGACCCCCTAGTGATTGAGATCAATAGGCTTGCAGGCGATGGCCACTATGAAACGCAAGAGAGACTCATGACCCGAATAGTTCAGGCCTGCTCACAATACTCTGAAATTCAATCCCTTGAAGTCAGCCTGAGAAAATCACCTGTTAGTGCAGGCTCTGGCTCACTTGGTGTCAGACTCAAAGTAGATCAAACTACCTTGGATGATTTAAGGGCTTCTAAGCTCTCATCGTAAATAAGCTCTAATGAGACTCAAAATATCATCGTATAGCTGTCTCAGTTTTTGCAAGAATTTCATTGATTAATTTTGAAGCGGTAGCTCCTGCTTTTCACTAGAAGACTTAATCTATACCAGTATTATCGGCTATCTCTCAAGGCGATGAGTAAGGGATGGTCTACTGGAAACTGAGCATCTTCAATAGCAGCGCTAACTTCTGGAAGGGTTTCAGCTATCTCTTCACTTCCTTGAAAAACCATTGTCCACTTACTAAAACTTCGCTCACTGATCTGTTTTGACTCTATTAAGCGAACATTTTTGTGCCGGTCATCCTTTTGAATTTTTTGCCACAAGGCATTGATATCCTTTTCAAGCCCTTCAATAACTTGCCCAAATTGATTATTCTCATAAATAAGAGCACCAGTAATCCCTAAGGCTTGGTTATTGGAATATGAGTGATACAGGAGCCTCATGAGGCCCAAGAACGACATATTTTGGGCTGGTTGACTCACATAAGTTAATTCAATTAGCTTAGACATCAATCAATACTAGAGATACCCCACATCAATTACTCTAGGCGTTTACCCGAGCGCTTCATAAAGTAACCTCAAATGACAAAACCCTCACCATTGCTGATGAGGGTTTGCTTTTCTGGTGGGCCCACCAGGACTTGAACCTGGGACCAAAGGATTATGAGTCCTCTGCTCTAACCAACTGAGCTATAGGCCCGTTAATCCTTAGATCAATCCTCTTCGAGGAAGGTCTTGAGTTTATCGCTGCGGCTTGGATGACGCATTTTGTTTTACCTTGCTGTAATCTGTATAACGCTATTGTAATAGTTTCTCTATGCTGACGAATGTTCTGACTGTATAAATCCTATCAAACCTATATACCTTATAGGGTGTGAGTGTTTAATAATACCTAAGTCTAGCTAGAAAGTGGCTGACGAGCCTTAGCTAAATGCTGTTGTGCCTTAGCGACTTGCTGACGCTGACGCTCTGCTTTGACAGCTTCTTGACTGCGTTTAACTTGTTGCTTGAGCGTGTCAATACGCTGTTGCTGTGGCGTCAATGGCTTTATAGGCTTAATGGTGGTGACTTCTTTAACGAGCATATATCTACTTATCAAACACCTTGCGAACATTGACGCTTGCATTATTAATTTGTGTGTCAAGCTCTCCACATTCCACTGCTTGCTTAACAGTCTCTAATGCTTTGATCAATGCTGATGCACTATCTACTTCAATACTGTATTTTCCTTTGGCAAGCTCAATCATCTGCGTCCCATACTTAATGTTCACACACATCTTGCCTTGTTCATTCTTAAACCACCACTCCCTTAAACGCTTGGGAACTTCTACTTGCTTACGCAAACCAGTTTCTTTATCAACAACACTTCTGAACTTTTTCACAACAAATTGTGTTCCATCAATTTGACTTTTAGCTAACTGTATTTGTTCCCAAAGCTTATTGGACAGCTTATTACGACGAAATACCACTGCTGGTATATGTGCTGGTTTTTTTGCTGTGCTAAGTTTTAATCCATCTAATGTGCTCATAGCAATCTCCTATTTAAGTAAGCATCTTTAATATAGTTTCGAGAAAGCAATGAGAACAACCAGAATTTTGGTTAAATCAATACTAATACCAAATAAATGGATGGAAAATATTACGAATCATTTGGTTATGTATAAATATATATATGCGTAATGACGAACAAGTAGCAAATGATTGGTTAAAGCAAAATGGTATTGCTATAAAGCATATGGACAAAATGGACTTATGTTTACAGCAAGCACAAATGGTTGCGGCTAACTTACTCAAACATCACGCAAATTGGCTAAACAGTGAGCAACTCAATTTACTAACAACATATACGAAAATCGTGCAGATCAAGTCCAAGCAGAATATGGCTTGTAGGGCGATGGCTTATAAAGTGATGAATTTAGGAAAAAAATTGAATAGGCAACTATTTAGGCAGCACAAGACAGCAAATGCACACAGATAAGTCACTGTGTAATAAAGGACAAAAACACGAAGTGAAATATAACGGCTAATGACTTCGTGCTCGTTTAGCAATCGCTGTAAAGGTTGCGATACTTATGAGCGAGCCGCAGAATTACTGTTTAGCAAATCAATGCAAAAACTGGTTGAGAGTTTTAATACATTCGTCTCTCGTTAAATTCTTTTACAGTTGTATGCGATGGAATCAGAACATTACATACAAACGACGACTATCAATGCTACTTTATATAAGTCGCATATAGCCGTTGTTTGCTCCAAAATCAGTCAAACAACAAAGCAAAAGTAAATCTTTAGTGAGTGGAGAAAGTGTGACGAGCGAAAGCGATAGCTTTAGCGAAGGCACGGCAAGTAACGAAGTTGCTTGCTCTATATAGTCACTACTTTTCCGAATCTAGGCAAACAATATTTGTGTTTAGTCGAGCATCACCAAATGACTGATAGTCTTCCAACTGCTCTATTCCCTTATACCCACCAACGAAAAAGGACTTTTCACTCAGATTCATCTTGTCTGCACAAGCCATAACCTGAGCACCAATCTTGGCGCCACAGCTTCCCCACATTTTATTGAATTTATTGACTCTTTTTATATACTCACCACTCGTCATAAGATTTATTACACTCGAATTAAATAATTTAGCGACATTTTCTGGTGGTGGTGAATATTTCATTAATGCTCTATCTAGCATAAGAGCACATTTTGCCTTTGAGTAAATAGAAATATCTATTGATGTAGTTTGGGCAAAAGCACTTAATGACGAAATAGAAATTAAAATAGTAATTATAATTTTTTTCATTTTTAACTCTTTAATAAATTTAATAGCCTAAATATTAGCACTCAAATCCACGCTACAAAAGCTTAGTAAGCATTAGCGAATATCAATGCAGTAGAGAAGTGCTCAAAAAGCGTGTAGATGCTATATACAAGTCTACTTAATTTTGTAGTCTATCTACAACAAATCCAGTAAATACAACAATGTAACGATTTATACAAATCCTTACATTACGCATTAAAAACAGTGGTTCTCGTCTGTATCGCATTAATTATTGGAAGGATTTTAATTTGACGAACTTTTTTCAAAACGAGGTAGGAAAAAACAATAAAAGAAAACAACATATAGCTATTGCAAGATTATATTTAGGGAAGAAAGCAATGGCAAAACAAGCAAAAACACTTACACAAGTAGAAATTCGTAGAGTTTTAGATTTTATTGCTACACGCAAACACAGCACACGCAATCGTGCATTAGTAATGACAACCTTTTTGAGTGGTGTTCGAGTTGGAGAATTAGCAAGTTTGCAATACAAAGATGTTGTTGACGCAGAAGGCAACATACGCAATGAAATTAGATTAAGTGCTGAGCAAACAAAAGGAAATGAAGCAAGAGTTGTATTCGTTAGCGAAAAGCTACGAAAGGAATTGGAACACTATACAAAATTCTATCAACCTAAAAACATCAACTGCAAGTTCTTTTACAGTCAAAAAGCAGATAGCGATGGATTTACTGCAAATACGCTAACTCAATTCTTTCACTACTTGTATAAGCGTAGTGGAGTATATGGAGCAAGTTCGCATAGTGGTAGACGCACTTTCATTACTAATTTGGCAAATAAAGGAATTAGCGTAAGAGTTTTGGCAAGTTTAGCTGGACACAAAAATATCAGCACTACGCAATGCTACATAGATGTTAATGACGAAATGAAGCGTAAAGCTGTAGAGTTGGTTTAACTTGGTTGGGATGGTTTGGTTGGTTTGGATGGTTTGAGAAATTATCACAGTAGAAAAACAAGCATATGTAGGACATATAGCTATTGGGCTGTATATGTTGGTTTTTCTGCTGTGTTATTAGCAAAATCAACCATCACCAAACCAAACAACTATCTACGCTTCTTCAAATCTGCAAGCAAGCTCTTTAACTTCAATGCTTGTTGATTATTACGCTCAATTTCAGCTTCAACATCTTCTGCTGTTACTTCTTGCTTATCAAACTCTTCAAATGCTTCACGCAACACATCTAACTTAACCTCAGACATTGTTTGCCAACCAAACCTTTTCATTCCTTCGTCTTTTGCCAAGTTATCCAAACTTTTACTTGTTATGACACGAGGCATACCTATAGGGTCAATACTTAAATGACTGCCAAAATTAAAATCAATATCCCTATCAAACCAAATGCGTAATGTTTGATCAGCTGAAATTATTTCTTCCAATCTTTCCATTGCATCCTCAAATAAACTATCTGTCTTATTGCTTAGTTCGTCTAATATTTTCTTACGCTCTATATAAGTGCCAGATTTGTCATTTTTATCCACAGTAAATTGTTCATATCTACCATACATCATTAGTGCTTCTTGTAGCATTCGCTCATACTCTTTAACTTCACTTGGGGCTTCCATTTTTCGTATCTCTTGTTGCTCAGCCCAACGCTGTTTGTATAGCTTTGCAAAGTTTTTACCAACAGCATTCTCAAAATCACGCTTGGTAACTTCCAAGTTTTTTTCGAGCATACGCATTAGCTCTTTAATTCGCTTCTTGCGTGTCTCGTTATTAAAGCGTGGCATATTTACATAAACAAAAAGTAAGCAGATACCTAAATATTACAACTATGCCAACATTTCAGCACTAAGCATTGGGGTTATCTTGCTATAGTGCTTTTCAATCATCAAAACACTTGTTCCCATTTGGCGTGCCAATGTGTGTATATCAACACCTTTTGCCAAAGCTCTTGTTGCGTATGTGTGACGCAAGCTATACAGCGTTCTTCGCTGTCCTCCACTATCAAACATTAGCTCGCTATGTTTCATTAAATTACGAAATATATTTTCCATATTGCTAATTTGCTCACCAGTCGTCAGTCTAAATATCAACTTATCCAACTTATCTTCAATCAATGCATCTAATGTAGCGTATGGAAGTTCGTGCCAAAGCATTATCTTCTCCAATACTGCAATTACTTCATTCTTAGCAATCAAATAGCGTGGTCCAGTTTTACCACTCACCCAAATTCTCAAATACTTCTTCTCACCTATCCAATGCCACTGCAAGTGTTTCCATCTCAATGGCAATGCTTCAGTTCCGTGTCTAATTCCAGTATTGACGAGAAACTCTATATACGCACCACACAATATTCGCATCAACCTTGTTCTTGTTGTATAAGATTTTTCAATCCAACTTGGGACAAATGCAATCATCGCCTCCAACTCCCTGTCAGCAAAGGCTGGGCGAGCCCTACTCTTTTCTCCTTTGCTATCTAACATTGGCACAATACGAGTGCTACTAATTACACCTTTTTCTTTTGCTAAGTTGATAACGCGAATATATGCTGACGAGTGATTACGCTTGGTGCTTGCCATTGGCATCTTGCCCATCATCGCAATACGCCAACCTTCAAAGTCTCTTACTAACTGTGCTGTAATATTTTCAATTGCGTAGTTGCCAAAAAAGGGGATAAGGTATTTGTTGATGGCAAATGTATAGTCTCTATAAGTTCTCTTACCTATTCCGTTTGTCATAGCTTGTGCCATATTCGCCAACTCATCTTTAGCTATTTGCTTAAATGTTTTTGTTATTGGCGATAGTCCAGCCTCAGTTTTAATTTGAACTGTTTGATAGATATAGACAGCATTCGCTTTTGCTTGCTCAATATCTGTTGTATTAGTTGATTGGCAATACCACTTGTTGTTAGCTAACTTAAATCGCACTTGCCATTGCGTAGACCGTGGACGCTTATACAGCGTGGCTTTGCCGTCTATGAGTTTGATTGCTTTGTTAGCATCAGCGTCAATTTTGGATTGATGGAATTGTTGTAGTAGTGACATACACGCAAGTGTGCTGTCAAAAACTTTTTTCTGCGACTGCGAATGCCATCGTTTGTTGTCGCAAACCCACGCACCACCTACTTAGATGGTGCGTGTTGAATTGAATGTTTTGCGATGCTAAGAACTAATGTTGTAAAACTGTATTAGTCCTCTATTCAACTTTATGAGTCCTCTGCTCTAACCAACTGAGCTATAGGCCCGTTAATCCTTCGATCAATCCTCTTCGAGGAAGGTCTTGAGCTTGTCGCTACGGCTTGGGTGACGCATTTTACGGAGTGCCTTAGCTTCAATCTGACGAATACGCTCACGCGTTACATCAAATTGTTTGCCCACTTCTTCGAGAGTGTGGTCTGTACTCATCTCAACACCAAAGCGCATACGCAATACTTTTGCTTCACGTGGTGTTAATGAATCTAGAACATCTTTAACTACGTCACGCATTGATTCGTGCAAGGCTGCTTCAGCTGGAGCCAAGGTATTACCGTCTTCAATGAAGTCACCTAAATGAGAATCTTCATCGTCACCGATTGGAGTCTCCATGGAGATTGGCTCTTTAGCAATCTTCATGATCTTACGAATCTTATCTTCTGGAATCTCCATCTTCAGCGCCAAGGTTGCAGCATCTGGCTCATGACCAGTTTCTTGCAAGATTTGACGACTGATACGATTCATCTTATTGATCGTCTCAATCATGTGAACTGGGATACGGATCGTACGTGCTTGGTCAGCAATAGAGCGGGTAATCGCCTGACGAATCCACCAAGTTGCATAAGTAGAGAACTTATAACCACGACGGTATTCAAACTTATCTACCGCCTTCATCAAACCGATATTGCCCTCTTGAATCAAATCTAAGAACTGCAAACCACGGTTGGTGTATTTCTTGGCAATGGAGATTACCAAACGTAAGTTGGCTACGGTCATCTCACGCTTTGCTTCACGAGCACGCTTCTCGCCAGCAATCATTTGTTTGTTTACTTCTTTTAACTCAGGTAACGGAATGACGACATTCTTCTGAATATCAATCAACTTCTGTTGGAGTTCCTGAATCGCAGGTACATTACGTTGCAAGAGAGCGGTATATGGCTTGTTCTCTTTGAGTAACTTATCTGTCCAAGTCAAATTCATGGACATCTTCGGGAACTCTTTCAATACTTCACTACGATTTACACCAACTTTATCTACCAGCAAACTCACAATGCCACGCTCAAGCTTCCATACTTGATCAACCTGGGAACGCATCGTATCGCATAACTTCTCAACGCTTTTTGCAGTTAAGCGGAAACCGAGTAACTCACCACGAATCAGATCTTGCGCCTTGATATACGCTGGGCAGTTATAGCCGTCTTTATCAAACGCACGACGCATCTTGTCGGCTTGGGTGCGAACAATGGCAAATTTCTCGAGAGAGATTTGTTTTAATTCTTCAAGCTGCTTGGCATTCGCTGTAGCAGCACCACCGCCACCGCCGCCTTCATCTTCGCCCTCGTCTTCACCTTCTTCAGCATCAGGGTCAATCTCTGGCTCTTCAGGTCCAAGTTTAATATCTTCAGCGTTTGGATCTACTAAGCCATCTACAAACTGGTCGATCTCCATCTCGCCACTAGCAATCTTGTCAACGTTACTCAAGATTTCACCGATCGTGACTGGGCAAGCGGCCAAAGCCATGACCATATCTTTGAGGCCAGCTTCAATCTTCTTGGCAATCACGATCTCGCCTTCGCGAGTCAGCAAATCTACAGTACCCATCTCGCGCATATACATGCGAACTGGATCAGTAGTGCGACCGAATTCTGAATCAACCGTAGAGAGTGCTGCTTCAGCCTCTTCTTCGGCCTCTTCTTCGGAGGCTGCAGCCGCTGTGTTATCTGACAGAATTAGGGTCTCTGCGTCTGGAGCTTGCTCGTAGACGGTGATACCAATGTCATTTAAAAGACTAATCAAGGTTTCTAATGCATCGGCATCAGATAACTCATCAGACATCACGTCATTCATCTCGCCATGGGTTAAGTAACCCTTGGACATACCCATCTTGATCAAGGTCTTTAAGCGAGCACGACGTAACTCTTGTTGCTCTTCACTACCTAACTGCTGGGCAGCAAATTCTTTTAAGAGTGCTTTCTCTTTTGCTTTGCGCTCACGTGCTTTTTGACGATCCGTTAATACTGGCTCTGCGCCATCAGCAGGAACTTCGGCTTTTGCTTTACGGCCGCGCTTTTTTTCTTCTTCAACTACTGGGGCAGCGGCTTCTACTGCCTTCGCTTTTTTACCTTTGAGCTCTTCAACTTTTGGCGCTGTTGTTGCTTTACCTTTTTTTGCTGGCTCAGCCTTTACTACTTTTTCAGGTGCTGACTTTGCAGCAACTTTCACAGGCTTTGCTGCTGTCTTCGCTGCAACCTTAGTTGGAGCCTTTACTGGTTTAGCGATTACCTTTTTTGCTGCGGGCTTTGCAGCAGCCTTAGGTGCTGGTTTAGCAGCTTTTACTGGTTTGGCTGGGGCTTTTGCTTTAGGTGCCGGCTTTGCTACTTTCTTAGCAACTGGCTTAGCCGGGGCTTTAGCCTTAGGCGCTGGTTTAGCAACCTTCAATGGTTTCGCTACTTTTTTAGCAACCGGCTTCGCTGGGGCTTTAGCTTTGGACTTAGCTACAGGTTTAGCTGGAGCTTTGATTGGCTTAGCTGATTTCTTGGCTACTGGCTTAGCTGGTTTTTTGGTCTTGGTATTAGGCATTTATTAGCACTTACTCACATTACTGTTATTGATATCGACTGATTAAGTACAGCCCCGAAGTCTACTTGCCCCAAATTTCTTCAAAATAAAGCGCAAGTGGCTGAATTAATTCATTTTTTTCTTGGGAACAGAGGATTATAGTCGATTGCGACTTTTTTAGCCCTCATTTACCTAAAAATAAGGACTAATTTCAGATGCTTCTGAGGGTGTTTGGGGCAATTCTTACGAGAATTTCAGTTTCTCGCCTAATTCCCGATATCTGGCTCGATCTTGCTCATTGGCAGTACTCCCGGCAATTTTTTGCGCAATGGCGGTCATTTCTTGCTTGAGGTGAGTCAGCTCTAGCTTTTTGAAGGCTCCTTCTAAATCCGCTTTAGCACCATCAAGATCTAAATCAGAGCCCATCACCCGATTTCTGAGCACTTCATACAAAGGGGCAAGCTCACTGCGGGAGAGTTGATCCTGGAACATTGCAAAAGCCCCAGCACCTACTGTTGCAGACTTTCCGTCCTCACTTGGAATCAATTCAACTAAATCGCATTGAGATAAGAGATCTTGCATCAAAGCAAGTGCTTTGGCTGATCGTTGCTCTGCCGCCTTGAAGGCGAGTGCACGCTGATCACTATTCAACGCTTTACCCAAATGGGGAAACTGAATGAGTACGCGCAACATTTGTTCCGCTAAATCGGTTGGCGCTTTAGGCGGTTCAATATTTTGTGTGGAAACTCTTTTTGCAGAACCTTTAGATGCTTGCCAAGGCGCGCCCTGCCGATTGCTATTAGCAAAATTATTTTGTGACCTTGCTGGGGCAGCTTGATATGAGGATTGCTGTGTAGCAGCTGGAACTACAGTTAAACCGCAAAATGATTCCAGTTCTACTGGCGTTGTATTGGTTCGAATCGCGAGCTCACGCAAAATCTGAGTGCGCAATGCAATCGGTGGCATTGAAAGCAGTAAGGGTTTAGCGGCATGATGCGTATGGGCTCTACCCTCTGGGGTATTTAGCTCATGATCTTCGCTAACAACCTTAAAGAAGAAGCTTGAGATAGACATGGCCTCTTTAATCACTTTTTCAAAAGCAGGCGCACCATAAGCACGAACATAACTGTCGGGATCATGCTCAGTTGGCAAAAACAAGAAACGAATTTCTTTATCGTCAGACATAAGTGGTAAGCAGGCTTCTAATGCACGCTGTGCCGCACGTTGACCGGCGGAGTCACCATCGAATGAGAAAACAACTTTGTCCGTTTGTCTTAGCAGCATACGCAGATGGTTTGCAGTACAAGCTGTACCCAAAGTTGCTACTGCATTTGGGAAACCCAACTGTGCAAGTGCTACTACATCCATATAGCCTTCGCATACCAAGACATATTCTTGCGCACGAATTGCTTGTCTTGCTTCAAATAATCCGTAGAGCGTATTGCCCTTAGAGAACAGTGGTGTCTCAGGAGAATTTAAATACTTTGGTTCGCCTTGATCCAAAATGCGGCCACCAAAGCCAATTGTTTGACCTTTAGGATTACGAATCGGGAACATCACTCGATCACGGAAGCGGTCATAGCGCTTAACTGGAGAGCCCTCAGACTGTTCACCCTGAATGACCAAACCACCTTCTACCAAGGTCTTAGCTACTTCATCATTGGTGTAAGGACCAAAGACCGCCTCAAGACCTTGCCAGCCATCTGGGGCATAACCCAAGGCGTAGCGTTTAGCGATCTCACCAGTGAGGCCGCGACCCTTTAAATATTCCACCGCTCTAGTGTTGCCTTTGAGTTGCTGGCGATACCAATCAGCCGCCGAGCTCATTACTTCACTTAATGCCATGGCTTGCTGCTGTCTTGCGACATCATTAGCAGTGCGCTCTTCGCGCGGCACATCTAGGCCTGCAGATCTTGCTAGATCTTCAATCGCATCCACATACCCAAGACCGGAATACTCCATCAAAAAACTAATGGCTGATCCATGGGCTCCACAACCAAAGCAGTGATAGAACTGTTTAGTAGGCGAAACGGAAAATGAAGGGGATTTCTCTGAGTGGAAGGGGCACAAACCTTGATAGTTTGCGCCGGCCTTTTTTAACTTTACGTGCTGCCCAACCACATCAACGATGTCAACCCGATTTAAAAGATCGGCAATGAAGGATTGTGGAATGAGCGCCATCAGGCTAGCAGTATGAAACTGTTTTATTGACTTAGCTAGTCTCTTAATTACTTATTTAGCGAGTGCGGCTTTTACTAAAGCAGAAACCTTGCCCATATCAGCCTTACCAGCCAATTGACCCTTTAGGGCACCAATCATCTTACCCATATCCTGTGGACCAGCAGCACCGGTAGAAGCCACTGCTGCGGCTACTGCAGCCTCTACTTCAGCATCTGACATTTGTGCAGGCAAATAGGCTTGCAAAATTACCATCTCAGCAGCTTCGATTGCTACCAAATCATCACGATTGGCTTTTTCAAACTGAGAGATCGAGTCTTTACGCTGCTTAATCATTTTTTCAACAGTGGCAATCACTGCGGCATCATCTAAAACAATTCGGTCATCCACCTCACGTTGCTTAATAGCGGCCAGTAACAAACGAATCGCGCCAAGACGTGCGGTCTCTTTTGCACGCATGGCATTTTTCATATCTTCAGTGATTTGATCTTTTAGACTCATGGCATTTTCCTGATGTTGAATATATTTAGCTGTAGTTAGCAATTCAAAAAGCAAAAACCCGCTGCGTTTCACCGTCAGCGGGTTTCAAAGCTTCTCGGTGAAGAGAGCTTTTAAATTCTATTAGTAAAGCTTCTTGGGCAACATTTGGCTGCGAATACGCTTGTAATGGCGTTTTGCAGCAGCAGCCTTTTTACGCTTACGCTCAGCCGTTGGCTTCTCGTAAAACTCGCGGGCACGCAAGTCTGTCAAAAGACCATTTTTTTCAATGGTGCGCTTGAAACGGCGCAATGCCACTTCAAATGGTTCGTTTTCGCGGAGGCGGACTGTAGTCATACTTATTTAACTCGTATATGCTCGATAAATATCGAAAAATTAACTGAATTGCGATTCTAGCACGACCAAGCCAAAAAATGATTGTTTTAGGAATAGAAACTTCTTGTGACGAGACCGGGGTGGCTTTATACAACACCACCTCCTGGGAAGAGGGCAAACCGGCATTCCAGGGCATTCTGGGCCAGGGTTTGCACTCCCAGATCGCTATGCACCGGGATTACGGAGGCGTAGTTCCAGAACTAGCCTCAAGAGACCATATTCGGCGTGTTTTACCCCTTTTAGACCAATCTTTAGCCCAATCTGGGCTTAAATTGGCTGATATTGATGCCGTTGCTTTTACCCAAGGCCCAGGTCTTGCTGGAGCTCTATTAGTGGGCAGTGCTTTTGCCAAATCCCTCGCCCAGGGTCTCAATTTGCCTTCAATCGGGGTTCACCACCTGGAAGGGCACCTACTTTCCCCGCTGTTAGGTCAAACCGCCCCTCAATTTCCATTTATTGCGCTTCTGGTCTCGGGAGGTCATACCCAACTCATGAAAGTTTCCGGAATTGGCCAATACGAACTTTTAGGTGAGACCCTGGATGATGCTGCCGGCGAAGCTTTTGATAAGACTGCCAAATTATTGGGCTTAGATTACCCAGGTGGTGCTGCGATTTCTAAATTGGCCGAAAAGGGTCATGTTGGAATTTTTGATTTACCAAAACCGATGCTGCACTCTGGCGATTTGGATTTTTCTTTCTCAGGCCTCAAGACTGCAGTTCTGAATCAAGTCAAAAAGTTTGAAGAAAAAAAGATTTCAGAACCTGCTGAGGTGGCGCAATTTCATGTAGACCTTGCACGCAGCTTTGTTGACTCCATTGTTGCGGTATTGGTGAGCAAGTCAGAGAAAGCACTCAAGCAAACTGGCTGCAAACACTTAGTGCTTGCTGGCGGCGTGGGTGCAAATATACAATTACGTAATGCGCTCAATGACAAAGCAAAGAAAAATGGTTTTGAAGTGCACTACCCACCACTAGAACTCTGTACCGATAATGGCGTGATGATTGCATTTGCGGGAGCACTACGTATGCTTGCTCAAAATAATGGCTCCACAACATCTGGAGCCTTTGATATCAAACCTCGTTGGGATTTGCAAAGCAATAATTTGATTTAGCTTGCTTTACTTTTTATGGCTAATACGTGCAAAAGCACTGTGATTGTGAATCGATTCAAAGTTCTCAGCCTCAACCACAAAAGACCGAATACGCTCATCAGCCTTGAGGTTGCCGGCTACATCGCGTACTAAATCTTCGACAAATTTAGGATTGCTGTAGGAATGCTCAGTCACCCACTTCTCATCAGGACGCTTAAGTAATCCCCACAGCTCACTAGAAGCTTCGCTCTCTGCAGCAGTGATTAAATCTTCAACTGTCATTTTCGTTTGTGAATCGAGCATGACATCCATCGTTACATGAGAGCGTTGGTTATGCGCACCAAACTCTGAAATCTCTTTAGAGCAAGGGCATAAACTCATCACTGGCACTTGAGCACGCAATCCCAACTCAACATCTAATTTACCTGCAGGGCTTTGCTTGGCTCTTGCCATCCAAGTCACTTCGTAGTCCATCAAGCTTTCAACACCAGAGACAGGCGCAGCTTTTTTGACGAAGTGAGTGTAAGTAAATTGCACATGACCTTCTTTAGCATCCAGCAAAGGCAGCATATCGCGCACCATGGCAACTACCGTTGTGCTATCAACAGCCATTGCTTGTTTTTGTAAGAGTGCCATGAAACGCGACATATGCGTTCCCTTCACATGCGCAGGTAGTGCTACGTCCATCTCAAACTGACCAACAGATGGAAAATCTCCAGATGCACTGCGAATAGTAAGAGGGTGACGCACGCCACGAATACCAACCTGCTCAATGGGCAAAGCGCGCTCATCCAATGTGGATTGCACATCGGGCATTGCACTGGCTTTGAGAAAGGCGGGGTTCATGTCATTCATGGCTCTATTTTCAAGCAAAACAGGCTTATTTGCCTGAAATAACTGAATTTGCTATTAATACTGCAGGAAAACGCTGCTTAATCGAATGAGCGATGCCTTCTGCATCCAGGCCACACTTGGTCATGAGCAGGTTATAGTCGCCGTGCTCAATAAATTGATCCGGAAGACCTAACTGTAAAAGGGGTTTATTGATTCCCAGTTTTGAGAGCGCCTCTAAGCAAGCGCTACCTGCTCCACCCTGAATAGCGCCATCCTCAATCGTCACAAAATAATCATGATCTGCTGCCAAAGATTTGATGAGATCAATATCGAGCGGTTTTACAAAACGCATATTGGCAACTGTTGCATCCATTCCTTCGGCAACCTCTAGCGCAGGGTATAGCAAAGTACCAAACGCCAAGATGGCCACGCGATGCCCAGAAGGAGCATTTGATTTGCGACGAATCTCTCCCTTGCCAAATGGCAAGGTGCGCAGCTCTTTAGAAGGAATAGTGCCAACACCCGCACCTCTTGGATAGCGCACAGCACTTGGATGTGGTTGATGGAATGCAGTAGTTAAAAGATCGCGGCACTCTGCTTCATCTCCCGGCGTCATCACTAACATATTCGGAATACAGCGTAAGTATGGAATGTCGTAAGCACCAGCATGGGTTGCGCCATCGGCACCAACCAAGCCAGCACGATCTAATGCAAATAAGACTGGTAGATCTTGTATTGCCACATCATGAATGAGTTGATCGTAAGCGCGCTGCAAGAAAGTGGAATAGATTGCCACTACTGGCTTCATACCCTCACACGCCATACCAGCAGCGAAAGTGACCGCATGCTGCTCAGCAATACCAACATCGTAATAACGCTTCGGAAAGTTTTTTTCAAACTCAACTAGGCCCGAGCCTTCACGCATTGCGGGTGTAATACCAACTAAGAGAGGGTCTGCATTTGCCATGTCGCATAACCACTCACCAAATACCTGGGTGAAGGTTTTCTTGCTGGCGACAGTTTTTTTAACGCCCTCTTCAGGATTAAATTTACTAGGGCCGTGATAGAGCACAGGATCGGCTTCAGCCAACTCATAGCCCTGACCCTTTCTAGTCACTACATGCAGAAACTGGGGGCCGCTGCCTTCCAAAGCTAAGCGGCGCACATTCTGCAACATTGGTATTAAGGCATCTAAGTCATGGCCATCAATTGGGCCAAAATAATTAAAGCCAAATTCCTCAAAGATAGTCGAAGGTGAAACCATGCCTTTAGCATGATCTTCAAGACGTTTTGCAAACTCACGCAGTGGTGGTGCGATCGATAAAACGCTATCGATTCCTTTTTTGGTAGCGGAGTAAATATTGCCGCTCAGCAATCTGGCAAGGTGACGATTGAGGGCGCCCACAGCCGGAGAGATCGACATATCGTTATCGTTCAGAATAACTACTAATGGCAGGTCTTCATACACGCCAGCGTTGTTCATCGCCTCAAACGCCATGCCGCCAGTCATTGCACTATCGCCAATGACGGCCACAGCTACATGACGCTCACCTTTTGTTTGAAATGCGCGCGCCATACCCATCGCTGCAGAAATACTGGTGGATGAGTGCCCAGTACCAAAGGCATCGAATTCGCTTTCAGAGCGATGTGGAAAGCCTGACAATCCTTTGAACTGACGCAAGGTACTCATGCGCTCACGGCGGCCAGTCAATATTTTGTGTGGATAACTTTGATGTCCCACATCCCATACGATGCGATCGTCTGGAGTATCAAATACATAGTGCAGAGCAATCGATAACTCCACGGTCCCCAAGTTGGACGAAAGATGTCCGCCAGTTTTAGATACAGAATCTAAAACAAATTGGCGTAACTCATCAGCAAGCGCAGGCAATTCTTCGCGAGTGAGTTTTTTTAAATCATCAGGAGAGTTGATGGAATCTAAAGTCATTAAATTGATTTAATCTGTATTTATTTCGCTCTATTCACCACTAAGAGCGCCAAATCTTTTAAAGCATCCGCCCTATTACCAAAATCGTCTAGGCTAGCAATTGCCGTTTCTTGCAATTCTTTAGCCTGCTTTTGGGCATAGTCTAAACCCATCAAGGTCACATAGGTGGGCTTATTGGCGGCCGCATCCTTGCCTGCTGTTTTTCCAAGGGTTTGGCTATCGGCCGTTGCATCCAGCACATCATCAACGATCTGAAAAGCCAGGCCTAGGGCTGTAGAGTATTTTTGTAGTTGTGCCAATTGAGCAGTAGTCAGATGTGCCGCAATACCGCCCAGCTCAACCGCGCAAGAAAGTAAAGCGCCCGTTTTCATGGCATGCATTTGTTTTAGTCCGGCAAGATCTAACTTTTTGCCAACACTCTCTAAATCAATCGCCTGACCGCCTGCCATACCGCGCGAGCCAGAGGCGGCAGCTAGAACAGCAATCATTTTCAAGCGCGCATCTACATCACAAGGTGCATTCGCAAGAACTTCAAAGGCGCGGGTTTGTAATGCATCGCCAACCAGTAATGCAGTAGCTTCGTCAAATGCCTTATGCACTGTTGGACGACCACGACGTAAATCATCATCATCCATACAAGGTAAATCATCATGCACCAATGAGTAAGCATGAATACATTCAATCGCAACGGCTGCAGCATCCAATGCTTCAGTCTTCGCGTCACCAAGAGAGCCGGCTGCATAAACCAGTAAAGGACGAATACGTTTGCCACCACCTTGCGCTGCATAACGCATCGCTTCGTGTAAACGATTTGGAGTAGTGCTAGCAGAATCGAGCAGATTATCTAATGCTGCTTCGGCTCGCTCAGAGTGATGACTGAGCCACTCCTGAAATTGAAAAGCGGAAGTCATTAAGCCTCGAATACGCGAACTTGTTGCTCAACCTGAGCAAGAACACCCTGGCAATGCTTTAACAAAGCAGCACCGCGTTGATAGGCTAAAAGAGTCTCTTCCAAAGAAAATTTACCTGACTCCATATCTGAAATCAGCTTTTCGAGCTCTTTCACGGCTTGCTCGTAGCGAAGATCTGGGTCAATTTGGACCTCAAGGCCTGGTTTTTGAGTCTCTGACTTTTTGGCTGGCATAAGCTGATTCTTTCTTATTTCCCGTACTAATAGCCCTACATCTTAAAGCGAGAAGCCCCTCGGATGGGTATAATCCATCCCTTCCTTTCCAATATCGATCCGTCGATGGTTGAATTGGTTATTCCGCTTAGCTTCGGCTGACGTTTTCGGGGGTGGGGAGAATGACTAATCTGGCTACCGCGCAGAAGCTTGCGCCGTCCAATCTGCAACTGCCGGTTTCGGCATATTTTGACGCTGAGCTGTTTCAGCGGGAAATTGAACTGCTTTTTAAGCAGGGGCCAGGCTATGTTGGCCACGAACTCATGGTGCCTGAAATTGGCTCCTATCAAACTTTGAGCGCAGAAAATGAAGGTCGCATCCTGGTTCGCAATGAATCTGGTGTCGAGCTACTTTCCAATGTCTGTCGTCATCGCCAAGCACTCATGCTCAATGGCAAAGGTAAAGCAGACAATATCGTTTGCCCACTGCACCGCTGGACTTACGACTTAGGCGGAAATTTATTAGGCGCACCGCACTTTGAAGACAAGCCTTGTTTAAATCTCGGGAAGTCCCCTTTACAAAATTGGCAAGGACTTCTCTTTGAAGGTCCGCGCGATGTGCGCGCTGATTTGGCAAAACTGGGTGTTGCTGACGATCTCAAATTTGATGGTTATATTCTTGATCACGTTGAAGTGCACGATTGCAACTACAACTGGAAAACCTTCATTGAAGTCTATCTCGAGGATTACCATGTTGTGCCGTTTCATCCCGGCTTAGGCAAGTTTGTTTCTTGCGAAGATTTGCATTGGGAATTTGGTGATTGGCATAGCGTACAAACTGTTGGTATTCATAAAGATTTACAAACCCCAGGGTCACCTACCTATCGCAACTGGCACGATGCAGTCTTGCGTCATTTTGGCGGCAAAGCACCACGCCATGGGGCAATCTGGCTGACTTATTACCCTAACGTGATGGTGGAGTGGTACCCAGGCGTTCTCTGTGTTTCCACACTTCATCCAATGGGCCCAAACAAAACCCGCAATACTGTTGAGTTCTACTACCCAGAAGAAATCGCCTTGTTTGAGCGCGAATTTGTAGAGGCAGAGCGTGCTGCTTACATGGAAACCTGTATTGAGGATGATGAGATTGGCGAACGCATGGACCAAGGTCGTGCAGCCCTGTTTGCGCGGGGCATTAATGAGGTTGGCCCTTATCAAAGTCCAATGGAAGATGGTATGCAGCATTTTCATGAGTGGTACCGTCGCGTCATGAACTTTCAGGGCGCATAATTCATAAACACTCTTCAACAACTCTGCCTTCAATATAGGAAGCTATATGACTCCTCTCATTAGTGCCAACCAGTTAGAAGAAATCCTCAATAGTGGCGAGAATGTTTTACTCTGCGATTGCCGCTTTGATCTAGCCAATCCAGAGGCCGGTAGAAAAGCCTACGAAGAGAGTCATATTCCTGGCGCCATTTATGTCGATCTTGATCAAAATATGTCAGGTAGCAAAACGGGAAGCAATGGTCGACATCCACTTCCTTCACCTGAAGCGTGGGCTAAAACCAAAGCGCGTTTAGGTATTAGTCCAAATACCTTAGTTGTCGCTTACGATAAACAAGGATCGGTGTATGCAAGCCGCCTTTGGTGGATGCTCAAAGCGACTGGGCATGCCAATGTCCGTGTTTTGGATGGCGGTCTAGATGCTTGGAATGGCCCCATGGGCACCATGCCCCGCAAACCAACCCCGACTCCCCAAGCAATTGAGCCGATGCCTTATGTTGGCCTAGTTTTGGTTGATGAAGTAGTGGGCAATCTTCAGTCTCAGAAAAATCTCATACTGGATGCTAGGGCAAATGATCGCTTTCATGGTCAGAATGAAACCTTAGATCCTATTGGCGGACATATTCCAGGCGCAGCAAATCGTTTCTTTAAAGAGAATCTTTCAGCAACGGCATTTAAAACACCAGAGCAGCTCTTCAAAGATTTTGTAGATCAACTTGGATCCAGAAAGCCATCTGAAGTGATTCATCAGTGCGGTTCGGGCGTTACTGCCTGCCACAATCTGTTAGCAATGGAAGTTGCTGGACTAAGAGGCTCTCGTCTTTATGCGGGCAGTTGGAGTGAATGGTGTGCCGATCCTACAAGACCGGTTGCTACTGATTAAATTATTAATGCAGCAGCGATAGCAAGATTACGAATCCTACGCCGCACGCTATCAGAACTGTTTGACGCAATGACTCCACCCAATGAGGGCGGCGGTGCATTTGTGGAATTAAATCACTCACTGCGATATAGATAAAACTACTCGATGCAATCACCAGAAGATAAGGCATCGCAGCATGCGCCTTCTCTAAGAAGAAATAGGCCAACACTCCGCCGAGTACTGCCGCTAATCCACAAATCAGGTTGTACAACAATGCGCGAGCTTTTGAAAATCCCGCATTGAGCAACACAATAAAGTCACCAATCTCTTGCGGAATCTCATGAGCGATGATCGCTATTGCAGTAAAGATACCAACTTGATAGTCGGCCATAAATGCAGCAGCGATCAAAATACCATCGACAAAATTATGAATGCCATCGCCTACCAAAATCATCCAACCACTACGGCCCGCATTTTCAGCATCATGCCCATGATGGTGGTGATGACCATCACCTTCGTGATGATGGTCATGACGTAGTAAGGCAATTTTCTCAAGCAAGAAGAACCCCAAAAGCCCAGCAAGCAAGGTCGCGAACAACAATTGTGGGCTAGTGCCGTCCATGCTGAATGCCTCAGGCAATGAATGCAGCAAAGCAGTGGCTAACAAAATGCCCACCGACAAACTCACCATGTTGTTGACCATCTTAGACAATAGCGCTACAGAAAAGCTAGCAGCTACCAACACACTAGCAGTGCCTGCTAGTGCGGTGACCAAGAGAATTGTTTGCAGAACAGTCATGCGGATTAAGCTACTCCATTTTTCTTAAACCAAGCAATGCACTTCTCCCAACCATCTTTAGCGGGGCCTTCGCGATAGGTTGCGCGATAGTCGGCGTGGAATGCATGCGGAGCATCTGGATACACTTCAAACTGAGAGGCTTTAGCAGCAGGATTCTTGGTAGCAGCTTGCGCTAATGCTGCTTTCATTTGATCAACGCTTTCCAATGAAATGCCGGTATCCGCACCGCCATACAAACCCAGCACTGGAGCCTTTAAGTCAGCAGCGATGTCTACTGGATGACGAGGATTGCCTTCAGTCTTCTCGCCAATCAAACGGCCATACCAAGCAACACCGGCGCGCACTTGCGGCAAGGTTGCAGAAAGCCAAGTAATGCGGCCACCCCAACAGAAACCTGTGACGCCCACTCTTTTCAGATCACCGCCATTTTTACCAGCCCATACCAAAGCAGCCTGCAAATCAATTAAGACCTGTGCATCTGGAGTTTTGGCCACAATATTCTTTTGAATCTCTGCCACTGTTCCATAGGAATTGGGATCGCCAGCGCGAATGAATTTTTCAGGGGCTATCGCAAGATAACCTAGCTTTGCAAAACGTCTTGTGACATCTGCAATATATTCATGCACACCAAAGATTTCACTCACCACAATAATGATGGGCAAAGATCCTTTGGATTTTTCAGGGCGCGATACGTAAGCAGGCATCTGAAAGCTTCCTACTGGAATCATTTCCTCGCCAGCTTTCAGACCCTTGAAATCGGTCTCAATGGCAGCGGCTAGTACCGGCTCAGATGCCGTCACAAATCCAACGCCAAGGGCGCCTATTGCCGAAGTTTTAATGAAACCTCTTCTACTATTTTGTATTTTTTCAGTCATTCCTGTCTCCTCATCTCTGTTTCTAGTGCGCTTCTTCCCAATTATCGCCAATGCCAATACTAACTACTAAAGGTACCTTTAATTCGGCAACATTGCACATCAAACCGGGTAATTTAGCCTGCAGGAGTTCGATTTCGTCCATCGGGACGTCAAACACCAGTTCGTCATGCACCTGCAGGAGTAATTTTGTTTTCAATTGCTCTTTTTCAAGCCAATCCTCAACTGCAATCATGGCTAATTTAATGAGATCTGCGGCAGTACCCTGCATCGGAGCATTAATCGCAGCGCGTTCAGCCCCCTGGCGACGTGGACCATTCGAACCCTTGATCTCCGGTAACCAAAGACGGCGTCCAAAGACCGTCTCCACATAACCATTCTCTCTAGCCTCTAAACGAGTGTGCTCCATGTACTGAGCAACCCCAGGGTAACGGTCAAAGTATTTAGCAATATAGTTTTGGGCTGCGGAGCGCTCGATACCTAAATTGCCAGCCAAACCAAATGCGCTCATACCGTAGATCAAACCAAAATTAATGACCTTGGCATAGCGGCGTTGCTCGGAACTCACTTCGTCTAATGGAATACCAAAAATCTCAGCGGCGGTTGCTTGGTGGACGTCCTTGCCATCTCTAAAGGCGGCTAACAAATTGTCATCTTCAGCAATATGCGCCATGATGCGTAACTCAATTTGAGAATAGTCTGCAGAAAGTAATTTGCAACCATCGGCTGGCACAAACGCCTCACGAATACGACGACCCTCTTCGGTCCGCACGGGAATGTTTTGTAAATTGGGATCGCTAGAGGCTAAGCGCCCCGTCACAGCGGTGGCTTGCGAGAAATTGGTATGCACACGACCCGTTTTTGGGTCAGCCATGCGCGGCAGTTTCTCAATATAGGTGGACATCAACTTAGCCAAACTACGATAGTCCAAGATGCGCGCTGGCAAAGGGTAATCTTCTGCTAACTTTTGTAAAACCTCTTCATCAGTAGATGGCGCTCCAGACGGAGTCTTCTTAATCACCGGTAATTCCAGTTGAATAAATAAGATTTCAGCAATCTGTTTGGGCGACTGAATATTGAAGGGTTGTCCCGCAAGTTGATGAATCTCACCCTCTAATTCCAGAAGACGTTTACCAACCTGCTGACCTTGTTTAGCTAATAAAGCGGAATCAATCCGAATACCATTACGCTCCATGATCCCAAGCACCCGCATTGCTGGCAATTCAATCTTTTCATAGACATACAACAATCCAGGGCTTTCCTGAATCTGCGGCCAGAGCTCTAAATGGAGGCGGAGAGTAATGTCTGCATCTTCTGCCGCATAGTCTGTAGCGATCTTGAGATCAACTTGATCAAAGCCAATTTGATGGACTCCTTTGCCGCAGACCTCTTCATAGCGAATCGTCTTCATACCTAGATGACGCTCTGCCAAGCTATCCATATTGTGGGGAAGATGTGACTCCAATACATAAGACTCCAGCAGGGTATCAAATGCAACACCGTTTAAGGTGATTCCATAATTCGCAAAGATATGTGCGTCGTACTTGAGGTTTTGTCCAAGCTTTAAATGTGTCTTACTTTCTAGCCAAGGCTTTAATTTCGCAAGTACGACATCACGATGAAGTTGAACCTCGCCATTACGATGCGCTACCGGAATGTAGCAAGCCTCACCTGGCTTTACCGATAGTGAAATGCCCACTAACTCTGCAGCAAGGGCATCAAGGCTAGTAGTCTCAGTATCGACAGCAGTGAGTTCTGCAGACTCAATTTTCTTTAACCATTTCTCAAGACCTGCTTCATCAGTAATACATTCATAGTTTTTGATGATGGCATCTTGCAAATCTTTCGTGTCTTGTGATAAATCTTTAGTGGGCGAGCTTGCAATTGCCCCAGATTTTTTAGGCGAGGCGCTTTCATCACTTGCTTGATTAGCGATTGGCGTACCCGCTAAGTCAAAGCTAACCTCAGGAGCCTCATGGGGCGGACTTGTCAGCTGTTTTTCAACATCTCGCAACCAAGTCTTAAAGGCATAACGTTCAAATAGCTCTCGCAGTAAAGCAGCATCTTCAGATTTCGCATGAAGATCATCTAAGCCTGGTAAATGTGGCGATAAATCACAGTCGGTTTTAACCGTAATGAGTTGACGTGCTTGAGGCAACCAATCTAATGAAGCTCGTAGATTTTCTCCAACAACGCCTTTTACCTGATCAGCATTGGCCATTAAATGATCAAGATCACCAAATTCTGCTAGCCATTTATTTGCTGTCTTAGGTCCCGCTTTTGGAACACCCGGCACGTTATCAACTGCATCACCAATAATGGATAAGTAATCGACAATACGTTCAGGTGGCACTCCAAATTTTTCAATTACGCCATTGATATCTAACTTTTCATTCGTCATCGTATTAATCAAGGTGACCGATGGATTTACCAATTGCGCTAAATCTTTATCTCCAGTGGAGATGATGGTTTCCCAACCAGCTTGAGTCGCCTGACAAGCCAATGTGCCAATCACATCATCGGCCTCCACGCCAGAAACCATTAATACCGGCCAACCCAAAGCTTTCACAATCGCATGGATCGGCTCGATTTGTTTGACTAAATCCTCGGGCATCGGTGAGCGATGAGCCTTGTACTCGGAATACATTTCATCCCGAAAAGTCTTACCCTTGGCATCAAAAACGCAGGCAATATGGTCAGCCTTGAGCTCAGACCGAGCTCGGCGCATCATATTGACCATGCCATAGATGGCCCCAGTGGGCTCTCCAGCCCCATTTCTGAGGTCTGGCATAGCATGGAAGGCGCGATAGAGGTAGCTAGAACCGTCTACTAACAAGAGTCTATGTTTAGTCATACCGCAATCGTACAATCTAGTTGTGAATTGCCTACAGGTCTGGTTAAGGAACCAGCCTAGAGTAGGCTTAAAAAGGTGAAAAATGATGCATGTTCTAACTAACTTAACTAGCCACATACTCAATCAAAACCTAGCTCTCATGAGTATTTTGGTGGTTTTTGGACTTCTAGGATCTAGCTCAGCACAGGCCCAGAATAACAGCCAGGCCCTAAGCCCTTCAGAACTGAACCGAATCAACAATCAGCCACTTGCACCTATTGCAACCCCCTCTGGTGCTCTGAATTCCCCCCAAAGCCGCAGCCCTAGCTATAAGTACAAAGATGCAAATGGTACAGAAATCACAGAATACAAAGATACAAATAGCCCAACGCAAGTTCAAGTAAAAACAAAGTACACGACCTATGAAATGTCTCCACCAGACTCCGTAAAGCCTGGAGCGCAATCTGGTGAAGGTAATTTACTGAGCGTACCGAGTATCAGCATTCCGATTCAGTAAAAAATTCACAGAATATTTGCTGCTATATGGCTGTTTTCACCCCGATTGAACTCGACGATATTTCTCATTGGATCTCCGAAGACTTCAACATTGGTCAAGCCAACGAAATTCGTGGAATTCATGGCGGTATTGAAAACTCGAATTTTTTTCTCGACACCATTCAAGCTGGCAAAAAACAAGAATATGTTTTAACCATCTTTGAAAGACTGTCCGCACAACAACTGCCCTACTACCTTGAGTTAATGCGCCACCTGGCAAACAAGGGCATCCCCGTTCCAAAGCCGATTGAGAATCACAAAGGTGAAATTCTGTTTTCCCTCAAAGGTAAGCCAGCAGCCATTGTTAGCAAGCTACCAGGCCTATCCAGGCTTCAGCCAGAAGCAAAGCACTGCGCTATGGTTGGCGAGATGCTCGCCAAGATGCATTTAGCTGGAAAAGATTTTGCAAAGACTCAAGAGAACTTGCGTAGTTTAGGGTGGTGGCAAAAAACTATTCCCTTGGTAGTACCTCATCTTAATACCTCACAAAAAGATTTACTCACTCACGAGCTAGCCACTCAAGAAGCATTTTTCAGCTCAGCTGCTTATGACACCATTCCCCAAGGTGCTAGCCACTGCGATCTCTTTCGCGATAATGTCTTGTTTGACACACAAGGATCTACCGATACTTCACAAGATCAATTAGGCGGTTTCTTTGACTTTTATTTTGCTGGTACTGACAAGTGGTTGTTTGATCTTGCAGTTACTGCAAATGATTGGTGTCTTGCGGGCAACAAACAAGACTTAGATCCTGAGCGTCTTGATGCGCTCATGAATGCTTATCAAGCAGTACGCCCCTTAACCAAAGAAGAGCAAGCAAGCTGGCCTCTCATGCTACGTGCAGCAGCTCTTCGTTTTTGGGTATCCCGCCTTTGGGACTTTTATTTACCGAGAGATGCACAAATACTGACACCTCATGACCCGACTCACTTTGAGCGCATTCTTCTAAGCCGTCGATCCCTATGAAACTCAATTCCGTCGCCCCCAAAGAAGGCTATACCTGGATTAGACAGGGTATTTGGCTGTTCAAGCAGAATCCCCTTGGATTCTTGATGCTGGTCTTTATGTATATCTTTGCTGCTCAATTGGCAGTCATTGTCCCAGTGATTGGGGTATTTGCTGTTCTATTGCTGACGCCAACATTGTCGGCTGGCTTTATGACAGCTTGCCGTCAAGCGATTCAGAAAGAGCGCATCAGCCCAATGGTGTATTTAATCGCACTGAGGTCTAGCGCAATCGTTCGTAAACGCATTTTGCAGTTGGGCTTGGTATATGCAGCGCTGATTTTGCTGATGAGTTTTGCATTAAGCCTCTTGGTTGATTTTGAATTACTGATCCCATTAATGACAAGTGATAAAGCCATCACGCCTGAAGCACTCCGCCAAATTTATTTGGTACTTTTTTTCGGAGGTCTTCTATACGTTCCGATAGCAATGCTGATGTGGTTCTCTCCAGTGCTGATAGCCTGGGCAGATATGTCAGTTGCTCAAGCGCTCTTTTCGAGCTGCCTTGCTTGCTGGACCAATAAAGCAGCGTTTTTTTTGTATCTCTCGATTTGGAGTGTGATTCTGATTGCCATCCCACTAACAGTAGGCATGATTTTTGATGCGATCGATTTGGGTCAAGCAGCTTCTTTCATCATTGCACCGCTTTCCATGGCTGGCTTAACGGTAATGCACTGCTCTTTCTATGCAACTTGGAAGGCCTGCTTTACTGAAGAAGAGGTATTAGCTTCTTAAGATTTTCTAGAGCCATCAGTCAATGGCAGCAAGCTTAGCAATACTAAGTTGCAACCACTTTACGCCGTGGCGCTTGAAGCTCACTTGAGCACGCGCATCAGCATCAACACCTTCTAAGCCTGTAACACGACCCTCGCCGAACTTGGTGTGAAATACATTCTGGCCAATCGTAAATGGATAATTGCCCCGTGGAGGAGAGGCTAATCTCTTCACCTCCATCGAAGCAGACCCTACTCGCTTAGTAGGTCTTTGATGTTCGCTACCAGAGTCAAAGAAGTCATTGGATTCATACTCGCGTTGGCGGGTGTAGCCATCTTGCCATGTAGATCCCGATCTAGTGCTGCCGCCCCAGCGTGCATCTTTTGCTTTGGGCGTTAACCACTTCAAAGATTCGGAGGGTAGTTCTTCTAAAAAACGTGACGGCATGTTGTAGCGCACTTGCCCATGCAGCATGCGCGACTGGGTATGAGACAAATACAAGCGCTCTTTCGCACGCGTAATCGCAACATACATCAAGCGCCGCTCTTCCTCTAGGCCATTTTGTTCATTGATACTATTTTCATGAGGGAATAGACCCTCTTCAAGACCCGTGATAAATACCGAAGTGAACTCCAATCCTTTTGCAGAGTGCACAGTCATTAACTGCACTGCATCTTGCCCAGCTTGGGCTTGGTTATCGCCCGCCTCTAAAGAAGCATGAGATAAGAAGGCCGCCAGAGGCGACACCTCCACAACGCCAGGCGCATTTTCACCAGGCAGCATCGCTGCCGCAGCATCCTGGCCATAACCCTCTTCTGCAATAAAGGCAGTAGCAGCATTAATTAATTCTTGTAAGTTCTCTACGCGATCTTGACCTTCGCGCTCTGAAAGGTAATGCTGAATTAAACCACTATGCTGAATGACAAACTCAACCGTTTCAGGCAGTGTGTTGTGACGCGTAGCTTCACGCATATGATCGACTAAACGTACGAACCCACCGAGTGCAGCACCAGCCTTGCCCTCCAAAGAAGATGCAGCTGTATATAAAGAAGATTGCTGATTTCTAGCAGCATCTTGTAAGGCTTCGATGGATCTTGCACCAATACCGCGGGTTGGGAAGTTAACTACCCTTGAGAATGAAGTGTCATCATTCGGGTTCTCAAGTAAACGCAAATAAGCAAGAGCATGTTTAATTTCAGCGCGCTCGAAGAATCGTAATCCGCCATATACCCGATAGGGAATAGCAGCGGAGAACAAGGCGTGCTCAATGATGCGGGACTGTGCATTGCTTCTATACAGCAATGCTACTTCCGTACGTTTGATTCCGCTATTGATGAGTGCCTTAATTTCATCAACTAACCAAGCAGCTTCAGCATGATCACTTGGTGCCTCGTAAATTCTGACTGGCTCACCATGGCCTGCATCAGTTCTGAGATTTTTACCAAGACGCTCAGAGTTATTGGCAATCAAATGATTTGCCGTGTCCAGAATATGACCGTGTGAGCGATAGTTCTGCTCCAACTTCACCATCAATGGGTGAAACTGCTTTTCATAAAGCCGCATGTTTTCAACGTCAGCGCCACGGAAAGCATAGATACTTTGATCGTCATCACCCACTGCAAAGACGGAACTACTTCCGGCACCACTCACATTAATACGACTAGCATCATGGCCTGACAATAATTTGAGCCAAGCGTATTGCAAGGCATTAGTGTCCTGAAACTCATCAATCAAAATATGACGGAAGCGTTCTTGATAATGCGTCCGAATTGCCTCGCTGTGCTTCAGTAATTCATAGCTACGCAACAGGAGTTCAGCAAAATCTACTACACCTTCACGCTGACATTGCTCATCATAGGCTGCATAAAGTTGCGCCATCTTTGCCTGAAAATCATCGCCAACCGATAAATCTTTGGCGCGCTGTCCGCGTTCTTTGGCATGAGCAATAAAGTACTGCAACTGTTTTGGAGGGTACTTTTCATCATCTACCTTCAAACCCTTTAAAAGACGCTTGATAGCCGAAAGTTGATCTTGGGTATCCAAAATCTGAAAAGTAGATGGCAAACCTGCTTCTTTATGATGAGCTCGCAATAAACGGTTACAAAGGCCATGGAAGGTGCCGATCCACATGCCCCGAGTGTTGATAGGCAACATGGCACTTAAGCGCACCATCATCTCTTTAGCGGCTTTATTGGTAAAAGTGACCGCTAGGACGCCAATAGGGGATACCTGACCAGTCTGAATCAACCAGGCTATACGGGTGGTGAGGACGCGGGTCTTACCGCTACCAGCCCCAGCCAAAATCAAGGCTGATTGGGCTTGGCCGTTTTCATTGACAGGCGGGAGGGTCACTGCCTCGCGCTGTTCTGGATTGAGGTTCGCGAGCAAGTCAGAGTACATCGCCCCAATTATAATTTGCCTCTTATGCCAAATGCCTCAAATACCCCTAATTCACCAGCGGCCAGTTCTGCAGACGAACTCGCCAAATCCTATGAACCCGCCCCGATCGAAGCCTATTGGGGCCCTGAGTGGGAACGCAGGGGAATTGCTGATGCCAGCATGGATGAAGGCAAAGGTGACTTTTCAATTCAACTACCACCACCGAACGTCACTGGCACCTTACACATGGGTCACGCTTTTAACCAGACCATCATGGATGGCTTGGTACGTCATGCCCGTATGTCTGGCAAAAATACTTTATGGGTTCCAGGAACTGACCACGCAGGTATCGCCACCCAAATCGTTGTCGAGCGCCAGCTCGATGCCCAAAAAGTTTCTCGCCATGATTTAGGTCGTGAGAAATTTTTAGAAAAAGTGTGGGAGTGGAAAGAAACTTCCGGCAATACCATCACCCGTCAGATTCGTCGCTTAGGTGCCTCGATTGATTGGGGTAAAGAATATTTCACAATGGACAGCAAAATGTCCAAAGCAGTGGTGGAAGTATTTGTACGCTTACATGAGCAAGGTTTAATTTATCGCGGCAAACGTTTAGTTAACTGGGATCCTGTTTTAGGAACTGCCGTATCTGATTTAGAAGTAGTCAGCGAAGAAGAAGATGGTTCGATGTGGCACATCCGCTATCCACTGGCTGATGGCTCGGGCCACTTAACCGTTGCCACCACCCGCCCAGAAACCTTGCTGGGTGACGTTGCGGTGATGGTCAACCCAGAAGATGAACGCTACAAACATCTCATTGGTAAGTCGGTCAACCTGCCTTTATGCAATCGTCAAATTCCGATCATTGCAGATGACTATGTTGATTTGAACTTTGGTACTGGTGTGGTGAAGGTAACTCCTGCGCATGACTTTAATGACTACGCAGTAGGACAACGTCATCAATTACCGCTCATCAACATTCTCACTTTGGATGCCAAGATTAATGAGAATGCGCCAGCTGCTTACCAAGGCATGGAGCGCTTTGCTGCTCGTAAAAAAATTGTTTCTGATTTAGATGCAGCAGGCCTATTAGAAAAAGTTCAACCACACAAGCTCATGGTGCCACGCGGTGACCGCACCCAAACGATTATTGAGCCCATGCTCACAGACCAATGGTTTGTAGCAATGTCTAAGCCAAGTCCTGATAACAAATATCAACCTGGCTCATCCATCGCTGGCGCTGCCTTAGATGCAGTTACTAAAGGTGACATTAAGCTCGTTCCAGAAAACTGGATTAATACTTATACGCAGTGGCTAGCCAATATTCAAGACTGGTGCATCTCTCGTCAACTCTGGTGGGGCCATCAAATCCCGGCCTGGTATGGCGATGATGGTCAGATCTTTGTTGCGCGCTCTGAAGAAGAAGCCAAAGCGAAAGCTGCTGCTGCAGGCTATACCAGCAAACTTAATCGCGACCATGATGTTCTAGATACTTGGTTTAGCTCTGCCCTGGTTCCATTCAGCTCTCTGGGCTGGCCTGAAAAAACGCCTGCTTTAAATCACTTTCTACCGTCGTCAGTTTTGGTAACCGGCTTTGACATCATTTTCTTCTGGGTAGCACGCATGGTCATGATGACCTGCCACTTCACTGGCAAGGTACCATTTCATACTGTCTACGTCCATGGCTTAGTGCGCGATGCCGAAGGTCAGAAGATGAGTAAGTCCAAAGGTAATACCCTGGACCCAATCGATTTGATCGATGGCATCCAGATCGAAGAGTTAGTGGGGAAACGCACTACTGGCTTGATGAACCCCAAACAAGCAGAAAGTATTAGCAAGAAAACTAAGAAAGAGTTTCCAGATGGCATTCCTGCTTTTGGAACGGATGCCTTGCGATTTACATTTGCATCTCTAGCTTCTCTTGGTCGCAATATTAATTTTGACCAAAAGCGTTGTGAGGGCTATCGCAACTTCTGTAATAAGCTTTGGAATGCAACCCGCTTTGTTTTGATGAACTGTCCAGGCGGTGATGAAGACAATGGCTTAGCGCCTTGTGATAATCAATGCGGGCCCGAAGGTTATTTAGATTTCTCACCAGCAGATAAATGGATTGTTTCTCAATTACAAAGAACTGAGGCTGAGGTTGCTAAAGGCTTTGAGAACTATCGCTTTGACAACATTGCCGGCAGCATCTACCAATTTGCTTGGGATGAGTATTGCGACTGGTATCTAGAGCTTGCTAAGGTCCAACTGCAAACAGGAACTCTGGCACAACAACGCGCTACCCGCCGCACCCTATTGCGCGTCCTTGAAACCATCTTACGGATGGCGCATCCATTGATTCCATTTATCACCGAGACCCTTTGGCAAACGGTTGGACCAAAGTCTGGAAAAGATTTGGCTAAACAAGCAAAGCAAACGATTGCACTCCAGCCCTACCCCGTTTCTCAGCCAGAAAAAATCGATGAGAAAAGCGAAGCCTGGGTAGCACAAATCAAAGCGATTGTGGATGCCTGCAGAAACTTGCGCGGCGAGATGCAAGTTCCTCCCGGTCAAAAAGTACCGCTTTGGATTTACGGCCCAGAAGAATTCCTGGTAAGAGCTACTCCATATTTGACAGCGCTTGCCAAATTAACTGAAGTCAAAATCTATAGCGACGAATCTGCTCTCGAAAAAGATGCGCCGGGAGCGCCAATTGCTCTGATAGGTGATATCAAACTCTTGCTCAAAATTGAGGTGGATGTTGCCGCTGAACGCATTCGCCTTAGCAAAGAAATTGAGCGCCTTGCAAATGAGATCAGCAAGGCCAAGGGCAAATTAAGCAATGAGAGCTTTGTGGCTCGCGCCCCAGCTGAGGTTGTCGCCCAAGAAAAGCAACGTCTGACTGGTTTTGAGCAAAATCATGAGAAGCTTGTTGCACAATTAGAGCGTCTGAAATAAAACAGTAGTAAATCCAGAGCGATCGGAATCCTTATGCCATTAGCCACTAAAGCCGTTACCAAAGCCGTTTTTCCTGTTGCCGGTTTAGGCACTCGTTTCTTGCCTGCTACTAAAGCAAGCCCGAAAGAGATGCTCAATGTGGTTGATAAGCCTCTCATTCAGTATGCTGTTGAAGAAGCCATTGCAGCAGGCATTACTGAAATGATTTTTGTTACCGGTCGTAGCAAACGCGCAATTGAAGATCACTTTGATAAAGCTTATGAACTTGAAGCAGAGCTTGAGGCTAAAAATAAAACAGCTTTACTAGAGATCGTTCGTAGCGTTAAACCCAGTCACGTGGATTGCGTTTATGTTCGCCAGCCTGAAGCCTTAGGCCTTGGCCATGCAGTATTGTGCGCTGAAAAATTAGTTCGTGACGAACCCTTTGCCATCATCTTGGCAGATGACTTATTAGATGGCCAACCACCAGTACTCAAGCAAATGCTCAAGGTATTTGATGAGGAAAATGGTTCTGTGATTGCCGTAGAGAAAATCGATCCCGCTAAGAGCGGTTCATACGGCATCGTCTCTGGCGCTGAAGTGGCCAAGGGCATTTACCGCCTTAACGGTATTGTAGAAAAACCGCAACCTAAAGATGCTCCTTCCAACTTAGCTGTTGTGGGTCGCTATGTTCTATCTTCTGATATTTTCAGTCACATTCGCAATCTCAAACCCGGTGCTGGTGGCGAGATTCAACTAACCGATGCGATTGCATCCTTGCTTAAAGAAGAGCCTGTATTTGCTTATGAATACGATGGTGTTCGCTATGACTGCGGTAGCAAGCTTGGCTACCTCAAAGCTTCGGTTGAATTCGCCTTACGCCATCCTGAATTGAGCTCTGACTTTGCAGCCTACTTAAAGGGCCGCTCTTTAACCTAAGACGTTCGGCTTTTTTCGGATCTTGCTTATCTTCTCTTAAGGAAGAAAACCAAGACGTCACCTTCAGTAGTACTAGCAATGAGTTCATTACCAGTTTGTTTGGCAAACGCTGGAAAGTCGTGTGCCGCGCCTGCATCAGTAGCCTTAACCTTCAGCACATCTCCCGATTGCAAAGTTGCCAAAGCCTTCTTGGTGCGCAAAATTGGCAACGGGCAATTCATACCAATCGCATCTACCTCTGCGGTAAAAGCAATATTTTGATCACTCATTTGCTAGCCACCCAGTCTTTAACACCCTCTAATGCCGCGCCCAACTTGCTAGGGTCGTTACCACCAGCCATTGCCATTTCTGGTTTACCGCCGCCCTTGCCACCTACTTGCTGAGCAACAAAGTTCACGAGATCGCCTGCTTTTACTTTTCCGATAGAGTCTGCAGTAACGCCCGCAATCAAACTTACCTTATCACCCTGTACGGATGCCAACACAATTGCTCCAGTTTTAAGTTTGGCTTTAAGTGCATCCATCGTTTCACGCAAGACCCCTGCATCAGCACCATCTAAACGGGCCGCTAATACTTTGAGGCCATTAATATCAATTGCTTGACCAGCTAACTCGTCACCTTGGCTTGCAGCCAACTTCGAGTTCACTTTTTCTAGCTCACGCTCCGCCTGGCGTAAGCTTTCTTGCAATTGAGCAACGCGATTTACTAAATCACCTGGATGGGTTTTCAGAATCGCTGCAGCCTCATTAATCTTATCTTCCATGCTTTGCAGGAAGTGAAGTGCATTGTTGCCAGTAACTGCCTCAACACGACGAATACCAGCGGCTACACCACCCTCAGAAACAATCTTGAGGCTACCGATATCACCGGTGCGAGATACGTGCGTACCGCCACACAACTCTTTAGAGCTACCAATTTCTAGAACGCGCACTTCTTCGCCATACTTTTCACCAAAAAGCATCATGGCACCAGTCTTTTGCGCATCGTCTAAAGACATCACCTTGCCTGAGGTAGCAGTGTTCTCCAAAATCTCTTGATTCACAATGTCTTCTATTTTGCGAATTTGCTCGGCTGTAATGGGGGCATTGTGCGTAAAGTCAAAACGGGTCTTAGAAGCATCTACTAATGAACCTTTTTGCTGCACATGATCGCCCAGCACTTCGCGCAAAGCTTTGTGTAGGATATGGGTAGCACTGTGATTACGCATGGTATCGGTTCTTTGCTGAACATCGACTAAGGCATTGAGCGCGTCACCCACCTTCAGCTCACCCTCGAGTAACTCGCCTTGATGCCCAAAGACATCAGCCTGAATCTTGAAGGTATCTTCCACTGCAAAGCGGACGGTCTCATTGCGAAGCTCGCCTTTATCCCCAACCTGGCCACCAGACTCCGCATAGAAAGGGGTGTGATCCAACACGATCACTACAGCATCACCCGCCTTCACTGACGTCACAGGAGATCCATCCACATACAAAGCGCTTACCTTAGCGCCCTCATGTTTTAAGGTGTCGTAACCATGAAATTGAGTAGGCTGGCCTTTGTAATCTAGACCTTGAGCAACTTTGAACTTACCGGCTGCCCTAGCTTGATCGCGCTGCTTTTGCATCGCCACCTCAAAACCTGCGGCATCAACTGTCACACCACGCTCACGACAAACGTCAGCCGTTAAATCTAGCGGGAAACCAAAAGTGTCATGCAAGCGGAAAGCAGTTTCTCCATCAACTACTTTTGCACCGCCTGCCAATGCGCCATCCAGTATTTCCATGCCATTGGCAATCGTTTGGAAGAACCGCTCTTCTTCTTGCTTCAGCACTTCACCCACTTTATCTTGAGCAGCACGCAACTCTGGATAAGCGTCGCCCATCTCTTTTACCAAGGCAGGTACTAATTGGTAAAAGAATGGTTTACGTGCACCTAGCTTATAGCCATGACGAATAGCACGACGGGCAATACGACGCAACACATATCCGCGCCCTGCATTACCCGGAATCACACCATCCACAACAATAAAGCTGCAAGCACGAATATGGTCAGCAATCACTTTCAGTGATGGGCTTTGCGCATCACAGTTTTGACCACCAGCAGCATCCACTGCATCCTTGGAAGCCTTGAGGAGATTGACGAAGAGATCAATCTCATAGTTAGAATTGACATGCTGCAAAACAGCAGCAATACGCTCAAGACCCATGCCAGTATCCACACTAGGCTTGGGCAATAAATGCATGACACCTGCTTCATCGCGGTTGAACTGCATGAAGACGTTGTTCCAAATTTCAATATAGCGATCACCATCTTCATCTGGACTGCCTGGAGGGCCGCCAGGAATATGATCACCGTGATCATAGAAAATTTCTGTGCAAGGACCACATGGTCCGGTATCACCCATCATCCAGAAATTGTCAGAAGCGTAACGCGCGCCCTTGTTATCGCCGATCCGAATAATGCGGTCTGCTGGAATGCCAATCTGCTTATTCCAAATCTCATAAGCCTCGTCATCTTCTGCATACACAGTGACTAACAGTTTTTCTTTAGGCAACTTAAATTCTTGCGTCAATAAATCCCATGCAAGCTGAATCGCATCTTTCTTAAAGTAATCCCCAAACGAAAAATTACCCAACATCTCAAAAAAGGTGTGATGACGTGCGGTATAGCCAACGTTATCCAAGTCATTATGTTTACCACCTGCTCGGATGCACTTTTGAGCAGTCGTGGCCCGGCTGTAGGGACGCTTATCAAAGCCCAAAAACACATCTTTGAACTGGTTCATACCCGCATTTGTAAATAGCAGGGTTGGGTCATCCCCCGGAACTACCGGACTGGACGGAACGATTTGGTGGCCTTTTCGGGCAAAGAAATCCAGGTATGCCTGGCGAATTTGGGAGACTTTCATGGCAATAATTATCGCATTGGCCACCTTCTAGGGCAAACCCTAGAAAAGATACCCCTTGGGTGCTTTACAATCCCACAACATCAATAAATAGATCGGCGTTTGAGTCGATTCACAAGGAGCACAACTTGAAAGTTCGCAACCAACGGGATTTGGGGGCTGGGATCATGTATATGGTCATTGGCGCCTTCTTTGCCATCGTAGCAACCCGATACCAAATGGGCACTGCGGCCAAAATGGGTCCTGGCTATTTCCCATTCTATTTAGGCCTTCTGATGTTCTTCCTGGGCTTACTAGTAGCCGTTAAGGCATTTAGCGCTAAAGCTGCGATTGAATCAATCCCCAAATTTAACTGGCGGATCATTGCTCAAATTACTGGCGCAGTAGTTCTCTATGGACTTTTGCTTCCAAGACTCGGTTTTCTGATCGCTGTGGTGGTTTTGGTTTTCGTAGCAGCAAGTGCCAGCAGAGAGTTCACCTGGAAAGGTACTCTGATTAATGCTGCCTTCTTAGTGACCTTCACTTACTCAGTTTTTGTATTGGGTCTGAAACTTCAGTTCCCGCTCCTGCCAGCATTCCTACAACAATAAAGAACCGGGACACTACAAAATGGATTTATTTGCTAATTTAGGTCTCGGTTTCGAAACCGCATTTACCTTACAAAATCTCATGTACTGCCTCATCGGCTGTATTTTGGGAACCCTCATTGGCGTGCTGCCTGGCTTAGGCCCTATCGCTACTATTGCGATGCTTTTGCCAGCAACCTACGCATTACCTCCAATTGCCGCATTGATCATGTTGGCTGGTATTTACTACGGCTCACAGTACGGCGGATCCACAACAGCGATTCTTCTCAACATTCCCGGGGAGACGTCGTCGGTGGTGACCGCAATTGACGGCTACCAAATGGCCCGCAATGGCCGAGCTGGTGTGGCTTTATTTACAGCTGGAACAGCGTCCTTCTTTGCAGGATGTGTAGCAACTTTGGTCTTGGCTGCTTTTGCCGCCCCACTCTCGCAGCTCGCATTTAAGTTTGGTCCTGCGGAGTACTTCTCACTTATGGTCTTAGGTCTAATTGGTGCGGTTGTTCTGGCATCCGGCTCTTTGATCAAAGCGATCGGCATGATCATCTTGGGTTTGTTAATGGGCTTAATAGGTACTGACGTGAACTCTGGTGTCTCACGCTATGCGTTTGATATTCCTGAATTGAGCGATGGTATCGGCTTCGTTGCGGTTGCTATGGGTGTATTCGGCTTCGCTGAAATCATGGGCAACCTTGAAAAAACTGGTGACGACGAAGGCTTCCTCAATAAATTGACCAGTATGGTTCCAAGCAAAAACGATTTAAAGCGTATGGTCCCATCCATTTTGCGTGGCACAACGATTGGTTCCGTCTTAGGTATCCTGCCTGGCGGTGGAGCAGCTTTAGCAGCATTCGGTGCCTACTCAGTTGAAAAGAAATCCTCCAAGTACAGCCATGAATTCGGCAAGGGTGCGATTGAAGGTGTTGCAGGCCCTGAGGCAGCAAACAATGCTGCAGCTCAAACCTCATTCATCCCACTACTGACTTTAGGTATCCCACCAAATGCTGTGATGGCCTTGATGGTTGGTGCGATGACCATTCATAACATTCAGCCTGGTCCACAAGTAATGACCAGCAACCCAGCATTATTCTGGGGCTTGATCGCTTCGATGTGGATTGGTAACGTGATGCTGATTCTCTTGAACTTGCCACTGATTGGTATCTGGGTAAAGCTCTTGAAGATTCCTTATCGTTTCCTATACCCAGCAATTTTGGTGTTCTGCTGTATCGGTGTGTACACCGTTAACAACACCGTGTTTGACGTATATGTAACTGCAGGCTTTGGCTTGATTGGCTACCTGTTCTTCAAGCTTGGTTGTGAACCTCCTCCATTACTGTTGGGCTTCGTGCTCGGACCAATGATGGAAGAGAACTTCCGTCGTGCTCTATTACTGTCACGCGGCGACTTCACTACCTTCCTGACCCGCCCACTTTCCTTAGGGTTGCTAATTGCAGCCGCCCTACTGGTAGTGATCGTGGCCTTGCCAGCAGTGAAGAAGACTCGCGAAGAGGCTTTTGCCGAAGAGGATTAAATTTAATCATCCATCAGGAAACGAGCCCGCAGCAGTTTGCGGGCTTTTTCTTTATTGGCCCAGGCTTTTCTCTACAATGTGGCTATGTCCCAAGATAGCAAACCCTCTAAAGCCAATGCTGGCGCTGTGGCCGAGCCCTCCAACTTCTTACGTCAGATCATTGATCATGACTTAGCAAGTGGTGCTTTTTCACAGAGAACCAATTTGGCTGGCGAGGCAATTCCGTCGATCATTACCCGTTTTCCGCCCGAACCAAATGGCTATTTACATATTGGTCATGCAAAAAGTATTTGCTTGAACTTTGGCCTTGCCGCTGACTACAACAATCAACCCGGTGGTGCGCGTTGCAATATGCGCCTTGATGACACCAACCCAGTTAAGGAGGATGTTGAATACGCCGACAGTATTTTGGATGCTGTCAAATGGTTAGGCTTTGATTGGGATACTCACCTTTACCATGCTAGCGACTACTTTGATCGTCTCTACGAATTTGCCGAAATTCTGATTCAGAATGGCAAAGCTTATGTCGATAGCCAAAGTGCTGATGATATTCACACTAATCGCGGCAACTTTGGTCAAGCCGGAAAAAATAGTCCGTACCGCGATCGTAGTCCCGAAGAGAATCTCTCCCTGTTTCGTGAGATGCGGGATGGCAAATTTAAAGATGGTGAACATGTTCTACGCCTAAAGATTGATATGGCGCATCCAAATATCGTGATGCGTGACCCAGTGGTCTACCGTATTCGCCATACCGATCACCATCGTACGGGCAGTAAGTGGTGCATCTACCCCTTATATGACTTCACGCACTGTATTTCTGATGCACTAGAGAATGTCTCTCACTCGATTTGCACTCTTGAGTTTGAGAACAACCGCCCGCTATATGATTGGATTGTGAACTCCCTTAAAGAATTGGGTGTGTTTAAAGATCCTGTGCCACATCAGTATGAATTTGCACGTCTGAATCTGACCTACACCATCACCAGTAAACGGAAGTTACTGCAGTTGGTTGAAGAAAACCATGTTGATGGTTGGGATGACCCCCGCATGCCAACGATTGTCGGTATCCGTCGTCGTGGCTATACCCCAGAAAGCATTCGCTTGTTCTGTGAGCGCATTGGTGTCTCTAAAGCAGACAGCTGGATTGATATGAGCACCTTAGATCAAGCGCTGCGAGATGATCTTGAAGTCAGAGCGCCGCGCGCCACAGCAGTGCTCAAACCACTGAAGTTAGTGATTGAAAACTTTGATGCTGCTAGTAAAGAACCATGCTCAGCACCACGTCATCCACAGCACCCCGAATGGGGCAATCGGGAATTTCATTTCACCCGCGAATTGTGGATTGAAGAAGATGATTTTATGAAAGAACCCATTAAAGGTTTCTTCAGATTATTTCCACCCATTGGGGATCAGCCCGGAAGCCGTGTTCGTTTGCGCCATGGCTTTGTAATTGAATGCACCGGCTTTGAGACTGACGCCAATGGTAATGTGATTCAGGTGAATGCGACCCACTTCCCTGATAGCAAGAGCGGCACTACTGGCTCAAATAACTATAAGGTGAAAGGCAATATTCACTGGATTAGCGCTGCTGAAGCTATTCCGACTGAAGTGCGTCTATACGACCACCTCTTTAGCGACCCGCATCCTGATAGTGGTGACAAGAATTTCTTGGACACCATTAATCCGAACTCTAAGCAAACCATTTCTGCTTACCTAGAGCCTTGCATGAAGGATGTCAAAGCTGGAGAACGTTTCCAGTTTGAACGCCATGGTTACTTTGTTGCTGATGAATCTGATTCCAAACCTGGTAAGCCAGTATTTAATCGTACCGTTGGCCTTAAGGATTCCTGGAAATAGTTTTCAGAAAATGGCCTACGCTCGGATAGCGTAGCGGCCTTTTTAATTCATGCAGGCGAGTATTGGTTACTCTTCTTGACTCACGCATAAATGACCACAGCATTGGGCTGACTAATTTTTGCAATTGAGCGCCTGGCATTCTGGGTGGTCGATCTAGACCGAAAGCATCAGCCACCTCATCAAAGTAATCGCCCATTTTAGTTTCACCGCCATCACACGTATTAATCACTCTTTGTGGCCTACCGTGATAAACCGCAGCGCATACTAAGCTCGCCAAATCATCGCTATGAATGTGATTGGAATAAGCGTCCTCTTCAGAAATTAGTGCCGGTGTTTTAGACTGCAGGCGCTCAATAGGTAGACGGTTAGTGGCATAAATTCCCGGCACACGCAAAATCGTTAAAGCCACCCCATGAGTGGGTGCCCATAAACGTAATGCGCGCTCAGCATCCACTCTTCTTTGGGCGCGCTCACTCTGAGGGCTGACTGGGGTTACTTCACTGACTTTGGCGCCCCCATGATCCCCATAGACACCTGTGGTGCTGATATAGATCAGACGCCTGACGGCATTAGATCCTTGGGCTAAAATTCGGATTAGGTTGCGGGTTCGGCAATCACGATTTCCCTGGTTTTGGGGTGGTGCAAGATGAATGACGGTTTGAGCTAAACCCGATAGGCGCCACAAAGTTTCTGGCTGATCCAGATTACCCAACAGTGGAATCGCGCCTACCTCCCTCAACTCCTGAAAACGACTTTGTTGAGAAGTTAAAGCGAAAACTCGATGGCTACGGGCAAGCTGTTTTGCTACCCGAAGACCAATGTCACCGCAGCCAATAATCAGGATTGAAGGTTTACCAAAAGATTGCATAAGTAATATCGTAACGATTTATTGAAAGGAATGAGAGTGTCTTACCAGGTCACGCTCAAAACGAGCGGCAAACAATTTACCGTTAACCAGGATGAAACGCTCCTGGAGGCCGCTCTGCGTCAAGGCATCAAGCTGCCCTATGGCTGCAAAAACGGTGCTTGTGGATCCTGCAAGGGCAAAATCATAGAGGGTCAGGTAACCCATGGCCAGCATAGCGAGAGCGCCTTAAGCAAGTCTGATGAGACTACCGGTAGTACTTTATTTTGTTGCGCCCATCCCCAGTCCGATCTATTGATTGAGGCTCGTGAAGTTCAGGGCGCTGGCGATATTGCTATTCGGAAAGTTCCTTGTCGAGTCAATACGATTGAGCATCCTAGCCATGATGTCGCTATTTTGAAGCTGCAACTTCCCGCTGCTGAACGCTTTCAGTTCCTAGCTGGCCAGTATCTGGAGTTCCTCCTCAAGGATGGCCAGCGCCGTGCCTACTCCATTGCCAATGCCCCAGACCAAGAAGGTCCGCTTGAGTTACATATCCGTCATTTACCCGGCGGCGTATTTACCGACTTTGTATTTGGGACAAGCAGCCCGGCATTGAAAGAAAAAGATATCCTGCGCTTTGAAGGTCCTTTGGGCAGATTCTTTCTCAGAGAAGATTCTCAGAAACCCATCATTTTTGTTGCTGCAGGGACTGGATTTGCTCCGATCAAATCCATCATCGAGCAAATGCAGGCTAAAAAGATTCAAAGGCCCATTGAGCTCTATTGGGGTGGACGTCGTCCCGGCGATCTCTACCTAGATGATTTATGCAAGGCCTGGCAAAAAGAGATTCCTAATCTCAAGTACATTCCGGTGATCTCAGATGCCCTCGAAGAGGATGCCTGGAGTGGTCGAACTGGTTTTGTCCACCAAGCTGTGATGGCAGATCATCCTGATATGAAAGACCTTCAGGTCTATGCCTGTGGCGCACCAGTCATGGTAAATGCCGCACGGGACGACTTTTCATCCAAATGTCACCTACCTGAGGAAGAATTCTTCGCAGACTCATTTACTAGTGCCGCAGATTTAGCCACCAACTAAATTCCGATAAAGTTAGATAATAGAAACCTCATTAGCCCCAATTACTCAAGTTCAGTATGAATAAGCCAGCCCAAGCGATCGACACCCATGCAGTGATGTTCATCACCCAACGTCCAGACGTCGTCATGGTCGAGGGTAAGGGTTCATGGTTAACAGACAACAATGGCAAACGGTATTTAGATTTCTTGCAAGGTTGGGCTGTGAATTGCTTAGGTCACAGCAATTCTGGAATGATCGAAGCACTCAACGCGCAAGCAAAAAAACTGATTAATCCAAGTCCAGCGTTTTATAACGAGCCAATGATTGGTTTATCTAATCTGCTTACAGAAAATAGTTGCTTTGACAAAGTCTTTTTCGCCAACAGCGGCGCTGAAGCAAACGAAGGTGCTATCAAGCTTGCGCGCAAATGGGGTCAACTTCATAAGAATGGCGCTTTTGAAATTATTACCTTTGATCATAGTTTTCATGGTCGCACCATCGCCACTATGAGCGCCTCTGGCAAGCCAGGCTGGGATACGATGTTTGCTCCACAAGTTGCTGGATTTCCAAAAGCAGATTTGAATGACTTGGAGTCTGTCAAAAAATTGGTGACTGATAAAACTGTTGCAGTCATGCTTGAGCCAGTTCAAGGTGAAGGTGGCGTGATCCCCAGCACTAAAGAATTTATGCTTGAACTACGTAAGTTCACCAAAGAAAACAATATTCTTCTCATTGCCGATGAAGTGCAGGCCGGCTGCGGCCGTACTGGCACCCTCTTTGCCTACCAGCAATACGGAATTGAGCCGGACATCATGACTTTGGGTAAAGGTATTGGTGGTGGTGTTCCATTAGCAGCCCTGATGGCCACTAATGCAGCAGCTTGCTTTGTACCAGGCGACCAAGGTGGTACTTATAACGGCAATCCACTGATGACTGCTGTAGGCATTAGTGTGATTGAGCAATTACTGGCCCCAGGATTTTTAGAGAGCGTCAAAGCTAAGGGTGAATTACTAAAATCAGAATTACTCAAGCTGGTTGCAGAATTTAATCTTGAGGGTGAGCGTGGTGAAGGTTTATTGCGTGCCCTTATGCTTGGCAAAGATACCGGCGGAAAATTGGTTGAGCTCGCTCGCGATCGCAGCCCTGAAGGTCTATTAATCAACTCGCCAAGACCAAACTTATTGCGCTTTATGCCTGCCCTGAATGTCAGTGACGATGAGATTCGTCAGATGTGCGGCATGCTGCGTGAGCTACTTAAACAAACCGCTTAAGGCTATTCACCCAAGTAGGCTGTTCGCACTCTAGAGTCTTCCAGCAACTCTTTACCAGAGCCGCTCAAGGTAATTAATCCACTTTCCATGACATAAGCACGATTAGCCATCTGCAAAGCCAATCGTGCGTTTTGCTCCACCAAGAGAATGGTCATTCCATTGGCTGAGAGATTGCGGATAACATCGAAAATAGTTTCGACCATGATAGGCGATAAACCCATAGACGGCTCATCGAGCAGCAATAACTGAGGTTCCGCCATCATCGCCCTGCCCATCGCTACCATTTGCTGCTCGCCACCGGAAAGCGTTCCTGCCAATTGCGATAAACGCTCTTTCAGTCTCGGAAAATAGGAGTAGACCTCCTCTAGCTTTTGTTTAACGGCTGTGGCATCCTTTTTCAAGAATGCACCCATCTGTAGATTTTCCAGAATGGTCATGCGCTTGAACACACCGCGACCTTCCGGAACCATACCTAAGCCCAGCTGGACCAACTCATATGCCGGCAGTTTCTCGGCACGCTGACCTAAAAACTGAATTTCACCTGCCGATGGAGTCAGCACACCCGCAATCGCTTTCAAGCTTGAACTCTTACCAGCACCATTGGCGCCAATTAAAGCGACTAGCTCACCTCGATCAACGTGCAAATCAATTCCTTTGACGGCATTGATACCGCCATAAGAAACTTTGAGATTTTTTACATTCAGTAAGGCGCTCATTACACCGCCCCTTGACCGAGATAAGCCTTAATCACTTCTGGATGTGTACGCACATCTGCAGGTTTACCAGAAGCAATCACTTTGCCATAATCAAGCACTGTCAAGCTATCGCAAATACCCATCACTAAGCTCACATCATGCTCAATTAATAGAATGGTTTTGCCATCCGCCTTAATACGCAGCAATAGCTCGCGGAGTTCTAACTTTTCAGTTGCATTCATGCCCGCGGCTGGCTCATCCAAAGCTAAGAGCTTAGGTTCAGTAGCTAAAGCCCTAGCAATTTCAAGGCGACGTTGATGGCCATAGGAAAGATTGCGTGCCTCCACACTGGCAAACTCAGTCAGCCCAACATAAGCAAGTAACTCAAGGGATTTATCGCGGATAGATTGCTCTTCACGTTTTGTTGCTGGAAATCGAAAGATTGCCCCAAGGACTCCAGCGTTTGAGCGGCAATGACAACCCACCATCACATTCTCAAGAGTAGACATTTCACCAAAGAGGCGAATGTTCTGAAAGGTTCTGGCTAAACCAGATTTCGTTACCTCAGAGACTGACTCTGGAAAGTAAGACTGTCCATCGAATAAAAAAACGCCTGAGTCTGCTGGATATAGACCTGTAATGACGTTAAAGAAAGTCGTCTTGCCTGCGCCATTAGGCCCAATCAAGCCCACAATCGATCCATGCGGCACCTGCAAGCCAACCGATTCCAGTGCGCGCACTCCACCAAAACGCTTAGAGACGTCTGCAACATCAAGGAGTAAATGGGCTGACATCATTTAGCCTCACTCTTTTGCCAAATACCGCCTGGGCGATACAACATGATCAATATGAGGGCTAAGCCATAAATCAATTGGCGAAGGACTTCGACATCTACCAATACATGTCCAAATAAAGCTTGCTGCACAGGCTGCGCAATGGCACGCAATACCTCCGGAAATATCGCCAGAAGAACTGCGCCAAGAATGACACCAGGAATGTGGCCAATGCCACCTAACACTACCATCGCCAAGACGACAATTGACTCCCAAAGCGTAAATGACTCCGGAGAAACAAAGCCTTGAAAGGCGGAAAAGAGAACACCAGCAACGCCTGCAAAGGATGCTCCAATCGCAAAAGCCAGCAACTTCATATTGCGCGTATTAATGCCCATCGCCTTGGCAGCAATCTCATCTTCGCGAATTGCGACCCACGCCCTACCAATCCGTGAATCTTGTAAGTGAATACAAACAATCGCTACAGCAATCGCTAAGAGTAGGAATAGATAAAATACCAAATACAGGCCTGGAATTTGTATAAAACCGAGATCTAAAGGTTTTGCAAATGAAATCCCAAAGAATTGGATTGGATCTATTGAAGCGATACCTTTAGGCCCATTAGTCAGATTGAATGGGCGATCAAGATTATTCATAAAGATACGAATAATTTCCCCGAAACCCAAAGTGACGATGGCTAAGTAATCACCCCGTAACTGCAATGTTGGAAATCCTAAGATCACTCCAAATAGAGCGGCCAGAATGATTGAAAATACTGCAACGGTCAAAGGAGAAAAATGCATCCCCTCCGGAAAGGCTGATGCAATCGTCTCAAACTGCTGCGGTAAATGGGGAGATGCAAGCAATGCAAAGCTATAAGCACCAAGAGCATAAAAGGCGATGTAACCCAAATCCAATAAACCAGCAAAACCAACAACTACATTGAGCCCTAGCGCAAGAACGATATAGAGCAAGGCAAAATCAAGTACTCGCACCCAGTAATTTCCGCCACTGGAACCTACCACCCAAGGCAACAGAATTAATGCAACAACACCAATCCACCAGTAAGCAGATTTTGGTAAACGCTGAAATAGCGCGCCCTTAAGCACGATCGGAAACCCTTTCGCCCAAGAGGCCAGTGGGACGCAAGACTAGCACCAGGATTAATACCAAGAACGCAAAGATATCTTGATAGTTCGAACCAAAAACACCGCCAGTCAATTCTCCAATATAGCCTGCGCCTAATGATTCAATTAATCCCAAAAGGAGGCCGCCTAACATCGCTCCTTTTAAATTTCCAATACCGCCCAATACAGCGGCCGTAAATGCTTTCAGTCCGGGAATAAATCCCATATAAAAATGGACATTGCCATAGTTACTCGCAATCATTACGCCAGCTAAACCGGCAAGAGCCCCACCCAGCATGAAAGTAATGGAGATGACACGATTAGGATTAACGCCCATCAAACCGGCAATTTGAGTATTCTCGGCAGTGGCTCGCATTGCTCTACCCAGTTTTGTTTTTTCAACCAAAAACAATAAACCGCACATCACAGCCAGAGCAACAATGATGATGACAATCTCTTTGCCGGTAATCGTTGCACCACTTCCCCATAAATCAATTGGAATTGAGGGTAATAACTGTGGATAAGTCATTGGATTGCGCGACCAAATCATCATGGCAATGGTTTGCAACAAGATCGACATACCAATTGCTGAAATCAAAGGAGCTAAGCGTGGAGCGTTGCGCAAAGGACGATAGGCAATACGCTCGATCCAATAACTTAGGCCCGCACACACTGCCATCGTCACCGGTAGAACAATTAAAAGTGTTAGCCAACCTGGAAGACCGCTAGTTAAGCCTAATACCAATTGCAGCAATGAAAGCGATACCATGGCACCAATCATGAGTACTTCGCCATGAGCAAAATTAATAATCCCCAAGACCCCATAAACCATGGTGTAACCCAAGGCAATTAGGGCATAGATGCTACCGAGCACTAAGCCATTAATAATTTGCTGAAGGAGAATATCCATTGAGAAAATTGCACTCTATAAAAAAATAGCACCGCATCAGCGGCGCTATTTTGATCAGAGTAAATTACATCTTAATAACATCAAGAACTGTTTTCTTCTTGTCTTTGAAGTCATATAAAGTAATCACGCCTTCTTTCATATCGCCTTTATTGTCAAAGGCGATATTGCCAACCAAACCATTCATCTTTGTATCAGGCATCACAAGCAAGATCTTTGCTTGATCAGTTGAATTGGCTCGCTTCATTGCGTCGACCAAGACATAAACGGCATCATAGGTAAATGGCGCATAAATCTGAACATCGGAGTTAAAGCGCTCCTTGTAGCGTTTCTGGAAGTCGGCTCCCTGCGCCATCTTTGATAGAGCCATGCCAGCCTCCGAGCAAGTGACATTCACCACAGCATCACCAGCTAGTTCTGCCAACTTCTCTGTACACATGCCATCTCCACCAACCACCTTAGCCTGAATACCAAGCTCTGCTGCTTGCTTTGTTAATGGGCCGCCAGTAGCATCCATACCGCCATACATGATGACATCAGGCTTGCTACCTTTAATCTTGGTAAGGATGGCCTTGAAATCCGTTGCCTTGTTATTACTTGCTTCACGGGTAACTACCTTGACACCAGCAGCTTTGATGGTCTTTTCAAACTCATCCGCCAAACCTTTGCCATACTGCGTAGAGTCATCAATGATGGCTACTGTTTTCGCTTTCAGAGTGCCCACAACATAGTTAGCTAATGCTGGACCTTGCTGTGCATCTGTGGCAACTAAGCGATAAGTCGTTTTAAAACCTTGCTTGGTGTAATCAGGATTGGTAGCTGATGGAGAGATTTGAGTAATCCCAGCATCACTATAAATTTTTGATGCAGGAATACTAGTTCCAGAATTGAGGTGGCCAACTACACCGGCAACCTTAGCATCCACCAATTTCTGTGCAACTTGAGTAGCAGTCTTCGGATCTTCAGCATCATCCTCAGGCACTAAAGTCAAAACTACTTTCTTTCCATCGATGGTGAGACCAGATTTATTAATCTCTTCAATAGCCAAGCGAGCGCCATTTTCATTGTCTTTACCCAAGTGGGCGATTGGACCAGTCAACGGAGCCACATGTCCAATTTTGACTTCTGTTCCATCTACCGAAGCCTTATCGCCACTCTTGCCACAACCCAACAAGATGACGGTCGCTGCCGCTACTGCAATAGTACTTTTTACAAAAATCACTTTTGACACTTTTGAGTTCATCATGCGCAGCTCCTCTTTTATAGATACTTCAGTCGACTAAATTTTTTGGCAATGAAAAGATCACGTCTTCGACAACGCCCTCTAAGGCACGAACCTGTCGTGGACCAAATTCTTGAATACGCGCCACTATAGATTGCGCAAGGCTTTCAGGGGCTGATGCACCAGCAGTTAAGCCGATACGCTTTTTACCCACAAACCATTCGGGCTTCAGTTGCTCGGGGGCATCCACCATGTAAGAAGGTACGCCCAATTTTTCTGATAATTCTCTCAGGCGATTCGAGTTTGAACTTGCTGCACTTCCCACCACAATAACTAGCTCCACTTGTGGAGCCATAAATTTCACAGCATCTTGACGATTCTGAGTGGCATAACAAATATCTTGTTTACGCGGCTGAACAATATTAGGGAATTTTTTCGTGAGCGCCCCAACAATTTCTTTAGTTTCATCTACTGACAATGTAGTTTGGGTCACGAATGCAATCTTTTCATCGCTTGGGAAAGACAAAGATTGGACATCAGCAACATTCTCAACCAGAAAGACTCCCTCTTTCACCTGGCCCATAGTTCCCTCAACTTCAGGGTGCCCTGCATGACCAATCATCAAAACAGTAAAGCCGTCTTTGCACATCTTGACCACTTCAAAATGGACCTTAGTGACCAATGGGCAAGTAGCGTCATACACCTGCAAGCCACGTTCTTGAGCATCTTTGCGTACCTCTTGAGAGACGCCATGGGCGCTGAACACCACGATTCCACCCTTAGGAACCTCATGCAGCTCTTCCACAAATACCGCGCCCTTCTCACGCAATTCATTCACAACATAAGCGTTGTGAACAATTTCATGGCGTACATAAATTGGCGCGCCAAAACGGGTCAGAGCTTCATTCACAATATTGATTGCGCGATCAACACCCGCACAAAAACCACGGGGCTGAGCCATCAAAATTTCAAACTTATCTGGATTAGTCATGTTTTAAAGAATCGCTACGATTTCTGCTTCGAAAGTAACCGGCCTACCGGCCAAGGGATGATTAAAGTCAAACCACGCACCTTCATCATCAATCGATTGCAAAACACCTGCATATTGAGCGCCGCCCGGCGCATTAAATTCAATCACATCGCCTGGATTAAATTCCGTATCGGCATCGCGACCTTCCTTCAGGGCATTCAAAGAAACCCATTGCACCAAATCTTCTTTGCGCTCACCAAAACTTTCTTCCGGCGGTAGTAAAGCACTTTTCTTCTCACCAACCCCAAGCCCTAACAACACTTTCTCAAAACAAGGTGCAAATTGTCCAGAACCCATCAGAACCGTCGCAGGGCGATCAACAAAAGTATTGATGTAGTCCTCCCCATTGGGCAAAGTGAGCCGATAGTTGAGGGTCAAGTAGGAATTCGGCAGAACGGCAAGCTTAGTCATAAGATGATTGTATCTAGGCCAGCGAAAGCTGTGCACTCCCCAATTACCAATTGGCCCAAAAATGAGCAGCCTCGGGAGAAATTGAGGCTTCATGGCGCAGCCGCGCTTTCTGATGCGGAACTCCTCGCTATTTTTTTGCGGGTTGGCGTGCGGGGTAAAAGCGCAGTGGCCCTAGCAAAAGATTTACTTCACCATTTTGGAAGCCTCCCCCGCTTATTAGGCTGTAGTCGCGAAGAATTGACCCGCATCCATGGGATGGGGCTATCTAAATGGTCGCAAATTCAAGCAGCTTATGAGCTAGTTAAGCGCAGTCTTGAAGAGGGGCTGGCACAGGACTCCATCTTTTCCTCCCCAAGCCACGTCAGAGAGTTCTTGCAGGCGAAAATTGGCCGTTTGCCACATGAGGTCTTCCTTTGCCTCTACCTGGACTCACGCCTTCACCTCATAGAGTGTCAGGAGCTATTTAGGGGGTCTATTACCCATACAGCGGTGTATCCCCGAGAAATCCTGAAGGAGGCCCTTTCTAGAAACGCGAGCGCCCTCATCGTGGCCCATAACCACCCCAGTGGCAACCCATTGCCAAGCGAGTCGGACCAAGATCTAACTAGAACCCTGCAAAATGCCCTGCAGTTAGTAGATATTGCACTTCTTGACCACTGCATAGTTAGCGGTAGTGGTTTTTTCTCTTTTTCGGACTCAGGCCTTATGAATATTAGCAATTAATGGTAGTAATTACTAACTTATTGGCTATTTAAAAGATTTTTCAGCTGTTTTGTCATCAAAAGGCCAAAGCCAAAGCCATTTAGGGCTAGCCCAAAATAGGCTAGGACTGATACAATCTTCTTTTTTCGCAATTAATGGAGTTATGTCATGGCAAAAGTTTGCCAAGTCACTGGGAAGAAGCCGATGGTTGGCAACAATGTATCCCATGCAAACAATAAAACGAAGCGTCGCTTTTTGCCGAATTTGCAAAACCGTCGTTTCTGGGTTGAATCTGAAAACCGCTGGATTAGCTTGCGCTTAACCAATGCTGGTTTGCGCGTTATCGACAAGAACGGCATTGATGCTGTGCTGTCTGATCTACGTGCACGTGGCGAAATTTAAGGAGCGCACAAATGGCTAAAGGCGGCAGAGAAAAAATCAAGTTAGAGTCATCAGCTGGTACTGGTCACTTCTACACTACTTCCAAAAACAAGCGTACTAAGCCTGAGAAAATGGAGATCATGAAGTTTGATCCAACTATTCGCAAGCACGTTGCTTACAAAGAAACAAAGCTGAAGTAATTTACTTCAAGCAAATAAAAAACCCGCTTAGTTGCGGGTTTTTTATTGCCTAAATCTTTTAACTCCTTACGCTTATCTCAACTCCTTAAGCGTAACGACGCAATCTTAATGAAAACTCACGCAAACTTGTTAAGCCGCTATCTTCAGCGCGCTGACACCATGCGTGTAACTGCAAGACCAACTGCTCTCTAGTAGCGCTTGAACGGCTCCAGATCGCTTGTAGATCGCGACGCATCTCAATCATCTTACGTAGTTGTGCATTACTAGCCATAAGTTCCTCAAGCTTTACTTTTTCATCATCACTCAAGCGAGACTCATCTTTAGATAGCCAAGTACGAGCATCACCCAAATGAGATGCCAGAACTTGCATATGTTGTACTTCATTGCTAAAGAAATTGCGCAAGGTCTTACTGTAGCGCGCCATGATTTCATAACGATTTGCAATGATGGCCTCTAATGTATTTTGATCAGCAGGACGTAAATCACTCAGCACTGGTTTAGGTGAAGTCTTTTTTACTGTTGCCAAACCAACAGCACTCATCATCTGAATATAGAGCCAACCAATATCAAACTCGTACCATTTATTTGATAACTTAGCGCTCGTAGCAAAGGTATGGTGATTGTTATGCAACTCTTCACCACCAATCAAAATTCCCCAAGGCAAAATATTGGTAGAAGCATCTTCGCAATCAAAATTACGGTAGCCCCAGAAGTGGCCAATACCATTAATCACCCCAGCTGCAGTGATTGGGATCCACAACATTTGCACAGCCCAAACTGTTAGGCCGATACCACCAAACAAAAATACATCGATGATGAGCATGATGGCAACGCCCTGCCAAGAAAACTTGGAATAAATATTGCGCTCAAGCCAGTCATCGGGAGTGCCATGACCAAACTTCTCCATCGTCTCTTGATTCTTGGCTTCATTTTTATAGAGCTCAGCACCCCGAGAAAGTACGGTACCAATTCCTAAAACTTGTGGGCTATGGGGATCGTCAATGGTTTCGCATTTGGCATGATGCTTGCGATGAATGGAGGCCCACTCTTTAGTCACCATACCAGTAGTTAACCAGAGCCAAAACCGGAAAAAATGAGAAACAATCGGATGCAGGTCCAAGGCGCGATGAGCTTGGCAGCGATGCAAAAAGATAGTCACGGCAGCGATTGTGATGTGGGTTACCGCCAAGGTGAACAAGGTAATCTGCCACCAAGACCAATCCAAGTAGCCATTTGCTAGCCAATTGAGGGATAAATCAAAACCTGAGCTTGAAACTGTATTCAAAATTGAATCCTATTTAAGTAATAGCTCTTATTTTAGAGCTTTTTAGGTCTTTTTTGGCTTATCTTTCGCTAACTCTTCAGATTTTGGCTTTTCAGCCTTTTCAGGCTTGCTGCCTTTTTTCTGGAAAACAGCCCCAAAAAAGCCATCGGTACCATGAATATGCGGCCATAACTGCCACCATGGATTATCCAGAGAGCATCCTAAAGGTAATTTTTGCTTTGGAAACAATGACTTCAGAACTTCTGCAGCTGGAACAACCTCAAACTCCGGGTGTTTGGCCAGAAATTCTTCTGCAATTCCTTGATTTTCTTGGGGTAAAAGGCTGCAAGTGGCATAAACCAGACGGCCACCAGGTTTAAGTAAACGGGCAGCTGAACTCAAAATATTCATTTGCTTTTGGTTGAGCTCTAAAACCCCCGTTGGAGTTTGACGCCATTTAAGGTCTGGATTACGCCTTAATGTGCCCATTCCACTGCAAGGGGCATCTACCAAGACCCGATCAATCTTTCCGGCTAAACGTTTGATCTTGGCGTCATTCTCACTATCAATCCATACCGGATGAACGTTAGAGAGGCCGCTACGGGCTTGTCGTGGCTTTAAATTCGCTAGGCGGCGCTCAGATGTATCAAACGCATAAAGACGTCCGGTAGAACGCATCAGGGCACCAATCGCCAAAGTCTTACCACCCGCCCCAGCACAAAAGTCGACAACCATCTCACCACGCTTAGGGGCAAGCAAATACGCTAAGAGTTGACTACCTTCATCCTGAACTTCAAACATGCCCGCTTTAAATCCAGCAGTATTTTGCAAAGCAGGCTTGCCCATAATGCGCACACCATCTGGCGCATAGGGAGTTGGAATTGCTTGATAACGACCGCCTAATGCATTCATCTGCACAAGTAATTCTTCGCGATTCGTTTTCATGGTATTTGCGCGTAAATCCAAAAGTGCTGGATGCATTAATGACTTAGCCAACTCTTCACGAGTTTCTTCGCCAGGATATTTTCCAAATGCATCCCATAACCACTCTGGCAAATTATTACGAACCAAGGGATTTAATGCGGCAGGGTCTACCGTAGCAAAACGTTGCAGCCATTCATACTCACCTGGCTTAAGAACGTGTGCCAAATCTGCAATGGCACTTTCGGCACGATTCGCAGAGCCGAGCCCACCCTCAGACAGCGCAGACAGCAAACCCAATAGGGCTAAGCGTCTAGCCTGGGACCCTTCACCACTCGAAGCGAATTGTGAGAACTCATTTTTACGGCGCAAAATTGCGAATGCGCTTTCAGCAATTAATGCGCGATCACGATTTCCGAGTTGTGGCTCAGCACGAAAATAACGGCTTACTACGCGATCTGCGGGCTGCTCAAAACTGAGTAGCTCAGGTAGCAATCTTTCCAAATGAATCGCATGCTGCGGCAACGCCTTGGCATTCGAGAAATTCTTTTGACCCTCTGGCGCAATTAAATTACCGCTAGCATTACGTCGCTCTGGGCGACGAAGCGGATCTTTAGATTTGGTAGCGTAGCTTTTATGCGGAGCTAGTCTGTTTCCAGATTTGCGGGGTGGACGTTCTGCACTCATAATTTAAAAAATTGCGACTCGGGGGGTTGTAACTTCACTTGATTACCTTCTATTCGCAATCGTCCATCAAGAAACCATTTTACGGCCCGTGGGTAAATCTGATGCTCAGCAGTTAAAACACGGGCTGCCAAGGTAGCGGGATCATCGCCATTCAGAACCGGAACGGAGGCTTGGCAAATAATCGGTCCCTCATCAACCCCTTCAGTGACAAAGTGGACTGTAGCGCCATGCTCCTTGACGCCAGCCTCTAAAGCCCGCTCATGGGTGTGCAAACCTGGGAATGCAGGCAAAAGGGCTGGGTGAATATTGACTAGGCGCCCCTCAAAATGGCGAATAAAGCCCGGGGTGAGAATTCTCATAAAACCGGCTAGTACCACTAAATCAGCCCCTAAAGCATCAATTTGCTCGATTAAGGCGGCATCAAAGGCTTCTCGAGAAGCATGCTCTTTATGTTCCACGACCAAAGCCGGAATACCCTGGGAGCGAGCAAAATCAAGGCCCTTAGCCGCTGAGTGATTGGCTATGACTCCCGCAAATTTGACTGGCCATTGCTCTTTTTGGGCAGTTTTAACGATGGCCTCGAAATTGGATCCGCGGCCCGAGATTAAGGTAACGATAGAAAGCATGCTCACAATATAATTGATGGCTACCCTGAAAGCGATTTTGTGAACGTATTCCGTGGCCCGACCCAGTTTTCTGCAGGACCTGCTTGTGCCCTCAGCATCGGTAATTTCGATGGCGTGCACAGGGGTCATCGCGCCCTACTGAAACAGCTCGTGGATGGCGCCAAAGAACGGGGCCTAGTAAGTTGCGTCATGACCTTCGAGCCACACCCAAAAGAATTCTTCTCACCAGAGCAAGCGCCGCCGCGCATTCTGAATCTGCGCGACAAACTTGCCGCCTTGGCCGAACTCGGAATTGATCGTGTCATGGTGGAGCATTTCAATACAGCATTTGCTCGTCTCACTCCAGAAGAATTTGTTTCAGAAATTATTGTGAAGCGCCTGAATGCCAAATGGATTTTGATAGGCGATGATTTTTGCTACGGTGCAAAACGTACAGGCAATTTTTCCAGCCTTAAAGCAGCCGGTGAAAAATATGGTTTTGAAGTCTCTAGTATTCAAACGATTTTGGAGGATGGTGAGCGGATTTCAAGTTCCGCATTACGTACTGCACTTGCCAATGGCAACATGCATTTAGCTGAAAAATTATTAGGCCGTCCCTATGCAATTTCTGGTCATGTCATTCATGGACAGCAATTGGGCCGCAAACTTGGCTTCCCCACCTTAAATCTTGCAGTTGGCAATCACTTGCATCACCGTAAGCCGGCAACTACTGGAATTTTTACTGCGCAAGTCTTGGGCCTCAGTGAAAAGCCCTTACCCGCTGTAGCCAGCCTGGGTATTAGGCCCACAGTAGAGGATGAAGGACGCGTACTACTGGAGACGCACATCTTTGATTACCAACAAGATGTCTATGGAAAAATTATTACCGTAGAGCTCTTAGAAAAAATTCGTGACGAGGCTAAGTATGATGACCTCGACACCCTCACAAATGCAATTGCAGCAGATGCAAAGCATGCCAGAAATTATTTCCAGAAAAAAGCTTATGTCTGAAAAAGAAAACTCTTATCCCGTGAATCTTCTTGATACCGCATTTCCAATGCGAGGAGATCTAGCGAAGCGTGAACCACAATGGGTCGCTCAGTGGCAAAAAAATAAGCTCTACGAAAAAATTCGTGCGGCACACGCCAATCAACCGAAGTTCATCTTGCATGATGGACCCCCATATGCAAACGGTGATATTCATATTGGTCATGCGGTCAATAAAATCCTCAAAGACATGATTGTTAAATCTCGCTGGTTGATGGGCTTTGATTCTGTATATGTTCCTGGCTGGGATTGCCATGGCATGCCTATTGAGATTCAGATTGAAAAGCAGTTTGGCAAAAACCTACCAACTGCTGAAGTGCAATCGAAAGCCCGTGCCTATGCGCAAGTGCAGGTCGACAAGCAGAAAAAAGACTTTGAGCGTTTAGGTGTTCTCGGTGATTGGAACAACCCTTATCTCACCATGAACTATCGCAATGAGGCTGATGAAATTCGCGCCTTGGGCAAGATCTGGGAAAAGGGTTACGTCTTCCGCGGCCTCAAGCCAGTGAACTGGTGCTTTGACTGCGGCTCAGCCCTAGCAGAAGCTGAAGTCGAGTACCAAGATAAAACAGACCCAACCGTAGATGTTGGTTTTGCCTTTGATGATGCGCAACGCCCACAACTTGCCAAAGCATTTGGGCTGTCAGAGCTTCCCAATAAGCCTGGCCAGATTGCGATCTGGACAACAACCCCTTGGACCATTCCTGCAAACCAAGCAATGAACGTTCACCCAGAACTGACTTATGCATTAGTAGATGTTGGCGATAAGTTATTAATCCTAGCAAAAGATCGGGTTGAAACTTGTCTACAAGACTATGGCCTCGAAGGCAAAGTGATTGCAACGTGTACCGGCACTCAATTAGCCAATATTTCTTTCTGGCATCCGCTTGCGCCATTGCATGAAGGCTACAAACGTCTTTCACCAATTTATCCAGCCGAGTACGTCACACTCGACACTGGTACGGGCATTGTTCACTCTGCACCTGCCTATGGCGAAGAAGACTTTAAGTCTTGTAAAGCAAACAAACTGGCTGATAAAGACATTCTCAATCCAGTCATGGGCAATGGCGTATATGCATCATGGTTACCGCTCTTTGCTAACGAGTACATCTGGAAAGCAAACCCCAAGATTGTGGAGGCAATGCGCGAAGCTGGCAGCTTGCTCCGCGATAAGACCTATACCCACTCGTATATGCATTGCTGGCGTCATAAGTCACCCATCATCTATCGCGCTACTTCGCAGTGGTTTGCAAGCATGGATAAGAAACCATCCGATGGTAAGGCGAGCTTGCGTGAGACTGCATTAGCGGGCATTGATAGCACTGAGTTCTTCCCTGCCTGGGGCAAGCAACGTTTGCACAGCATGATTACCAATCGCCCTGACTGGACTTTGTCACGTCAGCGCCAATGGGGTGTGCCAATGGCTTTCTTTGTGCATAAAGAAAGTGGTGAACCGCACCCACGCACCGTTGAGTTACTCGAAGAAGTAGCCAAGCGCGTAGAAAAGGGTGGCATTGAAGCCTGGCAGCAACTTGAAGTGTCAGAGTTGCTTGGTGATGAAGCTGCTCAATATGAAAAGAATCGTGACACTCTCGACGTTTGGTTTGATTCCGGAACAACGCATTGGCACGTGATCCGTGGCTCGCACCATAATAAGCTTCTTACAGCTGATGCAGAAACCCCCAATGGACGCCTAGCTGATTTATACCTTGAAGGCTCAGACCAACATCGCGGCTGGTTCCATTCCTCCCTACTCACTGGTGCAATGCTTGATGGTAAGCCACCTTATAAAGCACTCCTCACCCACGGATTTACTGTTGACGGCCAAGGGCGCAAGATGAGTAAATCTGTTGGCAACGTAATTGCTCCACAGCAAGTTGCTGACAAGCTCGGCGCTGAAATCATTCGCCTCTGGGTAGCCTCAACCGACTACTCTGGTGAGATGACGATCTCGGATGAGATTCTCAAACGGGTTACCGAGAGTTATCGCCGCATTCGCAACACACTTCGCTTCTTATTAGCCAATCTCTCTGATTTTGATCCTAGCAAACATGCCATGCCTGCTGAGCAATGGTTAGAAATTGATCGCTATGCCGTCGCATTAGCAAATCAAATCCAGGGTGTTGTTGAAGCGCACTACAAAGCATATGAATTCCATCCTGCTGTAGCTCGTATGCTGTCATTCTGCTCAGAAGATTTGGGTGGATTCTATTTAGACATTCTGAAAGATCGTCTCTATACCAGCGCACCTGACTCACCGGATCGTCGTGCGGCACAGAATGCTTTATTTCACATTACGCGCAATCTCTTGAAATGGCTCGCTCCATTCCTCTCCTTTACCGCAGAAGAGGCATGGCAAGATTTTCCACATGGCGCAGGGAATAAGGCAGAGTCGATCTTCATGGAAGAGTTTGCTAGCTTCCCTGAAATTGCCAATGCAAATGAGTTACTCGATAAGTGGAACCGTATCCGCGAAATCCGCTCTGAAGTCACTAAAGCAATTGAAGTAGAGCGCGAAGCCGGAAATGTTGGCTCATCACTACAGGCTGAACTGACTATTAAAGTTGGTGATGTTGACTTTGCAATCCTTCATTCATTAGAGGATGACTTACGCTTTGTAACAATTACCTCAAGTGCCAATATTGAACTTAGTAATGAAGGTCTAGAGGTCTTAGTGCGTGGCAGTCAATACAAGAAGTGTGGTCGCTGCTGGCATCACACTAAAGATGTCGGTAGTAATGCCGATCATCCTGAGCTCTGTAGTCGCTGCATTAGCAATCTTTTTGGCGATGGTGATCACCGCCTCTTTGCTTAATAGCTAAATTTATGAGCCTGGCATATCTACGCTATCTCGCAATTGCACTGATCACCCTGCTCTTGGATCAATTGAGTAAATGGTCAGCATTAAGTAATTTGCAGCTAGGTGTGCCGGAGCCAGTTCTTCCTTTTGTGAATTGGCTCCTCCTGTTTAATCCTGGAGCAGCGTTTTCTTTTTTGGCGGAAGGCTCTGGTTGGCAACGCTGGTTCTTTACCATTATTGGCCTAGCAGCCTGCGTTTATATCCTCTGGCTACTACGCAAAAGTCTCAATGACAAAATGCTATGCGTATCGCTAAGTCTGATCCTAGGCGGTGCTCTTGGTAATGTTTTAGATCGAGTCATGTACGGAGCCGTTGTTGACTTTATTGATCTGTATTACTCAAGTTGGCATTGGCCCGCCTTCAATATTGCCGATAGCGCTATCTGCATTGGTGCTGGCCTCATCATTTGGAGTGAATTACGCAAGTCATTTGGCAAATCTGCCCAATCCCATTAAGCTGGCGCCATGCAATCACTTTTAAATAAGAAAATCGTTCTCGGAATCTCTGGCGGTATTGCCGCCTATAAGACTCCTGAGCTTGCTCGTCAGTTGATGCAAGAAGGCGCTTCAGTACAAGTTGTCATGACTGAGGCTGCAACGCAATTCGTAACGCCTGTCACTATGCAAGCGCTCACGGGTAATCCGGTTTACACCAGTCAGTGGGATAGCAGCATTAGTAATAATATGGCCCATATCGAGCTATCGCGTGCTGCAGATGCCATTGTGATTGCACCTGCCAGTGCTGACTTAATGGCCAAGCTATCTCTAGGGTTAGCTGATGATTTACTCAGCACTCTGTGTCTTGCAAGAGATTGTCCGCTTTTACTCGTACCCGCAATGAATAAACAAATGTGGGAACACGCTGCTACCCAACGCAGCGTAAAGCGGCTAGAGCAAGATAAGGTTACCCTTCTTGGCCCAGCAAGCGGCTTTCAGGCCTGTGGAGAGGTTGGTATGGGCAGAATGCTTGAGCCATCTGAAATTGCTGAACAAGTGATCGCTTTCTTTCAGAAAAAAACTTTGCTTGGAAAGAAAGTTTTAATTACTGCAGGCCCAACCTTTGAAGCCATTGATCCAGTTCGCGGCATTACCAATCACAGTTCAGGCAAGATGGGATTTGCAATTGCACGCGCTGCAGTCGAAGCTGGTGCACAAGTACAGCTAATCGCCGGCCCTTGTGATTTGGCAACACCATTAGAGGCGACTGGAAAGATTGCGCGCACTAATGTCACTAGTGCCAGAGAAATGCATCTAGCAGTACTCAATGATGCTGATTACGACATCTTCTTTGCTGTTGCTGCAGTAGCCGATTGGGGTATTGCAAAGCCCTCAAAAGAAAAGATTAAGCGTCAAGGCAAAGATGCGCCGAGTATTGAATTTATTGCTAATCCCGACATTCTGTTGGATGTGGCAAAGACCGTTAAGACCAAAGGTGGCAAACCATATCCATATTGCGTTGGCTTTGCAGCCGAATCTACCGACCTCGAGGCGCATGCAGCTGAAAAGCGTCAGCGTAAAGGGATCCCAATGGTTGTGGGTAATATCGGTCACGAAACCTTTGGTAGCGACCTCAACCAATTGCTGGTAGTTGATGAAACTGGAAGCAAGAAAATTGCTAAAGCTGAAAAGCTTCAGCTCGCACGTCAACTCATTACGCTAGTTGCCAAGAAAATTTAAATCATTTTTTAATTTATATCTACCGCTTTAGGAAATTCCATGCAATCCCTTCAAGTCAAAATTCTCGATGAACGTATGCGCGATCAATTGCCAACCTATGGCACGCCAGGCAGCGCAGGTCTAGATTTACGTGCGTGCATTGATGCAACTATTGAGATTGCGCCAGGCCAAACTGTTTTGGTACCAACCGGCCTAGCAATTTATGTGGAAGATCCCCGTTATGCCGCATTTATTCTCCCGCGTTCTGGTCTTGGGCATAAGCACGGGATCGTGTTAGGAAACTTAGTTGGCTTAATTGATTCTGACTACCAAGGGCAACTGATGGTGAGTACTTGGAATCGTAGCTCAACCCCATTTAAGTTAGAACCAATGGAGCGCCTAGCCCAATTAGTGGTGATGCCAGTCCAGCAAGTAGAACTCAAAGTAGTTGAGGAATTTACTGAGAGTAGTCGTGGTGCTGGCGGCTTTGGTAGCACTGGCAGAGCTTAAGCTACCAAGCCTCAATAAAAAAGCCACCCTCAGGTGGCTTTTTATTTCAGTAACTTCACTTACTTACGAATATGCGCTTTGCGTGCTGCATCTTGCGACATGCCAGCACCGGCGCCTTCTCGAGACTCCTTCTCAGCAGAAATTTCTTTACGACGCTCTTTACAAGAGCCTGCAATTTCCTGCAAGGCCTTACGAGCACGAGTAGCGGAAGCTTTAATTCCTTTACCTTCAAACTTTTCATGCTCAGCTTTATAAACCTCAAAAGCATCCAGCAATTTATCGTGATGGGACATGTTTTCCTTTTCTTATTATGTGAATTTAAATTTCTTCTGCAGGAACTACATCTACTTTTGCAGTCTTTCCGGGAAGCGCGGGGGCCTCAAAGTTCAATTGCACTTTGCCATCAGCATCAATATCAACATCTACATGGCCACCCTGCGCCAACTTACCAAAGAGCAACTCATCAGCAAGCGCCTTGCGTACAGTATCTTGAATGATGCGCTGCATAGGACGAGCACCCATTAATGGATCAAATCCGTGTTTGGCCAGATGAGCACGCAATGCTGAGCTGAATGTGGCGTCAACCTTCTTCTCATGCAACTGTTCTTCCAACTGCATTAAGAACTTATCAACCACCCGCATGATGATGGTTTCATCAAGGGCCTTAAAGGAAACGATGGCATCCAAACGGTTACGGAACTCTGGGGTGAAGAACTTCTTAATGTCCGCCATCTCATCACCAGACTCGCGTGCATTAGTAAAGCCGATGGTCGATTTCTGCATCGCTTCAGCGCCAGCGTTGGTCGTCATGATGATGATGACATTACGGAAATCCGTCTTGCGACCATTGTTGTCCGTTAAAGTGCCGTGGTCCATTACCTGCAAGAGGATATTGAAAATATCCGGATGGGCTTTTTCAATCTCATCTAGTAAAAGCACGCAATGTGGCTTCTTGTTTACAGCCTCAGTCAGCAAGCCGCCCTGATCAAAGCCAACATACCCTGGAGGCGCGCCAATCAAACGGCTGACCGCATGACGCTCCATGTACTCTGACATATCAAAGCGAAGCAACTCAATACCTAAGATATAGGCGAGCTGCTTTGCAACTTCAGTCTTACCAACACCCGTTGGGCCGGAAAATAAAAATGAACCAATTGGACGATCGATCTTGCCTAGACCGGCACGTGTCATCTTAATGGCGCTAGCGAGTGCTTCGATTGCGGGATCTTGGCCGAAGACCACACTCTTAATATCGCGATCCAAGGTTTGTAATTTGCTACGGTCATCGACCGTAACGGACTGCGGTGGTATACGTGCAATCTTCGCAACAATCTCTTCGATCTCTGGACGACCGATCGTTTTCTTCTGTTTAGACTTCGGCAAAATACGTTGAGCAGCACCAGCCTCGTCAATCACATCGATTGCTTTATCCGGTAAATGGCGATCGTTAATATAGCGCGCAGAAAGCTCTGCTGCAGCCACCAAGGCCCCAGCAGCATACTTCACACTATGATGCTCTTCAAAACGAGACTTGAGGCCTCGCAAGATTTGTACTGTCTGATCCACGGTTGGCTCAACGACATCCACTTTTTGAAAGCGGCGTGACAAAGCAGCGTCTTTTTCAAAGATGCCGCGATACTCAGTAAAGGTTGTTGCGCCAATGCACTTCAGTTGACCATTGGATAAGGCAGGTTTTAAAAGATTGCTAGCATCCAAAGTTCCACCTGATGCGGCACCCGCACCAATCAGCGTATGAATTTCATCGATGAATAAAACGCCATGAGCATGATCCTTCAGGGATTTGAGAACACTCTTTAAGCGTTGCTCAAAGTCACCCCGATATTTAGTACCAGCAAGCAGGGCACCCATATCTAAGGAATAGACAGTTGCATTAGCCAAGATGTCAGGTACGTCACCCTTTACGATGCGCCAAGCCAAGCCCTCTGCAATGGCGGTTTTACCAACACCGGCCTCACCAACCAATAGTGGGTTGTTCTTACGGCGACGGCAAAGGACCTGAATTACGCGCTCTACTTCGCTTTCACGCCCAATGAGCGGATCAATCTTGCCTTGGCGAGCTAGTGCATTGAGATTTTGTGTGTACTGATCCAGCGGACTCTCTTTACCAGAGGAGGCAGCCTCTTCTGTTTCTTGAGCGGCATCTGCAGGCTTTACATGCTCGGTTTGATCTTTACGAACGCCATGACTAATAAAGTTCACTACATCCAATCGGGTCACGCCTTGCTGCTGCAAGAAATAGACTGCATGTGAATCTTTTTCGCCGAAGATAGCAACCAAGACATTTGCGCCAGTGACTTCTTTCTTACCATTCGAGGTTGATTGCACATGCATGATTGCGCGTTGAATCACACGCTGAAATCCAAGCGTAGGCTGTGTATCAACCTCATCATTACCCGGCACAACTGGAGTGTTGTCATTGATAAAGTTTTTCAGTTGTGCACGCAGCTCGGCGATATTGACCGCGCAGGCCTTAAGAACCTCGACCGCGGTTGCATTATCCAAGAGCGCGGCCAACAAATGTTCAACCGTAATGAACTCGTGTCGTGATGCCCTCGCGTCAACAAACGCCATATGCAAACTAACTTCTAATTCTTGGGCAATCATGCTTCCTCCATAGTGCACTGTAGTGGGTGGCCCGCTTCACGCGAGAGTTCGATAACTTGATGCACCTTTGTGGCAGCAACATCGCGAGTAAATATCCCGCAAACACCTTTGCCAACTAAATGAACTTGCAACATGATGCGTGTAGCAGTTTCATGATCCTTATTAAAATACTCCTGAATCACCATCACCACAAATTCCATTGGCGTGTAATCGTCATTCAATAGTAAAACTTTATACATTGAGGGCGCCTTAACCTTCTCGGCCTGCTTTTCGAGAAGAATGGTGTCCTCAATATAGGGATTCATTGGTACGCCAGTAGTAGGGTTTTTTGGTGGACGGCTCATGAGAAACATTCTAAACACAGATATTCAAACTTTAATTTACTAGGGTCTTGTTGCTAAAAACCTGCAAAATTGACCTGTTAAACCCATATTGGGGCATTTTTCAGTAAAAAAAGGGGTATTTACTAGGGGGTAAGTGAATATAACTCCTTGACACCCCTACAAAAAGGGCAAACAATCGGGGGGTAGGCTTCAAAAGAGGTTCTATTTAGGCGTGTTGTGGAGCGAGACTGATTAAAAAGTATTTACCCTCATCACGGTTGTTTTAAGTTTATGTAATGGAGTTCGCATGGCGACCGGAATTGTTAAGTGGTTCAATGATGCAAAAGGTTTTGGCTTTATCAAACCTGATGATGGTGAAGAAGAGTTGTTCGCGCATTTCAGCGCAATTACTATGCCTGGGTTCAAAACCCTTAAGGAAAACCAAAAGGTAACGTTTGACATTACCCAAGGCCCTAAAGGCAAGCAAGCTACTAATATCCAAGCAGCTTAATCTGCTTTAGATCATTACTAAAACCCAGGACTTGTTCCTGGGTTTTTTTTCGTCTGAAATTTACTCACTTAAAATGCGCTACATGCATATATCAATCAATATTTTTCGCCATCTGATTCCTTGCGCCCTTTTGGTCAGTTCAAGCCTGGCCTTCGCGCAAGTAAATACTAGCTTGCCAACAGTTGAACTAAAGACCGGGATCTACCGCATTCAAGCAGAGCTAGCCGATACCCCAGAAAAAAGACAGATTGGTTTAATGAATCGCACCAGCATGCCAATGAATTCTGGAATGCTCTTTGTGTTTGAAGAAAAGGCTGGGCACTGCTTTTGGATGTTTAACACCAAGATCCCCCTCGCGATTGCATTCATTGCAGACGATGGCAAGATTGTGAATATTGAAGAGATGCAAGCCGGAACAACGAATAACCACTGTCCTAAAGCTGCAGTGCGTTACGCGCTAGAGATGAATAAACAATGGTTCTCTGAACGGGTTATTGGCCCTGGGTCTGTAATTAGCGGACTACCCAAGAAATAATAGCTACATTCTCTACCGGAAATAAAAAACGCAGACCTTGGTCTGCGTTTTACTTTAGTAGGGCGAACTATTTATTCGAAGTGACATACATAGTGCACTGGCTGCTCAGCTCTGATAATGAAGTAGCCACCCTTCTCTACTTCCCAGCTTTGACCGACTTTGAACTCTTGCTCTGGAGCACCATTAATGCTCACAAAAGCAGTGCCATCAACTACTTCCATTACTTCTCTAGTGCTGAGGTCAAAACGCAAGGTGCTTGGCAACACAACGCCAACCGACTTACGCACGCCATTGGGCAGAGTCACGGTGTGCGATACACACTTACCATCAAAAAATACATTGGCTTTTTTGCCTACTGAAACTTGATCAAATTGCATCTTGGTTCTTTCTCATCTGATTATTACGAATTACTTCTTTGCACGCTTCCGTTTTGCTGTCTCAGCAATTCGCATACGCAAGGCATTGAGTTTGATAAACCCACCAGCATCAGCCTGGTTATAGGCGCCACCATCATCATCAAAGGTCGCGATGTTTTGATCAAACAAGGTATTTGCAGAATCACGTGAGATTACGGATACAGAACCCTTATAGAGTTTTAAGCGTACAACGCCATTCACCATCTGCTGGGTATGGTCAATCAGAGTTTGCAAAGCAACACGCTCTGGTGCCCACCACAAGCCGTTGTAAATCAAGCTAGCGTAGCGTGGCATCAAGTCATCCTTTAAATGAGCCACTTCGCGATCGAGCGTAATACTTTCAATGCCACGGTGTGCTTTGAGAAGAATTGTGCCACCTGGAGTCTCATAGCAACCACGACTCTTCATGCCAACGAAACGGTTTTCTACCAAATCAAGACGGCCAATGCCATGCATGCCACCAATACGATTGAGCTCAGCCAATAACTCATGTGGCTTATAGGCTTTGCCATTAATCGCAACAGGATCACCGGCTTTAAATTCGATCTCAATAACTTCAGGAGTGTCTGGAGCCTTTTCAGGAGAAACCGTCCAACGCCACATAGACTCTTCTGCCTCTGCGTTTGGATTCTCTAAATGGCGACCTTCATAACTGATATGTAAGAGATTGGCATCCATCGAGTATGGTGAACCACCCTGCTTGTGTTTCATCTCAACTGGGATGCCATGCTTTTCTGCGTAAGCCATCAACTTCTCGCGTGAGAGGAGATCCCATTCGCGCCATGGTGCAATCACTTTAATTCCTGGCTCAAGTGCGTAGTAACCCAACTCAAAGCGTACCTGGTCATTGCCTTTGCCAGTAGCACCATGGGATACAGCATCCGCACCGGTCAAACGAGCAATTTCAATTTGACGCTTGGCAATTAATGGGCGAGCGATCGAGGTGCCTAAGAGGTATTCGCCTTCGTAAATCGTATTGGCGCGGAACATTGGAAATACAAAGTCGCGAACAAACTCTTCACGCAAGTCATCAATAAAAATATTTTCTGGCTTGATACCGAATTGCAATGCTTTTGCACGTGCTGGCTCTAGCTCTTCACCCTGGCCGAGGTCAGCAGTAAAGGTAACAATCTCACAACCATAAGTGTCTTGAAGCCATTTCAAGATCACACTAGTATCGAGTCCACCGGAATAGGCTAGTACGGCTTTTTTAATATCAGACATGATTTTTTATTCAATCAAAAATTAATTAATAAACAACGAATATAAATTACTAAAATATAGTATTAGTCCAAGCGGCCACAGAGCAAATACTCCATCAAGGCCTTCTGCACATGTAAGCGATTTTCTGCTTCTTCCCAAACAATACTTTGCGGACCATCAATCACACCCGTAGAAACCTCTTCACCACGATGCGCTGGCAAACAATGCATAAATAATGCGTCCGACTTTGCTAGTGACATTAATTCTTCATCGACCATCCAATCTTGGAAAGCATTCATGCGTGAAGTGTTTTCAGCTTCATAGCCCATGCTGGTCCAAACATCGGTAGTGACCATGTCTGCGCCCTTGCACGCATCTTTTGGGTCAGTACAAATTGTGAGGTGTTTTGCCGCTGCCTTGGTTAAACGAGATGCGTCTAACTGATAACCTTCGGGCGCTGAGAAGCGAATCTGAAAATCCAAACACTCGGCAGCCTGAATCCAGGTGTAAGCCATATTATTAGCATCTCCAACCCAAGCAACTGTCTTACCTTGGATTGAGCCGCGAGCTTCTACCAGCGTAAAGATATCTGCCAATACTTGGCAGGGATGATATTCATTGGTAAGGCCATTAATCACTGGCACTCTGGATTTGGAGGCAAAACGCTCAATGATGTCTTGGCCGAAGGTGCGAATCATAATGATGTCCGTCATCCTTGAAATCACTTGTGCCGCGTCTTCTACAGGCTCGCCACGACCTAACTGGGTATCACGGGTATTGAGGTATACGGCATGCCCGCCAAGCTGATGTATGCCCGCCTCAAAAGAAAGACGGGTACGTGTGGAATGCTTCTCAAAAATCATGGCCAATGTGCGGTCATGAAGAGGGTGCCAAGTTTCGTAACTCTTGAACTTCGACTTGAGCCATGCCGCTCTTTTCAGCAGGTAGTCATATTCTTCGCGGGTAAGGTCAGAAAACTGCAGATAGTGCTTGACCTGACCGGGCACTTGAGGCTTTGCCAGAGATGTCATAGTTGAGCTTTCTACTAAAGTTTTGGCTTGCATTTTTTTCTTAAAACATTCGACTGCACGAAAATAGAACCTAAAGTCATCTTACGGCCAACTCAGGCTGTTAAGCTAGAGGGCTTAGTAATATTGATTCCCACCACCTTCTTGACGCGAACTTGAACCACAAAAAGCTTTTCATTCAAGGCATCACCACTTCTGGCAAACCATTTCGGCCCAGTGATTGGGCGGAGCGTCTGTGCGGGGTCATGGCTAGCTTTCGCCCCCCAGGAGATTCTGGAGACCCTCGCTTCACTTATTCGCCCTATGTCAGACCAGTGCTTATTGCAAAAGTGAAATGCGTTGTTATCGATACCAGACTAGGAGATCTTGATCCAAGGGCGCTTGACTTTGTCATGAACTTTGCCAAAGACAACGACCTTCCAATCGAAGAAGCCTGTGAGTTTGAACCCAAACCACAAACCCAGTCCTAAAAACAAAAACCCGCTCTGATGAGGAGCGGGCCTAGGCCGAAATTACTTCGACCAGCCTAAAACTAATACTGTATTACGCTGCCATCGCCTTAATGGCTGCGGACAAACGTGACTTCTGACGAGCTGCAGTATTTTTATGAGCAATCTTTTTGTCAGCAATCTTGTCGATTGTTGCTTGAGTTGCTGCGAATACTTTCGCTGCAGACGCTTTATCACCAGTTTCAATAGCCTTACGAACTGCCTTGATGGAAGTGCGTAGCTTTGAACGCAAACTGGAGTTATGTTCGTTCTGTTTTACTGCCTGGCGTGCGCGCTTACGCGCTTGTGCTGTATTGGCCATCTTTAAACCTTGCCTCTATAAATTACAAAATGCGATTAGTTAAAAATCCTGCGGTCTTGCCAGATTCATAAGCAAGCTCGCCAAAACCCAAGATTTTACCTTAAAGGGGCAAAAAAGCCCAGTCGACCCATAAATAGGTGAAAATCGGCTCATGAACCTGCTTTCTGCCGCCGCCAAGGTTAGCTCCCTCACCATGCTCTCCCGCATTACGGGATTGCTCCGGGAGACCCTGATTGCCCGTAGTTTCGGGGCCTCAGAGTGGACGGATGCCTTTAATGTGGCATTCAGGATCCCCAATTTACTGCGTCGTTTATTTGCTGAAGGGGCCTTTTCTCAGGCTTTTGTACCTATTTTGGGAGAAATCTCCAAGGATGGGGACCAAAAACAGGCCCACATCCTCGTTAATGCGGTCGCCACCCTCTTATTTTGGGCTTTACTGCTCACGGTATTGCTAGGCGTCATTGGCGCACCCTTGCTCATTCTGGTGATTGCCACCGGGTTTAGTGGTGGTCCAGCCTATGAGGCTAGCGTTGTGATGACCCGCATCATGTTTCCCTATATCGGGCTGATTTCTCTCGTTTCACTATCGGCTGGAATTTTGAATACTTTCCAGCGTTTCGCGATCCCAGCATTTACGCCAGTTTTATTAAACCTGGCCTTAATTGGAAGTGCGCTATTTTTAGCGCCCCATTTGGAGCAACCAATCTACGCCTTGAGTGTTGGCGTGCTCTTAGGTGGCTTCTTGCAATTGGCAATTCAGATTCCCGCACTTTCTCGCCTAGGACTTTTGCCACGCATTGGTTTATTACCAGGCGCCGTTAAATCTGCTGTTGCCAATCCTGAAGCAAGGCGAGTTTTAAAGTTGATGGGGCCGGCAGTCTTTGCTGTATCGGTCGCACAAATATCCCTCATCATTAATACTAATATTGCCTCACGCTTACAAACTGGAAGTGTGTCCTGGCTATCCTATGCCGATCGCTTGATGGAGTTTCCAACAGCCTTATTAGGTGTGGCTTTAGGCACTGTTCTACTTCCAAGTCTGAGTAAGGCCAATGCAAAAAATGATTTAGCGCACGCCGGTGAATTATTAATCTGGGGATTGCAACTCACATTCTTATTAGCTACACCCTGTGCAATTGCGCTCTTTATTTTCGGCGAACCACTTGCGGCAGTCTTGTATCACTATGGAAAATTTAATGCACTAGATGTCCTGATGACGCAACGCGCATTAGCTGCTTATGGCGTTGGTTTGATTGGATTAATTTTGGTCAAAATTTTGGCGCCTGGTTTTTATTCACGCCAAGATATACGCACCCCAGTAAAAATTGGCCTGCTGGTTCTTGTCGTAACCCAATTAGCAAACATCATTTTTGTTCCCTGGCTAGGACATGCAGGCCTAGCCCTCTCTGTTGGTGCTGGTGCCTGCCTCAATGCCGCTCTGCTATGGGTTGGCCTGCATCAGCGTGGCGCCCTACCTAGCTCGGCTTGGGCAAAATACCTTGGGCAGCTGTTTGTTGCCTTGCTACCTTTTTCAGCCGTCCTTTTTTATGCTGCTGGAGCACATGATTGGATTGCCCTCCAGGCCGAACCCTGGACGCGCATTGGTCTGCTGGGGGCATGGCTGGCTACTGCTGCCATTGTTTACTTTAGCGCCCTAGGTCTTGTTGGAATTCGCTGGCAAAAATTCTTGCGTCATGCAAAATAGGAACTATGCCAACACAACAACTCGACTATTTCACCTCTTTAGTTGCTGAAGATGAACATTTTCCGCTGACGGAAGCGGCAATCGCCGTGGCGCAACATGCATATCCAGATTTAGATGTTCAAGGAGTACTAGATCAACTAGATCAACTCGGCAATAAGTTAAAGTCGCGAATCACTCCAGACACATCACCGATTCAGCGCCTGCAAATTCTGAAGCACTTTTTTTATACCGAGTTAGGCTTTGGCCCTAACCCGAACGATTTCTATGCGCCTGAAAATTCTTATTTGCATTATGTGCTTGAGAATCGTAGAGGCATTCCGATTTCACTAGCTATTCTCATGATTGAATTGGGAAATCAAATTGGTTTAAAGATTCGTGGCGTTTCATTTCCAAACCATTTCATGATGCGCATCTCTTTGCAACAAGGCGAGGTCATCATGGATCCACTGACCGGTGAATCACTCTCTAAAAATCAACTCCAAGAGATGTTAGATCCCTACTTGGATGCCAAGGGCTACCGTGGTGAATTAAGTCTACCCCTCAATGTCTTCCTGCGGGCCTCCAACCCACGTGAAATCTTGTCTCGCTTCCTGCGTAATCTTAAAATGATCTATTCAGAACATGAGCGTTGGGAACGCCTGCTAGGCATTCAAGAGCGTTTAGTGATTCTGCTGCCAGATTCAATCGAAGAAGTTCGTGATCGCGGACTCATCTTTGCCCAACTCGAATATTTACGCCCCGCTTTAGAGGATATGCATCGCTACCTGAGCGAATCACCAGAAGCAGAAGATGCTAGCGATATTCGTGAACATATTGCCACGCTAGAAAGCCAAGCGAAGTTTCATTAAGTCTTCGCCTGAAAGCATAAGCCTGACTATTGCTTTTGTTTGCGCTGAAATATTTTGTAAAGCGCAGCCAAGACAACTGGTATTGCCGCAGCACCAATACCAATCAAAACAATCACATTTAAGTTTTGGCGAATGATCGGAATATTTCCAAAAAAGTATCCAGCAACCACCAGGCCAAAGACCCACAGTAAGGCTCCGGTGATATTGAAAAACTGAAAACGTGAGAAGTTCATCTCGGAGACGCCCGCAATGAACGGTGCAAAGGTGCGAATGATGGGTAAGAAGCGTGCCAAGATAATCGTCTTGCCACCATGCTTCTCATAAAACGCATGGGTCTTTAATAACGCTCGCTGATCAATCCAGCGCGACTGACTACTAAAAATTCTTTGACCAATCCAGCGGCCAATGAAGTAGTTGACAGTATTGCCTGCCACTGCAGCGATAAATAAGCCAATGCATAAGGTCCAGAGATTGAAATGCTCGGTTGCGCAATAAGCCCCGGCAATAAACAAAAGCGAGTCCCCCGGCAAGAATGGTGCAATCACTAGACCAGTTTCAGCAAAGACGATCGCAAACAACAAGCCATAAGCCCAGGGACCATATTGCGCAATCACCACATCTAGATGACGGTCAATGTGTAGAAATAAATCACTGAGTTGTAAAAGGGCATCCATCCACTGGCACTCCAAATATTGGCTTGATGCGGATATTAACAGGCTCTTATAATCAGGCATGCAAACTGAACCCTACATTCAGGATCTGCATGCTCCAGAGACCATTCCAGCACTTTGTATTGTGGGTCCCACTGGTGCAGGCAAAACCCATCTCGCCATGCTGCTTGCTGAGCACGCTCAATCTATCGGCTTAACGATTGAAATCATCAGCATGGACTCTGCATTGGTCTATCGCGGTTTAGATATTGGCAGCGCAAAGCCCACAAAAGCAGAACAAGCCGCAGTAATTCATCATCTCATCGATATTCTTGAACCTACAGAGGTTTATTCAGCAGCACGCTTTGCTAAAGACGCCACTCGTCTTTGCTCAGAAATCCGCAGTAGAGGAAATATTCCTGTAGTGGTTGGTGGCACGATGCTGTATTGGCGTGCCTGGGCACACGGACTCTCCGCTCTTCCAACCGCTAACCCAGAAATTCGTGTACGCCTAGATGAAGAAGGCAAAGCCATTGGTTGGCCAGCAATGCACGCCAAACTTGCGGAAGTAGATCCAGAAACAGCAGCACGCTTAAAGCCCAATGATTCACAACGGGTACAGCGTGCGCTAGAGGTATTTGAGATCACTGGTAAGCCAATGTCTAGCTTACTAGCTGACTCACCCAGTGAAGATGGTAGAGAAGGTTCAAGCATTCCTGCATGGATTCAGTTAGTGTCTCTTGAACCCAGTGATCGCTCAAGATTGCATGCTAACCTAGAAAAACGTTTTGACGAAATGCTCGCCGCGGGATTTATAGAAGAAGTCAAAGCGCTGCGCACCAATTCCAACTTACATGCAGATCTGCCTGCCATTCGTTCGGTAGGCTACCGACAAGCATGGGAATTTCTGAACGGTGAAATTGATCTTGATCAGATGCGCTATAAAGCTCTGGCAGCCACAAGGCAGTTGGGTAAAAGACAATTGACTTGGTTACGCGCAATTGCAGGCAGAAAAACCTTCGACCCCTTCAAGCCAGAAGAACTTGCAGCAGCACTGGACTACTGCAAAAGCACTTTACAAAAATAAAACGTTTGTCACTTTAGATGACGATAGTTTGTGGCGCATCTTTGGGACGATCTACAACCTCGCCGACAGTCCAAGCCTTGAGACCTTGCGCTGTCAATGATTTGATTGCAGTATCCGCTTGGCTTGGAGAGACAATCACGACCATGCCAATACCGCAGTTAAATACGCGGACCATCTCTGCATCAGCAACGCCACCCTTCATTTGCAACCAACGGAAGAGTTCTGGCATTTGCCAGCTATCACGATGCAATACTGCTTGGGTATTTTCTGGAAGAACGCGTGGTACGTTATCCACTAAACCACCGCCAGTAATGTGCGCCATCCCCTTCACATCAATCTCAGTAATGAGCTTCAAGAGTGGTTTCACATAAATCTCAGTTGGAGCCATGACTACATCGCCGAGAGGGCGACCACCTAAATCATCGGTTGGCTTTGCACCTGCACGTTCAATAATTTTGCGGACTAATGAGTAGCCATTGGAGTGGGCACCACTCGAACCAATTGCCAAGACAACATCGCCAGGGATAATCGTATTGCCAGTAATAATTCTCGATTTCTCAACCGCACCAACTGCAAATCCAGCCAAGTCATACTCACCTGGCGGATACATACCAGGCATCTCAGCAGTTTCTCCACCGATGAGTGCACAGCCAGATAACTCACAACCTTTAGCAATACCACCAACCACAGTGGCTGCAGTATCGACAGTAAGCTTGCCGCAAGCAAAGTAATCCAAGAAGAAAAGAGGCTCTGCACCCTGGACCAAAATATCGTTGACGCTCATGGCAACCAAGTCTTGACCAATAGTGTCGTGGCGGTTCCACTCAAAAGCTAAGCGAAGCTTAGTTCCCACACCATCAGTACCCGATACCAAAACAGGCTCTTTATAGCGCTTAGGCACTTCAAAAAGGGCTCCAAAACCACCAATTCCAGCCAAGACACCTTCTCGCATAGTCTTCTTGGCTAGCGGCTTAATGCGATCAACCAAGTCATCCCCAGCGTCAATATCGACGCCAGCATCGCGGTAAGAAAGGCCTTTTGATGGGGAATTAGTAGATGAAGTCATGTCAGAGTCGGAATATTGGTGAAAAATGTCACTTGGTCAGTAGAATCACTGAATTCTAGAGGATTACTTGTAATGGCTGAAATTTTTACCCCTTTTCTGGCTGCTTTTATTCTGGCCTATATCCTAAGGCCCGCTTTTCTATGGCTAGAAGGACGTCGCATACCTGCAATTGCAGCGGCTGGACTCAGCGTCATTCTTGGATTAGGCGTGGTCATAGCGATTTTGGGCCTCTTTATTGGTCTCCTCAAAATCGAAATTCCCCTCATCAAGGAGCAATTGCCCGACTGGATTGCAAATACCCAGGCTTGGCTTGGGCCCAAATTGGCAGAGCTTAATCTGAATGTCGACTGGGGCGCTTTAAAAACAACCGCTTCTCAAAAAATTTCAACGCATATTAGCGACAACGCTGATTCACTCATGACAAGTACTTTTGAAACTGTACTCATGTCTGGTAGCTCGGTCATCGCAGCTTTTGTCAATTCTGTTTTGATTATTTTTGTGATGTTCTATTTGCTGATTGACTGGGATCACTTCTTTGGACTGATCAAAAAAATTGTGCCAGTGCGTGCTCAAGAAACAGTTCATCACCTAGCGATGCATACCGATGGCTTGCTCTCACAATATTTACGTGGAATGGTCATCGTCATTTCTATCATGTCTGCGTTTTACAGCATTGGTCTTAGCTTAATTGGTATTAAAGGGGCAGTAGCGCTCGGTGTATTTACAGCATTAATGATTGTGATTCCTTATATTGGAATTACCCTTGGCTTAACGCTTGCAGTCCTCTCTGCTATTTTACAATTTGGTATCGGTACAGAACTCTTAGCCGTGCTAATCCTCTATGGCATCGGCCAACTCCTCGAAGGTTTTTTCTTAACCCCCCGCCTAGTAGGTGAGCGTATTGGCCTGCACCCCGTTGCGGTGCTATTCGCCTTGCTGCTCTTTGGCAAACTCTTTGGGTTTTTTGGAGTACTACTTGCCTTACCGATTAGCGCTGTCAGCTTGGTATTAGTTCAATATCTTTGGTCTGTGTACACACAGAGCCCCTGGTATCAAAAATAATTTCTCAGGAATGAATACGCCTCCGCTTCCAAGACAATTTGCTTTAGATCTTAGTCACATACCCAAAGCCAGTCTCGATAATTACTTGCCTAGCAATGACAGAGCACTAATTTCTACTTTGCAAACGCTTTGCAACGCTTGGGAAAATCAATCTAGCAATCCAAATAGCAATCCACTCAATCATCGCTGGATTTATTGGTGGGGCCCAGAAGGATCTGGACGAACCCATCTCTTGGGGGCGATGACAAACGCTGCTGAGCATGCAGGAATTGAGTCTTTTTCTCTGAATCCTAGAGAACCCATTTCCTGGGTTCGTCTTGAAGAAAAAATGAGTGTTCTAGTACAAAGTGATGCGCCCTCGGTGATTACTGTTGATGATGTAGATGCATTGGATGAGCGTTTGGTTGGCGCCCTCTTTCGTATTCTGAATGGTGTTCAGGCTAGCAAGAATATTCATATATTGATGGCGGGCAAGGCTGCGCCAGCTAATTTGGACTTACGCGAAGATCTACGGACCCGCCTAGGATGGGGTTTGGTCTTTCAAACACAGCTTTTGGATGATGATGAGAAAATACAAGCTTTAGAGCAAGCTGCTAAAGCACGAGGATTGGTTTTATCACCTGACGTATTGCCTTGGTTGCTCAATCGCTTTTATCGCGATATGCCCAATTTGATGGCCTTGATTGATGCTTTGGATGCGTATTCATTAGAAACAAAACGTGCTGTAACCTTACCTCTCGTTCGCGAGCTCTTACAGCCAAAATAATTTACTTCATATTCAATTTGTGACCCAGTTAGCCCTTTTCGACTTAGACAGCACCCTCCTCCCTTGCGATAGCGATTATGAGTGGGGTCAATTTTTAGCGCGCATCGGCGTAGTCGATGGTGTCGATTACGCCAAAAAAAATGAGCGCTTTTATCAAGACTATAAAGAAGGCAAGCTCGATATTCATGCATTTCTCCGTTTTTCCTTAAAGCCACTTTCGGAACATTCCCGCTCGCAACTCAAGGAATGGCATGACGCTTTCATGAAGGAAGTAATTAATAGCCATCTCCGTCAATCAGCGATTGATTTGGTAAAGCGGCATCAAGATGCTGGGGATATTTGCTGCGTCATCACCGCTACCAATAGCTTTGTTACACGCCCAATCGTGGAAAGCTTTGGCATCGAACACCTGATTGCAACTGAACCCGCTACAGTCGGCGATAGTCCTTTAGCGAACTTCACTGGTGAAGTAAAAGGTATACCGAATTTTCGTGAAGGCAAGATTCAAAACTTACATGAATGGCTGGCAGTCCAAGAACTATCTTTTGATAAGATGCCACGAAGCTATTTCTACTCTGATTCCATCAATGACCTCCCCTTATTAGAAGAGGTTAGCAACCCTGTTGCCACTAATCCAGACGAACGTCTACGCAATGAGGCCAATAAACGCAACTGGCCCATTCTTGAGTTGTTTGCATGATTACTAAATTCATCAACCGTATCTTGCGTCGCGACCCCATGGTCAAGCATACGCAAGCTAATAATTCCGGGGCACCAAAACGCATTCCCAAAAAAGCCCATCGCATTGATCCCCATTTGCTCTCAAAGAATGCCGTCAAAGTCACTGACACTCTTCAGCAAGCTGGCTTTGAAGCCTTTATTGTTGGTGGGGCAGTACGTGATCTTGCACTGGGGATTGGTCCAAAAGATTTTGATGTGGCTACTAATGCCACTCCAGACCAAGTCCAAAGACTATTTCGTAAAGCACGTCTCATTGGCCGACGTTTTCAGATTGTGCATGTCACATTTTTTGGCAAAGGCCACCCTGAAATCATTGAAGTCTCTACCTTTAGAGCCTTACTAGATAATGCTGGCGATCATGTTGCCGAAAGCGGGCGCATATTGCGCGATAACGTGTGGGGCTCACAAGGCGAAGATGCTGCAAGACGAGACTTCACCATCAATGCCATGTATTACGATCCCTCTAGCGAAACTGTGCTGGACTATCACGGTGGCATGGCTGACATGCAAAAGAAAACTTTGCGCATGATTGGCGATCCTGCAAAACGCTATCGTGAAGATCCAGTTCGCATGCTCAGAGCCATCCGCTTTGCTGCTAAAACTGGATTTACCTTAGATGCAGCAACCCGTGCACCGATTGCCAAGCTAAGCAATCTTTTGCAAGACGTCCCATCAGCCAGATTGTTTGATGAAATCCTGAAGTTACTGATGTCAGGATATTCTTGGGCTGCAATTCAAGGCTTAAAAGATGCTGGCCTTCATCATGGTCTACTGCCATTACTCGACCATATTCTCGATAGTGGCGAGGACTCTAAGGATGCGAATGATTTCGTGAAATTAGCATTGGCCAATACCGACCAACGCATTCAATCTGGCAAAAGTGTTTCGGCAGGATTCTTATTCGCCACCCTGCTTTGGCCCGATCTGCTTAAAAATTGGAAAGCGAATATTGCCAAGGGGATATCTAACATCCCCGCACTGCATGACGCCATGGACGATACGATTGCCACCCAAAGTAGTGGGATGACGATTCAGCGTCGTTTTGAAAGTGATATGCGTGAGATCTGGTCAATGCAGCCCCGCTTTGAAAAGCGAGTTGGGCGCTATCCCTATCGTCTAATTGAATCTCCACGCTTTAGGGCGGGTTATGACTTTATGCTCCTGCGCTGCGCAACCGGTGAAAAAGATCCTGCAATTGGGCAATGGTGGACTGACTTCATTACTGCCGATCCAGCTGGTCAAGAAGCCTTAATGGCCAGCGCCAAGGCTGAACTAGGTAGTAGCGCCAGCTCTCCTGCCAAAAGGAGGCGTCGTAGAAAGCCTAAGTCTGACTCATCTCCCGAACCTGAAGCAGGCTAAGCAAACTTAGAGAAATTTCAGTAAAGTAGTTTTATCTCTAGTTTGGAATCGTATGGCACGAGCATTTATCGGATTTGGCGGCAACATTGGCGACACACGCCAGCTCATCACTGACGCCATTGTTTGTCTGGCACTGCGCTCGGAATTACAAATTCTGGCTAAAAGCTGCTTTTATCAAAGCGCACCTATTGACGCCACTGGTGGTGATTACATCAATGCTGTCATCGAAATTGAAACTGAACTCACGCCCTACGGCCTTCTGCATGTCTGCCAAGCAATCGAGCAGGAGTTTGGCAGAGAGCGCCCCTACTCAAACGCACCACGCACGCTTGATCTAGATATCCTATCTTTTGAGGGCGTGATCCAAAATGAAACTGAGCTGATATTGCCTCACCCTAGAATTATTGAACGCTCGTTTGTTCTGCTCCCCCTCCTCGAAATAGCCCCTCATTTCTTTTTGCCAGATCTAGGCGAGCTGAAGACTTATTTACCTAAAGTAGCCCACCAAAGAATTGAGAAACTACCCTGCAGGAACTGTAATTGTGGGGAAAAAGCCGTTTATAGCCAATCGGCGCATTAATTCATTAAACTCTCGCCATGGGTTACTTACAAGGCGATAAGCCAATTTCGATTACTAAACTTCTCGCTATGCATGCTGAGCGAGAGAAAATTACTATGCTGACCGCATATGACTCGACCATGTCAGCGCTACTCAATCGCTGTGGAGTCGAGGTCATTCTGGTTGGTGATTCATTAGGCAATGTGATTCAGGGTCACTCTAGTACGACGCCAGTGACTGTTGAGCAAATGGTCTATCACACCGAGTGTGTGGCACGTGCCAATACCCGTGCATTTTTGATATCTGATCTGCCCTTTGCAAGTTATGGCGATCCAATACAAGCATTAGATTCTGCAGCAGAACTCATGCGCGCTGGTGCCGATATGGTCAAGCTTGAAGGCGGAGACTGGCAAGCAGACATCATTCAATATCTCGTTGAGCGGAGTGTCCCTGTTTGTGCGCACCTTGGCTTGCTTCCACAGTCAGTACATCTTTTAGGCGGCTATAAGGTCCAAGGCAAATCCAAGGATGCTGCAAGTCATATGCTCGAGCAAGCACTTACTTGCCAAGCAGCTGGTGCGCAAATGTTAGTGCTTGAGGCGATTCCCTCTTCACTTGGAGAAAGAATTACTGAAGGGCTCCATATTCCAACCATCGGAATTGGTGCAGGGCCGGATTGCTCTGGTCAGGTATTGGTTCTGCAGGATATGTTGGGCATTAGCCCAGGTAAGCCACCCAAGTTTGTTAAAAACTTTATGGATGGTCACCAGTCGATTGAAGCAGCTATTAAAGCTTATGTTCGCGAAGTCAAATCCGGAAAATTCCCCGGACTTGAACACGGTTTTGCTGGCTGATTTCTCGCCAACTCTTAACTAAAGAAGCTCTTTACTCCATCAAACCAGCCCTTTTGCTGTGGACTGTGTTTATCGCCGCCGGATTTGAGGCTTTCATCAAACTGCTGCAGTAATTTCTTCTGTTCATCAGTCAATTTCACTGGAGTCTCCACTAAAACATGGACGAAAAGATCTCCCACTAAAGTCGAGCGCAATCCTTTAATACCTTTGTTACGTAAACGGAAGGTTTTACCAGTTTGAGTGCCTTCCGGAATCGGAAACTCAACACGACCCGATAAGGTTGGAACTTCGATTTCACCGCCAATGGTTGCAGTTGCAAATGAGATCGGCATTTGCACATGCAAATCACTACCATCACGCTCAAATACTGGGTGCGGCTTAACGCGAACTTCTACGTAGAGGTCGCCTGAAGGTCCGCCATTAATACCAGGCTCGCCATTACCAACTGAGCGAACTCGCATACCATCATCAATACCTGCTGGAATTTTGATTTCCAAAGTTTTTTGTTCTTTGTGCTTTCCGGAACCATGACAGGTTTTGCAAGGCTTCGGAATGTACTCGCCAGTGCCACGGCACTTAGGGCAGGTCTGCTGCATCGAGAAGAAGCCTTGTTGCACACGCACTTGGCCATGGCCATCACAGGTAGAACATTTTTCTGCTTTTGTACCAGGCTCAGCACCAGTACCGTGACAAGGCTTACAGTTACTCCAACTTGGTACACGAATCTGTGTGGTGTAGCCCTCAGCAGCTTGCTCAAGGCTGATATCCATGTTGTAACGCAGATCCGCGCCCTTATAGACCTGTGGACCTGATTGACGTCCACCACCTTGACCAAAAATATCGCCAAAGATATCGCCAAAAGCATCGGCAAATCCGCCGCCGCCGAAGCCACCACCGCCAAAGCCGCCGCCCATTGAGGGATCAACACCAGCATGACCATACTGATCATAAGCTGCACGCTTATTTGGATCGGAGAGTGTTTCGTAAGCTTCTTTAGCTTCTTTAAATTGAGCTTCCGCCGTTTTGCTATCAGGATTGCGATCGGGGTGATGCTTCATGGCCATTTTGCGATAAGCCTTTTTCAGGTCTTCCTCGCTGGCACCTTTTGCTACACCAAGTACTTCATAAAAATCGCGTTTACTTTTCGGCACGGCCAATTCCTCTCAACAACCTGAATGACACAAGTCGGCACGAGGCCGACTTGTTGTTTAAGCACTTCAAAACTACGTTAAATAAATGTCTGGTTAAAGAATTATTTCTTGTCATCAACCTCTTTAAAGTCAGCATCAACTACATCAGCATCTGGAGCAGCTTGTTGCGCGCCACCAGGAGCTGTGCCAGCCGCTGCACCAGCTTTAGCTTGTTCTGCAGCCATCACCTTCTCGCCCAGCTTCTGACTGGCTTTACCCAAAGCTTCAGTCTTCGCTTCAATGACGGCCTTATCGCTGCCTTTGATAGCCTCATCCAACTCTTTAAGAGCTGCCTCAATGGCTTCTTTTTCAGCAGCCTCTAAGCTAGCACCATGCTCTTCCAAAGCCTTCTTAGTAGAGTGCGCCAAAGCATCAGCAGTATTGCGCGCTGTTACCAACTCCAATGCTTTCTTATCTTCAGCAGCATTAGCTTCAGCATCTTTCACCATGCGCTGAATTTCTTCTTCAGTTAAGCCAGAGTTTGCCTTGATGGTGATCTTGTTCTCTTTGCCGGTGGTTTTGTCTTTTGCGGTTACATGCAAAATACCGTTGGCATCGATATCAAAGGTCACTTCAATCTGCGGCATACCACGTTGTGCAGGTGCAATTCCTTCGAGATTAAATTCACCGAGCAACTTGTTTGCAGCAGCCATCTCACGCTCGCCTTGGAAGCACTTGATAGTTACAGCGGGCTGGTTGTCTTCCGCAGTGGAGTAAACCTGTGAATGCTTGGTAGGAATCGTAGTGTTCTTTGGAATCATCTTGGTCATGACGCCACCAAGAGTTTCGATACCCAATGACAATGGGGTAACGTCTAAGAGCAATACGTCTTTGCGATCGCCAGACAATACAGAACCCTGAATTGCAGCACCAACAGCTACTGCCTCATCTGGATTGACGTCTTTGCGTGGCTCTTTGCCAAAGATTTCTTTTACTTTGTCTTGAACCGCAGGCATACGAGTTTGACCACCGACCAAAATCACATCATCGATATCGGCTACGTTTACGCCAGCATCTTTGATTGCAGTTAAGCAAGGGCCAGCTGTACGCTTAATTAACTCCTCTACCAAAGACTCTAACTTGGCACGGGTCAACTTTAAGTTCAAATGCTTCGGACCACTAGCATCAGCCGTCACGTAAGGCAGGTTGATTTCAGTTTGCTGTGCGGATGACAATTCGATCTTGGCTTTTTCAGCAGCGTCTTTCAAACGTTGTAATGCCAAAACGTCTTTACTCAAGTCAACGCCTTGTTCTTTCTTGAACTCAGCGATGATCCAGTCGATGATGCGTTGGTCAAAGTCTTCACCACCCAAGAAGGTATCACCGTTGGTAGAGAGCACTTCAAACTGCTTCTCACCATCCACGTTAGCAATCTCAATAATGGATACGTCGAATGTACCGCCACCCAAGTCATACACGGCGATCTTACGATCTACCTTGTCTTGCTTGTCCAGACCGAAAGCCAAAGCAGCTGCTGTTGGCTCGTTAATAATGCGCTTCACATCTAAGCCAGCAATACGGCCAGCATCTTTAGTGGCTTGACGTTGACTGTCATTAAAATAAGCAGGAACCGTAATGACTGCCTCTGTCACTTCTTCGCCGAGATAGTCTTCGGCAGTCTTTTTCATCTTGCGCAAGATTTCAGCGGAAACTTGCTGTGGTGCCATTTTCTTATCACGTGCTTCAACCCATGCATCACCGTTATCAGCAGCAATAATTGAATAAGGCATGAGGCCAATATCTTTTTGCACTTCAGGATCCGTAAATTTACGGCCCATCAGACGCTTGACTGCGTAGATTGTATTTTTAGGGTTGGTAACTGACTGACGCTTAGCTGGCGCGCCAACTAATACTTCGCCATCCTCAACGTAAGCGATGATGGATGGAGTTGTGCGAGCGCCTTCTGCGTTCTCGACAACTTTAGGTGCATTGTTTTCAACAACCGAAACGCACGAGTTAGTGGTTCCTAAGTCGATTCCGATAATCTTTCCCATAATTACTCCAAAAAATGAAATTACTGTGTTGTGCTTCTAATGTGTTTTTTGGCAACCCGAAGGACTGCCGCAAATATTCCAATACCCAATAAGTGGGGTCTAAAAAGGGGAATTCAAGGGCTGGAATAGCAAAAAAGGCAGAAATCTGCCTTTTTGATGCTTTTTTAGGGATTTAACCCCTATTTTTAGTTTATTTCGGGGCGCTGACTGTGACCAAAGCAGGTCTAAGTACCCGATCTGCCACGGTATAGCCCCGCTGGAGTACAGAAACTACGGTATTGGCCTCCTGCTCAGATGGGACCGAAGCAATCGCCTGATGGTGGTGCGGATCAAACTTATCGCCTACCGCAGGATTAATTTCGGTCATACGACCTTTTTCGAAGGCAGACAAAAGCTGCTTGAGAGTGATTTCCAGCCCTTCTTTAAAGGCCTTGGCATCGCCAGCATCCGTACTTAAAGCTGCATACAAACTATCGGTCACCGGCACTAAATGTTCTGCAAAACTTTCAATCGCAAACTTATGCGCCTTAGCAATATCTTCAACGGCGCGACGGCGAATATTTTCACCTTCTGCTTTGGCCCGTAAAAAATGATCTTGTAATTCGCCAAGCTTTTGATTGAGCTCTGCAATCTCCTCTTCAGGAGTTTTAACAGCGGCAACTTCCGGGGCCGCTTCAGCCGAACCTTCTGCTGCTGGATTTTCTTGTTCTGGGTTTTGATTTTCTTGTGTCATGGATGCTAATTCGCTTTTCTAGATTTTGCTCTACGTAAGACTAGTACTTTTCAATATTGGGGCAATCTATTCAATTTCAAGTATTAGATTTTTCAGCTAAATCAGCTCTCGTAGCACGTTGAGCCAATTCCTCTTTGGACTCGGTGCCCAGATTCCACCCCAGCAAGTGCTGATAGGCTATGTCACCTAGGGCTTCAATCCATTTCGGATTGCTGTTCAAACAAGGGATATAGCGATAATCATTGCCACCATGGTCTAAGAATATTTCTTTGGCTTCCATCGCAATCTCTTCGAGCGTCTCTAGACAGTCTGCCGGAAATCCTGGGCAAAAAATATCAAGGCGCTGGCAACCTTCTTTTGCTAACTTCTCAATGGTTGGTGCGGTATACGGCTTTAACCATTCAGCTTTGCCAAAGCGTGATTGAAAGGTGACGATGTACTGACCTGGCTCGAGACCCAAAGACTCGCCAAGCAGGCGACCCGTTTTCAAACACTCGCAGTGATAGGGATCACCCTTCATCAAATTGCGCTTAGGCAATCCATGGAAAGACATTACAAAGCGATCACCTTTTGCGAAATCTGGATAACCGTCTTTGTCCCAGGCGCTGAGCACCTGATCGCGAAGTGCGAAAATATAGGCTGGATTGTCATGGTAGTACTTCACTGAACGCAGCTCAGGCTGACTTCTCCAGGTCCTCAGAACCCGAAAGACTTCATCAAAACTAGAGGCGGTAGTAGTAGCTGAATATTGGGGATACAAAGGCAGTAGCAGCAAACGCTCCATGCCTTGCTCCTTCAAGCTCTCCAAAGCTTCTTGAGTGGATGGCTTGCCATAGCGCATCGCTAGATCAACCAAAACAGTATGGCCTTCATTGGCAAACTTCTCGCCCAGCTCTTTCGCCTGCAAACGAGAATAGTGCATCAGCGGTGATCCGAGTTGTGGCAACCAAATCGATGCGTATTTTTTTGCTGACTGACTGCTGCGAATTGGCAAAATGATGCCGTTCAAAATAAACCACCAAATAATGCGTGGAATTTCTACGACGCGCGGATCAGAGAGAAACTCTTTTAAATATGCTCTCACTGCTTTTGGCGTTGGCGCAGATGGCGTACCTAAGTTCAGCAGAAGGACTGCAGTCTTGGTGGGTCGTAGATGTGGATTTTGATTCAAAATAGTTTGTCTTTAATAAATGTTAAATACTGGTAATCAATTTTGGGAGCTTAGGGCGCCTGATAGCAACTTGGAAGTGATGTCCACAATTGGAATCACTCTGTCATAAGCCATACGAGTTGGCCCAATCACCCCGAGAGTACCAACAATCTGACCATCTACGCTGTAAGGCGCGCTAATTACTGCTAAATCCTCATAGGGCAATAAATCACTTTCACCGCCAATAAAGATTTGAATACCATCAGCATGGCTTGAGACATCGAGCAATTGCATCAGTACAGATTTTTGCTCCAACATATCAAACATCTTACGCAGCTTATCAAGATTAGAGCTTAAGTCACCGACATTTAGTAAGCGACGTTCACCTGAGAGCACCATATCACCGCGGCCCATATCGTAATCGGCAACACCACTTTGAAGCGCCAAAGCCATCAAACCAGAAATATCTGCTCTTAAGTTATCTAGATCAGACTTAAGATGCAAACGTACTTGCTCAAAACTTTTGCCAGCAAATTGTGTATTGATGTAGTTGCCAGCCTCAATTAACTGGCTTGGCGTGTAATCCTGGCTTGTTGGCAAAATCCGGTTTTGCACATCACCCTCTGGAGTGACCATGATTAATAAGATCTTGCCTTCACCTAATCGCAAAAACTCAATATGTTTAAAAACTTGGGCTCGCTTGGGAGTCATCACCACTCCAGCAAAATGACTTAAGTTAGACAAAATCTGAGCGGCAGAATTTAAAACCCGTTGCGGGGAATCTGGCAAAAGTCCTTTTTCAAGCTCGCGGGTAGCAACTTCTTCTAAGGGTCGAACCGTCACCATAGTGTCTACAAATAGGCGATAGCCTCTCGGGGTCGGAATTCGGCCTGCAGAGGTATGAGGGCTAGTCACTAGGCCCATATCCTCCAAATCCGCCATCACGTTGCGAATAGTAGCGGCAGAGAGGTCTAAACCAGAGAACCTGGATAGGGTGCGCGAGCCAACAGGCTGCCCCTCCTCGATATAACGCTCGATGAGGGTTTTGAGTAAGGCGCGGGAACGTTCATCCATGGTGGAAGGGATTTTATGCCTATGGTTTAATCGTTATATGTTAAGCCCATCCCCAAATTCTTCCAAGAAGGCATTTAGCCGGGTAGCTCTCGTCGGCAAATTGCAGGCAGATGGGGTTGAAGAGCGCTTAAATGACCTAGCCAAACTGGTTTCAGGCCTAGGTTGTGAGGTTTTTATTGAGGCTGATACTGCCGCCCACCTTGGCTTAAATAGCTATCCCACCAAAACAGCCCAAGACTTTGCAGGGGCAATTGACCTAGTAGTAGTTTTGGGCGGTGACGGAACCATGCTGGGTATCGCTCGTCAATTAGCGGGCAGCAACGTTCCGCTCGTCGGAATCAATATGGGTCGCCTAGGCTACATGACGGATATTCCAATTCAGTCTGTAAAAGATACTCTCTCGAAAATCATCGCCGGTGAATACGAGGCTGATACCAGAACATTGTTAGATGCTGTTGTACTTCGTGATGGTAAGGTCATCAATCGTGCCTTGGCACTTAACGATGTTGTCGTAAACCGCTCTGGGATTTCTGGGATGGTGGAGTTAGCAGTACGCGTCAATGGATCTTTTATGTATAACCAAAGATCCGATGGTTTGATTGTCTCGACTCCAACCGGCTCAACTGCTTACGCTCTATCTGCTGGTGGCCCCATTTTGCACCCGCATGTTGCAGGTATTTTGTTGGTACCAATTGCACCCCACTCACTTTCTAATCGGCCGATTGTGTTGCCACAAGATAGCGTTACAGTGATTGAGGTCATTAATGGCCTTGAGGTGATTGTCAATTTTGATATGCAATCGCAAACCAATTTACAGAGTGGCGATACGATCGAAGTCCGTCAATCCGACAAAACAATTGACCTTTTACACCCCAGCAATCACAGCGACTACAAAACTTTGCGTGAGAAATTGCATTGGAATGAATACCCGTCGACTTTCTAATGTCGAGTTCTTTGCTACGCTAATACATGCTTCAAACTATCTCACTTCGTGACTTCGTCATTGTTGATCAACTAGAGCTAGACTTCTCTGCTGGATTCACTGTCCTCACGGGCGAAACTGGTGCTGGCAAATCGATTCTGCTGGATGCGCTTAGCCTAGTTTTAGGAGAGCGCGCTGACAGCAGCCAAATACGGGAAGGCAGCAATCGCGCAGAAATCTCCGCCCTCTTTCGAATTGATCCAAAACTACTTCAATCATTTGGTCAATGGCTAGATGAACAAGGCTTTCCCACTGAAGATAACGGTCAAAGTCTTTTACTTAAAAGAACTGTAGAAAGTAACGGTAGAAGCCGTGCTTTTATTAATGGCAGTGTCGCCACCTTGGCACAACTGCGCGAAGCAGGCGACCAACTCGTAGACATTCATGGGCAACATGCGCACCAACTATTGCTAAAGGGTGGTGCTCAACGAGAATTACTCGATCGTCATGCTGGCTTATTACCCCTAGCCACTGAGGTAGCCCATTCATTCAGAACACTGAATGAATCTCGTCGTCGCCTAGAACAAGCAGAAAATGCAGGGCAAGATATTGAGCGTGAACGTGAGCGCTTAGAGTGGCAACTAGAAGAGCTCACTGAACTATCGCCACAAGAGGGTGAGTGGCTCAGCATTCAAAGTGAACATGCACGACTTGCCAATGGCGCAAAAATTATTGGTGGCTGCCAAGAAGCGATTGAAGCTTTAAGTGACGCTGATAACTCGATTGAATCCAGTCTCTCTAAGGTATGCGGCACTATTGGCACATTAGCCGAACATGATCCAGCTCTCAGTAATATTAGCGAGGCTCTGGAATCTGCCCAAATTCAATTGGATGAAGCCATTCATAGCCTCAATCGATACTTACAAAAAGTAGATCTAGACCCCGCACGACTTGCACAAGTTGAAGAGCGCATGCAAGTTCTTCATGGCGCTGCTAGAAAATACCGTACTGAGGCAGATGGATTACCAGCGCTACTACAAGAGACCGCTGAACGCCTAGATGCCCTGACTGCATCTCAGAATATTGAAGCCTTGCGTGAAAAAGTAAAGCAGGAAGAAGCCGCTTATCTCAAACTTGCAAAACAACTCTCGCAAAAACGCGCAGGGGCCGCAAGCGACCTAGGCAAATTGGTTACGGATGCAATGCAGGATTTATCCATGGCAGGGGGACGCCTGGAGATTGCCTTAACTCCACTAAATGAAGGTGGGTCACACGGCTTAGAGCAAGTTGAATTTTTAGTTGCAGGTCATGCTGGCAGTACGCCACGCTCTTTGGCTAAAGTTGCCTCCGGCGGCGAGCTGGCACGTATCAGTCTGGCAATAAGCGTCATTACTAGCAAAGCATCATTTACACCCACCCTCATATTTGATGAAGTTGATGCGGGGATTGGTGGTGCTGTTGCAGAAACTGTTGGCAAGCTGTTACACCAATTAGGACAATCTCATCAAATCTTGTGCGTCACCCATTTACCTCAAGTTGCAGCACAAGGTAATTACCATCTCAAAGTTAGCAAGTCACAATCAGGCGATAAAACAATCTCGCAAGTACAACCTTTAGGTAGGGTAGAACGTGTCGAAGAGGTCGCTCGCATGTTGGGTGGCGCAACAATCACTGATACCACTCGTCGCCATGCTCGCGAGTTACTAGAACATAACTAGACTTTAAGAACCTCTCTCAGCATCAGAAGGTGCCTGGAAGATTTCTAGCCAGAGTGAGGTCACAGCAGACCTAGCATCACTTAATTCAGACTCGTTATCTAGCTTAATACGGGTTTTTTCTGCCCCATCCAGACGCAGGCGATGTTGACGTGATCTTAATAGGCGATAAGCATTGCCCACTGAGTCAGCAATTTTTTTATCAATCAAACCTACCTCTCCTGCAATGCGGAGTAAGGCAATATTGCCAAGATTACCAATCAGTTGTGAGTGTTGATGTGAGTAAGCCAGAACTAAGAACTGCACGATAAATTCAATATCTACCATGCCGCCAGAGTCGTGCTTGAGGTCGAACTCACCACTTGCATTGGGATGACCTGCATGAACCTTACGACGCATCACCAGAATTTCAATCCGCAGCTGATCAATATTTCGTTGTTGGCTTAATACCTCTGAGCGCACTAGCTCAAAGTTCAAGCCTACGACTATATTACCCGCCGAGCAGCGTGCCCTTGTTAAAGCTTGATGCTCCCAAACCCAAGCAGCATTATCACCTTCACGCATTTGATACTTTTTAAATGCCTCAGCATTGGTTACCAAAAACCCAGCAGAGCCATTCGGGCGAAGCCGAGTATCGATTTCAAATAAACTGCCGGTCGATGTAAACGCAGTTAACCAATTAATCATGCGTTTAGCTAACAGTGCATAGATTTCTTGCGCAGCATAATCAGCCTCATCCGATTGGTACAAAAATACCAAGTCAAGATCAGAAGCATAGCCAAGCTCTTTACCGCCCAACTTACCATACGAAATCACTGCAAATGGCGCAAAGAAATCTTGTGATAAACCAAACTTCTGAGCTACACCAGGCCATACCCGTTCAAATGTAGTCTGCAACATCAGATCGGCTAATGCGGATAAATGATCACTCACCTTTTCAACCGATAGAGGCTCATCAACACCGATACCAAGGTCAGCTAAGAGCGTGATAAATGTCTCGGTATGGTGAGTCACGCGCAAAATATCCATCGCCTGCTCCGAACCATCACCTTCAGCCATGACGTCATCAAGACGCATGTTCAGATTGGCTTTTACTTCTCGCCAATACTCTTCAGGCTGCTCGATCAAAGCCATCTCAGTTCTTGAGTTGAGTAAGTGATCTAATAAATGTGGGTGTCTTGTCAGGTATTGAGCGCCCCATTGAGATGCTTTGAGTAAATCAAGCACATTGAATAGCGCCCTCGGGTATTCAGCCAAGATAGATAAGTAGGCACTGCGTCTTGCAATAGCCTCTAGTAAATCAAAAAATCGCAATAGGGCCTGATCACCGCCATCATGCTGCAAGCTTTCTGCAGTCTTACGCATCAAATTATCAAAGATCAGTCGACTTTTCTCAGGCAGCTGTCTTTGCTTAGGGCTGTCAACCCAGTTACTCCAGCGCGCAAGCGTTTGTGGAAAATATTGCGCATCTGGCTCCCAACTTAAATCTATAGGAGCTAGCTCTAATCGAGAACTGTCATCTAATAAGAACGCTTTTTCAAACAGACGAGCAACATTATTTTGATGACGATCTAAATCCGCCATGAAAGCTTGACTCTGACCTTCCAGGCCACCTTCTGCCATTGATGATGCTAAGCGTGAACGAGCTGACTCATCATCTGGTAGATAGTGGGTTTGTTGATCATCCCAAACTTGAATGCGATGCTCGAGGCGCCTCAAAAAAATATAAGCCGATTGCAAGGCATCGATTTCTTCTGAGGGCAAAATTCCTCGCCGGCCAATCAGACTGAGAACCTCTAAAGTAGCGCGGATCCTAAAGCGAGGGTCGGTTCCTCCTCGCATCAACTGAAACATTTGCGCTAGAAACTCAATCTCTCGAATGCCGCCGCGACCCAACTTAATATCGCGGGAGCGGCCCTGATGTCCGGACGATCGCTTATCAGCCTCATGCTGAATCTGTGCATGCAGATCCCGGATGGATGCGATCACGCCGTAATCCAAATGGCGTCGATATACAAATGGGCGAATGAGTTGATCCAACTCCTTCGCACAATACAGATGCTCAGATGAACCAGGCAACGGTGCAATCAAGCGGCCCTTAATCCAGGCATAACGCTCCCACTCTCGCCCCTGAACTAAAAGATACTCTTCTAGCATCTCTAAGCTGCATACCAATGGCCCTGAGTCACCATTAGGGCGCAAGCGCATATCTACCCGAAAGACAAAACCATTTTCATCATGCTCAGATAAAAGCCTCATTAGATGCTTACCCATACGAGAGAACCATTCGTGGTTTGAGAGGCTCTTGGGTCCGCCTAGAGTTTCACCCTCATGCTCATATAAGAAAATCAAATCGATATCAGACGAGAGGTTCAGCTCGAGGCCCCCTAATTTACCCATGCCAACAACCATCAGAGGCATCTCGGCATCATTGGGCTTGCTCCATGGAAGCCCAAATCGATTTTTTAAATCCTCGCGTATATAAGCAATAGAGTTTGCAACCGCCAACTCAGCAAAATGACTTAGGCCATGAGTAACCTCATCCAAACTTGCCATCCCATTGAGATCCCGAAATGCGATCCAAATCATTAAGCGCTGCCGAGCAAGCCGCAGATTGGCCATAAACTGCGGCTCTTCTAACCCCAACCCCTGCCGAGAGATTCCAGAAGTTTTTAGCAAATCTTGGATGCCCTGCAAATCGACCTTTGTCTGTCCGCAAGACCTCAGCCAGTCAATCCATTCGGGGTGAGCATTGAGCCAGCGCCGCGCATAGGTGGAATGCTGCTCTAGAAAAGCAATTTGTCGAGAAAATTCATCCATTCCCCCATCTTAATCCGTACCCTAATTCTGACGCTAGAAGCTTGGCGACCGACTCCAGGCTGACGGATAATAGGGGTCATGCTGCAAAACATCATCCCGCCTCGCCTCAAGAACTTGCTGGCAAAACGCCCTAAAAGTTTTGACGGGCCTTGGCGCAAACGCGCCCTCTATCTTTGTGGCTTTGTTTTGGCCTTATTTGTAATTGGCCACCTGGGTATTCGTTTCATAGTTTGGCCTCAAATTGAAAAATCCAAAGCCTCTGTAGAAAGACTCATTAGCGCTCGCTTTGGTGTTGATGTTGCGATGGATGATTTAAGGGTTTCTTGGACCGGCATCCGGCCCGAGTTTGAAGTCGATGGTCTACGCTTTAATGGCCCTGACAAATCGAAGCCTTTATTACAGATTGCAAAAATTCGTGGTGAGCTCAGCTGGAATTCGCTCTACCACCTATCACCTTATTTCCATGAGCTCTACTTTGAAGGCGCTCAAATTTATGCTGAGCGCGATAAAAAAGGCTTGATCAATATTGCCGGCATTCCAACTCACGGGAATTCAAATGATTACGGATTCGAAAATTGGCTTCTCGCGCAAAACGAGATTGAAGTTACCAATGTTGAAATATTTTGGGCTGATCAGCTCAATAAAAAATTAAGTACTTCGGTTCAAATTCAAAATCTAGCACTCAGTAATGGCATACGCAGTCATAAAGCCTCACTGCAAGCAACAACTCCGTGGGCTAATGGCCCCATACAAGTTGAGGCAAACTTCGTTCACCACCTTGGTGGCGAGGCTGGCAATTGGCGTAACTGGATTGGTAATATCTCCTGGGATGTGGCCGATCTCAATCTCAGTCAAATTGCAAAAGAATTTACTCTTCCACTCCATGCTTTAGAGGGAAAACTGAGCTCTAAGGGAAAATTAAAAATTGATAACGGCCAACCCGATGGTGGAGCAACCTTTATAGCAGCAGATAACCTTGTGATTCAGCTCGCCAAAAATGAAGATGGTATTGCTCTGGGTAGATTAGAAACCAATCTCACCCAAGAAAATGATGGGGGCTTAATTTCTGTTACTACCAAAACATTTGCCTGGCGAGATATCGATAGTTCCAAGACTGCACCATTAGAAAACTTAAGCCCGATGACTTTTGCCTGGAGCCCTCCAGGTTCCGATGGTGAAATTAAAGAATTTAGATTCTCTTCCCCTAAAATTTTGGTTGAAGATGTAGCCCTATTCGCATTGAACTTACCGCTATCTAAAAAAGTTCATCAATGGATTAAGGCTTCTCGTGCGGATGGTGAATTACAAAATCTCGATATCCGCTGGTCTGAGAGTAAATCCTCCCTATCGGCATTAAATATTCCTGGAGGATGGTTTAAATCAAACAAACTGGATTTTTCTATTAGCGCCAAGCTTGTTAATCTGGGCTTTATTGGCATCGACAAATCCATGCCATCGGTTTCAAACCTATCTGGGTTTATTAGTGCCGATCAAAATCAAGGAAGTTTTTCTATTAATTCCAGCGACCTCGAGATTGAGATCAATGATTTATTAGTTGATCCCAAAATTCAATTAGATCGTGCCAGTGGACAGGTTACCTGGTCAAAGAAAAAAGGGAATTGGGCTGTTAATGCAAAACAGCTGGCCCTCAGTAACCCGGAAATAGATACAACACTGAATATCAATTACGTGATTGGCGCTGCTAAGAAGCCGGATTTCATGACTCTGGATATGGACTTTGCAAGAGCCGATCTAGCTACCGCATACCGCTACCTACCTCTTGGCATGGGCAAAGAGGCCAGACAGTACTTGAGCAAAGCATTTACTGCAGGCACCATACAAAAAGGTAGCCTACATATTAAAGGCGATCCCAATGGCGTCCCTTTCCCAAATAGTGGCGATGGTGAATTCACCCTCAATCTCCCAATCGTAGGGGCTACGTTCTACCCAGTCCCATTATTGCCAAGCAACTTAGGAGTTTGGTCTGCATTTAGCAAAGTAAATGGTGTACTTGCAATGCAAAACTCAAGCTTGAAGGTGGATATTTCTAAGGCTAACTTCAAAGATGTACAGCTCAATCAATTCCATGCAGAAATTCCGAATGTCAGTGCAAAGCAATTAATGCTATCCGTAAATGGTAATGCTCAGGGCGATGCTCCACAGATGCTAGAGTATTTATTCGCCTCTCCATTTGCTAAAAAGCAAAATAAGCTAGAAAAGAATCTACGGGTAAGTGGGCCAATTAACCTTGACCTAGGGCTAAAGATCCCTCTCTCGACTAACGATGACACTGGCGTTGATATCAAGCTGGATCTAGCTGGTAACAAAGCACAGTGGGCAAATTTACCGCCACTGGAGAATCTCAAAGGAAAAATTCGGATTACCGAGGTGAATCCTGAATTTGAAAATGTCACAGCAACCTTCTTAGGCGGGTCTTTAAACATTAGTAGCTCACCCTCAGCACCAGGCAAACAAAACTTTAATATTACGGGCGCTATTACTGCAAACTTTATTAAAGACTATCTTGTAAAAACACTTAAAAATGAGGCCTCTCCAATTCTGGAGGCAATGAGTGGATCTGCTAGATACGAAGGCACTCTCAGCTTTAATAAAACTGGTAGCGAAACCAATCTCAAATTTGATTTGCGTAATTGGGCAAGTGCCGCTCCAATGCCAGCCAAGAAGCAGATGGGTACACCCATGACCGGTCAAGTGATCTTTAAAACTGCCACCAGTAATGAATCTGGCTCAAATCGCTTTAGCTGGACTGGAAAGTTTGGAGACCTATACACAGTTCAAGGAGACTTGAATAGCAATGATGAAATGCGCTATGCCCTTGGCATAGGTACACCGGCCAATTTATCCCAGGCTGGATTCCAAATGAATCTAGCTAGCAATGAGCTCGATATGGATGCTTGGTTAGATTTCTTTGGGAAACAAAAACAACAAAGTAATACCCCCCAAACAACTAGCTCTGAAACCACTAACGTTAATTTAACTGCGCAGGTGAAGAAGCTCATTTTGTTTGACCGCATCTGGCAAGACTTCAATTTATCGGCAAGCAATAAAATGAATGCTTGGCAGTTGCGACTTAACTCACCTCTCATTGCAGGTCAAATACAGTATCAGGAACCCAATAATGCCAATCCCAGCGGCCTAGTGAGCGGAAATTTAAGTCGACTCAAGGTTCCAAGTGAGTTCACCCCAGTAACAGAAACAGCTAAGGTCGCACAAAAGAATAATGTTGTTGTGAAGAGCAAGCTTTCGCCCAATTCAATTCCAAGTCTGGATGTATCCATCGATGACTTGAATTGGTCAAAGGCCCATCTTGGACAAACTAAACTCAAAACAAAGACTAGCAACAATCTATTAACAATAGAATCAATTCAATTTAATAATCCCCAAGGCAATTCAGTCACCACTGGGCAATGGATTGGTGCCACACCAAACCAAACTGAGCATAGCAGTATGAATATAGATTTGGATGTGAAAGATGCTGGGCGCATTATTACCAATTGGAGTTCACAAAAATCGGTTGAGGGTGGCCAAGGCAAGCTGACTGCCAATGCAGAATGGGATGGTTCACCCTTTAGCCCCAAATACGAAACTCTTGCTGGTAAGGTAAACCTCAATCTAGAAAAAGGACGTTTATTAGAAGTCGATACTAGCGGCGCTCAAATCCTGGATGTACTGAGCCTTCAAAGTCTATTCAGATTTGCGACCTTAGATCTGCAAGGTAGCCTAGGTAATATTGTTAGCAAGGGAACACCCTTCAACAATATCAATGCAAGCTTCGACCTTAGTAATGGACTGGCCCAAACCAAGCAATTCACCATGAGCCTAGATCAGGCTAGAGTAGCGATGGTAGGACAAATCAATATCCCCAAACAAACACAGGATCTGCGCGTAACTATCTTCCCAACCATTGACGCTACTGCTGGCTCCTTAGCTGCTTTTGCGATCAACCCTATTGTGGGATTGGGCGCACTCGTTGGGCAATACCTCATTACCAATCAAATTAATCGAAATCTACAATCTGACTATTTAATTCAAGGCTCTTGGGATAAGCCGGAAGTGATTCCGCTAGATCAAAAAGGTCAGCCGATTGATAATAAAACTTTAAATACGATACGTAGCAAAGACTTACTTAAAGAACAAAGTAAACCTAACCCAAGCAACGCACCAACCCCAAAACCGCAAACCCAGGCTTTATGAGCGAATCCAACTCTGTAGAACTCAAAATTGCCGCGATTCAGATGGTGTCAAGCGCATCACTTCAAGCAAATCTAGAGACGGCTAGCAGGCTGATCCAAGCAGCAGCTCAGGATGAAGCTCAGGTTGTCGTTCTTCCGGAATACTTTTGCATCATGGGACTGAAAGACACTGATAAGGTCGACATCCGAGAAACTTTTGGTAGTGGGCCAATTCAAGCAGAACTTGCAGAGCTGGCTAAGGCCAATAGTATTTATTTAATTGCCGGGACCATTCCCCTCGAAGCAAAAGATCCAAACAAAGTATTAAATACAACCCTCGTCTTTGGCCCAGATGGGCAGAGAGTAGCGCGCTATGACAAGATTCATTTATTTGGTTTTCAGACCAATACTGAACGCTACCAAGAGTCTGAAACGATAGAGGCTGGTGAGATACCTGGTATCGTCAAAATTACAGCCAACGACACTGAGTGGACTCTTGGACTGAGCATTTGTTATGACTTGCGCTTTCCAGAGCTGTACCGCACGCTTGGGCAAGTAGATTGCCACATCATTCCTGCTGCCTTTACATATACAACTGGCAAAGACCATTGGGAAATCCTCTTGCGGGCTCGTGCTATTGAAAACCAATGCTACGTCTTAGCATCTGCGCAAGGCGGAATACACCAAAACCAAAGGCGCACTTGGGGCAATACCATGCTGATCGACCCTTGGGGTAGCATCCTAAGCACCCTTACCGAAGGAGAGGGGTTTATTTCTGGGGTTTTAAGCAAAGAAAAATTAAACGAGGTACGCTCTAAGTTACCTGCACTTGCACACCGTAAGCTTTAAAGAAAGATTTGCTGAATCACATGAATGCACCTGAAGCACTATTTCCCGCGAATTGGACCAAAGCCAAAAAGCAGGCAGATCTTCTTAAATTAGCTAAGTCCATTCTGCTTGAGCCAACTGGACTCTCAGAGCAAGATCTCCATAAGACATTTGGCAGTATGTTCACCCATCGCCTTGATGATGCTGATTTGTACTTCCAACATACTCGCAGTGAAAGTTGGAGTCTTGAGGAAGGAATTGTCAAATCTGGTAGCTTCAATATTGACCAAGGTGTGGGAGTACGAGCTATTTATGGTGATAAGACTGCCTTTGCTTACTCTGACGAAATTAATCTAGAAGCGCTGACTAAAGCTGCTAAAGCTACCCGCGTGATTGGCCCACAAGGCGGTAAGCAGGCCGTTGCTAGCAAGCTATTCAATCCTATATCTAATAAGCTTTACTCCGATATGAATCCTTTGGACTCATTACAGCCTAAAGAAAAAATTGCCCTCCTAGAAAGTATTGAACGTCGCGCAAAAGCACGTGATCCTCGGATTATTCAGGTGATGGCAAGTCTTGCTGGTGAATTTGATGTTGTTCTGGTGGTACGTGCAGACGGCTTGCTTGCTGCAGACGTAAGACCACTAGTGCGCGTTTCAGTTCATGTGATTGCCGAGCAAAATGGTCGTCGTGAGTCTGGGTCTTCAGGTGGTGGCGCGCGCCATGACTATCATTATTTTGACGCTGCTCTGATCAATCAATACGTAGATGAAGCGGTTGATGGCGCGCTCGTCAATCTGGAATCTCGTCCTGCACCTGCGGGCCCAATGACGGTTGTTATGGGCCCAGGTTGGCCGGGCGTTCTGCTACACGAAGCAGTAGGTCACGGTCTTGAAGGTGACTTCAACCGCAAGGGTTCCTCAGCATTTGCTGGTCGTATTGGGCAACGAGTAGCAGCTAAAGGTGTCACTGTGGTTGATGATGGCACCCTCTCTGGCCGCAGAGGATCATTGAACATTGATGATGAAGGCACGCCTACTCAATGCACCACCTTAATTGAAGATGGAATTTTGAAGGGTTATATTCAGGATAGCTTGAATGCGCGACTGATGAAAATGCCACTGACAGGTAATGGCCGCCGCGAAAGTTTTGCATCACTCCCAATGCCACGCATGACAAATACTTACATGCTAGCTGGCAAGGACGATCCCCAGGAAATCGTGGCGAGCATCAAACGTGGTCTATACGCGGTCAATTTTGGCGGTGGCCAAGTTGACATTACTAGCGGCAAATTTGTGTTCTCAGCATCTGAAGCGTATTGGGTTGAAAACGGCAAAATTCAATATCCCGTCAAAGGTGCCACGATTATTGGCAGCGGCCCAGAGTCCTTAAAACAGGTCTCCATGATTGGTAATGATCTCAAATTAGACGGTGGCATCGGGGTTTGCGGCAAAGAAGGGCAAAGCGTTCCGGTCGGCGTTGGACAGCCCACTTTACGCATCGACAGCCTAACTGTCGGTGGAACCGCCTGAAAATTCTAAATTACGGCTTAAAATAGCCGTATGAGCCAACAAAATACGAATCCCTCCAATTGGTACTCTGTCGTTGATAAAACGTCAGATACTGACGATCAACGCATTGACAAGATTTCTGTTCTGCCTCCGCCAGAACATCTAATTCGCTTCTTTCCAATTTCAGGAACTCCTACCGAAGCATTGATCAGCAAAACTCGCAAGAAAATTCGCGACATCATTCATGGTAAGGACGATCGTTTACTCGTGATTATTGGGCCTTGCTCGATTCACGATCCACGTGCGGCACTCGAATATTGTCAACGCCTTTTAACCGAGCGTGAGCGCTTTGCCGGTGAATTAGAAATTGTGATGCGCGTCTATTTTGAAAAGCCACGCACTACGGTTGGCTGGAAGGGCCTGATCAACGACCCTTACTTGGATGAAAGTTATCGCATTGAAGAAGGTCTGCGTCTTGCACGTCAAGTCCTCATGGAAATCAATCGACTGGGTATGCCGGCAGGTAGCGAATTCTTGGATGTGATCTCTCCACAATATATTGCTGACCTCATCTCATGGGGCGCTATTGGTGCGCGCACTACTGAAAGCCAAGTGCATCGTGAGCTTGCCTCTGGTTTATCTGCACCTATCGGATTTAAAAACGGCACTGATGGCAACATCAAAATTGCTACTGATGCGATTCAAGCGGCGGGCCGTCCACATCACTTCTTATCTGTTCACAAGAATGGTCAAGTATCTGTTGTAGAAACTAAAGGCAATAAAGACTGTCACGTCATTCTGCGTGGTGGAAAAGAGCCTAACTATGAAGCGCCACACGTACAAGCTGCCTGCGCTGAGCTAGCAGCTGCAAAGCTTCCAGCCAGTTTGATGGTTGACTTATCGCATGCCAACTCAAGCAAGAAACATGAGCGTCAAATCATCGTGGCAGATGATATTGCCAAGCAAATTGAATCTGGTTCACATGAGATTTTTGGTGTGATGGTAGAAAGTCACCTGAACGACGGTGCACAGAAATTTACACCCGGTAAAGATGATCCACGTAAGCTGGAGTACGGTAAGAGTATTACCGATGCCTGTATTAATTGGGATGATTCAGTAAAAGTGTTGGAGCGTTTAGCTAGCGCAGTAAAGAAACGCCGTAGCAAGAAAAAATAACGCGCGCAGTAATGAAGGCAATACTAAAGGAGGCTGATTTATTTAGTCTCTTTTTTTTCGTGCTTCCAAAGTACATCGGTACCACCAGCCGCACGATTGAGTATGCGCGAAAGTACAAATAATAAATCAGACAAACGATTGACATATTGGCGAGGAGCATCATACAAAGGCTCTGCCCAACCCAAACGCACAATCGAACGCTCAGCTCTTCTGCAGACGGTGCGACATACGTGCGCTTGCGCAGCAGCACGAGTACCACCAGGAAGAATGAATTCCGTCAATGGAGGAAGCTCTTTGTTGTACTTTTCTAGCCAAACATCCAACTGAGCTACGTGGTCAGGATTTAGTAACTTGTAATTCGGAATACAAAGCTCGCCGCCCAGATCGAATAAATCATGCTGAACCTGCATGAAAAGCGCTTTTAGTTCAGGAGCAATGCTTTCTGGGATCTCCTCAGTCATCAAAACACCGATTTCTGAGTTCAGCTCATCCACGTCGCCCATAGCGCAAATCCGCAAATGATCCTTCTCAACGCGACTTCCATCGCCTAATCCGGTCATTCCAGCATCGCCCGTTCTAGTGGCTATTTTTGATAGTCGATTTCCCATGAGCTTAATTATAGGTAAATGGCTAAAATGATTCCTATGAATATGGTGACCCCACCCCCCGATCTAGCCGCAATCAGCGCACTTCAGTCAAAACTCGTTTCGGCCTTGCGACCGATTCTTCCGGAACACGCTCTACTTTGGGAGCCTGAAGACACAATTCCCTATGAATGTGATGGTTTGGCTGCTTATAAACGCATGCCGCTGGCAGTCGCTCTGCCAGAAACAGAGGAGCAAGTCGCCAAAATCCTCAAAGCCTGCTTTGAGATGCAGGTCCCTGTGGTTCCGCGTGGATCTGGCACTGGCCTATCCGGTGGAGCAATGCCCATCTCTCAGGGGTTAGTGCTCTCCCTTGCAAAGCTCAAGAAAATTCTCAGTATTGACCCATTTACTCGCACTGCGGTAGTTCAACCTGGTGTGCGCAATCTTGCTATTTCAGAAGCTGTTGCTCACTTAGGCCTCTACTACGCACCAGATCCCTCATCTCAGATTGCTTGCTCTATTGGCGGCAACGTGAATGAAAACTCTGGTGGAGTGCACTGCCTTAAATACGGCCTCACCCTACATAACGTTCTCCGCGTACGCGGCATTTTGATGAACGGTGAGATTGTGGAGTTCGGCAGCTTAGCGCCAGATTCTCCTGGTTTAGATTTGCTCGCCATTGTTTTGGGTAGCGAAGGCATGCTCGCAGTCGTTACCGAGGTTACTGTGAAGTTAGTTGCTAAACCAAAACTGGCACGCGTCATCATGGCAAGTTTTGACGACATTGAAAAAGGTGGCAATGCTGTTGCTGCCATCATTGCTGCCGGTATTATTCCTGCTGGTTTAGAAATGATGGATCAAGCAACTACTCGAGCTGTAGAAGAATTTGTCAATGCAGGCTACGACTTAGAGGCAGCGGCTATTTTGCTTTGTGAATCTGACGGCACACCCGAAGAAGTTGCTGAAGAAATCGAGCGTATGACTAAAGTACTCGAACAATCCGGCGCTAGTGGTATTCGGATTTCTAGAGATGAGACTGAGCGCTTAAAGTTTTGGAGTGGTCGTAAAAATGCTTTCCCGGCAGCTGGACGAATCGCTGCAGATTACTACTGTATGGATGGCACTATCCCACGTAGGCATATTGCGACTCTACTGAAACGCATTCAAGGAATGGAAAAAAAGTATGGCTTAGGTTGCTTGAATGTATTTCATGCAGGTGATGGCAATATGCACCCATTGATTTTGTTTAATGGCGCTGATGAGGAAGAGTGGCATCGTGCTGAAGAATTTGGCACTGATATTCTCGAAGCCTGCGTTGAGCTTGGTGGTACGATTACTGGCGAACATGGAGTTGGCCTCGAAAAGATTAACAGCATGTGCATTCAATTTGGTGAGGGCGAGCGTGAATCTTTCTGGGGTGTGAAAAGCGCCTTTGATCCAGAAAAGCTTCTCAATCCTGATAAGGGCATTCCAACCCTGAGTCGCTGTGCTGAATATGGCCGCATGCGGATTAGTGGAGGCAAACTACCGCATCCGGAATTGGAGCGCTTTTAATGAATGCTACCAACCCCATGATTGAGGCATTTCGTGAGCAGATTCTGAATGCAGCAAGCAACAAAACGCAGCTCTCTATTGAAGGTGGAGGCACCAAATCCTGGTATGGCAACCCCAATAGCCATACAAAACTTGATACTCGTACTTACTCTGGAATCTTGGAATATCAGCCAGAAGAATTGGTGATCACTGCCTGTGCGGGTACGCCCCTGAAAGAAATTGAAGCTGCCCTCAAAGCAAAAAATCAGATGCTGGCATTTGAACCGCCACACTTTGGTGAGCAAGCAACCTTTGGTGGTGCGATTGCAGCTGGCTTGGCTGGTCCTGGTCGCATTAGCGTCGGTAATTTCCGAGATTTTGTTTTGGGTGCGCGCATTCTGGATGGCAAGGGACAGGATCTGTCTTTTGGCGGGCAAGTGATGAAAAACGTCGCAGGCTATGATATCTCTCGTTTATTACCAGGCTCCATGGGTACGCTTTCATTACTTCTTGAAGCATCCGTCAAAGTATTGCCAAGACCAGCAGCTACAGCAACACTGCGGTGCAATATCACTCAAGAGAAAGCATTGCGCACTTTAAATGAGTGGGCTGGTCAACCATTACCAATGTCAGCAAGCTGTTGGATTGGCAATGCTAGCGGCGAAGGTCAATTGACGATTCGTTTAGCGGGGGCTGCTGCTGCAATTAAAGCCGCTATTCCCCTAATGAGTTCTTTAGTAAATGCAAGTGAAGTAGATCCTCAATCTGCCGAAGCGTTTTGGCATGATTTACGCGAGCATCAGCTGCCAGCGTTTGAAAATCTCGCTGCCGATCAAACTCTCTATCGCTTAGCTTTACCTGCTGCCTGTGGACCACTCACCATTCCCGGATCAAGTAATGAAATTGTTCTGGAGTGGCATGGTCAGCAGCGCTGGATTAAAGCACCCGGGGATGAAGCTACATTTAACTTCATCAAAAAATTAGTCTTAAGTCATGGTGGGCATGTCACTCGCTTCAAACAAGGCGTAAGCGTCAACCCTGAATTCCAACGCTTTACTTTGCTGAGCGAACAAGTGCACTCCAAAGCCCTCGAGCTTGTACAAGAGCGTCTGAGATCTGCATTTGATCCTGCTGGCGTATTTGCAACTAAACGTCTTCCATAAGTATTTCTATGTACACTCAACTTGCCCCCCAATTTGCCAATACTCCAGAAGGTATTGAAGCAGCCCGCATTTTGGGTAAATGTGTTCACTGTGGTTTTTGTACTGCCACTTGTCCAACTTATCAGATACTGGGGGATGAGCTCGATGGCCCCCGTGGTCGCATCTACCTCATTAAGCAAATGGCTGAAGGTGCAGCCCCCACAGAAAAAACTCGTAATCACTTAGACCGCTGTCTCACTTGTCGTAATTGTGAAAGCACTTGCCCAAGCGGCGTGCAATACGGCAACTTAGTAGATATTGGCCGCAAGTGGGCAGAAGAAAATACGCCAGCACGGCCCCTTGGTGAGCGCTTCACTCGCTGGGCCTTAAAAGAAGGTTTAACAAAACCGACATTATTTAAATCAGCAATGACTTTAGGTCGTCTATTGCGCCCATTAATGCCAAATGGCATCAAACGCAAAATCCCGGAAGCCAGAAATAAAGCTTTGGATAGCTCAACAGATCCTTATGCAAGACCCTCCGCTTCACATGAACGCAAAATGCTGATTCTGGAGGGCTGTGTTCAACCCGGCATGTTGCCCAATATCAATTCAGCAACTGCGCGCGTTTTAGATGCATTAAAGATTCAGCTCATTAGCGCCCCAAATGCTACCTGCTGTGGCGCATTGCGCTATCACTTGAATGATCAAGTTGGGGGTCTAGAGAATGCCAAGCAAAATATTGATGCTTGGTGGCCTTTAGTTGAGAGTGGTGTGGAAGCGATTGTGATGACTGCCTCTGGTTGTGGCGTCATGGTGAAAGATTATGGTCATCTCTTTGCTGATGACTCTGCATATGCAGCCAAAGCGAAAAAGATTTCTGATCTCACGAAAGATATCTCCGAGATTTTGCCAAATTTAGAAAACGAATTAGTTCAATTACTTGGTACAGATCAAAAACCAGGCGTGGTTTATCACCCACCTTGCACCTTGCAACACGGCCAACAAATCCGCGGCAAAGTAGAAGGCTTGTTATCTAGCGTTGGCATTGGTGTTCGCCTATGTGCTGACAGCCATCTGTGCTGCGGTTCTGCAGGCACCTATTCGGTAACTCAGCCAGAGCTATCAGAGCAGCTGCGCAAGAATAAGTTGAGCCATTTGAATACGGCTTGCGAAGAATCTGGTGCAGAAGTGATTGTTTCTGGGAATATTGGCTGTATTACCCATCTCCAGCAAGATGACAAACCAGTACTGCATTGGATTGAGATCGTAGATCAACTCGTCAGCAAAGCCTCTAAGGTAAGATGAATTCCATTGTTGTTAACTTAATGCAGGTGCGGCAGCGTATTGAACTTGCTTGCTTAGCAGCGAAACGCGAGCCTGAAGAAATCGAGCTCTTAGCAGTCAGCAAAACATTCCCCGCCTCTGCTATTGAGGAGGCTATGCATGCTGGGCAATCTGCTTTCGGTGAAAATTATGTACAAGAAGCAGTTGAAAAAATTACTCAGCTCGCTAAATTACGTCCTTGGTTGGTATGGCACTTTATTGGCCCTCTTCAAAGTAATAAAACGAGAGAGGTTGCTGAACATTTTGATTGGGTACATGGTGTTGATCGCCTCAAAATTGCAGAACGTCTATCAGCTCAGCGCGGCGAATTTCCCAACCTAGCAGAATTGCAATTGTGTGTTCAAGTGAATGTGAGTGATGAGGATAGCAAAAGCGGCATACCGCTTTCTGATGCTGCAGAACTCTGTGATGCTATTGTGAAATTGCCTAATATTGTTCTTAGGGGTTTAATGGCCATTCCAGCCCCAAGCGCAGACAAGGCAGAACAACGCAAAGCCTTTGCCCAGGTTCAGGATTGCTTTAAAAAAATTCAGGCGGCTAGATCCACAGATTTTAGGTATCAATTTTTTGATACGCTATCGATGGGCATGTCCGATGATCTTGAGGCCGCCATTGCCGAGGGCAGCACCATTGTTCGGGTTGGGACCGCTATTTTTGGGAAGCGCGATAAGATTAGCAAATGAGTAAAAATCTAAATAATCAAAACAACGCCAATGTGCAAATCACTTTTATCGGTGGTGGCAATATGGGTCGCGCACTCATCAGCGGTTTACTAGCTAACGGATTTACCTCAAGCCAGATTGCTGTAGTTGAAGCAAATACAGCAACTGCACTCAAACTACAGGAAGACTTTGGTGTGCAGAGTATCGGCTCTTTGGACCAAGTAGCTTTTGATTTTTCAAAAAATAATGTCGTAGTCATGGCTATCAAGCCTCAGGACTTTAATGTGGTGGCCAAGGGCCTATCCACAAAACTCAAGCACGCTTCCCTACCTGGTCCGCTAATCCTAAGTATTGCTGCTGGTATTCGCTTAAAGGATATGAGTCGCTGGCTTGATCACTCCCGCTGTGTTCGTGCCATGCCCAATACCCCTGCATTAATCGGCAAAGGGATTACTGGCTTGTTTGCTGATGCTGCTGTAAACGCATCAGATCGCAATCTAGCCCAGACTATCTGCAATGCTGTTGGTCAAAGTATTTGGGTGTCTGAAGAAATGCTGATGGACGCTGTTACTGCCGTATCTGGTAGCGGCCCCGCCTATGTATTTGCCTTTTTGGAAGCCATGCAATCAGCTGGTGAGAAATTAGGTCTAGACACAGTAAGTGCTCGCAAATTGGCATATGCAACTCTTGAGGGGGCAAGCCAACTCGCACATAACTCTGATGAACACGCTGGTGTACTACGTGAACGTGTCACCTCCAAAGGGGGTACTACAGCAGCTGCGCTTGAAGTGATGAAACAAGAGGGTTGGAACGAGATTCTAGAAAAAGCGATTGCTGCAGCAAGTCAACGTGGCAAAGCAATGGGTGATGAGTTAAGTAAGAACTAATTACCTAGGGAACTCTTAGCTCAGGCTAAGCCCAAGCACAATTCCCAGAAATAAAAATCCACCTAGCCAGTTATTGTGGCGAAAAGCCGCAAAGCATTCCTCACGCTGACGCGTAGAAATCAGTTTCAGGTGATAAATAGCGCAAGCTAGAGCTATAAACCACCCGACTAAAAAGTAATTACTTAAGTTGGCTAATTGCGCAACCCAAATTTGACTAATAAATAAGATGGCATAACTAATAGCGATTGCCAGAACATCATATTGTCCAAAAGTGATTGCTGAAGTACGTAAGCCTAAGCGCAGATCATCCTCCCGATCGACCATGGCATAGGCAGTGTCGTAAGCTATCGCCCAAAAAATATTTCCCACAAATAAGATCCATGCTTCTAATGGAATCATATTCAAGATGGCGGCATATGCCATGGGGATACCAAAGCCAAACGCAATACCCAGAATAGCTTGCGGTATTGCAAAGAAGCGTTTAGTAAAGGGATAAATGAACGCTACCACTAATGCAAAAACGGAAAGCTTCTTGGTGTAATCATTGAGCGGCTGAATGAGGAGGAATGCAATCAAGGCCAATAATGCAGCAATCAATACAGCCTCTTTTCCAGAAATCTTGCCGCTGGTCACTGGACGCCCTTGCGTTCTCTGAACATGAAGATCAAAGTTGCGATCCGCGTAATCATTTATTGCACATCCTGCGCTACGCATCAAAAAAGTACCCACTACGAATATCAATAAGATTTTGGGATCGGGCATTCCACTACTAGCCAGCCATAAGGCCCATAGCGTTGGCCATAAAAGCAATAAGGTGCCAATTGGCTTATCCAATCGAATGAGATAAGCATAAGAGATAAGGCGATCATTTAAAGACATGAGGTAATTATCACGCCTTTAAAAATTCAGCGCGGGATCCTAGCCAGCGCTCCAGATGACGCTCCACTAGATCTGCATGCTCTGCTAGCAAGCGCTCAGCTGCCTGTTGAGCCAATTCAATTAACCAAGCATCGCGCTGTAAATCGACAAACCGCAACATGGCATCACCAGATTGCTTAGCTCCAAGCAGTTCACCAGGGCCACGCAGGGAAAGGTCGCGCTCTGCAATGACAAAGCCATCCGATACTTCACGCAAGGTTTGCAAGCGCTCTTTAGCCGCCATTGATAAGGGCTCCGCATACATCAAGATGCAAACTGAATCGGCTGAGCCGCGACCTACACGTCCACGCAATTGATGAATTTGAGCATAGCCAAAGCGTTCAGCATGCTCGATCACCATTAATGCTGCATTGGGAACATCCACACCAACCTCAATGACTGTAGTGGCAACCAATAACTGAATTTCATTGGCTTTAAATGCGGCCATCACCGCTGCTTTTTCTTCTGCCTTTAGACGACCATGCACTAGGCCCACTTTAAAATTTGGTAAAGCCTGTGTTAACTGCTCAAAACTCTCAACGGCAGTTTGCAATTGCAAAACCTCAGATTCTTCTATCAAAGGGCAAACCCAATAGGCTTGTAGGCCTTTGGATAGCCAGCTTTGTAAACCGCCAATCACCTCATCACGACGAGTTGCCTTGACCACCTTAGTATTAATTGGTTTGCGGCCTGGAGGTAGCTCATCAATGACAGATACATCGAGATCAGCATAATAGGTCATAGCCAAGGTACGAGGAATTGGCGTTGCTGACATCATCAATTGATGACAATAGAACAATTCTGATCCAAGTCTTTGCTGTATTTCTAAGCGCTGCCTAACTCCAAAGCGATGTTGCTCATCAATCACTGCTAAGCCTAACTTGGAAAAGCTAACACTCTCCTGAATTAGTGCATGAGTGCCAATAACGAGTTGAGCTTGTCCACTCTCAATCATTTCCTGAGCCAACCTTTTTTCTTTTGCCTTCAAACTACCAGACAGCCAAGCAATGCGTACCCCTAATGGTTCAAACCACTCTTTCATTTTTAAGTAATGCTGCTCCGCCAAGATTTCAGTAGGCGCCATGACCGCAGCTTGATAGCCATGATCCATCACGCGTGCCGCTGCTAAGGCAGCGACTACCGTCTTGCCGCTACCTACGTCCCCTTGCAAGAGACGGTTCATTGGAAATGAGTTCTCTAGATCCTTAGCAATCTCTAACCACACGCGGTCTTGGGCTCCAGTTAATTGAAAAGGAAGCGCCTTAAGTAAGCCAGTCTCCAGACTTGGCTCTTTTAATGGCTTTGCAAAGCTTGGGGCATGCCGCTCTCTTCGAGTCGCATGAGCACGTTTCAAAGAAATTTGTTGCGCGAGCAATTCTTCGAACTGCACGCGGCGCCATGCAGGATCTGTGCGCTCTAACAAGGCTTGAGTATCAGCATCAGCAGGCGGCTGATGTAAATAGGTAATAGCGGCTTGTAGGCTTGGCCAATCATTACTTGGAAGCAGTTCTGTCATTAACTGCTTGGGTAAGAACTCAGCCAGACTATCTCGCAAGCTTGGATCACGCAAGGCCTGTCCAACTGCTTTGCGAATGATTGTTTGAGAAACGCCGGCACTTGCTGGATAGACTGGGGTCAGACTCATTGGCAAGGGAGCATCTGCTGCTATAGCCTTAACGGTGGGATGGACCATTTCTGGGCCCTGAAATCCTTCACGCACATCACCGCGTACTCGAATATGCGCGCCCACTGCCATTTGCTTTTGCTGGCTTGGGTAGAAATTGAGGAAACGTAGCTGCAAAGTTGCGGTGTCATCTTCAATGGTGACCAACATCTGTCTTCTAGGTCTAAATAAGACCTGATTTCGGATCACGACCCCCTGGGTTTGGGCTGAACTAAACCTGCCCTGATTTAAGGCCTCTTCAATCGTGAATAGCTCAGTCTCATCTTCATAGCGGGATGGAAGATGCAAAGCAAGAGCCATTGGGCTGTCTAAACCCATTTTCTGGAGTGTGCTTGGCGCTTGTTTGGTAGTCATCGTTAAAATCTAATACCTGATGGTAATGCTATGCAACTCTCTGACTTCAATTACGAACTTCCTGCCGACCTAATTGCCCAACACCCTTTGGCAAATAGAACCGATAGCCGCCTCCTAGAGGTCAAGGCCGATGGGGGTAGTCACGTCCAAGTAATTGATCGTCAGTTTAAGGACATTCTTAGCATTATCAAGCCAGGCGATTTATTGGTATTTAATGACACCAAAGTAATCCCAGCAAGATTACACGGCAAAAAAGAGACTGGCGGCAATGTCGAGCTTCTCATCGAGCGTATTAGCGGTGATAGACAAGCTTGGGTTCAGATCAGAGCATCGAAGGTACCTAAGACTGGCTCGATTGTTCAGATTCACAATCAGGCAGGAGAAACTTTTCCAGTGGAGATGCTTGGATACGATGGGCGCTTTTATGAGGTCCGTTTTCCAGAAAATGTTTTTGAGCTACTCGAACGTTTTGGTGAATTACCGCTACCACCTTATATCGAACACCAACCCGATAGTGAAGATGCGCAGCGCTACCAAACTGTTGTAGCAAAAAATCCAGGTGCAGTAGCAGCGCCAACTGCAGGACTTCATTTTGATGAGACTATTCTGAAGCAATTAAATAATTTAGGAATCAATCAAGCAACAATTACCCTGCATGTAGGAGCGGGTACCTTTACCCCAGTTCGTGAAGAGGATCTAACAAAACACAAGATGCATCATGAGTGGTTCTCGATTCCAGCAGAAACTTTGCAGGTGATTGAGGAAACTAAACAAAAAGGTGGACGGGTTATTGCTGTAGGCACCACCAGCCTGAGAGCCCTTGAGAGCCAAGCCATTAGCCAGCAAAGCAGTGGCGAAACTAATCTTTTCATCACACCGGGATTTGAGTTCAAAACAGTAGATTGTTTGCTGACCAACTTTCATCTGCCAAAATCCACCCTATTGATGCTGGTGAGTGCTTTTGCGGGAATAGATAATATCCGTGCCGCCTACCAACATGCCATAGCTCAGAAGTATCGTTTCTTTAGTTACGGAGATGCGATGTTTTTATGCCGACTTGAGAATACAAAATCATGACCAAACCTGTTCACTTCAATATATTGGCACGCGACTCACAAAGTCCTGCTCGTCTTGGTCAACTTGATCTTCCGCATGGCAGTGTCCAGACGCCTATTTTTATGCCCGTTGGTACATATGGCACCGTGAAGGCAATGACCCCGCGGGATTTGAATGAAGCAAAAGCACAAATTATTTTAGGCAATACCTTTCATCTTTGGTTGCGTCCTGGTTTAGACGTCATCAAAAAACATGGTGGCTTACATCGCTTCATGGCTTGGGACAAACCGATCCTAACTGATTCCGGTGGCTTTCAGGTATTTAGTCTAGGGGCATTGCGCAAGATCTCTGAAGAAGGTGTGACCTTTGCATCGCCCATTAATGGTGACAAACTATTTATGTCACCAGAAGTATCGATGGAAATTCAGGCAGTCTTGAACAGTGATATCGCCATGCAGTTCGATGAATGCACCCCTTACGAAATCAAGGGACAACCCACTTCAGAAAAAACAGCGCGGTCATCACTAGAGATGTCACTTCGCTGGGGCGATCGTTCACTCAGACGATTTAGAGAGCTTAATACTGGTAACGGCCTATTTGGCATCGTCCAAGGCGGCATGTTCGAAAATCTACGGGAATTCTCATTAGATGCGGTCAGCCAACAAGGCTTTGATGGGATTGCGATTGGAGGCCTCTCCGTTGGTGAGCCCAAACCCGAGTTCGAGCGTATCTTGAATTTCACGGCGCCTAAACTACCAGAACATATGCCTCACTATTTGATGGGTGTTGGCACCCCCGAAGATCTCATGTTAGGTGTTAGCCTAGGCATTGATATGTTTGATTGCGTGATGCCTACCCGCAATGCTCGTAATGGCTGGCTATTTACCCGCTTTGGCGACCTCAAATTGCGCAATTCCGGCTACAAGGACGATGATCGGCCGCTGGACCCTACCTGCACCTGCTATACCTGCCAAAACTTCACTAGATCCTACTTAAATCACCTCCAAAAGGCGAATGAGATTCTAGGATCCCAACTCAATACCATCCACAATCTATCCTATTACCTCCAGCTCATGACTGAGGTGAGAGAGGCCTTAAGCAAAGACCGTTTTAGCGCCTACCGAGAAGAATTCCACCAGAATCGCCAGCGTGGGGTTGAGCCCGGCCAGGATTAATAACCCTACGGAGGCCTATCCCCCTCCAAATCACCTCCAAAGCCCCGCACAGTTTAGAATTGCGGGTTTACGGCTTTACTTAAAAGCCTAAAACTGAAACAGTTTCCAAATAGTCTTTAACGGAGGTTTTGTATGTGGATTAGTAACGCTTTTGCCCAAGCCCCAGCTGCGGGTCCAGATTCTGGTGGCTTAATGAGTTTCCTGCCATTGGTTTTGATGTTTGCAGTTTTGTACTTCATCATGATTCGCCCACAAATGAAGCGTCAAAAAGAAACTAAAGCCATGCTTGAAGCATTAGCAGTTGGCGATGAAGTGGTAACAGTCGGCGGCATCATGGGCAAAGTAACAGCACTCAAAGATGCAGTGGTAACTGTTGAGATTTCAGCCGGCACTGAAGTGCAATTACAAAAAGGTGCTATCACCAATGTATTGCCTAAAGGCACATTAAAGTCTGCTTAATAGCTTTGTTTAAAAGTATCTCAATATGAATCGCTACCCTCTCTGGAAATATCTAGTTATCGTCGTTGCCTTACTCATTGGCGGACTATATTCAATCCCGAATTTCTACGGTGAGGCTCCAGCGGTTCAGATCTCTTCCGCCAAACCAACCATCAAGGTTGATTTGGCGACACAAGCTCGTGTTGAAAAGATTTTGTCTGATGCCGATATCAGTAACACTGGCATCTTCTTTGAAAATGCCAACAATGTTGGCTCTATCAAGATTCGCTTCAACAATACCGATATTCAATTACGTGCACGCGATCTATTGCAGCAAAAGATTAACGTCGATCAGAGCGACCCGAATTTCACGGTTGCTTTAAACCTTTTATCGAATACGCCAGATTGGTTAAATTCCATTAACGCCCTACCGATGCCTTTGGGCCTTGACTTGCGAGGTGGTGTTTACTTCCTGCTGCAGGTCGACATGAAAGGCGCGGTTCAAAAGAAGGTTACTTCTTTGGCAACTGATATTCGTTCGCAATTACGCGATAAAAATATTCGCCACCAAGGTATTGAGCGTGGCACAGATAGCATCACAATTAATTTTGGCAGTACAGCTGATGCTGATGCAGCTCGTGCAGTTTTACAATCAGCTCAACCAGAACTCACTTGGCAAGTCAAGCCAACAGGCCTATCACCAAAATTAGTTGGTGAATTTAAACCAACCGCATTAAAAGAGATTCAAGATAACGCTGTTAAACAAAACATCATCACCCTAAATAAGCGTGTGAATGAGTTGGCAGTTAAAGAGCCAGTGATTCAACAACAAGGTGCTGAACGTATCGTGGTGCAGTTACCAGGTGTTCAAGATACTGCACGTGCCAAAGATATTATTGGTCGAACAGCGACCTTAGAGTCTCGCTTAGCTGATCCACTCGTTTCCACAATTGGGATTGGCGAGACGCCACCTCCAGGCATGGATACCTTCCGTTTTGGTGAAAACCGTTTAGGCGTATTTAAGAAGTCGGTCATCTTCAGTGGCGATCGCATTACGGATGCAAGTGCTGGCTTTGATCAAAATCAACGCCCCGCTGTAAACATCTCCCTCGATGCTGCGGGTGGCCGCGTCATGCAAGAAGTGACACGCGAGAATATTGGCAAGCCTATGGGCATGATTTTGTTTGAAAAAGGCAAGGGTGAAGTGTTGACCATTGCTACTATTCAAAGCGAATTTGGGTCTAAGTTTCAGATTACAGGCCAGCCCACTACCGCTAGCGCTAATGACTTAGCTCTCTTACTACGCGCAGGTTCTTTGGCTGCCCCAATGGAAATTATTGAAGAGCGCACCATTGGACCAAGCTTAGGTGCGGAGAATATTGAGAAGGGCTTCAAGTCACTCTTGATTGGCTTTGGCGCAATTGCCATTTTCATGATGGCTTACTACTTATTATTTGGCACATTCTCAGTCATTGCGTTGGCAGTGAACTTACTCCTGCTGATTTCTATACTGTCGATGTTACAAGCCACCCTCACTTTGCCAGGCATCGCCGCGATGGCCTTAGCACTCGGTATGGCGATTGACTCTAACGTATTGATTAATGAACGTATTCGTGAAGAGCTACGCAACGGCGCAGCGCCGCAAACTGCAATTGCAGTTGGCTTTGATAAAGCTTGGGCAACAATTTTGGACTCGAACGTGACAACCTTAATTGCTGGTCTAGCGCTCCTGGCATTTGGCTCAGGCCCGATCAAAGGCTTTGCAGTGGTTCACTGCTTAGGTATTTTGACTTCAATGTTCTCGGCTGTCTTCTTCTCGCGCGGTCTTGTCAACCTCTGGTACGGCAGACACAAGAAGGTTCAAAAACTCGCTATTGGCCAAGTTTGGCGACCACAGGAGAAATAAGCCATGGAATTTTTCCGGATCAAAAAAGATATCCCCTTTATGCGCCATGCATTGGCGCTCAATGCGATTTCTTTAATCACCTTTTTAGCTGCAGTCTTCTTTTTATGGCACAACGGCCTACACCTCTCGATTGAGTTCACCGGCGGTACGGTAATGGAGGTTAGCTATCCTCAAGCTGCGCCACTAGATTCCATTCGCGCAAAGGTTGAGAAACTAGGTTACGCAGATACACAGATACAGAACTTTGGTAGCTCACGCGACATCATGATTCGCCTGCCTTTGCAAAAAGATACTGAAGGCAAACTCATTTCTTCTGCAGACCAAAGCGCAGCGGTAATGCAAGCGCTTGAGCCTGCTACCAGCGGTGCCAAACTGCAACGCGTAGAGTTTGTTGGTCCTCAGGTGGGTGAAGAGCTTGCTTTGGATGGCTTAAAGGCCTTAATTTTTGTGATTATCGGTATTGTGATTTACCTCTCTTTCCGCTTTGAGTGGAAATTTGCTCTGGCGGGCATTATTGCTAACTTGCACGACATCGTGATCATCTTAGGTTTCTTTGCTTTCTTCCAATGGGAGTTCTCACTCTCAGTCTTAGCAGCAGTCTTGGCGGTACTGGGTTACTCTGTAAACGAATCCGTGGTGATCTTTGACCGTATTCGCGAAAATTTCCGCAAGTACCGCAAGATGAATACCCGCGAAATTATTGACAATGCAATTACCAGCACAATCAGCCGCACTGTGATTACTCACGGTAGCACTGAGATGATGGTTTTAGCTATGCTGATTTTTGGTGGCCCAACCCTCTTCTACTTTGCGCTAGCACTCACTATTGGTATTTTGTTTGGCATCTACTCTTCAGTATTCGTAGCTGCCGCTTTGGCTATGTGGCTTGGAGTAACGCGTGAAGATTTGGCAAAGAGCGACAAAAAGCCAGATGACAATGCCCGTAATGATGACCCTAATTTTGGGGCGCGTGTTTAAGTCAAGCAGACCTAATTTAACGAGAAGTTTTGTTGATCAAGGGTGGCTAGTATTCGCCTAGTTGCACCTTGATGATCAATTGAGTAAGTCTTAGCTGCCTGACTCATACTGGCAAGTTCGGCATCATTCAAAAGTAAGGCCTTCAAAGCTTGCATCAAGGCGATTGACTCAGTCAGCAATAGATCGCCCTCGATACGCTTAGCGGCGCCAGTCTGAATGGCATCCAAGGCAGCTTGTTGGAAGTTGTAAGTATGCTCACCTAAGAGCACTGGACATCCCGCAGCACAGGCTTCAATGAGATTTTGACCGCCAAATGCCAAAAGACTACCGCCCATTACCACCAAATCAGCAGCGCTGTAATACATAGGCATTTCACCCATGGAGTCGCCCAAGACTACATCTAAGCCACTGCAATCTCTTGGAATTCCTGTCCATTCAGTACGACGGCGGAACTTTAATCCAGCCGAACGAATAGCATCCGCGACTTCTGCAAATCTTTCGGGGTGGCGGGGCACCAAGCAAAGTAATGGCGCTGTCTCAAAAGCATTGCTCAGCAGTAAATCTTTCCAAGCCTTCAGAATGATGGTCTCTTCACCATCGCGAGTACTGGCCGCACAGACCATCAAACGATGACTTTCATGTAACTCTTTTTTCCAAAGCTTGCCTTGTTCTACTGGTAGCGGATCGAGTGGCACATCGAATTTGAGATTGCCAACGATGCTGATATTTTTCACACCAAGGCTTCGATAGCGCTGTGCATCAAAATCAGTTTGTGCCAAGATTCCTGCAAATGCTTGAAATAATGCGCGCCCAGCTTTGCCAAATCGATTAACACGACGCGCACTTCTCTCGGAAAGGCGAGCATTCACCAGAAATAAAGGTAGGCCAATTTCTGCGCAACGAAAAACAACCGTTGGCCACGCCTCGGTCTCCATAAAGAGACCAAGCTTTGGCTTAAAGGTCTTCAGAAAATGTTCAACAGACCAGCAAAGGTCATAAGGCAAGTAAACCTGGCATATCTGCCCAGAAGCAATTTCCTTAGCAAATAACTGTTTACCTGTACGACGGCCATTTAAAGTCATATGCGTAAGCAAAATAGTTTCGCCACGAGCAAGATAAGTCTCAATTAATGGCTGAGCAGCACGGGTCTCGCCTACGGAGACTGCATGAATCCAAATTGAACCTTGTTTAATCGGCTTGTCATATCCAAAACCAAGACGCTCTGGAATGTGATGCATATAGGCAAAGGAGTGTCGTGCACGCCAAGCTAGACGAATAAATGCCAGCGGCAATAAAAGATGCCATAGCAATTGATAAGCAGCAAACCAGACTCGGGGACGCGCCCCGTATTCTGAAGCGGAGCTCACACTCACTTTTTGAGACGTTCGGTCAGTTCGACCGCCTTACCAAGATAAGAGGATGGTGTCATTTCCAGTAAACGTGCTTTTGCATCTTCTGGAATCTTTAAGCCGCGAATGAAGGTTTGTAAATCAGCTTGATTAATCCCCTTGCCACGAGTCAATTCTTTTAACTGCTCGTAGGGATTCTCAATGCCGTAGCGACGCATCACGGTTTGTACTGGCTCAGCCAATACTTCCCAACACGAATCTAAATCTGCGGCAATCGCCGCATGATTTACTTCTAACTTACCAAGGCCACGTAAAGCGCTGTCATAAGCCAATACGCTATGACCAAATGCGGGACCTAAATTACGCAAAACAGTTGAATCAGTGAGATCACGCTGCCAACGAGAGATTGGTAACTTTTCTGCAAGGTGGCGCAGTAATGCATTGGCAACTCCCAAGTTACCCTCAGAGTTTTCAAAATCAATAGGGTTCACTTTGTGCGGCATGGTTGATGAACCAATCTCACCAGCTTTAGTACGCTGCTTGAAATAACCAACAGAGATATAAGCCCAGAAGTCGCGATCCATATCCAAAAGAATGGTGTTGGCACGGGCAATCGCATCGAATAACTGCGCCATACCATCATGCGGCTCAATCTGAATGGTGTAAGGATTGAAAGTGAGGCCAAGGCGCTTCTCAACTACATTCTTGGAAAAATTTTCCCAATCAAAATCTGGAAAGGCAGATAAATGCGCGTTGTAGTTACCTACTGCACCATTCATCTTGCCAAGCAATGGCGCTGCAGCAATTGATTCAATTGCACGCTCTAAACGTTTTGCGATATTGGCAATTTCTTTACCAAGCGTACTTGGTGAAGCAGGCTGACCATGAGTGCGAGATAACAACGGCACCTTAGCGTGCTCAAGAGCAAGTTCGGTCAGTACAGAGAGTACTTTTCTAAGTTGCGGCAGGAGTACTTCATCGCGTGCGCCACGTAACATCAAACCATGTGAAGTGTTATTAATATCTTCCGATGTACAGGCAAAGTGAATAAATTCGCTCGCCTTAAATAGATCTGGCCTGCCTGCCACTTTTTCTTTTAAGAAATATTCAACCGCTTTGACATCATGATTAGTAACCGCTTCAATATCTTTAATACGCTGAGCATCAGCATCCGAGAAATTCTGTGGTAGCGATAGTAAGAACGCTTCATCGGCTGCATTAATTTTTGGTACATCGGGAAGTCCAGTGGCTGCTAGGGCCAACAACCAATGAATTTCTACGAACACACGCTGGCGCATAAAAGCAGCTTCAGAAAGCCATGGACGCAAGGCATCTAACTTCCCGGCATATCGGCCGTCCAAAGGAGAAAGGGCATTGAGGGTAGAAAGCGGCTGACTCACGAATATTGCCTTTGCATTGAATATGTCAATAAAACCTGATTTTAATGCGTTCTGGGGTTAAGCAGGCCTCCATTAGGATGGCTATACTGTCCCCTATGAAACTTATCGGATCCCTCACTAGCCCCTATGTTCGTAAGGTACGTATCGTTTTTTCAGAGAAAAAGGTCGATGTTGACCTGCAATTAGAGAATGTCTGGGCTGCAGACACCAAAATCGCCATTTCTAACCCCTTGGGGAAGGTTCCCTGCCTCATTCTGGAAGATGGTGAGTCTCTCTATGACTCTCGCGTTATCGCGGAATACGCTGATGCCCTCAGCCCAGTGAGCAAGCTCATACCCGCTGACAGCCGGGAGCGCGCGAGCGTGAAGACTTGGGAGGCCCTGGCTGATGGAATCACGGATGCTGGCATTTTGGCCCGCCTCGAGCGCACATGGCGCCCTGCTGAAGAGCAAAGCTCAGCTTGGGTTGATCGCCAAATGGGCAAGATTCAAAACTCACTTCGTCAAATGTCTGAGATCTTGGGTGAGAATGCCTGGTGCCACGGCAACCAGATGACGCTTGCTGATATTGCATCAGGCTGTGCACTTGGTTGGTTATTGCTCCGTTTTCCAGATGTGAAATGGCAGACGCAATATCCAAACTTAGATCGTCTCTATCAAAAGTTATTGCAGCGACCTTCATTTATAGAAACTGAACCGCCAGCAGCCTAATACGGATTTAAAAGAATTGATTTGGGCTAAGCAGAAATAATTCCTCCGCCCAAACAAATATCACCGTCGTATAAAACGGCTGATTGCCCTGGCGTTACTGCCCATTGCGCATCCGGAAATCCTAACACAAACGTAAGATCGCCTGCGCTTGCAGTTAAAGTGCATGCAGAGTCTGCTTGACGATAACGAGTCTTCGCAGAATAGTTCCCAGAGGCTGGCGAGCTACCAGCAATCCAACTCGCATCAATAGCCTCTAGGCCCTTAGCCAGCAGCCACGGGTGTTCATGGCCCTGAGCCACATACAGCGTGTTATTCGCCATATCCTTGCGTGCCACATACCAAGCATCACCATTACCATCCTGGCTACCACCCAAACCGATTCCCTTACGCTGTCCCAAAGTGAAAAAGGCTAAGCCCATATGCTCGCCGACAGTCTTGCCATCAGGAGTTTTAATGGGTCCTGGTGTGCGGGGTAGATAACGATTCAAGAATTCTCTAAAGGGACGTTCGCCAATAAAACAAATTCCGGTGCTATCTTTTTTCCGTGCATTGTGTAAACCAATTTTTTCAGCAATGGTGCGCACTTCCGTTTTCGGAATCTCTCCCAGCGGAAATAAAACATTAGCTAATTGCTGTTGCGTTAAGCGGTGCAAAAAATAACTCTGGTCTTTACTAGAATCCAGCGCTTTTAATAATTGCACTTTTCCACCCTCATGGCGGACCCTGGCATAGTGCCCAGTAGCAATTGCATCAGCACCCAAACTCATGGCGTGATCCAAGAAGGCTTTGAACTTAATCTCAGCATTGCAGAGAACATCGGGATTTGGGGTTCGCCCTGCAGCGTATTCACGCAAAAACTCAGCAAATACGCGTTCGCGGTATTCAGCAGCAAAATTGACTGCCTCAACGTCAATACCTATCAGATCAGCTACGGAGACCACATCAAGCCAATCCTGGCGGGCTGAGCAATACTCATCGTTATCGTCATCCTCCCAATTCTTCATAAAAAGACCGATAACTTCATAACCCTGCTCTTTGAGCATCCAGGCGGCTACGGACGAATCTACCCCTCCAGACATGCCGATAACGACTTTTCTGGGCTTTTTAAGGGGGGGTACCGAACAATTAGGCTGACTCATTAAAAAAATGCGAGAATACTCTATAGACAGATAAACCCCATTGTAGAAGTCTCAACCAGACTTCGCATGATTTTAGGCAAAACCATAGCCGGCAGACCTTGGGGCTCAGTAAATAGGTAAAACCTAGCCTGTTTATCTTTAAAATAGACTTTTAAAATTTTTGCTTTTGGAGACATGCCATGCGCATAGGAGTGCCGCTGGAAACAAGGCCTGGGGAAACTCGAGTAGCCGCCACACCAGAAACCGTAAAAAAACTGATTAGCCAAGGTCATAGCGTTGTCATTCAAAAAGACGCCGGCGTCCACGCAAGTCAACCAGACTCCGCATACAAAGCTGTAGGTGCTTCCGTTGGTAGCGCAGCTGATGCATTTGGTGCCGAGATTGTGCTCAAGGTGCGAGCGCCTGAGGCAGCTGAACTCAAACAAATTAAATCTGGCAGCGTACTCATCGGCATGCTTGATCCATTTGATAACGATAATATTGCTGCAATGGCAGCGCAAGGCGTAACAGCATTCTCATTAGAAGCTGCTCCTCGCACAACTCGCGCCCAAAGCATGGATGTACTGTCTTCACAAGCAAACATTGCCGGCTACAAAGCTGTCATGATTGCTGCAAATGAGTATCAGCGCTTTATGCCAATGCTCATGACTGCAGCAGGAACTGTCAAAGCAGCTCGCGTACTCATCTTGGGTGCCGGTGTTGCAGGCTTACAAGCTATTGCTACCGCCAAGCGCTTAGGCGCTGTGATTGAAGCATCTGACGTTCGCCCAGCCGCTAAAGAGCAAATCGAATCTTTGGGTGCTAAGTTTGTTGATGTTCCCTACGAAACTGATGAAGAACGCGAAATCGCTCAAGGCGTTGGTGGCTATGCAAGACCGATGCCAGAGGCTTGGATGAAGCGTCAAGCAGCCTTAGTTGCTGAACGCGCTCAGCAAGCTGACATTGTCATTACCACTGCTTTGATTCCAGGCCGCAAGCCACCAGTCTTATTGCATAGTGACACTGTTACTAATATGAAACCTGGCTCTATCGTGATTGATATTGCGGCTGGTCGTGGTGATAACGGCTCTGGTAACTGCCCACTGACTCAAGCTGACAAGATTACTGAAGTTAATGGCGTCAAGATTGTGGGCTACACCAACCTTGCTAGCATGGTTGCAGCAGATGCGTCAGCACTTTATTCACGTAACTTGATCGACTTTATGAAACTCATTGTTGATAAAGATGCGAAATTGCTTATCCCTACTGATGACGATATCGTTACTGCCTGCTTAATGTGTCGTGATGGTCAAGCCGTCCGCAAAAACTCATAGAACAAATTTAGACTAAGGAAATATCATGGATCTCGCTGCTTTTCAAAGCATCCTCACAGTCCAAAACATCACTGTGTTTGTGTTGGCCATTTTTGTTGGCTACCACGTGGTTTGGAACGTTACTCCAGCATTGCATACCCCTCTGATGGCGGTTACTAATGCCATCTCCGGCATCATCATTGTTGGCGCACTCTTGCAAACCGAAGTTATTGGCGGCGATGAGATCACTCTCACCAGCATTATTGGTGCTGTTGCAGTATTCCTAGCTTCCATCAATATTTTTGGTGGTTTTATGGTCACCCGTCGCATGCTGGAGATGTTCAAGAAGAAGGCTCCTAAAGCAGATGCGGCTGGAACTAAATAAAACGAGAACAAGATCCTCATAGAGATTTAAAGAGACCAAATAATGTCAAACATAACTGCAATTTCCTATCTCATTTCATCGGTGTTGTTCATCCTCGCTTTGCGTGGACTTTCTTCACCAACTACTTCACGCCAAGGTAATACTTTTGGCATGATTGGTATGCTCCTAGCGGTCATTACCACTTTCTTGATTCCTGACTTCAAGCCAGTCTTTTCGCTGATCATTGCTGCAATTGTTGGCGGCGCAATTATCGGTACGATTGCTGCTAAACGTGTGCAGATGACTAAGATGCCAGAGCTTGTTGCTTTGATGCACTCGTTTGTTGGTTTATCAGCAGTATTAATTGCGATTGCTGCAGTATTTAATCCTGCACAAGCCCATACTGGCGCCCAAAAGATTGAACTCTTTATTGGCGCATTTATTGGTGCAATTACCTTTACTGCTTCTGTGATTGCATTCGGCAAATTGTCTGGCAAGGTCAGCGGTAAGCCAGTTACCTTCTCTGGTCAGCATTTACTGAACTTGATCTTAGCGATTTCGATGGTTGGTGCAGGCATTGCCTATTACATGGGCGATAGCCACGCAGCCTTCTTGGCCATGTGTGCAATTGCTTTGGTATTAGGTATTACTTTGATCATCCCTATTGGTGGCGCTGATATGCCAGTTGTGGTTTCTATGCTCAACAGTTACTCCGGTTGGGCTGCAGCAGGTATTGGTTTCACATTGAATAACCCTGTATTAATTATTGCTGGCGCTTGCGTGGGCTCTTCAGGCGCGATTCTTTCTTACATCATGTGTAAGGCTATGAATCGCTCCATCGTTGCAGTATTGCTTGGTGGATTCGGTGCTGAAGCTGCTGCTGGTGGTGCTGATGATGGCGCTCCTAAGAACTACAAAACTGGCTCCCCAGAAGACGCTGCCTTCCTCATGGAAAACGCAGATACAGTCATCATTGTTCCTGGTTACGGATTAGCAGTTGCCCGTGCACAGCATGCTTTGAAAGAGTTAACTGAAAAACTGACTCACCATGGTGTCACTGTAAAGTATGCGATTCACCCAGTTGCAGGTCGTATGCCTGGTCACATGAACGTACTCTTGGCTGAAGCTGAAGTTCCTTACGATCAAGTGTTTGAGATGGAAGACATCAACAGCGACTTTGGTCAGGCTGACGTAGTGTTAGTGCTTGGCGCAAACGACGTGGTAAACCCAGCAGCACGCACACCAGGTAGCCCAATCTTTGGCATGCCGATCCTGGAAGCATTCAAAGCCAAAACGATCATCGTTAACAAGCGCTCCATGGCTGCAGGTTATGCCGGCCTTGATAATGAACTCTTCTACATGGATAAAACCATGATGGTCTTCGGTGATGCGAAGAAAGTAGTTGAGGATATGGTTAAGGCTGTTGAATAAGTAGGCCTGTATTGAAAAACATAAAAAGGCTGCCAATGGCAGCCTTTTTATTTCTCAGTGCTTAGTGCAATAAAAAACGCCTGGTCTTTTGAACCAGGCGTTTTAGTTTCTTCAGCGAGAAGCTGGAGAGAGGCTATTACATCATGCCGCCCATACCACCCATGCCGCCCATACCACCCATATCAGGCATACCGCCACCAGCAGACTCATCCTTTGGCGCTTCGCAGATTGCGCAATCGGTAGTCAACAACAAGGCTGCCACAGAAGCTGCATTTACTAATGCAGTTTTAGTTACCTTAGTTGGGTCGATCACACCTTGAGCTACGAGGTCACCATACTCACCAGTTGCAGCGTTGTAACCGTTATTGCCCTTGCTAGCCAATACCGCGTTTACAACAACGCTTGCTTCGTCACCAGCGTTAGAAACGATGATGCGAAGTGGCTCTTCCATAGCGCGCAATACGATGCTAATACCAGCATCTTGATCGGCGTTATCGCCTTTCAGGCCCTTGATACCTTGCATTGCACGTATCAACGCTACGCCACCGCCAGGAACAATACCTTCTTCAACAGCAGCACGAGTTGCGTGTAATGCGTCGTCAACGCGAGCCTTCTTCTCTTTCATTTCTACTTCAGTAGCAGCGCCAACACGAATCACTGCAACACCGCCTGCCAACTTGGCAACGCGCTCTTGCAATTTTTCTTTATCGTAGTCGCTAGTAGCTTCGTCGATCTGAACACGAATGTTTTTCACGCGCGCTTCGATTGCTTTAGCATCGCCAGCACCGTCAATGATGATGGTGTTTTCTTTACCAACTTCAATGCGCTTTGCTTGACCTAAGTGCTCAAGAGTTGTTTTCTCGAGTGTGAGGCCAATCTCTTCTGCAATCACTGTACCGCCAGTCAAAATCGCGATGTCTTCTAACATTGCTTTACGACGATCGCCAAAACCTGGAGCCTTAACAGCGCAAGTTTTGATAATGCCGCGGATGTTGTTCACAACCAATGTTGCCAAAGCTTCACCTTCAACATCTTCTGCAATGATGAGCAATGGACGACCAGATTTAGCTACTTGCTCAAGCACTGGGAGCAAATCACGAATGTTGCTAACCTTCTTGTCAAACAAGAGAACGTATGGTGACTCCAATACAGCAACTTGTTTTTCAGGCTGGTTGATGAAATAGGGGGAGAGGTAGCCACGATCAAACTGCATACCTTCAACTACTTCAAGCTCATCCTCTAAAGACTTGCCATCTTCAACAGTAATAACACCTTCTTTGCCCACTTTTTCCATCGCTTCAGCAATACGCTGACCAATGCTGTGATCACTGTTAGCTGAAATTGAGCCAACTTGTGCGATTTCTTTAGTGGTTGTGCAAGGCTTGCTGATTTTTTTGAGCTCTTCGAGAGCAGCAGTTACTGCCTTATCAATACCGCGCTTGAGATCCATTGGATTATGGCCTGAAACAACATATTTCATACCTTCACGCACGATAGACTGAGCCAACACAGTGGCGGTAGTTGTACCGTCACCAGCGATATCAGCAGTTTTGGAAGCAACTTCCTTTACCATCTGCGCACCCATATTTTGAAGCTTATCTTTGAGCTCGATTTCTTTTGCAACGGATACACCGTCTTTAGTCACAGTAGGGCCGCCGAATGAGCGCTCCATTACAACGTTACGACCCTTTGGTCCCAAAGTAGTTTTTACTGCGTTCGCGAGAATGTTTACGCCTTCCACCATCTTGGTGCGGGCGCTATCTCCAAATACAACGTCTTTTGCTGCCATGATTAAATCCTCTCTTAAGTACCGAAATTACTTCTGTACAACAGCCATGATGTCTTCTTCGCGCATCACGAGAAGTTCATCGCCGTCGACCTTAACTGTTTGACCAGCATATTTGCCAAATAACACGCGATCGCCAACTTTGACGTCAGGTGCATTTAATTTGCCGCTGTCATCGCGCTTGCCTGGGCCTACTGCCAATACTTCACCTTGATCAGGTTTTTCTGCAGCAGCGTCAGGAATGATGATTCCGGAAGCAGTTTTTGATTCTTGATCTAAACGCTTGATGATTACGCGATCATGTAAGGGACGCAAATTCATCTCTTCTCCTATGTTAGTAAGTGTTAACTATTTAAATATCTATATAAATCAATGCTTTATAATCTCTTCACGTGAAAACTAAAGGCTATTTACTACTAAATCAAGCTTTTTAGCACTCGCGTGTAGGGAGTGCTGATTATATAGGTCTGATTCCTGAGATTTCAAGGGCGGGAGCATAAATTCCTAGGGAATAGGCCCTTATTTATAATAGGGACAGGTTGGTAGGTCGATTCCTACAGATAAATCAGCCCAAAGCCCTTACCGCTCCAATCCGTCCTGCCTAGACTGGACAGTCACCGATTGGAGAATGCTGATGAGCCCGAAATCCCGGCTGTACACGCTTGTAAAGGCATGGAAGAACAAACCCTTCCAAGAAGTCCGCGACGCCTGTGGCGCGCCCTGGCTTGGCATGAGTAGCCAAGCCTTCGAAGAACACCAATCCTGGTCCAAGCGACAAGCGATTAGCCATGAACCCATTTTTAACTGCAAGGGAACAAAACTGACCGGCTCACTATTTAGACCTCTGCTAACGGCCTCCGATATGCAATTACTGCGTTTATTCATGGAGGGCTTGGATTCAATTTCCTACTGGTATCGGAGTGGTCGTTTTATTCCTGGCATTTTGCCAATGCCAACCCATGCCATCGCCTCTAGTGGCTACATCGATGCCATGAGTGATCTGATTCTGAACTCACGACTACCAGTGGGGTTGATTGCATTAGGAATCCCCTCGTTGCCTGAACCAGATATTGCTGATGCGTACAAAGAGGGTGTGCTACGCATGCGCCGACTAGGTGTCTTGCTGCATTTCATGAATTTCACGGGGACGGTAGAGCAACTGCACTGGATCAATGAGATGCAAATAGAGGGGATTCATATTGATATGGGCCAGTTTCGTGACGAAGCTCTATCAAAAAATGTGATCGCACAATTAAAGCAATCACCCTTTTCACCCACACAAATTTACGCAAGCAATATCAACCTTGTCAAAGACTTAGAGAATATATCTGCGATGCAAATCGATCATGGCTACGGCGGCCTTATGTTGTCTCCAGTCAGTCGCCATCAGATGCTCCATATCAATGATAGCCGGATCGCTAAAGCTATTTTTTCGCTGCACCCTCATCCACAACCAAACCAAAATGGAGACCAGTAATGAGAAAACGCGTGATGTTAGTAGATGACCATCCAGCCATGCTGATGGCTTTAAAAAGTATGTTGCAAGACCAGCTGTTATTTGAAATCGCAGGCCAAGCTCAGAATGGCGAGGAATGCCTTCGATCTATCAAAGAGATGAATCCTAATATGGTGATTCTGGATCTTGATATGCCCAAGAACGATGGGTTTGATGTCATTCGGCGTATTGGCTTGATGTATCCCGATGTGCGAGTGCTGGTTCTATCTAGCATGGATGAAGCGGTTTATGGCGGCAGAGTTCGATCACTTGGTGGGCATGGCTTTGTCAATAAAACTGCAGGGGCTGACGTGATCCTGGCAGCCTGTGTAGCGATCTCACAAGGGTATAACTTTTTCACTCATGGAAAGAATGGCAACAGCTCATTAAGTGATAACGATAAATTAGCGCTGATTTCTGATCGTGAGTTACAAGTCATGAAGTATCTCGGGAAGGGGAATACCAATCAGCAGATTTCAGATATGTTGCATATCAGTAATAAAACGGTAGCTACTTATAAGACCAGAGTTTTTGACAAACTTGGTATTAACAACATTGCCGACTTAATCTTGTTCTGCCGTATGAACAAGATCATTGAAAGCTAAAAGCAATATGTATCGATTCATCGTCTGTACATCACTGCTAATTTGCCCGCTACTGAATCAGGCAAGTGGGGTGGCTCACGCACAAACTGTGAGCCCAGCAGAACAGCGATGGATCGACCAGCATCCCGTAGTTCACTTCAGCATTCATGAAAAATATGCGCCCTATTTAAAAAATGATGCTAAAAATTCTGGTGTCTTTCATGAGTTATTGAAAAAACTAGGTAAATTTACTGGACAAGAATTTTCACCCAAGTGGAGAAAAACTGATCATGAGGGATTAAAGCAATTAGCTACCGGTGAAGTAGATTTTATGATCGACCCACCCAGCCTCAATGATGAATATCTCCGATTTGGCTCTTTATCAGAGGCAATCTTTTGGGGGCATGATGCTGTGCTAACGGCGAGTCCAACAAGCATTGAAACAATTGCTCCTGCCAATATTGCTTACTTTGATCGCGGATACGAAAACCAACCCTTACCAAGACACCCGCAAGCAAAAATTTCTAATAATGTTCAGAAACTGGTTTTAGACTTACTGAAAAATGATATTGAGGCCTTAGTACTGCCTATTCGACTCGCACATCAGCTAGTTCAGGATCTCAATAGATCAGAGCTTCGTGTAGATGGACTGTACCAGCGAGAGCCTTTTGAATATCGCTGGCTTATTGCAAACCAAAGCAGCGCTTTACATAATCTGCTCAATAGCTTCCTAAACGACTTAGATCCCATTGAATCAAGTCAATTATTTGCGCTTGGAAATCCGAGTGTTGCAAACAGCCAGAGTCATTATTGGGCAAAACTACCTTGGCTGTTCACCCTCACTTTAATCACGCTAGGAGGTATCATATTTTGGCGTCTACAAAAGAGGCAGCATCTGCAGGAGCAAGCAGCGGAAGATTTGATGGTCTCTAAAGATCTGGCTGAAAAAGCAAATGCAGCAAAATCTGCTTTTCTGGCGACGATGAGTCATGAAATCCGCACTCCGATGAATGCAATCTTGGGGGTGCAGGAATTATTACTGAGCAGTCGGCAGTTTCCCGATAATGAAAAATCGCTACTGAAGAGTGCGCACTCTTCGGCTGAATCATTGCTGGGTATTTTGAATCAAGTATTAGATCTTGCAAAAATTGAGGCTGGCAAGCTCACTCTCAATTTAGAGCCCTGTTGTCTCAATACACTCATTGATGATATTCATTCAGCATTCTCAACTGTGGCACATAAGCAAGGCCTTATCTTGCATACCTCCAAAGATCCACGAATTGCCGCTGTCTTAATGGTTGATACTTTGCGACTTCGTCAAATTTTGCAGAACCTATTAAGTAATGCGATTAAATTTACCGATCGAGGTGAGGTTTATTTCTCCATCAGCGTGCTGGCGGATGATCATGCTGGGCAGTTAATTGAGTTCAGAATTATTGATACCGGCATTGGTATGGGTGCCGAGGAAATCAAGATAGCCCTTCAAGCCTTTGAGCAAGTACCTGGTAAAGCAGATCAGCAAAATGGTACTGGTTTGGGCCTCACCATTACCAACCATTTGGTCAACTCGATGAGTGGTCAACTCAATTTTGAGAGCGCTCCGGGCTTCGGGAGCAATATTCATTTCTGCGTGGCACTTCCTCGCACCAGCATTGCCGCATCGAGAAACTCTCTTGCCGATAGAAGTTGGGCCTCTAGAAAACTATTTTCTAGAAATATCCAAAATCAAGATAGGTCACTCCAAGCCCTAGTGGTTGAAGATCATCCTGCTAGTAGGCAAATCATATCCTTGCAACTACAGGCCTTAGGTATTGAGGTGACCGTTTGCGAAAGTGCAAACGAAGCTCTTGAATTAATATCCCAACAATATTTCGACCTCTTGCTTACAGATCAATCTATTCCTGGAATGCAAGGTTCAGAGTTAGCAAAACGTGTACGCTCCCTAGGTCATCGTGAGATCGTAATCATTGGCATCACTGCAGATATCTATGCTTTAGATGCTCGGCACGAATTTCTTGCTGCCGGCATGAATGGGGTTCTCATTAAGCCGCTGAGCTTAATGACCTTGGAAAATGAATTAGCTCGGTACTTCAACACTCAAGACATTTCAGAGAAAAGTGAGGGGCCAGATGCCTCTCAAGCATACTCATTCGAACTCTTTTCTAATCTCTTGAAAAAAAGCCCAAGCCATATCGTTCTCATATTGGATGAGATTAAAAAGGTACATGACGATACCCTTGCCATACTGAAAGTCGAATCTGTAGATGAAGCTACTTTGGCAAGCATGATTCATAAAATTAAAGGTGGCGCTCAACTATTAAGTGCCCAGCGCTTTATTGCCAGCTGTGAAGCCCTTGAAATATCGGGCTCCATCCCCGAAAGAGTGGGCGCATTGATTCAATTACTAGAAGATCAAAACCAAATAATTGAATGCTATAGGGCAAAGTACGCCAGTCATTAATTAAGGCATACCTTTGCCTTCTGGCGCCCTAGGTTTATCCTATTGGGAATGCCGCAATCTATACGACATCTTTTTTCTTTTGCCCTCACCATCCTGTTGACTGGGTTATGCCTTTTTGCATTTACAGCAAAGGCTGAGGAAGCGCTGGTAACAATGCCATCTGCAGTTGCAATGAGCTTAGCGCGCAATCAAATTCCAAAGGACTCCGTCAGTATTTCAGTAATAGAAATTGACTCTGCTCGTCCAGGTAAGCATATCGCTAAAAACATTCTCAATTGGCGGTCCACCGAGGCTATGAATCCTGCCTCAACCATGAAGCTCTTAACAACACTGGCAAGTTTAGATATCTTAGGGCCGCAGTATCGCTGGCGTACCAATATCTATACCGATGGTGCAATTCGCCAAGGAACTCTGAGGGGAAATCTTTACCTACAAGGCACTGGAGATCCAAAGTTAATCCCTGAAGAGTTAGCCAAGCTGATGAAATCCTTACAAGCGCTCGGCATTCAAAAGATTGATGGCAACTTATTCTTTGATCGAAGTGCATATGCTTCAAACGTAATGGAACACAACACTATCGATGGTGAGGCCTTGCGTGCCTACAATGTGCCACCTGATCCCTTGCTCTATTCCTTCAGAACCCTCTCATTTCAGCTAGGCAAATCCCGTACAGCTGACTTTATTGATATTACCTATACGCCGGCACTCTCGAAACTGAAGATTGACAATCAAATGCAGCTAGTTGATCTCCCCTGTGATAACTGGAAAAGCAATATTCGGTTTAACTTGGATTCCGAAGGCGCAACAAAAACAGATCAACCTCTAGTAGCGCAGTTTTCAGGGGCATTTCCGAGTGCCTGTAAAGGAGTGAATTACAACGTGGTTGCCCTTGATGCAAATACCTTTCTGACACAAGGCTTTGCGGCTGCCTGGGAGCAATCAGGCGGGACATGGGCCCGTACCCCTATCGGAAAAAATGGCAATGTACCGCTTGCCGCAAGACTCCTTGTCCAGTTTGAAGGAATTGGTCTGAGTGATGATGTTCTGGACATTAATAAGTATTCAAATAATGTCATGGCACGCCAACTACTTTTAACTCTAGCCTTGGAAAAAATAGGAAAGCCAGCAACAACTGCTAATGGCGAGTTAGTGATTCAGAGTTGGCTAAAACAAAATGGTTTAGATTTTCCGGGTCTAGTGATTGAGAATGGCTCAGGCTTATCACGCAATGAAGCGATTACTGCTGAGCAATTGAACCAACTCTTACTCGCTGCACGTAACCTGTCGGTAGGCGATATTTTCTATAACAGTCTTCCAATTGCTGGAACTGATGGCACGATGAGAAATCGTCTCATGACACAACTCCGTAAATTTTTACACCTGAAGAAAAAGCCTGAAGCCAGAATTAAAACGGGCTCACTAGCAGACGTGCGATCCATCTCTGGCTATGTCATGAGTAAATCAGGAAAGCTATATGCAGTTACTTCCTTCATTAACCACCCCAATGCTTGGAGAGGCCTAGAGGCACATGATCAATTACTATCGTGGCTACTGGAAGATGGCCCAGAACCAAAGCATGCACGCTGAAGTCGATCTCTAACACCATCCCATTCCTCGCCGCTAGGCGGCTCAGGAAAGAGAATCAAATCCCAGCCCTGCTGGTCCAAATCTCGTAATGAACGATATAAGCGACTAGCAAATACTCCGCTATCGCTCGGTACTTCAATCTCCTCAAAATGAACAGATGGATGACCGTCTTCACCTAAAGAAGATTCAGAATCCCAGACCGCTACAGCAACACGTGACTTTGTATCCGGAAATTCGCTGAGCGCATCCAAAACCCTTCCAGGTGAATACAAGCGTAAAGGTGTTGTTGGTGCGTAATGTGCACGCAGACTACCAGAGACTCTTGGAGTGGACTCTGCATTCTCGGTAGTAGCGAGGTTTAACTCGCCGGGCTGAAATACCTTAACACCAGTCTTAGTAAAAATTTCTTTGGGCGTAATGACGCCAGGACGGAGTAAAACAGCTTGATCACCAGAAGACATATCAATGATAGTTGATTCAATGCCTACCTCACAATCGCCGCCATCCAAAATCATCAGATCAAGAGTGTCTTCAAATTCATTGCGAACATCCGCTGCGCTGGTGGGCGATACCTTGCCAAAACGATTGGCAGATGGCGCGACTACACCGCCCTTAAATTTGCGCAATAACTCTTGTGCCATCGGGTGCGCGGGGGCACGTATTGCTACTGTATCCTGTCCTCCAGTTAAATCATTGAGAACACTTTTATCCTTTTTAAAGACTAATGTTAGAGGACCGGGCCAGAAGGCATTGATTAACTTCAAAGCATCTTCAGAGATGTGTCTTGCCCATGGAGCCAAAACCGCTACCCAATCGACTTGGGCCTGGTCAAACTTATCCGGCGCTGCTAAATGCACAATCAATGGATGATTAGCGGGGCGGCCTTTAGTGCTAAATACTTTTTTGATCGCCGCTGGATTCTTTGCATCTGCACCAAGGCCATAAACAGTCTCCGTCGGAAATGCAACCAAACCGCCATCGCGTAGAGTCTGCACTGCTTCGTTGATCACTGCTGAAGATTGCAGCAGCTTACTATCCGTCGACATTTTTAGGGCTCGATACCTAATTCAATTGCTACAGCAGCGCAATTTTGGCGAGCTTCATTTAATGCTTCACCTAGACAATTAATGTGACCCATCTTTCTGCCAATACGTGGAGCTGATTTGCCGTAGAGATGTAGCTTTGCATCTGGATGAGCAAGAACTTTATTCCAAGCAGGTTCTTTAGCTTTATCTTCGCTACCTTCAAACCAGAGATCGCCCAGTAAATTGAGCATAGAAACTGGTGCTAATTGGCGCGTATCACCCAAAGGTAGACGTGCCATTGCTCTCACTTGCTGCTCAAATTGACCAGTCACACAAGCATCCATGGTGTAGTGACCAGAGTTATGAGGACGAGGGGCAATTTCGTTCGCAACGATATCACCATTCTTGAGCACAAAAAACTCAACGCAAAGAACGCCAACATATTCGATCTTACGAATCAGCGCCTTTGCTGCATCAACAATCTTTTTCTCTTGAGCAGGCTTCAACGATGGAGCCGGTACGGTAGAGGTATGCAAAATTCCGTCACGATGGATATTTTGCGACACAGGATAAGCCACAACCGCATCATCATACCCTCGTACCACTAAAGCAGAAACCTCAAAATCGAGCTCCATACGCTTTTCTAAGACACAGGGTACGCGCCCGAATTCATTCCAGGCGGTCGCTAATTCTTCCGGACTATAAACGGTGGCCTGGCCTTTACCGTCATAACCCATGCGGGCGGTCTTTAATATTCCAGGAAGGAGCTCTGCCGGAACATGTGCAATATCAGCATCATGCTCGATCACAAAATAAGGCGCAGGGCCAATATTGGTTTCAGATTTCCAAGTGGCCAAGAATTTTTTCTCAGCAATGCGATTTTGCGCTAGAGACACACAGCTACTCCGCGGCGCCACAAAAACACCCAAGGCCTCAAGCTCATCTAAAGCTTGTGCAGGAACATTCTCAAATTCGGTACTGACGGATGAGCATAAAGCTGCCATTTCTTTTAAGGCGGCAGAGTCGATGTAATCAGCTTGAATAAATTTTTCTGCAATAGAGCCAGCAGGGCTATCAGCACCAGGATCTAAAACGCACACTTTATATCCCATGGCTTGGGCTGCCTGGGTAAACATACGTCCCAATTGACCACCGCCTAATATTCCTAAATATGAACCCGGCAAAATGGGCTCCATACGATCTGCCATGTAATTAATATCCCGGCAAATTCATAGAGCGCGCAGTATCAGACTGCTTGGCACGAAACTCACCAAGACGCTTCGCTAGATCGGCATCATGTAGGGCAAGACCTGCAATCACATGCAGGGCAGCATTGGCTGCACCAGCTTCACCAATTGCAAAAGTGGCGACTGGAATACCTTTAGGCATTTGAACGATTGAATACAAAGAATCCTCACCGCGCAAATATTTACTTGCCACAGGAACACCGTATACCGGAATAATTGTTTTGGAGGCCAGCATGCCTGGCAAGTGAGCTGCGCCACCTGCGCCAGCAATAATAGCTTGCAAGCCATTCACTTGCGCATTTTCTGCATAGTGGAACATATCATCAGGCATACGATGTGCAGAAAGTACTTTAGCCTCGTGAGCAATGCCAAATTGCTCGAGCATTAGAGCGGCATGCTGCATGGTGTCCCAATCTGAATTGGAGCCCATCACGATTCCGACTATTGGCTTCTTACTCATTTACCTCTCCACATGCCCTAAATATTGTCTAAGGGCTCTATTATCCCTGAGTTAGGCGATTCAGGGCTTCGCGGTACTTTTCAGCGGTCTTTTCAATCACCTCAGTAGGTAATTGGGGTGCAGGAGCGGTCTTAGGCCATAACTTGCCATTTACTTGAGCAGTTTCCAACCAATCACGCACAAATTGCTTGTCATATGAGGGTGGGTTTGAACCGACATAATAGGTTTCTGCTGGCCAGAAGCGAGAAGAATCTGCAGTGAGAATCTCATCCATCAAAACCAATTGACCGGCATCATCCAAACCAAACTCAAACTTGGTATCAGCAATGATGATTCCACGAGTAGCGGCATAGTCAGAAGCTTGTTGATAGAGGCGAATACTGACTTCACGAATTTGATTAGCTAATTTCTCACCAATCAACTCCACCACCTTCTCAAAAGAAATATTTTCATCATGCTGACCAAACTCAGCTTTAGCAGCGGGAGTAAAAATAGGTTCAGGTAATTTTTGGGCATTCTCAAGACCAACCGGCAATGAAATTCCACAAACCTTACCCGTATCTTTATAGTCTTTCCAACCGCTCCCAGCTAAATAACCACGCACAACTGCCTCTACCAAAATAGGCTTTAAGCGCTTAGCAACGACTGCGCGACCTTTCACTTGAGAAACCTCATCAGGTACAACTACTGTAGCTGGATCAATTCCAGTCAAATGATTGGGAATTACTCCAGCTAACTTATCAAACCAAAAATTGGCCATCTGATTTAGTACAACACCCTTCTCTGGAATAGGTTCACCCATCACGACATCAAATGCAGACAAGCGATCAGTAGTGATCATCAAGAGTTTGTCATCGCCCAAAGCGTAGACATCACGTACCTTACCTTTAGATATCAAAGGCAAAGACTTTATGGAGGTGGCGTACAAAGAGGGCATATTTAATTCACTTCACGATCTGAGTTAGTTTGCCGCTCTTATAGAGTTCAGCCATTTTTTCCAAGGGAATAGGTTTGATTTTGGATGCTTGGCCAGCAGACCCAAATGCCTGAAAGCGCGCAATACAGACCTTCTTAGCCGCCTCACGTGCTGGTTTCAGGTAATCACGCGGGTCAAACTTACTTGGGTTCTCAATGAAATAGCGACGAATTGCACCAGTCATCGCTAAACGAATATCGGTATCAATATTGATCTTACGGACACCATTTTTAATGCCCTCTTGAATTTCCTCCACTGGCACGCCGTAAGTCTCTTTCATATCACCACCAAATTGACGAATCTCAGCAAGTAGTTCTTGAGGAACACTGGAAGAGCCATGCATGACTAAATGCGTATTCGGAATACGGGTATGAATTTCTCTAATGCGATCAATTGCCAAAATATCGCCAGTCGGCTTTTTGGTGAACTTGTATGCGCCATGACTAGTACCAATCGCAATTGCCAAGGCATCACACTGAGTAGCCTTTACAAAGTCAGCAGCTTGCTCAACATCTGTTAATAACTGCTCACGAGTCATCTTGCCATCAGCCCCATGACCATCCTCCTTGTCGCCCTGCATCGTCTCTAGAGAGCCCAATACGCCAAGCTCGGCTTCTACAGTAACCCCAATGGAATGCGAGAACTTCACGACCTCCTTAGAAACATCGATGTTGTACTCGTAGCTTGCAACTGTTTTACCATCAGCCTCGAGCGAGCCATCCATCATCACACTGGTAAAGCCACTCTTAATTGCCGCCATACAGACCGCTGGGCTTTGGCCATGATCTTGATGCATTACCACTGGAATATGAGGATAGGCTTCTACTGCTGCAGAAATTAAATGACGTAAGAAGGCTTCACCAGCATATTTACGTGCGCCTGCTGATGCTTGCATGATGACTGGGGAGTCAGCTTCATTGGCTGCTTCCATAATCGCAGTCACCTGCTCTAAGTTATTCACATTAAATGCTGGCAAGCCATAACCGTTTTCTGCTGCATGATCCAAGAGTTGTCGTAAAGATACTAAAGCCATGGTGTTCTCTTAATAGATATAGATAAAAAGTTAATCGATGTACAAATTACTTCACGTGAATAATTTTGAGATTATTGGTGCCGCCGGGTTCACCCATTGGCTCACCTGATGTCAATACCACAGCGTCGCCTTTTTTAACGGCGCCAGCTTTTTTCAAACAAGCTTCTACTTCTTGCAAAGCAGTATCCCGGTCCTTGGTGTAATCCAGGCCAATTGGTGTGACATTGCGATAGGTACTCAATGCTCTTTGGGTCGCAATCTTTGAAGTTAAAGCAAAGATAGGCACATGAATGTTATGGCGACTCATCCAAATTGCAGTTGATCCAGAGTCCGTGAGAGCGGCAATGGCATTTGCATGCAAATGATGCGCAGTAAATAAAGCGCCTAAAGCAATCGTTTGATCAATGCGAGTAAAGGTTTGATCTAAAAAGTCTGTGTCTAATTTCACAGGATCTGATTTCTCGGCCTCAACACAAATCTCTGCCATCGCTTTAATCGTTTGCACTGGATAGGAACCTGCTGCAGATTCCGCTGAAAGCATTACCGCATCTGTACCGTCCAATACAGCATTCGCTACGTCACTGACTTCAGCGCGCGTAGGCACTGGAGCATTGATCATGGACTCCATCATTTGCGTTGCAGTAATCGTAAATTTATCTGCCTCACGCGCCCAAGCGATCATCCGTTTTTGTAATGCTGGCACTGCGGCATTGCCAACCTCAATTGCAAGGTCGCCACGAGCAACCATAATGCCGTCACTTTGAGCAATGATGCTTTTGAGCGCTTCAGGCTCAATTGCTTCCGCGCGCTCAACTTTAGCGATGGTTCTTACCTTGCCAACGCCATATTTAGCACTAGCAGCATCAGCCAGTTTTCGGGCATACGCCATATCAGCCCCATCTTTTGGAAAACTAATCGCCAAGAAATCAACGCCCATGGCGATTGCGGCATCCAAATCGGAAATGTCTTTTTCGGTGAGAGCGGGTGCAGTCAGGCCACCGCCAGCACGATTAATGCCCTTGTTATTAGAGAGTGGGCCGCCCTGCTCAACGAGTGTAAAAATTTCACCGCCCTTGACACTCTCAACCCGAAGAACAACCAATCCATCATTCAATAAGAGGCGATCGCCAGGCTTCACATCACTAGGCAACTCTTTGTAATCGAGTCCTACACGGCCTTGATCACCAAGCTCACAAGCGACGTCCAGAATAAATTTTTCACCTTCTTTGAGAAGAATTTTGCTCTCTACAAATTTACCTACACGTATTTTGGGTCCTTGCAGGTCAGCCATGATGCCAACCTCTTTACCCACCTCGGCAGATATGCTCCTGACTAAATCATGACGCGCCTTGTGATCTGCAACTGTACCGTGCGAGAAGTTCATGCGTACGACATCAACGCCTGCGCGAATCATCTCGCGCAATACTTCAGGCTTCTCAGATGCAGGTCCCAGTGTTGCAATAATTTTTGTAGCTCGTAACATATTTACCCTTTCGCTCTTTCGGCAAGTACTGCAAAGGCTGGCAAAGTTTTACCCTCGAGGAATTCCAAGAAAGCGCCTCCGCCAGTTGAGATGTAATCCACTTGATTTTCAATACCGTATTTAGCAATAGCTGCTAATGTATCGCCGCCGCCAGCAATTGAGAACGCCGGTGAATGCGCAATCGCTGCGGCCAGCATTTTTGTGCCGCCGCCAAATTGATCAATTTCAAATACGCCCAATGGGCCATTCCACACAATCGTGCCAGCATGTGCAAGCATTGTGGAAAGGCGCGCGGCAGTCTTGGGGCCAATGTCCAAAATCATGTCATCTTCCGCTACCTGGTCTGAGGCTACCCGGTTTGCGCGCGCCAAGGGGGAGAGCTCATTAGCAACTACAACATCTTCAGGAATAGGAACGTGTGCGCCACGCTTTTCCATTAGATCCATAATTTCTCTAGCCTCATTTACTAAATCTGGCTCGGCAAGCGATTTACCAATTGGTAAACCTTTGGCAAGCATGAAGGTATTGGCAATGCCACCGCCAACAATTAATTCATCGACTTTCTCAGAGAGTGCTTTCAGAATGGTGAGCTTAGAGGATACCTTAGAGCCAGCAACTATGGCTACTAACGGACGCTTTGGACTTGCTAGCGCACGACTTAATGCATCTAACTCAGCAGCCATCAAAGGCCCAGCACAAGCAACTGGTGCAAACTTTGCAACACCATGAGTAGTTGCCTCAGCACGATGCGCAGTACCAAATGCATCGTTCACATATACATCACATAGAGCAGCAATCTTTTTTGCTAGCTCATCATTATTCTTTTTCTCACCCACATTGAGACGGCAGTTTTCTAGAAGGACCATTTCACCTGGATTAACTTCAAATCCGCCATCTACCCAATTACTAATCAATGGAACCTTGCGATGAAGCAAATTAGCAATGCGGTCAGCTACTGGAGCCAAGCTATCTTCAGATTTAAATTGGCCCTCAGTTGGACGACCAAGGTGCGAAGTCACCATCACAGCGGCACCAGCATCTAGACACATCTGCACCGCAGGCATCGAAGCCCGAATACGAGTGTCTTCAGTAATATTGCCCGCTTCATCCTGAGGCACATTGAGGTCGGCACGAATCAGAACCCGCTTTCCCTTTAATTGGCCTGATTGAGCTAATTCACTTAGACGTTTAACTTGAAATAAGGATTCCGGCATGAGATTGGGCAAATGAGGTGGTTTAAGGGGAATACACCATTCTAAATCGTCTAGCCCAACTACCCCGAAGGATCTAAGCCACATAAGGCCCTGCCTGCTCTACAATAGGGGCTTGGACGCATTTTGGGTCTGGGGCCATAAACCCTCCCTCGGCGACCCGATTAACCAGATACAAAAAGGTAGAGAAAATGTCGATGTCTGACCGCGATGGCTTTATTTGGTCCGATGGGAAGCTTATTCCCTGGCGTGAGGCTAATATTCATGTCCTAACCCATAGTCTGCACTACGGTATGGGCGTTTTTGAAGGCATTCGCGCCTACAAAACCCCCCAAGGCACAGCCATTTTCCGCCTCCCAGAACACGTAAAACGCCTCTTTAATGGCACCAAGATTTTCCAAATGAATATGCCTTATAGCCATGAGGTGATTTCTAAGGCAATTATTGAAGTGGTTAACAGCAACAAGCTCGAAGCTTGCTATATCCGCCCAATCATTTTTATTGGCTCCCAAAAGCTGGGCATCTCTCCTAAGGGCAACAGTATTCATACTGCAATTGCTGCCTGGGAATGGGGTGCTTATTTAGGTGAAGATGGTCTGAACAAGGGTATTCGAGTGAAGACTTCCTCATTTACCCGCCACTTTGTGAACTCATCACTCGTGCGCGCCAAAGCTTCTGGCTACTACATCAACTCCATTTTGGCTAATCAGGAAGTCACTGCCAACGGATATGACGAAGCGCTATTGCTAGATACCGAAGGTTATGTTTCCGAAGGTTCTGGCGAGAACCTGTTCATGATTCGTAATGGCATTGTGTACACCCCTGACTTAGCATCTTGCTTAGATGGCATCACTCGTGACTCCGTGATTCAAATTGCCAAAGATCTGGGCTATGAAGTTCGTGAAAAACGATTGACACGTGATGAAGTTTATTCTGCAGATGAAGCTTTCTTCACTGGCACCGCAGCCGAAGTAACTCCAATTCGCGAATTAGATGATCGCTCTATTGGTGATGGCAAGCGTGGTCCGATTACTGAACAAATCCAAAAAACTTATTTTGATGCGGTATATGGCAGAAATGATCAATACAAATCTTGGCTCACCTACGTTAAGTAATCAGGAATAGAAATATGACTCAAGCTCAAGTTGTTATGGTGAATGGCAAAGACTTACCATTGCATTGCCCCACCAATCAAACTCCAGCCTGGAACTCGCACCCCCGAGTTTTTTTGGACATCACCAAAACTGGTGAAGCCAAGTGCCCATACTGTGGCGCTGATTACAAATTGATTCCTGGCACTGAGCCACACGGACATTAATCCTTATCAGCGCCTCTTCATGAGGCGCTGAGTCGGGATACAACACATGCACAGTATTCTGATCATCGCCCCTAACTGGATTGGGGATGCGGTAACCACTCAACCCTTGCTGGCCAATCTCAAAGCTCTTTATCCAGAAGCCAAAATTGATGTGCTTGCCAGTAATTGGGTGGCTCCGATCTATCGTGCCTGCGCAGAAGTACATCAAGTGATTGAAGCAAAATTTGAGCACCGAAAACTGCAATGGGACTTACGCAAGCAATTAGCTCAAGAGATTAAAGCTAAAAATTATCAAGCCTGTTTTGTATTACCGAATAGTTTCAAGTCTGCACTCATTCCTTGGCTTGCTAATATCCCTTTTCGGATTGGCTATCGCGGAGAATTTCGTTTTGGCCCCATTAATCTAGCGCTGGATAATCCAAGCAAAATTAACCGTCCACCAATGGTAGAGCACTATTCGGCGCTCAGCGAACTTCTCAAAGATGGTGAGTCGATTCCGCCGACTCAGTTAGCTCCTAAGCTCAAGGTTTCCAGTACAGCAAAACAGTCTGTTCAAAATAAATTACAAAACGCCAACATCAGTAGTGACTTCATTTATGTAATGTGCCCAGGCGCGGAATATGGACCCACGAAACGTTGGCCTACTGAGCACTTCGCGACACTTGCTCAGAAGCTCATCGCAGAAAATCCAAATATTCAGATAGTGCTTTTGGGCAGTAAAAGTGATCATGCCCTTGGCCAAGAAATTACCTCCCAGGCAAAACTAAATAGCAATATTCATAACTGGTGTGGCAATACCTCCCTAGATGAGGCAATGGCCCTAATTGGTATGAGCAAAGTAGTGATCAGCAACGATTCAGGCTTGATGCACATTGCAGCCGCGCTCAATACCCCCCAGGTTGCCATCTTTGGCTCTAGCGACCCTGCCCATACGCCCCCTTTATCCGATAAGGCTCAGGTTATTTGGCTGAATATGCCTTGCAGCCCATGCCATAAACGAGAGTGCCCATTAGGTCACTTACGGTGCCTAAAAGACATACTGCCGGAACAAGTTTTAGCTACACTCAATACGTTGAAATAATGACTCGGAAAAGTAAGTGATGACCAAACTTGCAAGACTCTTTCACAATGCTGATGAAGTTGTAGATGCCTGGCGAGATGCATTGCGCCATCGCGATGTCAAAGGCGCCCTGGATATCTGGCTTGATGATGATTCGATCACTTGTGTGTTGCCAGAGGGTCATCGGCTAAGTGGTCACGTAGAAATTCGTAAGGGCTTAGAGAGACTTTTATCCAAGCAGCCATTATTTTTAGAGCCGATTGCCTGCATTAGCCACTCTATTCCAGGAGCCGCTATTTATGACACCACTGAAGCAGTCCATCTCAGAGCTGATCAGGTAGAAGCTGAATTTTTCTTAAACATCACTCTCGTGCTCTTACAGGACAGTCAGGGCTGGCGCATCGCACACCTGCATGCCAGCCGCTCTACTGAAGATACTTTTGACGCACCCTCTACGCCCCACGGCCTGCATTAAAAATCAAAATGGATGAGCAAGTATTACGATCGCTCATTAAGTGGCCTAATGTACCGGATTGCTTTGGTTGGCTCGCCCTAGATCGGCGAGGACAGTGGCGCATGCGTGATGAATTCGCGCAGCAAAATCAATTACCTGGCCAAGTAATTACTCATACAGCTTTAAATGAATTTATCTCCAGAAACTATGCTTGCGATAGCTTGGGAAGGTATTTTTTTCAGAATGGTCCGCAACGTGTATTTGTCACACTCGACGCTACGCCCTGGATTGTGCGCATCACACCAAGCGAGAGTGGCTTGGAGCTGCTTACACAATGCAATACCGCAATAGAAGCAAACGGTGCCTTCAGTGATGAGAGCGGCAATATCTACATCCTTGGAAAACTGAAACGACTCACTTACAAAGAGAGAAATGTAGATCAGTTTTGTACAGAAGATCGCGAGACGGTAGCGCTTTTACATGATCACGACTTAGACCATTTTTCTCGGCTAGCGACACTGCATGAAGAAGCTTGTAGCTTTGGTGGATCTTGGTATTGGCAGGGCAAACAATTGCCCTTAGATCCAATCCATTCAGAAGAACTTGCCACTCGCTTTCAATTCATTGCAAAGCCAGTCAATCAGGAATTCTAACCCGGAATTTTGCCCTGCTCCTTGAGCTCATCTTGATACTGTCTTTGCATTTCTCGTAAGCGAGCATCAATACTGGATCCTTGATAGTAGTCAGAGCCGCCTGATGAACGAGCAATCTTTAACTGTTCAATGGCTGATGGCCAAGCTCCTTCAAGCGCATATTTTTCCCCAAGCGCGAAATGACGCATTGGTACATTCTTGGCCTGATCGTAAGCTTTTGATAACAAACTCCACCAGACAATCTCATTTGGTTGAACACGAGTCCTGGCTTTGAGCCAGGTAATCGCATCATTGGTTCGACCAAGGGCTAAATTGGCATTAATCATGGCGGCCCCAGCAGCATAGGACTGAGGATAAGCGCGCAAAGTATCTTGTGCTATCTGCAAAGCTTCTGTGCCCTTGCCTTTAGCCAAAGCCAATTCAGATGCAGTGATATCCAAGGATAAGCTTTGCCTTTGAATCGGTGAACCTGGGGCGCTAGAGGCCTGGGCCAAATTACGGGCTTGCTGCAAATACCCTTCTGCTTGATCTATCTTACCTTGACGTTGTGCAATAAGAGCTAAACCATAAAAGCCCTCCATTTGTTTACCGGCTTGAGATTGCTTACTCAAGCTTTCAAAGGTATTTTTAAGGTCGTACATACCGCTAGAAGTGCCCGACTGCTCCATACGCGCTCTTGCTTTAATGAAATAAAACTCTACTGCTGTCGGTACATTACGTGTAGAGACCCGCCGTGCTCGATCTTGCATATCAGCAATACGATCGGTTGTTAAGGGGTGGGTTCGTACGTAAGCTGGAACACCTTTATCCATCACGCCAGTTGCTCTTTGTAAGCGCTGAAAAAAGCCCGGGGCACCGTTTACATCGTATCCACTAGCCTCCAAAATCTGAAAGCCAACACGGTCCGCCTCACGCTCAGCATCTCTGGAATAAGAAAGTTGATTATCGACAGCTATTGCCTGTCCGCCCTGCATCAGGCCTGCAGCAGCTGAGGGGTTGCGAGACATCGCCAATGCTCCAAGCACCATACCTGCAATCGCGATCATCGTATTGGTAGATTGCTTATCCATTTGGCGTGCGAGGTGACGTTGTAATACATGCCCCGTTTCATGGCCCATGACAGATGCCACTTCTGAATCTGTTTCTGCACTCACTAACAAACCCGTGTGAAATCCAATGAAGCCACCGGGCAAAGCAAACGCATTGATGCTGCTGTCTTTGACTGCGAATACTTCAAAGTTATAAGCGCCACTACCTTGCTCATTTGCGCCACCAAGCTGCAATTGTTTAGCAGCCTGCAATAAACGACGCTCCATTGCATTTAAAAAATCATAGATGGGTAGGTCATTAGAAAAATCAGGATCAGGGCGAATCTGGCGCATGATCATTTCGCCATATTTACGTTCGTCAATTCGGCTGAGGGAATCTCCTCCAGGATCACCCATATCGGGCAAGATAATATTAGGTTGTGACTTTAAAGTATTGCGAGCTGGCAGCTTAGAGGACTGGGCACTCGGCGATTGCATCGCTCGACCAATATTTTCGATAGCCGCAGAATTACCATCTACAGAAACATCTCCAACAGGTGTGGCAGCGGAAGCGGACATAACGCCCGAGCATGACAAAGCTAGCGCCAATTGAATAGCTAAAAGGCGCTGCCAAAATGAGGTTTTTCTAAGGAACTTTATATCCTGCATGCCTATATGGTAAAACTTATCCCATGAACAAACTAACTCATTTTGATGAAAGCGGCCAAGCACATATGGTAAATGTGGGTGATAAAGCCCCTACCCACAGAATCGCCATTGCCACAGGCAAGATCAGTATGCTTCCCGAGACCTTTAAAATGGTTGAAGCGGGAAGCCACAAAAAGGGGGATGTATTGGGTATCGCCAGAATTGCAGGCATTCAGGCATCAAAGAAGACCTCGGATCTTATTCCTCTCTGTCATCCACTGGCACTCACCCACGTGAGCCTGGAATTTCAAACCAACCCAAATGACAACAGCATCACTTGCCAAGTAAAAGCAGAAACTACTGGACCTACCGGCGTAGAAATGGAAGCCCTCACCGCAGTCCAAGTCGCCCTACTCACAATCTACGATATGTGCAAAGCAGTAGACCGAGGCATGGTGATGGGTGATGTGAAGCTACTTGAGAAGAGTGGTGGTAAATCTGGGAAGTGGAATGCGACCTAGCGGTCACTAACTAGTGAAGCAAAAGATAGGACCCAATTCTGTCACACTGAGGAGCAGAAACCGTGGCAACACTTCACAAAAGATGTAAAGGGCACTTGTAAAGACAAAGCCACTCCTTCGGGGTACACCCAGTTAAACCTCTCAGACCCAGAACAATTAGCTCTTGCGATACTAAAAACACTGGAGAGTAGAAAACTAAGTCAAACTAGGTAGCGCCTAATTCGCATACAAAATAAGAGTAGTGTGGCCAGTACAGACAATAAAACTATCCCAAAATAGTTCCCCATCTACGTCAATGGGATTTTGAAATTCTATTTAGCCAAAAATTCTCTAGGCTCTTATGGAAGTTTTCGGGGCTAAATTCATTTGCCGATTTGATTGCGGCAACTGATATTGCATTCTCTGCTCCAAATTTTTTAAATAATTCAATTGCATCAGCAATTTTACGGGAATATAGAATCAATTCATCAGCCCTAACCCAAAATCCATTTTCCGTGTTTGCATATTCAGAGCCCCCACCACCATGGTCGCCAACAACAATGCAACCACACTTCATTGCCTCAAGCGTTGATAAGCCCAAAGATTCAAGATTTGAGAAAGATGCATATATTGCCGATTCAGAGAGTAATTTTGCTACATTTTCCCTATCCATATTTTCAATTGCGACCCACTCAATATCTAAATAATTTGGGAACATAGAGCGAAATGTTGTGAGTAATGCCCTGCTCTGAATAGGCAGCTTTCTGGGAGAAAATGCGATGGTTAATTTCTTTTTTGATGGTGAAAAATATGATGGTACATATGGCTTTATTACGGCAACCTCACCACGATAACCTGCATCAACTAGCATCTTAGCGCTTATATCAGACGGGCAGATGATAGTATTAAAGCGCTTATTTTCCAAACCTAAAACAGAATTAACAGCATTAAAAAAATAATAGTTATTTTGATTGTGAATAATTAATTTTGATTTTAGGCTGTACGCAAATTCTAATAGTTGGTAATCATTCTCCGGAACAATAAAATAATCATCTTCTCGAAAATTTATTGATTGAATAGGCCGAGAGTTCTGAGGTAATTTACTACTCATTGGGTGACTGCCATCGTAGATAATTTTCGCAGAGAAACCAAGTTTGTTTAAAACCAAAACGTGATCTATGTTTACAAAATCACCCCCAGTGGTAGGTGTTGGATAGCCAAAGTAATAGATGTTGCCCATAAATTTTAGAGTCCCAAACAATGAATGCCTCCACTATACATAAACTTGCATTACTCAAGACTAGCAATTGTTCACATTTCAGCCAAACTGCAACCGGCTCGACTTGTCGCAACACTTTTAATTTATCCATTCGGGAATTCACATAATATATTTTTCTTGCTGGGATGATATGGTCTTGTACCGCCTGCCACTAAACATGGAGAGTAAAAATCGACATTAATTCAAAAAATACCTAGTTGGCCGTGCAAAACAGCGTGCAAAGGTAGATGGATGGGACCTTTTTAAAAAATGGGGGGGGTGTGGCATAGCGTTCAGCTTCTGGAAATCGCAAAGGGGCGCCCCACCTTATCCAGCATGCTGATGGATTCGGTCTCGTGCGTCTCTTGTGCTATTGTTTTTTTGTGGCCCAATTCTGTCCCACTTAGGAGCAGAAACCGTGGCAACACTACACAAAAGAAGTAAAGGGCGCCTGTAAAGACAAAGCTAACTTCTTCGGGGTATAGCCAGTTAAACCTCTCAGACCCAGAACAATTAGCTCTTGCGATACTAAAAACTTTCACTAATTAATAGATATATGCTCTGGCTCTAAATCAGCTTGATACCGCTCATACATTTTGATGTAAGCAGCCTCAAGATTTTTAGTGAAAAGCGGGGTATCAAATAAGGGAGTAGTCAATCGGTTTTTGGCTAGCTTCAATTTAATATCTATAAGCTTTTGGGGGTTTATCGCTAATTCAATTGCCAAAGCCTCATATTGTTCCTTGTTGGAGGTAATAAGTTCAGTTAATCCTAGGGCACTTAGAAGACTAGCAGCAACCCTACCCGGGAAAGTGCTCCCCATTAGAGTCAGCACAGGTAATCCTGCCCATAAAGCATCGCTACAGGTTGTGTGTGCGTTATAAGGCAAAGTGTCAAGAAACAGGTCTGCTAACCGTTGACGCGCCAGATGATCCTCAATTCTAAGGCGATCAGAAAAAACTAATTTAGACGAATCGACACCTCTACAGGCCGCCTGTTTAATTAGATTCTCTTTAGCGGTTGGATTATCCTCCAAAAGCCACAAAACGCTTCCCGGAACATTACTTAAAATTCTCATCCACGAATCAAAAGTAGAGGGAGTTATTTTGTAGTTGTTATTAAAGCAAGCAAAAACAAAAACATCCTCTGGAAGACCTAGTTGCGCTCTAGAAAATTGTCCATCAGAGATTTTTCTTAGGTCATCATTTGCTTGATAGCTATTTGGTAGATATACAAGCTTTTCAATGTAATGTATTTTTGACTCTTCCGGTATCACCACTTTATCGGCAATAATATAATCCATGTATTTTGCGCCGATAGTTCCGGGAAAGCCAAGATAGTTCACTTGAATTGGGGCAGGTTTATAAGAAAATACACCCTGCCTTGCGAGCCCAAAAAAACCGTTTAAGTTTACAAGAATGTCAATCTCATTAGATCGAATTAATTTAGCCGCCTCTACATCAGATAATTTAGATATATCGAATATCTTACTGAATGCTTGATTAATTCTATGGCGATAGCCTGAACCGTCATCCCAGCCATTATCAAAAGCAAAAATTTCAAACTTAGATTTGTCGTGCAACTCCCAAACACGGGTCATTAACATTGAGGTTGCCTGATTCCTAAATTCACCGCACAAATATCCAATACGAATTTTATGATGTTGATACTTTGAAAATTCAGACAAATTACCAAGCGCAGGAAACCTATCATTTGAATAAAATTCAGCACACTTTTTTAATAATTCCTCTGAGCATGAAATGCCCTGGAAACCGAATGGCTCAGCCCCCTTTCTTCCCTCGCTAACTAAATGAGCGATTTTATCAATACTCTTTTCATAATTAGTCCAATCGCACGCTAACATCATTTGATGATGAAATTGACCTAATAAAAAAGAGTCTTCCGTCTTAAGCTCTAAAGATTTTAGGTAACATTTTGCTGAATCAGAATGCCTCTTAAGGAGATTCAGGATCATCCCCTTATTAGCCCAACCCTCTGCATAGTCAGGCTTTAGGCCTAGTGCCTTATCGTAGTGTGCAATTGCCTCGTCATACCGCTTGAGTTCATGCAAAGCATTACCTTTATTAGACCAACCCTCTGCATAGTCAGGCTTTAGGCCTAGTGCCTTATCGTAGTGTGCAATTGCCTCGTCATACCGCTTGAGCTCATGCAAAGCATTACCTTTATTAGACCAACCCTCTGCATAGTCAGACTTTAGGCCTAGTGCCTTATCGTAGTGCGCAATTGCCTCGTCATACCGCTTGAGCTCATGCAAAATATTGCCCTTATGGTTCCAAGCATCATGATCGTGAGGCTTTAGGCTAAGTACTTTATCGTAGTACACGATTGCCTCGTCATACCGCTTAAGCTCATACAAAGTATTACCCTTATTAGCCCAACCCTCTGCATAGTCAGGGTTAAGGCTTAGCGCCTTATCATATTGCGCAATTGCCTCTTCATAGCGTTTGAGTTCATACAAAGCATTACCCTTATTGGCCCAACCCTCTGCATAGTCAGGGTTAAGGCTTAGCGCCTTATCATATTGCGCAATTGCCTCTTCATAGCGTTTGAGTTCTTTTAAGGCAACCCCTTTATTCAACAAAGCTTCAGCCAGATTAGGATTTATTGCCAAGGCCTGCTCAGCGAAAGCTATAGCTTCTTCATATCTTTTAAGCTCTTTAAAAGTTGCGCCTTTGTTCAAAGCCGCCTCTGCATAGTCAGGCTTCAAACTTAGCGCATTGCCATACCAAACTAAGGCCTCCTCATAACGACCCAAATTAGAGGCACTTTTTCCATAGCTAAGCCAAGCTTCTGGATTATTTGGAGCTAGGACAACTGATTTTTTGTAATGAATAAGAGCATCTTTATCATTTCCAGAGTCTGCAAGAGCTTTTGCCAAGTTGTACTGTATTGAAGCATCATTAGGATGGATACGAGCGGCCCTAGTTAAATAATCAACCGCCTCTCTGTAATTGGTCTGCATCACCTTTATTAAGCCAAGCACATGTAAGGCTGGGAGATTTTTGGCGTCAACCTGTAAAACTCTTTTTAAAATTAAGTCAGCACTATCAAAATTTCCATCCTGAAAGGCTTGGATGGCTTGCTGAAGCATTGATTGAAGTTGAGGATTCATGGCATTATTTTATAGCGACAACTCACAATTTTAAGATAATGTCAAAAATTAAGATTAGTCCAAAAATAACTACTGTGATGTGCAAAGCATTCTGCTGGAGGCTTGCACTCCAAAAGCCAACCGCAACATATACACAAAACCATTTGTAATGGCTTGCCATTGAGACCGCTATGCGAAGGGGAGAGATTTTGAGCCCTTGCTGGGAGGACATCAATTAGCAAACAAGTACAGCCCACATATCACTTACCAAGAACGGTTAATCTAGAAGAGTCGCAATCTACGAGAGTGATGGAGACTCTCCTGAGATTGATAAGTCACCATACAAGCGACAGTGTGTCTTGCCGACCAAAGTAGGTTTTTGGCAAAGACTTTCAGATCTTGTTTCAGTATTACACAGCATACCTAAATTTAAATACTGAATAATTTTCGGTATAGACTTATCAGTACTTTAGAGATATTCCTCTGCCCTCATTTTTTCTAATAATCTTTCCGCCATAGACATGGGCGAATGGTTTTTCAGTACCCAGTCCCTAGCATTTTTTCCAATATTCTCAAAAAACATTGGGTCATCATTCAGTGAAGTCACAATCCTAGATACTGTTTCGTCTATTCTGGCAAAATCTATTGGAATATATTCTTTCCATGGAGTAGGATTTGCCGAATTATCTAATCCATATCTCTCAAAATCAAGAGAGATTGGACATGCCCCAAACAATGCTGCCTCATAGTATCTCCAGCTATCAAATCTCAATATGGCAGGCTCAGTAGGCAACTCTTTAAACTCAAGGTCCTTATTGCCCAAAAAATAAGGATTTAAAAGAAGATCCCTATAGAGGCTGCCCCCATAAGCTAATACTGCCTTGTAGGCTAGCAAGTCAGAGAGATATTGATTTTGAGCTGAAATATTCTGATTAATATTGAAATGAGTCTTCAATTTTGGGACCAAAATTAGGTCTAGAGAATCTCTAACAGACTGGTTACTTGAGGGGCGAAAGTTTCTTAAAATACCGCCATCCCTCTTGCAGATTTGATAATTTTTAGAGGCATCAACTGCTTCTTGAGAAACTCCAAATCCAATAGGCTGGAATTTTCCTTTTCTAATGGCAAATTTATTAGAGTGGGCCCTAAAGACAAGGAAATTCTCGTCATAGTCACGAAAATTACATACATCATTCATATCCACAAGGACAATTTTATTGTTTTTTGCGGACTCTATTAAAGGCTCTGAATATTTACCTAAACCATTAAAAGCATCAACAATTAAATGCCCTCTAGACATATCAGAGGTAATTTCAATTTTATCTGCAAATAAACCAGAAAATGGCAGGCATATCCCATTTGATCTAAACTCTTTTACTGGAACATTAGAATAGATTTTATGTCCCAGAAGATGTAAGCCCTGCATTAAACAACCTAAAAGGTGTGTACCTCCACGATCATTTGTTGGAAAGAAAAAACTAAATTCCACTATTGCCTCCAAAATATTGCATGATGTATAAAAATATTATTAATAAGCCATTCTAATGTCCAAAACACTGCGCAAGAAAGATGTGGGACTCCTAAGCCTACTTTAGGGGAGTACGGTGAGGTCTAGATTCTAGAAATTCAATTGGGGCACCCGTATGGCTTATGCTAACCTTTATCCAAATGTTGTCCAAGTAAACCCAAAGATTTGGTCAAGATTGAAGTTACAAAGCGTTGAAATGGAAGCCCTCACCGCAGTCCAAGTAGCCCTACTCACAATCTACGATATGTGCAAAGCAGTAAACCGTGGCATGGTGATGTCAAACTACTAGAGAAGAGTGATAGTAAATCTGGAGAGTGGAAGGCGACCTAGTAGTCACCAACTAGTTTCGCTCAGTTAGGCCTAAGCGTGCAAAAACAAGTAGCTATTGCAACACTGAAAATACCGCCTAAGCAATAGATATGTGTTCTGGCTCTAAATCGGCTTGGTATCGCTCATACATTGCGATGTAGGCTGCTTCAAGATTTTTAGTAAAGAGTGGTGTATCAAATAAAGGGGCAGTTAGACGATTGTTAGCTAACCTCAATTTTATATCTGCCAGTTTCTGGTGATTCAAGGCTAACTCAATTGCTAAAGACTCATATTCCTCTTGGGTATTGGTAATGAGCTCAGGCAAACCAATAGCATTTAAGAGACTAGCTGCCACACGACTAGCAAATGATCCTCCCATCAGGGTGAGGACTGGGACCCCAGCTTTAAGAGCATCTAACGTCGTTGTATGCGCATTGTAGGGGTAGGTATCCAAAAATAAATCCGCCAAAGCATATCTAGTCAAATGGTCGGCCATCGACTCCACTCTTTGAGCAAAGATAACCCTATTAGAGCTAATGCCTCGCCTTTCAAATTCAAATTTTATATTGGCACTGAAGCGTTCATTATTTTCTGGAATCCATAACACGCTATTTTTTGCTGCCCACAAAATTCTCGACCAACTATCTAGAACTTGAGGATTAAATTTATAGTCATTATTAAAGCAACAGAAGATAAATGTATTTTTTGGTAACCCACACTCTTTTTTTGTAAATTCTCTAGAAGAAGGAATCCGCTTGGAGTCATCAACTATATAGGTGTCAGGAAGAGTTACTACTTTTTCAGAATAAAACTGCTGGGACTGGTCTGGAATAATAGTTTTATCAGCCACAATATAATCAATAAAATTAGCGCCGATTGTTCCTGCATAGCCCAACCAATTTACTTGAATAGGTGCAGCTCGATAAGAAAAAATTCTAGTTCTAGAGTATTGAGTTGGTCCAGCCAAATCAATGGCAATATCTAACTCCAACTCTCGGGCTAATTGGGCAATTTCTTGGTCTGACATATTATCGACATCTACAAATCTGTCAAAGGCCTTTCTGAGGCGAATATTTATCTCATCGTCAATGGGTACTTTTTGTAGCGAAAAAGCGAATACTTCAAACTTACTTCTATCATGAATTTCAAAGAGCTCAGAAGTTAGAAAAGATACTGGATGGCTTCGAAAATCAGGAGAGAAATAAGCAATACGAATTTTCTCTTTTTTTGATAACTTAGGAATAGAGCCTAAGGTTAAATTTGATGGATATCTATTTTGAGCATAAATCTCAGAACATTGCTTATGTAAAGAAGCATCATCACTTAAAGCAAGCAAAGGGAAAGGTTGTGCAGCTTTCTCGCCTGCCATCACTTTTCTACAAATAATGTCTAATAAATCTACCAAACCAGACCAACTGCATATTTTCATCTTTGTATAGACTAAATCTCCATATACCCAATCAGCATCAGGTTTAAGACTCAATGCCTTTTCATAGTGCACAATGGCCTCTTCATAGCGTTTCAGCTCATGCAAGGTCACCCCTTTATTACTCCAACCCTCGGGGTAGTCTGGCCTCAAACTCAATGCCCTTTCATAGTGAGCAATGGCCTCTTCATAGCATTTCAACTCATGCAGAGACATCCCTTTACTAGACCAAGCCACGTGATTATCTGGTTTTAGACTTAGCGCCTTATCGCAATGAGTAATAGCTTCTTCATATCGCTTAAGTTTGTACAGAGTTGCACCCTTATTGATCCAAGCCTCGTGGTCATCGGGCTTTAGGCTAAGCGCTTTATCGTATTGAGTAATGGCCTCATCATATCGCTTAAGTTCGTGCAGAGTTGCACCCTTATTGATCCGAGCCTCGTGGTCATCGGGCTTTAGGCTAAGCGCTTTATCGTATTGAGTAATGGCCTCATCATATCGCTTAAGTTCGTGCAGAGTTGCACCCTTGTTTGAGTAAGCTTCATAATAATTTTCAGATAAATTTATTGCGCGATCCAAAACCTCTAATGCCAATGCATAATCTTTCATCTCGTTATGGATTGCACCTTTATTAATCAATGCCTCCACGTAGTCAGGCTGAAGCTTAAGAGTTAAATCGTACGCCACCAATGCCAGCTCGTACTTACCTTCCAGCGAATGAATGATGCCCATGTTATATGGAATCCTTGCATCGCTATTCTTATAAGACTTTAAACAATAAAAAATGGTCAGCGCTTCAGCAAATTTATTAGCTTCTGCATAAGCAATCCCAAGGTCAAAAATAGCCTCCGAACTAGATACATCAACTTGTAGACTCTTATTTAAAGTTGAGCTAGCTAAATCAAAATTATCGCCCTGAAAAGCTTGAATAACTTGTTGAAGCATTAGTTGAAATTTGGGATTCATGGATTCATTTTATTGCAAAGGAGCAGGCCTATAAAGCAAGCCGCCACATGTCTTTTAGCGATCTTTTCTACCCACTTAATAGCTACGTTTAACCTAATTTTAAAGTACGGCAACAGAAGCACTCACCGTAGTCCAAGTCGCCCTACTTAATATCTACCATATGTCCAAAGCAGTAGATCTGGCATGGTGACGAGTGAAGTGAAACTGCTTGAGAAGAGTTCGAATAGAAAGCTATACGAATTAGCCACCCTAGGGTGGCTAATGGTTGGGCAAGCTTCTTGCTAAATCCTTACTTATTAATTCTGCACTCAGATGGTAGGAGCTGGGGAAGTAGATTTGTTTCAGTCGATCTACAAGACCAACCACCTGCCCATGTTGCGCCCTCTGGTTTTGAGAGGTCAATCGGCTTTGGCACATTTGCATCTGGATTATTTGTCGGAATGAGGTGTAGCGTGTTCTTACCTTCTGGCGCAACACTGACTTGATAGTCAATAGCAATGGCTCCTGATGGCGTGATTTCGATCAACTTTACACTACGAGTAGGTCCAAAGGTAAATGAACCGCTGGTAGCCTCATCCATGGTTACAGTCCCGCGACTTGCAAAGGCTTCTGTCACAGCAAGCTTTGCACTGGAGGATAAATTCATCCCTTCAACAACCCGACTACGTGCAATGTAATCTTGATATTGAGGAACAGCTACCGCTACCAAAATACCAATGATGGCAACAACCACCATCACTTCGATTAATGTAAATCCTGATTCCTGATTTCTACTTTGCATATCTTCTAGCTCCTGAGGTGAAATGCCTCATCATCCAGTCTATACCTGTTCTACACAAGAAATCTAGGCGTTAAAAAAGCCGGCTTTAGAGGCCGGCTTTTCTGATTCATTTGAAATCCGATTAATGCTCTGCTTTTCCAGCATTCCGTTTTTTCATATACGTGCCCACCAAAATAACAATGGCTACACCGATAACTTCAAAGGCAAGCTTAGCATCTCCTAAGGCCTCCTGAATGCTATCTTTAATTGCTGGATCATCCACTAACATACCGCCCGCTAGCAAGCCCAATAAGCCTGCGCCCAAAGTAATGATGATTGGGAAACGCTCCATCACTTTCAACAGCATTGCGCTACCAAAAATGATTAAAGGAATAGACATTGCTAAGCCGATAATCAAGAGCAAGAGACGAGTTTCTTCTGGGCCTTTTTGTGCAGCAGCAGCCACAGCCAAGACGTTGTCCAAACTCATTACTAAGTCAGCAATCAAGATCGTACGAATCGCTGCCCAGATGCTGGTTTTAGCTTCCATATGCTCTTCACCACCGCTATCAGATAACAACTGAATACCGATATAGAGAAGTAACAAGCCGCCAACAATTTTGAGATATGGCAATGTTAGTAAGGCAACCGCAGTAATGGTGAGCACTACGCGCAAAATAATTGCAGCAGCACTACCCCAGAAAATGGCTTTCTTTTGCTGCTCAGGCGGCAGGTTGCGTGATGCTAATGCAATCACAACTGCGTTATCGCCCGATAACAAGATATTAGCTACGATGATTGATAGAAGTGCCGCCCAGAAGGTAGCATCAGAAAAAGCTGAAAAATCCATTTTGTCTCCCTACGTTTTTTATGTTTTAACTACTTTTTTAAACTACAAATTACTACAAAAAAGATACTGCTAAACACTATCGAGATAGCAGTATCTTTTAATTTTTCGCTATTACAACATGGCTTTCAATAAAGCTGCCATTTCTGATGGGTTCTTTGTTACTTTGAAGCCACATTCTTCCATGACGGCAAGTTTGGCATCAGCAGTATCCGCTCCACCAGAAATCAATGCGCCGGCGTGGCCCATACGCTTTCCAGGGGGCGCTGTAACACCAGCAATGAAGCCAACTACTGGCTTTTTCATATTGTCCTTGCACCAGCGAGCTGCTTCAGCCTCATCTGGGCCGCCGATTTCACCAATCATGATGACCGCATCCGTTTCTGGATCTTCGTTGAACATTCTCATGATATCGATGTGCTTCAAGCCATTGATTGGATCACCACCAATACCAACCGCAGTAGATTGACCCAAGCCAATCGCTGTTAACTGACCAACTGCTTCATAGGTCAAGGTACCGGAACGGCTCACAACACCAATGCGGCCCTTCTTATGAATATGGCCAGGCATGATGCCGATCTTAATTTCATCAGGAGTGATGATGCCCGGGCAGTTAGGGCCAAGTAATAAGGTTTTCTTACCGCCAGCAGCTTCTTTAGCATGCATTTTATTACGCACTTCAAGCATGTCGCGCACAGGGATACCTTCAGTGATACAGATCACAAAATCAAGATCAGCTTCAACTGCTTCCCAGATCGCTGCAGCAGCACCCGGAGGGGGAACATAAATTACAGAAGTGGTAGCGCCAGTTTGGGCAGCAGCCTCTTTCACAGTCGCATAAATTGGAATGTTAAAAATAGACTCACCGGCTTTTTTAGGATTCACACCAGCAACAAAACAATTTTTGCCGTTTGCGTATTCTTGACACTTTTCAGTATGGAACTGACCCGTCTTACCAGTAATACCTTGTGTAATGACTTTGGTGTTTTTATTGATCAAAATAGACATATTGGAATTCCTGGATTATTTGTTTTTGGCAACAGCAGCAACTACCTTGGTAGCAGCTTCAGCCATTGAATCGGCGCTGATAATTGGCAAACCAGAGTCGGCAAGAATCTTCTTACCCAGATCTTCGTTTGTGCCCTTCATACGTACAACCAAAGGTACCGTGAGGTTTACCGCTTTACATGCTGTAACTACGCCATCAGCGATCACGTCACAACGCATAATGCCGCCGAAGATGTTAACCAAAATTGCTTCAACGCTCTTATTCTTGAGCATGATCTTGAATGCTTCAGTCACTTTTTCTGCTGTAGCACCACCGCCAACGTCCAAGAAGTTTGCTGGCTCACCACCGAATAGCTTGATAGTATCCATGGTTGCCATAGCCAAACCAGCACCATTGACTAAACAACCAATATTGCCATCTAAAGAGATGTAAGCAAGGTCAAACTTAGAGGCCTCAATCTCAGCAGCATCTTCTTCATCGATATCACGGTAAGCAACGATCTCTGGGTGACGGAACAATGCATTTGGATCAAAGTTGAACTTCGCATCCAAAGCCTTGATCTTGCCATTACCTTCAAGAATCAATGGATTGATCTCCACCAATGAAGCATCGGTGTCCCAATACGTTTTATACAAGCTCTTAAATACATCGCGAGCCATTGGAATAGAAGCTTCAGGCACGCCAATACCTTTAGCAATGATGTCGCAATCAGCATCTGTCAAACCAATTAATGGATCAACAAATACTTTGATAATTTTTTCTGGATGAGATTCTGCAACCTCTTCAATATCCATACCACCTTCGCTTGAAGCCATGATCACATTCTTTTGCGTGCCACGGTCTGTAACAATACTGAAGTAGTACTCTTTTTTGATATCTGCGCCATCTTCAATTAAGAGACGATTGACTTTTTGACCTTCTGGTCCTGTTTGATGAGTCTTAAGCTGCATGCCCAAAATTTCAGATGCGTATTTCTTCACATCGTCCATGCTTCTTGCCAACTTCACGCCGCCGCCTTTGCCGCGTCCACCAGCATGAATTTGAGCCTTAACAACCCATACTGGGCCGCCTAGTTTTTCAGCAGCTTTCACTGCCTCATCAACGCTAAACGCAGGGATGCCGTTTGGAACAGGCACATTAAATTGGCGAAGCAGTTCTTTGCCTTGGTACTCGTGAATTTTCATAATTACTCCGAAACGGTATCTTTTTTAGCAAGCAATGAGGATTAATTAAACCGATGTTGCCTTCATCCCATACTTACTCGAGATATAGCTAAATTAGCTAAATTTGAATAAATGCGAACGGCTTGACCGACCCCGTAAGTCTATCATGCTGCAACGCCGCAATTGTCTATTTCCGATCCGTAATTGCCCTAATCGGGCTGCTGGCCGCCAATCACCTTTACCACGACTTCAGAACTAAAACCCTTTGAGGCCAAGAAGCGGTATTGCCTAGCCCGTTCCTTCTGATCTGGAGCCGCTACACCGTATTTTCGAGTCCAGAGCTCATAAGCACGCTGATATTCCGTTTCCTTGAGCCCCGCCAGAAGTTTCGCAGATTGCTTGGAATCTACTCCAGCACTCTCAAGTTCACCCTGAATTTTTCGCATCCCATAACGTTCACTGCGCCTGCGCACTAATGCCTCAGCAAAACGCTCGTCCGATAGCCAGCCCCTAGCCTCAAAATCATCTAGCACGGCCTCAATACTTAAGCGTCTAGTGTCTGACGCCTCTTGAGCTTGATCTCCACCTAGCTTTGCCCACCTTGCTTCTGACTCTGCAAGTTTTGCAGCTAAACCTTTGCGACTATATTCTCGGAGCGACAAAAGACGCAAAGCCCGAGCTTTGAGACTCGGGCTTTGTTTGGTTCTTTCTTTGCTTTTACTGTCTAGCTCTGACATCGAACTATTCGACTTCCTCTTCTTCGCTCAGCACATCAGTGACTACTGCTGAGCCAGATTTAACGCCTAACTTCTCACGAATCTTGGCTTCAATATCTTTAGCGATCGCTGGATTCTCTTTTAAGAAGTCACGCACATTATCTTTACCTTGACCAATACGATCGCCGTTGTAGCTATACCAAGAACCTGATTTTTCAACGAGGTCGGCCTCAACGCCCATATCAATGATTTCGCCTTCTCTTGAAATACCAGCGCCATACATAATGTCAAAGATCGCCTCACGGAATGGCGGCGAAACCTTGTTCTTAACCACCTTCACGCGGGTTTCATTGCCAACCACTTCATCACCCTTTTTAATACTGCCGATGCGGCGAATATCCAAGCGCATAGAAGCATAGAACTTCAATGCATTACCGCCAGTAGTGGTCTCAGGTGAACCAAACATCACACCAATCTTCATACGAATTTGGTTAATGAAAATCACGGTTGTATTGGTACGCTTAATTGCGCCGGTCAACTTACGTAGAGCTTGACTCATGAGGCGCGCTTGTAAACCTGGTAATGAATCGCCCATATCGCCTTCAATCTCAGCCTTAGGAACCAAAGCTGCTACTGAGTCAATCACAATTAAATCAATCGAACCAGAACGCACTAATGCATCGGCAATTTCTAAAGCTTGCTCGCCTGTATCTGGCTGAGAGATCAATAAATTATTTACATCCACGCCAAGGCGTGATGCGTACTGAACATCTAATGCATGCTCAGCATCGATAAACGCACAAGTACCACCAAGCTTTTGCATTTCTGCAATCGCATGCAAAGTTAATGTTGTTTTCCCGGAAGATTCTGGTCCGTAAATCTCAATCACGCGACCACGTGCCAGTCCGCCAACTCCAAGAGCAATATCAAGACCGAGTGAGCCGCTTGATACCACCTGAATATCTTGACTGATTTCAGCATCGCCCAATCTCATGATTGAGCCCTTGCCAAATTGTTTCTCAATTTGCGCTAAGGCTGCTGTTAGTGCTTTTTGCTTGTCTCCGCTCATTCCCTCAAATTCTGAGGAGGCTGATTTTCTTTTGTCATCCAAGGCCATTTTTGATTCCTTTTCGCTTTGTATTGGGCTTTTTCCCGAAGTTTTATCTACTGTTTCACAACTTAGAAGTTACTGTATATAAAAACAGTAGTATTTGCAAGTGACTTTTTAAAGGAATTTACGTATTTTTTGCTAGGGCAGGCCTGGTAATAGGTCCAACCCAATAGAAAAAGAGGGGCATTGCTACAGCCCAGACCACGCTAATGAGCCCTAAAGCAAGGATATGGGACCCAGAACCCCAGTTTGCAGCTCCCATTCGAATACCAGCCTCATAAGATAGTGGGCCGCTAATTGCCCCTAAAACCATCCCTAGCACAGGCTTACCATTGAGCCAAGATAGGGAGCTATTGAGAGTGCTGGCCACTAAAAGCCAGAGAGCCCACATCCATGCTGGTGATAAATAAGGAGAGGGCCATGTGCCCTTAAAGTCGAGAATCCCCAAATACATGAGAAGGCTATCGGTCAGGATCCCAAAAGATAGAACCTTTAGCAGCAAGGTGAGTTCTAGCTTTGGGGTTTGGGAGCGCCAGAGATAAATAGCAATATAGGCCAGGGTTCCGATTACCGCCCAGAGCTCATGCTGATAAGCAGCGCCCAAAATGCAAGCAAACCAGCCCACTTGAAAAAAGACAAAGTTCCAAAATTTAGCCATAAGACGATTCTAGTCAGCTTAAGAAAAAAGGCCACTGCCGGTGGGCAATGGCCTTTAAATTGGTGGCGAATCAGGGATTTGAACCCCGGACCTGCGGATTATGATTCCGTCGCTCTAACCAGCTGAGCTAATTCGCCGAATCTGAGATTTTAGCTTATTTGCTCCAAATGCTCAATTTGCCGACTTTAGATCGCCCAATACTGCAAATCAGACAATCTTGATGACTAAATCAGGCAAATTATCAATACTGCAACGAACAACATCTCCTCGCACAACTGGCCCCACATTCTCAGGCGTTCCGGAGTAAATGATGTCCCCAGGGAATAGTTCGTTAGCTTCTGATAGCTTAGCGATTTGTTCCGCTACAGACCAAATCATCTGATCCAAATTCGCTTTTTGCTTTACTACTCCGTTCACGGAAAGCGAGATGGCGCCCTTCGTAAAGTGCCCCACTTGCGCAACAGGAAAGATTGGCCCAATCGGTGCCGAATAATCAAAAGATTTTCCAATTTCCCACGGCTTTTTTTGATCTCCCATAAAGCGCTGCAAATCACGACGCGTCATATCAAGACCTAAGGCATAACCATAAACATGATCCAGGGCATTTTGTGGAGAAATATTTTTCCCACCAGTTTTCAATGCTGCCACTAACTCTACTTCGTAATGATAATTTTTCGTTAGTGATGGATAAGGGTGATCCACTATCTTATTGGGAGCTACAAACTGAATAGCATCCGTTGGCTTTTGAAAAAAGAATGGTGGCTCGCGCGTAGGATCAGACCCCATCTCGCGGGCGTGCGCTGCATAATTTCTGCCAATGCAGTAAATGCGGCGCACAGGAAATTCAGCATTGCCACCTGCAATCGGTATGAAGGTTTGCGCTACAACAAATGGGGTCTTCACTACGTCATCAGTCTTATGCGCCTGAACTCCAGCAACCAAGCCCGCGGAGGACAGTGAGGCAACGCCTAGCTTGATAGCATTTCGCCGACTTAGCACATCATTATTGTGATCTGACATTGTTTCACTCCTTTTAACAAATTTATTTCACCAGAAAAGTACTTACCTCTTGTTCTCGGCCATAACGCACATCCAGTTCAATTTTCTTAGCCAAGAAAAGTTTTTTGAGGACCTCATCTTTATTGTCGAAAACAATCGCTGTCTGCTCGGGGTGTCGTGAAAAGGGGTCGCTCGTAACATCTACAGGTACTCCATCGATCTTAATTTGCCTAATAGTGCGTTTATGAAGGCGATCAGGGCGGATAAAAATCAGACGCTTTACATATTTATCTAAAACCAATTTCTGCCCCTGCTCATTGGTCTTGAAGTAATAAACTAACTCATCTTTACCGTTCGTAGTGACATCGCGCTCTTCATCCCATTTAGCGTGAGCCCCTTGACTCAGGAATACGCTAAAAAATATGATGGTGACTACCCTATATAGGTGCATCATTTACTCTCTTTAATTTATCGTTTGATCTTATCAGGCATTTTTACTTATGCGTCTTCTATCGATTTCTAGTGGCAAAGTATTGCCCCTCTTTGGTAATCACCATCCGGATTACAAAACCGTTGCGTCAGCAATTCACAAAAAGAGCGTGAGTAATTTGCAAAACCCAAGCCCGGTTGAAATTACCACTCTTGGAGTGCAGGGTGATGAGCAAGCAGACTTAAGTGTGCATGGTGGTGTTGAGAAAGCGATCTATGTATATCCAGCGGAACACTACGCTTTTTGGAACGAGCTACTAACTCGCGAAACTAAAAAGCCGACTACGCTTGCGCATGGCGCCATTGGTGAGAACTTTACGATCGAAGGCCTACTCGAAACCGAGGTCTTTGTTGGAGATAAATTATTGATCGGTGATCTCGAATTTGTCGTCGTCAAATTGCGTGAGCCCTGCTTCAAATTCAACGCTGCTATGCGCTACAAAGGCGCTTCCAAGGCGATGTTGCAATCTGGCTTTAGCGGCTGGTACCTTCGGGTCATCAAGACTGGTGCCTTGACTGCGGGGGCGCAGATTACCGTGGTGCCTGGAGCAAGAGATATTTCCATTGCTCAGCAAAATCAAAAGCTACTGAACAATCGCAATCAAAAAGATTTATGGGAATAAAAAAAGCCCGATCATTGTGTGATCGGGCTTTTTGATACTGCAGACTGAAGATGTTTTACATCTAATTAGTCACGTGCATAGATATCTACGTCTTTGGTTTCTTTGATAAAGAGTGTACCGATTACCAACGTTATCGTAGCGATGATAATTGGGTACCAGAGACCATAGTAAATATTACCGTTTTGCGCAACCAAGGCGAAGGCGATTGTTGGCATCAAGCCACCAAACCAACCGTTACCAATGTGGTATGGCAAGGACATAGAGGTGTAACGAATGCGGGTTGGGAACATCTCAACCAACATCGCAGCAATTGGACCATAAACCATGGTTACCAAGATCACCAAAATTACCAAGATACCCAAAATCGCAGCATGATTGATCGCAGCAGGATCAGCCTTTGCAGGATAACCAGCAGCATTCAATGCATCACGAATTGCTTTCTTGAACTCAGCATCTTTTGCTTTCGCATCAGCTGGAGCCATACCCTTAGCAGAGTAACCTTGAATCTCTGTATCGCCAATCTTCACAACTGCAGTTCCACCAGCTGGGCCGGCGATAGTTGTGTAGCTAGCAGAGTTAGAAGCCATCACCTGCTTTGCAATATCGCAAGAGCTAGTGAACTTCGCAGTACCTGTTGGGTTGAACTGGAAAGTACATTCGTTCACATCAGCAGTAATACTTGCTGGTGCACTTGCCATCGCTTTTTCTAACGCTGGGTTAGCAAAGTGAGTTAAGCCGTTAAACAAGGACACTGGTGTGTTCGGGATGTACAGGATGATAGCAATTAACAAACCACCCATGATGATGACCTTACGGCCGATCTTATCTGACAGAGTACCGAAGATCACAAAGAATGGTGTACCGATTACCAATGAAGCAGCAATCAATAAGTTTGCAGTCTTAGGATCTACCTTCAATACTTGAGTAAGGTAGAACAAAGCATAGAACTGACCTGTATACCAAACCACCGCTTGACCTGCAACCAGACCAAACAATGCCAAGATAACAATCTTCAAGTTCTTCCATTGACCAAATGATTCTGTCAAAGGCGCTTTGGAGAGTTTGCCCTCTTCCTTCATCTTCTTAAATGCTGGGGATTCGTTCATCGATAAACGGATGTAAACAGAAACGGCCAACAAAATAATTGAGAGAAGGAATGGAACACGCCAGCCCCAAACATCAAAGTCTGGACCAGTGAATTCACGTGTGAACAAAATCACGAGCAAGGAGAGGAACAAGCCAAGAGTAGCTGTTGTCTGAATCCAAGCTGTGTATGCACCGCGCTTACCGTTAGGAGCATGTTCTGCAACGTAGGTAGCAGCACCACCGTACTCACCACCCAAAGCCAAACCTTGAAGCATACGCAATGCAATCAAGATCACTGGAGCGGCAACACCAATAGTTGCATAGTTAGGCAGAATACCCACGATGAAGGTTGCGCCACCCATTAAGAGGATGGTGACCAAGAAGGTGTATTTACGGCCAATCAAATCGCCTAAGCGACCGAACACCAATGCGCCGAATGGACGCACGATGAAACCAGCCGCGAATGCTAGCAAAGCGAAAATGAAGGCAGAGCCAGCATCTAAGCCTGAGAAAAACTGCTTGGCCATAATGGCAGCCAATGAACCGTAAAGATAAAAGTCGTACCACTCAAAAACCGTACCTAATGAGGAAGCAAAAATAACTTTGCGCTCTTCAGCGGTCATTGGGGCTGCTTTGTGTGCTGTAGACATCAGTAGCTCCTAACTATTTTTATTAAATAAAAAAACAACCCGCCGATTATGCTTTGAAAAAAATCAAAGAAATCTATTACTTAGGGTAATTCCTCATGAATTTGACTCGGGGTTTTCCCGAGAAATGTGGATTTACTGCAACGCCCCCATAAACCACGAAGTTAATAGGGATTAGCCCACTTTTATGGCAGTATGCACAAAGAGGGTGCGCATTTGTGCATCTGGGTGCAAACTACATTAAGAAATAAAACCCCAATTCGTTTTAATAGTCTCAGAAGTGAATAAAAAGGCATTACTAAAATGCCGCCCTATAAATATCCAACAAGGAGCAATTCAAATGAAAAGACGTGACTTTTTAGGTAAAACCGCACTTGGCGCAGCTGCAGGTGTATTAGCTGCACCGGCGATTGCCCAATCTATGCCAGAAGTGAAATGGCGCTGTGCTTCTAGCTTTCCAAAGAGCTTAGACACTATTTATGGTGGTGGCGAGTTCATCTCCAAGCGGGTTGCCGCTTTGACTGATGGCAAATTCCAAATTCGTATTTTCGGCGCGGGCGAAATCGTTCCAGCCTTCGGTACCGTTGATGCGGTACAGCAAGGCACTGTTGAGTGCACCCACACTGCCGGCTATTACTTTGTAGGTAAAAACAAAACTTTTGCTTTTGATACTACTGTTCCTTTTGGTATGAACCAGCGCCAGCAAAATGCCTGGATGTATTGGGGTGGTGGCTTAAAGCTCCAACGCGAGTTCTTGCGCGACTACAACATTATTTCTTTCCCAGCAGGCAACACCGGCACTCAAATGGGTGGCTGGTTCAAAAAGCCAGTCAAGACTGTTGCTGACCTTAAAGGCCTGAAGATGCGTATCGCTGGTCTCGGTGGCGAAGTCATGTCCCGTTTAGGAGCAATTCCACAACAAATTGCCGGCGGTGATATTTATCCAGCGCTTGAAAAAGGTGTGATTGATGCGGCTGAGTGGGTTGGCCCTTACGACGATGAAAAACTCGGCTTCTACAAAATTGCTCCTTACTACTACTACCCAGGATGGTGGGAAGCTTGCTCGATGTACTCCATGTACGTCAACATAAAGGAATGGGAAAAGTTGCCTAAGCAATACCAAGAAGCTTTAGCTTCAGCGTGTGCAGAGTGCAACATCGACATGATGGCCGAGTACGACTATAAAAACCCAATCGCCTTGCAAAGCTTAATTAAGAACGGTGTGAAGCTACAGTCTTATTCAACAGAAATTATGAAAGCAGCATCAAATGCAGCCTTCGAAATGTATGAAGAAGAAGCAGCTAAAAATCCATCGTTCAAGAAGATTTACGAGCCTTGGAAAAAATTCCGCAACGATCAAATGTTGTGGAACAAAGTTGCTGAGCAAACTCTCATGAGCTTCATGTTGACTAATCCAGTCAAATAAAACTTTATTGAGAATCTGATATGCCAAAACAATTTTTAGTTTTTGCAAGTTTCGTTGATCGTTTAAATGACCGTTTTGGTGTATTAGCGAGTTGGATGGTATTGATAGCCGTACTGGTCAGCACAGCAAATGCGCTGATTCGGTATGGCTTCAATGTCAGCTCCAACGGTTGGCTAGAAGCGCAGTGGTATCTATTCGCCGGCATGGTGATGTTTGGTGCTGCAACCACTTTCCGCCTCAATGAACATGTGCGAGTAGACGTACTTTATGCAATGTACCCCAACAAACTCCGACTCTGGTTGGACTTTTGGGGTGGCATTGTTTTCTTCTTACCAGTAACAATCATCATCGGTTACTACTCCTGGGAATTTTTTGTTACTTCGGTAATTCAAAATGAAACTTCGAGTAATCCAGGTGGCCTGATTCGTTGGCCAGTTCGTGGCGCGATTACTTTGGGATTTTTCTTATTAACACTCCAAGGTATTTCAGAAATCATCAAACGCTATGCTGCCATTATCGGCATGATTCAAATCGATCCTAAGTACGAAAGACCTCTGCAATGATTAGCCATGATTTGATGGCCCCCATCATGTTTGGGGGCTTAATTATATTTTTATTGCTTGGATATCCAGCCGCCTTTTCTCTTGGCGCTGTTGGCCTATTCTTTGCATTTATCGGTATCGAAATGGGCATGTTTCAGCCCACTTTCTTACAAGCGCTGCCAGACCGAGTATTCGGTATTCTCTCGAATGACTTGCTACTCTCCATTCCCTTCTTCACCTTCATGGGTGCGATTCTGGAGAAATGTGGATTAGCAGAAGACATGCTCGAAGGCTTGGGTCAGTTGTTTGGCCCAGTCCGTGGTGGCTTAGCTTATGCAGTCATTATTGTTGGCGCGATTCTCGGTGCGATTACTGGAACCGTGGCCGCATCTGTGATTGCAATGGGATTAATTTCCCTACCAATCATGTTGCGCTATGGCTATAACCCACGTGTAGCTACCGGAGTGATTGCTGCATCAGGAACCATCACCCAATTGATTCCACCATCACTCGTATTAATTGTGTTGGCTGACCAGTTAGGTAAATCTGTTGGTGATATGTACGCTGGCGCTATTGGGCCATCGATTATTCAAGTGGCACTGTTCTGTTTATTCATTTTCTTCTTGTCGATCTTTAGACCACAAGATGTGCCGGCACTTCCACCGGAAGCTCGTCCAAAAATTGATTGGAAGTTATTTAAGAAAATCCTCTGGGGTATTGTTCCTTCAATTGCACTGATTTTCTTAGTGCTGGGAACGATCTTAATGGGCCTAGCCACACCAACTGAAGGTGGCGCCATGGGTTCTGTAGGAGCATTAGTTCTCGCAGCAATGAACAAGCGTCTACAAAAAACTTTAGTCTGGGAAGCAATGACCTCCACCATGCGCATCAATGCCATGGTGATCTTCATTCTGATTGGCTCTACGGTATTTGGTTTGACCTTCCGCGGAGTAGATGGGGACCTTTGGATTGAGGAGCTCTTAACAGGCCTACCAGGCGGACAAATCGGCTTCTTGATTGTGGTGAACTTATTTGTCTTCTTCTTAGCCTTCTTCTTAGACTATTTTGAAATTGCATTCATCATTATTCCACTGCTAGCGCCTGTTGCAGATAAGTTAGGTATTGATCTGATCTGGTTTGGCGTGCTACTTGGTGCCAATATGCAGACCTCATTCATGCATCCACCATTTGGATTTGCCTTGTTTTACTTGCGAGGGGTGGCCGATAAAACCGTTAAAAGCTCTGATATTTACTATGGAGCCCTTCCGTGGGTTGGTCTGCAACTGATTTTGGTAGCGATCATCATCTTCATCCCAGAAACAGTGACCTACTTTGTTGATAAGCCGACTGCTGCCTTTGATGCCAGCGGGCCCTCCGTTGATCCACTTGCTGGAGTTGAGCAAAATGAGATCACCGTAGACTCTAGTGCGGATATCGAGCGACAATTGCGAGACAATAAATAATATAAAAATAGTTGTGCAAAAAAATAGAGGGGTTTTGCAATGCAAGCAAAGTGGGGTATTCAAGGGATGGCGGTCGCACCGCATTCCCTTGCTTCTGAATCAGCATTAGCAGTTCTGAGAGAAGGTGGTAACGCATTAGAAGCAATGGTGGCTGCTGCAGCTACCATTGCTGTCGTTTATCCCCATATGAATTCAATCGGTGGCGACTCATTCTGGGTGATCCATTCACCTGGTAAAGCAATGGGTGGTATTGATGCTTGTGGCGCTGCTGCTGGTTTAGCTAGCAAGCAATGGTATGCAGAGCGCGGTATTACTAAAGCGATTCCATTTCGTGGACCAGTTGCAGCCAATACCGTAGCCGGCACAATCTCTGGCTGGGGCGCCGCACACAAGCTTTCCAAACAAGGTCTTGGCGGCAAGATTCCTTTATCGCGTTTATTAGCTGATGCTATTCATTACGCTGAAGCCGGTGTGCCAGTTACTCATAGTCAATCAAGCTTAACCGCTAAGAAGCGTGAGGAACTCAGCTCTATCCCTGGTTTCTCTAAGACGTTCTTAGTAAACGGTAAAGCACCAGCAGTTGGCAGTATCTTTAAGCAAGAGCGTCTTGCTAAAACATTGTGTCAAATTGCAAGCAAAGGTACGGATGATTTTTATCGTGGTGATCTTGCTGATTTATTGGCAAAAGAACTGACTGATATTGGCAGTCCCTTACGCTTAAGCGATCTGCATCGTCACCATGCAAAACTCATTGATCCACTTGAGCTCAAGCATAGTACCGGTAAGGTATACAACATGATTCCGCCTACGCAAGGCGTGGTGTCATTGATGATCATTGGCATCTTGGATCAATTGAACTTAAAACGCTTCAAGGTAGATAGTACAGAGTATGTGCATCACTGCGTTGAAGCAACCAAACAAGCATTTAAGATTCGGGATCAATTTGTAACTGATCCGGCTTACATGACAAAGAATGCGCAAGCATTTTTATCTCCCGCATTCTTGAAAACACTTGCTAAGAACATCAACCCTAAAAAAGCTTTACCTTGGGGTCAAGGCAAAGGCCCTGCAGATACGATCTGGATGGGCGTGATTGATGGCGATGGTAACTGCGTCTCTTTCATTCAAAGTATCTATCACGAGTTTGGGGCTGGTATTGTTCTACCAAAGTCTGGCGTGAATTGGCAGAACCGTGGCTGCAGCTTCTCTCTCGATCCCAAGGTGCTAAATCATCTTGAGCCTTATCGCAAACCTTTCCACACGCTCAATCCAGCGATGGCTTTATTTAAAGATGGTCGCTCAATGGTCTACGGCACCATGGGTGGTGATGGTCAACCGCAAACACAATGCGCTGTCTTTACTCGCACCGCTACTTATGGACTTGATCCACAAGATGCGATTAGTCGCCCACGCTGGTTGCTCGGTCGCACTTGGGGCCAAACAAGCGATAGTCTGAAATTAGAATCTCGCTTTAGTCCATGGGTTGCAAAAGAATTGCATGCCATGGGTCATGACATTGAGATGTTAGATTCTTTTGATGAGACGGTTGGTCATGCTGGTTGCATCATTCGCGATCCCTCGGGTACCCTGCGTGGTGGCTGGGACCCACGTAGTGACGGAGCAGTTAGCGCGTTTTAGTAATAAACATCTTTGGTACGCGCAGATCCCAATAAATAGCGGCTGCGCGTAGTCCAAAGATCCCCAACATGCACAGTACTGAACCCTCAATCGCATATTGAGGAATAAAGTTCAACACCAGTACATAAGCACAGCATCCCAGCGTTACCGGAATGGCATATAACTCATGCGACATTAATAGTGTTTTGCGTCCAGCCAAAATATCTCGTAGTAAACCTCCGCCAATGGCTGTAATGACTCCCAAGATCACGGGCGCAACTGGCAAGCCAAAATCCATATTCCAAGCTTTATCTGCCCCCTGAATCGCAAATAGTGCAGCACCAAAACCATCGATGTATAACATCCACCGATATATCTGCGGTTGAGTAAAAAAAGATTCAGCAAAGAAAGTGAGTACGCTAGCACCTAGCGCAAGCCACACATAAATCTGGTTCTCAGCCCAAAAGGGAGGAGCCTCTAAGATAATGTCTCGAATGGTTCCCCCGCCGATTGCGGTGATCAAGCCCAGCACTAAAACACCAAAAATATCCACTCCACGATCTGCAATAGCTAAAACACCAGTAACGGCAAATGCCATAGTTGCGATGATGCCAATCCAAAAATTAATATCTTCCATAGCAAGCAGTCTAAAGCAATTGAAAAGCCCTTCTCTCAAATTTGCTTCATCAATATACTGTGAGCAACGAGTCAAACGAAAGTATTCACATGAAACCCCAGCTCTATAGCTATTGGCGTAGCTCAGCAGCCTTCCGTGTTCGCATTGCACTAAACCTCAAGGGTATGGATTACGAAGTCATTCCAGTTCACCTCACTAAAAATGGTGGCGAACAAATGTCTGAGGGTTATGTGAATAAAAATCCAAACCGTCTAGTGCCATTATTGGATGATGGAAAAAATAGCATTCATCAATCGCTGGCCATTATTGAATACTTAGAAGAGATTCAGGCTCAACCAGCTTTGCTACCAAGTTCACCAATCGATCGTGCTTGGGTGCGTTCATTAGCGATGGATATTGCGATTGATATTCACCCTATTAGCAACTTACGGGTGTTACGCTACTTAATCAAGCAAGTGGGAGCCAATAATGAGGTGAAAGATGCCTGGTATCAGCATTGGATCAAAATAGGTCTTGATAGTATGGAAAAGCAATTAAGTGGCGACCCGCGTGTCGGTCGTTTTGCTTTCGGAGATCAGCCTGGCCTCATTGATATTTGCCTAGTGCCACAAGTCTTTAATGCCTTAAGCATCAAGATGGATATCAACCCCTATCCTACCCTCATGAAAATCTTTCATGAATGCATGAAACTACCTGCATTTATAGATGCCTCTTGGGAAAAGCAAATTGATGCAGAAGGATCAAACCCCTCTATTTGATTTGCGATTCTAACATCTTGACTAAGGCATGAACAGATTCGTTATAGGGGGTAGGAATTCCGTATCGCTTACCCAACTCCACGATATAGCCGTTTAAGAAATCAATCTCTGTCATTTTTCCTCTGGCCAGATCCTGGGCAGTAGAAGAAACTTGGGTGACCATCGTGGTCGCTATAGAGGCATTGATTGCAACAGCTTCAGACATCGTGATATTGACATCTTCAAGTGCAGCAATCGCTAGAAACTCTTTAGTAATTTCCTCAATCAACTTAACAATCTCGGGAGACTTCACCATTTCTCCATAAGGAATCTGACCAATTCCTGAAATGGCATTAAAAGAACAGTTCACTAAAAACTTTAGCCACATATCTCTCTTAATCTGTGACGCGATTGTGCAAGGCACACCTGCCCCCTCAAATAAGGCGCAAATCCCTTGAAGATGCTGATCATCCCGAGCATTAGCTTGTGACGGATTGCCAATCAGCAACTCGCCTCTGCCGTGATGCTTCATCGTTCTTTGACCAACCATCCCTGCAGCAACATAAACCACTGCCGCATAAATTGGATTGGCAACCACCTTGGAGGCAACGTCAATATTGGCTACGCCATTTTGCAGACTCAGAATCACTGCCTTGCTTGGCAGAATAGATTGAACTTGTGCAAGCGTCCGTTCAGTATCGAGCGACTTCACGCTCAGCAACACTAAATCGGCATCACTCAAAATCGAGAGCTCAGCGCTTGCCTTGACTGCAATCGTTTCATGAAATGCCTTGCAATCCATCTCTAAGCCAGACTCATTGAGAGCCTTAGTACGCTCAGACCTAGCAATAAAAGTGACATCATGATGCGCGCGGGCTAACATGCCGCCGAAGTAGCAACCAACAGCACCCGCACCTAAGACGTATATTTTGTAATTACTTTGTTTTTTATAAATCAAGGACTAATGTTCCACTTCTGATATGCGAGATACAAGGAGTTAAGTACTCCTGATGTTCGTCATCACTCAAAATGCAGTCGCCATGCTCTATATCGCCACTGATATATCTGGTCTTACAGGTACCGCACAAGCCGGATTGGCATGAAGTAGGTATATCAATACCGGATCTTGCCAAAGCATCGATGATGGATTCGGCTCTCGTGATACTTATTTTTTGGCCGGTACTTTGAACCTCAATCATTAGCTCTTCAGAGTCTGCGCTGGAAATGTTATTCACTTTTTGTCTCGCTCCACATAAAGAATGGGCTGCAATCGCAGCCCATCTCTTCTGATCTATAGATTAATGCTTAAATTGTGCTTTTGCAGTTTGCTCAAGCTCTTCCATTTTTTGCTTCACGAAGGCCTCACGCTCTTTGCCTTTGTACTGCTCGCTCTCTGTGAGAATAGAAATTACACTCTTAGCAACGAAGCGCCTTTGTGCAACTTCTTCTTCAGTCGTAGCGCCAATTGGTAGCTCAAACACGTTACCAGAGCAATAACTATTTGGAGCGCCATTAATTTCTTTTAACCACTCAGAGAATGCTTCTGCGCTAGCTGCTGGATTAGAGCCACGAACTGCATCACGTAACAGCTTTCTGAATAAATATGGGCCCGCATCAAACTTGGTCGGATTTTCTAGTGCATGAATCGCAATTGGTCTCTGGCTAATGATGGCTTCGTAATCGCCAGGTGCATATTGCGCCATTTTGTAATTTGAACGTGCCCTGTGATCTGATGGGATATCCACGATGTCATTAATCGTATGCTTGCCAAAACGCTCAGCCCTTCTCAAGGCAACTTGACCATCTAAAAAGTCAATTGACTCGTAGCCAACCAACTCTTTTTGTCCGATACCGCGAGTATCAATACCAGGACCCATCACTCGCCAACCAATCATCTTGCTATTAAAGTCATCGACTGGAACTGTCCAGCGAATAATATGAAAGCGGCTGAATAATTTCTTATTAGAACCATCTTCAGAGGTGTAGGCATGCAAACTAAGGTTTGGTAGCACTTGATGCTGAACACGAATAAACAATTTATCGTTGTTAACACGGCGTGCGCCAGAGCAAGCTAAGCCTCTACCGCCATGGATTGGTACAAACTGCATATCTGGATGGACTTCCATGGTTGGAGCGCCCACCTCATCAAATGTTGTGCCTTGAAAATGACCGCCCACAACGTTTTTAGCAGCATGCAATTCTGCAGTGTGGAAATTATCAGCAGCATTATCTTGAACTTGCAACCAATTGCAGTGCTGGAAATTACTGTAAGGCACTAGTTCATCACTAGGTGCTACCGTGAAGTCAGACTCCCACTCTGGGAATGGCGGTTCTTTATCAGGAGGCCCCATGTATGCAAATACCAAACCATTTCTTTCGAACGCTTTGTATGCGCCTTGCTGAATTGAGCAGGCATATTTTTCCGCTTCAGCTTCTTCACCTTTAGGGAAAGGTGCATTTAAACAGGTGCCATCGACATCAAATACCATACCGTGATAGCAACACTTAATACCGTGTTCTTGAATCAAACCATATTCAAGTGATGCGCCGCGATGCACACAGTGTGCATGCAATACACCAACCCTGCCGCTACCATCACGAAACGTAACCAATTCTTCGCCCAAGATGGTTAAAAATTTTGGAGTGTCTGTTAACTCTAGTGACATACATACGGGATGCCAAAATCCACGCATGTATTCACCCATTGGCGTGCCGGGACCAACTTCTGTCAGCTCTGGATCATGACCAGGAACTTTATTAGTGTAGTAACCACCATAGGGAACCAATTTCTGTGGCTTTGCACTTGTTCCAGCAGAAGCGCCTATCTTCTTTTCCGCCTGTTCCTGTTTGCTTGTCATTACTAAAGTCTCCTGTGAATTGACTAGTTTTCCATACTTTGTATACTGTATACAGAGTATATAATATTTTTTACAGGGGCGCAGGCCCAAAACACGCATTTCAGGCCCCCAGAACACGAAAAAGATGCTTTCTCAACTCAATAAACTCCCAGCCAGAACCGATTACGTCCAAGCGGTATACAAGGCTTTGCTTGATGCCATTAGTGATGGTTCGTTGCAGCCCGGCACCCGGATTACCCAGGAAGAGATTGCTGAGCAGATGAATGTTTCTCGCCTACCCGTCCTTCAAGCCCTGCGTCAGCTAAAAATGGATGGCTTTGTAGAGGACGCTCCCGGTAGAGGCTTACAAGTCACCGCTTTAAATATCGAGTGGATCGATAAGCTCTATGAAGTACGTGGTGCATTGGATTCTTTAGCTGCAAAACTCGCAGCTAGTAAAAAGTGTGTACTTGATCCCGCCCTCATCAAACATGGTCGTGCTGTTTCTGAAAAAGGGGATGTCAGAGCATTAATCGATGCTGATATTGCTTTTCATAGTGCAATCTATGAAGCCTCCGAAAACCTACTCATTGCGAAGAGCGCTCACCTACATTGGGCTCATTTACGTCGAGTCATGGGCGCAGTCTTGCAATCGACTCAACGCTCGGCCATTTGGGATGAGCATCAAGCAATTGCAGATGCAATTAAAAATGGTGATGAGAAAAAAGCGGCCGAGCTCTCTGAGTTACATGCAACCCGTGCTAGAAAAAGTCTCATCCTTCAACTCGAGCAAGTTCTCTCAAGCAATTAAAAAATCCCAGCATTGCTGGGATTTTTCTTTGAGCGTAAATCTTCTAAATCACGCAAACATATCTGGCTGGTTTTCTTTTAAATAACCCCAGATTGGCTGGAAATGTAACCAGCCAATGTACTCACTACCGACGTGCTCACGACTGTAGCGCGCCACTTCTGGAGGTAACAATATAGGCTTAATGCCTGTGGCTTCAACCATCATCTGCTGCTTGCAACAACGCTCTAAGGCGATGAACCAAAACGCTGCTGCTTCAATGCTATGACGACTTACTGTCAATAAACCATGATTACGGTGAATGATTGCTTTCACTTTCTTCAATGATCCTGCTACTTGATAGCCAGCGTTATCTTCAACGGCCACTTGACCAGCCTGCTCTGCTAACACCATGTGATCTTCAAAGAATGCAGCGGCATCTTGTGAGATTGGATCTAACGGCTTACCAAGCGATGCAAATGCGGTTCCATAAACGGTGTGGGCATGGCACATCGCAACAATGTCAGGATGCTTTTCATGAACGGCTGCGTGTAATACAAAGCCGGCACGATTTAATGCATGCTTGCCTTCTATGACATTACCTTCATGATCCGCCAAAATTAAGTTAGACACCTTCACTTGATCAAAATGCACAGCCATTGGATTTGTCCAATAGCGATTTGGAAACTCTGGATCACGAACGGTTAAGTGTCCTGCAAAACCATAATCAAACTTTTCTAAAGCGAATGCTCTGCAAGCAGCAACTAACCGCTCCTTGAGATGCTGACGTTCCTCAGCAAAATTTTTGAATTTTGGTTGATAAGGATAAATTTGGGTTTTATCTTCTGGTTGATAGATGGACTCTCTACCACCCAAATCCAATTTGCGTTCTTTTTCCACTACTTCGGCCATATACATTCCTCTTTCTTACAAGCAGATCAATATCGGGTGATTTATTTAGATTCAAACCTGAACTTGAGGCCAATCATGAAGGCTGCAACAGATTTTGACAAACGATAACTATTCATAGATAGATGAATATAAATCATGTATATTTCATTTACATGAGAAAAATGCCAAATTATGTGCTCCTGCGAGCTTTTGAGGCTGCTGCCCGCCTCGAAAGCTTCACCTTAGCTGCTAAGGAGCTACACCTCACTCAATCAGCCATTAGTCATCAGATTCGAGAGCTCGAAGACTATTTTGGTAAGGTGCTCTTTTTACGAAAGAATCGCAAAGTAGAGCCAACAGCCGAAGGTCGGCGTTTATTAGATTCACTCTCAAGAGTATTTGATGTCATTGAAGCAGCATGCAGTGAAGTGACCCTCGCTCCCAGCTCACAAGTTCTTGCCTTGCACTGCTCACCGAGTTTTGCCGCCAAGTGGCTGAGCCCAAGATTGCCAGAGTTCATCAAAAATAATCCTGATATCACTATTCGACTGACTTCTGGAGCTGAGCCAATTGATCTCTTGCGTAATCAAGAAGTTGATATTGCGATCTCCTATCAATCTATTCATGAAGGCCCCGGGATTACCTCCCTATCCTTAGGTGAAGAAAAAATTATGCCGCTATGCTCGCCAGAATTAATTGATCCCAATATTCCAGTAGAAGAGTTAATGAGTAAGCTAACCCTGATTGAGTCCTCACTCAATCATCATACATGGGAGCAATGGTTTGAGATTAATGGACTCAAAAATCCATCAAGTCGAAAAATGTCATTTGACCGTGCAGCCCTTTCAGTATCTGCCGCTGTGGACGGTATAGGCGCCGTATTAGAGAGCGTACGCTTTGCTGAAAGAGAAATCTCACGTGGTGAGTTAGTTGAATTAGGCAAGGGAACATTTTTACCTGCTACCGATAGAACCCATTTTTTATCCTATCGCTCGAATACAAAGAATAGTCAAAAAATTAAGCTCTTTAACGAATGGATATGCGCTAAGGCAGGAGTTTCTGTAGAGTGAAATCACCGATTTTTCTTTTCATTCTGAGTGGAATCTGCTTTTCTACTGTAGATGCAATGGCCAAGATTCTGGTTCAAGATACCAATCTCATCGCTGTAGTTTGGTCTCGTTTTTTTGGTCAACTATTACTTGCGGCCCCGATAGCCTGGTACTTTCTGGGAAAAAATTTCTGGCGTACTCAAAATTTACGCCTGCAACTTTTTCGCTCTTGCTTACTTGTTGCAACGGCAGCCTTATTTTTTGCAGGGCTCAATTGGCTACCCCTAGCTGAGGCATCATCAATTACATTCACCGCTCCAATTTGGGTGGCAATTTTATCGGGACCTATTTTAGGGGAGCGAGTTGGATTAAAAGATTGGCTTGTTGCCGCAGTAGGATTCCTGGGCATTCTCTTTATTGCCAGACCAGGCTCAGCAATTTTTCATATAGCGGCGCTACTACTGGTTCTGATGGCATTTCTGAATGCCATCTTTCAGCTCTCCACTAGAAAACTGGTTGATGACTCGGAGTACACCACTTTCTTTTACAGCGGTATCGTTGGGCTCGTGATCTCTACCTTATTACTACCGCTTTCAGCGCCACTTCCCGACTTGCCTGCATATGAGTATGTCATATTTGGCTTGATAGGTTTATTTGGTGGATTTGCCCATCTATTAGTTGTGCTGGCCTTCTACAAAATGCGGCCTTACAAACTAACCCCTTTGGTTTTCTTGCAGCTGATCTGGGCTGTTGGCTATGGCTATCTCATCTTTGGTGAGCTACCCGATGGCTTAAGCGTCGTAGGCATGATCCTAATTGCTTCTTCAGGCATCTGGTTGATCTGGAACCATCGCACCATATCCACCTAAACTCTAAGCAAACACTTTTTCCATTTCACGTCGAAATTGAATTGACTGCTGAGTGGCATCGTAATCCACATCACTCCAAGACACTGGCTTCCCAGCTGGAATATCTTTATTCAGAATCATGTTGTGCGCCAAGCCAATTGGTAAGGCACCAAGTTTGAGTGAATCTGCAGCAGTCATCAGCTTTCCATACACAGTGAAGCCGCCTTCTCCATCTAATTTCTCACCAGCTTTTAGAGCGCGCTTAGCAGTAGCAACAACGTCACCCCTCCAATCACCAGTCGCCCCAGTAGCCTCTCCTCGGACTGCAATACTTGCAACGGAAATACCTAGCTCTAAACCTATCAAGTGATAAGGCTTATACATCGCTGCATATTTACCAGTGCTATCTGTTTTTAAACCGTACTGTGAGAAGCAATCGATGACATATTGACTGGGTGCCTCAAACACTGCAAAAACACCCCAACGTAAATCTCTAAATACCGGGCGCCCATCTCTCTCAACTGAAGACACCACTTCAACAGTTCCTTTTTGTTTCAGAATGCCGCCTTCAGAAATGGGTCGGAAGATATGTGGCAAGTCATCCACCCCACAAGGTGGAAACTCCAAGCCATTACTCGGAGGAGTTAAATCACAGGCGTTCGATACTGCAGCCATTTCCAGGGCAGATTTTGTGCCATCCAGAAATGAATTGAACATTTGTGCATTAAAGTCGCCACCAGCAACTTGTTCCTCAGAAAATCCATAATGACCCCAAACAGTTTCGGGAGTGGACTGATGGTAGATGGGTAAATATTTAGTGCCCTTACCTGCACACACTACTTCTAAGCCAATTGTTCTTGCCCAATCTACTAATTCTGCGATGAGTGCTGGCTGATCTCCAGAAGCCATGGAATAAATCACACCAGCCTCTGCTGCCTTACGGGCAAGCAATGGTCCAGCTAATACATCTGCTTCTACGTTGACCATAATAATGTGCTTACGATGATCAAAACAAAGCAGAGCATGACGAATACCAGCCGCCGGATTACCAGTAGAGTCGATCACAATATCAATGTGCTCACTAGCAATCATTTTTTCTGCATCGTCTGTCACGAAGGTAGCGCCTGTCTTAGCGGCGTCCTGCAATGAGGTAGCGCTATAGCGAGGGGCATCCCATCCTACGCGAGCAAGCGATTCTTTTGCACGAGCGGGTGATAAATCAGCAACTGCAACTAAATGAATGCCTGGAGTACGTGGCGCTTGCGAAAGATACATAGAGCCGAACTTACCGGCGCCAATAATGCCCACACGCACGGGATTATTGTTAGCTGCGCGTGCTTTGAGCTTTTGAATAAGGGACATCTATTAATCTCCAGAAAATTCGGTAATAACCAACAATAAAGTGATCATAAGGCATCAAGTGAAAGATTATTTTTTTAATGATTCTTTGGCTACCTTATAGATACTGTTCGCATTCACGCCGAAATACTCACGTAATGCCGCTCTGGTATCACTCCTACCGAAACCATCGGTGCCAAGAGTTATATATCCTCTGCCCTCAGGAATATATGCGCGAATACTTTCTGGTAGCGCATGTACATAGTCAGTAGCAGCCACAATCGGACCCCGACCTTGAGCTAATACCTCTGAGATATATGCTTGCGCATCACTAGTGCTACCAGAGAGTCGAGCTTGCTCCTGCAATTTGCCATCTCGAGATAACTCACTCCAACTGGTCACGCTAAACATATCAACATTGATACCATCATTGGCAAGCATGTCTGCTGCCTTGAGAACCTCAGTCATGATGGCGCCAGATCCGAGCAAACTCACACAAGACTTGCCATCACCGTTAGCGGCCTTAATAGTCTTAAATTTATAACAACCCCGAATCACGCCCTCAGCTGCATTCTTAGGTAAATCAGGCTGAGCATAGTTTTCATTCATGAGGGTGATGTAATAGAACAAATCTTTTTGATCTACCAACATGTCACGCATCCCTTGATCCACAATCACTGCTAGCTCACCGGCAAAGGCGGGATCATATGCTTTGCAATTAGGAATAGTTGCAGCAACGAGCTGACTACTACCATCTTGATGTTGCAAACCCTCACCACCTAATGTTGTTCTACCTGAGGTAGCGCCCAATAAAAATCCTCTGGCACGTTGATCGGCTGCAGCCCAAATGGCATCACCAATTCTCTGAAAACCAAACATGGAGTAATAGATATAAAAAGGTAGCATTGCAATCCCGTGAACGCTATAACTGGTTGCTGCAGCAGTCCAACTGGCAATTGCCCCTGCCTCACTAATACCCTCCTCCAGAATTTGTCCATCCAAGGCCTCGCGATAGCTCAGTACTGAACCAATATCTTCTGGCTCATAGCTCTGACCTACACTCGAGTAAATGCCAACCTGTTTAAACAAATTGGCCATACCAAAGGTACGCGCTTCATCCGCAACGATCGGTACAACACGAGGTCCTAGCTCTTTATCTTTGAGCAAATTTCCAAGCATGCGCACAAAAGCCATTGTGGTAGACATCTCTTTGTCTTCGGCTTTAATCGCAAACGCTGCATATGAATGGATATCTGGGATATTTAATTTGTCACATTCTGAATAGCGCTTAGGTAATTGTCCACCAAGCTTATTGCGCTGTTCTTTTAGATATTGCAGTTCTTCACTATTCTCATCAGGCCTAAAGAAAGTCAGGCTAGTTGCCTGCTCATCAGTCAACGGCAAATTGAAACGATTGCGATACTCAATTAATGCCTCATCATCTAGCTTCTTCTGGCTATGTGTTGTCATCTTTCCTTGGCCAGCATTACCCATGCCGTAGCCCTTCTTGGTGTGCGCCAAGATCACTGTTGGCTGACCAACATGGTTCGCTGCAGCTTGATATGCCGCATGAATTTTCACTAAATCATGACCACCCCTTTTCAGTCGATCAATTTGCTCATCAGTCATGCCCTGAGCAAGACGAGCTAATTCCTCATTTTGGCCAAAGAAATTCTTACGATTAAAGCTGCCATCTTTGGCGGCAAAGGTTTGCATTTGACCATCAACGGTTTGAGCAAAGGCTTTTACTAGCGCACCCGTGGTATCTCTAGCAAACAGTCCGTCCCAATCACTACCCCAAACTAATTTAATGACGTTCCAACCAGAGCCCCTAAACAGCTTTTCCAACTCATCAATGATTCTGCCGTTACCACGCACCGGTCCATCTAGGCGTTGTAGATTGCAATTGACAACCCAAACTAGGTTATCCAGCTTTTCTCTAGAGGCTAATGTCAACGCGCTCATGCTTTCTGGTTCATCCATCTCACCATCACCAAACACACCCCATACTTTTCTGGTTGAGCAGTCTAATAATTTGCGATCACTGAGATAGCGCATAAAGCGTGCGTGATAAATCGAACTGATTGGGCCGATGCCCATGGAGCCTGTTGGGAACTGCCAAAAATCAGGCATTAACCAAGGATGTGGATAACTAGATAAACCCCTTGCACCTGACTCGGGTGCAGTAATCTCGCGGCGGTAATGCGCAAGATCATTTTCAGTCAGCCTTCCCTCTAAATAGGCTCGAGCATATACGCCTGGGGCACTATGCGGCTGGAAGAAAACCAAGTCTCCACGCTCTTTAGCATCTCCACCCTCAGTTCTTGCACGGAAAAAATGATTGAACCCAACCTCAAATAAATCTGCAGCACTGGCGTAGCTAGCAATGTGACCGCCCAGCTCACCATAAGCTTCATTTGCCTTTGCCACCATCGCTAGAGCATTCCACCTCATCAGCGAGGCTAGCTTTTCTTCGATCGCCAAATCTCCTGGAAATGGAGGTTGTTCATCTACTGGTATTGAGTTGATATAAGGCGTGACTAGATCGGGCACCCAATTAATCTGATTTTTATTAGCAAGCTTTACCAAGTTATCCAAGATAAACCTGGCGCGCGCACTATCGCCTGAAGCGAGTAAATCCATAAACGCCTCATTCCACTCTGCAGTTTCTGCAGGGTCGGTATCGATATGCTCGAGATTTAAGTATTTTTTAATGTCAGGAGCGTTCATGAAAAATTCCTCTGTAGCTTTTTATCTTTGAAATTCATAACATCACCTTACGAAAATCACCTAATAACTGAGTAAGGTGCGTAGTGAAGTGGGTTGCTAAAGCGCCATCAATAACGCGATGATCGGCAGTCATAGAAAGCGGGCAAATCAAGCGCGGAACAAATTGCTTTCCATCCCATACAGGCTTCATGGCAGACTTATTTACCGCCAGAATTGCCACTTCAGGTGCATTCACAATCGGGGCGCAATAAGTGCCGCCGATGCCACCCAATGAAGAGATCGTAAAGGAAGCACCCTGCATCTGATCAGGCTTGAGCTTTCCTTCTCGGGCCAGTATCGCCAGGCTAGCTGTCTCTTTTGCAATCTCTTGAATACCTTTTTGATCCGCATTACGAATGACTGGAACAACTAAACCGCCTACGGTATCAACTGCAAATCCAATATGAAAATATTTTTTCAAAATGAGATCCTCACCATCCAGCGAAGAATTTAATATTGGATATTGCTTAAGAGCAGCTACTACAGCCTTGATCAGAAATGCCAATAAAGTAATCTTAGGCTCATCTTTCTGATTCTCTTTGTTTAATGCTGCACGAAACTCTTCAAGATCAGTAATATCAGCATCATCGTGATAAGTGACTGCCGGGATCATGACCCAATTACGTGCGAGGTTAGCAGCCGATACTTTTTGAATGCGGCTACGAGCTTGACGCTCTATTTCTCCAAACTTAGTAAAGTCGACTTTAGGCCAAGGCAAAAGATCAAAACCTGCAATACCCTGAGTTGTCCTTGTAGGCGCGCGCTCTCTTGCCAACATGGAGTGCTTAATAAATTGCTGAATATCTTCTTTGGTAATTCGACCACGTAGACCACTACCCCGAACCTGCTGGATATCGACACCAAATTCACGGGCGAATTTTCTTGTTGAAGGGCCAGCCCAAAACTCAAGCCCAGTTCTGACTTGATCCCTTTGGACTTCTGGAAACGCAATTTCAATACTCACAACCCCTCCAAAGACTTACACCCGTATCTAAGGCTTTATTTTGTTGGATTACAAGCAAAATAGGATGCTAATTATTGGTCATAGATCATCATTTTCAGCTTAATATGCTTATAAAAGTAATTTTTAAGGAATTTTATGAAGCTAGATCCCATAGATATCAGAATTTTGAATGAACTTCAAAATGACAGCTCCCACAGTAATGTGGAGCTCGCTAAGCGGGTTCACCTATCCCCCTCCCCATGCCTCATGCGCGTCAAAGCGCTGAAAGATAAAGGTGTCATCAGGAATTATGTTGCACTGGCAGATCCTAAGGTCTTAGGACTTGGCTTAAACGTCTTTATCTCCATTAGCCTTAAAGAGCAGTCAAAAGCAGCGCTAGGAGAATTTGAACAACGTATCTCAGAACATGATGAGGTGATGGAGTGCTATCTCATGACTGGTGATAGCGATTACCTCATTCGTGTGGCAGTGGCTGATATGGGTGCTCTAGAAAAATTTATCCTAGAGCAATTAACGCCAATTCCAGGAATTGAAAAAATTCGTTCTAGCTTTGCCTTAAAGCAAGTACGCTATAAAACTGCTTTACCATTACCCAAGTAAATGTAGAGCAATATAGAATTCATCAGAGACATTCATTAGAAAGAAAGTAATGCCACAAAATAATAAAGTAGCACTCGTCACTGGCGCTGGGGTAGGCATTGGAAGGGCTGCAGCTAAAGCTCTCCTGAAAGGCGGTTATCAAGTTGTACTGACTGGACGTAATTTAGAGAAATTAGAAAAAGCAATTATCACTATTGGCGGCACCAGTGAAAACTGTCTTGCAGTTACTTGCGATGTTGGTCAGCCAGATCAAGTCAAGAAATTATTTGTAGCGCTCAAAGAACGCTTTGGGCGTATTGATGTACTTTTCAATAATGCCGGTATTGGTGCGCCAGCGATTCCGATGGAAGAGCTGACATACGAGCAATGGATGAATGTTGTGAACTCCAATCTCTGCGGCGCATTCTTATGTTCTCAAGAAGCGATTCGCATGATGAAGGCGCAATCCCCTCAAGGCGGCAGAATTATTAATAACGGCTCAATCTCTGCGCATGCTCCAAGACCAATGTCAGCTCCTTACACTGCCACCAAGCATGCGATCAGTGGATTGACTAAAACCATTTCATTGGATGGACGTCCCTTCAATATTGCTTGTGGTCAAATTGACATCGGTAATGCCGCAACAGAGATGACTGAGCGGATGGCCGCAGGCATTATGCAGGCCGATCAATCCATTAAGGTCGAGCCACGTATGGATGTGGATCATGTAGGTGAGGCAGTACTGCATATGGCTCAACTTCCACTAGAGAGCAATATTCTTTCAATGACGATCATGGCAACTAATATGCCGTTTGTCGGCAGAGGCTAATTGACAAGAGTTTGGTGGGATATTCACACTAAGCGTGTAGATATCCCACCAAACTCTTAAACAATCTTTTTGAGTGTCTTAATGTAACGCTGCGCATTCTTGACATAGCGATCTGCAATATCTTCAATGCCAGCGATCTGCTCGGGGCTTAGTGTCTTTACTGCTTTTGCAGGCGAGCCAATGATCATTGAGCCATCTGGAAACTCTTTACCTTCGGTCACGAGAGCCCCAGCACCCACCAAACAATGCTTACCAATCTTTGCACCGTTCAAGATGACAGCGCCAATGCCGATAAGACTTCCATCGCCGATATGACATCCATGCAGCATGACTTGATGACCTACCGTAGCATGCTTACCAATGATGAGTGGGTAACCGGGATCGGTATGTAAAACAGATGCGTCTTGCACATTACTGCCTTCACCGATTTGGATGAGATCGTTATCACCACGGATAACCACCTTAGGCCAGATGCTCGCATTTTTATGGAGTTCTACCTTGCCGATTACCTCAGCACTCTCGGCAACCCAGGCGCCCTCAGATAACTGAGGAGCATTTCCGTCTAGTTCAAATATAGCCATGACTCATTATAGGTATGAATCAGGCTATCAATAAAGACTCTCAAACTACCAGTTAGGCTCGCGGTCTGGAGTAGAAGAAATACGGTGCACGCTTAAATCAGCGCCTTCATATTCTTCCTCTTGCGACATCCGAATACCGAGCAACACCTTGAGCGCTCCGTAAACCACAATGCCGCCGATCAGAGCAACGCCCACGCCGATAGCACTGCCAATCAATTGGCCCATAAAGGTAACGCCACCGATACCACCCAGCGCTTTGGTTCCAAAAATACCAGCGGCCAAACCGCCCCAAAGTCCACATAAACCATGCAGTGGCCATACGCCCAGAACATCATCAATCTTCCAGCGGTTTTGTACCAAGGTAAACATGTAAACAAATAATGCGCCTGCGACCAGGCCAACAACCAATGCTCCAACTGGATGCATTAAATCAGAGCCAGCACAAACAGCAACTAAGCCTGCAAGAGGGCCGTTATAGGTAAAGCCTGGATCGTTGCGGCCAACTATCCAAGCTGCGAGTGTGCCACCAACCATTGCCATTAATGAGTTCATAGCAACTAAGCCACTGATCTTATCAATCGTCTGTGCACTCATCACATTGAAACCAAACCAACCCACTGCCAAAATCCATGCGCCCAAAGCTAAGAATGGAATGCTTGAAGGTGGATGCGCAGAAATTTGACCCTCTTTGGTATAGCGTCCACGACGCGCGCCCAAGAGAATCACTGCAGGCAAGGCAATCCAACCGCCAACTGCATGCACTACTACTGAGCCAGCAAAGTCATGAAACTCTTCACCAGTCAAACCTTTAATCCAAGCCTGAATACCATAATGCTGGTTCCATGCAATACCTTCAAAGAATGGATAAACAAAACCGACCAATATAAATGTTGCAATCAGTTGAGGATTGAATTTGGCGCGCTCTGCAATACCGCCAGAAATAATTGCAGGTATAGCAGCAGCAAAAGTCAGTAAGAAGAAAAACTTCACTAACTCATAACCATTTTTCTCGGCCAGCAATTCTGCGCCAGAGAAAAAGTTCACACCATAAGCAATGCTGTATCCGATGAAGAAGTACGCAATTGTCGAAACCGCAAAGTCCACCAAGATTTTGACGAGTGCATTGACTTGGTTCTTTTTACGAACAGTTCCTAATTCTAAGAACGCAAAACCTGCGTGCATGGCAAGAACCATGATGGCACCGAGCAAAATGAATAAAGCATCGCTACCTGTTTTTAAAATTTCCATGAAATTACCCCTCTGATTTTTTGCATCATTATGGGGAAAAAATAATCCCAAACAAGTGCAATATGCACCCATTTAGTGCGTTAATTAGCCCAATATATGGTTTATGATGAAATTTAATACACCCAAGGGAGAACCCATGAAGAAAGTCCTCGTTGTTTTGGCTGCTCTAGCGGCATTTTCTGGCCTAGCTCAGGCCCAAGAAACCATCAAAGTATTAAGCACCCAAGAATTAGTCAATGTTTGCAAATTCCCTGCTAGCCCAGAATCTCGCAGCTTCTGCATCGGGTTTACTACTGCCGTGTATGAAACTTATTTAGCAACTCGTCATCCGCAACGTGCCAAACCGTTTATTTGCGTTAACCAACCTGCTCCAGCGCGCGACGATGTCATTAGTGACTTTGTAAAGTTTGCACAATCAAATCAACAAGTAGCTGATAAGCCAGCTGCAGGTGTGTTCTTAGGATTTATGGCTGGACGCTTTCCTTGTGGCAAAAAGTAATTCACAGTACTTAGCGAACTCAAAATACATTTAAAGGATCAGTTGATATGAAAAAAATTATTGTGATTACAGCAGCAACCCTTGCTATCGCTGGTTGTTCAAATATGAGCAACACAGAGCAACGCACGCTTTCAGGCGCGAGTATTGGCGCTGCTGCTGGTGCTGTTGGTACAGCCATTTTCCACGGCAACCCTATTTGGGGCGCAGTTGGTGGCGCGGCCGTTGGTGCGGCTTCTGGTTACGTATACGACGCCTACAAAAAAGAGCAGGCATCTGAATACAACTCTGGCTACAAAGCTGGAAAAAATAATCAGCCAGCTAAAGCTCCCAACTAAAACTCGCTTTACTTTAAAAAACTACCCAGCTTGTATTAACTTACAGGCTGGGTTTTTATTTGGATCTGCCCCGCCAAAGCTTTATGGATAGGGCACTTATCAGCAATTTCCATTAAGCGTTCTTTTTCTTCGGCACTTAAATTACCAATTAACTGAATATCGCGCGTAAATTTTTCGATGTCATCGCTGCGCTCAATATCAACAGTAACGATTGCGTTCTCTAGATTCATTGCCTTGCGACTGGCATACATTTTTAATGTCATGCTTGTACAGGCTGCCAGAGCAGCACCCAAATATTCATGTGGACTTGGTCCAGTCCCGCCACCACCCTTAATGACTTCCGCATCCGATAAAAAATGCAAATCACCTGTACTTAATTTTTGCTGAAGCGGTCTTTCGCCAAACTGCGACTCTACTTTTCTCATAATTTCCTCAAATAAATTGAATAGTGCTGATTATTTAGCTAATTACAGATCTATGCCGAATGGGGTTTGCTTGCTTTATCTACTGTAGGTAGCTGAGCTTTCTTCCAGGCACTAAAGCCACCCTCCAGATGCGAGACTCTCGGTACTCCCATTTTCTGCAGTGTCTCGGTAGCCAATGCAGAGCGCCATGCAGAAGCACAGTAGAGAACCAGGCGCTTACCTTCGCCAAAAATCGGCTTGTAGTACGGGCTTTCTGGATCCACCCAAAATTCCAACATACCTCTTGGAGCGTGCATGGCATTGGGAATCATGCCCTCGCGCTCTAATTCTCGAATATCACGAATATCAACAAATATGGTATCGGAGTCACCTAGCAAGTCTTGAGCTTTTTCTAGCGAAACCGTCTCGATTTCGACCATCGCGCGGGCAATAAGCTCTTCATAGCCAACTTTTAATTTCACTAAAATCTCCTAAAGTAACAATGTCATAAAGCAGGGCATCACCTGCTACCATTCTGCTATGAACTTTAACCCTACAGAGCTTGGTGCAAGTATTATTTTTGCCATTGCAGTTTTACATACTTTTTGCACTGGATATTTTGAGACGCTAGCCAAAAAATCACGCTCCCATTCTGGACTGTGGCATCTGCTGGGCGAAGTTGAAATTGTTTTTGGCTTCTGGGCGGCCATCCTCATCATCTTCATCTGCTTTATTGATGATTTAAATACTGCAAGAATATTTTTAGACCAGCGCAACTTTACGGAACCTTTATTTGTCTTTGCCATCATGATCGTGGCAGCAAGTAAACCGATTTTATTTGTCTCTACAGAAATTTTGCACCTACTTGCGAAAATTCTGATGCTGGTTCTGCGCATTAGAAGTGCACCTGCTTTATATTTTCTGACGCTAGCAATCACTCCCTTACTTGGCTCATTGATTACTGAGGCCGCCGCTATGACATTAGCTGCTTTTCTATTGCGTGACTTGGTATACCGACATAAATGTTCAATGGGATTGCTATTTGGAACACTAGGCGTTCTTTTTGTAAATATCTCTATTGGCGGAACCCTCACGAACTTTGCGGCGCCACCAGTACTGATGGTGGCTTCAACCTGGGGGTGGACCTCAGCATTTATGTTTGCCAACTTTGGCATTGAATCTTGCATTGCAATTTTTATCAATGCGCTTGGAGCAACACTACTATTTCATAAAGAGCTTATCGAGCCAAGCAATACTGCAAAGCAAAGCAAAATTCCACTAGCTGTGATTGCGATGCACTTACTGTTTTTACTGGGCGTTGTCGTATTTGCTCATGACCCCATCATTTTTATGTGGATACTACTGTTCTTTATTGGATACACCACTGCTTATCCGAAACATCAAAACCCACTCATCGTGAAAGAAGCATTACTGGTTGGATTCTTCTTGGCCGGTTTGGTTGTTCTAGGCGCATTACAAGGTTGGTGGCTACAACCCATTTTGGAAAAGATGAGCCCTACAGAAGTGTTTTATGGCAGCCTTGCACTCACAGCAATTACTGACAATGCGGCACTGACTTATTTGGGATCACTAGTAACGGGAACCACTTTAGAGTTCAAGCTAGCCTTAGTGGGCGGTGCGGTTGCGGGTGGCGGGTTGACTGTTATAGCTAATGCGCCCAATCCAGCCGGAATTGCCATCTTGCGCCAATACTTTCCAAATGGGGCTGTATCGGCACTCTATCTACTAATAGCAGCATTGCCACCCACGCTAGTAGCAATTCTGGCCTATCGACTCCTATAGACAGTAAAATCTGAGCTTCGCCCCCAGTTATAAACCTGAGAACGGCATATGAAAAAGCTCTATATCAAAACCTTTGGCTGTCAAATGAACGAGTACGACTCGGGTAAGATGGCCGACCTATTGCATGCCGATGAAGGCATGGTCATGACCGATACACCAGAAGACGCCGATGTTGTTCTTCTCAATACTTGCTCTATTCGAGAAAAAGCGGAAGATAAGGTGTTCTCTGATTTAGGACGTTTACGCGAGCTTAAAAAAACGAAACCCAATTTATTAATTGGTGTTGGTGGTTGCGTAGCTAGTCAAGAGGGTCAGCAAATTGTGAGTCGTGCACCCTATGTTGATGTGGTCTTTGGGCCGCAAACATTGCACCGCTTATCAGATCTACTGGCACAACGCCGCAAGACTGGCATCTCTCAAGTAGATATTTCTTTTCCTGAAATTGAAAAGTTTGATCATCTTCCTGCATCACGCCAAACTCGTGGCTCTGCCTACGTATCCATTATGGAAGGCTGCTCCAAATACTGTAGCTACTGCGTAGTTCCCTACACGCGCGGCGAAGAAGTATCGAGACCATTTGATGATGTGCTTACCGAGGTTGCTGGACTGGCTAGCCAAGGCGTGAAAGAAATTGTTTTGCTTGGTCAAAATGTCAATGCCTACCTTGGGAAAATGGGTGGCACTGAAGAGATCGCGGACTTTGCTTTACTCATTGAATATATTGCCGACATTCCTGGGGTTGAGCGGATTCGTTTTACTACAAGCCACCCCAAAGAATTCACCCAACGCCTTATTGATGTCTATGCCAAAGTTCCCAAGCTGGTAAGTCATTTGCATCTACCAGTTCAACATGGATCTGACTCGGTACTGTCTGCCATGAAACGCGGCTATACCGCTCTGGAATATAAGAGCATTATTCGCAAGATGCGTGCTGTGCGGCCTAACCTGACTTTATCAAGCGATTTCATTGTGGGCTTTCCGGGTGAGACTGACGCAGACTTTGAGAAACTCTTAAAGATGGCACGAGAGCTCGAGTTTGACAACAGCTTTTGCTTCATCTTTAGCCCGCGTCCAGGAACACCAGCAGCAAATCTGGCTGATAACACTCCCTATGAAACTAAACTCAAGCGCCTTCAAACACTGTTGGCGCTAGTTGAAGAACAGGCAAATCAAATCAGTCAAAAAATGCTGGGTAATACTGAAAGGGTTTTGATTGAAGGTCTGGCCAAGGATGGCATCAACCTACAAGGTCGGGCTGAGAATAATCGTGTTGTGCATTTCGCGGTCCCTAATCAAGAAATTGAATCACTGATTGGACAAATGGTTGATATTCGGATTACCGAGGTTCTCAATTACACCCTCAGAGGCGAATTGGTTGAAGCCCATGCCAACTAAACTCACGATTGATATTCAGTATGCAAGTCCGACTATTGAAGCGGCCTTATCTAAAATTGCTTCGGCTGCATTAATCAAAAAATGGGCTAGGGCTGCCACTCACTATGATGGATTGTTGACACTTCGCTTTGTGAATGTAGCAGAGAGCAAAAAATTAAACTCTAATTTTCGTAAAAAAGATTACGCCACCAATGTATTAACTTTTCCGTATGAGTTTTCTAAAACTGCATTGGCAGCAGATATTATTTTTTGCCTACCTGTCATTCAAAAAGAAGCAAAAGAGCAAAACAAACCCCTCAAAGCCCATTTGGCTCACTTAACCGTGCACGGCTGCCTGCATGCGCAAGCTTACGATCATGAAAATCCAAAGGATGCCAAAAAGATGGAGGCGCTTGAGGTCAAAATCTTGCGTCAGCTGGGCTTTACAAACCCATATCTAGCCCAGTAAAAAATTATCCCCGCTACTTTTATTGATTTAACATATTTCTACGCTATTCTTGCAACATGCCTGACCCCAACAAATCCCTTTTAGATCGCTTGGCTGATTTTTTAACGCCGCAGCCAACGAGCCCTAACGAACGCCGTCAAGAATTAATTGCCACCTTACGTGAGGCGCAAATCGAGGGCTTAATTGATGCTGATGCGCTCTCTATGATTGAGGGTGTCTTTCAAGTTGGTCAGTTATGTGCACGCGATATCCTGGTGCCACGCGCCCAAATCGATTGGATTGATATCAACCTGCCTCTTGCGGATCTGATCAAAACTGTCATCGAAGCAGCACACTCCCGTTTTCCAGTATTTGAAGGTAGTCGCGATAACGTTATTGGCATCTTATTGGCCAAAGATTTACTGCGTCACGCAACAGAAAAAGATTTTCAGGTTCGGGACTGGTTACGTCCAGCAGTCTTTATTCCTGAATCAAAGCGTTTGAGCGTTTTATTGCGAGACTTTAAAGACAACCGCAATCATTTAGCTGTTGTGGTTGATGAATACAGTGGCATAGCCGGCATTATTACTATTGAAGATGTGCTTGAACAAATCGTCGGCGATATTGAAGATGAGCATGATATCGATGAAGAGGCTGACAATATCATCTCTCTAGATAATGGTGACATTCGGGTAAAAGGTATCACCGAACTGGAGCAATTCAATGAAGCACTCGGCACTCAATTTGCAGAAGAAGATATTGAAACCGTAGCCGGTCTTGTTGTTCAGCATCTAGGTCGCGTTCCAAAAATTGGTGAACTGATTGCTATTGATGGCATCGAGTTTGAAGTGCTACGCGCTGACCCGCGGCAAGTTCATATTTTGCTGGCACGCCAAACACCTAAAACTACTGATTGAGAATTACCTTGGTTGATCTGTATTCAGGTAAGACCCATCAAAAATTGAATGTAGTAGCACTCCTTGCGCTTTTTACATTAGGCTCTCTAATGGCTGTTGCCGCCGAGCTTCCCTATGGCGGTTGGATTCAGATCCCCCTTCTAAGCATTATTTGGTGGCGACTTAGCCTGCTAAAAGATTGCTCAACAACACAGTTTTTTTTCTCTAGCCTGATATTTGGGATTGGCTACTTTATTGTGGGGCTTTGGTGGCTGTACATTAGCCTGCACGATATCGGTGGCATGAATGCCCTGCTCTCCTGTGTAGCTGTTTTTTTGTTATCCGCCTATGTCTCCCTCTACTTCTCAATCGCCTGTTTATCGATTCGCATCTTTAAAAGCTCTTCGATATCTGGTTTATTTTTAGCTGCGAGCTGGGCAGTGGGTGAATATCTTCGCGGGGAAATTTTTACTGGATTTCCTTGGATGGGTTTTGCGGAAGCACAAGTAAATGGGCCATTTGCAACCATCGCTCCTTATTTTGGCGGTTTGGCTTGTACTTTTTTAGTGGTGTATGCATCCTGGCAAATCTTTCAACTGAATAAGCATCCACGTTATTGCATCTCGACGCTGGTACTCGTTTGCTTAATCACTATTGGCTCAAGCTTCTGGAGTTTTACCAAACCAATTGGCGAACCCCTCAAGATTGAACTGGTACAAGGTAATTTTCCACAAAGCATGTTCACCAACCCCGAGGGGGTTCTAAAGCAAATTCATTTTTATAGCAACGCCATGATGCAATCTCGCGCTGAGCTTGTGATCTCACCAGAAACTGCTTTTGCTTGGCCCACAACTAATCTTCCAGCTGGGCTTATAGAAAATCTTCAAAGTCTTTCTAATAACACTCAAACCAACTTACTCTTTGGCGTCATTGGGCGCCACACAAATCCAGATAATGGAAGAGAATTTTCTAACCGAGCTCTAGGTCTTTCTCCCGCTCAAGGCGCATATCAATACGACAAGAATCACCTAGTACCTTTTGGTGAATTTATTCCACCCGGTTTTCGTTGGTTCGTTAATGCTTTTAGTGTTCCCTTAAGTGATTTTGCAAGGGGTGGGGATGCGCAAGATAACTTCATCATCAGAAGACAGAAGGAAGACCCGCTCTATGCAGCGATCACGATTTGTTATGAGGATGTTTTTGGTGGCGAGCTTGCTAGTCGTATTCGGAACAATCCCCAACCAACGAATTTACTCATCAATTTAACGAACCTGGCTTGGTTTGGTAAATCACAAGCACCTACCCAACAATTACGACTCTCTCAATTACGCTCACTCGAAACCGGCCTACCGGCCCTTCGAGCTACCAATACTGGCATCAGCGCTGTGTTGGGCCCTGATGGCAAAGTTCTTGCAGAACTCCCTGAATTTACCCAAGTAAGCTTAAGTACGGAAGTTCAGGCCTATGAGGGTAAAACGCCTTATGTCTTTTGGGGCAATTTCCCAATTTTGAGCTTTTCTTGCCTCTTGTTGATCTGGGGCCTGATTCGTCATCGACGTTTTTAGTCATTTTTGACTGCATCCCCTGCTAGCCATGTAAAATCAATGGCTTAGCCAGGTTAATCATGCTTACTTTTCAGCAAATCATTCTCAAACTTCAGGATTATTGGGACCAACAAGGTTGCGCCCTATTGCAACCTATTGACCTCGAAGTCGGCGCAGGCACATCCCACACAGCAACTTTCCTGCGCGCCATTGGTCCAGAGCCTTGGAAAGCAGCTTATGTTCAGCCATCTCGGCGACCTAAGGATGGTCGGTATGGCGAGAATCCAAATCGCTTACAGCACTATTATCAATATCAAGTTGTTCTCAAGCCAGCCCCTGAAAATATTCTCGAGCTCTATCTGGGATCACTAGCGGCATTAGGACTTGATCTCAAAGAGAATGATGTCCGTTTTGTTGAAGATGATTGGGAAAATCCTACGCTTGGAGCATGGGGCCTAGGCTGGGAAGTATGGTTAAACGGTATGGAAGTAACTCAGTTCACTTATTTCCAACAAGTAGGTGGCTTGGATTGCAAACCTGTTCTGGGCGAAATTACTTATGGCATCGAACGCTTGGCGATGTACATTCAAAATTGCTCAAATGTTTATGACCTCGTTTGGGCAGATGGTATTTCTTATGGTGACGTGTATCACCAAAACGAAGTGGAGCAATCTTGCTATAACTTTGAACACTCCAATACTGATTTGCTATTTGCAAACTTTACAAATTATGAAGGCGAAGCAAAACGCTTGATGGAAGTGCCGCTCGCTCTTCCCGCTTATGAAATGGTTCTCAAGGCGGCACATACCTTTAATCTCCTCGATGCACGTGGCGCTATTTCAGTAACCGAACGTGCAGCCTATATCGGCCGTATCCGTAATCTTTCTCGCTCAGTCGCTCAAGCTTATTTTGAATCTCGTGAAAAACTCGGCTTCCCAATGTGTCAACGCCAGGCTAAGGCTTAGGCATCAAGATTGAAGTAATCTATTTATGAGTACAAGCAATTCACCTACACAGTCCGCTACTTTATTAATTGAAGTATTCACTGAAGAATTACCCCCTAAATCCTTGCGTCGCTTAGGCGATGCTTTTAGTGAGGGAATCTTTACAGTCTTAAAGACTTCTGGCTTAGCCACTGAGGCATCGAAGGTAGCTGGCTTTGCTACACCTCGTCGCCTAGCAGTTCAAATCAGCAATGTTCTTGATCAAGCGCCCGACTACCCCGTTCGTGAAAAACTATTGCCAACGAGCATTGCCTTTAATGCTCAAGGAAAAGCGACTCCGCCTTTACTAAAAAAATTAGGTGCACTTGGTTATGGTGATATTGATATTGCCACCCTTGAAAAAGCGGGTGAAGGTAAAAATGAAGCGCTTTATCTGAATGTGATCGCTAAAGGTGCTGCACTAGAACATACCGCGCAAACTGCGCTTGAGCAAACGCTGAATAAATTACCAATTGCCAAAATGATGCACTATCAAGTACTTCAGAAAAATGGTCAATTAGCAGATGTGCAATTTGCTCGTCCAGCCCATCGCATTATTGCTTTACATGGTAATCAGGTTCTCAAGATCAGCAGTCTGGGAATTGATGCTGGCAACCAAACTGAAGGGCATCGCTTCCTAGCGCCAGGTAATGTGACTATCGCTACTGCAGATCAATATGAAAATGATTTGCAAACTAAGGCTAAGGTAATTCCTAGCTTTAATCAACGCAGAGCTCAAATCGAGACAGCCCTTTTAAAGGCGGCTGGTGATGACTTAGTTTTAATGCCTGATAGCCTTCTAGATGAGGTGACCTCTCTGGTTGAATGGCCCGCTATTTATGAGTGTCACTTTGATCAAGAATTCTTGGAAGTTCCCCAAGAATGCTTAATTTTGACAATGCAAACCAATCAAAAGTATTTTGCATTGACTGACAAACAAGGTAAGTTGCGCAATCGCTTCTTAATTGTTTCCAATATTGAAACCACGAAGCCACAAGCCATCATCTCTGGTAACGAGCGCGTTGTGCGTCCGCGCCTTGCAGATGCACGCTTCTTCTTCAAGCAAGATCAAAAGCGCGCCTTAGCTACCCGTGTTGCTGATCTCGGCAAGGTGGTTTATCACAATCAATTGGGCAGTCAACTTGAGCGCGCTCGGCGTGTTCAGGCTCTTGCTACAGGTATTGCAAAAGAACTCAATGTCGATGAAAAGCTCGCAAGTCGTGCTGCAGAGATTGCAAAGACTGACTTACTCACTGATATGGTTGGTGAATTTCCAGAACTTCAAGGCATCATGGGTCGCTACTATGCAGTGCATGATGGCGAAAATCCTGAGGTTGCTGCCGCATGCAGCGAACACTATATGCCACGCTTTGCAGGTGATGCTCTGCCACAGACATTAACCGGAACTATTTTAGCTATTGCTGATAAGCTAGAAACGCTAGTTGGTATTTGGGGTATAGGGCTTGCGCCAACTGGTGATAAAGACCCATATGCATTACGTCGTCATGCTTTAGGTGTTTGCCGCTTACTACTAGAAAAGAATCTGTCTCTGAGTCTGCCAGCACTAATTGAATTAGCGCGTGCGCAATTTTCACCAAAAGATGTTCAAGAAAAAGCAAATGCTGCTGACATTTATGCATTCATCATCGATCGTCTGCGCGCTTACCTACGCGATCAATCGATTGCTGGCAAACCATTTACCAGCGCTGAAATCGATGCCGTTCTGAGCCAGGAGCCAGCACAAATTAATGATTTAATTCAACGCTTAACTGCTTTGCGTGAATTTAATGCCTTGGCTGAAGCTGCGCAACTTGCTGCTGCAAATAAACGGATTAGCAATATTCTGAAGAAAACAACTACTGCCATTCCTGCGGCATGCTCTACTAAGTTATTGCAAATTCCTGCAGAAACCAAGCTATATCAAGCCTTGGAAAGCATTACTCCCGCCCTCAGCGCCGCTTATGAAAAACGTCAATTTGTTGAATTATTAAGGGTACTTGTTGCCTTAAGTGCTCCTATTGATCAATTTTTTGCTGATGTGATGGTGATGGACCCTAATCCTGAGTTGCGTGATAACCGCCTAGCTCTCCTGCAACAACTCCACCAGAAAATGAATCTCGTTGCCGATCTCGGCAAATTAGCATGAGCATCAGCTCCTCTAAACTCATTATTCTCGATCGCGATGGCGTGATCAATGAAGATCGTGATGATTATGTTAAATCTGTTGATGAATGGATCCCTCTACCTAGAAGCCTAGAAGCAATAGCATTACTGAATCAAGCGGGCTATCAAATAGCAATCGCAACCAATCAGTCTGGCTTATCGAGAGGTTATTTCACGATTAATGAATTGCATGCGATGCACAACAAGCTGGATAAGCTTCTTCAGCCTTTAGGTGGGCATATCGATAGCATTTTCTTTTGCCCTCATATGGATTCACATGACTGTGATTGTCGCAAGCCCGCCCCAGGCCTGATGAAAGAAATTGCTTTGCGTTATAAAAAATCGGATAGTACTCAGCCACTCTTAGGTGTACCCATTGTGGGTGACTCATTACGAGATCTGCAAGCTGGCATCGCGCTGGGAGCCTCGCCCCATCTAGTATTGACTGGCAAAGGTCAAAAAACATTGGAAAAGGGCAACTTACCAGAGGGTACGCAGATTCATGCTGATCTCATGGCTTTCACAAACGCGCTGCTCGAAAGTAATGTGTAGAGAAAACATGGTCTATTTACGCTCTGCTCTCTTTGCTTTATTTCTACTGATCTTCACTCCAATTTGGTCAGTGCTATGCATGCTGGCATTTCCTTTTCTGAGCCCAGAAAATCGCTACAAATTCATTGGCATTTGGAACAAAGTCGTTATCTGGCTCTTGTGGCATCTTTGTGGCATCCGCTATGAAATTCGTGGCATGGAACACATGCGTGCAGTGCTTGATAAACCTGTCGTTATTCTGAGCAAACATCAGTCTGCTTATGAAACGATTGCCTATATTGCTCTCCTTCCAAAACAACTTTGCTTTGTCTTCAAACGAGAATTGCTTTGGATTCCCTTTTTTGGCTGGGCTCTAGCTTTGCTCAAGATGATTCACATTAATCGTGCAAACAAACAAACAGCAGCCCTCTCAGTTGCTAGCCAAGGTCGCAAACGTCTGGGTGAAGGTAAATGGATCATGCTATTTCCGGAGGGCACCAGAACACCTCGAGGATCAACTAAGCCCTATCGTAAGGGTGGTGCTCGCCTGGCGAGCGCTACGGGCGCATTAGTTATTCCAATTGCACACAATGCAGGTAATTTTTGGCCTAAGAACAGCCTTTTAAAGAAGCCTGGCACTGTGATCTTTTCGATTGGGCCAGCCATTTTTTCCGAAGGCAAGTCAGGAGAAGAATTACAACAAGAGGTTGAGGGTTGGATTGAATCCGAAATGCGGGTCATTGACCCCAGCGCTTATCAATAGAATATCAAGCAGCTAAAACTTTAGCCCACTCAATATAGCGCTCGACAGCAATATCCTGCGCTCTCGCTTTTAACTCAAGCTCGGTCAAACTTAATCTCTCTGCAAAAGCCTGCAAGTTAGTACGCAACATCTTTCTTCTCTGAGAAAAGGCTGCAGCAACTACCTGCTCTAAAGCGCTCCACTGAGTATTGCTCAAATGAAAGTCTTGGCGCGGAATCATGCGCACTACCGCAGAGTTTACTTTTGGCTGAGGATCAAAAGCTTCGGGGGGAACCTCTAAGACCAACTCCATATCGTAGCGAGCTTGGAGCATGACAGACAATCTACTGAAATCAGAACTGCCAGCCTTTGCCACCATTCTTTCAACAACCTCGGCTTGCAACATAAATACTTGTTCATCAATTTCAGAGGCAGCAGCAACAAGATGAAATAATAATGGTGAAGAGATGTTGTAAGGCAAATTACCAACTACCTTACAAAACCCTTTTTTCTCAGAACGACTCTTTGCCCAATCCAGAAAATCAAACTTGAGAGCATCACCTTCAATGACTGTTAAGCCATTGAGATTTTTTTGATTCCAGTAGGCGACTAAGTCACGGTCAATTTCCAGAAGATCAAGCTCATCAAGATTTCTCAGCAAGGGAATTGTCAAGGCACCAAGCCCAGGACCAATCTCAATCACATGCATATCTGGGCCAGGATTAATTAAAGCAACGATGGAATAAATAATTCCATCATCTTGCAAAAAATTCTGACCAAAACGTTTACGTGCGCGATGCATTCCCTAGCTTAGCTTTCTTTGGCTCAGAGCGAGCGCATAAGCCAAACGAAGAGCCTCTAACATGCTACTGGAATCAGCAATTCCTTTTCCAGCAATATCCAAAGCAGTTCCATGATCTACTGATGTTCTGATAATCGGCAAGCCCAAAGTCACATTCACCCCACCACCAAAAGTGACAAACTTAAACGGGGCTAGCCCTTGATCGTGATACATCGCTATAAACGCATCAACATACTCGAGCGCAGAAGTATCAAACATAGTATCTCCAGGATACGGTCCAGAAACATCAATGCCTTGCTGCTTAGCAGATTCAATTGCTGGTGCAATCATCTCAATTTCTTCACGGCCTAAATAACCAGACTCACCAGCATGCGGATTTAAGCCAGCAACGCGAATCACCGGCTTGGCGATGCCAAATTTTTCACGCAAATCTGCGTTTACTATTTGAATCGTTTCAAGCAAGAGCTCATAACTTAAAGAGGTTGAGACGTCCCTCAGGGGAAGATGAGTGCTTGCCAAAGCAACTCTTAAATCTCTCTGCGATTTAATTCTCAAGAAACCAGCAGGCAACGGAGCACATAACATCATGACAACATGCTGTGTGTTGCAGCGCTGGGCCAAATATTCGGTATGTCCAGTAAAAGGAATACCAGCATTATTGATTAAGCTCTTTTGAACTGGGGCCGTAACCATCGCATCGAAATCGCCATGCAGACAAGCATCGCTAGCACGATCCAGAAGATTCAGGACGTATCGTGCATTGGCAGGATTTAATACGCCAGGGATACTAGGTGCGCCCAGTGAAATTGACTCAATCTTCAAATACTCAGGAGTGTTCAGACTTTTGCCTGAAGAATCTTTAAATAAACTTGCATCACCCAATAAAGTAATCTGGACATTAGGCTGTTCAGTCAAAAAATCTTTTGCTGCGGCCAGCGAAACTTCTGGTCCGATACCAGCAGGATCACCAGTAGTGATTACTAATTTAACGAAGTGCGGCGTCGGCTGCATCTTCTGCATTCAAGATTTTGACGGTTGCTGTATCGCGCAATTCACGAATCCAATCCTGATAAGCTTGTTCGAATTTTCTTTCACGGATAGCTGCACGCGCAAATTCTCGCTGCTTTTCTACTGTTAATTGTGCCTCGCGACGCTCTAATACCTGAATCAAGTGCCAACCAAACTCAGACTTCACTGGATTACTTATCTCACCAATTTGAAGTCGATTCATTGCCTGCTCAAATTCAGGAACTAAATCTCCGGGACCCATCCAACCCAAATTACCGCCATTTGCAGCCGAGCCATCTTCAGAGTATTTTTTAGCAAGCTCAACAAAATCAGCAGTTTTGGCGCGTACTTGATCACGATAGCCTTGCAAGCGTCTCTCTGCGTCTTGATCCGTTAATCCCGCTCTATTTTTCAACAAAATATGACGGGACATCGTTTGGGTAATCGGAATATTTTGGGGTGTTGTCGGTACAGACTCTTGGGACCCGGATTGCTGAGCGGGGGCTACGCCTATTGCGCGGCGATCCAAAACCTTGAGGATGTGATATCCCGCTGGACTCTTCACTACCGCATTAGCAACTTGTCCGCCACCAGTATTTCGAATAGCCTCATAAAAAAGTTGAGGCAAACGATCAGGACTGCGGTAACCCAAATCTTGAAATTTGATTTTAGGGTTGGCTTTTGCAGCGGCGGCACCAAGTTGTAAAAAATCCATATCACCTTTTGCATCGCGCAGTAAGGCCTCAGCCTGCTTCTTTGCTTCAGCTTGAATGCTCACACTTGCACCTGCATCTACTGCAATAAAAATCTGCGCAACATCAATTTCTTCGGGCCCACCTTTTGCGGGTGATGCAGGACGTTGATCGCCACCACCAGCCATAGCGCGCATACGCTCTGTGATGAAATTATCTATCTCTGCATCTGAAATCTTAATCTTAGCCTCTACTGCTCGCTCGCGATAACGGCTCAAGATAATATCTTCACGCAAAGTCTGTTTATAGCGCTCAAACGTCATCCCTGTACCTATGACCCTGGCTTTGAACTCGGCATAACTCAATTTATTTTTATCAGCAATATCGCCAATAATTTTTTCTAGCTCTTTGTTGGTAACCATAATGCCTTCTTGCTCGGCATTCTGTAGTTGAATTTTTTCGATAATCAGGCGCTCTAATACCAATTTTCTTAAGTTATCAGCATCAGGCAACTTCACCCCCTGTTTCTGAAGAGCTATGATGCGGTCATCGATTTCTTTTCGGGTTACATAACCCGTATTCACCACAGCAGCAACGCCATCGATATTGCGAATTTTTCTATCTGTTGTATTGCCAGTCTTCGAAGAGTCTTGAGAGTAGACAACGCCCGCAAAAGATGTGGTACCCAATACTAGGATGACGGACAAAATCTGTTTCAAAAGGTTCCTACTAAGCATTATTGATAGTTCTCATATATTGAGGGTGGAATTGGTTTTGAAGTAGGCATATATCCAGGTACATTTAACCTCATGATATCAACTGGACTACTGCCTGCGCTAGCAAAGCCCCTAAATTCTATTTGGAAGAGTATTTGGGTAGTGGTTATTTGAGAGGTATTGAGTATTTGTGAGTAGACGCTACGGAATGTCCAGCAATCTCTTGTCCACTCAAGGCCCAACAAGGTATTCAATGTTTTAGTGGTTAAGGCATCATAACCCCACCGACCTAATACAGAGACTTCGCGCGAGAGTGGCCATTGTCCTGAGATGTTGTACTGATCAGTAGTGGTTGCAGATGGAGTAAAGGATTGATTATTTTGCACCGATGCTTGTACTGGTGGTGACCAGACATTTCGATAGCCAAAATTCAGGCTTCTACCAGGAGTAGGTCTCCAGCTTCCGCCCACTGTAGTTTGCACAAAGCGATTAAGCTGGGTGTTGTACTGACCAAACATATCAGCACTGAAGTTTCCAAGTAATCGCACTGAGGCAGAACCCAAAGTATCGGAATAGGTTGAGGGATTCACAATGTTGCCGTTTAAGCCTACTTTCTGGCCAGTAAATTGTTGTTGTTGTGCCAGAGTTACGCTGGCTCGCTCGGCGCCCGTATTGGCTTCAATCATTCTGCTAGTCATACCCAGGGTTGCCGCATTTCTGTCAGCAATGCGATCGTTACCAATGAATGTATTTTCAGCAAAAATTTGAGACACGCCAAAGCCAGCATCGGCCGTATCAAAAATTGGTGTTTGCGCTTGACTTTGATATGGCGTGTAAACATAAAAAGCTCTTGGCTCCATTGTCAGCAACATATCGCGCCCAAAAAATCCTTTCAGCTCAGCTGCATCTCTCTCAAATGCCATTCCAGAGTCCAGGCTAAATGTAGGGATAGTGAAACCTTGAACTGGAGCCAATCCAACAGTATTGAATGGAGTTGCGTTATAGCTATTTGATTGGAAGCTCACCTTTGGCGTAAGGTAATAACCGGGCGTCACTTGGGGCAAAGCCATTGCACCCTTTACTACCGTTCTATCGGCCTGGCTATAGACGCCTGGTGCAGTAGCAGCTAGGTGTCCCTGAATGTTGTACGCAAAGCGAGTGAAGTCCGTAGAAAATGAAGTTGCAGGGCCAGTAGGCAAAGTTACATACTTACCGCTTACGTCTGAAGCTGTCGGAGTTAAACGATTATTATAAGTAGCAGTAACATTTGGCAACACGTTATAAGGCGACTGAACAGTGACAGCAGGATCAGGCTGAAGAGTTTGAAATGTCAATGCTCTAGCGGATACATTCCAATTACTTAAACTACCAGTAAGGCCCTTTGTTGTTCCAACTTCTTGGCGGAATTGATTGGTTACAACCCCTGCTAGACTTTGTGAAAATTGCGTAGGATATAAATTATCTGAAACTCTAGCCATATTCGCATAGCCTGTCCACGAACCAGGCAATGGCACACCACCCGGCCCAACTCCTCCGGTAAATGCTTGTCGTTGCTGCCAGTCATATTTCCATCGATCAGTACCAGTCTGCTTGTCGTATGGCAAGAACTCGCCACCAAGGGTCCCGGCATATTTTGTATCTAAGAAACGGTATTGCGCACCTAACATGACGCCCCGTTGATTCATATAACGAGGCAATAAAAGTAAATCACGGTTTGGTGCAATATTGACGTAATAAGGCTGGGTAATGTCTAAACCATTGTTCGAGTTATAGCCAGCAACTGGAGCAAGCAGTCCTGAACGACGTTGCCCGCCTGTCGGAGCCGTGAAGTAAGGAATATAGGCAATCGGTACATCAAAGAATCGCATCACTCCATGTGTGCCAACCATTTCTTTTTGCTCGTTATCGATTTCTAAACTGCCGACCGTGAAATACCAATCCATATTTTCTGGAGTACAAGTGGTGTAGGTTGCTTTATCGAAAACAAAAATATCAGGCCCTGCAATCGTTAATTTTTTTGCCTTTCCACTCCCCCTGTTATCTCGGAGCTCATAGCTAGGAGCCTGCATCGCGCCTTCACGTGCATCAACTTTAAATTGTCCTTGGGGGCCCTTAAAGACAACATTTCCTTTGGAAAGTTCTGCGTTACCAATTAAATCGGCGATATCAGTATCGGGGTCATAAGTAATTTCATCAGCCTTCAGAACTGCGCCATTGCGACGAATTTGCGCACGGCCCTTTAAATGCATATCGCGATCGACTACACCATCGATTACATCGCTAGAAGTGAATGTCAGGGCTTTGCCATCTTCAATTGGCCGGCCTACGCGCAACTGATCATCCAACTTCAATACGGTCACATTGCCACGATCGGGCAAAAGTACTGTGTTTGTAGAAGTTTGTGAGGACGGGGGTAATGGCGCAGGAGCCTGCGCCCGAATCGGCAACGCGAATTGAAGCAATATCACCCCCATGATTACGCGCGGGGTCATAGCTAAAAAAAGAGGGGCGCAAAGGCCGGCGCGACGGCGATAATGACTCATGGATCCAGACCAGCCTTATTATACGAATCGACCATGACTGACTCTCGCTTAAACACCCTCCGCAACTGGCTAAAAGCCCTGCAGCCTAGCTGGCAATTAGATCTCGCCACTTTGGCCCCAGCCTCGGCAGATGCTAGCTTTAGACGCTATTTCCGTATTGAGTCTCAAAAGCCCAATTTCGAGACCTTAATCGTGATGGATGCACCTCCAGAGCATGAACCTTTAGACGCATTTATTCGAGTGGATTTATTGCTCTCTAATGCCGGGTTAAACGTCCCAAAAATACTTGAACAAAATACTGCAGAAGGCTTTCTTTTATTGAATGATTTGGGCACTAAAACTTTTCTTTCAGGACTTAATAGCGAAACTGCAGATCACCTTTATGCAGATGCAACTCATGCTTTAGTGCAAATGCAATTAGCTAGCAAGCCAGATGTACTTCCGCAGTATGATCAAGCCCTCTTGCAACGAGAATTAGATTTATTTCCTGAATGGTATTTGAAGAAACATCTCAAGATTCAATTAAGCGATCTACAACAAACTCAACTCAAACAATCTTTTGACTTCATTATTGAAAATAATCTAGCCCAAGCAACAGTCTATGTTCATCGCGATTACCACTCGCGCAATTTAATGGTGACTGCAATAAATAATCCAGGCGTGATCGATTTTCAAGACGCTGTTTATGGGCCGATTACTTACGATGCCGCTTCTTTATGGCGAGATGCATACATAGCATGGCCTGAAGAGCGTGTGATTGACTGGGTTATTAAATTCTGGGAAGCGGGTCGTAAAGCTAAACTTCCAATGCCGGGTGATTTTGGTCAGTTCTATCGAGATTTTGAGTGGATGGGTTTGCAACGTCACCTGAAAGTTCTGGGTATTTTTGCAAGGCTCTTTCATCGTGATGGCAAGGACGGATACCTTAAAGATATTCCTCTAGTACTAGAATATGCAATCGCCACTGCTAATCGCTATATCGAACTAAAACCATTAGCGCGTATTTTGGAGTCCACCCGCCAAATCAAGAATAATTAGCAAACACGAATGAACAAGAACCGCTCTCTTCCTTGCTTTCTTCTTGCCGCTGGTAGAGGCGAGCGGATGCGACCCCTGACTGATAGTCTGCCAAAGCCTTTACTGACGATTCAAAACAAATCATTACTAGCTTGGCATCTTGAAGCTCTTGCTAAGTCAGGCATTGAAAATGTTGTCATTAATCATGCATGGCTTGGTGAACAAATCGAAGAGAGTCTAAAAGATGGTCGACAGTTTGGTCTCAGTATTCAATACTCACCCGAAGGTAACGCCCTAGAAACTGCGGGCGGCATTCGCAAGGCACTTCCCTTGCTTTTGCCAGAGGATTATTTTTTGGTGATTAACGGTGATGTATTTAGCCCTAATCTACCTGTCCAGTCACTTTTAGAGGCAGTCTCAAGCCTTCGCAGCCAGCCCAATCAATTGTTGGCACACCTGCTCATGGTTCCAAATCCAGTTCAGCACCCAGACGGGGACTTCTATCTTAAGGATGGAAAGGTTAGCGCTAAGCCCTCAGAAGGTGCAGAGAGGCTCACTTTTTCAGGGATCGGCATCTACCATCAGGACCTCTTCAAAGCATTAGAAATCGGATTTCCGGCAAAGCTAGCACCGCTACTGAGGGAGGCAATGGAGCAAAATAAAGTGTCTGGTGAAAAATATATCGGTCCATGGCACGATGTAGGGACTCCACAACGTTTACAAGAGCTCAACGCAGCTTATGAATAACAAAATTTATCAAGAACGCAGAAATGCGCTAGCAAAACAAATTCACGCTAAAACTGGTAGCGGTGTTGCAGTCATTTCGACTGCGCCTGAAGTCGCCCGTAATCGCGATAGCGAATTTCCTTATCGTCATGACAGCGATTTTTTTTACTTAACTGGCTTTGAAGAACCAGGCGCAACTTTAGTGATGGTAGTAAAAGCTAGTGGCAAAGACTATGAAGTGCAATCCCATTTATTTTGTAGACCGAAAGATCCCGAGCGAGAAATTTGGGATGGGATCCGCCTCGGACCTGAAGCTGCACCAACAGTACTTGGTGTTGAATACGCGTACAGTAATCAAGAGCTTGATCGCAAACTTGGTGAGTTATTGGCTGATCAAGATGCGGTTTATATCCGCCTAGCAGAAAGTGCAGAAGCAGATCGTCGCCTACGTCATTGGATGAAGCAAGTTCGTGGCCAAGCACGCTCTGGCATTAACCCACCTTCTGAATTTCATGATGTAGAGGCATTTATCCATGAGATGCGCTTATTCAAGGATGCGCAGGAAATTGATACGATGCGCCGTGCTGCAGCCATCTCTGCCTGCGCTCATATTCGAGCGATGCAAGTGTGCAAACCCGGAATACGTGAGTATCAGCTTGAGGCCGAATTGCTTCATGAGTTTCGTAATAGCGGTGCTCAGAGTGTTGCCTACAATAGCATCGTAGCTGGAGGTGCAAACTCATGCATCCTGCACTACCGCGCTGGATCAAGCGAATTACGCAGCGGCGACCTCTGCTTAATTGATGCTGGGTGTGAGCTTGATGGATACGCATCTGACATCACCCGTACTTTTCCAGTCAATGGAAAGTTTTCTGGTCCTCAGCGCGCACTTTATGACATTACACTCGTCGCACAAGAAGCAGCAATTGCCGTAGCTAAGCCAGGCAATACTTTTATGCAACCCCACGAAGCTGCTCTCAAAGTACTGACCCAGGGCTTGCTGGATGAAAAACTTCTCAAACTATCCGAGTTAGGCTCATTGGAGAATGCAATCGAGACTGGTGCCTATCGACGATTTTATATGCACCGTACTTCACACTGGCTAGGTATGGATGTTCATGATGTAGGCTCATATCGTGAACCAACTGAAGGCTCCTCTAAAGAAGATAAGCCTTGGCGCTCCCTCAAAGACGGCATGGTTATTACGATTGAACCAGGTTTATACATAAGACCTGCGGATGATATCGATGAAGCCTTCTGGAATATTGGCATTCGCATTGAAGATGATGCAGTCATTAATAGTTCTGGCTGTGAATTAATCTCTCGCGGGGTAGCAGTGAAGGCTGATGAAATTGAAGCCCTGATGAAGAATGCTTAAACATTAGCCATGAGTACATCTAGTTGCGACATCTTGATTCATGGAGGCGGGCCTGTTGGGCTTGCTTGTGCAGCATGGACTCTACAAAAATTTCCAGATGCAAAACTCACGCTCATAGACCGAAATCCGAAAGAGGATGCCGATCTAGCTTCGGCTGATAGCCGGGGTATTGCCCTGTCTCATGGCAGCAAGCTTCTACTTGACACAATTCATGCCTGGCCTACTGAATGCGCTGATATTCATCGCGTGCACGTTTCACAGGCGGGTCGATTTGGTCGCGCTCTGATGACACGCGAAGAGCTCAATCAAGAAGCTTTAGGCCACATCATTCGCTATCGCGATATTCACATGACACTGCGTCAAACTTTAAGAAACATTCAAACCAAGAGCCCTCATTTCAAATGGCTACACATTGGTAAAGAAGACAGCCCTGTCAGTACGAATACTAAATGCATAGTGCATGCAGAAGGTGGTTTATTTAAAACGCAGGATTGGGTTGAGTCTGGTCGAGACTATGGTCAGGCAGCCCTGGTGGGATTAGTTGAAGTAGAAAATGCAGCGCCCTATCAGGCATGGGAACGCTTTACCTCTGAAGGTCCATTAGCTGTGCTTCCAAGTCATTCTGGTCCTCATATTTTGAATCTAGTTTGGTGTGGATCTCCAGAGTCATCGCAACATCGCCTGCAATTAAGTGATGCTGACTTTCTGGAGTCGCTACAAAAAGAATTTGGTTCACGTATCGGCCGCTTTCTAAAAATCCAAGATCGTCGCTTGTATGAGTTAGGACTGAACTACCGTAAAGAAATTACTAAAGACAATGAAGTTTGGATTGGTAACGCCGCACAAACTTTGCACCCTGTTGCAGGGCAAGGATTAAATTTAGGATTACGTGATGCCTTTTTACTTGCTGAAAAATTAGTTGGGGTATTTTCAGGGGCAGTGGAAAACCAAACTCCGGTAGCAATTGAACATGCATTAGAAAGCTATGCACAAAGTCGCAAAGCAGATAGAACAACTACTATTGGCCTGACAGACTTTATGGCTCGAGTATTTACTTCTAATCTTGTCCCAATCGTGATGGCTCGTGGATTGGCTTTATCCGCCCTGCAGTGGCTTCCACCAGTCAAAACAGCCTTAGCTCGCCAGATGATGTTTGGCAGGCGCTAAAGGGCTTAAAAAGCCCTCAAAATCTAAGCATTCTTCGCTTTGCCAGAATCAAAGAATCTGCCTAAAAATTAGGCAGATTTAGCTCTCTTTGTGCTAAAGTGTCATGCTTTCCGCAAGACACTTCCCACACTAAGCCCAATAGATGAAGATCGGTCCCCACCTACTCGCAAATAGACTATTTGTGGCCCCTATGGCTGGGGTGACTGACCGCCCATTTAGACAGCTTTGCAAGAAATTGGGTGCAGGATATGCCGTATCCGAAATGGTGGCCTCTAATGCCTTGCTTTGGAAAAGTGAAAAGACCCAACGTCGTGCTAATCACGTTGGAGAATTCAAACCCATCGCCGTACAAATTGCCGGTGCAGATCCAGCAATGATGGCTGCTGCTGCAAGAATAAATGTAGATCACGGCGCACAGATTATCGACATCAATATGGGCTGCCCCGCCAAAAAGGTTTGTAATGTAGCCGCGGGTTCAGCCCTGTTGCGAGATGAACATCTAGTACAGCAAATTCTGGAAGCCGTTGTAAATGCAGTTGGTGTTGGCCCCGATGCAGTACCAGTAACTTTAAAAATTCGGACGGGCTGGGATCGCGAACATAAAAATGCCATTGAGATTGCACGCCTTGCAGAGCAATCTGGTATCTCAATGCTCACCGTTCACGGGCGAACAAGAGCGGATCTGTATCACGGTGAAGCAGAATACGAAACAATTACCGCCGTAAAAAATCATGTGCGTATTCCGGTGGTTGCTAATGGTGATATCAGTAGTCCAGAAAAGGCAGAAGCTGTTTTAAAGATTACAGGCGCTGATGCCATCATGATTGGACGCGCCGCCCAAGGTCGCCCATGGATATTCCGTGAAATCAATCATTACCTTGAGACGGGTGGCAAGCTACCAACCCCAGAAATTAACGAGATTCAGGCAATCATGAATGCCCATCTTCTTGATCATTACGAGTTTTATGGTGAGCATATTGGTTTACGTACCGCTCGCAAACATATTGGCTGGTATTGCAAAGGTTTACGTGATTCACATGCATTTCGTCAGCGTATGAATACTGCTGATGATTGCAAAACGCAATTGCAAATGGTGAATGATTATTTTGATGAGATGAAATCTCATTCAGACCGTTTACTTTTTTTAGAAGCAGCTTAGTTGCACCTTAGTTCTTTTCGTTTTTAGCATGTAGATAAATTATGACCAATAAACACCCCATTACCGAATGTATTGAAACCCAGTTACAAAGCTATTTAAATGATCTCAAGGGCACACCTCCCTCTGATATCTATCAAATGGTATTGGCTGTAGTTGAGAAGCCAGTGCTAGAACTCGTAATGCAACATGCCAAACAAAACCAATCTCTGGCAGCTCAATACCTTGGCATTAATCGCAATACCCTACATAAAAAGCTGGTCGAGCATCAAATACTCAAATAAGTAAGTCGTCGACACACTATTTAACATTAAGAACCTTCCGAAAATATGATCCGAACAGCCCTTCTCTCCGTTTCTGATAAAAATGGCATCGTGCCTTTTGCTAAAGCTCTTCACGAGCAAGGCATCAAACTGATTTCGACTGGCGGAACAGCAAAGCTTTTAGCTGAGAACAATCTACCGGTAGTTGAGGTTTCTTCCCTAACGAAGTTTCCGGAAATGTTGGATGGACGCGTAAAGACTCTTCACCCCATGGTGCATGGCGGTCTTTTAGCACGAAGAGACTTCCCTGAGCACATGGCAGCCCTTAAAGAGCATGGCATCGATACCATCGATATGTTGGTAATAAACCTTTATCCCTTCAATGAAACTGTTGCCAAAGAATCGTGTTCGTTTGAAGATGCAGTCGAGAACATTGATATTGGCGGCCCAGCCATGTTGCGTGCCGCAGCTAAAAATCATCAGGATGTCACCGTACTCATTTCTCCTGAAGATTACGCACCTGTCCTAGCTGAAATGAAAGCCAATCAGAATGTGCTTTCTTATAAGACCAACTTAGCTCTCGCTAAGAAAGTATTTGCGCATACTGCACAGTATGACGGTGCGATTGCTAACTATCTTTCTGCATTAGGTGATGACTTAGATCACAAAGCCAGATCCTCTTATCCAGAAACTTTGCACCTTGCTTTTGAAAAAGTTCAAGAGATGCGCTACGGTGAGAACCCACATCAATCAGCTGCTTTCTATAAAGATATTTACCCTATAGAAGGGGCACTTGCCAACTACAAACAATTGCAAGGTAAAGAGCTTTCTTACAACAATATCGCTGATGCGGACTCCGCTTGGGAATGCGTCAAGAGCTTTACAGGTAATACTGGTGGCGCTGCTGCCTGCGTCATCATCAAGCATGCAAACCCATGTGGTGTAGCTGTTGGCACAACGGCATTAGAGGCCTACGAAAAGGCTTTCAAAACTGATCCAAGCTCAGCCTTTGGTGGAATTATTGCTTTCAACGTTCCATGCGATGGCGCTGCGGCCCAAGCTATCTCTAAACAATTTGTGGAAGTGCTGATCGCCCCCAGTTTTAGCGACGAAGCTAAAGCGATTTTTGCTGCAAAACAAAATGTACGTCTTTTAGAGATTCCTTTGGGTGCTGCATTTAATAATTTTGATTTCAAGCGTGTTGGCGGTGGATTGCTAGTGCAATCACCCGATTCTAAAAATGTTCTGCAAAGCGAAATGCGGGTTGTGAGCCAAAGACAGCCTACTCCAAGCGAGATGAACGATATGATGTTCGCTTGGCGCGTTGCCAAATTTGTTAAATCCAATGCGATTGTGTACTGTGCCAATGGTATGACTCTCGGAATTGGGGCAGGCCAAATGAGTCGCGTGGACTCTGCGCGGATGGCAAGTATCAAAGCTGAAAATGCAGGCTTAAGCCTGAAGGGCTCAGCAGTAGCGAGTGATGCTTTCTTCCCGTTTCGTGATGGACTGGATGTTGTTGTGAACGGTGGTGCAAGTTGCGCAATTCAGCCGGGAGGCAGTATGCGTGATGATGAGATTATTGCAGCAGCCAATGAGCATGGTATTGCCATGATCTTTACTGGCACACGTCACTTCCGTCATTAAGCTAAAAATAATTCGAGCCTCTATGCGTTGGATTGGAATCGACCCAGGTTTACGTACCACCGGTTTCGGTGTTATCGATGTTGATGGCCAAAAACTCACTTACGTTGCTTCGGGAACAATCGAAAGTGGCGATCCAGCCAAAGGTCTGCCAGAACGTTTAGGTGCCCTTTATGCCGGCGTTAAAGAAGTTCTGGAGACATACCGTCCAGAGTCTGCTGCGATTGAAGAAGTCTTTCTAAACGTCAATCCACGCTCGACACTTATGCTTGGTCAGGCTAGGGGCGCAGTAATCGCTGCATTAGTGTCTGAAAAACTTCCCGTTGCTGAATACAGTGCTCTCAGAGTGAAACAAGCTATTGTGGGCACGGGCCGAGCTGCTAAACCTCAAGTGCAAGAAATGGTGAAACGTTTACTCAGATTAAGTCGCGCTCCAGGGCCAGATGCCTCAGATGCTTTAGGGGTTGCTATCTGCGCCGCGCATCATACACAAATTCCGCAAGCAATTACTACCGCCTTGGCTCCTAAAAAACGTAGTAAATAAAAATGCCTAAGCACATTACAGGTTAAGATCTTTATATGATTGGTCGCATTCAAGGAACCCTCGTTTCAGTTCATCCTCCCCGGCTCTTGGTTGATTGTCAAGGCATCGGCTATGAAGTCGATGTACCAATGAGCACTTTGTATCAATTACCTCAAGCTGGTCAAAAAATTACCCTTCTCACACACTTCCAAGTGCGCGAGGATGCGCAGCAGCTTTTTGGCTTTGCCACCGAAACTGAACGCGAGGCATTTAGACAGCTCATTAAGATCAGCGGTGTTGGGTCGAGAACCGCATTAGCCGTTCTATCTGGTATGAGTGTCAATGAATTAGCGCAGGCGATTGCCTTGCAAGAAGCTGGGCGCTTAACCCAAGTACCTGGCATTGGTAAGAAAACTGCTGAGCGCCTTTGTCTAGAGCTCAAAGGAAAGCTGGCTCCAGACTTGGGAATTACCGCCGGCCAACCGCAAGCAATAGAAGCTAGCAGCGAAGTATTGCAAGCACTCTTAGCTTTAGGCTACTCAGAAAAAGAGGCTCTCTTGGCTCTCAAGCAAATCCCTCCTGATACCTCGGTTTCTGACGGCATTCGGATGGGCTTGAAGTATCTATCTAAGCCCTAATAAGATAAACACCACTACACTTGCAGTATGGCAATTCACACTGACGACCTAAGCGCTATTCCTGAAGATCTACCGGATGGTAATGATCGCATCGTGAGCGGATCTGCGGGTAATTCTGAGGCAGTCTTTGAGAGAGCACTTCGCCCTAAACAGTTGGATGAGTACGTTGGTCAAACTAAAGCTCGTGCCCAATTAGAAATCTTTATTAGCGCGACTAGAGCACGTCAAGAGGCGCTGGATCATGTTCTACTTTTTGGACCTCCAGGGCTTGGTAAAACTACTCTAGCGCATATCATTGCTAGAGAGCTTGGGGTAAATCTACGTCAAACTAGCGGACCAGTTCTCGATAGACCCGGCGACCTTGCTGCCTTACTCACCAACTTAGAGGCAAATGATGTGCTCTTCATTGATGAGATTCATCGCCTCTCTCCAGTCGTTGAGGAGATTCTGTACCCTGCATTAGAAGACTACAGCCTAGACATCATGATTGGTGAAGGGCCCGCAGCTCGTAGCGTCAAGATTGATCTCAAACCCTTTACTTTGATCGGCGCAACGACACGCGCTGGCATGCTCACTAACCCGTTGCGCGATCGCTTTGGCATCGTGGCAAGACTTGAGTTCTACACTATAGAAGAGCTCACCAAAATCATTAACCGCTCAGCCAGCTTACTGAAGGCAAATATTGATCCAGAAGGTTCAGTAGAAATTGCAAAGCGTGCGCGCGGTACTCCACGTATTGCCAACCGCTTACTCAGAAGAGTTCGTGACTACGCAGAAGTTAAAGGTACTGGCACTATCACCAAAGCCATGGCTGACGCAGCTCTGAAAATGCTGGATGTCGATCCTAGCGGCTTTGATGTGATGGACCGAAAACTGCTCGAAGCCATCTTGCATAAATTTGATGGGGGGCCTGTTGGAATTGATAACTTGGCTGCAGCTATCGGTGAAGAACGCGACACGATTGAAGATGTTCTTGAGCCGTACTTGATTCAGCAGGGATACCTGCAAAGAACTTCACGTGGCCGAATTGCTACCCGCCAAGCTTATGAGCACTTTGGCTTAACGCCTCCAAGCAGCACTGCTAGCCTAGATATTTAAGCCAGCGTCACTTTAGCAAACTTACGTTTGCCGACTTGCACAACATAAGTTCCTGCTTCAATCTTTGCTTGCTTGTCACTAACGGTTACGCCATCAACCTTCACACCGTTTTGCTCGATGTTGCGATTAGCCTCAGAAGTTGACGGGGCTAGCCCTGCAGCCTTTAAAAGGTTAGCGATTGCCATAGGTGCCCCAGTAAGATTTACTTCTGGAATCTCATCAGGCACACCGCCTTTAGCGCGGTGATTAAAGTCCTCTAGCGCTTTTTCTGCAGCAGCTTGTGAATGAAAACGTGCGACGATTTCTTGTGCGAGAAGTACCTTGCAATCTTTTGGATTCCGTCCAGCAACCACTTCCTGTTTCATCAAATCAATTTCGGACATTGGTCTAAATGAGAGCAATGTGAAGTAATCCCACATCAAGTCATCAGAGATGCTCAAGAGTTTGCCAAACATCTCTCCAGCAGACTCACTGATGCCAATGTAATTGCCTTTAGATTTACTCATCTTCTCAACGCCATCCAAACCAACTAGGAGTGGCATCGTCAAAATACATTGTGGCTCCTGGCCATACTCGCGCTGGAGCTCACGGCCAACCAGAAGATTAAATTTTTGATCTGTACCGCCCAGCTCTAAATCACTCTTAAGTGCAACAGAGTCATAGCCCTGCATCAATGGGTATAAAAATTCATGAATAGAAATGGGTACGCCATTGCGATAACGCTTCGTAAAGTCATCGCGCTCTAGCATGCGAGCCACTGTATGTTTTGCTGCCAACTGAATCATGCCGCGCGCGCCCAAGGGATCACACCACTCACTGTTGTAACGCACTTCCGTTTTAGAGGGATCGAGCACCATGCTCGCTTGACGATAATAGGTCTCTGCATTGACTGCAATTTCTTCTGCTGTCAACGGAGGTCGAGTTGCATTACGACCGGATGGATCCCCAATCATGCTGGTGAAATCGCCAATCAAGAAAATAACGGTGTGACCTAAATCTTGTAACTGACGTAATTTGTTTAAAACAACGGTGTGCCCCAAATGAATGTCAGGCGCGGTTGGATCTAAACCCAGCTTAATCCGAAGCGGAGTCTTAGTGGCCTGACTACGAGCCAGTTTTTGCACCCAATCGGCTTCAACCAAAAGTTCATCACAGCCACGCTTAGTGACTTCAAGTGCCGCAAACACTTCAGGGGTTAAAGGATATTTTTGTTCTGGTTTTGCCGTCATACTGATTCGGATGCTGATACAGTTATTTAGTATTTAAATTGTTAAGCATAATTGTCGCATTCCTGAGAACTAGATGAACAAACCGCACTCCCTCTACATTGGCCTTATGTCCGGCACTAGCCTGGATGGGATAGATGCTGTTCTAGCCCAGATTGGGCCCAACGGGGAAACTAGTGCACTGGATGCGGTGAGTACCTCCTTCAGTCCCGAGCTTCGCAAAGCCCTTTTTGACCTTCAAAGCCCCGGTCCCAATGAGCTTCATCGGGAGAAACAGGCTGGTAATGCCCTAGCCTTAGCTTATGCAGAGGCAGTAAATCAATTACTTAAAAAAGCAAATTTGCAGCCCTCAGATATCACCGCCATTGGTGCGCATGGCCAAACCATTCGTCATCAGCCACACCTTGGAGATATGGCCTATACGCACCAAACACTGAACGCTGCCCTCCTGGCAGAAAAGACTGGTATCGATGTCGTCGCGGATTTTAGAAGTCGTGATGTCGCTGCAGGTGGTCACGGTGCACCATTGGTACCAGCCTTTCATGCGCAACAATTTCAATCACCAGAAAATTTGGCAATTTTGAATATCGGCGGCATTGCCAATCTCACGCTCCTACCCAAGGATGGTGAAGTCACCGGTTTTGATTGTGGTCCTGGAAATATGTTGATGGATGCTTGGATACATGAGCATCAAGGTAATACCTTTGATGAAAATGGTAATTGGGCGCTGCAAGGAAAAGTGAATGAAGTGCTTCTGACAAAGATGCTGTCTGATCCCTTCTTTATAAAAGCGCCACCGAAAAGTACTGGAAGAGATGATTTTCATCTTACTTGGTTGCAAGAAAAAATGGGGCAAGACAATCATCATGCTGAAGATGTACAGGCAACACTATTACATTTAACTGCACATTCCGCCTTAGAGGCCTTGCTACGTCATGCCCCGCAAACCCATACGCTAATTGTTTGTGGGGGTGGCGCTCGAAATAACGCCTTGATGAATTTACTCAAAGTCAAAGCGCAGCATGTGTTCAAAGGATCCATAGAAATTACGACAAGTGACTCTGCTGGCATTGATCCGCAACTCGTTGAAGGCCTTGCTTTTGCGTGGCTTGCTTGGGCCCATAAAGAAAAACGGCCAGCAAATTTGCCGGCCGTTACAGGAGCGAAGGGTCCTAGAATTCTAGGTGCCTGCTACCCTGCGTAGTTTCGGATTTCCTTAAGCAGAAAAAGAAGAGCCGCAACCACAAGTCGTTGTGGCATTTGGGTTCTTAATCACAAACTGTGATCCGTTGATATCTTCTTTGTAATCAATCTCAGCGCCAACTAGATATTGGAAGCTCATTGAATCTACTAGAAGGGTAACGCCATTCTTTTCAAAGAGGGTGTCATCCTCATTGACGGCATCATCAAATGTGAAGCCATACTGAAAACCTGAGCAACCGCCACCTTGTACGAATACGCGCAACTTCAACTCTGGATTACCTTCTTCAGCAATCAAGTCGGCCACTTTTGCAGCGGCACTATCCGTAAACACCAATGGGGTTGGTGGCTCAGCTAAATCTTGTGCTGTTTGCGTAGCTAATTCGGTCATGATTTACTCCTAATTCAAAAAGCGATGATTCATTTTAGGCTTTTAATTCCCAGCCTGCTGAAGGGTCTTTATGGGGAAACCGCAATCTGGGTCAGGCCTGTAGTTTCTGGCAGGCCAAACATCAAATTCATGCACTGTACGCCCTGGCCTGAAGCGCCCTTCACTAGGTTATCTTCCACCACCAAAATAACCAAAGTATCACCACCACCAGGACGATGAATTGCAATCCGGATGCCGTTGCTACCCCTAACAGAGCGTGTTTCTGGGTGGCTACCAGCCGGCATTACATCCACAAATGGCTCATCTTGATAAAAGTTTTCATAAAGCTTTTGATAATCAACATCCTTACCAGCCTCAGTTAAGCGCACATATAAAGTCGAATGAATACCTCTCACCATCGGTGTGAGATGGGGCACAAATGTCAGACCAATTTGGTCATGACCAGCAATAGCTTTTAAACCCTGCACAATCTCTGGAAGATGGCGGTGGCCCTTAACGCCATAAGCCTTAAAGTTATCACTTGCCTCAGCTAGTAATGTGCCAATCTCTGCCTTACGTCCAGCACCAGAAGTGCCTGACTTCGAATCAGAGATGATGTGGGTGCCATCAATCAAGTGTTTACCACCAGTAGATTTTGGTGATAACAAAGGTGCAAGGCCAAGTTGAACGGAAGTTGGGTAACAGCCAGCCAAACCAACCACGCGCGCCTTTTTAATTGCTTCACGATTAATTTCAGCCAAGCCATAAACAGCTTCAGCCAAAATTTCTGGGCAGCTATGTTCCATGCCGTACCACTTAGCAAACTCTTTGACATCCTTCAATCTAAAGTCTGCGGCTAGATCCAAAATCTTCACATTATTTGCCAGCAATTCTTTTGCTTGCGCCATAGCTACACCATGTGGTGTTGCAAAGAACACCACATCACACTCATTTAATTTAGCTTCATCTGGTATCGTGAATTTCAGATCAACACGGCCACGCAAGGATGGGAACATCTCAGCTACTGGCATGCCAGCTTCTGTACGAGAAGTAATAGCAACAATTTTTACATCAGGGTGTTGCGCCAACAAACGCAATAATTCAACCCCGGTATAACCTGTGCCACCAACGATGCCAACCTTAATCATGTCTTTCTCCAAAATACCGCATCCGTCATTAATCTGCCTTACGTAGATTAATACAACATTCCTACTATTTCACTTATTGTAGAAACAAAAAGGGCCGCTTGCGCGACCCTTTCAATAAAACTAAGCGACTGAAAGAAATTAGCGCTTGCTGAACTGCTTACGACGACGTGCGCCATGCAGACCAACTTTTTTACGCTCAACTTCACGAGCATCCCGAGTAACCAAACCTGCTTTAGACAGAGTTGGCTTCAAGGCATTGTCGTAGTCGATCAATGCACGAGTAACACCGTGACGAACTGCACCAGCTTGGCCAGTTTCACCGCCACCAGAAACGTTCACTTTGATATCAAAGGTCGTTAAGTGGGCTGTGAGAGCCAAAGGCTGACGAGCGATCATGCGTGATGTTTCACGAGCAAAATAAGCATCGATAGGCTTACCGTTAACAGTAATTTCGCCTTTGCCAGATTTAATGAAAACGCGCGCAACAGAACTCTTGCGGCGACCAGTACCGTAATTCCAATTTCCGTAATTAATAGCCATTTGGTTTCCTTAAATCTCTAACGCTTTAGGCTGTTGAGCCGTGTGCGGATGATTAGCGTCGCCATAAACTTTCAATTTCTTGATCATGGCATAGCCTAGTGGGCCTTTTGGCAACATACCCTTCACAGCCTTCTCCAAAGCGCGACCTGGGAAACGATCTTGCATCTTGTCGAAGTTAGTCGAGCTAATACCACCTGGGTATCCACTGTGACGGTAATAAATCTTGTTCAAGCCTTTGGTGCCAGTGACACGCAGCTTAGATGAATTGATCACGACGATAAAGTCGCCAGTGTCAACGTGTGGTGTGAATTCAGGCTTGTGCTTGCCGCGTAGACGGTGTGCCACTTCACTGGCGACACGACCGAGGACTTTGTCCGTAGCGTCAATCACGAACCATTCACGCTTTACCTCATGGGATTTTGCGGAAAAAGTTTTCATGATTTCTCAAATTGTTATTGTCAAAAAAATTACTCCAATCACACCGCGTCCACCTTGGCCCTGCTTATGTTTGCAAGCTCGCAGATTCGGCAATCTAACTGGTAAATCAACTACCGCTGACTAGTTCGGTAATTCAGTAAAGCCTTGAATTGTAACCCAAAAAAAACCCAGGAACTAGTCCTGGGTTGGAATCCACCTTTGTTTGGGTGGAGGAGACACTGGGTGGTAAGTCGCAGTCTTATACAAGACTGACTACCAATATGGTTATTGTATAGATAACGATGGTGCGATGCAAGAATATTGACCAAAATCAAGTTTTTGACGTTTTTTGACCAAAAATACCTCCTGACCAAAGTACGTCATTATTGGTAAACTATTGATAATATTGATTAATTTAGTAAGTTAGGGGTCACTAATATGGAATGTCGAGTATCTTGGTTAGGTAATAGCGGCATGGCTTTTTCTGCAGAAACAGGCAGTGGCCACCTTGTCAATATGGATGGAGCACCCGAAGCGGGCGGCAGAAACTTGGCTCCAAGACCGATGGAGCTGCTTTTGGCTGGCGCTGGGGGCTGCTCAGCATTTGATGTGGTTTTAATCCTACAAAGGGCCAGACAGGCTATTTCTGCTTGTGACGTAACCCTCCAGGCCGAAAGAGCCACTGAGGACCCCAAAGTCTTTACGAAGATCAATTTGCACTTCACAGTAAAAGGCAAAGACCTTGATCAAGCTAAAGTGGATCGTGCCGTAAAGCTTTCCCACGAAAAATACTGCTCAGCCACCACCATGCTCGCCAAAACTGCAGAACTGACTTACAGCATTGAAGTCATTTCAGAATAAGTGCAGAGTCAATCGATAAGCCGGATTCTGTCGCCTAGATTTGCATCTAGGGGCAATCATTCCTCTAGGCCGGCAGTTACCTGACGGCTCAAGCTCCCTACCCGCAGACTCAGCGGGACGCCTCATCGCCTGCTTACTTGGGATTGCTCCGGGTGGAGGTTACCGCGTTTCACCGTAACTAAATACGCTCGTCTCTGTGGCCCTATTCCTCACGTCGCCGTGGATGGCCGTTAGCCATCACCCTTCCCTATGGAGTCCGGACTTTCCTCCCCCTCAATAAAGAGGCGGCGATTGCCCAATTGACTCTGCGCCTGCAGTCTAACGCAGTCAGAGTAAATTGGCTTGTAAAAGGTAGGGGTGTATTTAAACGAGAGACCAGGCGATCGTTTCGCCAGCGCGTAGCGGAACAACTGTGTCATTGCCTAGCGGTAGCTCAGTAGGAATTTTTTGAGCCTGCTTAGCGAGGATAATTTTTTTACTATTGCGCTGCAAATGATAAAAATCTGGACCAAAGAAACTGGTAAATCCCTCTAACTTATCTAATTTTCCGGCACTCTCGAATGCCTCTGCATATAAGCCAAGAGCATTAAACGCGCTATAGCAACCAGCACAACCACAGGCTGCCTCTTTAGCGCCTTTGGCATGCGGCGCACTATCAGTGCCCAAGAAAAAACGAGGATTACCGCTAGTAGCAGCCTCTAACAATGCCACACGATGCTCTTCACGCTTAAGCACAGGCAAGCAATAATTGTGCGGACGAATCCCACCAGAAAAAATGGCATTACGGTTCATCAGTAAATGTTGTGGAGTCAAGGTAGCGGCAATGGTATTTTTTCCACCAGTCGCAGCGTCGCGAACATAGTGTGCTGCTTGTTTAGTCGTAATGTGTTCAAACACAATTTTCAGTTCAGGAAAAACTTTACGCAAAGGCTCAAGAACAGTATCAATGAACACCGCTTCACGATCAAAGATATCGATATCAGCATGAGTCACTTCACCATGAACCAAGAGCGGCATTCCGACAGCTTGCATTGCTTCCAAAGCTTTATAGCAATGCTTGATATCACTTACCCCTGAATCACTATTGGTAGTAGCACCCGCAGGGTATAGCTTGATTCCGGTAATGCCCTGTTCTTTAGCTTTACGCACTTCATCGGCAGAAGTATTGTCTGTGAGATACAGGGTCATCAATGGTGTAAAGCTAGTTACGCCCAGAGACTTCAGACTCGCTTCGATTCGCGCCCGATATGCATTTGCCAGATCTACAGTGGTAACTGGCGGCTTCAAATTCGGCATGATGATCGCACGAGCAAACTGACGTGCAGTATCAGCCAAGACATCCTTCATCACTTCGCCATCACGGATATGCAAATGCCAATCATCTGGCTGAATCAGTTCGATTTGTGTTGGGCTGTTAGGCATGTTTATTTATTGAGCAAAATGATGCGGAAATCATTCACATTGGTAAGTGTAGGACCAGTTTCCACTAAAGCATCTAATTCTGCAAAGAAGCCATAGCAATCATGGGCAGACAAGAATGACTCCGGCATCATTCCCTGATCCAAACTAGCTTTGCGAATATCACCTGTAAACCATGCACCCGCATTTTTTTCACTGCCATCAATACCATCGGTATCCGCAGCTAAGGCTGCTAGATTAGATAAATCTTTTGAGGCAGCAAAAAGTGAGAGGAGGTATTCACTACAACGACCTCCTCGACCTTTAACGCCAGCAGGGATGGTGACTGTACATTCACCACCAGAAATCAATGCCAGCGGTTTATCAGTTAGTTGAGATACATGTTCTCTAGCTAGTTGTGCCTGAGTCACGCCAACTGTTTGTGCTTCGCCAGTAATCGTGTCTCCCAGAACAATAGCTTCATAGCCTTGACTACGAACATAATCTGCTGCGGCTTCTAAACTTTTATAAGCAGTGGCAATGACATGATTAGCTACTTGGGCATTTACCAAATCAGCATCTTTTAAGGTCTCTGGTTTTTCTCCTACAAGCCCTTGCTGCAGGTGATTGAGAACGGATGCAGGAATGTCATTTTTACCTAAGCCATATTTTTCAAAGATAGCTAAGGCATCTCGGTAAGTGGAATAGTCTGCTGCACAGGGCCCACTAGCGATATCTGCTGGCGAATCACCAGTCACGTCAGATATTAGTAATGCCTCTACACGTGCGCCACGGGCTATAGCAACCCTTGCTAAATTGCCTCCCAAGATTGCAGATAAATGTTTGCGAACAATATTCATCTCTTCAATCGGGGCACCGCTTCGCAATAAAGCCTCTGTGGTCTTGCGCATGTCATCAATCGTGATGCCTTCTTGCGGCAAGGTCAATAAGCTTGAGCCACCACCAGAAACGAGGGCAATGAGTACATCGCCCGGTTCTAATTGCTGAGTTAATGCATAGATCGCTTTAGCACCATCCATCCCTGCCTGATCAGGCACCGGATGACCGGCTTCAATAATTTGAATATGACTTGTAGGTGATGCATGTCCATAACGGGTTAGCACTACGCCCTCTAGATTGACTTGAGGCCAATGTTTTTTTGCATAAGCCTCAAATGCGCTAGCCATTGAAGCACTAGCCTTGCCGGCCCCCACCACTAAGCATCTACCTTTAGGCTCCTCGCCAATCGGAAATATCTTCGCTAAATATTGTGGGACGATGACTTGAGGATCAGCCACAGCCACAGCAGCTGCAAAGGCATTTTTTAAAATGCCTTCAGTAGAAATTTGCTGGGTATTGTCTTGAGTCATCCAGATATTCTAATCAAGAGCAGCGCGTTCTTGCATTTGCCACATCTCAGCATATTTTCCCTGGGCTGCCAACAACTCTAGATGAGTGCCCCGCTCAACGATTTGCCCATGCTCCATGACCAGAATTTGATCGGCATGAATAATGGTAGATAGCCTATGTGCAATGATCAGAGTGGTGCGATTTTTAGCTAGGCCAAGCAATTCTTCCTGAAAAGCCCTTTCCGTCTTGGAATCTAAGGCAGAAGTTGCTTCATCAAAAATCAGCATTGCTGGCTTTTTCAATAAAGTACGCGCAATTGCTACACGCTGCTTTTCACCACCAGAAAGCTTCAAGCCCCTCTCGCCTACCTGGGTATCGTAGCCGTCTGGCAGGCGTTTAATAAAACTATCAATTTGTGCCGCTCTGGCAGCTTCGTGCACCTCTTCGATTGAGGCAGAAGGATTGCCATAAGCAATGTTATAGCCAATAGTGTCGTTAAATAAGACCGTATCTTGTGGCACGATGCCGATCGCTTTACGTAGGCTAGCTTGCATCACATCTTGGATATTTTGATGATCAATCAAGATCTTGCCAGACTGCACATCGTAAAAACGGAATAACAATCTCGCTAAAGTACTCTTACCTGCACCACTTTGTCCAACCACCGCAGTAATCGTTCCTGCCGGAATAGTGAAACTCACATCACGAAGAATTTCACGCTTAGCGTCATAGTGGAAAGAGACATTTTCAAAGCAAACATCTGGGCCATGACCATGATTATCAATCTGCAAAGGATGCGCGTTAGGTGAATCGGAAATTTCTTTATCAGTATTGAGTAGGGAGAACATCCGCTCCATGTCTGTCAGAGATTGTTTGATCTCGCGATAAATCACACCCAGGAAATTGAGGGGAATATACAGCTGGATCATTAAAGTATTTACCAGGACTAGGTCGCCAAGAGTCATGGTGCCATCTACTACACCGAGCGTAGCGCGCCACAAAATTAAGACTAAGCCAATAGCGATGATTGTTTGCTGGCCAAAGTTGAGGACTGCTAAAGATTTTTGCGACTTAATAGCAGCAGCTTGGTAGCGCACTAAATTTTTATCGTAACGACTAGCCTCAAAAGCCTCATTACCAAAATACTTCACAGTCTCAAAATTTAATAATGAATCAATGGCTTTCTGATTTGCCTTTGAATCCATGTCATTCATGGTCTTACGAAAATGGGTGCGCCACTCTGTTACTACTACAGTAAATACAATGTAGAAAACCAAGGCGCATAAAGTAATGGCTGCAAACCAAATATCATATGAATAAGCCAAATAGCCCAAGACCAACATGAATTCAACTAGTGTTGGCAGGATGCTATAGAGCGAATACGAAATCAGCGACTGAATGCCGCGAGTACCACGCTCAATATCCCGACTGACGCCTCCGGTTTGACGAGCCAGATGAAAGCTTAGTGCTAAGGCGTGCAAGTGCTCAAAGACCTGCAGAGCTACCTTACGGACAGCATTTTGGGTCACTCTGGCAAAGAGAAACTCACGCAACTCAGCAAACAAGGATGCAGCCATTCGGAGGAGCCCATAAGCCAGAATGAGTGCCACTGGAACTACGAGCAAGACCTGTGGAGAGTCTGCCTTGAGGTTTAAATCATCAATTAAACGCTTAAGCAAAATGGGGATGCCAAGATTGGTAACCTTAGCAGCTACTAAACAAGCGAGAGCAATTGCAACTCTAAATTTATATTCCAGTAAATAAGGAATTAAATCGCGAATAACCTTCCAATCACTTCCCTGTGTGGGCTTGGAGTATGTACTTCCATGGTGGTGTCCCGATGATGGTCTCATCGCTCTATCTTATTCCTTCTTCTCGGAAAAGAATTTAAGAATAGCGTCGCCATTGCTACGGGAAAAACATTTCTTAGCAGCCTCTTCGAAAGGCAGCCATTGAAACGCGACATGCTCTCTAGGAGAAAGCTGGATTTGAATATTTTCTGGGACTTCGAGCGCAAACCAATGCTCGATATTGCGAGTAACGCCAGGCGCATAACGAAAACGCCAATCTGGATAAATTTCATACTCAATTTGATGGTGCAAATTGCGCAAAGATCCAGCAGCAAGCTGATCTACTGCAATACCCGTTTCTTCAAAAACCTCACGAGTAGCTGCTAAGGCAAGATCTTCATCCAAAGCATCTAAGCTGCCAGTAACCGATTGCCAGAAGCCCGGACGATCTGCGCGTTCTATCAATAAAACATCCCTATTCGATTTGTAAATAACTACTAAAACCGAAATGGGGATTTTCAAGATAGGTGCTGCTTAAAATGTTTTAAGCAGCAGGAGCGGCTTGGCGTAAACGGATATGTAACTCACGTAACTGACGCTCATCTACTGGACTAGGAGCTTGAGTCAATAAGCACTGCGCACGCTGTGTCTTAGGGAAAGCAATCACATCACGAATGGATTCAGCACCGGTCATCATTGTTACGATGCGATCAAGACCAAAAGCGATACCACCATGTGGAGGAGCGCCATATTGAAGGGCATCTAACAGGAAACCAAATTTGGCTTGCGCCTCTTCAGCACCAATCTTCAAGGCACGAAATACTTGACTCTGAACAGCCTCTTGATGAATACGTACTGAGCCTCCACCAATTTCACTGCCATTGAGAACCATGTCATAAGCTTTTGCCAAGCACTTACCTGGATCAGACTCCAAATACTTCATATGCTCATCTTTGGGGCTGGTAAACGGATGGTGACAAGCTACCCAACGCGCTTCACCTTCGTCGTAATCAAACATTGGGAAATCAACGACCCACAATGGCTTCCAACCTTCAGTAAAGAGCCCATGTCCTTTACCCCAGGCAGATTGACCAATGCGTAGACGTAAATTGCCAATGGCATCATTCACTACTTTTTCTTTATCAGCACCAAAGAAAATGATGTCGCCATCTTTTGCCCCAGTGCGCTTCAGAATCCCCTCGATCGCTGCATCATGAAGATTCTTCACGATGGGGGATTGCAAACCATTGCGACCTTCAGCAATCGAATTCACCTTAATCCAGGCTAAACCTTTGGCGCCATAGATGCTGACAAACTGGGTGTAGTCATCAATTTCACTTCGGCTTATCTCTGCGCCACCCGGCACGCATAAACCTACAACACGGCCGCCTTCTTGATTAGCAGCGCCGGAGAAGACCTTGAAATCAACGTCTTTCATCAAATCAGTCAACTCGGTGAACTCAAAGTTGACCCGTAGATCTGGTTTGTCAGATCCGAAGCGCGCCATACCTTCTGAGTAAGGCATGGTTGGGAATGGGTTAGGCAGCTCGACATTCATCGTCTTCTTGAAAATATGACGGATCATGTTTTCAAAGAGCTCACGAATTTCTAATTCACTTAAGAATGCTGTTTCACAGTCAATCTGCGTAAATTCAGGCTGACGATCCGCGCGCAAGTCTTCATCGCGGAAGCATTTAGTGATTTGATAGTAACGGTCAAAGCCGGCCACCATCAATAACTGCTTAAATAATTGTGGCGACTGTGGCAATGCAAAGAATTGACCATCATGAACCCGTGAAGGAACCAAATAATCACGCGCACCTTCTGGAGTGCTCTTGGTCAACATCGGTGTTTCGATATCAATAAAACCAGCATCGTCTAAATATCGACGGCACTCCATCGCAACGTTGTAACGCAAACGCAAATTCTTTTGCATTTGTGGACGGCGTAAATCTAAGACACGATGAGTAAGCCGAGTTGTCTCGGATAAGTTTTCATCATCAATCTGAAATGGAGGGGTTACAGAAGCATTCAAAATCACAAGCTCGTGACAAAGAATTTCTACCTTTCCACTCACCAAATCAGCATTTTCTGTGCCAGCAGGACGTGCGCGCACGAGTCCTTTAATCTGGATGCAAAACTCACTGCGTACTTGCTCAGCTAAAGCAAACATCTCAGGACGATCTGGATCACACACTACCTGGACAAAGCCCTCACGGTCACGCAAGTCAATAAAAATCACGCCTCCGTGATCACGACGGCGATTAACCCATCCAGCAAGGGTGACTTCTTTACCAATCAGTGAATCGGTTACCTGTCCGCAGGTATGGCTTCGCATCGACATAACAATTTCCTATAAATCAAAAATGGCGTGGTGACTGTGGTGGAGTCAAACCACTAGAACTATTGGGTGGCACAGAGCCCATAGAAACAATATGCTTCAATGCTTCCTCTACGCTCATCTCAAGCTCAATCGTTTGTGCGCGCGGCACAATCATAAAAAAACCGGAGGTTGGGTTTGGGGTAGTCGGTAAGAATACATTGACATAATCCTCACCCAATTTCGCTGTAACTTCTCTTGCTGGCACTCCAGTTTGAAAAGCGATGACCCAAGAATCAGCGTGTGGATAGCGAATCAATAGGGCTTTACTAAAGGCCTGACCACTTCCAGAAAATAAAGTAGATGAAACTTGCTGAACGCTCGAGTAGATCGAACGCACAATTGGAATTCGGTTTACAAACTTATCCCAAATCTTTAACCACCATTGGCCAGCAAAACTAATCGCAAGCAATCCAGTGAGCATAATGACTGCAATCACAATCAAAATTCCCACACCTGGCAAGTCTCGGAAATGCTGTACGTCTAATGCCGCATCACGTGGAAGAACCACCATGATGGCATGCATGACTGACCCAAAAACACCATCGAGCAAACCCAAGCCCCACGCAATCACCCAAACGGTGATCGATAGTGGTGCCCAAACAAGGATGCCTGCTATAAAGTATTTTTTCATGTGTTCTGCCTAGCCCGCTATTTTAGCGGTTTAGAGGCCAAGCATCTAAAGACTAATAAATGCCTAGGCCGATGATCAAAATTCCGGCCAAAAAGCCCCCAGCAAAGAGCAAAGCACCCACCAGAAGACGGTGAGTACGTCTTTCCTCAGCCAAAAGTGCCTTTAAGACCTCTAACTCGCCATTTTGGTCTTTTGTCTGATTGCGACCTTGAACAAGGGCATCAGCAATCAAGCGAGGCAAAGTTGGCAAAATCTTGGCCCAGGAAGGCGCCTCTTCCTTCAAGCCATCGATCAAGCCGCGCCAGCCCAACTGCTTGCTAATCCATTTTTCCAAAATAGGCTTGGCAGTTTTCCAAAGGTCTAGATCGGGATCTAATTCGCGGGCCAGTCCCTCAACGTTCAAAAGGGTTTTTTGCAAGAGCGTTAACTGTGGCTGAATTTCTACTTTGAAGCGGCGCGATGTTTGGAATAAACGCATCAACACAATGCCTAAAGAAATTTCTTTGAGAGGACGATCAAAGTATGGCTCACAAACTGAACGTACTGCCCCCTCTAATTCTTCAACCCGAGTATTGGCGGGGACCCATCCGGATTCAATATGCAACTCCGCAACCCGACGGTAATCCCGGTTAAAGAATGCCAAGAAATTCAGTGCGAGATAATTTTTATCAGACTCGCTCAGCGCGCCCACAATACCGAAGTCCAGTGAGATAAAGCGCCCGAATGTTTCTGGCTCTAAGCTAATCATGATATTTCCAGGATGCATATCTGCATGGAAAAATCCGTGCTCAAACACTTGCGTGAAAAAAATCTCTACGCCATCGGCAGCTAGTTTTTTAAAATCTACTCCAGCTGCTCGTAACTCTGTAGTTCTGCCAATGGAGATGCCATACATCCTCTCCATCACGATGACATTGGTGTGGCACAGATCCCAATACATTTCAGGGATCATCAACTGATTCGAGCCTGTAAATTGCCGGCGCAGTTGACTGGCATTTGCTGCTTCACGCATCAGATCTAATTCATCATGCAGATAAGTATCGAACTCGGCAACGTTCTCGCGTGGTTTTAATCGACGACCATCCTCAGAACTTTTTTCAATAATCTTTGCCAAGTCATACATTAAGGCAAGATCACCTTCAATCACCGGCAGAATGCCAGGGCGCAAGACTTTGATGGCTACAGCCTTACCTTCCCACTCGGGATGTTTTTCAGTAGCGTGCAAGGTTCCGAAATGCACTTGAGCAACTGAAGCGCTCGCTACTGGCGTAGCATCAAAGCTAATGAAGACTTCTTCAATCGGCTGGCCAAGCGCTTTCTCAATTAAGCGCCGAGATTCCTCATTAGAGAACGGCGGAACCTGATCTTGTAACTTTGCTAACTCATTAGCAATATCTTCTGGCAACAAATCTCGACGTGTAGAAAGCACTTGCCCAAATTTCACGAAGATTGGTCCAAGAGCTTCTAGCGTCAAACGAATACGCTGACCTCTTGGCAAATCGCCACCAGGTGAAGTCCAGCAGATTACTGTGAGAGCACCCTTACTAACCCCGGGCTTAAGAATGTCGCGCAAGAGGGGGAGCAAGCCATAACGCCAAGCAGTAAAGAAGATAAAGAAGAGGCGAGCCATTCGACGCACGATTTATCTAGCCTTTTGCTCTAAGAATTGAATACGCTTTTCTAAGCGGTCTACTGATTCACGCAAATCATTCAATTCAGATTTATGCGCCATAAAGTCTCGTTTATTCAAAAGTACTTTTCTTTCTTCACTGACATACTCAATCACATTTTCCAGTAAATCAGAGGCAGCAGAACGAGATGCGGAGACAAACTTCTTACCTTGTCGTACAGCAAAGTTTGCTGGCGCATCACCAACCAGGCGAGCTAAATCTTCTTCGTATTCCCAGCGTAACTGACCTGCTAAGCGACCTATTAACTGAGCTAAATCTGCATCACCAGTAATTTTTACAGCTTTGAAAGCTTGCTCACGCAAACCACCCGAACTTCCTGCTAAGTCTCCTAAGGCCTTACTTGAAACCTCGAGAGTGAGAGAAGGATTATGGGCTTCCTTAAGAGTATTCAAGAAACCAGTAGGCGCAATCTCAAAGCAAAGCTCGCCGAGTGGTAATCCAAGCAATATTGTTTTGCCAGCATGCTTCGCTAATTCTGCAGATGCCCATGGCTCACTACCTAATACATGATTAATCCCTCGGCAAGCAGCGCCAGCGGCAATGGTATGGGTAGAGGATAAATGCGTGTTCATGAGTGTAAAAAACCCGCACAAGTGCGGGTTTTCCAATGGAAAGTACCTAGAGCTTAAACTAACTGCGAGATACCCGCTAGTACCCAGCCTCCAGGACCCTCAACGGGCTTACTTAAGTTCCAAATTTCAGAGAAGTCACTTGCCGGGGCGCCTGACTGCTCACGAATCATGCCGCTGAACTGAACGCTACAGTAATAATGCGCGTCGGCAGTCTCAATACCGATTAGCTGAGCGTTAATAGTAACGACATCCGTTTGATTCGTACTATCAGTCCGCCCTGCTAGGTCCTGCTGAATAGTGGCAAACATTTCAGGAGTCGTAAATTCACGCAAAGAGGCAAGATCGCCGTCATCCCAAGCTTTTTGCAAAGTAGCAAAGTATTGCTTTGCATTCTCAAGGAAAGAACGTTCGTCAAAACCTGGTGGCAGCGTCGATTGAAATGATTCTGGCTCAGCGCTCACGCCACCAAATGCATTGGCTGCTGGAGTGAATGCAGGCTCCTGTCTCGGAGTTTGCTGAGTACTGGTTCGCTGCATGCCCGTTGGCACATTAGCGTTATTCCCAGCGCCAGACATTGCTGGCAACATTTTGCGAATCACAAACATAATGGCAAAGCCAGCCAACACTGCAATGAGAAGTCCAGTAATCATGGAGGATGCAGCTTCACCAAGACCAAAATGCGACAAGAGATAGCCAATACCCAAGCCTGCTGCTAAACCACCCAAAAGACCACCCATGCCACCGAAGCGACTAGGCGCTGGAGCTTGTGGAGCGGGCGCAGGAGCAGCTGGCTGAGCTTGCTGTGCAGGTTTTTGTGCAGGAGCAGCTTGTTTTTGCATTGGTGCACTTGGTGCTTTTCCAACACTCTTACCATTACCCAAACGAGCAGCATCAACATGACCAACTGATGCAAATACCAAAGTAAGGCTTAGTAGTACTGCTTTGAAAAAATGCTTATTCATTTAATTTTGACCCCTTCTTATAACTGCTTAACTGCGTTAGTTTTTAAGAACTTAAAAACTATACAACTATCAGTATTTAATACCAATATGTAAGGCAACGATACCCCCAGTCATCCTATGGGTTTCTACTTCATCAAAACCCACGCCTAACATCATTTCTTTGAGGGTTTCTGCGTCCGGGTGCATTCGGATAGATTCGGCCAAATAGCGATAGCTTTCCGAATCTTGGGCAATCTTCTCACCCAACCAAGGCAAAACCTTGAAGGAATAAGTGTCATATACAGGCTGCAAAAAGGCATCAGGCTTCGAAAACTCAAGCACCAATACCCGACCACCAGGCTTGATCACGCGACACATTTCGCCAAGAGCAACATCTTTATGAGTCATATTGCGTAAACCAAATGCCACGGTGACAACATCAAAATGATTATTTGGAAACGGAATCTTTTCGGCATCGAACTGAACGCAAGGTAAAGCCATACCGCGATCTAACAAACGATCACGTCCAACGCCCAGCATAGATGCATTAATGTCACTCAACCAAACTTGGGCATCGGGATTACTACCCCAATCAGCCGCTTTTGCAAATGCAGCTGCGAGGTCGCCAGTACCACCAGCGATATCGAGAATCTTTTGTCCAGGACGAACATTTGCTCGGGCAATGGTGATTTTTTTCCATACACGATGTAAGCCAAAAGACATGAAGTCATTCATCACATCATATTTGCTGGCTACCGAATGAAATACCTCAGCAACCTTCCCGGCTTTTTCAGCCTCATCAACGCTTTGATAACCGAAGTGGGTTTTACTCATTAGTGACTTCCACAAGAGTGGCCAGCTTGACTCATGGGTGCATCACGATCAAGACCGGCAGCCGCTAACTTATTTAAATGCTCTTTCCATAACTCTTCTTGGTTCTCACCTAAATATTGCAAGTAGTCCCAAGAGTAAAGACCTGAATCATGGCCATCAGAAAAACTGGGCTTTAGTGCGTAATGCCCAACAGGCTCAAGACTGGCGATTAAAACATCACGTTTTCCAGTTTGCAAAGTCTCTTGCCCGGGACCATGACCTTGCACCTCTGCCGAAGGAGAGAGCACTCTCAATAATTCGAAAGGTAAACGGTAGGTAGAGCCATTCTCATAAGAAAGCTCCAGAACTTTGGACTGCTGATGAACAACAATATTAGTTGGAATCATTAAACAAGGACCCTTTCAATACCACCTTGATTTGCTTTGGTAACGTAGTCTTGCATCCAGTTGTCACCCAATAATTTTTGAGCCATTTCAACCACGATGTAATCTGCAGTGGTATCACTATCGGCATCAAAGCGACTTAAGCCTTGCAAGCAAGATGGGCAACTGGTGAGCACTTTGACAGCGCCAGTAAAGTCATCTTTACGTAGCTCATTGGCAGCTTTTTCCATTTCAATTTGCTTGCGGAAGCGTACTTGTGTAGAAATATCTGGACGAGTAACCGCTAGGGTTCCAGACTCACCGCAACAACGATCATTCTTCGGAATCGCTTTGCCATCTTCCAATTGAATTAGTTCGTTCACCGTCTTCAAAGGATCTTGTAGTTTCATTGGAGAGTGGCAAGGATCGTGATACATATACTTCACGCCCGTTACTCCAGATAGCTTGACCCCTTTTTCTGCCAAGAATTCATGAATATCAATGATGCGGCAACCCGGGAAAATCTGTTCAAACTGGTAACCAGCTAATTGGTCATAACAAGTGCCGCAAGAAACAACGACCGTCTTAATATCTAAATAGTTCAGAGTATTAGCAACGCGGTGAAACAACACGCGGTTATCCGTAATCATCTTCTCGGCCTTATCAAAATCGCCATTACCGCGCTGTGGATAGCCGCAGCATAAGTAACCTGGTGGCAATACTGTTTGTACACCCACATTCCAAAGCATTGCTTGGGTAGCTAAACCGACTTGAGAGAACAAACGCTCAGATCCACAACCAGGAAAGTAAAACACTGCTTCAGTATCTGCAGAAGTTGTTTTCGGATCACGAATAATAGGCACATAGTTTGCATCTTCAACATCCAATAATGCGCGCGCAGTCTTCTTGGGCAAATTACCTGGCATCTTCTTATTGACAAAGAAAATGACCTGCTCTTTAACGCTCGGCTTGCCTACTGTTGCAGGAGGATGCGCTGTTTGCTGTTTTGCAAACTTACGCAAAACATCGTTTCCAAGGCGCTGTAGCTTATAACCCCAACCAATCATGGTCTTACGAGCCAAACGAATAGATTCTGGGCTTGTCGCATTTAAGAAGAACATCGATGCTGCAGTACCTGGATTGAAACGCTGCTGACCCATCTTGCGCAAGAGGTTGCGCATATTCATAGTCACATCACCAAAATCAATCTTAACTGGACAAGGTGTTAAGCACTTATGACAAACAGTGCAATGCGCTGCTACGTCATCAAACATTTCCCAGTGACGAATCGAGACGCCACGACGGGTTTGTTCTTCATACAAGAAAGCTTCAATCAACAATGAAGTAGCTAAAATTTTGTCACGTGGGCTATATAAAAGGTTTGCACGTGGTACATGTGTTGCGCACACTGGCTTGCACTTGCCGCAACGCAAACAATCTTTTACGCTATCGGCAATCGCCCCAATATCACTTTGTTGCATGATGATGGACTCATGCCCCATCAAACCAAAGCTAGGCGTATAGGCCATACTCAGGTCAGCATGTGGCATCAACTTGCCTTTGTTAAAGCGACCTTCAGGATCAACGCGGTTCTTATAACTACGGAAATCTTTTAATTCAGCTTCAGTCAGATACTCAAGCTTAGTAATACCAATACCATGCTCACCAGAGATCACACCATCTAATGAGCGGGCTAATTTCATGATGCGATCTACTGCACGATGTGCGTCCTGCAACATCTCATAGTCGTCAGAGTTCACTGGAATATTGGTATGTACATTACCATCACCAGCATGCATGTGCAAAGCAACAAAGACACGCTTGCGTAGAATATTTTTATGAATTGCCTCAAGCTCAGCAAGAATAGGCTCGAATGCTAGGCCACCAAAAATAATGCGTAGCTCAGAGCGCACTTCCTCTTTCCATGAAGCACGCAAACTGTAGTTTTGTAGTTGCGGGAAACAAGTATCCATTTGCGTGAGCCAATCAGCCCAGCGGGTACGTACCCTGGAAATCAGCTCTAAGGCTTGTTGAACACGATCTCCCAAGATCTCTGCAGTTGGGATCTCATACTCAGCATCACTCTTGCCTAGTGGCAAAGCACTCTTTTTCAAGAAGGCTTCAAGGCCATCTAATACTTGTAATTTATTTTTGAGGGACAGTTCAATATTGATACGATCAATGCCATCGGTGTACTCGCCCATGCGCGGTAAGGGAATCACGACATCCTCATTGATCTTAAATGCATTAGTATGACGAGCAATAGCAGCTGTCCGTGCGCGATCTAACCAGAATTTCTTGCGCGCTTCTGCGCTGACCGCAACAAAGCCTTCGCCAACACGCAGATTTGCCATACGTACTACTTCACTAGTTGCGGCCGCAACTGCCTCTTCGTTGTCACCAGCAATATCACCAATCAACACCATTTTTGGCAGACTATTACGCTTGGATTTTGTAGAGTAGCCAACTGCGCGCAGATAACGATCGTCTAAATGCTCAAGACCAGCCAAAATCGGGCCACCTTGCTTACTTAAACCATCGAGGTAAGCTTTGATCTCGACAATACTTGGAATTGCCTCGCGCGCCTGCCCAAAGAACTCAAGACAAACAGTGCGCATGTACTTTGGCATGCGATGCAAGATCCAAGTTGCGCTGGTAATTAATCCATCGCAACCTTCTTTTTGTACGCCAGGTAATCCAGATAAAAACTTATCGGTAACGTCTTTGCCTAAACCTTCTTTACGAAAACGCTTGCCTTCAATCTCTAATAATTCTGTTTTCAGAATACGTTGGCCAGGCTCACTATTGCCATCAGACCAAGTTAATTGAAAACGTACTAATGCAGCATCATGAATCTTGCCAAGGTTATGTTCAAGACGCTCAACATCCAACCAATTACCTTGTGGATCCACCATACGCCAACTAGCAAGATTATCAAGAGCGGTGCCCCAGAGCACTGCTTTTTTACCGCCAGCATTCATGGCAATATTGCCGCCGATACAACTTGCGTCCGCAGATGTAGGATCAACCGCAAACACCAGCCCAGCATGCTCTGCAGCATCAGCTACACGACGGGTTACAACGCCCGCTCCCGTAAATATAGTAGCCACTTCATGGTCGAGGCCAGGCAGATGCTTCGTCTTCACGCCACCGATATCTTGCAACTTCTCAGTATTAATCACTGCAGACATGGCATATAGCGGAATCGCGCCACCGGTATAACCAGTACCGCCGCCACGAGGAATAATGGTGAGACCCAGTTCCACGCAGGCCTTAACCAGGCCAGGAATTTCTGATTCGTAATCAGGCTTCAGCACTACTAGTGGAAACTCAACGCGCCAGTCAGTAGCATCTGTTACGTGCGCAGCACGTGAGACGCCATCAAAACAAATGTTGTCAGCAGCAGTGTGACGGCCTAATTCTTTGCGAGCGCGTTTACGAATTTGCTCAACTTCTTTAAAGCCGTTTTGAAAACTTTCAATAGCGCGATAAGCGGCATTTAATAAAATTTCTACTTGCTCGACCGAATCGCCGCTATTTCGTTTTTTGACCTCGCCCAAACGATGCCATAAAGCATCAATTAATTGTTTCCGACGAGTCTGACTATCGAGCAAGTCATCCTGCAAAAAGGGATTGCGCTGAACCACCCAAATATCGCCCAAGATTTCAAACAACATACGCGCAGAGCGGCCGGTCCGACGGACGCCCCTCAAGTCATTCAGAACACGCCAAGACTCCTCGCCCAGCAAGCGAATAACAATCTCACGATCAGAAAAGGAGGTGTAGTTGTAGGGAATTTCACGGAGACGGGGGGAACCCGCCTCAGCATCCAACAACTGGTTCAAAGCTAATGGGGCGTTCATAGCAACATATTTGATAAATAAGCATTTTAATTGAGCGAACCTGATAGTGGCAGGAAAAGGTGAAAGCTGCTCCCCAAAGTTATAAACCCTTGCAAATTTAAGGGCTTAGGGGCCATCCGTGGTACGCTCATTAGATGGCAACGAACTATTTAAAGAAAATTTTATCGGCTCGCGTCTATGACGTAGCCAGAGAAACCGAGCTCCAGCTCGCCCCCGAACTCACCAAACGTTTGGGCAACCAAGTCCTACTGAAAAGAGAAGATAACCAGCCGGTTTTCTCCTTCAAACTGCGTGGTGCCTATAACAAAATGGCCCATTTACCAGCAGAAGCCTTAAAGCGCGGGGTTATTGCGGCCTCCGCAGGCAATCATGCGCAAGGCGTTGCCCTCTCTGCAGCCAAAATGAAATGCAAAGCCGTCATTGTGATGCCGGTGACTACCCCGAGCGTGAAAATTGATGCAGTGAAAGCAAGAGGTGGTTCTTGGGTAGAAATCATCCTGCACGGCGAGTCTTACAGTGATGCATTCAAACATTCAGAGCTCTTGGGTAAAAAACGGGGTCTGACTTTTGTTCACCCATTTGATGATCCAGATGTGATTGCCGGGCAAGGAACAATCGCCCAAGAAATTTTTGCGCAACATCAAGAACCAATCGATGCCGTATTTGTTGCTATTGGTGGTGGCGGTTTGATTGCTGGTATTGGTGAGTATGTCAAAGCAGTAAGCCCAAAGACTAAAGTGATTGGTGTCCAAGCTTCTGACTCCGATGCCATGAACCAATCTCTCAAAGCAGGTAAGCGTATCGAGATGAAAGATGTTGGTCTTTTTTCAGATGGCACTGCAGTGAAATTGGTTGGCAAAGAAACGTTTCGTATTTGTAAAACAGTGGTTGATGAAATCGTCACTGTCGATACCGATGAAATTTGTGCAGCGATTAATGATGTCTTTACTGATACTCGTAGTATCCTTGAGCCTGCTGGGGCTTTAGCTATCGCAGGCATGAAGAAGTATGTTGAAAAGAAACGCATCAAGAAGAAAACTTTAGTAGCGGTAGCTTGCGGCGCCAATATGAACTTTAGCCGTCTGCGCTTTGTGGCAGAACGTGCAGACGTTGGCGAGTTCCGTGAAGCGGTATTTGCAGTAAGCATCCCTGAGGAGCGCGGCTCCTTCAAACGATTCTGCGAGCTACTCGGCAAGCGCAACGTCACTGAATTTAACTACCGTATTGGTGATCAAAGTGAAGCTCACATCTTCGTTGGCATCAGCACACAAAAAGCGGGCGATAGCGAAGCAATTGCGAAACATTTCCGTAAAGCAAAGTTTGCAACCATTGATCTGACTCATGATGAATTAGCAAAGTCGCACTTACGTCATATGGTTGGCGGGCACTCTCCACTTGCTAAAGATGAATTGCTCTACCGCTTTGAGTTTCCAGAGCGTCCAGGTGCTTTGATGAAATTCCTCACCAGCATGGCACCTAACTGGAACATCAGCTTATTCCACTACCGCAACCATGGCGCAGACTATGGTCGCATCTTAGTTGGTATTCAGGTTCCGAAGAATGAGCAGAAAAAATTCCAGACCTTTTTAGCGAAATTGGGCTACCCCCACTGGGATGAAAGCAACAATCCCGCTTATCGTCTCTTTCTTAAATAAGATGTAACCCATCAGATGTCTTTCACACTCACCGGAAAACTTGTTGTCGCAATCTCATCGCGCGCCTTGTTTGATTTCGAGGAAGAGAATCGCATCTTCGAATCGAGTGATGACAGCGCTTACATGAAGTTACAGCTTGAGCGACTCGGTGAAGCAGCTCAAAAAGGTGTGGCGTTCCCCCTAGTCAAGAAACTCTTAGCCTTTAATGAAGAAGGTGAGCAACGCGTAGAAGTAGTCATCCTTTCTCGTAATGATCCCGTAAGTGGTTTGCGCGTATTCCGCTCTGCCGAGCACCATGGACTACATCTAGAGCGTGGTGTATTTACAAGAGGCCGCCCTCCCTACCATTACCTTCGCTCACTTCATGCCAATCTTTTCTTGTCTGCCAATGAAGATGATGTGAGAGCAACCATTGATGCGGGCTTCCCAGCTGCAAGGGTGTATCCAGAGTCTAGCAAAACTGCAGAGTCTCATCCAAACGAAATTCGCATTGCATTTGACGGAGACGCAGTTCTATTCTCTGATGAAGCAGAACAAGTCTTTCAGAAAAAAGGGCTTGAGGCTTTTGTCGATCACGAGAGTAAAAAGGTTGATATTCCATTGCCGCCCGGACCGTTTAAGCCTTTACTGGAAGCGCTCCACCGACTACAACGCTCTACTAGTGAAAACGGGATGCGCATTCGTACTGCACTAGTCACCGCACGTTCTGCACCAGCACATGAGCGTGCGATTCGAACTCTGATGGCATGGGGCATTGATGTGGATGAAGCGATGTTCTTAGGCGGCTTATCCAAGAGTGAGTTCTTACGAGAATTCGAGCCCGATTTTTTCTTTGATGATCAAACTGGTCACTGCCAATCTGCAGCTTCGGTTGCACCAACAGGCCACGTCGTATCAGGTGTATCCAATAAACCTAAAAACTAGTTACACAGCAAGCAATCTTAATGGCCACAATCCCACTCGGACAATCATCGCAATACCCAGATCAGTATGATCCAAGCTTGCTATTTCCAATTCCCAGAATGGAGAACCGCAAGAAGCTAGGGCTTAAAGAAGATCAGGCATTACCATTTGTTGGTGTTGATATTTGGAATGCCTTTGAGCTCAGTTGGCTCAATAAAAAAGGTAAGCCACAAATTGCATTGGCAGAGTTTCAGATTCCTGCAGACTCTCCAAACATGATTGAGTCTAAATCTTTCAAGCTCTATCTCAATAGCCTCAACAGCGCTCGCTTTGAGGACGAAAACGAAGTTAAAGAACGTCTCATTACAGACTTATCAGCGGTCGCTGGTAGCAAAATCACCACTCGCATCAACCCAACTGAAGTAAGCTCTAAAAAAGGTATGCAAGAAATGGGTGGCATCTTGATGGATCGCCTTGATATCGAGGTTGATCCTCACTTGCCAGCAGACCCGAGCCTCTTGGGCGTAAACGAATCCTTTGGCCCAATTGAACAATGCTTAGTGTCGCACCTGCTTAAATCAAACTGCCCTGTTACAGGACAGCCAGATTGGGCAAGCGTGCAAATTCGCTACCAAGGAAGGCCTATCCTAGAAGAAGGCTTGTTGCGCTACCTAATTGGCTTTAGACAGTTGGGCGAGTTTCATGAACATTGTGTTGAAACCATCTTTACCGATATCAAACGTCAATGCAAACCAGAGAAGTTATCGGTGTATGCGCGCTACACAAGACGTGGTGGTTTAGATATCAATCCATTTCGTACCGATCACAATTCACCTTGGCCGGATAATATTCGGCATGCGCGGCAGTAAAGAAATTCATTAAATTTAGGTAAATAAAAACCCCTTGTAGAAAACTCTAGAAGGGGTTTTTGCTATTACGGTATTACTTAGAACGGAATATCGTCGTCCATTGCGCCGAGTGATGCAGCGTTTGAAGCTGCAGGCGCGGACTGTTCAGCCGGCTTTGAGCGACTATAGCTCTCGCCACCATCACCACTTCCGCCTACTGGCTTACCACCAAGCATTTGCATTGTTTCTGCAACGATCTCTGTGGAATACTTTTCTTGGCCACTAGCGTCAGTCCATTTGCGAGTCCGCAAACGACCTTCAACATAAACCTGTGAACCTTTTTTGAGGTATTGACCAGCGATTTCTGCAAGCTTGCCAAAGAATGCAACACGATGCCATTCTGTGGTTTCTTTCATTTCACCAGTTTGCTTATCTTTGTAGCGATCAGATGTTGCTACTGAAATATTTGTAACGGCGTCGCCACTTGGCATATAACGCGTTTCTGGATCACGTCCTACATTACCTACGATGATGACTTTATTTACCGAAGCCATGTTGTCTCCCGAAGAAAAATGCTGCTGTTATTACTGCTAAAAAATTGCTTGCTTGAACTCATTAAATGAAGCTACGGCTGCGTCTTTGCTGGTAATTCGCGCATCGACCATGCAATTATAAGCCAGCACACTAAGAGCACGGCACCCGTCATAAAGACCGATAAATCACCGTGGCTATCCATCAAATAGCCTCCAACAGCAGCGCCAGCAAATAAACCGATCGATTGTGTGGTGTTGTAAACACCTAGTGCTGTTCCCTTAGATTCTTTTGCAAATCGAGACACTAAGGATGGTTGTAATGCTTCCAATAAGTTAAATCCCACAAAATAAACTAACAAAGCAATTGCAATTGAAGTAATTGAGGTGCTGTGCGTAAATAAAAATTCAGCAATGAGTAACAATGCGATTGCAACAAGCATAGTGGTGCGAAGTTGCTGCTTCTTTTCACCAAAGATCAGCAGAGGTGCCATAAAGAAAAAAGATAGCAAAACGACTGGGAGATAAATTTCCCAATGCGAAGCCAAGGGCAATCCTGCTTGCACTAGTAAACGCGGCACTACTAAGAACATCGCCACCTGGGTTGCATTCAATACGAATACACCAAGATTCAAGCGCATCAACTCAGGACGAAAAAATACTTCCTTCAAGGAAGCTTGCTGAACTTGGACTTCAGGATGAGTGCTTGGTAAGACGTAATACGTCACAACCATTGCTATCACCCCAAGAATCGCTAATACAACAAACATTCCACTTAGGCTAATTACTTTATAAATTGGCGCAGCAATCACTAAAGATAGTGCGAATGAAAGTGCAATGCTGCCTCCCACCAAAGCCATAGCCCGCGTACGCACTTGTTCACGCGTAAGATCGGCAACCCATGCAGAAACTGCGGCTGATATCGCTCCAGCTCCCATGACGCCCCGCCCAATGGCAATCCACAACAAATCATCCTTAGCAGCAGAGATCAAGGCGCCCGCAATAAACAAGGAAAGGCCCCATAAAACCACTGGTTTACGGCCAATTCGGTCAGATAAACGCCCCAGAGGGATATGAAAACAGGCCTGCACAATATTGAATATTCCGAGGGTCAAACCCACCCAAAAAGCCTGTTCGCCACCAGGTAGGCCCTGCGCATGAATACTAAAGACCGGCAAAAGCAGAAACAGGCCCAGCATACGAAGGCCAAAGATGCCTGCTAAGGCCAGAGTGGAGCGAAGTTCAGAAGGATTCATGGGAAAGAGCTATATTAACAAGTTACGCTAAAAAATCATGAATAACGAAATTAAGATCCGCGGTGCCCGCACCCACAACCTCAAAAACATCAATCTAGATATCCCTAGAGAGAAACTGGTGGTCCTGACTGGCTTATCTGGATCAGGCAAAAGCTCCCTAGCTTTTGACACCCTGTATGCAGAAGGTCAACGTCGCTATGTAGAGTCTCTTTCTGCCTATGCCCGCCAGTTTTTACAACTCATGGAAAAACCGGATGTCGATACGATCGAAGGTCTATCGCCAGCAATCTCCATCGAGCAAAAAGCAACTAGCCATAACCCACGCTCAACCGTAGGTACCGTTACTGAAATTCATGACTACTTGCGCCTCTTGTTTGCGCGCGCAGGCACACCACATTGCCCAGACCATGATCTTCCACTAGAAGCGCAAAGCGTTTCTCAAATGGTTGATACCGTGTTGTCAATGCCAGAAGATACGAAGTTGATGATTCTTGCTCCTGTCGTGAGCGAGCGCAAAGGCGAATTCGTCGATCTCTTTCAGGACCTTCAGGCACAAGGCTTTGTGCGCTTTCGGGTGCGCTCCGGCGGTGGTACCGCGAATGCCGCTAAAGCAGAAATTTTTGAAGTAGATCAACTGCCAACACTCAAGAAAAACGATAAGCATTCAATCGAAGTAGTAGTGGATCGTATTAAAGTGCGTCCCGATATTCAGCAACGTCTTGCAGAGTCATTTGAGACAGCGCTACGCCTGGCAGATGGCAAAGCCATGATTGTCGATATGGACACTGGCAAAGAAATGATTTTCTCAAGCAAATTTGCTTGCCCAGTTTGCTCATACTCCCTGCAGGAATTGGAGCCACGCCTCTTCTCATTTAACAACCCGATGGGCGCTTGCCCGTCTTGTGATGGTCTTGGACATCAATCCTTCTTTGACCCTAAGCGTATCGTTGCTCACCCTGATTTATCACTGGCCTCTGGTGCTATCAAAGGCTGGGATCGCCGTAACCAGTTCTATTTTAAATTGCTGCAAACCCTTGCAAAACATGGCGGCTTTGATGTTGAGAAGCCATTTGAAACACTTTCCAAGAAACAACAAGATCTTGTCTTATTAGGCTCTGGTGATGTGCCCATTCCTTTTGAGTACATCAATGAACGCGGCAAAAATAGTATTCGTGAACATGCTTTTGAAGGCATCGTCGCAAACTTTGAACGTCGCTATCGTGAAACTGATTCCATGACTGTGCGCGAAGAACTCTCACGCTACCAAAATGTACAGACATGTCCTGAATGTAATGGCAGTCGCTTGCGTAAAGAGGCTCGCTTTGTCAAAGTGGGTGAGAAGAAACAATCTCGCGCCATTTATGAAATTAGTGCATTGCCATTAAAAGAAGCTAAAGAATATTTTGAAGCCCTCGAACTTAAGGGTGCTAAGCGAGAAATCGCCGACAAAATTGTTAAAGAAATTAGCGCGCGCCTGCGCTTCTTGAACGATGTTGGACTTGACTACCTTTCTCTAGAGCGCAGCGCTGACACTCTTTCTGGGGGTGAGGCACAACGTATTCGCCTTGCAAGCCAGATTGGCTCTGGCTTAACTGGCGTTATGTATGTCTTAGATGAACCTTCAATTGGCCTACATCAGCGCGATAATGATCGCCTGATTGGAACACTCAAACATCTACGTGATTTAGGTAATAGCGTCTTAGTTGTTGAGCATGACGAAGACATGATCCGCGCCTCTGACTGGGTAATTGATATCGGTCCTGGTGCAGGTGTACATGGCGGTGAGATTGTTGCTCAAGGTACTCCTGCACAAGTAGAGGCAAATCCAAAGTCTTTAACTGGCGCCTATCTTGCTGGCCGTGAAGCGATTGCAGTTCCAGAGAAACGCATTCCGGTAAATGATCGATTCCTAGAAATCATTGGTGCACGTGGCAATAATTTGCAGTCAGTACACGCCAAGATTCCGGTAGGACTGCTTACTTGCGTCACAGGTGTTTCAGGTTCTGGTAAGTCCACCTTAATTAACGATACCCTGCATCATGCAGTTGCACAGCATCTCTATGGCTCTAATGCAGAGCCGGCAGCACATGACTCCATGAAAGGTCTAGAGCATTTCGACAAAGTGATTAGCGTTGATCAGTCACCGATCGGCAGAACGCCGCGCTCTAATCCAGCCACCTACACAGGTCTATTTACTCCGATTAGAGAGCTTTTTGCTGGTGTTCCGGCAGCACGTGAGAGAGGCTATGAAGCAGGTCGCTTCTCTTTTAACGTTAAGGGTGGGCGTTGCGACTCTTGTGAAGGTGATGGTGTACTCAAAGTAGAAATGCATTTCTTGCCAGATGTTTATGTACCTTGTGATGTTTGTCATGGCAAACGTTACAACCGGGAAACTTTAGATATTCGTTACAAAGGCAAGAATATTCATGAAGTACTGTCGATGACCATCGAGCAAGCTCATGAGTTCTTTGAAGCCGTTCCCGTTGTGAAGCGCAAACTGAAAACACTTCTTGATGTAGGTTTGGGCTATGTAAAACTTGGGCAAAGCGCAACCACCTTATCCGGCGGAGAAGCTCAACGCGTTAAGCTCTCTCTTGAGCTCTCCAAACGAGACACAGGCAGAACCCTTTATATCTTGGATGAGCCAACGACTGGCTTACATTTCCACGATATTCAGTTATTGCTGACTGTGATTCAAACTCTGAAGAAACAAGGTAATACGATTGTCATCATTGAGCACAACCTAGATGTCATTAAGACTGCTGACTGGATTATTGATTTAGGCCCTAAGGGTGGTGCTGGGGGAGGCCAAATTATTGCCACTGGAACTCCAGAGGATGTCGCCAAAAATGAGGCTAGCTTTACTGGTCACTACTTAGCGCCATTACTGACTCGCAAAACTGTTACCGCTAAAAAGAAAAAGTAAGCTTTTAATAGAGGTGGCTGATTGATCTCAGAGTAATTTGGCTTCTGCTAAATCAGTTGCCTCTGAATTACCTGAGATCACCAAGATATCGTTTGCCTCAAGCCTTAACTCAGGGCTTAGCGGTAATTTCACATAATCAGAATTTACCTCTTTACGACGCACAGCTTGTACGCTAACACCTTCGTTCTCAAGAGCGAGCTCACCTAAAGTTTTACCTACCGCCTGGGAGTGCGGTAGCAAAGTAATCGAATGCAAGCGCCAAGACTCATTAGACCCAAAATCATCATCACCCGAGCCTCGGAAATATCCTCTTAACAGGCTATAACGCTCTTCACGCGCAGTAGTAATTCTTCGAACGACTTTGCGCATTGGCACACCCATAATTAGCAATACATGGGAGGCAATCATCAGGCTACCCTCAATGAGCTCAGGAATCACCTCGGTAGCCCCTGCAGCCTGTAATTTTGCAATATCGGCATCATCTCTAGTGCGGACCAAAACTGTCATTCCTGGACGCAACTGTTCAACCTGTCTTAACACCCGCAAACTTGCTGCAGTATCGGCATAAGTAATCACTACGGCTTTTGCCCTGGAAAGACCTGCAGCAATCAAATAGTTCTCACGACTAGCATCGCCATACACAACGTTATCACCAGCTGCAGCGGCCTCTTTCACTCGATCGGGATCTAAGTCCAAAGCAATATAAGGAATCTTCTCTTGATCGAGCATACGAGCTAAACTTTGGCCCGAGCGCCCAAATCCGCAAATCACTACATGGTTTTCATTACGCACACTCTTAGCTGCAACACGCGTTAAAGCCAATGATTGCAATAACCATTCATTACTAGAGAAGCGCATCGCAATGCGATCACTGTACTCAATTAAGAAAGGGGCACAGAACATGGAAATGAGCATTGCTGCCAATACTGCTTGACTTAAGGTTGGATCAATTAAATCTAAACCATCAATTTGGGTGAGCAAAACAAAACTGAATTCACCCGCTTGAGCCAAACACAGTCCGGTTCTAATCGAGATGCCAGTACTTGATCCAAAGGCCTTTGAGAGTAAAGCGATTAAGCAAAATTTAAAGACTAAAGGCCCGATTAGCAATGCCAAAACAAGAAGCCACTGCTCTTGAATGACATTGAAATCAAGGAGCATGCCAATCGTTATAAAGAACAGGCCAAGCAAAACATCGCGGAATGGTTTGACGTCTTCTTCCACTTGATGACGATAAGGTGTCTCAGAAATCAACATGCCTGCTAGGAATGCACCGAGCGCTAAAGACAATCCAAAATGCTCAGTCAGTCCTGCCATGCCCAAGACAATTAACAAAAGGTTGAGCATGAATAATTCTTGGGAGCGTAACTTAGCCACCAACTTAAACCAATGACTCATCAATGATTGGCCGATAAAGAAAATCAGCACTAATGCAATCGTGATCTTGATGGATGCAGCAGTTAATGCAACAAATAAGTCTGTAGGATTTTTTCCAAGTGATGGCAGTAGGATTAACAAGAAGACGACTGCTAAATCTTGGAATAACAAAATACCAACGACATTCCGACCATGCTCTGTCTCCAGTTCTGCACGATCAGAAATCAATTTAGTCACGATCGCGGTTGAAGACATTGCCAATGCGCCACCCAAAGCAATCGCAGCATGCCACGAAATGGGGTAAATCCAATTCATGAGAAGGCTGGCTGGAACCGCTAAGAGCATGGTGAGAATCACTTGGCTGCCACCGAGGCCAAATACGATCTTGCGCATTGCCCTGAGCTTATTGAGGTTAAATTCCAGGCCAATCGAGAACATTAAGAAAACCACCCCAAATTCAGCCAAATACTTCACGGTGGCTGAATCGCTCGCTAGACCTAGGGTATGGGGGCCAATCAGGACGCCAATGGCTAAATAGCCCAAAATAGGGGGTAAGCCAAAATAGCGGAAAATAACCACTCCGGCCACACCAGAGGCTAAGAGAATGAGAGTTAACTGAAGGACTGACGGCATATACTTACTCGATGATAGCTAAGACTCGTGAACGAACCCTAAAGCTTGCGCGCGACACCCTCACTATTGAGGCTGCTGCACTGCAAACGATGCGCGACCGCCTTGAAGGAGCCAATGCTGATGCCTTAGTCCTTGCAGTCGAACTACTGCATGGCTGTAAAGGTAGAATCGTGGTTTCTGGAATTGGTAAATCCGGTCATATTGCCCGCAAAATTGCCGCGACCTTCGCGTCTACTGGTTCCCCTGCTTTTTTTGTCCACCCAGCTGAAGCCAGCCACGGTGATTTGGGAATGGTGACCAGAGATGATGTTTTTGTAGCCCTATCCAATTCGGGCGAGACTGATGAGCTGTTAACCATTGTGCCAATCGTCAAGCGCACAGGCGCAAAACTGATTGCCTTAACTGGCGCACCAAATTCCTCGCTTGCGAAGTTAGCAGATGCGCACCTCGACACTAGCGTTGAAAAAGAAGCTTGCCCACTCAATCTTGCTCCAACATCGAGCACTACTGCTGCATTAGCTATGGGCGATGCATTAGCAGTTGCCTTATTGGATGCACGAGGTTTTGAAGCGGAAGATTTCATCCGCTCACATCCGGGTGGCAGGCTTGGTCGTAAACAACTTATGCACGTGAGTGAAGTAATGCGTAGTTTTGATGACACGCCTAAGATTTCTGTTGAAGCTTCTTTACAAGCTGCCTTACTGGAGATGACTACCAAACGCATGGGTATGGTAGTTGTCTTAGATAAAGATAAAAAAGTATTTGGCATTTTGACTGATGGCGATCTCCGTCGCCTACTCGAAAAGAAAGCTAACCTGGATAGTATTACCCTAAAGGATGCGACCACACCTGGCCCGCGCACCATCCCAGCTACGCTGCTTGCAGAAGAAGCTATTGAGATGATGGAAAAACATCGCATCAATCATTTAGTGGTTACTGATAGCCATGGTCAACTATTAGGCGCACTTAACCTGCATGATTTATTTGCAGCAAAAGTTATTTAACTCTTTATCTCATTTAATTTCATGCCTAGCGCTTTTAATCCGCACAACACCAATCCTCTAACTGAGTATCCACAAGCCTGGGAACGCTCAAGCAAGGTCAAACTGTTAGTTTTAGATGTCGATGGTGTTTTAACCAATGGTCAAGTATGGATTGGAAGCGATGGCAAAGAGTCGCTCAAAGCATTTGATATTCAAGATGGCTTAGGAATTAAATTACTAGAGCAATGTGGAATACCAACTGCCATCATTACCGGCAGAAATTCAAAAATGGTTTTAGCGCGTTGCGAAGAGCTGGGTATCAAACATGTACATATGGGCGTGGAAAATAAAGCGATTGCCCTTGATCAGGTTGTTAAATCATTGGGTCTTTCCCCATCAGATTGCGCCGTCATGGGTGATGACTGGCCAGATTTACAAATGATGAAAAATGCTGGCTTCAAGATTTGTCCTGCGCAAGGCCATGAAGCGGTGAAAGAATATGCGCATTTTGTAACCAATAATCCCGGGGGGAATAGCGCTGTTCGAGAGGTATGCGATCTCATTCTGAAGGCGCAAAACCGCTACGAAGAACTGCTTAATAAAGCCCGCAATTAAGTAATGCAATTAAATCCTCAAACAATCAAGCTTGGTATTGGGCGCACGCTATTGCGACTCATGCCATTGATTCTGATGGGCGCCCTCACTCTAGCGACCTTTTGGTTGGTCCGAAAAAATACCCCACCAGAAAAATCGGCACTTGAGCGCGTAAGACTGCATGAGCCCGATTACATCATCAATGATGGTGCTCTGTCTGCATTAAATGAACTTGGTAATACTAAGTATCGAATCTTGGGTAAAAAAGTAACGCACTATGACGATGATGCTTCGATTGATATTCTGACCCCTCGCCTGCGACTCTTTCAACCGAATAAAGCGCCTGTAACTGTTAAAGCGGATACCGGCCACCTTGATGGCGATCTGACCATTTTGGATCTCATTGATAACGCATCTATTTTTCGGCCAGCACAAGCCGCAACAGCTTTCGAGCCTGCATCTCCCCGAATGCTAGCATCTTCAAGCTATTTCAAGGTGCTGATTAATGATGACATTATCGAGACCGATAGACCCATTACGCTTGAGCAAGGCATGTCTGTGATGCACTCAACTGAAGGTGGGGTTTTTAATAATATTGAGCAAAGCATGACCCTCTCTGGTCAAGTCAAAGGACGCATTGAACGAGCTCCGCGAGGAAATCAGTAAATGAACGCACGTGCTCTTTACTCAACTGTCTTGATATTTTTGCTTAGCCTAGGCCTGACGGGATTTACCCAAGCAGAAAAGGCAGATCAAGATAAACCCATCATTCTTGAAGCAGAAAAAGTCTCCGTAAATGATGTCAAGCAAATTTATGATCTCAACGGTCAGGTACTACTGATGAAAGGGAGCATGCTGGTAACTGGTGAGGATGGCCGCATTCAGGTGGACCCTGAAGGTTATGAATTTGTTGATGTCAAAGGCACTCCTGAAAAGACTGCTAGCTTTAGACAACGTCGTGAGGGACCTGCAGATGAGTTTATGCAAGGGGTTGCAACTCAGGTTATCTATAACGCTAAAACTGAAGTGCTTACCCTGACAGGCAATGCTGGTCTTAAGCGCTTACTCAATATGCAAATGCTTGATCAACTGCGGGGCTGGAAAATTGAGTACGACGATATAAAGCAGTACTATCGGGTTACACCCCCACCAGATGCAAAGCCGGAGGATCTGCCTGTAGCTAGAGCAATCCTTTCACCAAGACGAAAAGCCACATTAGAGAAATGACAACGGATTTAGCACAAACCAATAACTCAGCAACTCTGAGTGCACACCACTTACAAAAACGTTATGGCTCGCGGACGGTAGTTCGTGATGTTTCTGTAGAAGTAAAGTCCGGTGAAGTAGTTGGCTTGCTTGGACCTAATGGAGCCGGTAAAACAACTTCGTTTTACATGATTGTTGGGCTAGTGCCGCTTGATGGTGGCAATATTGTTTTGGATGGGGCAGACATCACTCATTTACCTATCCATGAACGTGCTCGTATGGGCTTGTCTTACTTGCCACAAGAAGCTTCGGTCTTCAGAAAACTGAATGTAGCTGAGAATATCCAAGCAGTGCTTGAACTTCAGGTGCAAGGTGGCAAGCCACTCACTAAAGCTGAAATTGCAAAACGCCTTGATGAACTCTTGGGCGAGTTACAAATTAGCCATCTTCGCAATAACCCAGCCCTTTCACTATCAGGTGGTGAACGCCGTAGGGTTGAGATAGCTAGAGCTCTGGCTACCCAACCTAAATTCATCTTATTAGATGAACCATTTGCTGGAGTTGACCCTATTGCTGTTGGGGAAATTCAGCGTATTGTGCGCTTTTTGAGAGACCGCCAAATCGGGGTTCTCATTACAGACCACAACGTACGAGAAACCCTTGGTATTTGTGACCACGCCTACATCATTAGCGAAGGTAGCGTTCTGGCTGAAGGTAAGCCTGACCAAATCATCCAAAATGACGCCGTACGTAGAGTCTATCTAGGCGAAAACTTCAGGATGTAAGCTGGGCGGCCTTCCGAGCCGTTTAACTAATAAAAATGTCTTCCCCTCTTGGTTTTCGGCAAATTCGCTGATACGCTGGAGGTTCATGAAGGTCCTTTCCAAAAATACTGCTCAAACGATTTCAGGGGCTTGCTGCGCACCCCAGGCATGAGCATGCGCACGCGTATATAAGAGGAGATGCTGATGAATTTGAAAATTAATAGCCGCCATCTGGAAGTAACCCCAGCCATGCGCACACACCTTGAAGCTGGAATGGCCAAAATTCGCAAGCACTTTGACCACGTAATCGATGCCTCCGCCTTTCTGATAGTGGATAACGCTAAAGAAAAGGAGCTTCGTCAGAGCGCCGAAATTACTATTCACCTTAAGGGCAAGGAATTATTTGCTGAAGCCCATAATGCCGACCTCTATCACGCCATGGACGCCGTAGTCGATAAGCTAGAGCGTCAAGTTGTCAAACACAAAGAAAAGATCCAGGATCATCATCACGAAAAGCGATTTGAGTAATTCCTTTTGTCAGGACACCTATAATCAACCTTAATGAATGCCCTGACCAATCTTTTTACCCCTGACTGCATTGCATTAGATAACCCTGCCACCAGCAGAGCTGATGCATTTGCAGCGGCTGGGGAACTCTTCTGCAAAAAAGTAGATATCGACGCAGCTTCCGTAGTGGGGTTCCTGAATGCACGTGAAGATTTAGGATCTACCGCACTTGGTGCAGGCGTTGCAATTCCACATGGCCGCGTTAAGGGTCTTAAGCAGCCATGCGCTGCTTTCATCAAACTTAAAAATCCGATTGAGTTTGCGGCGCCAGATGGTGAGCCAGTATCGACTCTCATCTTTTTGCTAGTTCCTGAAAAGGCTACTCAACAACATTTAGAGATTCTTTCTTCTATTGCACAACTGCTATCTGATACTGATGCCCGTCAATTTCTATCCTCCGCAAGTGATCCGGTAAAAGTATGTGAACTATTACAACAGTGGGATGCAACAAAATGACACAGCCTTTGCTCCTCGAGGGAGTGACTGCACAGCAGATTTTTGATGACAATGTTTCAGATCTCAAGCTTTCCTGGATCGGCGGACTTGAGGGTGCAGACCGCACCTTCCCGAGCGAAGCAGTAAAAGCAGCTGCAGCCACCTCAGACTTGGTAGGCCACTTAAATCTGATTCACCCTAGCCGTATTCAGATTTTTGGTGAGCAGGAGGTTGACTATCACGCAGCGCTAGAGCCCAAACAAAAACAAGAGCAGATTGCCAGCCTTATCTCCAAAACACCTCCTTGCGTGATCGTAGCCGACGGTAAATCTGCAGATACAGACTTACAACTTTTTTGCCAGCGCTCTTCAACCCCGTTATTTACAACTCATATTTCAGCAGCTGAGGTAATTGATCACCTGCGCACCTACCTCACCAAAATTGGCGCACCTCAAATCACTATGCATGGTGTCTTTATGGATATCTTAGGATTGGGTGTATTGCTGACCGGGGATTCAGGTTTAGGTAAAAGTGAATTGGGCTTGGAGCTGATTTCTCGTGGCCATGGTTTAGTGGCGGATGATGCCGTTGACTTCGCTCGACTGGGGCCAGACTACATTGAAGGTCGCTGCCCGGTCATCTTGCGCAACTTGCTTGAGGTCCGCGGCTTAGGCTTATTAGATATTCGTACCATCTTTGGTGAAACTGCAGTACGTCGCAAGCTAAAACTCCGCTTGATTGTTCAACTGGTTCGCAGAACTGATGGGGAGTTTGAAAGACTACCTCTAGAAACTCAACACATCGATGTATTAGGCATTCCTATTCGTACTGTAAAAATTCAAGTGGCCGCAGGACGCAACTTAGCAGTACTAGTTGAGGCTGCTGTACGCAACACGATATTGCAATTGCGTGGTATCGATACCTTAAAAGAATTTATTGAGCGTCAGCGTATGCAAATGAATGCTGAATCAGATTCCATCAAATCTCAAGGGCGCTTGCTCTAAGCTATGCAAATTAATCTGATTACCGGAATCTCTGGCTCAGGTAAATCAGTCGCCCTGAGGGCTTTTGAAGATGCAGGGTATGACTGCGTTGATAATCTGCCTGTCTCTCTCCTTGAGAGCCTCATCACTACTCTCGAAAAAGAAAATAGTGAGCGCGTAGCCGTTGCCATTGATGCACGTCGTGGTGAATCAATTGCCGAGCTACCTTCAATTCTGGAGAACTTACGTCGGAACCATCAAGTGAGGGTTGTTTTCTTAAATGCTGACACCAACACCTTAGTACAGCGCTTTTCAGAAACTCGCAGACGCCACCCCCTATCAACCAATAGCCAGCAGACTCAATCTGCCACCCTGATTGAAGCAATTGATAAAGAGCGTAGCCTACTAGAGCCACTTCGCACGCAAGCCCACAGCATTGACACCAGTAACTTACCTGCCCATGCTCTTCGCTCGTGGATACAGGATCTTCTCAAAGACAAACCGGTCGGACTAACTGTCATTTTTGAATCCTTTGGCTTCAAAAGAGGGGTTCCTAGTGAAGCAGATCTGGTATTTGATGTGCGCTGCTTGCCCAATCCACACTACGACAAAGCCCTAAGACCACTCACCGGCAAAGATAAACCTGTTCAAGAATTTTTAGAAAAAATTGCTGAAGTAATCAGCATGGAAACTGACATCATTCAGTTCATCGATAAGTGGTTACCACACTACATTGCAGACGGTCGTAGCTATCTTACGGTGGCCATTGGTTGTACCGGTGGACAACATCGCTCCGTATATTTAGTCAACAGAATTATCGACCACTTCCGGGCACAAAAAGATTTAGGCGCCCTACAGATTAATTTTTTAGATCGTCACCGCGAACTAGACTCAAGCCCTGCAGTAAAACCTTAATAGGTTGCGGTAAACCATACCTACCCAACTGAGCAAGGGGCACCCATTTCAAGTTTGGACTGAAAAACGCTAAGGCCTTTGATGTATTCGCCTCCCAAATCTGTATCCATAAACGACGATGGGTAAAGATGTGTTTAATTTGATTGCCAGACTTTAATCCCCTAATCGATTTAGCCAAGCCAGCAATATTTTCCTCTGGCAAAGTGATCGCTAGGAGTTCTTTGGAGTCTTGGACAGTGTGATAACCCTTACCAGGCCTTGGTCTCCAGGGCGATTCCGGCAAAGACCACAAACCACCCCAAATCGCCTTGCTAGGTCGCTTTTGCAATAGAACAAAGTTCCCAGATCTGATCAATAACATATCGCAATCAAACTCTGGTGATTTTGCTTTTACTGTTTTTTGGGGAAGAGCTAGAACCTGATTGCTTAAGTTTGCCTGACAATCTTTTGCAAATAGGCATTTTTTCTCTGTACTCATACATACTGGCTTACGGGCAGTACACCAAGTAGCACCAAAATCCATTAAGGCTTGTGTGTATACCGGCATATCTTTAGGTTGATTTGGTAACAACTCTTGCGCTAATTTCCAGAGACGATCATTTACTGCTTTATCTTGTACAGCACCCTCAATTGCAAATAAGCGCGCCAAAATTCTTTTGACATTTGCATCAAGTATTGGCGCCCTCTCGTGAAAAGCAAAAGCAGCAATCGCACCCGCTGTTGATCGGCCAATACCTTTTAACTGCTCAAGTAATAAAGGATCGTTCGGAAACTTTCCAGAAAAATCATGCATCACCTGTTTCGCGCAAGCATGTAAGTTTCTAGCACGAGAGTAATAGCCTAATCCCGCCCATTCAGCTAAGACCTCATCAATATCAGCTGCGGCCAATTTTTTCACCGTCGGAAAACGTTTCATAAAACGGGGATAACGCTCTAGCACTGTAGCCACCTGGGTTTGCTGCAGCATGATTTCAGAAACCCAAACTGCATATGGATCACGATTACCCTGCCAGGGCAAACCTGAGCGACCGCTAGCCCCATGCCAAGTAAGTAATTTTTTAGAAAAAGTATTGATTAGCGTTTTTGACATTGGGGGCAGAAATAAGTGGAGCGCTGCCCCTGAACAATTTGCGCAATCGGCATTTTACAAACCTTGCATGGCAAGCCCTTGCGGTCATAAACCTTAGTTTGCACCATGAAGTGGCCGGGGTCACCTTCGCTATTGACGAAATCTTTCAAACTACTTCCACCAGCAGCAATAGCTTTTTTTAAAATCAGTCTTACGGCATTTGCTAAACGAGAGCACTGTGGGCGAGTCAACTTACCAGCTGCCTTTGCAGGATGAATGCGTGCCTGAAATAAACTTTCGGAACAATAAATATTCCCGACACCGACTACAGCTTGTCCTGCCAGTAAAAATTGTTTAACGGCCACACTACGTTTACGTGAGGTTCTATAAAGAACGTCTGCCCCAAGCTCGCCCGAAAACTCTTCTGAAAACGGCTCAACACCCAATTTTTGTAGGAGTACATTTTTCTCGAGGGGGCCTTTTGTGTTCGCGTGCCATAACACTGCGCCAAATTTTCTGGGGTCGTGTAAACGTAAACTCAGCTTGCCGAATTCAAAAGTGACTCGATCATGCAATTTCAAAGGATCCGAACTTGGTAAAACCCGCAAAGTACCAGTCATGCCCAAATGGATTAGCAAGTGGCCCGTATCCATTTCCAAAAGGAGATATTTCCCGCGCCTGGCAATCGACCGAACCTTCTGCCCGGTGAGAAGCTTTGGCAAATTCTGAGGTACAGGCCAACGCAAGCGCCCATCCAGTACTTTGACGGCACTTACCTTGCGCCCCTCAAGATGGGGGGCAATTCCTAATCTCGTGATTTCTACTTCTGGAAGTTCTGGCATAAATGGATTGTAGATTCGCAGATTAGAATGTGCTCATGAGCCAATTTACGCGCAAGCCCCTTTTGCAGGGCTTATTCCTTTTAGCCCTATCGAGCGGGGCAGTCTTTTCAAGCCAAGCCCGTGCACAAACCGATGGTCTAAAGACTGGAGAAGCTGTATTTGAAGTTCTTGCCTCGGAAATTGCCCTACAAAGGGGCGAAGCAGGACTTGCTTACAACACCTACTTGGAGATGGCTCGTCAATACAAAGATCCGCGCCTAGCTCAAAGAGCAATGGAAATCGCTATCGGTGGTGGCTCGCCTGATTTGGCTCTTCAGGCTGCAAAAACTTGGGATGAATTATCACCAGCCTCTGAAACCAAGCCCAAGGAAGTGCTCATCACTCTTCTTGTTTTAAACAACCGTTGGTCAGATGCTATTAAGCCAGCCATTGCTTTACTCAAACAACAAAACCCTGCCCAGCAAGAAAATACCTTATTGCAACTGCAAGCACTTCTTGCCAAAGCTAAAGATGAGAATGAAGCCTTGCGAGCCTTCTATGAAATTGCATCCACTGTCAAAGTGCCACCAAAGGCGCCCGGTCTTCTGTACACCTATGCCATGTCGGCAGAAAAAGTGGGGCGCATGGATATCATGGAACAAACCTTACGTGAGATTTTGCGCAAATATCCTAACGATGCAAATTCTTTAAATGCGCTTGGCTATTCGCTAGCTGATCGTAATGTCAAACTTCCCGAAGCATTTGCATTAATTAGCAAAGCGCATCAGATATCACCGAAAGATAGTTTTATCTTAGATAGCTTGGGATGGGTGAACTTTAGACTTGGTAAAAATGCTTTAGCTTTAGAACAATTACAGCAAGCATTCACAATGAAACCAGAGGCTGATATTGCGGCACATACTGGCGAGGTCTTGTGGGTCATGGGCCGCCGCCCAGAGGCTGAAGAAATGTGGCGCCAAGGACAAAAATTGGATGCTAATAATGCGACCCTCAAAGAAACTTTAAAACGCTTTAAGCCTGAGTGGTCAACCCCAGATCAAGCTCCTCAGGGCACATGGGATGGTCGCTTTGCAGTAAAAGTGATTGGGCTTACCGAGTCTCAAAATCAAGGTGGCTCTGGCGGCTTTACCTTAACCCAAGATGCACTCAAAGATATCTTGGAAATTCGGAATCCAGTTGGTGGCTCCATTGCCAAGATTACGATTAACCCAGGCGAAGCAACACTAGAGCGTGATGGTCAAGTAGTCACCGCGATTGATGCAGATACATTGATTCAAAACACATTAGGACTACCGTTACCTGCACGGGGTTTATCCAACTGGTTAAGAGGTGAAGTGAGGCCTGGTAGCGAAGCTAGCGTCGATCGAAATGCTCAAGGTCAAGTCAGCAAAATTAGTCAGGATGGCTGGGACTTGGTTTACACCTGGGGCAATAAGAAGCGCCTCGATAAACTCACAATGACCCGCAGCTCCAACATTGGGTCGATTGATATTCGTTTGGTATTCGATCACCCGAATGAGTAAAGATATTTTGGTGCTGCGCTCGCCAGCAAAGCTCAATCTTTTTTTGCATATTATTGGACGTCGTCCTGATGGGTATCACCTGCTTCAATCTGTTTTTCAACTCATTGATTGGTGTGACACCGTTACCCTAAAAGCTATCCTGGAAAATGAAGTGCGTCGTGTTAACCCAATACCCGGGGTACCACCAGAACAAGATTTAGTTGTACGCGCAGCAAAGTTACTAAAAGAATTTTGCCAGTTTGATGGTGGCGTTGAAATTGAGCTACAAAAAGAAATCCCAATGGGTGCTGGTTTAGGTGGCGGATCTTCTGATGCTGCAACTACCTTGATCGGCCTGAATAGACTCTGGAATCTTCAACTCGATAAAGCAACTTTAGCCAAGTTAGGGCTCCAACTTGGCGCTGATGTGCCCTTTTTTATTCATGGACAAAATGCATTTGTAGAAGGAATTGGCGAAAAAATCCAAGGGCTTGAGCTAGAAAATCGCGATTTTTTGGTGATTTTTCCCAAGCAAGGCATCACCACCTCCAGCATTTTTCAAGACCCGGGTTTGACCCGAGATCATGCTCAGATTACAATTGATGGCTTTCTTGCATCGCCATGGTCGGATTTATCAAACGATTGTCAGGCAGTAGCGGTGCGGATTTGTCCTGAAGTGAAGCAAGCTTTGGATTGGATTAGCCAGGCAGTATCGGGCTCTGAGCCCCGCATGTCTGGTTCTGGAAGTAGCGTTTTTGCAGTCTTAGACCCTAAGACCAATACCGCGAAACTTGAGAATCTTTTACAAAATCTTCCAAAAGGATGGGTAGGTCGGATTGTCCGGGGCTTAAATAAGAATCCCGCTTACAATTTGATTTCTTCAGATTGACCTGTAGGGGAATCGCCAAGCTGGTTAAGGCACTGGATTTTGATTCCAGCATGCGAAGGTTCGAATCCTTCTTCCCCTGCCAAATACTGTAGAAATGATAAAGATAACCTTTTGACCCGACAAAGCCCTTGATCCTATGACTGCCTCTACTCACTCAGATTTACTGACCCTATTCACAGGCAACGCAAATCCTATTTTGGCTGAGGCTGTTGCCAAAGAACTTCATCTAACGATGGGAAAAGCCTTCGTAGGCCGCTTCTCAGATGGTGAGATTCAAGTAGAAATTCAAGAGAATGTCCGCGGTAAAAACGTTGTCGTCATTCAATCAACCTGTGCGCCAACAAACGATAGTTTGATGGAACTCATGATCATGATTGATGCTCTCAAGCGCGCATCGGCTGGTCGTATTACTGCAGTCATTCCGTACTTTGGTTATGCCCGCCAAGACCGTCGCCCACGTTCTGCACGTGTCGCAATCTCTGCACGTATCGTCGCCAATATGCTTCAATCCGTTGCTGGTATTGAGCGGGTTCTGACAATGGATTTACATGCAGATCAAATTCAAGGTTTCTTTGATATCCCAGTAGACAATATTTATGCCTCACCAGTTCTCTTGGCTGACTTAGAGGCCCAGAAGACTCAAAAAGATCTCATCATCGTCTCTCCAGATATTGGGGGCGTTGTACGCGCTCGCGCTATGGCTAAGCAACTTGGTACTGATTTAGCAATTATTGATAAACGTCGCCCTAAAGCAAACGTGTCTGAAGTAATGCATTTGATCGGTGAAGTGGAAGGCCGTCATTGCGTCATCATGGATGACATCATTGATACTGGTGGAACCCTCTGTAAAGCTGCTGAGGCTCTTAAAGAGCGTGGTGCTAAGGGAGTTACTGCCTACTGTACCCATGCAGTTCTATCCGGCGGCGCAGTAGCCCGTATCGCAGCCTCCGAACTAGATGAGCTCGTGGTTACTGATACCATTCCTTTGACCCCAGAAGCCACAAAAGTGGCCAAAATACGCCAATTAAGCGTAGCCCCTATCCTGGCTGAGACCCTTTCCCGCATTAGTAAGGGTGACTCGGTTATGTCGATGTTTGCTGAATAAGCCAAAAAACAGTGTTTTACCCCGTTTTTTGGCAGTTCTGAGGCGCTTTTGAAGCGTTTATAGGCAAAAATCCTCTTTCCCACGATATAATCAAAGGCTTTTCTGTTTGGTCGCGAACGGAAATTAACCTTAATTAGGGAATTTAATATGAAAGTTGTAGCCTTTGAAAGAAGCGTACAGGGAACGGGTGCGAGCCGCCGTCTGCGCAATTCCGGAAAAACTCCGGGAATCGTTTACGGTAGTAAAGATCCAGCCGCTGTTATTGAGTTAGACCACAACGCACTGTTTCATGCGCTCCGTAAAGAAGCATTTCACTCATCCATTCTGGATTTGGAAATTGGCGGAAAAACACAAAAAGTATTGTTGCGTGATTACCAAATGCATCCATTCAAGCCATTGGTATTGCACATTGACTTCCAGCGCGTATCTGCGACTGAGAAAGTTCACATGCGCGTTCCATTGCACTTCACTAACGCTGAAACTTCAGCAGCCGTGAAACTGCAAGGCGCTGTTATCAGCCACATTCTGAATGACTTGGAAATTTCTTGCTTACCAGCAGACTTGCCAGAGTTCATTGAAGTGGACTTGAGCAAAGTTGAAGTAGGTCATTCTGTTCATGCTAAAGATTTAACATTGCCAAAAGGTGTTTCCTTGGTATTACATGTTGAACAAGAAAATCCAGTACTTGCAAACGCACGTATCCCAGCTGTTAAAGCCGTTGAGACTGAAGAAGCTGCTCCTGCAGCCGCTGCAGCCCCTGCCGCCGCTCCTGCTGCTGATGCTAAAGATAAGGCTTAATTCACTTAAGCTGCATTCTTTGCAAAGAGAAGCCCGCGCAAGCGGGCTTTCTTTTTTCCTTTTTGTAGAAATGCCAGTAAGACCTTAAACTCCCATCATGACTAAATTAATTGTTGGCCTTGGTAACCCAGGAGACGAGCATGAAGAAGATCGGCATAACGCCGGATTCTGGTTTCTCGACGCCCTAGCAAAACAATTAAACGCTCGTTTTGAGTCTGAAAAACGCTTTCATGGAAAAGTTGCAAAGGCAAAATGGGAGGGGGAAGATCTTTTTCTACTCAAGCCCAGCACCTATATGAACCTTAGCGGCCAAGCAGTTGGCGCACTCTGTCGCTTTCACAAACTTACGCCAGCAGACATTCTGGTTGTTCAAGATGAGCTTGATCTCAAACCTGGAACTGCCCGAATTAAATTGGGTGGCGGCACTGGTGGCCACAATGGCTTAAAAGATATTCAAGCGCACCTAGGTACTCCAGATTACTGGCGCCTACGCTTAGGCATTGGTCATCCAAGAGATGTCGCTGGCGAGGGCCGTGTCATGGATGTCGCAGATTATGTATTGCGTAGACCGCAATTAGCGGAACAAAAACTCATTGATAGCAGTATTGAAAATAGCCTGCAAATTTTGCCCCTCTTTATGAAGGGCGACACTCAAACTGCCATGCTGGAGCTACACTCTAAGGGCTAAGCAGTATTTGCTTTTTTGCTTGCAGTAATGAGCTTGTACTTTGCCATCAACTGCTCTTGAGATTCAGTGTATTGAGGATTAAATGGAATGCAGTCTACAGGGCAGACCTGACGACATTGAGGTGCATCGTAGTGCCCCACACATTCTGTACATTTATCTGGATTGATCTCGTAAATCTCAAGCCCCATGTAAATTGCATCATTAGGGCATTCAGGTTCGCACACATCACAGTTGATGCATTCGTCTGTAATCATTAGAGCCATGATTACTCGCTAGCCTTACTTTTTAGCCTGGCTATTGCTCGCCATCTTTTTAGCCAACCACTTTTCAACAGATGGAAATACAAACTTACTAACATCGCCGCCCATAGATGCAATTTCACGAACAAAGGTGCCAGAAATAAATTGATACTGATCGGAAGGCGTTAAGAATAAAGTTTCTACATCGGGCAATAGATAACGGTTCATACCAGCCATCTGGAATTCATATTCAAAATCAGAAACTGCGCGTAGACCACGAACAATGACCCGAGCATTGTGTTCACGAGCAAAATCTTTTAACAAGCCGTCAAAGCCAACCACTTTGACATTGGAGTAATGACTGAGAACTTCAGTGGCAATATCGAGACGCTCTTCTAAGGAAAAGAAGGGGTGCTTGCTGCGGCTAGAGGCAACGCCCACAATGAGCTCATCAAAAATACTGGATGCGCGACGCACCAAATCCTCGTGACCACGAGTAAAGGGATCAAATGTTCCTGGGTATACAGCGACAGTCATAAATCTCCTAAGGCTTTATCAGCTACAGGCAAGAGTTTAGCCCCTTCCGGCCCGAAATAGACAAGCTTTTACTTGGCCCGCCTCTAAGTATTTCCCACAATGCCAGTCTGGTAATAGTGCCTCTATCTCCTCACGGGGACGATTCGATGGAAATTCGACATAAATTCCCCCTCCACGAGAGTCATCACAAATTCGGGCGGCCTCAACTACAGATCGATCGAATAAGCCCGAATCTTGAAAAGGGGGGTCGATAAAAATTAAATTGCTTGAGTGGGCTGCTTGTTCCTTTAGATACTCAAGGCTATCTCTGTGCAAAATTTCCACCTTACTAGGAACTGGTGAAGACTGTAGTAAAGAAAAATTGCTCAATAAGCTTGCATGGGCTTTTTTATCTTTTTCTAATAACACCACTGCATCAGCACCACGAGAGGCTGCTTCAAATCCCAAAGCGCCTGTGCCAGCAAATAAATCGATGCAATGTAAACCCGTTAGATCTTGGCCAAGCCAATTAAATAAAGTCTCACGAATACGGTCTGTAGTGGGGCGCAGGCCTGGCAAATCCAGGACTGTTAATAAACGACTTCTCCATACGCCCCCAATAATGCGTACCTTCTTGGGGGGTTCTGCCTTAAGAGACTGAGGCTTATTTATTTTTTGCTCCTAATACCACAATCTTCATGCGATCCATTGCAAGATATTTTTGGAAAGCTGCCGTCACTTGCTCTAAAGTAACTGCCTCTACTTGTTTAGTCCAAATCTCCATCGTATCAAGCGGTAATTCGTTCCATGCAATAGATGACACGTTGTCTAATAATTTACGATTGTTATCGATACGCAATGGATAGCCATTCACTAAGTTAGATTTAGCAGCAAGCAGTTCAGATGGCGTTGGACCATCTGCAATAAATTTTGCAATAGTTGAACTCATGACCTCGAGAGCCATTGCAGCTTGATCACTCTTGGTTTGCAGGCCAGCGCGAAAAATACCGGTATCTTTGCCAGGAATGAAGTAACTAGAAACGCTGTAGGCAAGCCCACGCTTCTCCCGCACCTCCGCCATTAAGCGGGATACAAATCCTCCGCCACCTAATACGTAATTACCCACTAAAAGCGGAAAGTAATCTGGGTTACTGCGAGTGACTGCCGTCATGCCCATTGCAATGTGCGCTTGCTGAGAATCAAAAGGAATTTGAATTTCTCTTTGCGCCAAAGGTTCTACTGGTGAGCGCTGTAATTCTGGCAACTTCGCAATCGGGGCGCTAGACTGTGGAATCTTTTGCAGCAGAGTATGCATGATTTCATTAGCTTGTGCTCGATCGACATCACCCACAATACTGACGATCATGCGATCGCTACGATAAAACTGTTTATGAAATTGCATCAAATCGTTTGTGCTTACTGCCGCAACCGTTTTGACTGTTGGAGTATTTCCAAGCGGGTAATCACCATATAGAGACTTTGTAAGACGGCGGTCTAAGACAAACTCAGGCTTTGTTTCTGCTTCAAGCAAGTTGGTAATCGTTCTCTGCTTTTCACGCTCAAGAATTTTTGCATCATAAGTAGGGGCACTCAGCATTGCTGCAGCCAATCTCACTGCTCGATCACGCAGATCTTTTCTACTTAAGCTGCGAATACGCAAAATAGCACGCTCACCACCAACCGATAAGCCAATATTGGCTCCTAAATCAGCAATCTCATCTGCAATCTGAGCCTCGCTTAAGAGGCCTTGATCACCTCTAACGCCGTAATTCATGAGGCTAGCAGTCATATCCGCTAAACCACTCTTACTAGCTGGGTCATAGCGATCACCCGCGTCAATACTGACTTCAATATCAACCATTGGAAGTGTCTTGGTTTGAACTAAATAACCTTTCGAACCTTTAAAACTATCCAGCTTCTCAATCGGCAAAATAGCATGAGCAACGCTAAAGCAACTTAAAGTCAGCAGGCAAGCTGAAATACTTTTCTTCAGGGCATTCATTATTTACCCTCCTTGCTAACTTCTTGAGATTTACGCGCTTGGGGATCAAGCACACCAATAGTTAATCCCTCATCAATTAAATATTTTTTGGCAACTGCCTGAACTTGCTCTGGAGTAATGGTTTGCATTTTCTCTAGCATGTAATCAATGTCCCGCCATGAAAATCCCGCCATCTCGGTAGTGCCAATTTCCATTGCCTGACCAAAGATGGAATCACGCTTATAAATTTGATCGGACAGGATGCGCACCTTAATACGCTTAAGCTCAGACTCTAAAATTCCTTTTTGCTTCAACTCTTCCAAAGCCTTACGAATACTTGCTTGAGCCTGGCTAACAGTCTTTCCCTTTGGCACGGCAGCACTAATGAGAAATAATTCTGGTCCGCGAGAAATCATGTCGTAGCCAACACCAACATCGTTCACCACTTTTTCTTGTTTAACCAAGGCTCTATTTAAACGAGCATTGTCATAACCATCGAGTACAGCCGTTAGCAGCTCAAGAGCATAAGGCTCGGGATCATCAAGCTTGCCAGGCTCTAGGCGTGGTACCTTCCACGCCATAGCCAATTGGGCGCTATCAGCCGGCGCTTTAACCTGCACTTGCTTCACCCCTTTTTGCGCTGGCTCAATCTGAGGCTTACGAACTGGCAATTCATGGGCTGTAATTGCGCCGTAATACTTTTCTACGACTTTGAGAATTTGCTTGGGGTCTACATCACCGCTAATAACCACGGTTGCATTATTTGGTGAATACCAACTGCGGTACCAATCACGCGCATCAGAAGGTTTCATGTTCTGCAAATCGTTCATCCAACCGATTACTGGGTGACGATAAGGTGAACTCATATAAGCAGTAGCCATCAGCGATTCATTTAAGAGACTACTAGGATTATCTTCGGTGCGTAAACGGCGCTCTTCCATTACCACCTGAATTTCTTTTAAGAACTCTGCATCATCGAAATTGAGATTAGACATGCGGTCTGCTTCAAGCCTAATCACTTCATCTAACTTCGATTTTTCAACTTGCTGAAAATAAGCTGTGTAGTCACGTGAAGTAAATGCATTCTCGCGCCCGCCAACGGCAGCAACCAATTTAGAGAACTCTCCCGCCTTCACTTTATGAGTGCCCTTAAACATCATATGTTCAAGTACATGGGCCACACCAGTCTTACCGTTGACCTCATCCATCGAGCCTGCCCGATACCAAACCATATGGGCAACAGTAGGCGCGCGATGATCCTCTCGAACAATGAGCTTTAATCCATTGTTCAGCATGAATTCATGTGTATCAGTAGAACTACTGCTGGCAGCCCAAGATAATTGAGCAAACAGAAGAAATAAAAAGGAAATTCGGAGTAAATTGGAACGCATCTGCTAAATCACCATATCCCAAGAATTAAATTGATAAGATGCAAGGTTTAAATTGTATCGATTATGTTCGGCTTACGTAAAACCCTCGGATCCCTTTTCAAATCAAGCAAAACTGATGAGGCTTGGTTTGATACTTTAGAAGAATCACTGATTCAAAGTGATGTGGGTCTACCTACGACCCAACAATTGATGAGTAAGCTTCGTAAGGCAGCTAAATCAGAAAAAGCCTCTAGTTCTGAAGAGCTACAAGCATTACTGATTGATGAAGTCGGCGAGCTTCTAAAAGCATTAGAGCCCTCCCCAAACCCCCTCTTTGAATCCAAGCAGATCAATATCCCAGAGGTATGGTTGGTAGTAGGGGTAAATGGTGCCGGTAAGACAACAACTATTGGCAAGCTTTGCAGGCTTTTTCAGTCTCAGGGCAAATCCGTTCTCCTGGGTGCAGGAGATACTTTTAGAGCTGCCGCACGCAATCAATTGCAAGAATGGGGTAGCCGCAATCAAGTCGACGTTATTACTCAAGAAGGTGGTGATGCTGCTGCCGTTGCTCATGACGCTATCCATTCAGCGATCTCTCGCAAAAGCGATATCTTGATTATTGATACCGCTGGACGTCTTGCTACTCAAGACCATCTCATGGAAGAACTCAAGAAGGTCAAACGAGTCATTGGCAAAGCTCTTCCTGGCGCACCACACCATACTTTGCTCATACTTGATGGTAATACTGGCCAGAATGGTTTAAGCCAAGTGAGAGCCTTTCATATAGCCTTAGGTCTCACCGGAATCATCGTTACTAAGCTCGATGGCACCGCTAAGGGCGGCGTTATCTGCGCCTTGGCACATACCCTCCAGGAAGGGCCAAAACCCGCCATATTGGCCCTAGGCAAAGGCGAGGGGATTGATGATTTGGCCCCATTCACAGCCAGGCAGTATTCCTCAGAATTATTCAATTAAATCATATAGTTACAGACTCTATAAACCATTAGCACTCTCTTGACAGGAGTGCTAAAATAGAGCCCTATAAACACCTCATATTTACTAAAAAATGGTTCAAAAGAAATCTGACAATCCGAATATGCAAAGACTGCCCGTCGCGCAGACTGCGGCGGCGTCTGCATTTCCAATGTTGCCATCCCTTGGGGTTGGCACTCTTGATTCGTATATTGCGTACGTGAATCGCGTACCAATGTTGAGCGCTGCAGAAGAGTTACATCTTGCGCAGGAATTTCGTCGTACTGAAAATGTGGATGCCGCTAAAACTTTAGTGCTCTCCCATTTGCGTTTGGTTGTTTCTGTTGCTCGCCAGTATCTTGGCTATGGCATTCCGCATGCTGACTTAATTCAAGAAGGCAATATTGGCTTGATGAAAGCAGTGAAGCGTTACGACCCAAATAATGGTGCACGTTTAGTGTCTTACGCAATTCACTGGATCAAAGCAGAAATTCATGAGTACATTCTCAAGAATTGGCGCTTGGTCAAAATGGCAACGACTAAAGCACAACGTAAATTGTTCTTTAACTTACGCAGCAACAAACCAACTTTAAGCGCCCTCACTCCAGGTGAAATAGCTGCCTTAGCCAAAGCGCTAGACGTTAAGGGCTCAGATGTTAAGGAAATGGAAATGCGTCTTGCTGGTGGCGATGTTGCACTAGAAGGCGATGACACTGATGAAGATGCAGCCTATGCGCCGATTCAATGGCTTGCTGATAACAGCCAAGAGCCTACACAGCGCATTGCCAGCAATGAAGCTGATGCACTCCAGGGTCCTAAGCTAGATCAAGCTTTGATGGCCTTAGACGAGCGTAGTCGCAATATCGTGCAGTCACGCTGGTTAGCAATGGATGCCGATGGTAATGGCACAAAAACACTGCATGACCTTGCCAATGAATATGGCATCTCTGCAGAACGCGTTCGTCAAATTGAGACAGCAGCTCTCAAAAAGATGCGCGGTATGTTGCAAGCTGAAGCAGCCTAAGCTTCTTCAGCCTCCGCACACTCTATTACTTTAAAAGTTCTTTCAAGTCATGCGCCAAGGTCTCAGGACCTTGAGCATGCTTGATATATAAACGCAGGCGCCCTTGTGGATCAAACGCATAACTACCGGCCGTGTGATCCATCGTATACGAACCGGGGCTTGTGCCTGGTACCTTCTTGTAATAAATCTTAAAGTCCTTAGCGACCTTCTCTAAGGCAGCATCATCAACTGGGCGAAGGCCCAAGAAACGTGGATCAAATGCCGGTACATACTGCTTCAAAATAGCAGCAGTATCTCGCTCAGGATCAACGGTCACAAAAAGCACCTGCACCTTATCGGATTGAGGCCCCATTAGCGCCATGACTTGCTGCATTTCCGTCAAAGTGGTTGGGCAGACATCAGGACACTGGGTATAGCCAAAGAACATCACTACAACCTTGCCCTTAAAGTCAGCCAGTGTTCTCACCTTACCATCGGGATCTACTAAGCTAAAGTCCTTACCAAAAGCAGTGCTGCCAGTGATATCGATATTTTTAAACTCGGGCTTTGGGCTACAAGCAGTTAATGCAATGAGCAGGGTAGCAATACAGCAGTGACGCAAAAAAGTGATGTTCATTTCAGAGGAAGTAGTGATCTATCAGCAGCGCTCCAAAGAGCAAGGACAAATAGCTAATTGAAAAACGGAAAGTTTTCTTAGCCAAAGCATCGCTATAAGAAATAAACAAAGCAATAGCGTAAGCCAAGAAGATTAAGCCAAGAATAATCGCAGAAACTAAATACACTATGCCACTCATTCCATAGATATAAGGCAGCATAGTCGCTGCAATCAAGATCAAGGTGTACAAGAGAATATTGAGCAAGGTAAAACGCTCGCCATGAGTTACTGGCAACATTGGTAAACCAGATTGCACATAGTCATCACGACGATATAAAGCTAACGCCCAAAAGTGTGGGGGCGTCCAGACAAAAATAATCAAGACTAAGAGCCATGCTTCAGCAGATAGTGTGTTGGTGACTGCAGCCCAGCCTAGTGCTGGAGGCATGGCTCCAGAGAGTCCACCAATCACAATATTTTGTGGGGTAGCTGGTTTTAATAACCAGGTGTAAATCACTGCATAGCCCACAAAAGTTGCCAAAGTCAGCCACATTGTTAAAGGGTTGCAAAAGTTCCAAAGAATAATCATCCCGAGCGCGCCCAGAATGATGGAGAAAACAATAATATGAAACGGTGTCACCTCTCCAGTAGCAGATGGGCGCCAAGAAGTGCGCTTCATCTTGGCATCTACTGCCTGCTCAATTAAACAGTTCACAGCAAACGCAGCACTTGCTAATAACCAAATTCCGACAACTCCACCGAATAGAACGGGATAAGGAACCATGCCCGGCGTAGCTAGGAACATCCCAATCAAGGCGCAAAAAACGGCGAGTTGAGTCACCCTGGGTTTAGTTAAAACCCAGTACTGACGCCAACGTGGCATTGCCACTGATCTAGATGTTTGAGGTGTACTCATCGCTTTGTCATCTTCTTTTGAAGAGATGGGCTCCAAGATGCCCAAGAACTCATTCTGACTAAACAGAATACTAGAGCTGCGGAACCGGCAGTGTGCAGTAAAGCAGCCAATAGTGGCCACTGGAAGATAACGTTTGATATGCCAGTGATCACTTGCAATAGGAGCAAGGCAAGCAACAGTTTGGCAAAGCGACTTAGACCAGATAACACTGGGGTTGCCAACTGCAAAGCTTTCAAACTCAGAACACTCAAGACAATCAAGACTGTTACAGCAAATAAGCGATGAGCCCAATGAATGGTTTGTAGCGCAATTGGAGAAATAAATTCACCTTGAGCATTAAGGCCCAATTGACGCCAAAGAGTAAAGCCCTCGCCCCAATTGGTTTCTGGCCACGCCGCTCCCAGACAAGTAGGAAAATCGGGGCAAGCCAAGACAGCATAATTAGTGCTGACCCAAGCACCCAAAAAGATTTGGATAGTGAGAACTATAAAAGCAACAAGTAGTAATTGAGCTGGCAAAGGACGTATGCGCAGAGTATGAATTGACGAAGTACTTTGCTCCCAGGCTTGCTGAGCATAAACGGTCAAGCAAGCCAATAAAACTAAAGCTAGCATCAGATGGATGGTCACAATGATGGGTTGTAATTTAAGCGTTACAGTCCAAGCGCCAAAAGCGCCCTGAACACATACCAAGAAGAACAATCCTAGGCTTGCCCAAAAAGGCATCTTCCCTAAAGTCTTTATTTTGCTAAAGGCAGTAGCAACCTGAATCAAAATTAAGGCACCCACCGTCATTGCTAAGTAGCGATGAATCATTTCGATCCAAGCCTTAATCACTGTGACAGGCCCACTGGGCATAGCAGCTTCCGCTTGTTGAATTTCACCAAGAGCATGAAAGGGGTTGGAGACTCCGTAACACCCCGGCCAATCAGGACAACCAAGCCCAGAATCAGTCAAACGGGTAAACGCACCAAACACAATCAGATCAAAAGTCATAAAGACTAAAACCCAATTGAGTTTTTGAAAAAAACTATAGCCCGGTCTTGTCCAAAGATAAGCCAATGGCAATCCTGCGAATACGATCGCAATAGCAGCCAATTCTAAGAACAAAACAAAAGTAGGCATTACAAATTTTCACCCTTGCGATTCAACTTCAAGAGTTTTTCTAAATCTTTTTTGATGCTGGTAAATTCTTTAGGTGAATTTGTTACTGGGAAATACATCATCTTGGCTGGGCTTGGATCAATTAACTGAATCTGCTGTCCGGCACCTTCTTTATTGAGCCAAGTCTCAAACTCCGCCCTTAACTTGGGATCTGTTGGGACCGCAACAACCTTCAATCCAGCGGCCTGCTCGTCATAAGCCTTCGCAACTTCAGGGTCTACAGTCTTACCATCGGTATTGACCCATAGCAACTGAACGCGTTTACTTTCTCTACCCACAGCAACTCTGACCTGACGCATCAAAAATAAAGCTTCGAGACACTTTTCATCTTTAATTTGGCATTCACCAGCAGGGCGTGCGATGAGTAAAGTCCATTTGCCTTGCAGTGGCACATTGAACCACGCAGGATTTAATTCTTGTGCTGGATAGACCAAAGTTCCGAAATTGGTTTTTCCACCCTCAGGCTTAATCACGTAATACGCCAAATAAGAGGCAATCACTGGCGCAGCACATGCAAGTAATAACAAGAGCATTTGAATTCGGCCACGGCGAGTCCGTGCATTGATTGCCGACGAATCCATTTGTGAAGCCGGTATTAATAACTCTGTATCACTCACACTTGATCCCCATTCATACCCTGCCGCCGATATTGCCGCAGGCCAGTAATCAGCCAAAATAAGAAGCCGCAAGCAGCCAAAGCAAACCACTGGAATGCATAAGCATAATGGCGATCGACTCCGGTCGTCAGAGGAGCCCACTCACGCAGTAAGCCATCATCAATACCAGCATCAATCTCCCGCAAAATATAAGGGCTTTGCACCCAGCTGCGCAGCTTGCCCTCGCTAGCTAAATCAAAATTCTGCTCAATGCGGGGCCTATCAATATCTATAGGGGCTTTACTTTTACCAAGTGCATAGACCCTGCCAGGATGAGCAAACACAATACCCTCAATATTGACTACATTGACCGGCGTTTTAACCGGTGGCAAAGACTCACGATTTTCATTGTTGCGCGGCGCCCAGCCCCGATTGATCCAAAGTACCTCATCGCGCCCCTCCAATTGCATGGGCATGAGAAGATAAAAACCGGACTGTGAGGTATTGCTACCAACAGGAGGAATCGGTCTCGGTCGGTTATCCAACCAAATGGCTGCCTGGGGAAGATATTGGCCTCGCGCAATCATGCGGCGCTCACTTGCATCTTCTAGGGTAAAGGAGCCTTCATTCGCACTCAAAATTGGCATCTGTTGGCGAGCCACTAAATGCGCCGCCAAGGCTATCTTAGTGTCAGCCCTACTCAGCTGCCAAATGCCCGCAGCACAGCCAATTGCGATGACCAGCAAGGCTGATACAGTAGCAACTATGCGCTTAGCAATGAGGGCAGTAAAAAGATTATTCAAGAGATTTAAAAGATAAGGATTTGAGATGAAGTGGATTATTCCAATTGTCCTACTAATGATTGTTGGCAGCTTAGGATCAGCCCTGTATTACATGATGAAAGATCGTGGCAATAGCTCCAGAATGGTTCACTCACTCATGCTGCGTATCGGCCTATCAGTCGCCCTATTCATTGGAATCCTACTAGCCCATTATTTTGGACTGATTGAGGCTACCGGCATCAAGGTCGGCACAAACTAAAAGCAACCACCTCAGAAGAGAACACCTAAAAATCAATCGGGGCTTAACGCCCCGATTTTTTATTCTACTTACATCCAGTAAACAGCGATGTAAAGACCAAGCCAAACAACGTCAACGAAGTGCCAGTACCAAGCAGCGCCTTCGAATGCAAAGTGGTGCTTAGCAGTGAAATCTCCACGAATCATGCGGCGTAAAACAATTGCCAACATCGTGCCACCTAGGAACACGTGGAAGCCGTGGAAACCAGTCAACATAAAGAAGGTTGAACCGTAGATACCAGATGTCAATTTCAAATTGAGCTCATGGTAAGCATGGTAGTACTCATAAACCTGGAAGCCCAAGAAGATTACACCCAAACCAACCGTAGCAGCCAAGCCAATAATGGCTTTCTTCATGTGGTTCTCAACCAATGCGTGGTGGGCAATAGTGATAGTCACACCAGAGCTCAACAAGAGCAGGGTATTAATCGTTGGAATTGGCCATGGACCCATGGTGGTAAATTTCTCAACCAAACCAGCAGGACCATCATTTGGCCAAACCGCTTGGAAGTTAGGCCAGAGCAGTTTGCTCTCTACATCACCCATCCAAGGCATCGCAATATTGCGCGCATAGAAGAGTGCAGAAAAGAATGCCGCAAAGAACATAATCTCGGAGAAGATGAACCAAGCCATTGACCAACGATAAGAAATATCTACGTTGACACCATTCATGCCAGCATTTGACTCAGCAATGGTATCGCCGAACCAGTTATAGAGCACATAGATAACCCATGCTACGCCTGCAAGGGTTAGCGGACCACCCCAAGAAGCCTGATTGACCCAACCAGAGATACCAAAAGCAAAGGCGATCAAACCAAGAGCCGCCATGGCTGGGTGTCTAGATAGTCCAGGGACGTAATAGTATGGGGTTGAATTGGATGACATCTTATTCTCTCTATTCAATCAAAAAATAATCAATTGGACACAACTGCTTTCACTATCAAGAGCAGCACACCCATAAAAATCAGGGCGCCTACAACACCTGCAATGATAATGTGCACAAAACTTAGTGAAGCTACATCTTCCTGCAAACCGGATTTTTTACGCACCCCCAAGAAGCCCCACATCACGGCTTTCATAGACTGCATAAAACTACTTTTCTTCTTCATGAAGATACCCTCGATTTAGGAGCGGGCGGAGTGCCGCCCAATCCCAACTCAAAGAAGGTATACGACAAGGTGATTGTTTTGACATCATCAGGCAAGCCCGAATCAATTACAAATATCACCGGCATCTTCTTTGTTTCATTTGCTGCCAGTGTTTGTTCTTGAAAACAAAAACACTCTAATTTGGTAAAAAACTCCGTTGCGCTTTTAGGCGCATAACTTGGTATTGCCTGCGCACGCACCGGATGACCCAAATTGTTTGTTACTTCATACACAATCTCCGTCATCTCACCTGGATGAACTTCCAAGAAGTTCTTCACTGGCTTAAACGTAAATGGTCCACGACTATTGGAATCAAACTCGATTGTCACCGTACGAGAATAATTAACCTGGGTGTTACCAACCCGGTTAGGGCTAAAGGCACGAACACCATAATCATTCTTACTAGTAACTACGTTAATTCCAGTGACCTCACATAAGGCCTTATACATCGGGACTAACGCATAGCCAAAACCAAACATCATTACTGCTGCAACCAAGAGCTTTAACAAAATCTGACGATTAAGTGATTGAGTAGTAACCATCGCAATATGCGGGATTAACCCAACAAGCTCCGTTTAATCAAAATACCAATAAAAAAAGTTAATACAACACTCAAAAGAACAAACCCTAATCTGCGATTATTGGCAGCTAAGGTTTGCTTTCTTGAAGAATTAAATTCCTGCTTCACGCAACTGCTCCGCATTAGGAGGAGTTTCAAATGTATGGTGTGGTGCTGGTGAAGGCAAAATCCACTCTAAACCTTTGGCGCCATCCCATGGCTTCATCGGAGCTTTTTCGCCTTGGCCACGATACGCTGGCATCACGACGAAGAGCAAGAAATAAACCTGTGCCAAACCAAAACCCAAAGCTCCAATGGATGCAATCGAATTGAAGTCGGCGAACTGAGTTGGATAGTCAGCATAACGACGTGGCATACCAGCCAAGCCCAAGAAGTGCATTGGGAAGAAGGTTAAGTTAAAGAAGAACATGGAAGCCCAGAAGTGGATCTTGCCGCGTGTTTCATTAGCCATATAACCGGTCCACTTTGGACACCAGTAGTAAAAACCGGCAAACATTGCAAACAGGGAACCTGCAACTAATACATAGTGGAAGTGAGCAACTACGTAGTAAGTATCTTGAAGACCAATATCAATTGGTGCCATTGCCAGGATCAAACCAGTAAAGCCACCCATCGTAAATACGAAAATAAAACCGATAGCCCACAACATTGGTGTTTCAAAAGTCATTGAACCTTGCCACATTGTTGCAACCCAGTTAAAAATCTTCACGCCCGTTGGAACAGCAATCAACATTGTTGCGTACATGAAGAACAATTGACCAGTAACAGGCATACCAGTTGCAAACATGTGGTGAGCCCAAACGATGAATGACAAGATCGCGATAGACGATGTTGCATAAACCATGGAGCTATAACCGAACAATGTTTTTCTGGAGAATGCTGGAACGATTTCACTCACGATACCGAATGCAGGCAGAATCATGATGTAAACCTCTGGGTGACCGAAGAACCAGAAAATGTGCTGGAACATGATTGGGTCACCACCGCCAACAGCGGAGAAGAAGGAAGTACCAAAGTGACGGTCAGTTAACACCATGGTGATTGCGCCAGCCAACACAGGCATTACAGCGATCAACAAGTAAGCAGTAATTAACCAAGTCCAGCAGAACATTGGCATCTTCATCAAAGTCATGCCAGGAGCGCGCATATTCAAAATGGTGACAATGATGTTGATCGAACCCATAATGGAAGAAGCACCCAACAAGTGGAGGGCAAAAATCGCCATATCCATGCCAGGACCCATTTGTGAAGTCAATGGAGCATAGATTGTCCAGCCGCCTGATGGAGCACCACCAGGAACCAAGAATGAGCTCAATAGCAATGTTGCAGCAACTGGCAGAATCCAGAAGCTGAAGTTATTCATACGAGCGAACGCCATATCAGATGCGCCAATTTGCAAAGGCACCATCCAGTTAGCGAAACCAACGAATGCCGGCATGATCGCACCGAACACCATCACCAAGCCGTGCATAGTAGTTAGTTGGTTAAAGAACTCAGGACGTAAAAATTGCAAACCAGGCTGGAATAATTCCAAACGAATTCCCAAAGCCATCACGCCGCCAGCTAACAAGCTGACAAACGAGAAGATCAAATACATCGTACCGATGTCTTTGTGATTGGTTGCAAACAACCAACGACGCCAACCATGTGGCGTGTGATCGTCGTGTGCGTGATCGTGTGCGTGATCGTGTGCGTGATCGTGGGTAGTAGAGACTGTGCTCATGGATTACTCCGGTTTCGTTTTATCTGTATTAGTTAATCTGAATTACTTGCCGCCGCGTGCAGTAATAATGTCCTGGGTCTGAATGACTTCACCCGTCTTATTACCCCATGCGTTACGTGTATAAGTCATGACTGCAGCGATATCGCCATCAGGAATCACACCAGCCCATTTCGGCATTGCACCCTTACCATTAATCAGGATGTTGTATTGAGCTGCTTTAGGTCCTAAAACCATTTTGCTGCCATCCAAGGCTGGGAATGCGCCCGCACCCTTGCCATTAGCCTGATGGCAAGCAGCGCAGTTTGATGCATAAACTTTTGCACCGCGCTCTTTTTGCTCATCCAAGGTGTAGACCTTTGAAGGATCATCACCGCCTGCGCCCATTTCTTTCTTCTTTTCAGCAACCCAAGCTGTGTAGTCCTCTTGTGAAACTACTCTCACAACGATAGGCATAAAGGCATGCTCAGCACCGCACAACTCTGAACACTGGCCGCGGAATGTGCCAATAGTTTCAGCTCTAAACCAGGTATCACGAACAAATCCAGGAATCGCATCTTGCTTAACGCCGAATGCTGGAATAGTCCAAGCGTGAATAACGTCATTAGCAGTAGTAATCAAACGAATCTTCTTGCCAACAGGCACAACCATTTCGTTATCAACTTCCATCAAATAAGTATTTGATTTTGGTGCGAGGTTATTAATTGCCTCACGTGAAGTTGACAAGGTAGACAAGAAGCTAATACCTTCGCCCTCACCTTTGATGTAATCGTATCCCCACTTCCACTGATAACCAGTAGTCTTGATGGTGATATCCGAATTAGTAGTGTCTTTCATTGCTACAACTGTTTTAGTAGCAGGCAATGCCATGCCGATCACGATCAACAGAGGAATAACTGTCCAAATAATTTCTACGGTTGTGCTCTCGTGGAAAGATGCTGATTTGTGACCTAATGATTTGCGGTGTTTCAAGATGGAATAGAACATGACTCCAAACACGCCGATAAAGATCACTGCGCAAATCACTAACATCATCCAATGGAGCCAATGGATTTCTTGCATGATTTTGGTTGCAGGTGCCGCAAAATTCAGCTGATTAACAGCAGGGCCGCCCGGCATATTTTCTGATGCCTGTGCAAAAGCAGTGCCAAAGGCTGCTACTAAATAGAGCGAAGCCCTAGTGACTTTTCCAAATAAATTCATCTTATTCTCTGTTTATTGTCGTGAGCAAAGTGTCTAAAGCGCCACCCAATGCCCAAAAAGCGGTATCAAGCCAATACATCCAGCCGTGATTATAGGGTTAATTGTGCGCAACAACAAACAGGGATAACACGGGCTAATCCAATCTTGGCAAAGCTTAAAATGATAGTAAGCACTTACACTTAAGCAGAATCTGACCTAGTCTTGTGCCCAATTTGATTTACATCGATATAGGCGACATTGTCACGAGCCTTCACAAGGCCCTTTCCTAAAGCCCAGGCATGGCCATACACAATCTCCAATGTCATTTTTTTAGGTAATAGACCTTGTTTAGAGGCTTCCTTGGTGGTGTTTTGAAGTAATTTCAGTGCCCCTGCATCAACAAGCAAAAGTGCATCCGACTGGTAATCGAGGCTGATAAATTCCATATCCATTACAGGATCGGAAAAACGCTCTCCCAGCAGAGCATCGCCCATATCGTGCATATCCCAGGGACTTAGTAAATTCTTTAATCTAAGACCGCTGGAATCGACTGCGCGCAATTCTTTTCCAGTATCCGGCCCTAAATAGCTAAAAGTGATCAAACCTCCCTCTCTCAAAACACGCCAACATTCCTGTAAAAAAAGCTTTGGATCGGGTAAGTCTTGTAATAAGAGATCGCTAAATACCAAATCAACAGAATTGTCGGGAAGATCGAATTTGCCCTTTGATAGGTAGTTAGCTATGGGCTCTGTATTTCCTCGAAACATAGAGCGCCAATGAGATAAGGCTTTTGAGCGCCACATTGCAAAACCAGAAATTCCATCCTCCGTAAGACTATGAATCTTTACATTCGGATAGCGCTTTGCAAATACTGCTAAATGCTTTCCAGGAAAATCTGGAACGATTAACGCATCTCTGACATCGAGTTTAACGATGTCGAGTTTTTGCAGCATACGGTCTGCAATTTCATCTTGTAACCATCTGATTGGGTGGGTCATTCGCTCAGTATACTCAGCGCCCCATGCAATTTCTAGAGAAGATTTTTCAATCTATCAGTCAACAGCTTCTACCCAGCGCTTGTGTCGTGTGCGAACGCTATCAACAAAATAGTATTTGCGAACCGTGTTTGCAATCTCTAAAAGCAGATGGCTTATTCAATTACGAATGCTGCTATCAATGTGGCATCAGCTTAGATAAATCAGAGCTAGTAGACCAACACTGCAAACAGTGCAAGATTGATCCTCCCCATTTTGATGAAACATACTGTCTAGATCGGTATGAAGGGATACTACAAAATGCGATTCATCAACTTAAATATCATCGGCGCCTAGCCTATGCGCATGGACTTGCTAGAGCATGGAATCAAACTTTTTTAACACAGCTAAAAAATATCCATGCGCATTATCTTTTACCTGTACCACTCAGCACCCAAAAATTATCTGCACGTGGATTTAATCAAAGCTGGGAAATAGCTCGCAGGATTGACTGTAAATCTACTGCTCAAAAATTACCGTATGCACTCAAGCGTGAACACCGTGAGCATCAGCAAGTAGGGGGTGGACTTTCTACAAGGCGGCTAGCCATTCAGGGTATTTTTTATATTGAGGCTGGCTTCGCCGAAATTCTTCGAGGGCAAAGAGTGATCGTTTTTGATGACGTAATGACGAGCGGCGCTACTCTTAATGAAATTGCCCGCGTTCTGAAGGACAATGGTGTATCACACGTCATTAACTGGGTTGTACTCAGAACGGCTAAAGTACCGCATGTTTAATATTGTTTTATTCGAACCTGAAATCCCGCCAAACACAGGCAATATCATTCGACTTTGCGCCAATACTGGAGCAAATCTGCATTTGATTGAGCCCCTAGGCTTTCCAATGGAAGATGCCAAGCTGCGTAGAGCAGGACTTGACTATCACGAGTTTGCCAAAGTCAAAGTTCATTCCAATTGGGCACAATTTCTGAAAAATGAACAGCCAAATCCTCAACATCTTTTTGCCTTAACAACAAAAGGCAATGGCAAATTTCATGAGGGCAAATATGCGCCCAATGATTACTTTGTTTTTGGCTCTGAAACCAAGGGGATTACTGATGAAGTACGCAACTCTATTCCAGAAAATAATCGCATGCGCCTAGCAATGCAAGATAGTAGCCGTAGCTTGAACTTATCGAATACGGTAGCAATTGTGGTCTATGAAGCCTGGCGTCAGAATGGTCTTGCGGGCGGCAAGTAAAAGCTGAAGTAAAGCGGGGTGTACTAAGCTTCTATTTTTGGGTCTCGACCCATCAATTTCTTTACCGCTTCTTGTGGTGAAAGTCTGCCAGCCAATACTTCGCCCATCATTGCAGTAATTGGCATCTCTACACCCAAGCGATTTGCTAAATCTCCAACGGCAGCAGCACACAACACACCTTCTGCAACATGGCCCAAGCCAGACAATATCTCAGGCAATGGTTTACCAGCAGCAAGCTCAAGGCCAACGCGTCGGTTACGAGAGAGGTCTCCTGTAGCTGTCAATATCAAATCACCAACGCCAGTCAGACCCATACAGGTTTCTGATCTTCCGCCGGCAGCTTTCACCAGTCGCATCATCTCGGCCAAGCCACGCGTCAGTACGGCAGCTCGAGCATTTAAACCCAAATTCAAGCCATCCCCAATACCAGCAGCAATAGCTAAAACATTTTTAACGGCTCCGCCTAATTCCACGCCCACCAAATCATCACTTGAGTAAACACGCATATTGCCATGATGAAACGCAGCTTGGGCTACCGCACACAAGTCACCAGAAGCACTCGCAACTGTTAGCGCGCATGGCATTCCAGCGCCCACCTCAGATGCAAAGCTAGGGCCAGATAAGGCACCGTAAGAATGTTGAATGCCGCGACTATGTAATTTGTCTTCACGCTCAACCACTTGATGCGGTAGTAGTGCGGTAGTTGGCTCTAAACCTTTACATAGCCAAATGATATTTAAAGGGTGCTCTGCAATTTTCAACACTTGAGTAATTGTTTCAGAGAGTCCCGCCATTGGCGTTGCAATTACCAATAGATCTTCAGTAGAGAGTCTCTTGATTGCAGCTAAGAAGTTACTTTCAAAGACAATATTTTTTGGTAACTGAATGCCGGGCAGATAGGAATGGTTTTCACCGCTCCGCTCGATTTCAGCTAATTGATCTTTACTGCGAGACCACAATGAAACATCACCATCCTTAAGGTGGCGAGCCGCTTGTGCAGCCATCGCTGTTCCCCAGGCTCCAGCACCAATCAGGGTCACTTTCATGATCTGTGGGCTCGCTGTTTTAGCCTAATGGGGAAGAATTATTTTGCTCTCATCAGTGGCGCCACTCTCTTTGCCAGCTGCCTCTTGAGCCTGCATGAGACGGTGCTCATACATGCCATGGAAATTGATCTCATTCAAATGAATTGGCTGGAAGCCTGCGCGACTAATGATGTCAGCAATGTTTGAACGAAGATATGGATACAAAATAGTTGGGCAAGCAATGCCTAACATTGGATCAACTTGCTCGACTGGAATATTGCTAAATTCAAAAATACCGGCTTGCTTAGCCTCAACTAAGAATAATACTTTTGAGTCTACTTTTGCAGTGACAGTAGCGCTCAAGGCCACTTCAAAAATTTCACCGCTCAAAGATGAGACAGAAATATCCACTTCTACCTCTACTTGAGGCTCAGCAGCAACTAACAAAATTTGTGGCGCATTAGGCTGCTCTAAGGAGAGGTCCTTGAGATAAATGCGCTGAATCCGAAATCCAGGTTCTTTTGATTTATCAGCCTCTGCTTGAGGTGCGGAAGATTGTTCAGTCATTGCTATCTTTCTTGACGAATTAATACATTAAACCAATAGAGGATCGAGCTTGCCTGCACGATCTAAAGCCACCAAATCATCGTAACCACCAACGTGCGTATCGCCAATATAAATTTGCGGAACAGTCCGACGACCAGTCCGAGTCATCATGACCTCACGCTGAGCAGGATCACGATCAATCAAAATCTTTTCTAAATTACTCACACCTTTTTTGTGCAAGAGCTTTTCAGCCATTACACAATATGGACAAACTTGGGTGCTATACATTGTTACGGATGGCATAAATCTCTTACTTTACCAATGGGAGGGCGGCTTCTTTCCAAGCTTGTACGCCACCATCTAGAGTTGCGACTTCAGCAAAACCCAGACTTTTAACCTCAGCTATTGCCTTACGGGAATGCGCGCCGGTTTCACACACCAGCACTACTGGATTATTGCGATCCAACTTGAGTTTCTCGATTGCAGTAGTAATCTCAGATGTTTTAATGAATTTAGCCCCTGGGAGTCTGCCTGCTTTATATGCTTCTTCAGGGCGTAAATCGAAAACATAGGCCTTGCGCCGATTAATCCAAATAGTAGCTTCGGTGGGCGACAAGCCTTTTCCACCAATAAGCGTAGATAATGTGGGAAGGAAAAGCGCAGAGCCCGAAACCAAAAGGAGGGCAATAAGCGCTAAATTATCAATTTGAGTGAGAAAGTTCATCACCAGATTATAGAATGGCTCTATGAAACAACTTGTCCTTATTCGTCATGGCGAGTCCGCCTGGAACCTCGAAAACCGCTTCACAGGCTGGGCGGACGTTGACTTAACCCCAAAAGGGGTAGAACAAGCCTTGGCTGCGGGTGAAAACCTCAAAAAAGCCGGTTATGAATTTGATGTAGCCTACACCTCAGTTTTAAAGCGCGCTATCAGAACACTTTGGCATGTTCAAGATGCCATGGATTTAATGTGGCTTCCAGTAGTCCATAGCTGGAGATTGAATGAACGTCATTATGGCGCCCTCACCGGTCTTAATAAAGCTGAAACCGCATCCAAATATGGTGACGAACAAGTACACATCTGGCGTCGTTCTTATGATGTTCGCCCCCCACTGCTAGAGCATGATGATGAGCGCAATCCTAAAAATGACCAGCGCTATTCCAAATTATCTACTTCTGATATTCCTTTAGGTGAGTGCCTTAAGGACAATGTCGATCGAGTGCTTCCCCTGTGGAATGAATCCATTGCACCCGCACTAAAAGCGGGTAAACGCGTACTATTAGTAGCGCATGGCAATAGCATCCGCTCTTTAATTAAATACTTGGACCAAATGTCTAACGAAGCCATTATGGAAGTGAACGTCCCCAATGGCGTACCGCTTGTCTATGAGCTTGACGACAATCTCAAGCCCATTCAACACTTTTATCTAGACTAAGGTCAAAAAGAAATATGCGTCAATTTCTGAAGAATTTCGCTCTCATTGCCGTTGGTTTAATTGCTGGAATAGCAGCAACGATTCAACTTTCGGCAACCGCCCAGCAAGCTGCTCAGCTGCCACTAGATGAACTACGCACGCTCTCCAATGTCTTTGCACAAATCAAGCGCGAGTATGTTGAGCCCATCGAAGATAAGCAACTCTTAACTGATGCCGTCAAAGGAATGGTCAGCAGCCTAGATCCTCATTCAACCTTTTTAGACAAAAAAGATTTTGCAGAAATGCAAGAAGCAACCTCAGGTAAATTTGCTGGTCTTGGAATTGAAATCACCTCCGAAGATGGCGTTGTAAAAGTACTAAATCCAATTGAAGATAGCCCTGCAGCGCGTGCTGGATTGCAAGCAGGTGATTTAATTACTCGCTTAGATGACAAGCCAGTCCGTGGTATGTCTCTTGATAAAGCAGTTCGTACGATGCGTGGCACACCTGGTACCAAAATTACACTGACTGTATATCGCAAGAGTGAAGAGCGTAGCTTTCCGGTAACAATTACTCGTGCAGAAATTAAAGTGCAATCCGTTAAAGCCAAAATTCTGGATAACGATATTGCATGGGTTCGAGTAACAAGCTTTCAAGAGCGTACCGTTCCAGATCTTGCTAAAAAATTAACGGATCTTGCTAATCAAAACCCAAAACTCAAGGGGGTCATTCTTGACCTAAGAAATAATGGTGGCGGCCTCCTACAAGGTGCGGTTGGCGTGGCTGCTGCCTTCTTGCCTGCTGATGTAGTAGTGGTATCAACCAAAGGCCAAGCGCCTGATTCCAAACAAGTATTTAATGCAAGCCCAGCTATGTATCGTCTGAGCGAACCAGGAGACCCCTTAGCCGGCGTTCCCGAGATCTTTAAAAAAATGCCGATGGTAGTTTTAGTTAACGCCTATTCAGCTTCTGCTTCTGAGATTGTTGCTGGTGCATTACAAGATTACAAACGCGCAACCATTATTGGTAAGACAACTTTTGGTAAGGGCTCTGTTCAAACAGTGCGCCCACTAACCAATGATTCTGCTCTGAAAATCACAACTGCTTACTACTACACGCCAAGTGGCAAATCAATCCAAGCATTTGGCGTTAAACCCGATATTCCAGTTGATCAAAATAAGGATGGCGATCCAGATGATGTATTAATCACCCGTGAAATCGATAGTGAAAAACATCTGCGTAATAAGCAATCTGCCGAAGATAAGTTGATCAAGGATCGGGAACGGCGTCGCCTTGAAGAGTTGCAGCGCATTGAAGAAAAGAACGCCAAGAAAACTCCTGAAGAAAAAGAAAAGGATAAAAATAAGAAGCCACCTGAGCTTGGTAGCGCTGACGATTTCATGCTTTCTCAAGCAGTTGCCTTTATTAACGGCCAGCCGGTGAAGCGCTCTTCATCTAAGCTCGAATAAAATTTATTTTTAGGCCTGCACATGAATGATGAGCAGTTACTTCGGTACTCAAGGCATTTACTCCTTGAAGAAATCGATGTTGCAGGTCAAGAAAAACTTCTAAGGTCGCACGCTCTGGTTATTGGGGCTGGTGGCCTAGGTAGTGCTGCAGCCCCCTACTTGGCAGCTGCTGGTATTGGTCATATCACCTTGGTAGATCATGATCGTGTTGAACTAACTAATCTGCAACGCCAAATCATGCACACTGAAAAAAGTGTTAGTAAAAGTAAAGTCAATTCCGGAAAAGAATTTTTACAACAACTGAATTCTGGCATTCAGATTGAAACTATTGAAGCCAAAGTAATAGTCGCGCTTCTTGATGAATTACTTCCAAGCGTTGATGTAGTTTTAGATTGCACTGATAACTTTGCAACCCGTCATTTAATTAATGCCAGTTGTGTTCAGCATTCAATTCCATTAGTTTCCGGATCGGCAATCCGCTTTGATGGTCAGATCAGTGTTTTTGATCCACGTAATACTGCCTCACCCTGTTATGCCTGCATCTTCTCACCCGATGAAAGTTTTGAAGAAGTCAGCTGCTCTGCGATGGGAATCTTTTCACCGCTAGTAGGCATTATTGGCGCTATGCAAGCCGCCCAAGCAATACAGGTGTTAATAGGTTTTGGTGAAGTTTTAGTGGGTCGTATGCTGATGTGGAATGCTCGTACTACCCAGATAGATGAATTCAAAATCTCTCGCAATCCCGAGTGCTCGGTTTGCGGTAAGGCCCACTAGGCCATTAAACGCTCTAGAGCCTTAGCTTGATCTTCAGGCTCGTAGGCTTTGAGAACTCTTGGAACACGGGCCTTTAATAAGCCCACATTTGCTTTGAGGATCTCACGCTTGACCAGCAATAGCTGGCTAAAGTGCATCGAGAAGTCGGTCAGCCCCAAGGCAAGTAAGAGTCTCGTTAAGGAGGGGTCGCCAGCCATCTCACCACATACCGCAATCGGTACATTAGCGCGTTTAGCTTGTTCAATAATATTTGCCAGCAAATGCAAAATCGCCGGATGCAATGGATCATAGAGATGGGCTACAGCATGATCAGCACGATCAATTGCCAGAGTGTACTGAATTAAGTCGTTCGTACCAATCGATAAAAAATCAAAGCGATTGATAAACAGCGGCAATACTAAAGCAGCAGCCGGGATTTCAATCATGGCGCCTACTTGAATATTCGGATTAAATGCTTGGCCACGTTGATGCAACTGTTGCTTTGCTTTTTCTATTAAACGGAAAGTTTCATCAATCTCTTTAGCATGCGCCAACATCGGAATCATGATACGTGCCTGGCCATATGCAGATGCCCGCAAAATAGCTCGCAACTGGGTTAAAAATATTTCAGGTTCAGTTAAGGACCAACGAATCGCCCGCAAACCTAATGGGGATGTACCAGTTTGAGACACATCATTTCCAGCTGCGCCCAACGCCTTATCGGCACCAACGTCAATCGTTCTGATATTGACAGGCAAGCCATGCATTAAATCCACTACGCGGCGATACTCTAAAAATTGATGCTCTTCATCTGGCAGCGCTTGCTTACGATCCATAAACAAAAACTCGGACCGAAATAAGCCAACGCCGACCGCTCCTAATTTAACGGCCTGCACAGCATCTTCTGGTAACTCAATATTGGCAAACAATTCGATTGCAACACGATCGGCTGTTTCGGTTTTGGCATGCTTAAGTTGTTGTAGCTTACGGGCTTCTTTGATGGCCTGAGTTTGCAACTTGCGGTATTCCTCAAGCAACTTCTCATCTGGAGCGACGACCACAACACCTTGCTCGCCATCTAAGACCAACCAATCGCCATGGCGAATCATTTCACTCGCATGACGCACACCCACTACCGCAGGAATTTCCATGCTGCGCGCAACAATAGCTGTATGGGAGGTCTTACCACCGAGGTCTGTTACAAACCCTGTAAAAGCAGACTCCTTGAAGCGCAACATGTCATGCGGAGCGATATCGTGAGCTACGATAATGGAGTCAACACCTAGCTCGCCTGGCGACATGATGTCAGCGCTATCGAGCGAATCTTTTTTCTGAGCATTTAAGGCTTTAATCACGCGCTCAGCTACTTGACGAATATCGTTAGCACGCTCTTTTAGATAGGGGTCTTCGATTTCAGAAAACTGCTCTAACAAATCATTTAATTCGGTCGTTAAGGCCCAGGCAGCATTCATCCGCTGGGAGCGAATTAACATCATTGGTTTTTCAGCAAGCGCTGGATCGGCAAGAATCATGCCATGGACATCTAAAAAAGCAGCCATCTCTTGTGGCGCATCTTTAGGTAAGCCTTGGCGCAATTGGCTTAACTCTTGGCGCACCTGATCAAAGGCATCTAACAGCTTTTGCGCCTCAGCCTCTTCCTTCCCTGGCTCAACTAAATAGTGGCTAACTTCTAATGCCGCACGCGAAATCAGTACCGCCTTGCCAATGGCAATGCCTTTCGATACCGGAATTCCGTGCAAAGCAAAAGTCATACTTACTCGCCCTCTCCAAAGCGATCATTAATTAGTGCTGTCAGAGCTTGCATTGCCTCATCAGCTTGATCGCCGACAGTCTCGAGTGTTACGGTGCTGCCGATGCCGGCAGCTAACATCATGACGCCCATAATGCTCTTAGCATTAATTTGACGCCCATTGCGTGACAAGAATATTTCACAAGGAAACTGAGCCGCCAATTGAGAAAGCTTGGCAGATGCACGAGCATGCAGACCTAATTTATTGATGATTTCAATTTCAGCGACTGGCATTACGCGTGAACTCCTTGATCATTATTCTTTCACTTTTGCACCAAGGCGCAAGATTCCATTCTGACCACCAGCAAGTGCCTTTTTAGCCAATTCCTCTAAATTCTCAGCGCGATGATTGATGCAGCGCATGAGCATTGGTAGATTTAATCCAGCGAGCACTACTACCGGGGCATTTAGTCCAGATAAGGGGCCAAGGGCCTCTAACTTTGATGCTACGTTTGCCGGGGTTGCCCCCATCACATCCGTCAAAATCAAAACACCATTTCCGGTATTCACTCCATAGGCAGCTTTTAATACTCGATCAAAGCTCACTTTAGTATCTTCATAAGGCGGTATGTCAACCGCCCTCACACGCTCTGGCACTACACCAAAAGTATGCTCGGCAAATCCGAGCATTGCGCTAGCAAGGGGTGTATGAGCAACAATTACGATTCCAGCCATGTTATGACAATGCTTTCTCAAGCGCTTTCAAGAAAAACTGTGAGACATCAAACCCACTTTGTTCGGTAATTTCAACAAAACAAGTGGGGCTAGTAACATTTATCTCTGTAAGGTAACCGCCAATTAAATCGAGCCCTACCAAGAATAAACCGCGCTGATACAAAATAGGCGCCAAGCGTTCTGCAATTTTTTTCTCAGCATCGGTGAGGGGCATCGCAACACCCTTGCCACCAGCTGCTAAATTTCCACGAATCTCACTACCTTGAGGAATACGCGCCAAACTAAATGGCACTACCTCTCCGCCGATTAGCAAAACTCTTTTGTCGCCTTGGGCTATCTCTGGCAAGAAACGCTGCACCATCAGGGTTCTGGCCCCATTCTCACCAAGTGTTTCTACGATGCTGGCCAGATTTAAGCCATCCGGCCCAACACGAAACACGCCCATCCCCCCCATACCATCTAAAGGTTTAATGACGATATCGCGATGTTGCTGATGAAACTCTTCTACAGCACTGAATTCACGAGTAACTAATGTCGGCGGAATGAGCTCTAGAAATTCAGTAATCGACAGCTTTTCTGAATGCTCACGCACAGCCGCAGGATCATTAAATACTTTTGCGCCCTGACGAGCTGCCGCAGACAACAGCCAAGTTGTATTGAGATATTCAATATCAAATGGTGGATCAGTCCGCATCAAAACCGCAGCAAATGATTTAAGAGATCGTGACTCTATTCCACCAAGCTCAAACCAAGAGGTAGAGCTTGGCCTAACCACCAGAGTTTGACAATCTGCAACGACGAGATCATCTTTCCACAAAACATTACTGCTTTGACAAAACCATAAACGATGGCCGGCTGCTTGAGCAGCACGCATCATCGCCAACGTTGAATCTTTTTTTACCTTAAAGGACTCGAGTGGATCGGCGATGAATAGAAAGTCCATAGTCTTCTAAATTATTAGGCCGCTTCAGAATCAGGGTCGGTGCGCTCAAGCTCCAACGAAGCAGCTAGTAAAGCTAAGCGTGCAACAACACCATACAAATAGAAACGATTTGGCGCTGCACTGCCAGGCTTAGCACTCATATCTGGCATCGAGTTTTGCTCAAATGCTAGCGGTACAAAATGCATGCCAGGGGCATTTAGATTTTCATCGGGGCCACGATCGGTATGAACACGATAGAAGCCACCAATCACGTAACGGTCAATCATATATACGACCGGCTCCGCCACAGCCTCATTGACTTTCTCAAAGGTATAGACACCCTCTTGAATCAATACATCGCTTACCTCTAAACCTTCTTTAACCACGCTCATCTTGTTGCGGTCTTTACGGTTTAAGTCTTTAAGCTGCGCGGGGTCATTCACCACCATAATGCCCATGCCATAGGTACCAGCATCCGCCTTTACAACAACATATGGCTTTTCTTTAATTCCGTACTCACGATATTTCTTAGCTGTCTTTTTTAAGACCTGCTCTACTGCTGTTTGCAATTCGTCTTCACCTTTACGCTCATGAAAATTAATATTTGAGCAACTAGTGAAGTAAGGATTAATCATCCAAGGATCAATATCAACCACTTTGGCAAACTTCTTTGCCACCTCTTCATAGGCAGCAAAGTGATTTGACTTGCGGCGCACATGCCAACCAGCATGTAAGCCTGGCAACAAATATTGTTCATGCAGGTTTTCTAAAATCGGTGGAATACCAGCAGACAAATCGTTATTCAGCAAAATAGAGCAAGGATCAAAGTCTTTTAACCCGAGACGTTGCTTTTTCAAGCCCAAACGGGAGAGCGGCTCCATCAAAAGGCGATTACCATCAGGCAGATCAATCCAAGTTGGTTTTTTAATCTCTTCTGAAAAAGTACCTAAGCGAACATTCAATCCGGCTTGGCGCAAGATGGAAGATAAACGCGCAATATTTTGCAAATAGAAAGTATTGCGGGTGTGGCGCTCCGGAATTAATAATAAATTTTTGGCTTCTGGACAAATCTTCTCAATTGCAGCCATTGCTGCCTGCACAGCCAAAGGCAGCATCTGTGTAGAAAGATTATTAAATCCGCCAGGAAAGAGGTTGGTATCAACAGGAGCCAACTTAAAACCTGAATTTCGTAAATCAACCGAGCAGTAGAATGGCGGGGTATGTTCTTGCCATTCCAGCCTGAACCAACGCTCAATGGTTGGGGTCGCTTCTAAAACCTTTGACTCTAATTCGAGCAAAGGACCGGTTAAGGCTGTAATGAGATGTGGAACCATTCCACCATTGTAAGATTATTAAAAGAAAGACGCGGGATCCCAGGATCCCGCGCTTAAAACTAGGTAGCCAAGCTAGGCCGCCCAGTGAGGGGTAAATCTACAGATTAAGACTCGTAGGCAGCTTCACCATGTGAGCTGATATCCAAGCCTTCGCGCTCTTCCTCTTCCTTCACACGCAAACCAATCACCATATCGATCAATTTGAATGCGATGAAAGAAACTACGCCGGACCAGATCAAGGTAGTAATTACGCCTTGAGCCTGAATCCACAATTGGCTAGCAATAGAGTAATCAGGGGCCACAGCATTCGCTACGTAATCCCAGATACCAGAACCGCCTAATGCTGGATCAGCAAATACGCCGGTCAACAATGCGCCAGTAATACCACCTACGCCGTGTACGCCAAATACGTCTAAGCTGTCATCTGAACCCAAGATTTTCTTGAGGCCAGTAACACCCCAGAGGCAAACAACACCAGCGATCAAACCGATGATGATTGAACCCATTGGGCCAGCAAAACCAGCAGCAGGAGTAATGGCAACCAAACCGGCTACGCAACCAGAAGCAGCACCCAACATGGATGGCTTACCTTTGAGAACCCACTCAGCAACAGACCAACCCAATACAGCAGCGGCAGTAGCCAAATAGGTATTCACGAAAGCCAATGCTGCGCTACCGTTTGCTTCGAGTGCTGAACCAGCATTGAAACCAAACCAACCGAACCACAAGAGTGCAGCACCAGTCATTACATAAACTAAGTTATGTGGTTTCATTGCTTCTTTACCGTAGCCAACACGTTTGCCGATAACGAAGGAACCTACCAAGCCAGCAATAGCGGCATTGATGTGAACAACGGTACCGCCAGCAAAGTCGAGAACACCTTTTTGCCACAACCAACCAGCACGAGCAGTAATAGCCTCGAGGGATGCAGCATCTTTGATGTCATCAGGACCAGGCCAGAACCAAACCATATGAGCAATTGGCAAGTAGCTGAATGTGAACCAAATGATCATGAAGATCAAGATTGCAGAGAACTTAGCGCGCTCAGCAAATGAACCGATGATCAAGCAGCAAGTAATAGTTGCGAACACTGCTTGGAAAGCCATGAATATAAACTCAGGAATTACAACGCCTTTACTAAAGGTAGCTGCAACTGAGTCTGGAGTCATGCCGCCCAAGAACAAGCGATCAAGTCCGCCTATAAATGCCCCGCCCTCAGTGAATGCAAAGCTATAGCCGTAAATAGCCCAGAGCACGGTGATCAAAGAGAACACCATAAAACATTGCATACAAATCGACAGAATGTTTTTGCTACGTGTTAAACCACCGTAGAACAAAGCTAAACCAGGAAGTGTCATTAACAGCACTAGTGCTGTACATACCATCATCCATACAACGTCGGCTTTATTGCACTTTTCGGAGCAAAGAACAGGCGCTGGTTCTGCAGCAGCAGGAGTCGCGGCAGGAGCAGTCACTGCTGGTTTTTTTACTTCATCAGCATGCGCTGGCGAAGTAACCATTACACCAGTAGCACCAATGGCCAAGGCCATCGCACCGCCAGCTAGGAGTTTTTTCATCCAAGTTAACATTTTGAACCTCTCTTTAAAGTGCTGACGCGCCGGTTTCACCGGTACGAATGCGAATGACGTGCTCAACTGGAGAGACAAAAATCTTGCCATCTCCAATCTTGCCTGTACGTGCAGATTTTTCAATTGCTTCAATCGCGCGCTCCAAGATGCCATCTTCAACAGCAGCTTCAATTTTTACCTTCGGCAAAAAGTCCACTACATACTCAGCACCGCGATACAACTCAGTGTGGCCTTTTTGGCGACCAAAGCCTTTGACTTCAGTGACGGTGATGCCCGAAACTCCGACTTCCGAGAGAGCTTCGCGCACTTCGTCAAGCTTGAAGGGCTTGATGATTGCGGTAATTAATTTCATATGTTTCTCCGTTCAGAGGTGAAAATTAGAAAGTCTTGGTTAAGGAAACAATGCCTGTTGAGCCGCCCAGATTCTTTCCGGTTGGCGAAACATAGTTATAAGTACCTGCGGAATTTCTTCCTACATCAGTGCCTATGTAAGCAGCAGATAGAGACAAGCCTCCTCCAAAATCCTTAGTTACACCTAATTTCCAATCGGTATAGGAATACAAAGAGCTATTGGTTACGTTAGGCGCACTACCTTGAACATTACCCGCCACATACTGGTAACCAACGTGAGCATTAAGCGCTAAGCCCCAAACGCCTGTATCGTAATTCATCGTCAGGTCTGGATAGTAGGAACCAGTACTATTTGCAAAACCGAAAATTGGACTAACAGAGTATGAAAACTTTACAAATCCAGTTAAAGGACCATAAGTAAAGTTTTGCGCTGCATAGAGCTCTGTAGTATTTGGATTAGCTTGAGTGCCTGAAACATTTAACCCTGATGTAGGATAGTAGTACTGTAAAACACCAAAGTCAGATGCAAAACCTGCACCAATGAATTCTTTCTTGATACCGCCGTAGAAATCCATCTCAATTGGTGCTGTAACTCTTGTGTTTGCAGTAGCTGGAGCTGCATCAGAAATCCAACTGATTGAGCTATTCCAGTTTCCGATATAGAGACCGCTTTCATGCGCGTAATCAAAGCCACCTTGAATCGCTGGCTTGAAGTTTGACTGGCTGATACCGCGGTAACGATAGTCGCTGGTTACAGTTACGTTTGCTGTAATTGGGCTTGCTTCTGGAGCCTCTGCTGCAGGGGCTGTTTGAGCAAAAGCGGCAGTAGCCAACAAGCTTGATGCGGCTAGCGCGAGAGCTGATTTTTGCAAAGTTTTCATGTGTTACTCCTTACTGGTTGTCATAAAAAATGGGTTGAATGCTTAATGCATGAAGCGATATTGATGGTTTGGGCATTCATGGATTTGTCACAAATCCCCCAATTAAGGCATTTGCACTTTTTTAGTGCTTAAGATTGCACCATGGGCGTGAATTTAGGGCTTTTTGGCTTATTTTTAACCCTTTTGCCCATTTTTGGTCACCCAACATAAAATAACAATGTGTGTCTTTTATGCAACTTTTATAGAACTGCGAAACCCCATCATGCAAAAACCCGGTGAAATCCTCGAGCAAATTCAACGCATCGCGAGTGATATGCAAAACAAGGTGGGGGATGCCATTCGAAATTCACCAGCACAAGAGATTGAAAAGAATGTGCGCGCGATGATGAACCAGGGTTTTCAAAAAATGGATTTAGTTACTCGCGAAGAGTTTGAGTTACAAGCTAAAGTTCTTGCCAAGACTAGAGAAAAGTTAGAGGCACTTGAAGCCAAGGTTGCCGCTTTAGAAAAAACTTAGTCAGTTTTTATTCTGGGTAAAACTCATTAAAGAAGTTTGCATACTCTTCTTTAGATAGAAATGTTCTCACATCATCAGTATTAGCATTTGCATGCAATACTGACACCTGATAAATCCAAGCATCCCCATTGCTCGCTTGCCGCGTTATCCAGCGTACCCGCATTTGCTGTTGCTCTTTTGCATTTGGCTTGAAAACAATAAAGTAATCTGTAGTTCCCAGTTTCTGACGATTAGTCGTCTGATAAGTTGCCACCTCTTCAACTACCCTCCCACCCGAAGCATTTGCTCTTTCAAGTAAACTATTTTTTAGCTGCGTGATAATTTTTTCTGTTGCTGCAGCTTGTATTGCTGGCACCTGTGTCGAGCTAACTGAGTAAATATCGTCATCAATTTTGACTGCCTCAAGTGTTTGCTGTAACTCTTGGTCTTGGAATGGAATACGGCGCTCTAATTTATCCGGCTTGCCCGGAAATAAAGCGGTGTAGCGCTCTTGTGGAGATTGCACTTTACGCCAATCTAGCCTCGGGCTACAGGCTACTAGAAGAATGATTGCTGCGAGTAATGCGCCAGCCTTAAAGCTTCTAAACAATACCGGCTCCATGCGCTTGCTGATCAGCATGGTAGCTAGAGCGAACCATTGCACCAACCGCTGCATGGGAGAAGCCCATAGCGTAGGCCCTCTCCTCAAACATCTTGAAAACATCAGGGTGCACATAGCGACGCACTGGCAGGTGATGACCTGATGGTGCAAGATACTGGCCAATTGTGAGCATGTCAATATTGTGCTCACGCATATCGCGCATCACTTCTAGAATTTCTTCATCGGTCTCACCAAGACCAACCATTAATCCGCTCTTTGTTGGGATATGAGGAAAGCGCTCCTTGAAATCCTTCAATAATTTTAAGGAGTGCAAGTAATCAGCGCCTGGCCTTGCTTCTTTATACAAGCGTGGCACGGTTTCTAAATTATGGTTCATCACATCTGGCAAACCATTCGGCGCATGCTCAGCAAAAATATCTAGGGCTTTATCTAAGCGGCCGCGGAAGTCTGGCACAAGAACTTCAATCCGAGTACTCGGTGATAGCCCACGTGATTGCGAAATGCAATCAACATAGTGCATGGCACCACCATCGCGCAAATCATCACGATCCACGCTGGTAATTACTACGTAATTTAATTTCAGTGCTGCAATGGTACGAGCCAGGTTAGCAGGCTCTTTTTGATCTAATGGATCTGGTCGACCATGGCCTACATCACAGAATGGGCAACGACGAGTGCATTTATCCCCCATGATCATGAAGGTAGCAGTGCCTTTACCAAAACACTCACCGATATTGGGGCAGCTTGCTTCTTCACAAACAGTCACTAATTCGTTCTCGCGAAGAATCTTTTTAATTTCATTGAACCGAGAATTGCCAGAGGCTGCTTTTACCCGAATCCAATCTGGTTTTTTCAAGACCTCTGCTAGCGGGACAATCTTAATGGGAATACGCGCAGTTTTCTCGCTCGACTTTTGCTTACGAGATGCGTCGTAATTGAGATCTTGACGAGACTCAACAGTTATCTTGGTATCGGTCTTATTTATGGTCATGTGACATCAGTTGCTTTTGCAAATGCTCCAAAAGCTTTTGGCTAATAGTGTCTATATTGTCCTTGATCCCAAGGGTTTGCATGTCGACCGTCTTTAAGCCCTCATAACCACAAGGGTGGATACGTCCAAAAGCCTCAAGATCCGTAGCCACATTCAGCGCTACACCATGATATGAGCAGCTTTTAGAGACCTTAAGACCCAATGCAGCCACCTTGGCTCCAATCCACTCCACCGGTAGTCCAGACTGCTTGGAAATGTAAATACCAGGTGCTCCTGGATGTCTTTCTGCTGCAATACCAAAATCTGCCAAGGTATCGATTACCGCTTGCTCGATACGGGAGACCAATTCTTTAACAAAGATGCCTAAGCGTTTGAGATCAAGCAAAAGGTAAACGACGATCTGACCAGGACCGTGATAGGTAATCTCACCACCACGATCAACTTGTACTAACGGAATTTGATTGCTCGGTGAATGCAAATTACTGGAATCACCCGCAAGACCCAACGTAAAAACTGGGGGGTGCTCTAAAACCCAAATCTCATCGGGCGTTGCACTATTTCGCTCTTTAGTAAATACGCGCATCCTCTCATAGGTCGAGACGTAATCAGCTACGCCGAGATGTTTTACTAAAACAGACATCAAATCAATTACAGAACAATGCTAACTAATGGATGTGTAGACAAAGTTCTATACAACTCATCAAGCTGCTCGCGACTTGTCGCTGTAATCGGCAAAGTAATGCCTAAGTAATTGCCATCTTTGGAAGGTCGTTGTTCAACCTTGCTCTCATCAAATGTGGGATCAAATTGTTTTGCAATATGAATAATTGCTGGAAGATACTCTGGAGTGGCTTTACCCATCACCTTAATCGGAAATTGAGAAGGGTATTCGATGAGTGATTTTTCTTCGGCCATATTGATCTCTTAGTTTTCTGATGATGTGCGATGGTCTGGCATACCCAACCAGGCACCAGTGATGATGTTACGAATGCAATGTAATCTACGATGGAAAAAGTGATCGGCTCCTGGAACTACTTGCACAGTCAGCTCTTGCGGACGTGCCCAATCCAACACATCACCCAAAGGAATAGTTTCATCTAGTTCGCCATGGATCAAGATGGTATCTGCAGGCACTGGAGCTAGGGTCCACTTGCCTGCAGCACTGCCCACCATTACTAAGCGCTCTGCAGGGCGGCCCAGATCGGCAAGTCTTTGAACCAAATGGCTGCCGACAAAGCTACCGAATGAGAATCCCGAAACAACTAGAGGCAACATATTTGAACTGGCAACCCAAGCTTGATTAGCAGTGACATCAAATTGTGACCAGCTTGATGGTGTGCGCATCCAATCAGTAATGTGCAAGAGATCTTCTAGCTCGCCAACACCATCATCATGGACGCCGGCGGTTCCACCTACGCCACGAAAATTAGGGCGTACGCTGACATAGCCCAATTGATTAAAAGAGCGCGCGATTGTCTGTGCCACCTTGTTATCCATCGTGCCACCCATCAGTGGATGAGGGTGTGCAACTAAGGCTAAGCCGCGCACCACAAAAGCAGGATTGGTTTTTAATTCATCCGGCAGATCAATGGACATTTCCATTGCGCCGACAAGACCTTCAATATGAATCACTTTTGTACGGCTATTCATGAAAAAACTTTCAACTGAACTATGGCAACTGTAGGCGCTCAACTGGGCGCCCAGAAATTAAATGGGATTGGATGATTTCTTCAACGTCATCTTTATCGATAAAGGTATACCAAACACCCTCTGGATAAACCACCATTACAGGACCATCAGCACAGCGGTCCAAGCAACCGGCTTTGTTTACACGGATTTTTCCAGGACCCGCGAGGCCTAGCTCTTTGACTCTACTTTTGGCGTACTCAAATAGTGCAAATGCGTTATGCCGATCACAGCAATCTTCGCCATTGCTACGCTGGTTCAAACAAAAAAACAGGTGGTGTGAAAAGCTCATAAAAAAATTATATTCGTCAATGCTTCGGTTTAAGTTGAAGGGCGTTATAAATCATCCAAACTAATGCAATAGGTAACCATACCACCGATACCCATCGCATTAACTCATTAAAGTGCAATAGGCGCCCCTGATGCCAATGGCGCAAATTCAGAATGAAATACGGATTATCGGGCAATATATTGATAGCGATAGTGCCGCTCACTAAACAAAGTAAGGCCAGGTTAAATCTTGTTTTTTGATTGAGCCGTAAAGTCCGCCAAAGTAATAGGCTTGCTAAGACCATTCCCCATAAAGCCCCAGCCGTTAGCCATATCAAGCTGAAGTCACTGCCAAATTGAAGGGCAGTGAAAAAGGTTTTCATGACTACAGTTAAACAAAGTAGCCCCATTAAGATTCGCCATTGTGGGGCTTTGGTACGTAAACCCGATGAAAGTAAGAGTGCAACGCCAAGCCAACAGAGCGCCGTAATCACAGTTTCTTGAACAACTTGATTGATGACTATTGTTCCCCAGTCAATCGAACCAAATATTGCATGACCCCAAACTCCTGTACCCAGCCATGAACTTTGAGGATAAATTTGCGACCAAGGAAATAATAGAAAGAGAGCGCATGCCGCCCAGTTAAGGCCAAACCATTGATCAAAACGACGACGTATTACGCTGCCCGATAACCATTGCGGCCCCAAGGGGATAGCCAATAAGCCGCCCAATAGACCGCCGAATATATTCGCCCACCAATCCATCAAACTGGGAATGCGGGTCGGGAGCCAAGTCTGTAAAGTTTCCACGCTCAATGCAAGTAGCGCACTCAGGCCCAGGGCCATGCTCAAGGCCACAAAGTTGCGCCAGCGAGGATAAGCAGCAAAAACTAATAAAAATCCAAATGGGATGTATGCGAGGATATTGATGGAAACGTCGAACAAAGTAATAAACCTGGGGAGTGGCGCATCTACCCAAGCCCAAGCCTCAATACCATTGCGGAAATCAAAATCGAAGGGGTTTAGGCTCACGTAAACAATCAATAGCGCATAGCTAAGGCTCATTGCTCTAGCTAAGGGCATAGCCTGTAGAGGCCATACCAATTTATAGGGACGCTGATCTTTTTGATCCATTCCACAATTCTAGGTCAGACCTTTCTACAATGGCGAAATGACTGCTAATTGCATCCTTGAACGTGTTGCCGAAACCCAATCAACGAATGATGACCTTTTGGAGCGCTGGCGTGCCGGTGAGTTAATTGACCCAATCGCCCGTATTGCCCTTAAACAAACTGCTGGCAAAGGCAGAGCTGGGCGCGCTTGGCTGGCCAATCCAGAAGATTCCATCAGTTTTTCCTTAGCCTTTCCATTTAAGAGAAAGTCAGCTGAACTCACGGGGCTAAGTCTTTTGGTGGGATTAGCAGTGATTTCTGGAATTGCGCAAGCATATGATTTAAGCGAAGCCGCACTACACCAAGCGGGCCTGCGACTCAAATGGCCAAATGATTTACTACTGAACAACGCAAAACTTGGCGGCATCTTAATAGAAGGTGGTCAAGCAAAATCTGGCGATCCAACTTGGATGATTATTGGTATCGGTATGAACTTACGGAATGCGGATGCAATTGCAGCAAGCTTAGGAAATCAAGCTGGCTTAAAAATTGGTGCTCTAAATCAACTACTGCCATCGCAAGCAACGTCACCTGATGTGGAATATCTTTGGCTAAAACTCCTTGCATCTCTTGAGTATCATCTCGGCGAATTTGATCAGCAGGGCTTTGGCATATATCAAGAGTCATGGAAAAGATGGGATGCTTATCTAGATCAGGCAGTATGTATATCTGGCGCAGGTCAAGCGCCTATTTATGGCATTGCGCAAGGCATAGATAAAGCAGGCGCATTACTATTGCAACAAGACAATAAAACAATCGCTATTCATGCAGGCGATGTTTCTTTAAGAGTACAGCTATGAGTCTTTACTTACTATTTGATGTTGGTAATACGCGCCTCAAATGGGCCGCAGTTGAATCAACACAACAACCATCTGATCGACAAAAAAAATTATGGGCTTACTCTGGCTCAATCAGCAGTAAATCTTTGGCTTCACCTGAACATAGAGCAGAGTTAGCGGATTACATTGCCAAGACCTTGCCTAAACCAGATGCAATTGGGTTTACTTGTGTAGCTGGAAAAGAGGCCATTCAAAATCTTCAATCGCTATTTCCACAATGGAGTGATATCACCTGGAAACAACTTGTAGGTAATAGTCTCTTTTCTGGTGTACGCAGCCTCTATCAAGACCCAAGCCAGCTGGGGTCGGACCGCTGGGCTGCTATCCTCGGCGCACGCGCCCTGTCTAATGCCAACACGCTCATTATTAATGCTGGTACAGCTACAACGATTGATTTGCTTGGCGCCAATGGCGTTCACTATGGTGGATGGATATTGCCAGGTCTTGAGTTAATGCAAAAAAGTTTAGAAAGTAATACCGCTCAGTTGCCACTTGCAGTGCGTAATGAATCTACTAATAGTTTTGGTTTATCTACTAACAACGCCATCATTGGCGGATGCGATGCAGCTCAACTCGGCGCAATTCAATACGCAATTCAATTAGCAAAAGAAGTGAATCATCCCGTTGAAAAAGTTTGGATTGATGGTGGTAATGCCAAGATTTTGGCAGCCGAAATGAGTAAATCTAAAACGCAATCCTCATTATCAATTGAGGTAACCGAAGGTTTGGTTCTACGTGGTGTTTGGGCTTGGCTACTACAGAATCTTTAAGAACGGATTCTGCCTAACAGGCTAGTAGTAGAACGATCATATAGAAATGGAATGGCAATTGCTTTGCCACCCCAGGTTTTTACTAAATGGGTTTCTGCAAGAGTATCAATTTCATAATCGCCGCCCTTGACGTAAATATCTGGACGAATCTTTTCAATTAGGTTCACTGGCGTTTGCTCAGTAAAAAGTACAGCCATATCTACACTCTCCAGCGCCGCTAACAAAGCTTGACGATCTGCTTCAGAATTAATTGGCCGATCATCACCCTTGCCTAACATCTTGACTGAAGCATCTGCATTAATGCCCACCACTAAGCTAGCTCCTAAAGCGCGAGCCTGCGCTAAGTAACTAGCATGTCCACGATGCAAAATATCGAATACCCCATTAGTAAAAACTAGTGGTCTAGGAAGTTTTGCTATACGGGCGCTTAGTTGATCCAAGGGACAAATCTTGGACTCAAAAGAAGGTGGCGGCAAAGAAGTCATAACGCAATATTAAAGGTATTGGCCCGTGGCCAGCGATATCAGCCATAATGTCTTAGACTTGAGGATCGAAGATCCAATAAAAGAAGACACTTGATGGCCCCCAAGAAGCACCACTTATTCCGCTTGATTTTTACCTGGATTATTACCCTGCTTGCCTCTTTATCAGGCGCTCAAGTCGTAAATGCTGCGCCTAACTGCAGCCCCCTGTTATCTCAGACCTTCCCACGCCTGCAGGATGAGGCGCCGCAAAATCTCTGTCAGTACCAGGGCAAAGTCATTCTGGTCGTCAATACTGCCAGCTTTTGTGGCTTTACAAGCCAATATGAAGGCCTAGAAAAGGTCTATGCTAAATACAAAGATCGGGGCCTCGTCGTATTAGGGTTTCCGTCCAATGACTTCGGTCAGCAAGAGCCGGGAAGCAATAAAGAGATTGCTGACTTTTGCAAAAATACTTATGACGTGAAATTTCCGATGTTTGCAAAAAGCGCAGTGTCGGGAAGTAATCCCAACCCTCTCTTCAAAATGTTGATTGCCAAAACTGGTACAACACCTAAATGGAACTTCTACAAATACTTAATCGATCGCAATGGCAATGTGGTGGAGTCTTATGGCAGCATGACTAAGCCCACCAGTAGCAGCGTCACCGCTGAGATTGAAAAACTCTTAGGAGAAAAAGCTCGGTGATGAAAAAAAGAATTGCCATTATTGGCGCCGGTATCTCCGGCCTTGGTTGTGCTTATGCGCTGCGACAACATTCTGAATTTGATCTGACCTTGTACGAGGCTGGCGATCATATTGGAGGCCATAGCAACACTGTCGACTTTAAATGCACCATTGATGGAGAAGAAATCTCTCATGGTGTAGATACTGGGTTCTTGGTCTTTAATCGCAAGACTTATCCGCGCTTAGTACGACTCTTTGAGGAAATTAAGGCGCCAGTAGCGCCCTCTGAAATGTCCTTCTCAGTATCGATTGATACATCCGATAAAAAACATGCTCATCGCAATATTGAATGGGCAGGCAATGATCTCAATTCTTTTTTTGGACAAAGATCAAATCTTTTATCCCCCTCATTTTGGAGGATGGCTTATGACATCTTGCGCTTTAATCGTCTAGCCACAAGGCTAGCGCATCAGCAAATTGAAGCAGGCCATCTTTACAAAGAGCCTGATGAAAGCATTGCTACTTTTTTAGATCACAATCGCTTTAGCCAAAGTTTCAGAGAGAATTATTTTCTCCCAATGATTGGTGCTATCTGGTCATGTTCTGTTGAGCAGATGCTCGAGTTTCCCATTCAAACAATGGTACGTTTTTGTCATAACCATGGTTTGCTACAGATTCAGAATCGGCCGCAGTGGTTAACTATCAAAGGCGGCTCTAGGGAGTACGTGAAACGGATTTTGGCTGCCCTTGAAGAATCTAACGTCAAGATTGTGCGCGAAGGCGTGACCCGTGTAAGTGCTAATCAAGATGGCACAAGTCAAGTTGAAGTTATCAGCCAATCCGGCTCAGCTTTTTATGATGAAGTTGTCATAGCCTGCCATAGTGACCAAGCTCTTAATCTAGTTCACGGCATACCACAGCAGGCCAAAAATATTTTGGCTGCTATTCCATATCAAAAAAATCGAGCCCTTCTCCATACGGACATCCGTTTTTTACCTGAAGCAAAACGGTGTTGGGCCGCCTGGAACTACACCGCGAAATCTGGCATGGCGATTTCGTCAAAACAGCATGTGAGTGTCAACTATCTGATTAATCGCTTGCAGCCACTTCCTGCAAAACTCAATAACACGCAGATCATTGTCAGCCTCAACCCTTTGTCAGAGCCTGATCCAAAATTGATACATCAAGAAATTCATTACTCGCATCCAGTATTCGATATGAGCGCGATCCAAGCACAAAAAGAGCTGCCGCTCATTCAAGGCACATCATCAATCTGGTATTGCGGTGCGTGGACTGGGTTTGGATTTCATGAAGATGGTTTGCGCTCTGGCGAACTAGTGGCAGAAGCCTTAATCGAAAGCACTCACTCGCCCCTTCGAGCCCATCCCAAGCAAGATGCACAATAGATGAATCAACCAAAGATTAACTTTGGAGTTGTAAAGCATCAGCGGCTCAGACCGGCCAAGAATGCATTTGGCTATGGTGTATTCACATTATCAATTCCCATGAGAGCCAGGAAGCAAAAATCAGATCTTCTTAGTCAACATGGCCTCAACGATAATCGCCTAGGTTTATTTTCATTCTTTGATAAAGACCATGGCCTTGGAAATGCCGATAGTCTTCAGTGGATTGAAAATATTCTGCAAGAAAACCAAATACCAAATATTGATGGCGAAATCTGGTTGCAAACCTTTCCTAGGGTCTTGGGCTACGTCTTTAATCCTGTCAGCTTTTGGATATGCACCCGCGCGAACGGCCAAGTACAAGCTGTCTTAGCTGAGGTGAACAATACCTTTGGTGAACGTCATTGCTATCTACTATATAAAAATTCTGGTGAGGTATTGCGCTCTGGTGAGACTCTAAGAAGTCAAAAAGTATTTCATGTATCGCCATTTTGCGCAGTGCGTGGTGACTATCATTTTCGCTTTCTCTTCCCTCAAGATAGCAATAGCGGTATGAACTCTGTCTGCCGTATTGAGCTTCATGAGGATGGCCTGCCCCTGATCAATACCAGCATTAGTGGAAGTAGTCGCCTCTTAAGTCAATCCAATCTTTGGCTAGCCTTTTTGCGTTACCCACTCATGAGCCTGGGCGTTATTTTCCGGATTCATTGGCAAGCATTGAAATTATGGATAAAAGGTGTACCCTTTCATTCAAAGCCCAAACCACCTGAATTCGAAGTCAGCAAATGAATCGTCCTGGACAATCTTTACTCTCACGCCTGAATTTTTCAAGGTCGCAAAGACGCACTCAAGCGAATACATCACGCTTAGGTACAGAGACACTATTAAGTCTATTGTCCCAACTCAGTAGTGGTCACTTAAAAATGGTTTTACCTGATGGCAACATCAGAGAGTTTGGTAATAAATCTGATGCCTTACATGCTGAGCTTCAAATTCTGGATTGGTCAGTCTTTAAGCAGGTGTTATCTCATGGCGATATTGGTTTCGCTGAAAGCTATATCCGCGGGGAATGGAATACGCCAGACCTCAAAGCTATTCTAGAGCTCGCAATTCGTAATCGCACAATTCTAGAAAAAGCAATTTACGGTAGTTGGTATGGGTCAATTCTGTATCGCATCAAACACTGGTTGCGAGATAACAGCAAAACTGGCAGCCGTAAGAATATTCATGCGCACTATGACTTAGGTAATGCCTTCTATACATTGTGGCTAGATCCCACCATGAGCTACTCTAGCGCCTGGTTTTCAGAGGGTGAGAAACAATCTCTTGCTGATGCCCAGCGCGCCAAAATCAGTCGTATTCTGCAATCTCTTGATACCAAACCGGGTGACCATATTCTAGAAATTGGCTGTGGTTGGGGTGGCGTCATGGAAGAGGCGCTTCGTAGTAATACTGCCATTACCGGCCTCACACTTTCGACAGAGCAAAAGGCATTTGCCGAAGATAGATTGAAAAAAGTTCAATCGCAGGTTGAACATTCAAAACCCTTTGAGGTTCGATTGCAGGACTATCGGGATTGCCAAGAACAATTTGAAGGTATTGCCTCGGTAGAAATGTTTGAAGCGGTTGGGGAAAAGCATTGGCCTGAGTATTTTCAGACTATCGCCAAATGTTTAAAGCCTGGTGGAAAAGCATGCATCCAAACGATCGTGATTGCTGAAGAACTATTTGAGCGCTACTGCCATAACACCGACTTCATTCAGCAATATGTTTTTCCAGGCGGTATGCTGCCCTCCCGAACCAGTTTTAAAGAAAGCGCTGCCAAGGCAGGACTCCAAATTGAAGGAGAATTTGCTTTTGGGGCTGACTACGCTAAAACACTGTGCCTCTGGCGAGACAATTTCAATCAGAAACTCGATGAAGTTCATAGCCTAGGCTTTGATGAGGCTTTTATAAGACTCTGGAATTTCTATCTCATGTATTGCGCAGCCGGATTTGAAGAGCGCAATATTGATGTTGTGCAATTCACCCTAAGCCATCATCCAAAAAATGCATCGCCGGATGCCCTGAGTGCATGAAGCAAAAGGGCATATCTAGCTTCTTAGGTCAACGCGTATGGGTCATTGGGGCCTCGAGCGGGATCGGTGAAGCTTGTGCTAACGCACTAATTAAGGCTGGAGCTAAAGTAGCACTCTCTAGCCGAAGAGAAAAACGACTTAACCCAATCGCATCATTGGGAAATCCTGGGCAAACTTTGGTATTACCATTAGATGTAACCAATGATGCTCAATTAAAAAATAGCTATCAATCGATTTTGAGCGCATGGGGTGGGATTGATTTATTACTGTTTGTATCTGGGGTATATGTGCCACTCCGGGCAGACAACTTTGATATGGCTGTGGCAGAACACACTATCGATGCAAATCTACTAGGCCCAATGAGGGCAGTTGCACTCGTACTGCCTGAGATGCTCAAAGCTCATGCGGGGCATATTGCCATTGTAGGAAGTGTCGCAGGGTATAGCGGCCTTCCCAAGGCCTTGGCATATGGCCCAAGCAAGGCTGCCATCATTAACTTCTGTGAGACGCTCTACTACGACTTACTCCCGCAAGGAGTGTGTGTGCACATGATTTCTCCCGGATTTGTGGCCACTGAAGCAACTGCTCAAAATGATTTTGAGATGCCGGCCTTAATTAGCGCTGAAGAAGCTGCTAATCAAATTTTGAGCGGGCTGGAAAAGGGAGAGTTTGACATTCACTTCCCTAAAAGATTTTCAGGATTCCTAAAATTTCTCAGAATCCTACCTTATCCAATTTATTTCTGGATTGTGCGCCGCTTCGTCAAAATCTAAGCAACGCCCCAAAAGTGATTATTTGTATTTATCTTTACGAATTTTTTCTTCGAGAAAGTCCATTACCGCTATAGCCTTAGCCTTCGTACCAGCAATAGAAGGTGATGTAACGTATTTACCCTGCATCACAATTGTTGGCACACCATCAATGCGATAGGCCTCTGTCATTTGTTTTGCTGCACGAGCTTTTGAAATCACAGCAAAAGATCGATAGCTCGCCAAAAAGGTATTGCGATCAATTCCCTGGGAGGCAACCCAATCGGCAATCTCCGGCTCAGTCAATAAACGCTTGTTCTCTTTATGCATGGCATACATGACTTTCTCATTAAGCGCGTCTCCTTTACCCATTGACTCGAGCGCATAAAACAACTGACTGTGTGGCATAAAGTCATCTCGAAATGCTACTGGCACTCTGCGGAAAACAACATCCTTAGGTTGGCGCTTTACCCAGCTACTGAGCTCAGGCTCAAAGTCATAGCAATGTGGGCAGCCATACCAAAAGAACTCAATCACCTCTACCTTGCCCTTGGTCTCAACGGGTTGAGCAATTGGCAGAATGCGGTAGTCAAACCCCTCTTCAATCTTTTGAGCTTGTGCAGAAACAATTCCGCTTAGACAAAATATTGTCAGCAATGTAAATAGTCTTTTGCTAAATGAAATCATGATTTGCTAGATTTAATTAGAGTTGGTTTAATGCCCATGCTGTTTAATTTATCTCGCACAGAATTACTTTCTTCAGGGCTGTTATAGGGGCCTACGCGGACACGCCATAAGGTATTACCGTCTGCAGTAACCTCGCTTAATTGAGCCTGAATTCCTTGAATTGCTAAATTGGCTTTTTGTGCATCCGCATCAGCTCGCTTTACAAAGGCGCCCACTTGCAAGAAATAAATAGCGTCTGATTTTGCTGTTGGTGCAGGTGCATTTTCAGTCGGCTTCTTGCCGCCAACTAAATCGGCAATTGGGTCAGATGCAACAGGCGCCTGTGATTTTCCTTGCAAAGGCTTATTCAAATCCAATTGTTCGACTGGAGCAGCCGGATCGCCTTCAGCAGGAACTGTAGCAGGCTTAATTGTCAGCGGTAAGTTTGGTGCGCGCACCCCAGGTCTCTCTTGGGGTGTATTTTTGGAAAGGTAGAACGCAATCACGAAGGCAATGCCTAAACCAGCACCCAAGCCCAATACAAAACCCAAGATGGTGCCTCCGTATTGGGAGTTGTTGCCATCAATCTTCATGAAGCCAGTTTGTTGATTCGGTTTTTTCATTATTTCCTCATCTTACATTTTCACTTCATACGCCGCTATTACATCTTAACGGGTGCAGATACCCCTAATACTTTTAACCCATTTTGCAACACTTGGCGGGTTGCCAATAGTAGCGCCAAACGAGCTGCTTTCAGATTCTGATCGTCTACCAATACACGGTCTGCGTTGTAAAAGGTATGGAAATCTCCTGCAAGGTCGCGCAAATAGAAAGCAAGCGCATGAGGGGCTAGTTCAGCCGCAGCATCAGTCAGCACCTCAGGGTACTCAGCCAAACGACGCAATAGATGGTCTGATGCTTTGCTTTGCAATAAAGATAAATCGGCTGAGGCTAAATCAGAAATTTTTCCACCCCACTGTTGCAGGATGGAGTTGATACGCGCATGCGCATACTGAACATAGAACACAGGGTTCTCATCATTTTGCTGCAAGGCCAAATCAATATCGAATACAAATTCAGTATCTGCTTTACGTGAGATCAGGAAAAAACGTACTGCATCACGACCGCGTTGCAAGGCCAATTCCCTCTCTTCGGGCTTCATTTCAGGAGTCACACCACCAGACCATTCCACTAAATCACGCACGGTGACATATGAACCTGCACGTTTAGAAATCTTTACCTCTTCACCATGACGCATCACGGTCACCATCTTGTGCAACACATAATCTGGATAAGTCTTTGGAATATCCCAGCCACGCTTTTGCGCCACGCCTTGTAAGCCAGAGCGGACGCGGGCTATCGTGCCATGGTGATCACTTCCCTGCACATTAATTACTTTATGAAAACCACGATTCCACTTACTGGTGTGATATGCCACATCAGGAACGAAGTAAGTAAAACTACCATCTGACTTGCGCATGACGCGATCTTTATCATCGCCATCCTCTGTAGTTTTTAACCACAATGCGCCCTCAGACTCATAGGTCTTACCAATACTTTGTAAGTCACCGACAATTTGCGCCACACTGCCATCGGCATACAAAGAGGACTCTAGATAGTAGCAATCAAATTGCACGCCGAAGGTTTTTAAATCAATATCTTGTTCATTGCGTAAATAAGCAACTGCAAATTGGCGGATAGCTTCAAGATCTTCTTGATATTGTGAAGAGGCTTTAAAAGCGGCTGCAATTTCGGCAATATATTCACCGTTATAAGCCTGCTCTGGCCAGGCTGCATCGCCAGGCTTTAAGCCATTCAAACGGGCTTGAACCGATAAGGCCAGATTCGCAATTTGCACACCAGCATCGTTGTAATAAAACTCACGATGTACTTTGATTCCCTGGGTGGCTAATAAATTTGCTAGCGCATCGCCAAGTGCAGCTTGTCTGCCATGACCAACATGCAATGGACCCGTTGGATTTGCTGAAACAAATTCAATCATGGCGCTGGCCACTGAAGCACTCCCTTTTGGCAACTCTCCAAAATGAGTGCCTTCCGTCAAGATTTCATTGACTACTGCCGTTTTGGCAGCATTACTTAAGCGGAAATTGATAAATCCAGGTCCCGCTATTTCACATGATGTGATCAGCTGGTCAAATCCGGACTCTTTTTGCAAGCGCTCCACCAAAGCCTGGGCCAGCTCTCTCGGATTGAGCTTCCAAGCCTTAGATAACTGAAGTGCAATATTGCAAGCGACGTCACCGTGATCAACCGCCTTAGGGCGCTCTAAACGAGGTGGTAGTGGCTGGTCGAAGCCGCGCTCCTGAGCTAGGCTCCCAAGCGCACTACTAAGCATCTCAATTAAACGATTTTTATTGGTTAACAACATAGAAGAGTGAGTTTATCAGGTGGTAAGCTATTGAAATGATCTATCAATTTCGCTCAAAAGCTGGTCCAGACGTCATTATGCTGGGGGATTTGGCCAAGCGAATTTTCGATATTTTGGGTCGTCCGCTAGAGCCCCGTGGAATCCTCACGGTTGAGCATCTCCCTGCGCTTATTACAGCTCTAGAGACTGCCATCCTGAAAGACCTTGAAGAGCGCTCTAAAACGCAGGATGAAGCCAAAGAATCTACTGAAAAACCAAAACTGACTGATCGTCTTGGGCAGCGGGCCTATCCATTCCTAGAACTAATGAAGCAGGCTAAAGCTAAAGACGAACCCGTGATGTGGGGCGTTTAATCTATTAAGCTTGCTAGTTGACGACGTATATCTTCGACGGACTCGCTACGACGTTTAGCTAAATCTTCAATCTGATCGACTGAGATTTTCCCCACATTGAAATAGCGCGCATCTGGATGAGCGAGATAAAAACCGCTCACACTAGAAGCGGGGTTCATGGCCATTGACTCAGTTAAGGTCATACCAATATCTTCAGAGCCAATCACTCTTAGTAAATCTTTTTTGACTTCATGAGCCGGGCATGCCGGATATCCTGGTGCAGGACGAATACCACGGTACTCTTCATTGATCATTTGATCATTCGTCAAAATCTCATCTGTGGCATAACCCCACAAATCAGTGCGCACACGGTGATGCATCAGCTCAGCAAACGCTTCAGCCAAGCGATCAGCTAAAGCCTTCAACATAATCGCACTGTAGTCATCATGCTTGGCTTGAAACTCTGCAACTTTCTTCTCTACACCATGGCCGGTTGTCACTGCAAAACAACCGAGGTAGTCAGCGATACCAGAATCTTTTGGAGCAACATAGTCTGCTAAAGAACGGTTAGGTCTGCGCACTCCATCGACCACTGGACGCTCAGCCTGTTGGCGCAAGTTATGCCACACGAATAGTGGATGTTCGCGCGCCTCATCGCTATACAAAACAATATCGTCACCAATCGTATTGGCAGGATAGAAGGCGACTACTGCATCGGCCTGTAACCACTGACCTTTAATCAATTTATCGAGCAATACCTTGGCGTCTTCATACACTTTACGCGCTTCAAGGCCCACAACCTCATCATCCAAAATAGCTGGAAACTTACCAGCGAGATCCCAGGTCTGAAAGAATGGCGTCCAGTCAATATATTTGGCAATATCGCTTAGTGCAAAGTTTTTAAACACGCGACGGCCAATAAATTTTGGTTTTTCTGGAACATAAGAAGACCAATTAATAAGCTCACGATTTTTACGGGCGGCTTCTAAAGAAATTGTTGGGGCTGCCTTCTTATTAGCATGCTGCTCACGAATGCGTACATAGTCATCGCGCAAATCTTGAATAAATTTCTTAGCGCTCTCATCAGAAAGCAAACTTGAAGCAACTGATACTGAGCGAGATGCGTCTGGCACATAAACCACGGGGCCATCATAATGTGGAGCGATCTTCACGGCAGTATGCACACGTGAGGTTGTTGCGCCACCAATCATCAATGGGATCTGACGCTCACGGAAATAATCATCACGCTGCATCTCTTGAGCAACATAAGTCATTTCTTCAAGTGACGGTGTAATCAAACCAGAAAGGCCGACGATATCGGCATTTTCTTCCTTAGCGCGCTTCAGAATTTCGGCACAAGGAACCATGACACCCATATTGGCAACTTCAAAGTTATTACATTGCAAGACCACAGTCACAATATTTTTACCAATATCGTGCACGTCACCTTTCACAGTAGCCATCACGATCTTGCCTTTAGCCTTAGCTTCACCGCCAGCAGCAACATGTTGGCGCTTCTCTTCCTCAATATAAGGAATCAGAATCGCAACTGCTTGCTTCATGACGCGTGCACTCTTGACTACTTGAGGCAAAAACATTTTTCCGGCACCGAATAAATCACCAACGACATTCATGCCATCCATGAGTGGGCCTTCAATTACTTCGATTGGTCTACCGCCTGAGCCCATGATTTCAGCACGCAGCTCTTCTGTATCTTCTTCGATAAACGTAGTGATGCCGTGGACTAGTGCATGCGTTAAGCGCTCACGCACTAGTGCCTCACGCCATGCTAAGTTCTCTACCTGCTTAGCGCCACCGCCTTTAAATTGATCGGCGATATCTAACAAACGCTCAGTTGGTGTTTTGCCATCCTTCTCTTTAAAGCGGTTCAGGACCACGTCCTCAACGCGCTCACGCAGCTCTGGATCTAAATCAGCATAAACGCCCAGCTGACCAGCATTCACAATGCCCATATCCATGCCAGCTTGAATAGCATAATACAAAAACACGGTATGAATAGCTTCGCGCACACGATCATTACCGCGGAATGAGAAGCTCACATTAGAGACGCCACCACTGACTTTAGCACCCGGAAGATTCTCTTTAATCCAACGCGTAGCGTTAATAAAGTCAACCGCATAGTTATCATGCTCTTCAATACCGGTAGCAATCGCAAAAATATTCGGGTCAAAAATAATATCTTCTGCAGGAAAGCCAAGTTCATTCACCAGGATGTCATAGCAACGCTGGCAAATTTCTGTTTTGCGTTTGAATGTATCGGCTTGACCAAGCTCATCGAAGGCCATGACTACAGATGCGGCGCCGTATCGACGAATCAAACGCGCCTGTTGTCTGAAAGGCTCTTCGCCCTCTTTTAAGGAGATTGAATTCACAATCGGCTTACCTTGAATACATTTCAGGCCAGCCTCAATCACACTCCACTTAGATGAGTCGATCATGATTGGAACCCGAGCAATATCAGGCTCGGAAGCAATGAGATTTAAGAAACGCACCATGGCCGCCTCAGAATCTAACATCGCTTCATCCATATTGATGTCAATCACTTGCGCACCATTCTCAACCTGTTGGCGCGCTACTGCGAGTGCATCATCAAATTGATTGTTCAAAATCATGCGAGCAAATGCTTTGGAGCCTGTTACGTTAGTACGCTCACCAATATTCACAAAACCAACATTTGGTGTAACGTTAAATGATTCCAGGCCGGAAAGCTTCATCGCTGGCATTGATTTTTTATCTAGCTTACTCATGCCGCCGCCTCAGAATCTTCGCGATAAAAAGCGCGTGGCTTGCGTTTCGCAACTGCATTGGCAATTGCTCGGATATGATCAGGCGTTGTACCGCAGCAACCACCAACCAAGTTCACCAGTCCATCTTTAGCAAAACCATCGACTAGGCTTGAAGTAATGTCAGGCGTTTCATCAAAGCCGGTATCACTCATCGGATTCGGCAAGCCAGCATTGGGGTAACAAGAAATTGCAGCATCACAAATGCGTGAGAGCTCAGCAATATAAGGGCGCATCAAAGCAGCGCCTAGCGCGCAGTTCAGGCCAAATGTTAGGGGCTTAATGTGGCGCAAGCTATTCCAAAACGCCTCCACTGTTTGACCAGAAAGAATTCGTCCGGAGGCATCGGTTACTGTTCCAGAGATCATTACAGGCAAACGCTCACCCGTTTCTTCAAAGAATTCATCTAACGCAAACAATGCCGCCTTAGCGTTCAACGTATCAAAAATAGTTTCGACTAAAAATAAATCTACGCCGCCTGCAAACAAACCTTCAATCTGTTCACGATAAGAAGCCCGAAGAGCGTCAAAGGTGACGTTACGCGCGCCCGGATCATTGACATCGGGAGAAATACTGGCTGTCTTTGGTGTAGGACCAATTGCTCCAGCAGCAAAACGGGGCTTATCGGCCGTACTATATTTTTCACAAGCTGCGCGAGCAAGTTTTGCGGAAACCTCATTCATCTCGCGCGCAAGTCCAGCCATTTTGTAATCTTCTTGAGCAACTGAGGTGGCGCCAAAAGTATTGGTTTCAATAATGTCGGCACCAGCATCTAAATACTGCTCATGTATCTTGCTAATAATTTGAGGTTGGGTCAAAACCAAGAGCTCGTTATTGCCTTTGATATCTCCAGGATGATCAGCAAATCGGGTGTTACCAGGTAAACCACGGTAGTCAGCCTCAGTCAATTTGTATTGCTGAATCATGGTGCCCATGGCGCCATCCAAAATCAGGATACGCTGCTTCAATAGCTCGGGAAGTGCCTGACCACGGGTGTAAGGCTGGGACATACCATTAGATTGCATTGATTAACCGGGATAAATCTCTAGAATCCCTTATTCTATTGGAAAAGCCACTTTTCATTTAACCCGGAGTAGGTATGTTTGGAACAATTCCAGAATTTAATCAAAGCCTTGAAATGTTTAAAACCATGTGGGGACAGGGTGCCGCAGGTCAAGCTGGGCAATTTCCATTCACCACAGATGCCTCTAAAGCCGCTGGCGGCTTTGCCTCAGCCTTTCCAGGCCTAGACATTGACGAGCTAGAAAAACGCATTAAGGACCTCAAAAGTGTTGAGAATTGGCTCAATTTGAACCTCAACATTCTCAAGTCCACTATTCAAGGCTTAGAAGTACAGCACGCCACGATGATGGCCCTAAAGTCATTTGGAGATGCGGTATCCGCAGCGGGCGCTGCAGCAACAGCACCAAATGAAGAATCAAACACTAAAACAAGCAATGTGAAGGCTAAACCACGGAAAACCTCAACACGCCGTCCTCGCAAAGCCGGCGATCCAACTTACCTCGACGAAGTAGGTAATTCAGATGGGCAATAGCTTCACCCATAGCAAAAGTAAGTTGATGAATATCTAGTTCACGCTTAAATAAAACCGGCACTATCTCTCTAGCATGTGCCGGTTTTTTACATGCGCCAAGCGTGTCTGCCAAACGGTCGTCATGATGCGCCTTCAGCTGTGCAATGCGTGGCTTCATCCCTGTAAATGGTTTGCCATGCGACGGCAATACTAAAGTGTCATCAGGCAGGGATAAGTAATCATCAAGAGAATCCAAATAGAGCCCCAATGGATCAGCATCTGGGTCAGCATCAAAGACACTGACATTCGTTGAGATGCGTGGCAAGAGCATATCTCCGGAAATCAACACTCCTAAGTCTTTGCAAAAAAGTGAGGCATGCTCTGGTGCATGTCCATATCCCATGATGACCTGCCATTTTTTTCTGCCAATCAAAATAGTCTCGCCATCCATAATGCGACGATATTGACGAGGCATACCGGGGACCATATTGCTGTAGTAATTAAAACGTGCCCGAATTTTTTCTAAATCTTCTGGTGCAGTTAAACCATGCTTCTGAAAATGATCTGCAGATCCACCGCCGCCGGCACGTGCCCCAATAGCAGCACCGCCCTCTTTGCAGCTTAGCCACTGGGCAGTTAAAAAATCAGTCATGGAAATCCACAAAGGTGCTTTCCACTTCTCACACAACCATTGGGATAAACCTACGTGGTCTGGATGCATATGTGTCACAAGCACCCTAAGAACAGGTAAACCATCTAACTGAGTCGCAAAAATCTTTTCCCACGAAGCTTTGGTATCTTCATTTGCAATGCCGCAATCCACAATCGTCCATCCAGCAATGCCATCGATTTCATCACGTAAAAGCCAGAGATTGATATGGTCTAAGGCAAATGGCAGCTTCATTCTGAGCCAACGAACCCCTGGCGCAATCTCAATGGTGCTGCCAAGCTCAGGTAGCGCCTCTCCTAATGGATAATGAATAGCACTTTCTGCTTTTGCCTGATTTTGAGTGCTCATGGTCTGAATTTTTTCTATTGAATTGCTATTAGGTTTATTTTGACAACTGTCCCATCACCCTGCATCAATTGGTGCGATATCAATCCTGAAAACGGCTACTGCCGCGGATGCTATCGCACACTTACGGAAATTGCAGATTGGTCTGATCTTTCTAATCCCGAGAAGCTTGAGGTTTGGTCCAAACTGAATTCACGCAAACCTCAAACACCAGAGTAAATTTATAGGCGCTTACTTATTTACATCCACAATTAAGCGACCACGTACATTACCCGCCATTAACTCTTGCGCATACTTCAAAGATTCTTCTAAAGTAATTTCGTGAGAGATTTCATCTAAAGTTTTTAGATCAACTAATTTGCTCAATTGCTCATAAGCAGCGATTCGTTTTGCACGCGGTACGGTTACGCTATTGATGCCATAGAGGGTCACACCACGCAGAATAAATGGTGCAACACTGGATGGGAAATCCATACCTTGAGCAAGCCCGCAAGCTGCCACCGCACCATCGCTCTTTGTTTGTGCACAAGCATTGGCCAGGGTATGACTGCCAACGCTATCGACTACTGCCGCCCAACGCTCTTTTGCTAAAGGCTTGCCTGGGGCAGATAAAGTAGTGCGGTCAATCACTTCAGCTGCACCCAATTTCTTTAAATAATCTGCCTCAGCCATTCGGCCAGTACTAGCGACAACAGTAAAACCGAGCTTACTTAATAAGGTAATAGCAAAACTTCCAACGCCGCCTGCGGCACCAGTCACTAACACCTCGCCATCACTCGGCTTAAGGCCATGTTTTTGCAATGCCATGACACACAGCATGGCGGTGTAACCAGCCGTGCCAATCGCCAATGCTTGCTTAGCCGTAAAGCCTTTAGGAAGTGGAATTAACCAATCAGCCTTGACTCTAGCCTGCTGCGCCAAACCACCCCAATGTCCCTCACCCACTCCCCAGCCATTTAAGAGCACCATCTCTCCCGTCTTGAAGTCTGGGCTAGTACTCTCTACCACCTCACCAGCAAAATCGATTCCTGGAACCATTGGAAAGCTTCTCACCACGGGACCTTTACCAGTGATCGCTAAGCCATCCTTGTAGTTCAGGGTGGAGTAAAGAACCTTAACTCGAACTTCCCCCTCCGGTAGGCTAGCCTCATCAGCCTGTCCCAACTCTGCGCGATAGCCCCGCTCATCCTTATTCACCAATATTGCTCTAAACATGTCTCTTCCTTTTATAACGGGGCATTTTCCCGCAACAAATGCTTAATAGGTTTATCCTAACGAGCATTGCTCATTATGGAGGCTTCCATGAAAAAAATTCTACTATTAACTGCGATTTCTGGCTTGATGCTCACAGGGTGCTATTCGACTCAAATCAATATGTCTATGGGTAATATGCGCTTAATTTCTTCCAGCGCTGATCCACAGGATGTCATGGACTTTGCTAGCAAAGCCTGTAGAAATGATTTCTATGAAGGTGCTAGCTTCTTATCTAAAGCAGGCAAGGAATATCGCTTTAAATGTGTGAAGGCCCAAGATAATGAAATATTAATTCCTATCCCAGGGACAACTATCGCTCCTGCAGCTAAAGTAGAAGCAAAGTAAGCAAAGTTTGATGGCCCCATTTACCTCACAAGAGCTACGCAAAGGATTCGCATCATTTGCTACTGGGGTCACTGTCATTACCTGCATTGATGAAAATCAAGGTCATCACGGAATCACCATCAGCTCATTTAACTCAGTTTCTCTTGAGCCACCCCTCATCCTGTGGAGCCTTAAGAGGCATTCTCGTTTAATGCCTTGGGTAGAGGTGGGAAAGAAACATCTTATCCATGTACTTGAACGCTCACAAGAAAATTTAGCCATGCATTTTGCTACCGTAAAGCAGGAGCAATTTGTCAATGTTGGACATCAGTTAGCTGCTAGCGGGCTTACTCAGATTAATGATTGTGTTGCTTACTATGAATGTGAAACTGTTTCCGTGCATATAGGCGGAGACCACAACATTATTGTTGCCAAAGTGATTAACTTAAAGAATCATCCAGATAAAGAGCCGCTCATTTTTGCTCGCAGTAAATTTGTTGGCCTTGATTTCACAGAAACAAAAATTACTTAAATGGTCTTTAAGGAACTGTCATGATGCGTTTATGGGGTCGTAAAAGTTCTATCAATGTTCAGAAAGTGTTGTGGTGTTTTGCTGAGTTAGGCCTAAAAGAAGGTCAAGACTTTGAACGGATTGATGCTGGACTTCACTTTGGCATCAACCGTACCCCTGAATTCCTAAAAATGAACCCCAACGGCCTTGTGCCTACTTTAATGGTGGGCGATCTCATTCTTTGGGAATCGAATACCATCTTGCGCTTCCTTGCCAAAGAGCATGACAAAAACAAACGGTTCCCAACAGATATTAATGCTCAATACAGCTCCGAAAAGTGGCTAGACTGGCAACTCGGAACAATGTGGCCTGCCTTGCGCGTTGCATTTTTGGGCCTCACTAGAACGCCCGAAGCGGAACGTAATGATGTCGCCATTCAAAAAGCGTATCAAAATACAAATCAATTACTAGGTCTTCTTGATCAAACTCTGAGCACGCAACCGTATTGCTCTGGCAATCAATTTCATATTGGTGATATTGCCCTTGGACTTTCTGTGAGCCGCTGGATTCTCCTGAATAACACTTTCCCAAAGCAAACTGGCGCACGTGCAGATCTCAAAAATATTGATGCATGGCTTAAGCGTTTAGAAAAAGAAACTTACTTTAATGATATTGCTGAAAAAGAGCTCAACATCATTAAATAGGCGATATTGAGCAGTCGTCACTTGCTGCACTTTACTCTTGTTTAAATTTCTTCTGGTGGTGATCAGCACCAATAAAGAGATACATTGCAGGCACGACAAACAAAGTAAATAGCGTGCCAATTGATAGGCCAGTAAAGATCACAATACCCATGGATTGCCGGCCTGCAGCACCTGCGCCAGAGGCAATCACCAAAGGTAATACGCCCAATACCATCGCCGCAGTAGTCATCAAAATTGGCCTTAAACGCACGCTACTTGCCTCAATAATTGCATCGAGTTTGCTGCGACCCGCTTCTTGTAGCTCATTAGCAAATTCAACAATCAAAATACCGTGCTTACTTATCAGGCCCATGAGTGTCACTAAGCCTACCTGGGTATATACGTTTAAGGTAGTAAAGCCCAAGTTAATAAAGATGAGTGCACCAAAAAGGGCAAGCGGCACTGATACCAAGATCACAATCGGATCACGGAAACTTTCGAACTGGGCAGCAAGAACCAAGAATACGATCAAGATCGCAAAGAACATAGTGACCAAAAAGCCGCCGGACTCAGCCATGAATTGACGTGATGGACCAGCATAGTCCATGCTGTAACCATTGGGCGCAACCTCTTTTAAGCTTTGACGCATGAACTCCAATAAATCTGCCTGTGAAATAAATGGGGTGCTGACCCCTGCAATCGTGGCAGAGTTCAATTGCTGAAAGTGGTTGATTGACTGAGGAACAACACGCTGCTTAATGCTGGCAATCGTACGAGCCTGAATCATTGCCCCGCTTGGCGTACGAATGTAGTAATCCAAAATCTGGTCTGGGTTTAAACGGTCCGTCTGCTTTACTTGCGGAATCACGCGATATGATCTACCCGCTACTGAAAAGTAGTTCACATAACCGCCACCTAAAGCAGCAGACAATGCTGAGCCAACCTGTTGCTGAGTCATTCCTAAAGCAGCAACTTTTTCGCGATCAATCACCAAAACATCTTGTGGCTTATCAATCTTCAAATCTGAATCTACATAGAAAAAGTTTCCGGAACGACGTGCTTTATCTAAAACTGCCTGAGACACCTCGTTCAGTTGCTCATACGATTCAGTGGTATTGATGACTACCTGCACCGGGAAACCTTGGGCTCCAGGCAAGGCGGGAAACTGGAAGGCTGCCACCCGAGCGCCGGCAATCGTATTCCACTTCTGCTGCATATCTTCTTGGAACTTTGTAGCATTACGAGACCGCTCACCCCAATCCTTCAATAAGATACCGCCGAAGCTTGAAGTTGGGCTGGTGATTTGGAAGGCTTGCTCATATTCTGGTTCAGCGCTAGCAATCGCATAAATCTGATCTGCGTAAGTCTGCATTTGATTGACCGTACTATTCGGTGGGCCAGATGCCTGCATCAATACAATGCCCTGATCTTCAGTCGGGGCTAGTTCTGCACGTGCCGTAGCGTAAAGATACGCGACACCGCCTAGAAGAATTACCCCCATCACAATAATCACTTGCCACGTACTAAGTAAGTTACGCAGAGTACTTTGATAGCTGTGATGAACCTTATCAAAAACCCGGTCAATCTTTTGTACAAAAGAAGATGCTTCTTGCTCTTCAGTAAAAATGCGCGAACACATCATCGGTGAAAGCGTTAATGCAATCAGACCTGAGACAGCGACTGCACTAGCTAAAGTAAAGGCAAACTCCGTAAAGAGCGCACCAGTCAATCCACCCTGAAAGCCAATTGGGATATACACCGCAATCAAAACTACTGTCATCGCCAAAATCGGACCACCTAATTCACGAGCGGCAATTAGTGAAGCCTCTAATGGAGACTTACCCTCTTTCATGTGTCGATCAACGTTTTCAACCACGATGATGGCGTCATCAACCACTAAACCAATTGCCAACACTAAAGCTAAGAGGGTTAGCAAATTAATAGAGTAACCCAGCACTTGCATTAAGAAGAATGTACCAATGAGTGAGAGTGGCATTGCAATTACCGGGACTGCAACTGCACGCACACTTCCCAAGAAGAGATAAATCACGATGGTCACAATGACCAAAGCCTCTATCAAAGTAGAAACTACCTCATCAATTGAGCTCGTGATGAACTTGGTAGAGTCATAGACAATCTTGCCAGTCATACCAATGGGTAATTGCTTCTGAATACCAGGAACTACATCGCGCACTCGCTGAGCGACGTCTAATAAATTGGCTTGAGGTGCAACCTTGATAGCAATAAATACCGACTTCTTACCGCTAAAGGCAACATTGGTGTTGTAGTCTTCAGATCCTAAGGTGACATTTGCCACCTGATCGAGATACACGATATTCACGCCATCTTTTTTGACTACTAGCTTACGAAACTCCTCTAGCGTGTGTAAATCAGTGCCTGCAACCAAATCGACCGCCACCATATCGCCTTTAGTGCTGCCTACTGCTGATAAATAGTTATTAGCAGACAGTGCGCTATAGACATCATCAGCACCCACTCCGAGACCAGCCATCTTCTCGCGATCTAGCCAAGCGCGTAGGGCAAATTTTCTGCCGCCTGTGATTTCTGCATTCTGTACGCCCTCAACCGAATCTAGTTTGGGCTTTACAACTCGTAACAAATAATCAGTAATCGCATTGTTGGGTATGTCATCGCTATAAAAACCCATGTACATTGCAGCAGTAGACTGACCTACTTGAACCGTCAATATCGGCTGCTGGGCTTGTGGTGGCAATTGATTCTTAACCGCGCTAATTTGTGTCTGAATTTGCGTTAATGCCGCATTAGAGTCGTAGTTCAACTTGAGTGTGGCAATAATCGTTGAAACGCCACTGACACTGGCTGACGATAAATAATCAATCCCTTGCGCCTGCGCAATAGAAGCCTCAAGTGGCTGCGTAATAAAACCTGCAATGGTTTCTGGGTCAGCGCCATAGTAAGCGGTAGTAATGGTGACAATCGCATTCTGCGTTTGCGGATATTGATTGACTGGCAAAGATCCAATAGCCTTTAAACCAAACACCAAGACGAGCGCACTCACGACCAGTGAAAGCACTGGTCTGCGAATGAATATGTCAGTCCAATTCATCTACTCACTATTCCTGTGGCTTAGGGTCAGGTGAATTCGATGGTTGCACCTTGTTATTAATGATGAGTGGCGTGCCATTCTTCAGCTTTAGCTGACCACTGGTCACAATCGTCGCGCCCTCTTCAACCCCCTTGAGAATTGCTACCTGATCACCTCGGGTTGCCCCGGTGGTAACAAAGACTTGTTGAGCCTCTAATGCTGGATTGCCTTGCTTATCCTTCTTGCCTGTAGGCTTGGCAATGAATACTGTTGAACCATATGGGTTATAGGTCACTGCTGTTTGAGGCAAGGTTAATAATTTCACTTGTTCGCCAACCTTAATATTTACATTAGCAAACATTCCGGGAAGAATTTTCTTATCGGGGTTAGTAAGCTGTGCCTCAACTTGAAGATTACGAGTATTGGTATCGACTTTTGGACTAACGGCAGTAATCTTGCCAGTAAAGCTTGCATCTTTAAATGCATCCGTAGTGACAGTCACCTCTTGGCCCACTCGAATTTGCTCTGCATTACTTTGTGGCAAATTAAAGTCTACAAAAATAGGATCTAAGGTTTGCAAAGTTAAGAGCTTGTCGCCCGGATTAACGTACTGACCAGGGTTGATCGACACAATTCCTACACGCCCACTAAATGGCGCCTTCAAATTCTTTTTAGCAACCAGAGCTGTTTGAGACTCAACTTGTGCCTGCTTAGAATTTGCATCAGCCGTACTAGTATCAAATACATTTTTACTAATTGCCTGAATAGCAAGCTGCTGTCTATCACGCTCATTAATGACTTTGGCAAGATCAGCCATTGCCTTTAAGGATTTGAGTTGTGCCACATCAGAGGCGTCATTCAATTTAATTAATAACTCACCCTCTTTAACATCTTGCCCAGATTTAATGGGCACGGTTAATACTAGACCGCCAATCTCCGTACTCAACTCCACCCCTCTAAAGGCACGCACGTTACCAACGCTAGTGAGTTTAGGCTGCCATTCAGAAGTAACGACCACCATTGTTGAAACTGTTGCTGGGGGTAATCCCATTCCTGAAATGAAATGCTTAATCATGAAAGTCTTGAATTGATTAAAAGCAAAAATCAATCCCAGCAATAATAAAACGCCACACAACATAATAGTCATACGTCGCGGCAATGGTTCCATAGCCATCAACTTTGCATATATCTTGGTACCGCGCCATTTCTGACCCATGCGGGCATAAAAAGCTTTAGCTTTTTCCCACAGCGCAATTACTCTCTCACGTAATTTCCACTCGACCGCCTTTAACTTCATCCATGCCCACAAGGCAAGAACGATAGCAATGACTTTGTTCTTAATTGTTTCCAGAAGTTTCATTTTGATTTTTGTTCGCTATGTCTTTTCGTTTAAAAGCGGGGCCCTCACGATTCCACCAACCACCACCCAATGCTGTAAATAATGCTGCTGTATCAGAAAAACGAGTTGCTTGAGCCGCGACTGATTTCACTTTTGCCTGTTGATACTGATTTTGGTAATACAGGACTGCCAAATAACTAGCAGTACCTAATTTATATTGCTGCTGAACTAAGTCGAGTGTTTCAAAGGCGTAACGCTCTGCGTCTGATGCTGCCTTTAGAGCTTGTGCACCTGTCTCGAGGGCGCGTAATGAGTTAGCCACTTCTTGAAAAGCATTTAAGACCGTAGACTGATACTGAAAAGCTGCTTGCTCATAATTTGCGATTGCGCCACGACGCTGCGCTAATAACTGACCACCCTGAAACAGGGGCTGCAAAATTCCGCCGCCAATAGACCACAATGCCGAGTTGGGGCCAAATAATGCAGCTGAGGTCAGCGCAGCGGAACCAATTGAGCCAGTGATATTAAACTGCGGTAATAAATTTGCTGTAGCCACGCCAACAAATGCGTTCTGCGCCTTGAGTTGAGCCTCTGCAGCCCGTACATCGGGGCGCTGACGCACTAGACTTGACGGAACAGAGAGCGGTAACTTTTCAGGCAAGTGCAAATTTGAGAGATCAAACTTTGCAACATTGGCGTTGCTAGGCAGCTCACCAACAAGTACTGCCAACTGATTACGAGCAAAGGCTAAATTTCTTTCATAGTTAAATAGATCAACTTGTGAACTTGCCACTAAAGTTTGCTGGGAAGTCAAATCAACTTTATTAACCGTACCAATCTTGAGTTGCTTCTCTGTTACTTCTGCCAAATTGATTTGGGCTTTTAAGATTTCTTCTGTCGCCTGCATTTGCGCACGCAAGGCTGCCTCTTTAACCGCGCTTGTGACTACGTTAGCGGTTAGAGAAAGATATGCTCCCTCTAGTTGAAACTGAGCAACTTCAGCCTGGGCTCTCGCACCCTCGACTGCACGGCGCGCACCCCCAAAGACGTCTAACTTATAAGTTACATTTACTGAGGTGTTGTAAAGATTATAAGTGTCTGAACCATACGGCAGGCCATAAATTCCGGCTGGCTGAAGTTGTCGATTAGCTGCGCCACCAACACTTACTGCTGGAAAATATTGGCCGCCAATTTGAGCGCTCACATTTTCTTGTGCGGCACGCAATGCTGCATCTGCTGCACCTAAATTTGGGTTTTGCTCAAGTGCTTTTTTGATCAGAGCATCTAGCTCTGGAGACTTATAAAGCTCCCACCATTGCGCCTCTATATCTGCCCCCTCGGCAAATTCTTGAGGAGTGCCACCGGGCACTCCAGGAGCAGTGGTTAATTTTGGAGAGAGAGGGCCCTCTGTATACGTCTTAGTCTTTGGAGCATCAGGTTGCTTAAAATCAGGACCGGCCGCACAAGCAGACAGCACTCCTGTACAAATCAACAGAAGTAAGTTCAAACGTGAGAGTGGAAACACTTTCGACAGAAACATGAATTGCAGCAAATATCCTCTTTTACAAGACTTATTTGAACACAGAAATACAATCGGAGCCCTGCAAAGCCCTGATTTAACTAATTAAATTTGTTCACAGCTTTGAGCAAATGTCAAACTTGGAAATTATTCGACGGTAACGCTCTTTGCAAGATTTCTTGGCTTATCTACATCAGTGCCGCGTGAACAGGCTGTGTGATATGCCAGTAGCTGTAGAGGCACTACATGCAGAATTGGAGAAAGGTTGCCATAGTGCTCCGGCAAGCGAATGACATTAATGCCATCGCTACTGACAATCTCAGTATCGTGATCAGCAAACACATAAAGTTTACCGCCTCGCGCTTTGACTTCTTGCATATTGGATTTGAGTTTTTCAAGAAGCTCATCTTTTGGAGCAACCGTTACAACTGGCATTTTGTCAGTTACTAATGCCAAAGGGCCATGCTTTAACTCGCCAGCTGGATAAGCCTCAGCATGAATGTATGAAATCTCTTTTAATTTCAATGCCCCTTCGAGTGCGATTGGGTAATGCAGGCCGCGCCCTAAGAAAAGCGCATTCTCACATTTAGAAAAAGCATCGCTCCAAGCGATGATTTGCGGTTCCAGCGCTAATACGGCATGCAGTGCTTTAGGTAGGTGACGTAATTCACGAAGTAGCTCTTTTTCTTTTTCAGGAGAGATTCTCCCTGCACGCTTGGCTAATGAAACTGCCAAGAGGTAAAGTGCCAATAACTGTGTAGTAAAGGCTTTTGTCGAGGCAACACCAATTTCAGTGCCGGCTTTAGTTAAAAAGTGCCAACCCGTTTCACGAACCATGGCGCTACTAGCAACGTTACAAATTGACAGGGTGTACTGATGCCCAAGACTCTTGGCATGACGCAGGGCCGCTAATGTATCTGCTGTCTCGCCTGATTGAGATACGACCACAATCAAAGTTTTTGGATTTGGAACAGTGGTGCGATAACGATACTCGCTTGCAATCTCAACTTGAGTTGGAATACCAGCGATATCTTCGAGCCAATATTTACCAACACATGCCGAGTAATAACTGGTACCACAGGCCAAAATTAAGATTTGATCAAATTTCTTCCAGTCACCAGCATTTGCATTGAAGAGTTCTGGGCCAAAAGAAGCAATATTAGCCAGCGTATCGCCAATCGCCCGAGGCTGCTCAAAGATCTCTTTTTGCATGTAATGCTGATAAGGGCCAAGATCCACAGAGTCTGCCTGCGTAGGCATTGGCTTGCGCTCTCTTTGAACGGGTCTACCGGCTTGATCGGTCACCTCTACACTTTCTGCTTTAAGAATGGCGACATCGCCCTCTTCTAAGTACATCATTGAGCTAGCACGCCCAGCCAAAGCCAGTGCGTCTGAGGCTAAAAAGTTTTCATGATCACCTAAAGCTATTACCAATGGCGAGCCAGCTCGTGCACCAATTAAGGTTGTAGGCTGAACTTGAGTAATTACGCCAATCGCGTATGCACCATGTAATTTAGGTAAAACTATTCTGACTGATTGGGCGATGTCTTTTTGGCCATCAGTAACGTATTGTTGATGAATCAAATGGGCAATCACCTCAGTATCGGTCTCTGAAGTGAACACATAGCCCGCAGCTTTTAATTCTGAGCGCAAGATTTCGTAATTCTCAATAATGCCGTTATGTACAACAGCGATCAGGTCATTCGAAATATGCGGGTGAGCATTTTGCGTATCTGGCTTACCATGCGTAGCCCAGCGTGTATGGGCAATACCGACCGTGCCCATAAACCCTTTGCCCTGCTCAGCTAACTCAGAAACGCGGGCTGTAGTGCGAGCCCTTTCGATTGGATGCTTGGCATCATCTCCATTAATGACCGCAAATCCACATGAATCATACCCGCGGTACTCAAGGCGACGTAAGCCTTCAACTAGAACATCAACAATATTTTGATGGGATGCTGCACCAACAATTCCGCACATTATTTTTTACCCTTTGCGGTTTTTTTAATGGTCACCTTTTTCACGGCGACTTTCTTGCTAGTGGCTTTCTTTGCAGCAGGCTTTTTCTCTTGCTTAACAGGGCGCTTCCACTGTAAAGAAACTTGCCTTGCTCTGGATACTGTTAGCTGATTTGCTGGCGCATCTTTTGTCAGGGTTGTGCCTGCACCTAATGTAGCGCCACGGCCAACACGCACAGGAGCAACTAGCTGTGTATCGGAACCAATAAAAACATCATCCTCAATAATGGTTTGGTGCTTATTCACGCCATCATAGTTACAAGTAATGGTACCTGCACCAATATTAACTCTCGAGCCCACAATAGAATCGCCGATATAAGCTAAATGATTTGCTTTGCTATTAGCCGCGATTTTGCTGTTCTTTACTTCAACGAAGTTACCAATATGAACATCGTTTGATAAATCAGCGCCGGGGCGTAAGCGTGCATATGGCCCAATCACTGACTGGTTGCCAACTTTAGCCCCATCAATATGGCTGTAGGCATTTACTGCAACTCCTTTACCAATCACACTGTTACGAATCATGCAGTAAGGGCCAATTGTTGTTCCCGCTGCCAGGGTGACGCAGCCTTCAAAGACACAACCTACATCAATAAAAACATCGGTACCGCACTCGAGTGTGCCGCGCACATCAATGCGAGCAGGATCAGCAAATGACACACCAGCATCCATCAATTGATTAGCAATATTGAGTTGATGAATGCGCTCTAAGGAGGCTAATTGGTCGCGACTATTCACGCCAACTGTTTCAAATTCATCATCTGCTTGTGTCGTGCGAATGGGAACGCCATCTTTCACGGCCATCGCAATCACATCGGTTAAATAATATTCGCCTTGGGCATTGCTCGCGCGCAAAGCTTTTAGCCATTTCTTTAATACATTGGTTGGCAACGCCATGATGCCAGTGTTAATTTCATGAATCGCTTTTTGTGCTGGTGTTGCATCTTTCTCTTCAACAATCTCCTGCACTGAACCATCGGCGTCACGAACAATACGGCCATAGCCCTTTGGGTTTTCTAGAATCTGAGTAAGTAATGCAAGGGCAGAATCTTGGCCACGCACACCGTCTGCTAATTTGGCTAATTTACTTAAAGTTTTTTTACTAGTCAGCGGGACATCGCCATAGAGAACCAAAGTAGGTTCTTGCATATCTAATTTTGGCAGTGCTTGCAGCAGAGCATGGCCTGTTCCTTTTTGCTCAGCCTGGAGTGCAGTAGAGACTTTGCTAAAGGTCGGATCAACTTTACTTACATTGGCTAAGAATTCCTTTACATCGGCAGCACCATGACCAACCACCACGATTGGACCGTTTTTGGTCTGCTTGTTTTGTAGTGATAAAGCAGTAACAAGGACGTGCTGGAGGAGAGGCTCCCCTGCTAGCGTTTGCAGAACCTTAGGCAGGGCGGATTTCATCCGCTTTCCTTGCCCAGCAGCCAAGATGACGATATTCATAAGGGGGGATTATAAGTCCCCTGAATGAGAGTTCCACAAGCCAATTCGTCTAATTCCGCCTCATCAATCGCTTTATCGCCGGATGATCTAGCGGCAATGCCAGATAGCTCGGTAGAAATCTCTAGGTTTTGGAAATCAAAGGCCTCGCCATCCATTAAATGGGATGGAACGATATGGTGCATTGAGCGAAAGAGATTTTCTACTCGGCCAGGGTGCTTCTTTTCCCAGTCACGCAACATTTCCTTCATTACCTGACGCTGAAGATTGGGCTGACTACCGCAAAGATCACAAGGAATGATCGGGAAATTCATATCGCCCGCATAGCGCTCAAGTAATTTCTCGGGAACATAAGCTAAAGGACGGATAACAATATGCTTGCCATCATCGGAACGTAACTTAGGGGGCATGCCTTTTAATTTGCCTGCATAAAACATATTCAGCATCAAAGTTTCTAAAATGTCATCGCGATGATGGCCTAAAGCAATCTTTGTTGCACCCAATTCATCTGCCACGCGATACAAAATACCTCGGCGTAAACGAGAACATAAACCACACGTTGTTTTTCCTTCAGGAATAACGCGCTTGACAATACTGTAGGTGTCTTGCTCTTCAATGTGAAACTGAACGCCCAAACTCTTTAAATAATTGGGCAATATCTCCGCAGGAAAGTTAGGCTGCTTCTGATCCAAGTTAACAGCAATGATCTCGAAATGAATTGGAGCTCGCTCACGTAACTTCATCAAAATATCCAGCATGGCATAACTATCTTTGCCACCAGAAACACACACCATCACTTTGTCGCCATCTTCAATCATGCCAAAGTCACCGATGGCTTGACCTACTAAGCGACAGAGTTTTTTCTCTAGCTTGTTCTCTTCAAAGACGACTTTACGAATATCACCCATAGCAACTCACTTACGCTTGCTTAATCCGAAATACTTCGACACCAACAGAATGACAATCTGGATATACGTCTGGCTTGGCCGTACTAACTCGCGCTGCCAATACCTTAGGATGTGCCAGCATTGCAGCTACGATGTCATCACAAAACGTTTCTTGAAGATGAATATGACCTTTAGAAGCCCGCGCCTTAATGGTTTCGCGCATAAAGTCGTAATCAACCACTTCATCTAACTGATCATGCGTTGGAGTATTCATCGCCAATGGAATGTAAAGATCGACATTTAGAGTCACGCGTTGCTCTGCTTTTTTCTCAAAATCATGAACACCAATATTGATATAGATTTCATAGTCGCGCAAAAATAAACGGCGGCAATCTACAAGAGCTGGATGAGAAAGAATTGCGTGCATGAATAACCTACTTAATTTGTCTTGAACATCACATCACGTGATGAGGGTAATAAATGTTGGCCACCATCAACATATAAAGTGGTGCCAGTAACGGCATTCGCTTGCGCCAAAAATACAGCTGCTCCTGCAACATCATTTGGCGTCGATGACTTTCCCAATGGCGTCATTTGATGCGCTTTTGCAAATCCGTCATTAGTTTGATCGCCAGAGGGCAAGGAAATTCCAGGTGCCAAGCCAACCACCCTGAGGTGAGGAGCAAAATCTAACGCCAGTACCTCAACGGAAGTTGCTAAAGCTGCTTTAGACAAGGTATATGACAAATAATCTGGATTGAGATTAATTAACTTTTGATCAAGCAATTGAATGACCGATGGCAAGTGATCACCATCTGTTTTATTTGAATTATTTTGCTGATATTCAAACATTAGCTGAGATAGCAAAATGGGCGCAGTTAAATTGACCTGCATGTGATTTTGCAAGCTAGTCGCACTCAACGGTGCATCCGAATTGGCGCGATCGTACTCAAAAATAGATGCGCTATTGACTAGGCAATGCAAGTTTGGAAATTGTTTAGTAACTGCGGTAAAGAGTATTTTGATAGCACCCTCATCTGCCAAATCGGCCTGAAAAGCTTGAGCCTGGACCCCAATAGCCTGAATTTGTTTGACGGTTTCCTGAGCATCTTGCTCGGATCGCCCATAATGAACTGCCACATCCCATCCCTGGCGTGCAAACTCCAAAGCAATTTCTCGACCTAGGCGCTTGGCTGCGCCCGTCACTAAAACTGCTTTCTGTTGGCGGGATGAGGGTGAGTTCAATTAAATTCTCTTAGACTAGCGAGCTATGGATATTACCTTGACCAGCCTTGAAACGGAGCATAGCGAGCTCCTCAAGGCCAAAATTGCGTCTCAGATCGCCTCTCAGGGCGGCTGGCTGCCATTTTCTCGGTATATGGAGATGACCTTATATGAGCCTGGAATGGGCTATTACAGCGCCGGGGCTCATAAATTAGGCGCTAGTGGGGACTTCACCACGGCCCCTGAGCTAAGCCCCCTCTTTGGAGCGGCAATTTGCTCTACCTTATTGCCGGTTTTTGAAGGTCTCCAAGAAAAAGGTTTGCCGACCCAAATCCTTGAATTTGGCGCTGGGACAGGAAAGCTTGCTGCCTCGATTCTGAGTCGACTTCATGATCTTGGCTTTAGCTTGGATCGCTACGACATCATCGAGATCTCTCCTGATCTAGCACAGCGTCAGCAAGAACGCATTGATGGCCTTGTTCAAAAATTAAATTTATCCACTCAATCTTGTTGGCTTAGCGAATTACCAAAAGAATTCAAGGGCATCATTCTTGCTAACGAAGTCATCGACGCCATTCCCTGCGATGCGATCATTTATCAAAATGGATGTTGGTATTGGTATGGCGTTGGCTTTGAAAATCACAAGCTACTTTGGAAAGTTGGCTCACCCGTAGCGCAAGATCTATTGCCTGAAAGCCTCTTAAGTGGGAATTTTTCCGAAGGCTATGTCACTGAATTACATATGCCTGCTAATGCATGGATGCGGCAAGTTGCCAAGCAACTAGACACTGGTCTATTTTTGACTTTCGACTATGGCTTTCCAGAAAGCGAGTACTACCACTCACAAAGACTGGAAGGTACGCTAATGGCACACCATCGCCATCATGCAATTCAGGATCCCTTTTACCTTCCAGGCCTTTGTGATTTGACGACCCATGTAGAGTGGTCACAAATTGCGCGTAACGCACTTGTGGAAAATGCTGATGATGTGTATCTCACTAATCAAGCCGCGTATTTATTAGATGCGGGGATTGGTGATATTGCATTAGAGATTGGCAATCCGAGCGATCCTGAAACCTTTTTACCAATCTCAAACTCACTACAAAAACTACTGTCCGAGGCCGAAATGGGTGAGCTCTTCAAGGCGTTTGCCTTCTCAAAAAATTTAGGTAACTTATTGCCGGAACATTCTCTAGAAGACCTACCTGGACTTCGGGGCAGAAATAGACTCTAAAGTCTAAGACTGAAGTACAGCAGTAATTGCAGCGAGTCTTGCAGATTCAAATGCACTACCAATCCGCTCACCATTCGATCGATCTTGCGCCTCAACACCAGCAATAATCTCTGCTGTATTTAATGCTAGGGCCTTACGCATCGCATTCGTCAACACAGAAACATTCAATCCAATTTTGTCGGCAAGGCTCAGCAATAGCTGGGCACGATCTGGTTTGCGCCAAACATCTGCGCGATTAAACCAAGCTAAGACATCAACAGATTGATAAGGGGTGTGCGCATACTTCTGAACCAATACCCTCAGCTCACTAAAAATTTCACTGAAGTCACGTAATTCAATGGGCATACGTACACATTGAGCCCATGAGCGAATTTCAGTCGCAGGAAGATCCATCAAAGTAATGGCGCAACGCTCTTCTAATCCATTGCCACTTGCTTCGTAATGCGCAATCAATGTCTCACGAAAAGGTTCATCCGCAAGCTTTACGTTGAGCAATGCGGGTAATAAACTTTTGCTAGCGCCTGTATTTAATAGGACCTGAAACATATGCATGGGCCTGGAAGAAATCAAGCCTCTAGCCAGCTCCTGCCAAATCCGCTCTGCTGAAAGTGTGCTTAACTCACCAGATTGAACAATCGCTTTTAACGCTGCCATCGTCTCATTAGCAATACTAAATTCGGGGAAGCGTGCAGCAAAACGTGCAATACGCAGTAAACGCAGTGGATCTTCGGCAAATGCATCAGATACGTGACGAAATACTTTGCTAGCCAAATCTTCTTGGCCGTTATATGGATCAATGATGGGGCCAAATTGTTTTCCATCGGCATCAATTTCTTGGGCCATCGCATTGATGGTTAAATCACGGCGCTCTAAGTCTTGCTCTAAGGTCACTGAAGGGTCTGCATAAAAATGAAAGCCTTTATAACCTTGGCCCGTTTTTCGTTCAGTACGCGCTAAGGCATATTCAGCTTGAGTTTCTGGATGCAGAAAGACTGGAAAATCCTTACCCACAGGACGAAAACCTTTGGCAATCATTTCATCCACGCTAGAGCCAACAACTACATAGTCGATGTCGTGCACAGGCAAACCCATTAGGGTGTCCCGTATTGCACCACCAACTGCGTAAATTTTCATTACCGCATACCCTCTAGAGTGCGTCGACTAACGCCAAACACTTCGCTTAATGCATCCTGACCATTTACAGGCAATACATTAGGCAATTGCATCGAGGCAATATTGTCACGCGACATCAAGGTAGGCCCTGGCAAGAATTCAAATGCAAGGGCTTGGAGATACCCTACAAAGGCAGGCACTGGAATAATGGTGCAAGAGGTTTTGGCTTTGCGTGCTGCAAACTCCACAATTTCTTTCATGGTGTAGACCGTAGGCCCAACTAAATCATATGATTGATGAATAGTCTGCAGCATTGTTAGTGCCATGACAAAAGCTGTTGCAACGTCATCTACACTCACTGGCTGAAATTTAGCCTGATGATTTGCCAAAGGCATTGCTGGAAACAATTTAGTAAGCTTTGCAAATAAATTAATAAATTGATCTTGCGCGCCAAAGATGACTGATGGCCTAAAAATGGTCCAATCTAAATTACTCGCCTTGACTGCGACTTCACCATCGCCTTTGCTACGCTGATACATAGATGGCCCATTCGCATCCGCACCCAATGCACTCATATGTAGATAACGCTTAAGACCATGCATTTGCATCGCAGTGATAATATTTTTTGGCAAGTCTACGTGGGTCGCCTTAAATACCTTTCCATAAGGCTGCGCAGGCTTATCGTGCAAGACACCCACCAAATTAATCACGGCCCCATTGGTTTCAATGCGCGCACATAGAGATTGCAGCTCATCAAAATCATGTACATCAGCATCTTCCAAATGTACCTTAGGTAGCATGCGTAGTTCACGACCAGCAGCAAGATGGCTTGTAGGCAAAAGAACGGAATAACCCTGCATTTGTAATTGCGCAGCTATTACCCGCCCAACAAATCCATTACCGCCAATCAAAAGTATGTCGTATTTCATGAGCTCTCTTATTAATGAATGCTAATTAAGGTAATTCAGATTGAGTTGCTGCTTTAGGGGAAATGACCCCTAAGCGTTGCTTCAAAGATGGTGTTTGCCCATTCATCACAGAGGAATAGTAACTGGCATTTGAGAGGACATTTTTCACGTAAGTCCGCGTTTCATTGAAGGGAATAGTCTCAGCAAAGATCGCGCCCTCTGTTGGGCTAGTTAACTTCTCACGCCATGCTTTTGAGCGTGAGGGGCCTGCGTTATAGGCAGCAGATGCCAGCACCCAAGAGCCATCTAAGTCAACTAAAACCATATTCAGGTAATTACTTCCTAAAGTTAAATTGGTATTGGTATCGCTCAGCTTGTCATTAGTGTAGTTATTCATGCCAATCTTTTTAGCAACATACTTTGCTGTATTTGGCATTACTTGCATCAAACCTGAAGCACCAACCGATGAAGATGCATTCATGATGAAGCGTGACTCCTGACGAATGAGTCCATAAGCCCAGGCCAGATTCAAATCAATCTGTCTAGCAATGGGTGAAAGCTCATCCCTGAAAGGAGTTGGATAGCGCAAACTAAAGTCATGCTCTTGTTTTGTGCGATCCGCAGTATTGACGACGCGGTCATATAAATGAATACGTTTGGCGTATTCAGCGGCGGCGAGCAACTGCTTATCTGTCATATTACGCAGCTCCCAATTCCACTCGCGATTACCTTCAAAGCGCAGATTCATGGCATACAAACGCTCGCCCCTGATAAAGCCCTTGCGACTAGCCATCACATCAATCTCTTGCTCAGTCACTTTAGTTCGAGCTGGCGCATGATTCGATCTACCCAACTCTTCACGTGCTAGCTGACCATAAAAGTTGTATTGGTCTGCAATCAACTCAAAACTCTCTTTGGCCTTTGCATCTTGACCTTCAGCTTTTAAAGCGCGGCCGTACCAATAAGTCCAAGCAGGATCTTTACTTCGAACTACAGGGTTCATACCCTCGATAGCATTTTTTACTAAAGGCCAATCCTTGGCGCGCAAGCCTGCGCGAACCTTCCACTCTTGCGACTCTATTGAGAGTAATTCGTTATAGCCGAGGTCTTGTTGCAAGCGATAAGCATCATCAGCATTTGGATCTAATTTCTTCGCCAGAAATTGACCAATGACAGCCCAAGCAACAGCCTGATTCTCTTTACTGTAGCGTGAGGAGGTTTGCAAAAAATCACGGTAGGTCCTAGCAGGATCGGCCTTGGCAGCCTTGACGATTTCTGCAATAGGATCTTCACCGCCCAAGCGACGTGCCATGCTGTCAAAACCTCTTTCGCTTGCCGCGCGGCCAATTGCCTTTGCCTCGCTAGGCGTCATACCACCGGCAGCAACTAAGGAAGGAACCAGCTCTTGGCAAGCTTGTCCAAAATAGCTTGGATCCAACAAGATTGAGCGGGAGTCGATTGCTAATTTAGTTGGATTCTCGCCTTGAGATAATTTTGATAGCAAGGAATAGCACTTCACCTGAGTGTCATCATCCAAAACAAACTTGGCATACTCCAAATCAAAACGAGCCCAGTCTTTTCGCTTACCCAAGACTAATAACCAATCATTACGCATGCGATCAGCCAAAGCAGTGCCTTGATACTGATTTAAAAACGCAACCACCTCGGCATCAGCACTGTAATCACCACGGGGCCCACCACCACTATCAAATAATTGGGGCTTAATTCGAAAATACGCCACATAGTCATCAAATGGATAGGCTGCCAAGCTGGATGAAAGCTGTTGCGTGCGAAAGACATCATTCTTCCTGGCAGCTTCTCGAAGATCAATAAACATTCGATCGGTATCTGTAATCTCAGCTGGGGCAGCCTTGCTCTCATACGACTTTGGCATGCTCGGTTTTTTTGTCTTTTCTGCAAAAGCGCTTGGCATAGCCAAGGCTAGCCCTAGAACCAATATCTTGGTCCAGTGGAGCTGATTAATTTTGATCATTTGAGACTTCTTTTTCACCATCTAGCCTTATACAGATTTGCCAGTATTTGCCTGGTATTAAGTTGTTTACTATATCTTCTAATTTTCGCCTGATAATGGACGATATGCACGGTAATTCATCAAAAACTCTTCGTCAAGATTTGTTAAAGCAACGTAAAGAATTTGCTGCTGGGCAAAATTATGGCCAGACTAAAGATCTCCTGATTGCTAGTCTCAATCAGTTTTTAACTGAGGATGGCAATTCACAGCGGGTTATAGCGCTTTATTGGCCAATTCAAGATGAAATTGATTTACGCCCTGCATTAATTGCTTGGGCGCATCAAAAGGCTGAACGCCGCCTTGCACTCCCATTTGCTCGTGCTGATAAACACCTCAACTTTTATGAATGGCAAGAAGGTGATAAGTTAATCCTAAGCGAATATGGCGTACCCGAACCAAACCCAAACAACCCCTCAAGACCAGCAGTCAATCCCGATTACATCCTGATTCCCTGCGTAGGATGGTCAAGCTCTATTAAGAATGGCAAAGCTCAATATTGGCGACTAGGTTATGGCGGCGGTTACTTTGATCGAACTCTCGCCGAACTCAGAAAGCACAATCCCAAGCTTGCTTGTATTGGGATCGGTTTCGATTGGCAAAAACTCAATGATGCCCAGTGGGTGGCTCAAACTCATGATGAGCCTTTAGATATGCTAATTACAGAGTCTGGCTTATTTCGTTAAATCTAAGTTGTCAGCGATTGCTAAAACAGCATCTGCCTGATTCAAAGAATAGAAATGCAATCCTGGGGCGCCTGCAGTTAGTAACTGATCACACAAATCCGTCACCACTTCTTCGCCAAATGCTCGGATAGAGGCAATATCGTCACCGTAGGATTGAAGGCGCAAACGAATCCAACGGGGAATCTCAGCGCCACAAGTGTCTGAAAAGCGCAATAACTGGGTGCTATTGGTTATTGGCATAATGCCTGCAATGACGGGTTGGGTCACGCCTAAGTCATAAGCCTCATCAACAAAACGGAAGTAAGCATCACTGTTATAAAAATACTGAGTCACAGCTGAATTAGCGCCAGACTTCATTTTTTGCACAAAGAAATCTATATCGCTCGCAGGAGACTTTGCCTGTGGATGCGTCTCTGGATAGGCGGCTACATCAATATGAAACCAATCGCCAGTTTCTGTCCGAATAAATTCCACTAACTCATTGGCATGATGAAACTCGCCATACTGACCCATACCAGACGGCAAGTCGCCTCGCAAAGCCACAATACGCTTCACGCCCAATGCTTGATATTGTTTCAACATTTCGCGCACGCTTTCACGTGAGCTACCAACACAGGATAAATGAGGGGCAACTACTGCACCAGCAGCATGAATATCACTCACTACCTTCAATGTGCCAGACTGAGTAGATCCACCGGCACCAAAGGTCACGGAAAAAAACGCAGGCTTAAGCGTTTCACTAAAACGCTCGCGTACAAGATGTAGCTTCTTCTCACCTTCAGGTGTTTTTGGAGGAAAGAATTCGACGCTTAATTCCATGATTTTGGGCCTAGGTATCTATTAAAAAATGGATTAATAACGATAGTGGTCAGCCTTGTATGGGCCTTCCTTTGTTACGTTGATGTAGGCGGCCTGCTGATCAGATAACACAGTGAGCTCAGCATTTAAGGTCTTGAGCTGTAAACGCGCAACCTTCTCATCCAAATGCTTAGGCAATGTGTATACGCCGACCGGATATTTATTGCTACCAACCGCATTCCATAATTCGATCTGAGCAATCACTTGGTTTGCAAATGAAGAGCTCATTACGTAGGAAGGGTGACCTGTACCGCAACCCAGGTTTACCAAGCGGCCTTTGGCCAGAATGATGATACGCTTTTCAGGCTGACCATTGCTTGCCGGGAAAATCACATGGTCAACTTGTGGCTTGATCTCTTCCCACTTGTATTTTTCAATACCAGCAACATCAATCTCATTATCGAAGTGGCCAATATTACAAACGATGGCTTGATTTTTCATCTTAGCCATATGGTCATGCGTAATCACGTGGTAGTTGCCAGTAGCGGAAACAAAAATATCTGCTTTATCAGCAGCGTAATCCATCGTTACAACGCGATAACCTTCCATCGCAGCTTGGAGTGCGCAAATTGGATCAACTTCAGTCACCCAAACTTGAGCAGAAAGAGCGCGCAAGGCTTGAGCTGAGCCCTTGCCCACGTCACCATATCCACAAACTACCGCAACCTTGCCTGCCACCATGACATCAGTGGCACGCTTAATTGCATCAACTAAAGACTCACGGCAACCATAGAGATTATCGAACTTGCTCTTGGTTACAGAGTCGTTCACGTTAATTGCTGGGAACTTCAGCTCACCTTTAGCAAACATTTGATATAAACGGTGCACACCAGTAGTAGTTTCTTCAGTAACGCCTTTTACTTTTTCTAAACGTGTTGAATACCACGTTGGATCTTGTGCTAATTTTTTCTTAATAGCAGCAAATAAAATCGTCTCTTCTTCGCTAGTTGGGTGATTCAAGCAAGCCTGATCTTTTTCAGCACGTGCACCGAGGTGCAAAAGCAAAGTTGCATCGCCACCATCATCCAAAATCATATTGGTGAAGCCGCCATCAGCCCACTCAAAAATACGATGGGTGAAATCCCAGTATTGCTCAAGAGTCTCGCCCTTGATAGCAAATACAGGCGTGCCGTTAGCAGCGATTGCTGCTGCAGCATGGTCTTGTGTTGAGAAAATATTGCAAGAAGCCCACTGAACTTCAGCACCCAGCGCCTCAAGGGTCTCAATCAGTACAGCAGTTTGAATGGTCATGTGCAAGGAACCAGTAATACGTGCGCCACGCAGCGGTTGTTGTGCAGCAAATTCATCACGAATGGCGATCAAGCCAGGCATCTCAGTTTCAGCAATCGCAATTTCTTTACGGCCAAAATCAGCTAAAGAAATATCAGCAATCGCGCAACGAGTTGCAACAAAGTTGTTTAAATCAGAAACGGTATTCATTAATGCTCCAGCTAAATACGATCCAATGCTGGAGTGCAAACTCGCTAGCCGTTGAATCATGGGTTAGCGAGCGCGGTTGCAATTAGCAAGCTCTGATTAAGAGCCCGCTCCCTTCAAGCCTGGGGAAATACTGGGTCTCAGCATTCCTTGCAACGCTCCTTGAAGGTATGGCGTAATTGTAAACAATTACGCCATATTTCGCCTCAATACATCTACAAACGGCTTTTTTACTACTTACAAGCCCGCTGCAGCACGTAATGCTGCCGCTTTATCTGTTTGCTCCCAAGTGAATTCTGGCTCCTCGCGCCCAAAATGACCATAAGCAGCCGTCTTGCGATAAATAGGGCGCAAGAGGTTAAGCATCTTCACAATTCCTTTTGGACGCAAATCAAAGTGCTCAGAAACCAATTGCGCAATCTTTTCATCGGAGACCTTTCCGGTGCCAAATGTGCTCACCATCACTGAAGTTGGTTTAGCAACACCAATCGCATAAGAAATCTGAATCAAGCACTTGCTTGCCAAACCAGCAGCAACCACGTTCTTCGCAACATAACGACCGGCATACGCAGCAGAGCGATCAACCTTAGAAGGATCCTTGCCGGAGAACGCACCACCACCATGAGGAGCTGCGCCACCGTAGGTATCGACAATAATTTTGCGGCCAGTTAAACCGCAATCGCCTTGTGGGCCACCAATAACAAAGCGACCCGTAGGGTTCACTAAGAAGTTAATCGCGCCTTTAATCAAATGCTTAGGTAATACCGGTTTGATGATCTCTTCGATCACTGCTTCACGTAATTTTTCAAGAGAAATATCTTCATCGTGTTGAGTAGACAACACAACTGTGTCGATCGAGTCAGGCTTGCCATCAACATAGCGCAAGGTGACTTGTGACTTTGCATCAGGACGCAACCAATTGAGACGGCCATCGCGACGCAATTGTGATTGACGCTCTACCAAGCGATGTGACAAATGAATAGGCAAAGGCATGAGCTCTGAAGTTTCATCGCAAGCATAACCAAACATCAAGCCTTGGTCACCAGCGCCCTGATCTAGGCCATCGTCATGCGCCTTATCGACGCCCTGAGCAATATCTGGACTTTGCTTGTCATATGCAACTAAAACTGCGCAACCTTTGTAATCAATGCCGTAGTCAGTATTGTCGTAGCCGATTTCACGTAAGGTATTGCGGGCAACTTGAATATAGTCAACGTTTGCATTGGTAGTAATTTCACCAGCAAGAACTACCAAGCCGGTGTTACATAAAGTTTCTGCTGCAACACGTGCAGTTGGATCTTGGGCCAAGATGGAGTCCAAGATGGCATCAGAAATTTGGTCTGCTACTTTATCGGGGTGACCCTCAGAAACTGATTCTGAGGTAAAGAAGTAATCGTTTGCCATTGCCTATTCCTTTAATAATTAACACGATTTATTGGACAACTCTACGTGCCAGGAACCACAACGGCGACGCTTTAGCAGAATTTTTGAATCGCCCTGCAAGTTGTCTTAACTCAGCGATGATTCGATTTTATCCGAAAAGGGCTTAATCCATCAAGACGAACTTAAATTTGGCCCCGATGGCAGCATTGAATATCATTGGGGGGTGCGAAAACTCCTTCTTCAGCTTAGCCTCAATAGCCTTACCGCCCTTCCACTTGCTCTCATGCAAGTAATTGGAGCGTGTATGGGCATGCTGGCCTATATAGGCTCTAAGCAATACCGCTCACTCTTTCGCCCGCAATACGAAGCTGTAGTTAGCGCCCACAAACTCCCCATGAGGCTTTGGGAGGCCATTAGAGCCTCTGGAATGCTGTTTTCAGATAGCTTATGGATTTGGCGTAACCCCCAGAAAGCACTCAAATTAGTTGAAGTGCAGAACTGGGATGCAGTCGAATCAGCAATCAATGAGGGGCATGGCTTGGTGATGCTGACACCCCATCTTGGTGGCTTTGAAATCATCCCTCGTGTGTTGGCCCAACATTTCACTGCAACTATTTTGTATAGACCCTCGCGTCAAGAATGGCTCAATGAAGTAGTCGAAGAAGGTCGCGCCTATCCGAATATGCATTTTGTTCCCACCAATCTCAATGGTGTGCGTCAGATGACCAGGGCACTCACTCGCGGCGAGGCCATTGGCATTCTTCCTGATCAGGTTCCTAGTGGTGGCGAGGGTGTTTGGGTGCCATTCTTTGGGCGACCCGCCTACACCACTCCACTACCTGCACGCCTAGCAAATCGCAACAACACGCCAGTAGTCATGTTTACTGCGAAACGCAAAGGTATTGGCAAGGGTTGGTTAATGCAGGCCACTAGACTGGCTACCTTATCTGAAGATGCCAATATTGCAGCTACTCAGATCAATGTTGCTATTGAGAATGCGGTGCTCGTTGCCCCGGAACAATTTATTTGGTCTTATAACCGCTATAAGCATCCCGCTGGTGCAGAATTGCCGCCAAGCAATTAGTTATAAAATTTTGTAATGGCCTGGTTGTCCAACCTCTTCAATTTTCTAGCGCTGAATGTATTGCGCCTCTTTGCCTTTTTGCCATATACGATCACAGTCCATGTAGGCTACGGCCTTGGCTGGCTTGCTGCTCATATACCCAATAGTCGCAGTCATGTAGTGAAAACCAATCTTCGCTTATGTTTTCCCAATCTGAGTGAAAAAGAAATTGATGCGCTAGCACTGGAACATTGGAAATTATTTGGTCGTAGTGTTTTGGAGAGAAGCCGTATTTGGCTTGGCAGTGGCAAACAAATTACTGATATCGTCTCCATCAATTCTGAGATCACTCTGGGCGATCGCAAGCCACGCTTACTGATTAATCCACACTTCGTAGGGCTAGAGGGCGGGTTTATGGCCCTATCGGTTTTGGCCAGCCAACATGACTGGCCAAGAGGTGCAGGCCTTTATCAAAATATGAAGAATCCATTTTTTAATCAAAAGATGATTGAGTGGAGAAATCGCTTTGGCGGCAAATCTATCGAAAGACAAAGTCGCTTACGCGATCTCATTCGTGAAATTCAAACAGGAAACTTTATCTTTATTGCCCCTGATATTGATTTGGGCCCACGCGACTCTGTTTTTGTTCCCTTCTTTGGTATTCAAACCAATACTATTACCTCGGTTTCACGCTTAGCCAAACTCAGCGGGGCAGAGGTCTGCTTGATGACCACGACATTAAATCAAGATCGCAAAGGCTACACCTGCCATATCAGCAAGCCCTTACCAAACTTTCCAAGCGATGATGTTGAAAAAGATACAGCACTCCTCAATCACTATATTGAAGAGCTTGTTCAAGAAAGACCAGCGGAGTACTATTGGGTACATAAGCGTTTTAAACATAGACCTCCTGGCGAAGCCAGTCTTTACGATTAAGCGGAAACATTTTGAGCACACATTCACCAGCACGCAAATTACGCTTCACCAAAATGCATGGTGCTGGCAATGATTTCATTGTGCTCAACGGCATTGATCAAGACCTCAGCTCTATTACACGCGAGCAATGGCAGGCATTAGCCCATCGTCAATTTGGTATTGGTGCAGATCAAATTCTGATTGTTGAAAAAACTACGCGTCCAGATGCTGATTTTCGTTACAGGATTTTTAATGCCGATGGTGGCGAAGTAGAGCAATGTGGTAACGGCTCACGCTGCTTTGTGCGCTTCGTATTGGATCAGGGTTTATCGACTAAAAATCCATTGCGTGTTGAAGTTGCACATACTGTGCTTACTCTCAAGTCACATCCTGATGGCCAAGTAGAAGTGGATATGGGAGCACCCATTTTTGATCATAGCCATATCCCCTTTAATGAAAACGGATTAGCCAGCATGCAAGAGTTTCAAGAAACTCTTTACTCACTTCCTTTAAGTCGTCCTGCGACGCATGATAGTTTTGTTAGCGTACTTTCAATGGGTAACCCGCATGCAGTCCAAGCTGTTGCGGACGTTGAGAGCGCTCCTGTTCTTGAAGAGGGGGCTGAAATTGAACAATATTCCGCTTTCCCTAAAAGAGTAAATGCTGGCTATATGCAAGTCATGAATCGCAATGAAATCAAGTTGCGTGTCTATGAACGTGGCGCTGGAGAAACGCTAGCTTGTGGCACAGGCGCTTGTGCGGCGGTAGTCTCAGGGATTCGCAGAGGCTTGCTGGATTCGCCTGTCAAAGTGCATACCCGTGGTGGCGATCTTCACATTGCCTGGGGCGGCACTGTCGATAGCATTATTCAATCCGTGATCATGACCGGGCCGGCAGTTACTGTCTTTGAGGGCGAAGCAATAATTTAAATGCCGTATTTCTCGCGGTAAGCCTTTACCGCAGGCAGATAGTTTGTTAACTGCGCATCGCTAGAAAAAGTTAAGAAAAACATTAAGTCGGCTAGATTTGCAATCGCGATGACTGGCAAACCAAACTCTTGTTCAACTGCCTGCACTGCAGACTTCTCACCAATCTCCACTGCATTGCCAGAGCGCTCCATCCGATCTAATGCAATCAATACTGCGGTTGGCTCAGCGCCTGCACCACGAATCAGGTCAACCGATTCTCGTACCGAAGTACCAGCAGAAATCACATCATCAATAATCACTACTTTGCCTTTAACAGGGGCACCCACTAATGAACCGCCCTCACCGTGGTCCTTAACTTCCTTGCGGTTGTAGGCATAAGGAACATTAATGCCGATGTCAGCTAATGCGATGGCTGTAGCTGCAGCTAGCGTGATACCTTTATAGGCAGGGCCATAGAGCATGTCGAACTGAATATTCGATTCCTGCAAGGCCTTAGCGTAATAACGACCTAGCGCACTTAAACGTGCACCATCATTAAATCCACCCGCATTAAAAAAATAAGGAGAGAGTCGCCCCGCTTTAGTTTTAAACTCCCCAAAGGACAAAACCTTTGCCTCTAAGGCAAAACGAATGAAGTTATCTTGATTTGAATTATTTGAGCTCATAGGCCTACATGTTACGCATCATTTCAGCGAACCTCAACGGTATCCGTTCAGCAGTCAAAAAAGGCTTTCTGCCCTGGGCCATTAAGCAAAAAGCAGACTTCATCTGCATGCAAGAGCTGAAGGCCCAACGCGATGACCTAGAAGACGCCATTCTGAATCCAGACGGCATGCATGGCTATTTTCACCATGCCGAGAAAAAAGGCTATAGCGGCTGCGGCATCTATACACCCCATAAACCAGATGAAGTCTTATATGGCTATGGCAATACAGAGTTTGATGCTGAGGGGCGCTATGTAGAAGCTCGCTTTAAGGGGCTTTCGGTGATTTCGGTTTATATGCCCTCAGGCTCAAGCTCACCCGAGCGCCAAGAGGCTAAATATCGCTATCTCGATAGCTTCTTACCCCACCTCATCAAGCTTAAAAAATCTGGCCAAGAAATTGTGCTCTGTGGTGATGTCAATATTGCCCATCATGAAATCGATCTTAAGAACTGGAAGGGCAATCTCAAAAACTCTGGCTTCTTGCCAGAAGAGCGAGCATGGCTTACCAACTTATTTGATCGGGTTGGCTACGTAGATGTGTATCGCAAATTAGAGCCAGAAGCAGGAGAGTCTTGCTACACCTGGTGGAGCAATCGTGGTCAAGCCTATGCCAAGAATGTTGGATGGCGAATTGACTATCACATCAGCACACCTGGCATAGCTAAGACAGCAAAGAAAACTGCCGTGTATAAAGATGAACGCTTTTCAGATCATGCGCCACTTACTGTGGACTATGACTGGAAGCTTTAAACAATGTAGGCGGCGAAATTACTCGTCTTCTTTTTTGATCTGAACAATTTTGAAATGAATGGTTGCCCAAATCAACAGTAGAACTGGGGCGCCAATAATCGCTGTTCCGAAGAAAAATGTTTGATAACCGAAGGTATCTACGAAGACTCCTGAGAAGCCCGCTAACCATTTTGGCAAGAGCAACATCATCGAACTAAACAAGGCGTATTGCGTTGCTGAATAACGAATGTTCGTTAGGGCAGATAAGAAGGCGATGAATGCCGCACTGGCAATACCTGAGCTCAAATTGTCAGCAGAAATTACCCAAATCAAGCCATGTAAATCATGACCTTGTGTTGCCAACCAAGCAAATAATAAATTACTAGCTGCAGATAACACTGCGCCCACAAACAAAATACGCAAGACACCAAATCGTAAGGTGAGGACACCGCCCACAAAAGCGCCTACCAAAGTCATGACCACACCAAACACTTTGCTCACCGCTGCCACTTCATCCTTGGTGTAACCCATGTCGACATAAAAGGGGTTGGCCATAATGCCCATCACCACATCGCTAATACGATAGATTGCAATTAAAGACAAAATCAATACTGCATGCCAGCGATAGCGAGTAAGAAACTCAGCAAATGGCTCAATCAAGGTTTGATGGAGCCATGCTTTGACATTGCGTGCTTTTGCCAATTGAATTTGCACTGGCTCTTTACTCAATAGAGTCGTGATTACTCCAACCCCAATAGATGCAGCCATACACAAATAAGCAAACTGCCACGCGCCAGCATCATAGCCACTGCCTGTCTCAGCCCTGGCAGCCAGCCACAAGACGCCTGCGCCTGACCAGATCAAAGCCAATCGGTAACCCGTTTGATACGTAGCCGCTAAGGCTGCTTGATAATCGCTATTGGCTGATTCAATCCGGAATGCATCTAATGCAATATCTTGCGTAGCTGAACCGAATGCCACTAATAAAGCGCACCAAACAACTGAGTTCAGGGCCAGCTTAGGATCAAGCGTAGACATTCCTACGAGACCGAAAATAATGAGTGCTTGCGCAAACAGCAACCAACTACGACGCCGACCAAATAATTTCGTTAGCAGAGGAATTTGCAAGCGATCAACAAGCGGAGCCCACATCCACTTGAATGCATAGATGAGTCCAACCCAAGTTAAGTAGCCAATAGTGCTGCGATCAATGCCTGCCTCACGCAACCAAAAGCTGAGTGTTCCAAGTATTAATAGAAGAGGTAGGCCAGCAGAAAACCCAAGAAATAACATTCGAAGGCAGGGCCATTCGAGATAAACCCGAAAATCAGCAAGCCAAGACTGCGCTGCTTTCAGCACAGTTCTAGGCGCTACGGACGCGGAACAGCGCCAAGCTACCAAAGAAATTAGGCATCAAGGTCACTTGTTGACCATCATGCAAGATGCATTGATCAATCACCTTGAGACCAAGACTGGAAGCCAGCTTTTCAAAATCGTCCACAGTGAGTACGCGCACATTGGGTGTGTTGTACCACTGATAAGGCAAGCTCTTGGATACCGGCATACGACCAAGCCCTACTGCCAAACGATGTGACCAGTGGCCAAAGTTCGGGAAGGATACGATAGATTCTTTACCAACACGAACCACTTCACGCAAGATCTTTTCAGTCTGATGAATAGTTTGCAAGGTTTGTGAGAGCACTACGGTATCAAAACTATTGTCTTCAAAAAGCGCTAGGCCGCCCTCCAAGTCTTGTTGAATTACATTCAGACTTTTTTGTACGCAAGAGAGAACACGTGCATCATCGATCTCTACGCCATAGCAATGAACAGGTTTTTGTTTCTGCAAGAACTCCAAGAAACTGCCATCGCCACAGCCCAAGTCGAGTACCTGACTATTTGGGGCAATCCATTTAGCAATCGCTGCAAAGTCTGCGCGCTTATTGATGTTACTCATGACTGAGCCTCCAACATTTGCGCAAAATAAGCTCTTACTAGATTGTGATAGCGCTCATCATCCAATAGGAATGCATCATGCCCATGAGGAGCATCGATCTCCGCATAAGTCACTTCACTCTTATTGCTCAATAAAGACTGGATGATCTCACGGCTACGATTCGGCGGGAATCGCCAATCCGTTGAGAAGCTCACTACCAAGAACTTAGCCTGCACCTCTGCTAAAGCACGGTTCAGACTACCGTCATAGCGGCGTGATGGATCAAAATAGTCCAAGGCACGAGTAATCAGCAAATAAGTATTGGCATCAAAGTACGTTGAAAACTTATCACCCTGATGACGCAAATAGCTTTCAACTTCAAACTCCACATCAAAGCTGAAGCGGTAGTCATTTGATTCGCCGTTAGGGCGTTGTAATTCACGCCCAAATTTTTCAGCCATATCATCATCAGACAAATAGGTGATATGACCCACCATGCGAGCTAAACGCAAGCCACGCTTTGGCACTACGCCATGCTCGTAGTAATTACCGCCATGAAAATCAGGGTCCGATAAAATCGCATTGCGCGCCACTTCATTAAATGCAATATTTTGTGCACTCAATTTCGGAGTAGAAGCTACCACCACGCAGTGATCTATGCGCTTAGGAAACTGGATTGCCCAAGCCATTGCCTGCATGCCACCCAGACTACCGCCCATGACTGCAGCAAATTTCCGAATGCCCAACTTATCAGCAAGCCGTGCCTGGGTGTTCACCCAATCTTCAACTGTAACTACTGGAAAGTCAGCGCCATAAGGCTTGCCGGTTTCTGGGTTGATGCTCATTGGTCCGGTAGAGCCAAAGCAAGAGCCCAAATTATTTACGCCGATCACAAAAAAATGGTTTGTATCTACAGGCTTTCCGGGACCAATCATGTTATCCCACCAGCCGATATCCTCTGGATTATCGGGACTAGGGCCTGCTACGTGATGAGAAGCATTGAGCGCATGGCAAATTAATACTGCATTACTTTTATCAGCATTGAGTTTGCCGTAAGTTTCAATCACTAAATCATAGCCAGATAATATGGCGCCACTCTGCAAAGGCAGGGGCTCGGCAAAGTGGATAGTGTTTCTAGAGAGGTGTAACTCGCTCATTCTGAGAGGAGGATACGCAAACTAATATCAGAAGCTTCGGTTGGCAATTTCTTAAAGCCGCTGCGGGCAAATCGATGCCAACGACCCAAAACAAAACTCATCAACATAGCAGCACGAATGCTGACTTCTTCTTGACCAACCTGAGCCCAGGACCCACCTTGGGTCTGAGCAATTCGGAGTGCCTGCTTCAATGAAGCTTCAACGCGATCCAGAACCTGCGTAATCCGCTCTTGCAAACGATCATCTTCTTGTAATAAGGCATCGCCTAATAGCACTCGGGTCATGCCAGGATTCTTCTCGGCAAAGAACAACAGCATTTGCAAAATTCCGCGGGCTTGAGCAAGACCAGATTCTTCTTTTTGATTGATCTGATTAATCAAGCCAAAGACGGTTTGCTCAATAAAAGAAATAAGTCCCTCAAACATCTGCGCTTTACTCGCGAAATGACGATAAAGGGCTGCTTCAGATACTTGAATTTTGGCAGCTAAGGCCGCTGTTGTTACCCGCTCACCCTTAGGGTTTTGCAACATTTCTGCAAGTACTTGCAAAATCTGCAGGCGGCGTTCGCCAGGACGTGGGCGTTTGCGAGTCTTACCAGCTTCAGCGTTGCTGTCATTGATATCTACTGGCTGCAAAGCTTCGCGCATGTCTTTACTTACCTCGAACGAATCATCGTACCGAACGCTTGCTCGGTCAGAATTTCTAGCAATAAGGAATGCTCAATACGGCCATCAATGATGTGTACTGAATTCACGCCACTTTTTGCAGCATCTAATGCAGAAGAAATCTTCGGCAACATACCGCCAGAGATCGTGCCGTCAGCAAACAAGGCATCAATTTCTCTTGCAGTTAAATCCGTTAATAACTTGCCATTTTTATCCATGACTCCAGGAATATTAGTCATCATGACCAATTTCTCTGCATGCAAGATTTCGGCCATCTTGCCAGCCACTAAGTCGGCATTGATGTTGTAAGCCTGACCTTCGGCACTAAAGCCAATCGGCGAAATCACCGGAATGAACGCGTCATCTTGCAAAGCTTTCACAACAGCTGGATTAATAGCCTCAATTTCACCCACAAAACCGATATCTATTTTCTTGCCTGGCTCTGTATCGCTGGGAATCATCATTTTCTTAGCATGGATTAAGCCGCCATCTTTACCAGTCAAGCCGACAGCCTGACCGCCAAAGTGGTTAATCAGCATGACGATATCTTGCTGCACTTCACCGCCTAGAACCCACTCCACAACTTCCATGGTTTCTTCATCGGTCACGCGCATACCCTGAATAAAAGTTCCGGTCTTGCCGATTTTTTTCAGGGCCTCATCAATTTGTGGGCCACCGCCGTGAACCACAACAGGATTCATGCCAACCAACTTCAGCAAGATGACGTCGCGCGCAAAACTTTCTTTGAGACGCTCTTCAACCATTGCATTCCCGCCGTACTTAATCACGATGGTCTTACCGTGATACGCGCGGATGTAAGGTAAAGCTTCAGCAAGAATCTCTGCCTTTAACAAAGGTGAGATGTCACTAAGGGCAGGTAATTGCTTGGTCATCGCAAATAAAAATTATTCGCCAAATAATTTTTGGCGGAGTTCGCGACGCTCTTGAGCCTCAAGAGATAAATTGGCTGTAGGTCTTGCAATTAAACGGTTCAATCCGATTGGCTCACCAGTCTCTTCGCACCAACCATAGTCGCCAGACTCGATACGAGCCAAGGCTTGCTCAACCTTTTTAAGCAATTTACGCTCACGATCACGTGTACGCAATTCCAATGCATGCTCTTCTTCAATCGTTGCACGATCAGCCGGATCTGGTACCAAAATATTTTCGCGAAGATGCTCGGTGGTCTCCGAAGCGTTCTTTAAGATATCTTCTTTAAGAGTGAGTAATTTTTGACGGAAAAAATCTAACTGCGCAGCACTCATGTAGTCCTTCTCGGACATTTTGAGCAATTCTGCCTCAGTTAAAGGTGCGCCCTTTACAGTCTTAGGGCTTGCAGCTTTGCTACTCGCTTTTGTAGTAGCTGCTGGTTTTGTTGCTGTTTTCACCGTCATCTCATTCTTTCCTAGATTTGAAGCATTATTGCCTCATTCTGCCAAACTTTTACAGCTCTTTTATCAATATTTATCAATATTGACCGTGGCCGCGGATTGTACCCGAATCTTCCTAGACCAAGCATCCCTCAAGCCCAGCCAGTAAGGTGTCCTTAGGTAAATCAATGCCTATGAAGACCATCCGGGTTTGCTTGGGTTCAGCACCCCATGGGCCAGCCATATCGCTGCCCATCATCTGATGAACCCCCTGAAATACCACTTTTCGGTTACTTCCCTTCACATAGAGCACCCCTTTGTAGCGCAGCATCTTTTCGCCAAAGACCTCCAGAATGCCGCCAAGGAAGTCTTCCAATTTTTTGTGATCAAAGGGTTTATCACTACGAAATACGAAGGATTGGATACGATCTGTGTGCCCCGCATGACCATGATGATCATGGCTATGGTCATGACCGCAAGTGCTGTGATCATGGTCGTGGCTGTAATCATGGCCACAATGTTCATGATCATGATCTTCCTGCTCTAAGAAATGAGGGTCAATATCTAACTTCGCATTGAGATTAAAGCCCTTGAGATCTAAAACTGCATCGAGAGAAACCACGCCCTTAGAGATTCCTGTAATCGGAGCTCTTGGGTTCATATGCATCAGGCGCTTACGTAAAGACTCAACTTCAGCTGGCGTTACCAGATCGGTCTTGGTAATAAAGATCTGGTCGGCAAAGCCAACTTGACGCTGCGCTTCCTCATGCTCATCTAGCTGATGCGGGCCGTGCTTGGCATCCACCAGGGTTACAACAGCATCTAAAACGTAATGGTCAGCAACGTCGTCATCCATAAAGAAGGTCTGAGCTACTGGGCCAGGATTGGCTATACCGGTTGTTTCAATCACCACACGATCAAAACTAATCTTCTTATCTTTGCGTTGCTCCCACAGCTCATTCAAAGCCTCAACCAGATCGCCACGAATCGTGCAACAAATACAACCATTGCTCATCTGCACAATATTTTCTTCGTGATCTTGAACCAAGATGTCGTTATCAATATTCTCTTCGCCAAACTCGTTTTCAATCACAGCAATTTTTTTGCCATGATTTTCAGTCAGAATATGTTTGAGCAAAGTCGTTTTACCGCTTCCTAAAAAGCCAGTCAAAATAGTTACCGGAATTAATGCCATGAATGATCCAATCAAAATCTAGAACGCATGCGTTCCCAAAGTGGGAAACCCACTATCTTACCGAGTTCCTCAGCCTTTACCAGCCTTTGCGCGCGGATGCGCTTTATCGTATGCCTGAGCGAGGTGCTGAAAATCTAAAGAGGTATAAATCTGAGTGCTGGCAATGCTGGCATGCCCCAACATCTCTTGCACGGCTCTAAGGTCCTGTGAGGATTGCAAAACATGGCTAGCAAAGCTGTGACGCATCATGTGAGGGTGCACATGAGTAGGCAAGCCAGCGCGCATTGCTAAAGTACGAAGGTGGGCTTGGACAGTACGGGGTGATAAGCGTTTTCCAGTTGCCGACAGAAAAAGGGCATTCGAATGCTCAGCAAAACTACTGGTATCTCGGATCTGTCGCCACACATTCAACGACTGCATTGCGGGTTTGCCAACGGGCACCGAGCGCCGCTTGCCTCCCTTGCCTAAGACCGTCACTTCTGCAGCATCCCAATCCAACCACCCAGCTGATTCATTTTGACGATCCTTACTTTGCATCACATCAATACCCAGTAACTCTGAAAGACGTAAGCCCGAGGAATACAGCAAATCAATAATAGCTGCATCCCGAATCGATTCCAAATCCTTTTTCTCTTCCGCCTCTTTGACCGCTTGATTGACCAAGGAAAGTGCCTGCTCGACTGACAAGGCCTTAGGCAGCGACTTTAAGCGCTTAGGGGCCTTCACATCATCTACTGGATTGGCCACTAAATTACTGGTTACCTTACCAGCACGCGCATCTCGCCTGGCATCCTTTTCTGTTAGCCAGTCATACCAACCACGCCATGCTGAAAGTGCTCTGGCAATACTTCTAGATGACTTACCTTTGGAATGTAAACGACCAGCCCAACGACGCACATGACCGTTACTAACTTTTAGTAAATCAATCGAATCTTCAAGAGCAAAATTTTGGAGATCACTCAGATCCATTCCATACGCCTTTAGGGTATGCGGCGATAGTTGGCGCAATACGTGCAACTCATGCAAATACTCCTGCATGAGCGGATGAAGATCAGTCGCTTGTAATTTCATAAGCCTGGATACGATCCAGAGCTGCAGCAGTTAGTTCGGCAATCTGGCGCAAATAGAAAGCTCCCATATCTGCGGTGAAACGCATTTCATCCTTGCTCGCTAAGAGCAGCACTGCTGGTGATTGGATGGCACCAATGCTCTTACCTAGCGGTAGACCAATAGCAACCATGCTTTGCCAGCCTGGATTAATGGTAGTTTGACTCGCCAATAAAGCAACACTAGCAACAGCTAATTCTTTAGCTGACCCGCAGAGCGGTGTATCTACCCATGGGCCAAACGCAGAATTTGGTGACAATAATTGCGCAGACTCAACCTCAAATACCTCAGCTAATCCAGAAGTAATTGCTCCCTCAGCATCGGCTTTATTGTTGGCTTTCATTAAGCGCAGCAACCAAGCAACCAAGCTTTGTTGAGTCTTATCGTTACGGCTACCAAAGTGCAGCATCTCGCTTAGGCGACGATTGAGCTCTTGATTTTGAGTGCGCAATACTGTCATCTGACGCTCTTGCAATGAGATCGCACGATCTTCATGTGGATGTTTAATGCGAATCTCATTAAAGAGATCCGCATAGCGATCGAAGAAGCCAGGGGTAGCTCTCAACCACTCAGCAACTAACTCTTCTTGTTCTGCCTGCTTTGGATCTATTGCGCTCATGAATTTCTTTCTTAACTTAGTTTTTTTCGCAGGAGTTCATTTACTTGGCCAGGATTCGCCTTGCCTTGAGAAGCCTTCATAATCTGACCAACAAGGGCATTGAATGCTTTTTCTTTACCAGAGCGGAACTCTTCAACCGATTTCTGATTGGCCGCCAGGACTTGATCAATGATTACCTCAATAGCGCCGCTATCGCTAATTTGCTTGAGCCCTTTAGCGTCAATGACTTGATCAACAGTACTCATTGCCTTACCGGCAATAGCCTCATCCCACAAAATTGCAAAGATATCCTTAGCGATCTTATTGGAGATAGTGCCGTCTGCCACGCGAGTGAGTAATGGGGCCAAATGTTCTGCCTTAAGAGGTGCATCAGCGGTTGCAATGCCGGCACGATTTAAAGAGGAAGCAAATTCACCAGCAATCAAGTTTGCAGCTGCTTTAGCCAGGGGTTTGCCGACTATGGTTAGCAGCTCTTCGAATACTTTTGCAGTATCGCGGTCTTGTGTCAGTAATTGCGTGTCATAAGCACTCAAGCCATAATCCGCCTGCCATTGCCCACGTAATTGCGCAGGGAGGGCCGGCATCCTAGTGCGCACTTCGGCAATCCACGCATCATCAATCACGACCGGCAATAAATCAGGATCTGGGAAATAGCGATAGTCGTTCGCATCCTCTTTGCTACGCATACTGCGTGTTTCACCGCGATCCGGATCATAGAGGCGAGTCTCTTGAACAACGGTACCGCCATCTTCGATTAATTCAATTTGACGACGCACTTCATATTGAATCGCCTCTTCCAAGAAGCGGAAAGAATTTAAGTTCTTAATCTCACAACGCGTCCCAAATTCTTTTTGCCCCATAGGGCGAACAGATACGTTGGCATCGCAACGGAAAGAGCCTTCTTGCATATTGCCGTCGCACACCCCCAACCACACTACAAGGGTATGCAAGGCTTTTGCATAAGCCACCGCCTCCGCAGCGCTACGCATAACCGGCTCTGTAACAATCTCTAAAAGTGGAGTGCCAGCACGATTTAAGTCGATGCCACTGGAGGATTCGCCATGAGGGCCAATAAAGCCTTCCTCATGAACAGATTTACCGGCATCCTCTTCCATATGGGCGCGAGTTAATTCAACCACTTTTACTTCCTCGCCCACCAGAATTTCTAGAGATCCGCCAACAACCACTGGAATCTCCATTTGGCTGATTTGATAGCCCTTAGGGAGGTCTGGATAGAAATAATTCTTGCGCGCAAAAATACTTGCCGGTGAAATCTTCGCTCCCACTGCCAATCCAAAACGAATCGCATGTTCAACTGCTTGGCGATTAAGTACTGGTAATACACCGGGTAAAGCTAAATCCACTGCACATGCTTGAGTGTTGGGTTCTGCACCAAAGCGCGTGCTGGCACCACTAAATATTTTGGATTGGGTTTGTAGCTGTGCGTGGGTCTCAAGACCAATGACGACTTCCCATTGCATCATGCCACCCCACTAGCTTGGCGCAAATGCCAATCGGTAGCTTGCTGATATTGGTGTGCTACTTGCAATAAGCGCGCCTCAGAAAAGTAATTACCGATTAGTTGCATACCGATTGGTAAATTATTTGTATTAAATCCACACGGTGCGCTCATTGCTGGCAAGCCTGCTAAATTAGTTGAAAGCGTATAAATATCTTCCAAATACATTTGAACTGGGTCTTTTGACTTCTCCCCCAGACGCCACGCCACATCAGGCGCAACAGGCCCTAGAATGACATCACACTCTTTAAAAGCCGCTTGAAAATCCGCTGCAATAATGCGACGAATTTTTTGTGCCTGCAAATAGTAAGCATCGTAGTAGCCGTGACACAAGACATAGGTGCCAATCAAAATACGACGCCTTACTTCAGCACCAAAACCTTCAGTGCGCGACTTCTGATACATGTCGCCCAAATCTTTGTACTCACTAGCACGATGGCCATAACGTACACCATCAAAGCGACTCAAGTTGCTCGAGGCTTCCGCTGGCGCCAATACGTAATAGACCGGAATAGATAACTTGGTTTTGGGTAAGCTCACTTCAACCAACCGCGCACCTAATCCTTCTAAAGTCTTTGCTGCCTCATTGACCGACTTAGCAACATCACTTGCTAAACCGTCAGCAAAAAATTCTTTAGGCAAACCAATACGCAATCCTTCTAATGGTTTAGCGGGATTTTTGCCGCCTTCTTGCCAACCCTGATTGAGATAGCGACCATAGTCCTCACCGGAGTCCGCAAGAGAAGTTGAGTCACGCTGATCATGTGATGACATTGCGGAGAGAACTAAAGCGCAGTCCTCTGCTGATTTACCCATGGGGCCAGCTTGATCAAGTGAGGAGGCGTAAGCGATCATGCCGTAACGCGATACGCGTCCATAGCTGGGCTTAATTCCGGTTAGGCCACAAAATGCCGCTGGCTGGCGAATTGAGCCGCCAGTATCAGTGCCGGTGGCAATCGGGGCTAAGCCGGCAGCAACTGCAGCAGCAGAACCACCAGAAGAGCCGCCGGCCACATAAGAAGCATTCCAGGGATTTAATACTGGGCCATAGGCAGAGTTTTCATTAGAAGAGCCCATGGCAAATTCATCCATATTGGTCTTACCAAGGCATACCATGCCCGCACCATGGGGATTGTTTTCATCTGGAATCCCCAAATTGGAGACAACCGTTGCATCGAAAGGACTCTGATATCCAGCCAAGATTTTGGAGGCAGCAGTCGACTTCCAACCGCGGGTAACGAAGACGTCCTTATGGGCAACTGGAATGCCGGTCAATTTGCCAGCTTTACCAGCGGAAATTAATTTATCTGCCATAGATGCTTGCTCTAAGCTTAAGTGAGCATTCACATCAAGATATGCATTCCACTGCTTTCCAGCCTCAATACGCTCTAAAAAGTACCGGGTTAATTCAGCGCTAGAGACCTCCTTAGCAGCTAGGGCTTTTGCCATAAGCATGATGGGAGCGTTGTGCCAACTCATTCAATCACCCTCGGTACCAGGAAGTAACCATCCTGTTGAGCTGGAGCAGACTGCATGTTCTCAGTGCGGTGATCGGACTCACTCACTTGGTCAACGCGCATGGGCTGAGCTAAATCACGTAGAAATAGGATAGGGTGAGCAAGTGGCTCTAACCCAGTGGTATCAACAGCCTGCATTTCCTCAACCAGAGAAAAAATAGCCTGTAATTGAGGCAAAACAGCCTCGGCTTCTGCCTGATTTAACTCAAGCCTAGAAAGGTGCGCAATGCGCTGGACATCATCAAGATTCATGGGGCGCTAGAGTATCATTCCTATATATTTTTTATTAACAACTTCTATTTTCCCACTACATCATGTTTGGTTTTTTCCGCAGCTACTTTTCCAATGACCTAGCCATCGACCTAGGAACCGCCAACACCTTAATTTATATGCGTGAGCGGGGTATTGTCCTCGATGAACCCTCGGTTGTGGCAATTCGCCAAGAAGGTGGTCCAAACGGCAAAAAGACCATTTTGGCCGTCGGAAAAGAGGCAAAAGCGATGTTGGGTCGCGTTCCAGGAAATATTGAGGCAATTCGCCCAATGAAAGACGGCGTTATTGCCGACTTCACCATCACCGAACAAATGCTCAAGCAATTTATCAAACTCGTGCATGAAAGTAAATTATTAAAGCCAAGTCCACGCATCATCATTTGTGTTCCTTGTGGATCTACTCAAGTTGAGCGTCGTGCAATTCGTGAATCTGCATTGGGTGCTGGTGCATCACAAGTATTTTTGATTGAAGAGCCAATGGCGGCTGCAATCGGATCTGGCCTACCAGTTTCTGAAGCTGCAGGTTCAATGGTGGTTGACATCGGTGGCGGTACAACTGAAGTTGGTGTGATGTCATTGGGCGGCATGGTTTACAAAGGATCTGTTCGCGTTGGTGGCGATAAGTTCGACGAAGCGATTACCAACTACATTCGTCGTAACTATGGCATGTTGATTGGTGAGCAAACTGCTGAGTTGATCAAGAAAACCATTGGTTCTGCTTTTCCAGGCGCTGAAGTACGTGAGATGGAAGTCAAAGGACGCAATCTTTCAGAAGGGATCCCACGTAGCTTCACAGTAACCAGCAATGAAATTTTGGAAGCATTAACGGATCCATTAAATCAGATCGTGACTGCCGTTAAAGCTGCTCTTGAGCAGATTCCACCTGAGTTGGCGTCTGATATTGCTGAGCGAGGCATGATGCTCACTGGCGGCGGCGCCTTATTGCGTGACCTTGACCGCCTCTTGCTAGAAGAGACTGGTTTGCCAATTCATGTAGCAGAAGATCCATTAACTTGCGTGGCTCGCGGTTGCGGTATCGCACTGGAGCGCATGGATAAGTTAGGCGGAGTGTTCTCGCACGAGTAAGCGACATACACGTCGATCAGGGAATTGCAACATAGCGCTCCACCACTTTTCAGACAGGGCATTCCGGCCTTACTCAAACTGATTGTCTGTCTGTCGATCAGCATCTCTCTGATGCTGATCGATTTTCGTTTTAAAGCACTCGATCCAATTCGTAACAACATCAATTGGGTTTTGCGTCCTCTTGAATATGTGATGATGGCGCCACGGAATTTTTTTGAAGCAGGATCGGAATATTTCACGACTCGGTCCACGCTTGATCAAGAAAACCAAACGATGAAGGTGCGGCAAGCAGAACTCTCCCTGTTAGCAAATCAGTCTGAATTTTTGATGGTAGAAAATCAAAATTTGCGTGATTTAATGGCGCTGCAAAAACAGGTGCCATTCAAAACATTGCCTGTCGAGATTCTCTTTAATCCTCCCAATCCGATTTCACAGCGCATTGTGATTAATCGTGGTAGCAATGATGGCCTCAAGCTGGGCAATCCAATCGCTAATGATTCTGGGATATTGGGCCAGGTTGTCCGCCTGTATGAACGCTCTGCTGAGGTTTCCCTGCTGGAGGATCGTGACTTTGCGGTTCCGGTCCAGGTTGCCCGTAATGGCTTGCGTGCTGCCGTTTTTGGAGCTGGACGAGGCAACCCCCTGGAGCTACGCTACTTACCAGTAGCCAGCGATTTAGAGGTTGGGGATATTTTGATTACCTCCGGTATTGATGGCGTATACCCACCAGGATTTGCAGTGGCTGTTATTAGCAAAATTGAGCGCAACGCCGATAAGAATTCTTCCAATGTATTTTGCGTACCAGTTGCAGCAGTGAATCGCTATCGCCAAGCCTTGGCTTTTTTATACGATCCACAGTTTGATGCAAAGGCACCAACGATTACTAACAAATCTAGTAATGGCGCGCCTTTAACAAATACCCCTGGTAGACGCCAAACTCGCGCGCGAGGAATGCAATGATTGATTTCCAGAGCGGCTATATATTGCGTCCGGTGAATCCGGTCTTCATTTATTTCAGTCTATTTTGTGCGCTGTTATTAAATCTCTTGCCAATCGGAAACTATGGCTGGGTACCGGACTGGTTAATTCTTTGTATTGTGTTTTGGAATATTCATCAGCATCGCTACGTGAGTGTCATCTGGGCTTTCATACTCGGACTCATGATGGACGTCCATAACTCTGATCTTTTAGGTCTACACGCATTTAGCTATTCAGTAGTGGCATACCTAGCAATCTCTTGGCACCGACGCATTGTGGCGCTTACCGTTCTATCTCAAGCCTTGCACCTCTTGCCGATCTTTTTGCTTGTGTCTTTATTTCCAGTATTAGTTCATTGGCTACTCAGCGGAGAGCTCTATTGGTGGGCCCTAACCGGCGCCATCCAAGCCATCATTGAGGCAATGCTTTGGCCGCTAGCAACTCGCGTACTGTTGGCGCCTCAACGTCGCCCAATTGACGTCGATCACAATCGCCCACTCTAAGAAGCTGCATGGTTTCTTTTAAAAAGCCTGACCTCGACTCATTTCAAGAGCGCATCCATATTGCGACCTTGTTCGTCACTTTTTGTTTCTTGCTTTTGGTGACTCGCCTAGTCTGGCTTCAACTTGTTAGTCATGGCAAATATGCCCTACTCGCAGAAAGCAATCGAATAGCGCTAGTCCCGGCACCAGCAAATCGCGGTCTTCTGATTGACCGCAATGGCATCGTGATTGGCAGAAACTACTCTGCACTCACCCTAGATGTAAATGCCGAAGAAGTGAAAGGCAATGTTGATCAGCTCATCAATGAACTTTCCGAGATTATTGATATTTCACCCAGAGATCGCCGCAATTTCAAGCGCTCCCTAGAGGATTCCAGAAATATGGGTACGTTTCCCTTGCGCTCGATGCTCAATGAGGCCGAAACAGCCCGTTTTATGGCTAATCGCTACCGGTTTCCTGGGGTAGAAATCCGCGCTAGAAGCTTTCGGGAGTATCCCTACAACGAGCTAGCCTCCCATCTGATTGGCTACATTGGTCGCGTTTCCCAAAAGGATAAGGAGCGCATGCAGACTGAAATCGAGGGCGCCAAAAGTAACGATCCCGAGGCTTTGCAGGCCTCTTTTTTGCCTGGTATTCAATACGTTGGCAAGATTGGTTTAGAGCAAAGTTATGAAAGTGTATTACGCGGTGTGCCAGGCTACGATCAAGTAGAAATTACTGCCGGCGGAAAACCTGTACGCACTCTCTCTAGCTCACCTTCCGTCCCCGGTAAAAATGTAGTGCTCTCTGTTGATATCAAATTGCAATATCTAGTTGAGCAACTCTATGGTAATTTTCGCGGGGCATTTGTTGCGATCGAGCCAGAGACTGGTGACATCTTGGCATTCGTATCGAAACCCAACTTCAACCCAAATGACTTTGTTGAAGGCATTGATTCAGTGACGTGGAAAGAATTGAATGAATCGCCACAAAAGCCACTCTATAACAGACCACTCAAAGGCATTTATCCACCGGGATCAACCTATAAACCTTTTATGGCGCTTGCTGCACTAGAGCTTCAAAAGCGTACACCTTCTCAAACAATTTCTGATCCAGGTTATTTTGAGTTTGGTAATCACACCTTCCGGGATGATAAAAAAGGTGGTCACGGTATTGTTGACATGCAAAAGTCAATCGTTGACTCTTGTGACACATATTACTACCTGCTTGCTCGCGATATGGGCGTCAACATGATGCATGACTTTATGAAGCCCTTTGGCTTTGGACAAATCACTGGCATTGATTTACAAGGCGAATCCAGAGGCGTACTACCGTCAACAGAATGGAAGAAAAATACCTTCAAGAAGCCTGAGCAGCAAAAATGGTACGAAGGTGAAACGATTTCATTGGGCATTGGCCAAGGTTATAACGCTTTCACTATTTTGCAATTGGCACACGGAATGGCAAACATAGCGAATAACGGCATTGTGATGAAGCCCCACTTGGTAAAAGCCATTGAAGATCCTTTTACTCGCAATAGAGTGCTAACTACGCCAAAAGAAAGCTATCGCATTGACCTGAAACCAGAAAATATTGAGTTCATCAAAAAAGCAATGGTTGAGGTAAATGTTTCTGGAACATCTACAGCAGCTTTTAAGGGTGCTGGATACGTTGCTGGGGGTAAGACTGGTACTGCGCAAGTCTTTAGCTTAAATTCGAAAGAATATAAACACAGCTCTACAGCCGAGTTCTTGCGAGATCATGCTTTATATATTGCATTTGCTCCAGCAGACAAACCCACCATCGTGATTGCAATGGTGGTCGAGAATGCGGGCTTTGGCGCTCAATATGCAGCGCCAATAGCACGAAGAGCGTTGGACTACTACATTGAGGGCAAGTGGCCTAAGGAGATTCCTGAATGGAAAAGAGCCCCTTAATCAAAATTAAAAGTTTTTTCTTTAGTATCTTTTCTGGACTAGATCGCCAGCTAGGCCTAATTCTACTTGGCTTAGCAGCCATCGGCTTTTTTACTTTTTTATCTGCAAGTCAAAATACACCTGTCCAAATCGCTGATGAGTTACGCAATCTTGCACTGTCATTCTTGGTGATGTGGATTGTTTCTCGCATACCACCGAAATGGTTAGAGACGGGCGCTGTTTGGGTTTATGGATTTGGTATTGCATTACTGATTGCAGTAGCTGTATTTGGCCTAATCAAAAAAGGTGCACGTCGCTGGTTAAATATTGGCATCGTTATTCAACCCTCCGAGCTTATGAAGATTGCAATGCCCCTCATGTTAGCGTGGTACTTTCAAAAGCGTGAGGGGATTCAGAAAGGTTGGGACTATGCTGTAGCGGGAATCATTCTAGTGATTCCGGTTTTTCTGATTGCACGTCAACCCGACTTAGGTACGGCTCTTCTAGTATTTGCAGCTGGCTTATATGTGATTATTTTGGCGGGGCTACCATGGAAGTGGATTTTGCCTTTTGTGGGGATTGGTGTTGTAGGCATTCTGCTGATCATTATTTTTGGCAGCACAATTTGCGCACACGATGTTGCATGGCCGTTTGTACACAACTATCAAAAACATCGTGTTTGCACTTTGCTAGACCCCAGTAGCGATCCGCTTGGAAAAGGTTTTCACACAATTCAATCCATGATTGCTATTGGCTCGGGCGGATTTTTTGGCAAGGGTTGGTTTCAGGGAACACAAGCGCATTTGGAATTCATTCCAGAAAAGCATACTGACTTTGTATTTGCAGTCTTTTCAGAAGAGTTTGGTTTGCTTGGTAATCTGATATTGATTGGACTTTTCTTTGCCCTGATCAAAAGAGGCTTGGCAATCTCAGCGAGTGCGCCAAACTTGTTTACCCGCTTATTAGGCGCAGCGGTAACACTCATTTTCTTTACCTATGCATTTGTGAACATTGGCATGGTCAGCGGCCTACTTCCCGTTGTTGGAGTGCCCCTGCCATTTATTAGTTATGGTGGGACTGCTTTAGTTACCCTTGGATTTGGTGCGGGCATATTGATGAGCATTCATCGCCATCGCCGACTGGTACAAAGTTAATTAAAGAAATAAATCTTCAGGAAATAAAAAAGCCCGGCATGCCGGGCTTTTTTATCAACAGAGTAAAAATTACTTCTTACGCTTGTTAACTGAATCTTTAAATGCCTTACCAGCAGAAAACTTAACAGTTTTTGCAGCAGCAATTTTGAGTGGCTCGCCAGTTTTTGGGTTACGGCCCATACGTGCAGCACGTTTGCCGGATGCAAATGTACCGAAACCGATCAGTTGTACTGAGTCGCCCTTGGTAACAGCTTTGATGATATTCTCAATTGCTGAATTCAATGCGAATTCAGCTTTTGCTTTAGAGATCTCCGCGTCGTCAGCAATCGCTGCGATTAGTTCGGCTTTGTTCAAGTGAAGCTCCTTATAGATATTGATGTCAGCGCACATTACGCTTACATGATTTTAACCACAAAAAATTACAAAAATAAAGCTGCGATACAGCAATTTTTACTACCACTACAAATTACTCATCCAAAACCACTATATCGGAGACAAAATACTCTGTATCTCCAAAACAGTTTGTAGGTAGGCCAATATGCTGTTGATATTTTAGTGCTACCTTTTTGCCTAAATTAGCATTTATTTTTTGCGCCACAGCATCTTCACGCACCGTAAAGAGGAATTTTTCTGACATGGTGCCAGGCATCGAAACCATCGCCAACTCTCCCTCCCAAGTCTTGCAAATGTAGCCACGATTGGAGAATTTTTGAACATATCCTGCTCGTTCGCCATTTCCATAGCTCCAAGTCAGCATTGCCCATGTATATACTGAAATACCCACTAAGCCAATTAAAACAAGGCTTAAGAGCCACTTTGTAAACCTATTCATACGATCATCCTTGATCAATTTCCACATAAACCCTTACTGGGTAACAAAAGCTATTCTTGCCAAGTATATGAGGATCCTCCCTCAAGAAATAGCCAACCGAGAGCTTGTCGATAAATAAAAATTAGTAGTTACACCAGATTTAATCATTCCACTAAAAACTAAAAAGCCATCTTTTAGATTTTTTTGAGACTCAGTCATTTTCTATATTTCAGAGGCAAAAGTTGGTGATCTTCCAAAAATTTAGGGCTTAAGCGCTTGAACAATTTGCTCGGGACTAATAGGGCCCCAGACCTCTACCCGTTTCTTTCGGCTATTTTGTCCAGAAATGAACTGAATCTGCTTTTGGGGAACTTTTAATTGTTTCGAAAGCCAGGCCAATAGAAGCTCATTCGCCTTATTTTCTAAGGCAGGCGCCTGCAAAGAGATTTTTAGACAACCGTCATGTAGGCCAACCACTTTGGTGATTTTTGCACCTGGCTGGCAATGCAAACTAAGAGTAATTCCGTTTGGGGTTTGTTTTAACCAATTAGGCGTCATTAAAGTACTTTAAACTTAAACCATGATTATGAAGAGTTCTAAAACGCTAGACCACCTATTTGCAAACAATCGCGACTGGGCTGAAGGCATGGTCGCTAAAGATCCTGAATTCTTTAAGCGCTTAGTGAATCAACAAGCCCCAGAATACCTCTGGATTGGTTGTGCCGATAGTCGCGTCCCAGCAAATGAAATTGTTGACCTTTTGCCAGGCGAACTATTTGTTCATCGCAATGTAGCTAACGTTGTTGTGCATACCGACTTGAATTGTTTGTCCGTGATTCAGTTCGCCATTGATTTACTTAAAGTGAAGCATATTTTGGTCGTCGGTCACTATGGTTGTGCGGGTGTGCATGCCGCACTGAGTGATCGCCGCATAGGGCTTGCTGACAATTGGTTGCGCCATGTCAAAGACGTTCACCAAAAGCATGAGCGCTATTTAGGAGAGGTCTTGCCAACGCCAAAGCGTCAAGATCGCTTATGTGAATTAAATGTGATTGAGCAAGTAGTGAACGTCTGCGAAACCACTATTGTTCAAGATGCCTGGAGCCGTGGCCAAGATCTCACCGTGCATGGCTGGACATACCGTCTCGATACGGGTCTCGTAAAAGACTTGGGAATGTCTTGCAGTTCCATTGAAGAAATGGGTGTTCGTTACAAAAAAACTCTAACCCGCTACGACTCCGAGTAAATCGCATTTGCTCAAATCCTTTTCTAATCACGCAGTAGTTGCCATTCTTAAGCTTCTCTCCCTCTTGCCTTATGGGCTTCTGGTGTTGATTGGCTATGGCTTGGGCTATATTGCTGCACGCATTCCGGGAGATCGAAATCGGGTAGTAAAAACAAATCTGCGCTTGTGTTTTCCTGAATTAAATGCAACTGAAATTGATCTTCTGAGCAAGCAACACTGGCGATTACTTGGTCGTAGCTTGGTTGAAAAAAGCATTATTTGGCTAGGAAGCAAGAAGCAGCTAAGTAATATGATTGAGGTTAAATCTGCCGTAGAGCTCGAGAATAAAAAGCCTCGAATTTTGGTCAATATGCATTTCACCGGAATAGAAGGTAGCATTATTTTGAGTGCTTTAGCAAAGCAAAACCACTGGCCGCGGACTTCTGGATTTTTTCAGAGAATGAAAAGTCCATTTTTTAATCAAAAAATTATTGAATGGCGAAATCGCTTTGGCGGCAACTCAATTGACCGCCAAGGGAACTCGAAAGAAATCATTCGGGAGATTCGTAATGGTGATTTCATCATCATTGCCCCAGATATCGATCTCGGTACAAAAGATTCTGAATTTGTTCCTTTTTTTGGAATTGAGACCAACACCATTACAGCCGTATCAAGACTGGCAAAAATTACTGGCGCTGATGTTTGCTTAATGACTACCACCTTGAAAGCTGATGAGTCTGGCTATGTTTGCCAAATCAGCGAGCCTTTAGAAAATTTTCCAGGATCAGATCCAAAGGCAGATACCGCTCGCCTGAACCAATGTTTTGAAAAAGAAATTCGTCTTCGTCCTGCCGAATACTACTGGGTCCATAAGCGCTTTAAAAATCCGCCTAGTAATAAAGACAACCCCTACAACCCATCTATCTGAAGGCCTTTTGACCTATCATTAAGGGATGACTGAACGCATTGGGCTATTTGCCGATCTTCATAGCAACCTAGAGGCTTACGTGGCCTGCATGGCCAGAGCTCAAGAGCTTGGCGTAACACGCATGGTTTTTTTAGGGGATATCGTTGGTTATAACGCAGACCCGACAGCGGTCATTGAGCGCATTGCAGATTTAGTCAATGCAAAAAAGGCAATTGCCATCTTAGGCAATCATGATGAGGCGGTTTTCAAAGATCGCCGTAACCAAATGAATGCCAGTGCCAATGCGGCAATTGAGTGGACCAAGACTCAGCTTAAAGAAAGTCATATTGAATTTCTAAAAAATTTACCCCTGATAGTCAACGAGGAAAATATATGTTTTGTGCATGCATCTGCACACAACCCTGCTGACTGGAATTACATTACCGACAGCATGAGTGCGTGGCGTTGCGTGCAAAATTCCGGAAAGAGTTATACCTTTGTAGGCCATGCACATGAGCAAGCGCTTTTTTATCAAAGCGCTGTTGGTAAACTCATTCGATTTGCACCACATCCTGGTGATGAAATTCCTGTTCTACAACATCGCCAGTGGGTTGGGATTGTTGGGTCTCTAGGCCAACCAAGAGATGGAAACCCAGAAGCGTGCTTTGCAGTTTTTGAGCCTGGGTCTGAGACGCTGACTTTTCACCGAGAACCGTATGATCATTTTTCTGCTGCAGATAAAGTTAGGCGCGCAGGCTTGCCAGATGATTTAGCCAATCGCTTAATTACCGGCAAATAATCGATGTCTATCAATACTGAAATTGAGGCAGTAGATGATATTTTCCAAGAGGGCAAAGTAGTTGATGGCTTTGTGCTGGGAAAAGAAGTTCATAGAGGCGGCATGGCTACTCTTTTTACCGCTACTAAGGAGGGCATTGATGTTCCCATCCTCCTGAAGATTCCACGAGTTGGGAGAGACCAGCCCGTTGAGAGCTTAATTGGCTTTGAAACTGAGCTCACGATTCTTCGCTCTCTCAAGAGCCCCCATGTTCCCAAGTTCTTGGGGGCTGGCAATATGGCAACCCGCCCATATATTGCAATGGAAAGAATTGAGGGTCGCCCGCTAGAAGACTATATCAAGGAAGATAAGGTTTTTACCGTTGATGAAGTAGTAAAGATTGGGGCGGATCTTGCGCAAGCAGTTCAATCTTTGCACTCACAAGATGCAATTCATCTTGACATCAAGCCAGAAAATATTCTGATTGACGACAAAGGCAAATTAACGCTTATCGATTTTGGTCTGTCTCATCATGCGCGTTACCCCGATTTACTTGCCGAAGAAATGCGTAAGGGCGTAGGCTCTGCACCTTATATTTCACCGGAGCAAGTAACCGGCATTCGTTCTGATGCGCGCAGCGATATTTACTCCATCGGCGTCATCATGTACGAACTCTTAACTGGGGAATTACCATTTGGTAACCCACAAAGCCTGAGTGGCTTGAGAAGACGCATGTGGGCAAAGCCATTCCCACCGCGGGCAATCCGCCGAGAAATTCCTCGCTGGCTACAAGAGGTAATCCTAAGATGTCTAGAGCCACGAGCTGCAGATCGATATCAAAGTGCCGCACGCTTGCGTCAAGTATTGCGGGATCCTGAAGGCGTCACACTCACCGAAAGGGCCGATCGAGTTGAGCCACTCAGTTTTTGGCAGAACCTTAAAGGCATGTTTAAGGCTGCAGGCTACGAGCCCTCGCCAAGTCCGCGGCCGAGCATGGGCAATTATGATGCGCCATTAATGATTGCTGCGATTGATACAAGACAATCAGATGAAGATTTACGAGAGCGCATGCAACTCACTGCCAAAAACTTATTACTCGCTTATCCTGAGGGTCGTTTAGTTTGCTTAAGCACAATTAGCAGCACTCCCACTTTTGAGGGCAATCAAGAAAATGAAACCGCAAGCGGCATTGTGCGTGGTCACTTAGTCCAATTAATGGAATGGGCAAAGCCCTTGAAGCTTCCTCCAGAGCGAATCTCTTATCACGTCCTTGAAGCAATGGATCCCGCATCACGGATTGTCGAGTTTGCAAAAGATAATGATGCCTCTCTCATCTTGATTGGAGCATCACACAAATCCCCCAACATAGTAACGCCCTGGAGAACCTCCATGACAAAGATTGTTGAGGAAGCTCCATGCAGCGTACATATTGTTAGAACTTAATTTAGTGCATCTTATCTTGCTTCTGATCTAGAAATACTTCGGGCTCTTGAGCCTCCATCCAGTTATCTTTATTGAGCACCGAAGATAATTGTTTTTCATCTAACTCGCCAGTCCACTTTGCAACAACAATCGTGGCGACGCCATTACCAACCAAATTCGTCAAGGCGCGCGCTTCAGACATAAAGCGATCAATGCCCAAAATAATTGCCAATCCGGCAACGGGCACATGACCAACTGCAGAAAGAGTTGCGGCTAATACAATAAACCCGCTACCCGTTATGCCTGCTGCGCCTTTTGAAGTAAGCAAGAGAACCAGCAATAGTGTTATTTGCTGGGTAATTGTCATCGGGGTATCAGTTGCCTGAGCAATAAAGACTGCGGCCATCGTTAGATAAATAGATGTCCCATCTAAATTAAATGAGTAGCCCGTTGGAATTACTAAACCCACACAACTTTTCTTAGCGCCTAATAGTTCCATCTTTTCCATCATCCGCGGCAAAACAGATTCTGATGATGAAGTACCCAAAACAATTAGAAGCTCTTCTTTAATGTAGCGCACAAATTTAAAGATACTGAAGCCATTTAGACGAGCCACAATTCCCAGCACAATAAAAACAAAAAGTAAGCAAGTGATATAAAAAGCTCCCATCAATTTCCCTAAGGAGAAAAGTGAGCCAACCCCATACTTGCCAATAGTGAAAGCCATTGCACCAAAAGCCCCAATTGGAGCAAATTTCATGATGATGCCAATGATGTCGAATAAAACGTGTGAGAATTTTTCGATCAAATCAAAGACCATAGTTCCGCGGCCACCAAAACGATGCAGCGCAAATCCAAACAAAATTGCAATGAACAACACTTGCAAAATTTCACCTTTTGCAAATGCATCTATTGCTGTAGTTGGAATAATGTTCAGCAAAAATTCGGTAGTGCTAGCCATCTTTCCAGGACCAGTGTAAGCATCAATACCTTTGGTATCTAAGCTTGCTGGATCAATATTCATGCCAACACCTGGCTGAAGCACATTGACCACAATGAGGCCAACAATTAAAGCAATGGTGCTCATAATCTCAAAGTACAGCAGAGCGATACCACCAGTTTTGCCAACTTTCTTCATGTCTTCCATGCCAGCAATGCCAACTACAACCGTACAAAAAATAATGGGTGCAATTAACATCTTGATACCTTTAATAAAGGCATCGCCAAAGGGTTTCATTTCTACGCCAATGGACGGGTAAAAGTTGCCAAGCAAAACCCCAATTAAGACGGCCATAAGTACTTGAAAGTAAAGAATTTTATAAATTGGCGGCTTTTTTAAGCTAGCAGTCATGTTGTTTTCTCTTATTTAATATTCGTGACTCATCCAGTTTAGCCAATCTGCGATATTGCCCCACACCACTCAAGCCCATCCCTTAACGGATAATGCAGGCATGGAAGAAAAAGTACGCGTTTCGAAACTGTTATCTGAATTAGGGCTATGCTCGCGTCGCGAAGCAGACTCTTATATTGAGCAAGGTCTTGTATCGGTTGACGGCGAAGTAGTGAACGAACTTGGCGTACGTGCTTATCGACATCAAAAAATTGAATTGCAGTCTGGTGCTAAGGCCCAACAAGCGTCTCGTATTACCGTCATTCTGAATAAGCCCGTTGGATACATCTCTCACTATGACGATGAGCAAGAGTATCAACCGGCAGCTTCTTTAATTACGCCTGAGAACTATTTTAGTAGCCCGCTTGATAAAGGCCGCAACCCCCGCTTTAATACCAAAGGCTTAGCGCCGGCCGGAAGGCTTGATATTGACTCTACTGGATTATTGGTGCTGACCCAAGATGGTCGTATTGCCAAGTTATTAATTGGTGAAAACAGTCCAATTGAAAAAGAGTATTTAGTTCGCGTTGAGGGAGCTCTTTCTTTTGAAGATTTGGATCGCCTAAAACATGGCCTCTCTTTGGATGGCGTTGCCCTCAAGCCAGCACAAGTCAGTTGGCAAAATGAAGATCAATTACGCTTTGTTTTGCGCGAGGGCCGCAAGCGCCAAATCCGCAGAATGTGTGAAATGGTTGGACTCAAGGTCATTGGCCTCAAGCGCGTCAGAATGGGTCGGATTTCTCTTGGCCCACTGCCACCAGGTCAATGGCGATTTGTCAGGCCTGAAGAGCAATTCTAGTCAGGCGCGCCCGCTTATAATTGCATCCAAACTAGATTAATAAGCGCAGAATTAACATCGAAACCACCACCCCCAGTACTCCAGCCGCAGAAGTATTACGACGTCGCAGCTTTGCCATCATTTCTCATCCAGATGCTGGCAAGACTACGCTGACCGAAAAGCTATTGCTTTACGCCGGAGCTATTCAAATTGCTGGCAGCGTTAAGGCCCGTAAAGCCAGTCGACATGCAACCTCCGACTGGATGGAGATCGAGAAACAACGCGGTATTTCCGTAGCTAGCTCAGTGATGCAAATGGAGTATCGCGACTGCATCATTAATCTATTAGATACACCTGGTCACCAAGATTTTTCTGAAGATACTTACCGCGTTTTAACCGCGGTGGATTCTGCCCTGATGGTGATTGATGCGGCTAACGGCGTAGAATCTCAAACCTTACGCCTACTTGAAGTCTGTCGTGCCCGCAATACGCCAATTGTCACCTTCATTAATAAGATGGATCGCGAAGTTAAGCCGCCCATGGAGTTAATGGACGAGATTGAAACTGCTTTAGGTATTGAAGTGGTTCCCTTTACTTGGCCGGTTGGTATGGGCAAATCTTTTGCGGGCGTGATTGATATCGCCAATATGCGCATGCGCATGTTTAAAGCAGGGGAAGATCGTGTTACCGAAGACTCACATGCTGTAGTTGATGTAAATGATCCTGCACTTAAAGCGCGCCTTGGAACCGATTTAGAAAATGCACTGGCAGAAGTAGCACTCATCAAGGAGGCAATGCCGGCTTTTGATCAAGAGGCCTTCTTGGCGGGTCGTCAGTCCCCGGTATTTTTTGGCTCAGCAATTAATAATTTCGGTGTCCGCGAAATCTTAAACACCTTAGTTGAATTAGCACCATCTCCAGGATCACGTAAAGCACTACAACGTGAAGTAAGCCCTGCTGAAAATAAATTCTCCGCCGTAGTGTTTAAGATTCAAGCCAATATGGATCCTGCTCACCGAGATCGTGTTGCATTCTTACGGATCTGTTCTGGGCACTTTCAACGCGGCATGAAATTAAAGATCTGTCGCAACAACAAAGAAGTGCGCACCAATAATGCCCTTTCCTTTCTTTCGCAAAGACGCGATATTTTGGATGAGGCATATCCTGGCGATATTATTGGTCTACCAAATCATGGCTTATTACGCCTAGGTGATACGCTTACCGAAGGTGAGCAATTGCAGTTTACAGGCCTGCCATTTTTTGCTCCTGAAATTTTTCGCATGGTTGAATCTGCCGACCCCTTGCGCTCTAAGCAATTAAGAACCGGTCTCATGCAACTCGGCGAAGAGGGCGCTATTCAAGTCTTCCGTCCCATGACGGGTGGCACGATGCTCTTAGGCGCCTTTGGTCAACTGCAATTTGAGGTTGTGAGTCATCGCTTACAAACGGAATATGGAGCTGAAGTGCGCCTACTACCTGCCCGCTATAACCTGGCACGTTGGGTCAGCTCAGATGATTCTGTTGCCTTGAAAAAATTTACTCAAGAGAATATTCATCGCATGGCAGAAGATGTTGTGGGCGCATCGGTATTTCTTGCTTCACATAAGTCAGAGCTTGATGTTGCACAACAGCGTTGGGAATCTATTCAATTCCATGCCCTGAGAGAGCATGCGGGTCTCATTTATCAATCTGATTTAGCGGGCTGATTATTTACTTTTAACCTGGGGCGCTTTACAGTCAAACACTGCAATGAGTTGAGTGTCACTATTTCTAAAAGCAGCAGTTTTTCCGTATTGCGCACAGTAGTTGCTGGCTTTTTGAGTGAGTTGCTCAATGGACTCACCGCTACTATTTAAAAAAGTAACCTGATTTGAATCAGATGCGTCTGTGTAGACCGCTGCGCAAGCACTCAAAAGAGTGAAACAAAATAGTCCGGAAATATAACTCTTCATGCAAAGCATTCCTCATTGTTGGCTTGCTAGATGACCACTCAAAGATCCCAAAAGGCATATAACTAAAGCAAAGAAGGTATCTAGAAGATAAATTGTCCCTTAATCATAGCGCCTGAACTTTTAAACTGTTATTCTGAACTGTGATCACTATTGTGCGCCCTAGATAGGGGGATCTCTTGAGCATCCCTCTCGAATTCATCATTTCATAAATCTAGGAAAACTCATGGCTGTAGGCCAAAATCAAAGAAACAGAAAAAATGACCCCATGCTCACTAAAACAGGCAAGCCACGTCTTGGGCCTTTAAATGCTACTCAGCTCAATAAATTACTGGAGGCCAGCAATAAGCCAAAAGAGAAAAGTAAAATTTTGCGAGCGCTTAGCAAGCACACTGTTGCTGCTGCATAAATACCAAGCCCCGTTATAACGGGGCTTTTTTAATGAAGTGGCGCAAAGTATTTATACCCTCTTCACTAACATTTTCTTTCCTAAGATAACGGTAGTGATGACTAAGAAAGCAAACACTAAATTCATTATTGTGAGCGAATCTCCAAGTAAAATACTAGCTGCAATAAGGGTGCAAAAAGGTTGTGTAAGCTGAACTTGGCTAACACGTGCAATACCGCCAATAGCAAGTCCTTCATACCAAAAGAAGAATCCAATATACATCGAGAACAAACTTAGATAAATGAAGCTAGTCCAGGCTATCGGACTCGCATTGAAGTATTGCGAATCAAATGTGACATAACCCACCACCAAATTGATGGGCAGCGAAATCACGAGTGCCCAAGAAATTACAGACCGTGGATTCATTTTGCGAGAAAGCTCGCCGCCCTCTACATAACCCATGCAAGCACAAATACCGCCGAGAACTAATAAGACATCTACATAAGTAAAACTTCCAGAGCTTTTTAATAAGGCATATATCACTACTAATGCTGCGCCCAATAAAGAAACTAACCAAAAGCCCGCGGATGGCCGCTCTTTAAAGCGAATCACACCAATGACGGTTGAAGCTAAGGGCATCATTCCCAAAATGACTGCACCATGAGATGAAGATCCTTCGGTCATGGCAACAGTAGTAAAAATTGGAAAACCAAAGATGACTCCCAAAGCAATCACTACGAATTTAGTGAAATCTGCCCTGGAGGGCATGGGTTCTTTTTTATATATCAGGTAAGCCAAGGCAACCAACGCTGCGAGGGTGGCCCTGCCGAATGCAATGAAGTATGGATCAAAGCTCAAAACTGCAATCTTGGTCACTGGCAAAGTCAAACTAAAAATCAAAATGCCAATAAAACCGATGAGCATTCCTTTGGTTTCTTTATTCACTGTCACCCTTTGCGTGTATCAGTCCATTGTATTGAGGAATCTGTAGGCTGACTTAAAGCCTATGAAATCATTAGCCCTTATGATTGCTAAATGACTACGACTCGATTTTGCTTAGTGCGCCACGGAGAAACTGATTGGAATGCCGAGCGCCGCCTACAGGGCCATACTGATATTCCTTTAAATGCCTGTGGCTTAGCTCAAGCAGCCCAGATGGCCAGGGCGCTTAAAGCTAGTCATTTTGAGTTTGATGTTCTCTACACCAGCGACTTACAAAGAGCGAAACAAACTGCAAAAGCGATTGAGAGCCTCTATACAGTTTCTGCCATTACCCACAGCGCACTGCGAGAGCGTCATCTTGGCACCCTCCAGGGGCTCACTATTAGCGAAGCGCCGGATTCAGAGCCAGAGCTCTGGCAAGCGCATATCAACAGAGATATTCACGAAGAGTTGCGTGGTGGCGAAAGCATCCTGCAATTTGCAAACCGTATTAAAGCTGCACTTGAAGAAATCCAAGAAAAGCATACTGGCAAAACAATCTTATTGGTCAGCCATGGCGGAGCTCTGGATATGATGTATCGAATGGCGAGCAATCAAGCATTAGATGCCGAGAAAGCGGTCACCGTTCCAAATGCATCACTCAATTGGATTCGCTGGAATGGATCTAACTGGAAAGTGGAGAGCTGGGCAGACACCAGCCATCTTGATGGTTTGGCATTAGACAACTTAGATCTATAGCCACATCCATACCAAGGCAGTTAGTAAATAAGCCACCAAAAGGTAGCTTATTTACAATAGATCACTTCGCTGCTTGTAATTTATTTTGATCTGATGCGCAAAAGTCAACAATCACATCTGCAAAATTTAAATAACGAGAATTGCTCTTTCTAAATTGATCAATTTCTGCAGCAAGTGGTGAAGCTACGCTTTTAAAACCAGCATCTTCATACCCAGGGTGATACGGTGCCTCTTCAACAAATTTGTTTGTCATACATTAACCTTATTCAGTAAGCGCTCAAGGCAATAACGCCATTAAGCAATATAGAAATAGATCTGCATCTGCAGACCATGAGTAAATTTGCTACTGAATTATTTGCAAAGGTTTTGCATAAAGTCTCTCCCAAAACGGTCCCCCAGCAACATAGCGATGCCATGCAGATGGATGCCGCTCCCCCTGTCCCTGATACCTGAGAGATTCACACTAAGCCTAGCTTAGTGCTTGCTCCTTCGGTGCACCATAAATGGTGGCTCTCCAGACGGCTATTTAGGATAAGCAGTACCTTCCTGTGGGATACCTGAGCGTTCATGGGAGTTTGCGCCTTCGGTGGAGGGTTGCCCCTCACTCTCCTGCTTATAGAAATTATATCCTGATGCCCTGAATTCAGAACTAGTGATTTATACCAATGTCTCTACAAAGACATGGCTAGAATAGAGAGCCCTGAAATAAGCATCACGAGCTCCATCAGCAATAAAAACTTCTTTTCAGGCAAGGCCAAAACAATTCTTTTAGAAAAAATTGAGCCGACCAATACGCAACTACCAATCAAGAGGCCCTGAATAATGGCTGTCGTATTTAAGAACCCAAGCTGGTGAAAAGTAATACCCTTGGTAAATAGAATGGATAGAGTACTCGCGGCCTCGGTGCCTAAATAGGCCCCTTTGCTTAAGCCAAACGCCAAGAAGAACGGCGTATTAATCGCACCAGTTGTTGCCACTATGCCAGTGAGGTAACCAATGACAGCGCCTACCAAACTCATTTGCCACAGCTTGAGATAAAAATTCTGCTTGCGCATCCACCTACGAATTGGGATGAGCAAAATGAGGAAAAGGCCAAGAGTAATCTCAACAAGTCGATCATTTAGCGTCACTAAGGTATTGACGCCTAATATCACCGCAGGTATTGCAGTAACGCTATAGACAAAACACACTTTCCAATTAATAACGCTCCACCAAAGAAAAATGCGGGAGAGGTTTGCGAGCGTAGCAACGAGTGCAATGACTGGAATTGCTTGAATCGGCCCATAAAAATACACCAGAGCAGGCATTAAGATGATCGTGGTGCCAAACCCAATTACCCCACCCAAAACTCCGGCACCCAAACCTAAAGTCCCTAGGACAAGGGCCTGAAGGAGTGGGTCTTGAAACATCAAGAAATTAGCTCGCTAATCTCAATCAAATTTTGATCAGGGTCACGAACATACACAGAGTTTATTTTTGCAGTTGCTCCAGTGCGAACGATAGGTCCCTCGATAATCGGCCAAGCTTCTTTTTCTAAGTGCGCAATGACTTCTGCAAGAGGCCTATCGGCAATAAAGCAAAGATCTAGAGCTCCTGGAGTTGGAATATTGGCCTTGGGCTCAAACTCTCTCCCCTTGATGTGCAAATTAATCTTTTGATTTCCAAACTTAAAAGCTTTGCGCTCTACTGGCGGAGATCCGCCAATGAATGACTCTAACTGCATACCCAATACGCGCGTATAAAAATCAATACACTCAATCTCTTTTGCCGTAGTCAATACAAGATGGTCTAAATGATCAATCATCGTATTGCCTTTAATTTTGTGGGCAGGCATTTGCCATAGTTTTACCGGCAATACGATCTTTTACCCAGGGTAGATATAAAGGTCCAGCGGTTCCAGGTGTAGAAAAGTGGGTTTGCTCTCCTGGTAATTGAACTCTGCCAATGTTGCCGCCCAACTTACACATTTGTTTTTGATATAGCTCGCCCATCACGGGAGGCACAACCGTATCTTTCGTGCCCCAATAAATGATCACGGGGGCCACAGGTTTGACTGGGTTAACGCTTCCCTTTAAAAATGCTTGCGCCCATGCCAAAGTATTTTGTGCCTTTGGTTTTAAAAGGTTTTTGTATCCAGTCCCATAGGCATAGTTCAAAGTATCGGCCGATGCATGCAGGCATTTATTAGAGTAAATTTTATCGATTACTTTTGCGCCGTCGTCTGTTAACAAATCGGTTAACTTGAGATTGGGGAACGCGGCCTGAGTACCCCATAGGGTCATTGAAAAATGCGCAAAGTTAAATACATTGTCAGAAAAACTAGCGCTTAACTCGCTGATCATTTTTTCTGATATTGCTTGATCCAGCTTGGCTCCAGGCATTGTTACTGCAACATCATAGGGAGCAAGGGCTACAAAACCTACTGGCTGAATATCATCAAACGCAGTGCCTTTTTTAGAAATGTAATCTGGCATGCTAGCAGCAGCAATCGTAGTGCCGCCACCTTGTGACCAACCATAAATGATTGCCTTTTTGCCAGCGCCAGTTTCTTGCATTGAACCAACTGCTCTAATGGAGTCAATCGTATCCTTGGCTTGCGTAATGGCTACTGCGTACTGATGCTTGCCGCCACCGCCCAGACCCTGATAGTCAGTGCCAACCACTACATAGCCCTCTTTAATAAAAGCCTCTAGGTTTGGAAGTCCGTAGTCTGACCACGAGTTTCCATCTAATAAAAAGTATTGATTTAAAGAAACTGCGGGATTGGTCAGCTGAGATGGGCCACAGCTTTGCGCAGTTCCTGTGGTTCCATGTGCCCACGCCATCACGGGCCTACCTTCAGCAGGAGCCTTACCTACTGGAGCCACTACTAAGGCAGTAGAAATAGTTTTTCTATCACCGACGTCTGATGAAATATAAGCAATACGCCATGCCTGTGCACCAGGCACTGCGGTTGATATTTGTTCTTTTTGAATTACCTGCCCTAACTTACCATCTGGGCTCATTTTGCTCACAGCTTGATAGAAGGGAGGGATTGATGGTTCAGCGTAGACAATACCAAAGCTTGAGCCAAGAAAAATAGACAGAACAGCAGCTTTGCATAAAACTTGTTTCATTTCAGGCTCCCCCATTTGTAGATAAAGCTATTCTAGTGGGTCTTTAAATACTCCAACACCCAAGCTGCATCGCTATCGCTCGGAAAAATGGGATAGTGCACAGCCTCAATTGCGCCGTTATTGGCGATCAAAGTAACGCGTTTTAACAAAGTCATGCCAGCGCTCATAAAAGTTGGCATCTTGAGCGCCTTCTGAAACTGATAGTGAACATCACTGACAACTGGAAACGGCAAATGTAGTCTATCGGCCATCTCTTTTTGATACTCAGTAGTTTGAACACTTAAACCTATCACCCGCGCACCAAGTGATTGAAGTTCTTGATAGTGGTCCCGGTATGCACAGCTTTGGGGTGTACAGCCCCGAGCACCAGGAATCTGGTCCCAGCCCTCAGGCAAAGCTACATTAGGCTGCCCCGTCATTGGATAGCAATAAATGATGAGCTTTTGCTTAATACTACCAAGATCAATCATCTGACCATTGGTGGCCTGCAATGTGACATTGGGAAGCTTCATGCCCCTAAGATGATCAGCTGCTCCATCATCTTGGGGAATGGGAAGGTCAGCGGGGAGCTCATTAATATTTGTCATAACTCATTTTATTGAATTACTACTTCTAAAACCTTAGTCAAAGAACTGCCTTCGTAGTTTGGTTTTTCACCAATCTCCTCGAAAGGATGGCCAAGACGATTCACCCAAAATACATCAAAACCATACCACTTGGCTGCCAGAGCATCCCATGCGTTACTAGATACAAACAAAACTTCAGCTTTCTGAACGGGGAATACTTTTAACAAAAGCTCGTAGGCCTGGGGGGCGGTTTTAAATAAACGCACATCTTCAACTGTGACGACTTTATCTAGGTAAGGCTTTAAGCCATTGCTCTCCACTACGATAGTCAGCATTTCTCTACTTCCATTGGACAAAATCGCTGTCGAAATACCTTTTTCTTGAATTGTTTTGACAACCCTTAGGCTATCTTCAAAACTAGTGAGCTTGGCATATTGATCCATCAATCTCTGTTCGTTTTCCGGGGTGAGGCTGAGGTTCATCCGCTTACCAACATAGCGCAATGAGCGAATAGTTAACTCCCAAAATGGCAGGTAATATTTACTGCCATTGGGGTTGGGATCGCTCAAAGTAACTAGGCGGGCATAGTCGATTTGTCGATCGCGCCACATCACAGAGAACTCTTGACCACGCCCTGGAAAAAGCTCTTCTGCCAACAGCCCCATAGAGTAGACATCAAACAATGTGCCGTAGGCATCAAAGGCAATAAGCTTATACATACCGTTTTCGCTGTGTAATTTAAATTTCTATTGTCGTTTCAGATGAATCACCCCAACCACATGGGGCAGGGATTCAAGCTCCGCCACTAGACCCTAGGGCTTGGATAAAGTGTATGAGAAATATATTCTCCGTTTTTATTCACCTTCACCAATACCATGTCGCCCACTCCAACCACTTTACCAGTGTAGGCCTGAATATTGACATGATGCGTTACTAAAATGAGCGGCACCTTCGATTGCTTAGCCAATTCATTTTTAATAAACACTTCCAATGCCTTGGTTTGACTCTTTTCCAAACTCATATCATCAAAAAATGATCCGAGTGATGGTGCAATTTTGACTGGGCCTTTATTAAGAAGACTCGCCGTATCTAAACATCTGCACCAAGGACTACTAAATACTTCTGCCCTCACAATGCCCTGGTTGCTTAGCCACACTCCAATTGCTCTGGCTTGCTTTCTTCCATAGTCGCCTAAATTACGCTGAGTCGAGCACTGATTAATGACATAACCTGCTGGGTCTCCAAAACCAGGGGCGTCTGCGTGCCTCATCAGCAAGACATGCTGACCATCCTGTAAATCATTTGCCAAAGAAGCTGCTGCTTGCTCAACAACACAAACACAACTGAGCAGAAAAATAAGGGGGGCGATTATTCGCTGAATGAGTTTCATAATTTGAAGATATTGCAGGCCATAAAGATCATCCTAATCGACAATCCATATTCCTGCTGAACCAAAAGGAAAAAACCACCCGAAGGTGGTTTGAATCATTCTTGTTGGCTGGGCAGACTCAACCAGAGTCCAAAAAACTCTTTTTTATTTATTGGACTTAATGGCAAAAGATAACCAACCAAGAAAAATGCTGATTAACAGCGATACTATTAACTTTGGAGTATTTGAAAGCGTCTCGCCTGTTGGCAAGATTAAGTTAAGCACAATCGTAATGCTGATGACCATCCCAAAAAAACCGGCATATTTTGAGACTGCATCTTTTATATCGTGAGTTGTAGGTAAAAACATGTCGTCCATCCTTTCAGTAATAAGGCTTGAGAGATCACAACAGACTAGACATTACATCTGAGCCTAAAAACGGTCAATAGTCCTCCTGAAATTGGCCCAATAAGTGGATTATTTCGCCTATTGCTGCCCAGGGCGTAATAGGCTGGATTCTAAGATTTCTAGTCCTTTGGCGCGTATTGCATCTCACCATTGCCAAAGGACCAGTTTTCTTTATTCACCTCAACTAAATTGATCACAATGTCCTGAGGTCTAACTTTGAGCTTTTCAACCATACCTTCACATATGGCTTTGTAGAACTTTTTTTTCATCTCTGTGGTCCTACCTTCATTTAAAGTCACCTGGATAAAAATGATGTCTTCAGAATACTCAATACCTAGATAACTCTTAGGCATAACCAGCTCCTGGCTTTCGTGCTTAGTAATAACTTGAAACTTATCATCTATAGGTACATTAATGTGCCCCGTCATCACCTCATAAACAATCTCACCCACTTGCTGGGCAAAACCCTCTGGATGTTTTTTACTTAAATCAATTCGTACGAACGGCATAAGACTCCCTTTATTTTTCTAGCTCATTAATTGATATAGCGACCAACCTAAATTCAGCACAACCAAGGCGATCAGTGTGTAGAAGGTGAACTTCATTCCTATTACGCGCTTGCTGAAATGTGGAGGAGGCTCATTGATACCGACAGCATGAATCAAGCGTCCAATAATAAGCGTGATGCCAGGAATGAGGACCAACCACCAAGGGGTGCCGTTTAATTCCAAGCAAGCAATCAAAATCATTCCTAAAGGAACATACTCGACAAAGTTTCCTTGGGCACGAATTGCCCTCTCAAGATCATCATGACCACCGCTTCCCAGCCCAACTTGATTCTTTCTTCTCAGACCTATGACGGCAAAAGAGAGCTTGATGAAGATCATGGTCAGCAGAGAGGCAATAATTGCGGTCACTATTAGCATTTGAAGTTCCAAGAAGAATTCCTAGATATTAATCAGAAAACGAAAAAACCACCCGAAGGTGGCTTTAATCTTTCGCATTTGCCCAAGGCTGAATCAACCAGCTACGGGGAGACTCAATCCCAAATGACACTACATCTTGATAATCTGCCACGCACCTTCTGAGCGGCCATCGCCAATCTTATCCCCTGGTTTTGTGTCTTTGACATAAAAATACAAAGGCATACCCTTGAAAGCTAACTGTTTTTTGCCATCGTCGCGAGTAATGATTGAATAACCACTAGAGACGGCAGGACTCCCATCAACCAATAGTGGCGGCCAATTCGTTGCGCACATCCCATTACAAACCGACTTACCTGAGCCAGCCACATCTTTGCTGTAGGTATATAAGGTCATATTGTTATTGCCGGCCAATACGCCATCATTAGCCTTTGTAAATGGTGCTAATGCCACTCCAGTCATTGATGCACAAGCGGCCAAAGCAACTGTAGCAGCTAATCCTATTAATACATTTTTAATGCGATTCATATTTGTCTCCTCTTGATGTAATGCCTACTTTAAACCTAATTTAGGTCTTCTGTTTTACAGGATCCTGCCGATGCAAGGGTATCTAACTTTACTTTCTAGACTTATATTTTTGGATGGCCTCTTTTAAATCTGAGTATTCCTCGCAGCCAAAAGTACAGGCCTTATCCAGTCGCGCCAATAATGCCTCAGCACCTGGCAAGTCATTATTGATTAACTTAAGTTTTCCATAGTACTCAAGAGCTCCTCGATGCTCTGGATCTATTTTCAAGGCGGCTTGATAGTACTTTTCTGCCCCCACTAAATCAGGCGGCTGTTTTTTTCGAAGACTATAACCAAGCAAATTATTCCAATCGGCCGAGCTCACTTCATTAGCAGCTTGTAATTGCTGTATTGCTTGATCATATTTTTCTGCTTTAATGCTTGCCCTTGCCTGGGTTAACCAAGTGGGGTCTTGTTTAGCAGGAGTAGTGTCAGCGGCGTGAGATATTCCAAGCATTGAGAGAGACATCAAAATTACTGAGAGAATTTTTTTCATTGGAGAGCTTTTAGTGAAGAATCTCTTTTATATACTGATTATTCAATTCTCGCTTGGCTGGGTGCTGAATGAAAAACTGCTGAAAGGTAATTCTGGTTCTTCTTGCTGATCCTGGGGCGAATCAACCGGGGCCTAGGATGCCGAGGTTTAAATACGGCTATAGAATAAGCTCGGATAAAGGCCAATCAAGCTTATTGACAAAAGTAAGGGCTTACATGCAAGATATTCACACCATCATCGATGCCCTGCATCTTGATCCACATCCAGAAGGCGGCTTTTATAGAGAGATGTATCGCTCAGAAATAGCGGTGAAAGATTTAAAGGGTTCCGCTAATAAAATTGCCTACACGAGTATTTACTATCTACTATCAGGAAAAGATTTTTCGGCTTGGCATCGAATTAAATCGGATGAAACTTGGTACTTCCACCTTGGCTGTGATGTACTCATTTATTTTTTTGATGAAAATAAATCTCTAAAGACTATACAAGTCGGGGTGACATCAAAAAATTTACAGGCTACTATTCCAGCCCATACCTGGTTTGCAGCAAGGCCACTAAAAGAGAATGCTTTCTGCCTTGTGAGCTGTGCAGTAGCGCCCGGCTTTGAGTTTGATGATTTTGAAATTGCCAAGCGTGAATATTTATTAAAAGAATTTGGCACTTCGGCACAGAGTATTCAAATGATTGAAGTGCTTACTCGAACATAACCTCAGTTGAACAAAAAACCACCCGAAGGTGGTTTTGGTTCTTCATGGTAGCCCGGGGCCGAATCGAGCCACCGAAACAAGAATTTTCAACCCGCTCAGCAAGACCGATTTCGCTTTTCAATCTTTAGCTCTCCCACCGTGCGAAAACCTTATTCACAAACTCAACATGCCCTTTGTATTGAGTTGATTTGGACAGAGTATTTAACCCACGCAAGGAGTACGGTAGTTAATGCGCGGTCATGAGGGTTGACTAGGCAAGGATACAACATCCCTATAGTGCTCGCTACCGTTATATGAAGTGTCCTTTGAAAGGACGTTTCAGACAACATCGCCCGCTTAAAGTTAAGTGGCAATAATAAATTGTGGCGTTTAAAATGGGCAATGAGTAATTTTCTTGAACTCAACGATATAACTCTTTTAACAGTTACATCCGTTGACACTGAATCTGCTGCTAATGCATTACTTATCTCGAGTGAATCTTGTAAATTTAGCTCGATTAAGATGCTATCGCCTACTAGACCGATAGGCTTGCATAAGGCCATTGAGCATATATCAATTCCGCCAATCGATTTTGTTGGTTATAGCAAATTTATGATTGAAGATCTCCATCAATTTGTCGACACAAAATTCTGCCTATGTATTCAATCGGATGGCTTTGTAATCAATCCAGGGCTATGGACAAATGAGTTTCTAAAATACGATTATTTGGGCGCTCCTTGGCCGAATGCCGTCAACGTTAATAATAGTCCTATTGATAAATTTTATTTCGATAAAAACAAGGTTGGTAACGGTGGATTTTCACTGCGAAGTAAGAAACTTCTTGAAGTATGTTCGCGAATTAAGTTTGATGAATTAGATTTTCCAATTAAATCGGAAGATATGATTATTTGTCACTTCTTGTACGAAGAAATGCTAACGGCAGGGATTAAATTTGCACCACTTAATTTGGCAAGCAAGTTTTCAATTGAATCATTAATCGAGAATCAAAATAACAGTCTGGTATCAAGTTTCGGATTCCATGGAAAACATTGGCTCTCAGATGACTATCTTCAAAAACTTGCCGCTCAGTCCAATTACCCAAAGGAATTTTCGAGTTTACTTAGAAAGCGTCTCTCAACAAAACCATTAAATAAGTTAGGTCGCGTAGGAAGACTAGAGCCATGTCCCTGTGGAAGCGCCAAAAGATTTAAAGACTGTCATGGAAAATTAATTTAATGGGCGCATCCTTCTAAGGCCTCGTAACAAGCGTGGGCCAAGTCATCGGGAGCTGATGCCAATTAAAGGAAAAAACCACCCGAAGGTGGTTTTGGTGTTTCTTGGTGGCCCGGGGCGGAATCGACCAGGGCCGAGGATGTCTTATCCACCTAGTGTTTCTTGGGCACCACATTAATGATGCCCTTCATACCAGCCTCATAGTGACCCGGCTCAAAGCATGCCATGGCATATTGCCCGGGTTCTTTAAAAGTCCAAACTAATTCTGCTTGTTGTCCTGGTTTTGCTGAGATTTCATTCGTATGATGATGTCCTTTAGATCCAGGGCTTGCCATCTCTTTAGCATGAGCAATGATGTCCTTTTCACTGCCAATTACCAACTCATGATCCACTTTGCCCTTGTTAACCAAAATGATACGAATAGGTTCGCCCGCTTGTGCCTCCCATTTCGCTGGAATAAAACGCATGGCGTCATCAACTTCTATTCGAAGCTCCCTCATGGATGGCGCAAGTACTTGCGTTGGTATTCCATGATCATGACTATGGCCATCACCGCCGTGTTCATTAAAGTAGGTGAGGGCATATAAAGATGCGGCAATAACCAGGGCTAGACTAATGACGCCATAAATGAGAACAGACCTCATTTTTACTTTGCCCTTGCCTTCCATTAAATACATGGCCAATAAAGACATAGCAAAGCCAACTGGAACTACCCATGAACTTCTAGCAGGAGAATCGGGGAAGTGCTGAAGTCCGCCAGTGAAGAAACCTAAGCCAATTGAAGCAACAATTCCAATTGCTAATACATCAGTCCAACTATGGTCTTTATCGGGATTAGAAATCTTTTCTAGTGTGCCGCCAACCAGATAAATGGCAATTCCAAAAGCGGCCGTCCAGAAGGAGCGTTCGCCACTGAAAAATCCGTGAGTAATGGCGCCAGCAGTAAAGCTAATACCCGTATATTTACATAGAGAGGAGATATGACTAAGTGGGAAGTTCATCTTTTCATCTTAAGTCATTTAATGAAAATTATCTTAACCACATTACCCAATGGGGCTTAAAGGGCAAGGCTATCGCAATCGACGAAATCTTGTTGTCCAGCGCCAATCGAAAAAAACCACCCGAAGGTGGTTTTGGTGTTTCTTGGTGGCCCGGGGCAGAATCGAACCAGGGCTGAAGATGCCTGACTCTAGCCTTCCTTGCTGATTTTATTGATTCACTCTTGAAACTGTAATGGCCCTCTTGTCTATTACTAATAGCTCCTCGCTAGGACAAATAAGAACATTTCGATAGCGGGTTGGAATGTATTCATAGGCCCCGCCACTCGACACCTTCCACCTTGTTCCGTCATAAAGGGTGAATGTATCCATTGGATTGGCATAGAAAGTGGGCGGCTCTTTTATGGATGACTTGTAGCAAGTAACCGCATTCGCTGTTGACTCACGAGCAATCCCTTGAGGGGCTTGGGAAAAGACAGGGTTAACTACAACTGCCGCAATAAAAGTCGCAAATAATCCTTTGAGCCCTTGAGGAGTCGTGAATTTAATGGGGTGCTTGGTTTGCCAAAAAAGCATTTGAGAATGCTATCGGCTTACTTAGCAATACTCTAGAACTATCGATAATTAAATTTACAAGAATTATTTTGAATTTTTATAAATCTTAGAACGACGGGAACGGTAGCTATAAACCTAGAGATTAAGCGCCTTAGTTAAACATTCAGATAGTAGCTGATAATGCTTTTCGGCTTTATTGGTTACGCGAACTGATTTTCTACGCCCATCACTTTTATCATCCATAAGCTGTATATAGCCCTTGCCGACCAAATTCTTTAGGCGTCCATGAAGCGTTGCTTGAGATCCAAATTGCTCTAAAAGAATCACATCTCCGACCAAGAGTTTTTCCCCATTCACCGAGGCAAGGTAAATATGATTGAGAAGTTGTTGTTCAATAGCATCCAATTTCTTGCTTGGACTAATGCGATCCAAAGAATCCAAGGCATTCAAAAATCGGGCGTAAGCCGAAGGTTTAATAGCTTTCATCTGGACAATTCTACCCCCTCCCGCAGGGTAAACACCAGTATGCTAGGCATTATTAAAATCCATAATTATTCAATGCCGTATTTAAAGGCTTCGGGCCAATTTCTCTTTGAAATCATTATTAGTGCCGCCCTGTATATGGCGTTCTTTTACTTCAATCAAGCTATCACGGCACCACTGGAACAAGCCAAGGGAGTTAATTGGATTTTTTTGCCTGCCGGAATTCGTATATTCATTACGCTAATCTTGGACTACTCGGGCGCTATTGGTTTAGTCATTGCCTCTTTATTCATTAATTACATTGGCTTTTTTAAAGCAGATTTAATCTCTACTATAGGAATAGCAGTTATCTGCGGATTAGCTCCACTCCTAGGCAGACATTTTGTAATTCATAACTTAAAAGTTCGGGCTGACTTAAGTAATATTTCAATGAAGCAACTACTCATAATCATCATTGCTTATTCATTGCTCAGCTCAGGGTTACATCAACTTTGGTTTGTGGCTAGAGATTTAGACTCCGGAAGCTGGAATCATTTTATTGCCATGTTCTGTGGAGACGTTGCGGGATCAATACTATTTGTAGCTGTTATCAAGTATGGAATAGATCTTGTTAAGGGTAGATTGGGTAGAGATAACTTGATCGAGTAATGTCGTTTAAAACGACATCGACCAACACAGGGATGAATAATTGATGCGTCCTTTTAAAGGACATTTCGTAAACCAGATATCCCAGTCTAGAACCAGAGTGGCTGAATCCTGATTGACGGATTAAATCTATGGGATTTGACTAAACGCTCTAGGTACAATGTCTAAGCACCATTAAGCACTTCTAATAAAAATAGCCCAACAAGTGGGCTATTGAGATTCTTGGTGGCCCGGGGCGGAATCGAACCACCGACACAAGGATTTTCAATCCTCTGCTCTACCGACTGAGCTACCAGGCCAAGACTTGAAATTATAAATGAAACTGGTTTATGGCATTGAAAAGTGGGCTTTACAGTGCCAAGCTGACTCAATTGACTTATAAACCCCCAACTCGATAGTCATTTTTAACGGCCTCTAACGAATATTTTTCAAGCTATCCAAAGAAATCTGAATAGCCAATTGCTCCGCTTGCTTAGCGATAGTGCTAGCTGCAATCACATCACCTAAGCTCCCCATGGTTCCAGGCCCAATCATCCATAAACTGTTCCACCGCTTAGATGACAAAGTAAGAACTCTAAAATTTTCATCCACAGCAATAGACTGCCCCAGTGGATCTCGTATGGCTAATTGGTCTTCAACGAGCCTATTGAGCAAGGGATCAGATGCAGTGCCAGTGCAATTGATCACTCTATTACCCTCAATTTCAATGCCATTTCCTAGCAGTAGCTTTACTTTAGATTCAGTGTATTTTATTTCTTTAGCACGCCCCAATACAAATTGAATCTGATTTTTAGATTTTAGTTTTTCATATGCAGCGATTGTTTGTGGGGATGCTCGAAAGCGATATAGGTTCCAAAGCCAACCCAACCTTTTATATAAAGATCGCTTTTGACTCGAAGAAAATTGCTGCCAGATGGTATTTATATTTGGCCTTAACTCTTCCCATGCGCTCTGCCACTCTGGGCTTGCTGTCGAGGCAGAAGGCAGATAATTTCGCATAAAACGAATCAATTTGGCCGGGCTTAAATTCTGAGGCCATTGAGGCTGAGCCTTTCTTTGCCAATTTGCCTGAGCCGGGGGCAATACCGCTCGTGGGCTAACCACATAAATCATTCCAAGATGTTTGCGCTCTGCCAAGGCACCAATCGCATCAAGAGCCGTTAATCCTCCGCCAAGCAAAATGATGCTCTCTTGAGTCTGGATACCACCTAAGCTATCCCCCGTCCATGGGTTCTCAATTAGAGATACTGTTGATATGGCCGGGTTGGAGTTTATGAGTGAGCATGGCCAGACAGGAGGCGGGTTACCGGTAGCAATAATCACTCGCCTTGCACTAATTGGATCGTGACCATCAAACTCAAGATTCCAAGAATTATCGGAACCAATCAAGCCAAGCACTCTTGCCTTGATTTGCTCTATTTGACCTAATTTAAATTCGCAAGCGACGAGCTCAGAAACGTAGCGCCCGAAATCCTGACGCCGATAAAAATATCCAGCCTTAGTCCTGGCTTCAGGATCATTTATATGCTTTTTGGCCCACCTTGAAAAATGCAAAGGATCATCTGCAAAAATGATTGGTAAATCCTCGCGCACATTGAGCCGAAAGAACGGGTTATTGCAACCATAAGCATTTCCTTTACCCAGAACTCCAGAACCAACCACCGTTATAGCTGAGGATGAAATGCCCCTGCGCAAGAGATGAGTTACTAGCACTGCAGCCGCAAAGCCATCTCCAATAATCACTACTTCTTTCATATTCGCCATTGTTAATCCGGACGGGGTCGGTCAATACAAACGAGATCGAGCAGCATGTAACTTTCTATAGCTATCGATCATACGGTGGTGTCTATCAAGGCCCTCCAGATTTATGCCGGTTGGAGTAAGACCATAGAAGCGCACACTACCATCAACCGAGCCCATTACTGCATCCATTCTGCTTTCACCAAACATACGGCGGAAGTTCGCTATGTAGTCATCGATCACCAAGTCGTCATCTAGACAAATCTCCAACGTTGCACTTAGGGCTTGATAAAACAATTTGCGCTCAGCCGTGTTGTCGTTGTATTGAAGGAATGCGCCAACTAACTCGTTGGCCTCATCAAACTGCTCTAGTGCCAAATGAATAAGAAGCTTCAACTCCAATACTGTTAGCTGGCCCCAAGTTGTATTTTCATCAAACTCGACGCCAATTAATGTAGCAATATCGCCATACTCATCGAGCTCATTATTTTCAAGCCGCTCAAGGAGAGATTGCAGACTTTCATCATCGAGTGAATGAAGGTTCAAAATATCTTCGCGGAACAACAGTGCCTTATTAGTGTTATCCCAAACCAAATCTTCTATTGGATAAACTTCCGAATAAGCAGGAACAATAATTCGACAGGCGGTTGCTCCGAGCTCATCATATACCGCCACATACGATTCTTTACCCATGTCCTTGAGAATGCTAAACAAAGTGTTTACTTCTTCGGCGTTAGAGTTTTCACCTTGACCTGAAAAATCCCACTCGACAAAATCATAAGCTGATTTTGCACTGAAGAAGCGCCATGACACGATGCCGCTTGAGTCGATAAAGTGTTCAACAAAGTTATTTGGCTCGGTGACCGCTTCGCTTGCAAAAGTAGGAGGGGGAAGATCGTTCAGACCCTCTAAGCTGCGACCTTGCAGTAATTCCGTTAGGCTCCGCTCCAGCGCGACCTCCAGGCTTGGGTGTGCGCCAAACGATGCAAATACTCCGCCAGTCCTTGGGTTCATCAAAGTAACGCACATCACGGGATATATTCCGCCCAGCGATGCGTCCTTTACTAAAACAGGAAAGCCTTGCTCTTCAAGGCCCCGAATGCCCGCAAGAATGCCAGGATATTTTGCGAGCACTTCCTGCGGCACATCAGGCAGAGCAATCTCACCTTCCAATATTTCACGCTTGACTGCGCGCTCAAAAATCTCAGACAAGCATTGCACTTGCGCCTCAGCAAGCGTATTGCCTGCACTCATGCCATTACTAACGTAAAGATTTTCAATTAAGTTAGAGGGGAAATAAATAGTCTGGCCATCTGACTGGCGCACGTACGGCAAGGAACAAATTCCGCGCTGGGCATTGCCAGAGTTTGTATCAATCAGATGTGAGCTACGCAACTCACCGTCTGGATTAAAAATTTTCAAGCAATACTCATCCAAAATTTCTATTGGGAGAGCATCATTTTTACCCGGCTTAAACCAACGCTCATTTGGGTAATGTACGAATGCTCTATTGGCAATATCTTCACCCCAGTACGTGCCAGCATAAAAATGATTGTTACTCAATCGCTCGATGTACTCCCCCAAAGCGGAAGCCAGGGCGCTTTCTTTTGTAGACCCTTTTCCATTGGTAAAGCACATTGGGGAGTGCGCATCACGAATATGCAAGGACCACACATTTGGAATGATGTTGCGCCACGAGGCAATCTCAATCTTGATTCCCAAATTGGCCAATACGCCCGACATATTGGCAATCGTTTGCTCTAGAGGTAAATCTTTGCCTGCAATATAAGTACTAGCATCAGCACTTGACTTCAAGGTCAATAAAGTCTGCGCATCCTCATCTAAATTCTTCACCTCTTCAATCACAAACTCTGGTCCAGCTTGGACTGCTTTTTTAACCGTACATCGATCAATAGAGCGCAAGATACCTTGACGATCATTAGCAGAAATGTCCTCGGGCAATTCAACCTGAATCTTAAAAACTTGCCGGTAACGATTTTCTGGATCAACAATATTGTTTTGCGAAAGTCGAATATTTTCAGTAGAAATATTGCGAGTGTCGCAGTACAACTTCACAAAGTAGGCTGCGCATAAAGCCGATGAAGCTAAAAAATAATCAAAGGGGCCTGGCGCCGAGCCATCGCCCTTATAGCGTATAGGCTGGTCAGCAATTACAGTGAAGTCATCAAACTTAGCTTCAAGACGTAGCTTGTCGAGAAAATTAACCTTAATTTCCATGAAAATAATTCCGAGTATGGTGGGCAAATGATTTAGGCGACGTCGCCAGCAATAAAACTGACGTGCCCCGTGAACACCAATTTACAAAATAATTTATTGCTCGCCCTTGTTGCGAGATGTATCAATACCTAGTGCCTTAAGCTTGCGATACAAGTGTGTTCTCTCTAGGCCAGTGTACTCAGAAATCTTGGTCATGCTGCCGCCCATGATTTGCATCTGATGCTCAAAGTAGGCCTTTTCAAAAAGATCCCTTGCCTCTCTTAATGGCAAATCAAAATAGGTTTTTGCAATGCCACTGATGAACTCGCCCTCCAGCGGGGCTGGTGCTGGCTCACTCACAGCAGGCTTTGGTGCCACAGCCTGATTGGTGCTCGGATGAACCGCACGCTCTACTTCGGGCTCAACATATTTTGGGGAACTCTCAAGCGCCTTACTTACGGTCTTTAAAAGCTTTTGAAGTGCAATCGGCTTTTCTAGGAAATTTAATGCGCCAATACGCGTAGCCTCAACTGCGGTGTCGATGGTAGCGTGACCTGACATCATCACTACAGGCATAGTAAGTTGACCTGTTTTAGACCACTCTTTGAGTAGCGTGATGCCATCAGTATCTGGCATCCAAATATCTAGTAACACAAGATCCGGACGCATTTGTTCGCGAATAGTGCGAGCCTGAATAGCGCTCTCTGCTGCATACACGGTATGGCCTTCATCCGTCAGAATCTCATTGAGAAGCTCACGAATTCCCATCTCGTCATCTACAACCAAAATACTAGCCATTCTTAGGCCGCCTCTTTTGCTAGATTCATAAACAATATTGATACCTGTGCACCAACGACTTCTGCCCCTTGCATACGATTTCGTATTTCAATCTTGGCAGAGTGATCATCAATAATTTTTTTAACAACTGCCAAGCCCAATCCCGTACCTTTACTCTTCGTGGTGACATAAGGCTCAAATGCCCTTGCCAATATCTTAGCTGGAAATCCCACTCCAGAGTCACTTATCGTTAAACGCACTGCTTTTTGCTCCGTACCATTTTGCTCTCCATAGGGCACTAACTCGGTTTTTACTTCAACCGCCTCTCCAGGATGAGGCCCCTCCAGCGTGGCATCTTGAGCGTTTTGTAATAGATTATGAATAACCTGTCTGAGCTGGGTTGGGTCGCCCATAATTTCTGGGCAGCGTGGATCAAGCTGAGTACGCAAAGGGCTGCCTTCATATAGCTCTAAAATTTCTGATGTGAGTGTATTGATAGAAACCGCCTTTAGCTGAGGTGTCGGTGTTTTAGCAAAATCTCTAAAGTCATTGACCATTTCTTTCATGGCCTGCACTTGGCTAATAATGGTTTCAGTACTGCGATTCATCATTTCTTCTTGCTCGGGGCTTAGCTTGCCAGAAAGCTTATGCTGCAAACGCTCTGCAGACAACTGAATTGGGGTAAGTGGGTTCTTGATTTCATGAGCTAGGCGTCTTGCAACTTCGCTCCAAGCAATTGACCTTTGTGCGCTCACCACATCGGTAATGTCATCAAATACCACCATACGTAAATCTTCTGTTAGCTCTGTGCCGCGCACAAATAAAGTGATGCCTAATTCATTTTCAAACTCATTGGTTGTGTGAAGCTGGACTTGCTTTTGCCAAACTGGAGTCTTTTGATGACTAATTTGAACTGCGGGGTTATCTTGCGCACCCGTAACCGCAAGCTTCATTGTGGAGAAGCCTTCTTTAATGGCCTCCTCAAACTCCATTAAAGCTGGGCTGGTGCTTAAAGGCTTTCCGTCAAGATAAGTAAGATCTTGACCAAAAATACGATCGGCACCAGCGTTACTTGAGACTACGTTATAGCGCTGATCAAAAATACAAACGCCAGCAGTCAAGCTTCCCAGAACTCGCTCTAAAAAGGCCTTGGATTCTTGCAGGGAAGTACGTGTATCAGCAAGCTGCCGAGTCATGACATTAAATTGGCGGGTAAGCATACCAAGTTCGTCACCCGTGTCTAACTCGGGCTTTGGCGATAAATCACCCTGCGCAACTGCTTGGGTACCTTTGAGCAACATTAATAATGGGCGCGCTAATTGGCGCCCCAATAACAAGGCCAATGTAATAGCCACAAACAAGGCAAAAAACAGGGTTAGCGTTAGCGTCCCAACGAACATTTTGCGTAGGCCGGCGCGCCCCAGAGACTTCTCTTGATATTCGCTATAAGCAGATTCAACGGCAAAAATATTTTTCGCTACTGGACTAGGAAGGATGCGGACTAATTGCAAAAAATATTTATCTTCTGCATCTTTATTAGAGTCGAGTTTGCCTAAAATCGGCTTCTTACGAACAATAGGAACAATTGCTCTAACTTGATAGCCGCGCTGCCCATCTTGCATTTCGATCTGATCTAAAAAGGTAATGCCCTTCTTGCTAAAAGCTTCAGCTACTACCTCGGCACTAGGCGCAGGTAAGTATTTTTTGGGCCTTAACTCACTCGTTAGGATCAAATTGCGCTGGATATTAAACAGACTTACCTCTTGTATGCCAAATTGATTGCGGATCTTCATAATCATGGTGCCAACCTGGTCGGAGGTCGAGCCAGCAGGGACTTGTACAACTTGATCAGCAATAAAATTGCCTTCGGCCAAAATTTCTTCTTGCGCAATCCGTAAAGTAACGCGCCCCAACTCCAAGCCAGAGTTCAGCGCGGATTCAATCTTCACATCAAACCACGTTTCAATACTACGAGATACGAACTGTAGCGAAACACCATACAAAATTAAGCCTGGAACAATTCCCACCAGCGCAAAAATCATCGCCAACTTAGCAATTAAGCGAGTGCCGAAGTGACCGCGATACCAACGCACACCAATCACAATGACCAAAGTCAAAATTACCAGTGTTAAGCAAACCCCAATAACAACATTGGCTGCATAAAGCCAAATAAAGTAGTTATCAAAAAACTCTGTATTAGATGAGGCAATCGATAGCAAGATCAGAAGCAATAAAGCAAATACCCCGATTACGCTGATAGCGATGGGGATTGCCTTTTTTCTCCAGGCCTTTGATGTAAAAAAGGCGCTCTTGAGTGGGATTGAAGATACGCTCATCGCTTAATTAGGCTTGCTCCAGCCGGGGGAAAGGGAACACGCAGCCAATCACTAGAAACATTCCAGTCCCGATTATTCAGGGCGTTCACCTGGAATGGCTTAGGAAGCTTGCTTAAATCTAAGGTCATCCGCAAAGAGGCTGTATAGGATTTACCAGCATCTAACTGATTGCCATCAATCACTCGCCAGCCACCGATACTGCCCACCGCTTGCAGCGCCTCTGCAATTGTCCTTGCTGAAAATGTAAATCCCTCAGAAGCAATCCGGTACTGCTGAGTCAGGGGCTGGTAAGACAGCCGGGTTTGTCTTTGGGCAATGGCCGGCTTCTCATCAAACCAATACCAACGCGAACGCGTTAAATCAAACTCTGTTTGAAAATACAACACCACGCCTTTTTGAACTGCATCCTCAAGACCGTTAGAGAGCTCAATCTGAAAAGTGGCATTTAAAAGCCAGTCGTTATCAGCCTTTTCTAATTCAAAGGTTTTGATCTTGATTCCTTCTGCACTTGCGCTTGTTGAAAATAAACTCAACGCCATCAAGCATAAGAAGATGAATTGTTTAATTCTTTGGCTCATGGCCCATTTTTCTTAAACAAGGCATAGTAAAAACCGTCACTTACATCGGTCGGTAAAATCTGTCCTGGAGCGCCTAATCGTACCGCATTGCTATGCTCTCCAGCAAACCAGCTCGCTTGCTCCTCCCCCTCTTCAGGAAATACTGAGCAGGTAACGTAGAGCATGAGGCCATCTGGCTTGAGCATTTTCCAGGCCTGCTCCAAGATACCGCGCTGCTTTTGCTGCAGGGACTTGATATCAGCCTCTCGTCTTAAAAAGGGAATGTCTGGGTGTCTAGCCACAATACCTGAAGCTGAGCATGGGGCATCAAGCAAGATTTTGTCGAACAGGCGACCATCCCACCAAGAAGCTTTTGAAGCGTCACCCCGAATTACTCGCACCCGATCGGAATGTAAGCGTAATCGATCTAAGTTGCCACCAATCTTGCCAAGACGCTCGCCATCGAGCTCTAAAGCCACCATCTCACAATCTGCTAACTCCAGGATATGGGCTGTCTTGCCTCCGGGCGCAGCACAGGCATCCAAAACTCTATTCCCCTCACCGGGGTTCAAGAGCGTTGCGGCCAACTGTGCTCCCGCATCTTGAACCGATACCGCGCCACTATAAAAACCTGGCAACTCTGAAACTGGAACGGGATTAGACAACAGCAAAGCAGATCCTAATTTCACTCCAGCAACTTCTTCAATGGGTGAAGAAGCGATTCCAACTTCATTTAATAGGGCTTGATATTGCTCTCGTGAATATTGTTTTTGATTAACGCGCAAAATTAATGGTGCACGTTTTGCTTGAGAAAACAAAATAGACTGCCAAGCCTTGGAGTAATTACGTTTTAAGTTGGCGCGCCACCAAGGCGGGACAAACATCGGAATGGGGTCTGGAGGAAACCGGGCTTCACCCTCCGGCGGCTGCACAATTAGGCCTACCTTACGCAATACTGCGTTGACCAAACCCTTGGCATACATTGTTTTATCGTAGTTAGCACAAGCGCTGACAGCCTGATCAACTATTGTGTGTGCCGCATAACCTTTGCCATCCGCATTTTCATTTAAGAACAATGCAATAGCGACGCTTAATAAATGATCTACCTCGGGTGGTGGACTCTTTGGAACAAATTGCTTGATTAGCTCGTGCGATCGAACCCATTTACGTAAAGCATCAAAACTTAAGCTCTGTACTATTGGACGCTCATGAGGCTCTAACTGATCAAGCACCTCTGTCAGAGACCTGCCACTCATTACCTCGCCAATCGCTTGCGCAGCAATGCTGATTGCTTCAGAAAGTGGAAGGCTATGTGGCGTTTTTTTATCAGTCAAATTAATTTACTCTGGGGTATGCCCCATTTTTTGCCATCTCCATGAGGCGCGCTACCCGCTCTTCAGTTGGCGGGTGGGTTGAAAACAGTTGTGCAAGGCCGCTGGCACTTAAGGGGTTCAGAATCATCATCTGTGCAGTTTCTGGGTGTTGTTCTACGGCCTGAAATGGAATGCCTTGCGCATGGTTATGAATTTTCTCTAGCGCATGGGCAAGAGCCTCTGGATCAGAACTAATTTCTGCTCCACCACGATCTGCTTCATATTCTCTTGCACGTGAAATACTCATTTGAATCAAGCTGGCGGCAATAGGTGCCAAGATAGCCACCAATAAACTGGCGATTGGATTATTGGGTCTGCCCTCAGAATCGCGTCCACCAAAAAACATTGCAAAGTTAGCCAACGCAGAGATTGCGCCGGCCATCGTTGCCGCAACTGTAGAAATCAAAATATCACGATGCCGAACGTGTGCCAACTCATGAGCCATAACGCCGCGGAGTTCGCGATTAGACAAAATTTTCAGAATGCCAGTAGTGGCCGCTACAGAAGCATTCTCAGGATTGCGTCCGGTTGCAAATGCGTTGGGTGCATCTTCATCAATTAAAAATACCTTGGGCATTGGCAAGCCGGCCTTATCTGAAAGTTCTTTTACCAATGCGTAAAACTGAGGTGCAGATCGTTCGTCAACCTGCTGCGCATTTGTCATCTTCAACACCATCGTGTCAGAAAACCAATAACTGAAAAAGTTCATGCCGATAGCTACCAGTAATGCCATCAGCATCCCTTGCTCGCCCCCCAACATGCCGCCAACCACAATAAACAATGCAGTAATTGCCGCCATCAAAACAGCAGTTTTTGCGAAATTAAACATTCCTACTCCTTTGCATGAAAACGTAATGCTTGTTTATGGGAATCAAAAGACTGCAAACAAAGGCTGGCTGACATTTTTTTGCCGCCTGGTTTTTGCATTTCTAAAACCTCGATTACGCCATTGCCACACTGAATATAAGCGCCATTTTCACTAAAACCTAATAATTCGCCGGGTAAACCAGTTTTGCTGCAGGCACCCGCTTTCGGAATGCGAGAACTCCAAAATTTCATCACTTGCTCTTGCGTAGAACTAGTTGCGCCAGGAAAGGGGTTAAAAGCCCGAATCCGGCGATCAATTTCTGGGGCGCTCAAACCCCAATCAATTTCTGCTTCGCTCTTGAGTATTTTTTCCGCGTAAGTAATACCCTTAGCTTCTTGTGGAGTTCGAATTAAACCCTTACCCGCTTGCAAATGGTTTAGCACGTTCACAATCGACTGGGCTCCCAGTGTTGCTAATCGATTATGTAAAGTGTCGCTTGTTTCCTCGGAAGTAATTTCAAGCTCACTAATGAGAACGGTATCGCCCGTATCTAACCCAGCATCCATTTGCATAATGCAAGCGCCTGTTTTTGAATCGCCTGCCTCAATTGCGCGCTGTATTGGAGCTGCGCCCCGCCAGCGTGGCAACAAAGATGCATGAATATTAAAACTGCCGTGTCTTCCTGGCTGCTGCGAAATATCCAATACCTCTTGTGGCAGGATGAGCCCGTAGGCAACTACCACCATGGCATCAAAATCGATTTTGGACAACTGCTGATATGCCTCTTGAGCCTGAGCTTGTTTTGTAGGATCGGCACTATTGCGCCTGAGTGTCTCTGGCTGAAGTACGGGAATATTTTTTTCTAATGCAAACTCTTTAACCGGGCTAGCTTGCAGATGCATGCCTCTCCCAGCCCTGCGATCGGGCTGGGTAAGCGCTAGGACAATTTCATGGCCTGCGTCATCAATTGCGCGCATTGCTTGCGCAGCAAACTCCGGAGTTCCAGCAAATACAATTTTCATCAGCGGCGCTTAGCGCTCACCCGCTAACTCTTTGGCGCGCTTTTTAAGTTTTTGTGAAACACGGGTGCGCTTAAGTATCGAGAGATACTCAACAAACACCTTGCCTTGCAAGTGATCAAGCTCATGCTGCAAACAAACCGCCAATAAACCATCCGCATCAAGCTCGAACTCTTTGCCATCAACATCTAAAGCCTTCACCCGAACTTGTGCAGGCCTTTCAACCTCATCATAAAAATCGGGAACCGAAAGACAGCCTTCACGCCAAGATTTTTTCTCAGGACTTGACCAAATAATTTCTGGGTTTATAAAAACCATTAACTGGTTTTGCTCTTCAGATACGTCGATGACAACAATTCGTTCATGAATGTCTACTTGCGTTGCAGCCAAACCAACACCTGGGGCTTCATACATAGTGTCAGCCATATCGGCAACAATTTTTTTAATGCGCGCATCCACCTGCTCAACCGGTTTAGCAACCTTATGCAAGCGCGGATCTGGATAGCAAAGGACGTTTAACAAAGCCATATAGGAATTATCCAACAGAGCAATCGGTCTGTCCTGATTGCTGTAATCACCCCAAAGATCAAAATCTTTTAATGCCTATATTCCCAAAATCAAATCTCCCTACTTGTATTGCTAGGGGCGATAAAAAATACCCAAACCGCCTAAAGGATTTATATGATCCGCCCAGCAATCTCTATATAGATGGGGAACTCAGCATGCTAAATAAGCCCATGATCGCCATCGTAGGATCACGCATGGCCAGCCCTGAGGGCCTTAAAAACGCAGCAGCTTTTGCTCAAGAGCTCTCCCGCGCAGGGCTACTGATCGTCTCTGGGCTTGCAAGAGGCATTGATGGGGCCGCCCATCAAGCAACCCTTAACCTAGGACCCAAGCACTTCACTATGGCGGTCTGTGGGGCCGGCGTGGACGTGATTTACCCCAAAGAACATCTGGATTTGGCCAGAAATATCCGGAAACAAGGGCTTTTAGTCTCCGAGTACCCCTCAGGCACACCACCAAAATCGGGTCATTTCCCCAGGCGCAATCGAATCATTGCTGCGTTTTCGATTGGTGTTCTGGTCATTGAGGCGGCTGAAAAGTCTGGCTCGCTTATTACTGCCAGACTTGCTTTGGATCTGGGAAGAGAGGTTTTTGCAATCCCCGGCTCGATTCGAAAACCCCTTTCCAGGGGCTGCAACCTTCTGATTCAGCAAGGCGCAAAGCTAGTACAAAACCCCGAAGACGTTCTAGAAGACTTGATTTTTGAGAAAAACCCCGTTTAAAGTGGTTTAAATGGGGGTTTTTATCCATTAATCGCTCAATAAGCCACGACATCATGCTTGCAAAAGTGCGCTTTTTGGACTTTTCTTAATTTATCGGTTAATAATAAAAAAGGGGTAAGCAATTGACCAAACCCTGATTTGGTTTAAATTGATCATCCTTTTTCCTATAAAAAACATCATTTCAGGCTCAAATTTAGGCAAACGCGTGGCTAAAGCATCTACCAAAAGCAGCTCCAAGACCCCTTCCGTGGATCACCCCAAGGCTCTCATCATTGCTGAGAAGCCATCGGTTGCCAATGACATTGCCAAAGCCCTGGGCGGCTTTACTAAATATGAGGACTATTTTGAAAGCGACGACTTTGTCATCTCGTCTGCAGTTGGCCACCTCCTAGAGATAGCTGCCCCAGAGGAATATGACGTTAAGCGTGGCAAATGGTCTTTTGCCAACCTACCTGTAGTACCCCCCTATTTTGATTTGCGGCCAATCGCTAAAACTGAATCGCGCCTCAAGGTTTTGCAAAAACTGATTAAGCGCAAAGATGTCACCTCTCTTATTAATGCATGTGACGCGGGGCGCGAAGGCGAGCTGATTTTTCGCTTAATTGCGCAGCATGCAAAAGCATCACAGGGCATTAAGCGTTTATGGCTTCAGTCCATGACTCCAGCAGCAATTCGGGATGGCTTTGCGAGCTTGCGTACCGACGAAGATATGCGGCCGCTCGCCGATGCAGCGCGTTGCCGCTCGGAAGCAGACTGGTTGGTTGGTATTAATGGCACTCGTGCCATGACCGCATTTAATAGCAAGAGTGGTGGCTTCTTTTTAACCACCGTTGGTCGCGTTCAAACGCCCACACTGTCAATTGTGGTCGAGCGCGAAGAATTAATCCGCAAGTTTGTTTCCAAAGATTATTGGGAAGTAAAGGCCGAATTTATTGCTGCTGCTGGTGTCTATGAGGGGCGCTGGTTTGATCCAAAATTTAAGAAAGATGTTGCCGAGCCCGACGCACGCGAGAACCGCCTGTGGAGTGAGGCTGCAGCACAAAGTATTGTTGCCGCTTGTCGTGGCAAAAAAGCAAGCGTTACTGAAGAGGCTAAGCCAGCAACACAACTAGCACCACAACTGTTTGACTTAACCAGTTTGCAACGCGAAGCGAATGCGCGTTTTGGTTTTTCTGCAAAAAATACTTTGGGTCTTGCTCAAGCGTTGTATGAGCGACACAAAGTTTTAACCTATCCACGTACTGACGCTAAAGCACTTCCAGAAGACTACCTAGACACCGTTAAACAAACCATGGAAATCCTTGCCGAGAACTCACAAGACTATCGTGCGTTTGCAAAGCAAATTCTGAAAGGTGATCCAAAGGATCCGAAAGCAAAAGCTGGTTATGGTTGGATTAAGCCCAACAAACGCATCTTTGATAACTCCAAAATTTCTGATCACTTTGCGATTATTCCGACTCTCGAAACCCCTAAGAATTTAAGTGAGCCTGAGGCTAAGCTATATGACTTAGTTGTTCGCCGTTTCCTAGCGGTCTTTTATCCCGCCGCTGAATTCAAGGTCACCACCAGAATTACCGAGGTTTCGGGGCACCATTTCAAAACCGAGGGTCGTGTACTAGTCAATCCTGGCTTCCTTACCGTCTATGGCAAGTCGAATCAAGCAGATGATGAGCTTGTCGCCGTTCAAGAGGGTGAAGCTGTTCAAAGCGAATCCATTGCTGCAGTGCCATTGAAAACTAAGCCGCCAGCCCGCTACTCAGAAGCTACATTGCTCTCAGCAATGGAAAGCGCCGGCAAGTGGGTTGATGATGATGACATGCGCGAAGCAATGGCGGAAAAGGGTTTAGGAACCCCCGCAACTCGCGCAGCAATCATCGAAGGATTGCTCGCTGAAAAATACATCGTACGTGAAGCGCGCGAACTCATTCCTACAGCAAAAGCGTTTCAATTGATGACTTTATTGCGCGGGCTAGATGTTGAAGAACTCACACGCCCCGATTTAACTGGTAACTGGGAAAACAAGCTGTCGCTGATTGAGCAGGGCAAGATGAATCGCGATACTTTCATGCAAGAAATTGCGCAAATGACTCAGCGCATCGTCAAGCGCGCCAAGGAATATGACAGCGATACGATTCCAGGTGACTACGCAACAATGGCCACGCCATGCCCGCACTGTAAGGGTCCGGTAAAGGAAAACTACCGTCGCTTTGCCTGTGAAAAATGCGGCTTTACGATCAGCAAAACTCCAGGTGGTCGTGCGTTTGAATATCCTGAGGTTGAAGAGCTACTGCGTGAAAAAACTATCGGGCCACTTCAGGGATTTCGCAGCAAAATGGGTCGTCCATTTGCCGCCATCATTAAGTTAAGCGAAATTCCAGAGGATGATGCCGACTATCCAAACGCAGGCTTCAAACTCGAATTTGACTTTGGCAATACTCAGGACGAAGAAACTGAAGCGGTAGATTTCACCGGTCGCCAGGCTCTAGGCGTTTGTCCAAAATGTTCTGGCGCAGTTTATGAAGATGGCATGCGTTATGTTTGTGAACACAACACCGGGCCAAGCAAAACTTGTGATTTCAAAACCGGCAAAGTTGTTTTGCAACAAGAAATTTCGGCTGAGCAAGTGCAAAAACTACTCAAAGAAGGCAAGACCGATCTCTTAACAAACTTCAAGTCAAACCGTACTGGGCGTGGCTTTAAAGCCTATTTAGCTTTAGGGGCTGACGGCAAAATTGGTTTTGAATTTGAGGCTAAAGCCGCTGGCGCAGCCAAAGCTCCAGCAAAAAAACGGGCAGGCGCTAGTGCTGCAAGTAAGTCTGTTGCAAAGCCCAAGCGCGCAAGTAAAGCAAAGTCATCCTCTAGCACCTGAGCTGTGATGAGCTTGGCTGCTAAGGCCGACCACAAAATACCTCGCGAACCTAAGGCGGTGGCCAAAAAGATTCCAGGCCTTTGATTCAACGTGCCAATGATTGGTAAACGATCGCCTGCAACACAGCGCACGCCAACAAAATCTCCAGCCTTGATTAGCGCCCCCAGATCTCCCTCGGGATAAGCAAGCAAACCTTGCGCTTGTTCTCGATTGAATGCATCGCTGCTGTCTCTTGAGCCAAGGTCATCCTCGCCCTCATCAAAGCTAGAACCCACCATCCAACGATAGCTGCCGTCTTCAAGCGGCTCGGCGGGAAGACAGTAGCCATCACCAGACATGCCCACTCTGGGTAATTTTTTTATCCAAACCTCATCTTGAATTGAAAAGATGCTGAGTTGACCGCGCACCGGCTTAAGAGGAAGCCGAATTCCAATGCTACTCATGAGCGCTTTGGTATCCATTGCAGTCGCAACGATCACCTTATCCGCAGAAAGAATGGCTTCATTGTTCTGATTGAATAAAAGCCAATGATCATCAGCCCTCTCCAGTCTTGCAACGCGCGCATTCCATAAGCAAGTTAGGCGGCCTTGGTCTTGCAGTAATGCATTACTTATCTCAAATAGATTGAGAGATGCGCCGCGCGGTAGCCATACTCCGCTCTGTTTGATGCCGCAAATTTTTTCTGCGTCTTGAGCATCTAAAGCTACTGCAATACTCTGATCAAGATCTAAAGACTGCAAATAATTGTTTACTTCCGCTCGATCGAAATGCTTATCTTTTTTAGTGGGCTGAAAAATACCATGCTGGTTCCAAGCCTTGCCCCACCTAGCCTCAGCCAGCAAAAAAGCAATGCGCGTTAAACGCAATAAACGCGGTGACCCCTTACCGATATGCGGATGAGCAATAGCATAGGCATGACTCGAACAAGCAGTAGCGGGTGAAGATGCAGCATCAACCATACAGACAGATTTGCCGCGCTGGAGCAACTCATTTGCGATGGTTGCACCACAAATGCCTGCCCCAATCACCACTATTTCATGGTGTTGGGGTTTGGTCATTTAACTAGTGAGAATAAAACGTTTGGTATTGCTAATGCTTAAGCGTTAAAGCGTTGCTCAATCTTGGCGCGAGTCTCTTGCAACTCTTTTGGCAAGCGTTCGCCAAGGTGATCAAACAGTTCAGTATGAAGTTTTAACTCGTTCTTCCAGTCATCCACCGCAACATGAATAGCTTTAGCAAATTTCTCTGCAGAATAGTCAAGACCATTCCAGTGCATGTCGCCGTGCTCTGGGCAAATACCAAAGGGCGTTTCTTTGCCTTTTGCCTTACCTTCGGCACGCCCCAAAATCCAAGACAGCACGCGCATGTTTTCGCCAAAGCCTGGCCAAACAAATTTGCCATTCTCGTCCTTGCGGAACCAGTTCACACAATAAATTTTTGGCAATACAGCGCCTTCGGCCTCTAGCTTCTTGCCGATATTGAGCCAATGCTGGAAGTAGTCACTCATGTTGTAACCAGCGAATGCAATCATCGCAAACGGATCGCGGCGTACAACGCCAATTTGACCGGTGATCGCAGCAGTGGTCTCTGAACCAAGTGTTGCAGCCATATAAACACCCTCAACCCAATCACGAGCCTCACTAACCAATGGCACAGTGTTTGAGCGACGGCCGCCAAACAAGAATGCATCAATTGGAACCCCCTCTGGATCATCCCACTTAGGATCAACTGCTGGATTATTGGTTGCAGCAACTGTAAAGCGTGAATTTGGATGCGCAGCTTTGCGACCTGCGGCCCCATCTGCTGGAGTCCAGTCTTTGCCTTGCCAATCAATCAAATGGGCTGGTGGTGTTTCTGTCAAACCTTCCCACCAAACATCACCATCATCAGTCAAGCCAACGTTTGTGAAAATCACATCTTGATTTAAAGAATCAATACAGTTCTGATTGGTTTGGCGATTGGTGCCTGGCGCCACACCAAAGTAACCAGACTCTGGATTAATCGCAAATAAGCGGGTCTTGCCAGTAACGGGGTCTTTGCGCGGCTTGATCCATGCAATGTCGTCACCAATAGTGGTTACCTTCCAGCCATCAAATCCTTTTGGAGGAATCATCATGGAGAAGTTAGTTTTGCCACAAGCGGATGGGAATGCAGCGGCGATATGGTATTTCTTACCCTCAGGCGAAGTGACGCCTAAGATCAGCATGTGTTCTGCCAACCAACCCTGGTCGCGACCCATGTTAGATGCAATGCGCAGTGCAAAGCATTTCTTGCCTAACAATGCATTGCCGCCGTAGCCAGATCCAAATGACCAAATCTCGCGGGTTTCTGGGTAATGAACAATGTATTTATTCTTGTTGTTTGGCCATGCAACATCTTTTTCGCCAGCAGCCAAAGGTTTACCAACGGTGTGAATACAAGGAACAAACTCGCCGTCAGCACCCAATTGATCAATGACGGCCTTGCCCATACGGGTCATGAGGCGCATATTGATTGCAACATATGGGCTGTCCGATAGTTCTACACCAATGTGGGCTATAGGGGAGCCAATGGGGCCCATGGAGAACGGCACCACATACATTGTTCTGCCGCGCATACAACCATCAAACAATGGGTTTAATGTTGCGCGCATTTCGCTTGGCTCTACCCAGTTATTGGTAGGACCGGCATCTTCTTTTTTAGCTGAGCAAATAAAGGTGCGGTCTTCAACGCGTGCCACATCCTCAGGGTCTGAGAGTGCTAAAAATGAATTTTTTCGTTTGGCTGGGTTGAGGCGCTTGAAAACCCCGGCAGTAACTAGGAGCTCGCAGAGCTCGTCATATTCGGCCTGAGAGCCATCACACCAACGAATTGTGTCTGGCTTTGTCAGGGCGGCGACTTCTCCAACCCATTCAATCAAGCGCTTATTTTTTACGTAAGCTGGCGCATTTACATTAATTTGGTCCGCAGTTTCTGTAGTCATGTGTTTTCCTAGAAAGATTTAATTTTTAATCCAATGATTTTAACATTTTGGCCATATTTAAAGCCCTAAACCGAGACAGAAGAAACCCTTTACTTGCCAATACAGAATTGACTAAAGATTTTTCCCAAAAGGTCATCCGGAAGCAGCTTTCCGGTAATTTGCCCAAGGTGGTTTTGAGCTAAAAATAGCTCTTCTGCGAACAATTCAAGCGAATTGTTGCCATTTGCAGCGAATTGCTCTGATCTTGCAATGTGCTCAGATGCCCTCTCCAGGCAGTCCAAATGGCGTCTTCTAGCCACAATTGCGCCCTCTTGGGGACCATTCCAACCCACCATTTCCAGGATTTTTTGCTTTAGGGCTTCAACTCCATCACCATTTTTGGCTGAGATCAAAATGGCCTGTTTTGGGGCAGTAAGAGACCCCAAAGATATCAAGTCTGACTTGTTAACAACCTCTAAAACTGGGCATTTTGGGGGCAGCTCTCTCAGAATTTGTTCTTTTAGCCCGTCCTCTGTCGAATTTGGGTCGGTTAAAAAAATCACCAAGTCTGCCAAACGGATGGCGTCCCAAGACCTTTCAATACCTTTTGCCTCAACAAGATCATCGGTTTCGCGCAGTCCGGCCGTATCAATGATATGCATTGGCACACCTTCAATGGTGATGCTTTCCTTCACGCGATCGCGAGTAGTGCCGGCAATAGCGGTAACAATGGCAACCTCTTCACCAGCCAATCTATTAAGTAATGAGCTCTTGCCAACGTTTGGCGCGCCAGCAAGAACAAGCTGTATGCCATCACGCAAAATCTTTCCCTGCTTGGCGCCGACTCGTAACGATTCTAATTTTTCTTTGACTGCAGCCAGACGAGTGCGAGCTTGTGCATTCTCTAAAAACTCAATTTCTTCTTCGGGGAAGTCTAAGGTTGACTCCACCAAAATGCGCAGCTGTGTAATTTCTTCAATCAGATCATTGATGCTCTCTGAAAAAGCACCCTGTAAAGATCTAGCCGCGCCACGAACTGCAGCCGCACTTTGAGCATCAATTAAATCCGCAATTGCTTCAGCTTGAGCCAGGTCTATTTTGTTATTGAGATAAGCGCGCAATGTAAATTCGCCTGGCTCTGCAATTACCAACCCATCCTTCATGCCTAACTCTAAGCAGCGCTTCATAACCAACTCCAGAAGCTGTGGCCCACCATGACACTGAAGCTCTAAAACGTCTTCACCAGTAAATGATGCTGGGGCAACAAAATAAATCGCGACAAGTTGGTCAATGGTTTGCCCGTCGGCATCGCGCAAGGTAAGTAAGCTTGCTTGGCGGGGTGAGAGCTCTTTCTGAAAAAGTGCTTTTGTAATGCCCTTGAGGTTTTGGCCGCTAATGCGTACAACCCCAACACCCGCCTTGCCTGGAGCAGTTGCTATAGCAATGATGGGCAACTTTCTGGTCATCATTGCTATATGTTTTCCATTAAAGACTAAGCCATTAAAAAATTACTTGGCTTATTTCTTTGCAAACATTTGATTGATTTGCCACTGTTGCGCGATCGACAATAAGTTATTCACCACCCAGTACAAGACCAAGCCAGATGGGAAGAAAAAGAACATTACCGAGAACACGATTGGCATATACAGCATCACCTTTGCCTGGATGGGGTCTGGTGGGGTAGGGTTCAATTTAGTTTGAACAAACATTGAAACAGCCATGATGATTGGCAAGATTCCAATTGGGAATAATTGTGTCATGCCCAATACATCACTAATTGAAGTATCGGGGAGCGATAAATCATGCACCCACAAAATCCACGGGGCGCCGCGCAACTCGACGGACGACAACAATACCCAATACAAAGCAATAAACACAGGGATCTGAATTACTACTGGCAAACAACCGCCCAATGGATTAATTTTTTCTTTGCGATACATCTCCATCATTGCTTGATTTAATTTTTGTGGCTCACCCTTGTATTGCTCTCTCATGGCCATCAAGCGTGGCTGCACTTCCTTCATGCGCGCCATCGATTTATAGCTTGCAGCAGAAAGCGGAAAGAATGCCAACTTAATCAAAACGGTGAGCAGAACAATAGACCAACCCCAATTGCCAACATACCCATGGATTTTTTCCAAGAGCCAGAAAATGGGTTTTGCCAAAATGGTTAAGTAGCCATAGTCTTTTAACAACTCAAAGCCCGGGGCTATGGTTTCTAAAACGCTTTCTTCTTGTGGGCCAACAAAGAGACGGGATTTTTCAACAATCGTTGATCCTTGAGCAACCACACCTAGTGGTGTTTGCATACCAATACGATAGAGGCCGTTATCAATTCTTCCAGCATAGATATCGCGCGCAAATTTATCGCCCGGAATCCATGCGCTAGCAAAATAGTGCTGAACCATTGCAATCCACGCTGGATCCCCAGCGGGGACCTGGGTTGGAATGGTGATTTTGTTTTTATCAATTGCCGTGAATTCCAGCTTATTGAATTTTTCTTTGTCGGTGTATGTTGCAGGGCCAGTAAAGGTGCTTGCTGAAAACGCGCCATCAAAAGGACCAATTTTTTGCTCCTGGCTACCGTCGCGCACCAGTTCGGTGTAGAGAACCAATGGCGTAGCATTTGCACTTGACTGAGTCACGCGATGGCCAACATCCACCACATAGCTTCCAGGATTCAGAATGAACGTTTTTTCTAGCTTAACGCCATTGCGCTCGCTGCCCAGGGTGAGGAAAGGTCGACCAGAACCGTCTTTACCAGACTGAATAAGTTTGAAGGCGCTAGTGTGATTTGGTAAATCATTGTTGTTTAAAGAAATGAGGCCAGAGCGCGCAAAATATTTATGGTTTGCTGTGTATTGAAAAAGCTCTACTGGCTTGTTTTCTGCGGTCAGTGACTTAAGTAACTTTGCATCAATTACGTTAGCGCCATTAGCGCTAATTTCCAAGACCAATACATCGTTTTTCAACGTAAATTTTTCCGCACTGTCCATTAATCCCAAATTAACAGTGGGCGCTGCCGCAACAACCGGCTGGCCAGATATTTGAGCGGGTACGTCTAACTTATTGCTAGCGGCAGATTTGTCAGTAGCTACTGGGGCGCTTACGGGCGCGCCTCCAAATAAAGATGGCTTACCCTCATGGACCTGCCAATTGTTGTAGAGCATGAGACCCGACATCGAGAACACTGCCCAAAGAATTGTTTTTTTAAAGTCCATTTGCATTCTCTTAAGTTAATGAGATGTTTGTTTTACCGCAGGATCATAACCGCCTCGTGACCATGGATTGCAGCGCAAAATTCGCCAAACAACCAAGCCGAAGCTTTTAATAAACCCGTAATGATTAAAGCAATCGCAGGCATATTGTGAGCAACTTGGCGCGTACTTGCAGTGCATCCCTACATAAGGACTCAGAAACAACTGATAAGCCCTAAGCAGTTTAATTGCGGCCTTATTTAAAACGCGCACCTTAAATTAATTCCGACATCTGAGAGCGTAGAAGTTCTTTTTCTTTTTTTCTGAGCCTGCCACGGGTATTGCGACCAATCGGTTTCTTGAGCTTAACCACCACATCTTTGTTGAGGGTGTTGGCTTGAGCCGCCCAAACCAATTCGCGAATCATCCTCTTAAGACGGTTGCGGTCGACAGCTCTTTTAGCTAATTTCTTAGCTACCGCAACCCCTAAGTCTGGCTTACTGCCCGCCTGAATGGGCGCAGCATAAAAACCCCAATACAAACTCGTCTTGGGGTTTATTTTTAATAATTCAGAAATCCTGGCGCTGTTCAATGGTTAAATTAAACAGCCAGACGCTTGCGGCCTTTAGCGCGACGTGCATTTAACACTGCGCGCCCACTTTTGGTTTTCATGCGAATGCGAAAACCGTGTGTGCGTTTACGACGTGTTACTGATGGTTGGTATGTTCTTTTCATGATAGATCCCTGCAAAACCAAGTATTTTCCTTGTTGCAGAGCAAAAGGTCAATCAATCTCGATGAATATATAGGTGTTTTTCTCTATTTTTGTGTGCTTTTTCACTAAGCCATTAATTTATATCTCTTTTTTGCTTTTATACACAAGTTATCCACAGCTTTTCCACGTTTTTGTAGCTTGTGGATAACTTTGCAGGATGGCTACAATGGATCCTCCAAAAATATGAGCAACCTACAAAATCCCCCCGCCTTGAATTCAATCAACCCCCTGGGTTTTTGGGATGGTGCGCTTAGCACCCTTTCCCGCGAGCTATCGCCCCAACAGTTTAAAACATGGATTCAGCCATTGACCCTCGTGTCTTTTGAAGAGAGTGATCACTCACTAACTATTGGAGCCCCAAATCGATTTAAGCTTGATTGGATTAAAAAAACGTTTGCTGATCGCTTCCAAGAGTTGGCCTCTCAGTACTTTGGCTCCTCAATTAATGTTAATTTTGTCCTCGATGTTGAACTTGGTGCGCCACCTGTTGCGGCACCAGCAATTTTGGAAAATGTGTTGCCAGACCCCCAAACAAGCAATGCAGTGGAATCTGCGGCATCCCTAGAGGAGGGTGCGTTTGAGATTGAGGACCACTCAAAACTCAACCCCAACCTTACCTTTGAAACTTTTGTTACTGGTAAGGCAAATCAACTTGCTAGGGCGGCTTCTATTCAGGTTGCGCACAACCCAGGCAGCTCATACAACCCCATGTTTTTATACGGCGGGGTTGGTCTAGGTAAAACGCACCTAATTCATGCGATTGGCAACCATCTTTTAAAAGAAAAGCCTAACGCCCGCATACGCTATATACACGCAGAGCAATATGTTTCGGATGTTGTGCGAGCCTACCAACAAAAGGCTTTTGATCGCTTTAAGCGCTACTACCACTCGCTGGACTTATTGTTAATTGACGATATTCAATTTTTTAGTGGCAAATCTAGGACGCAAGAAGAGTTTTTCTATGCCTTCGAGGCGCTTTTAAGCAACAAAGCCCAGGTCATCATCACTAGCGACACGTACCCAAAAGAAATGGCTGGTATTGATGATCGATTAATTTCACGCTTCGATTCTGGCTTAACGGTGGCCATTGAGCCGCCGGAGCTAGAGATGCGAGTCGCTATTTTGATGAAAAAGGCGATTAGCGAAGGAATTCCAATGAGTGAAGATGTGGCATTCTTTGTGGCAAAACATCTCCGCTCTAATGTACGAGAGCTTGAGGGGGCGCTAAGAAAAATATTGGCCTTTGTGCGCTTTCATGGGCGAGAGGTCACTATTGAGGTTGCAAGAACCGCACTCAAAGACCTTCTTTCAATACAAAATCGTCAAATATCTGTTGAAAATATTCAAAAGGCTGTGGCTGATTTTTATAGTATTAAGGTGGCTGACATGTATTCAAAAAAGCGGCCCGCTAACATTGCCCGGCCACGACAGATTGCTATGTTTATGGCCAAGGAATTAACCCAAAAAAGCCTGCCTGAGATTGGTGAGCTCTTTGGGGGTAGGGACCATACAACCGTTTTACATGCAGTTCGTAAGATCGCGGATGAGCGCGCTCACGACGGACAGTTAAACCACGAAATCCACGTCATTGAACAAACTCTAAAGGCTTGATTTTTGGCTGTGGATAAAGTTGTGGACAACCCTAGGGATAAGTTTGGGGATTGTGTGTGGATAAATTGTGGAAAGATTCAGCTTCATGCAAAAATAGGGTATTGAAAAAAGGTTGTCCACTTTTTATGCAGCGCTTATACAAAGGTTTTCCACAGGTTTTTTGTCTTCTAATATTTTGATTTATATAGGTTTTTTGAGTTATCCACGGAAATCAGAAGCCTTATTACTATTACTACTAAGATATATACAAGGATTTAAAAGCAATGCAACTCGTTAACACTTCTCGCGATAGCTTACTAAAACCACTTCAGGTTGTTAGTGGAATTGTTGAACGTAGACACACACTACCAATTCTGGCAAATCTTTTATTTAAAAAGAGTGGCGAAAAAGTTTCTTTTATTTCCACTGATATTGAAATCCAAATCACTACAAATGCAAATTTTGGTGTTGGTACAGAGGATGTGACCACAACAGTTGCCGCAAGAAAGTTATTAGATATTTTGCGTGCACTTCCAGAGGGCCCGGTTTCCTTAAACTTAAAAGACAACCGTATGGTTGTACAAAGTGGAAAAAGCCGTTTCTCATTGCAAACTTTATCGGCGGCAGAATTTCCTGTGATGCAAAGTGTTGGTGAAGTAACGGCTGCGTGGAAGATGTCTCAAAAAAGTTTTCGTCAATTGATTAGTCAAGTTCACTTCTCAATGGCCCAACAAGACATTCGTTATTATTTGAATGGAATGTTATTGGTTGTTGAGGGTAAAGAGGTTGTAGCAGTAGCAACCGATGGCCATCGCTTGGCTTATTCTCAGGTTGAGTTAACTGAAGCTCCATCTGGCTCTGGCCAAAGACAGGAAATTATTATTCCTCGCAAAACAATTTTAGAGTGCCAGCACCTTTTGGATGACTCTGACGAGTTGTTAGAGATTAGCCTTACTGCTAATCAAGTGAAATTTGCTTTTGGTGATATTGAATTAATTTCTAAATTGGTGGAAGGTAAGTTTCCAGACTTCCAGCGAGTGATTCCAAAAGGACATAAAAATACCTTAGTTGTTGGTCGCGATGTTTTGCAATCAGCGCTACAGCGTGCCGCAATTTTGACTACGGACAAATTCAAAGGCGTTCGCTTCTCTTTATCTCCTAATCGAATCACCGTTCAATCTACCAATGCTGAGCAAGAAGAGGCGCAAGAAGAGATTGAAACTGAATATAGTGGCGATACTGTTGAGATCGGCTTTAACGTAAGCTACCTTTTAGATGTTTTATCTAACCTAAAGAATGAAAAGATTCAAATTAGTTTGGGTGATGCAAACAGTAGCGCTGTAATTACTCTGCCTGGCTCAGAGAGCTTCAAGTATGTTGTGATGCCAATGCGTATTTAACTTAGAAAAAAATGACTGAAGAAAAAAAAGTAGTAGAGCAGTACGGCGCCGCATCGATTCAAATCCTAGAAGGTCTCGAAGCTGTTCGTAAACGTCCTGGAATGTACATTGGAGACACCTCTGATGGAACGGGCCTACATCACCTAGTTTTTGAAGTTCTAGATAACTCTATTGACGAGGCTTTAGCCGGCTATTGTTCTGAAATAACAGTTGTTATACAAACCGACAACTCAATTTCAATTGTTGACAATGGGCGCGGTGTTCCAACAGGTATTAAGTACGACGACAAGCACGAGCCAAAACGCAGTGCTGCAGAAATCGTAATGACGGAGTTACATGCTGGCGGTAAATTTGACCAAAACAGCTATAAAGTTTCTGGTGGTCTACACGGTGTGGGTGTAAGCTGTGTGAATGCTTTATCAAAATGGTTGAAGCTCACCATTCGTCGTGATGGTAAAACCCATTACATGGAGTTTGAGCGCGGCGTTATTAAGAATCGCAATATTCAAGATGAGAATGGTGTTGCTGTTTCCCCGATTACCGTTACTGGTGATACAGAATTATCAGGAACAGAGGTTCACTTCCTTGCAGACGAAACCATTTTTGGAAACGTAGAGTTTCATTATGAAATTCTTGTGAAACGCATTCGCGAACTTTCCTTCTTAAATAATGGCGTTCACATCAAATTAATTGATCAACGCACAGGCCAAGAAGAAGACTTTGCTTTCTCTGGCGGCGTAAAGGGTTTTGTTGAATACATCAATCAAACTAAAAATGTTTTACACCCAAATATTTTTTATGCTGAGGGTGTTCGCCCCTCTGATTTAGGTGGCCAAATTACCGCTGAAGTTTCCATGCAGTGGAACGATAGTTTTAGTGAACAAGTGCTTTGTTTTACCAACAACATCCCCCAGCGTGACGGTGGTACACACTTGACCGGCCTGCGCGCAGCTATGACGCGTGTCATTAATAAATATATTGATGAAAATGAGGTTGCAAAAAGGGCCAAAGTCGAAATCTCTGGCGACGATATGCGCGAAGGCTTGGCATGCGTTTTGTCAGTAAAGGTTCCAGAGCCAAAATTTTCTAGTCAAACCAAAGATAAGTTGGTGTCTAGCGAGGTGCGTGGCCCAGTAGAAGAGATTGTTGCAGAGGCGCTGAGCGCTTATCTGCAAGAGCGCCCAGCAGATGCAAAAATTCTTTGCGGAAAAATTGTTGATGCTGCGCGTGCGCGTGAGGCAGCACGCAAAGCCCGTGACATGACAAGACGCAAGGGCGCATTAGATGGCCTTGGTCTTCCTGGAAAGCTGGCAGACTGCCAAGAAAAAGATCCCGCAAAATCTGAGCTCTTTATTGTTGAGGGCGACTCAGCTGGGGGTTCTGCCAAACAGGGCCGCGACCGCCGTTTTCAGGCAATTCTTCCTTTAAAAGGAAAAATTCTGAACGTAGAAAAGGCGCGCTTTGACAAAATGCTTGCCAGCCAAGAGGTGGTTACTTTAATTACCGTTCTTGGTACCGGGATTGGTATTGAAGAATACAAGGCCGACAAACTCCGCTACCACCGCATCATCATCATGACCGATGCGGACGTCGACGGCAGCCACATCCGCACTCTTTTACTAACTTTTTTCTATAGACAGATGCCGGAGCTGATCGAGCGCGGCCACATCTATATTGCACAACCACCGTTGTACAAGGTGAAGTTTGGTAAGAGTGAGCAATACATTAAGGATGATGCGGAGCTCAACCAGCTGTTGTTAAAGATTGCGCTTGAAACCGCCTCTTTGCAAACCCCAACTGGCGAGATTATTGAGGGCGCCGCTTTAAATGAGTTGGCCAAACACTACCAAGTAATTCAGTCCATTGTTGACCGTTTGTCACGCACAATCGACGAAGATGCTTTGAGGGCAATAGCCTCTGGCACCCAGTTGAATTTAGATACCGAACAATCTGCCAATGACTCTGCTGATCGTCTAAGAAAGGCTTTGGCCTATTCGTTGAACCCTTTGGCATTGCCACCAGAAATTATTGTGCAAAAGGAAGATCGCACCGAGCGCTTTAGATTGTTGCTGTCACGCCGCATCCATGGCAACCTAAAACTATCTTCAATTAACTCCGATTTTGTTCATGGAGATGATTATCAAAGCCTTGCTAATGCGGCATCCGTTTTGTCTGGCAAGGTTTTGCCGGGCTCAAAAGTGCGCCGTGGCGATCCGGACAAAAATCAAAAAGAGCAAACTATTGCTGACTTTAGAGCAGCCTTCTCTTGGTTGCTGTCTGAGGCTGAGCGTGTTTTGAGTCGCCAGCGTTACAAAGGTTTGGGTGAGATGAATCCATCGCAACTATGGGAAACCACCATGGATGCTAGTTCACGCACCCTGTTGCAAGTAAGGATTGAGGATGCTATTGCTGCGGACCAAGTGTTTACAACATTGATGGGTGATGAGGTTGAACCGCGCCGCGCGTTTATTGAGAAGAACGCCCTTGTTGCTCGCAACCTAGACGTCTAAATATGAAATCAAAAAAATTATCACCTCCCAAGGTGGATCGGTCCTCTATCGTTGTTAAATCCTCGCCAATTCATGGCAAGGGGGTTTTTGTAGCAAAGCCAATTAAAAAAGGCCAGGCAATCATAGAGTACAAGGGCGAGCGCATTAGTTGGAAGCTAGCCATTAAGCGCCATCCCCATGACAAGAAAGACCCTAACCATACGTTTTACTTTTCTTTAGATGATGGTCGGGTTATTGATGCAAAGTATGGTGGCAATGCTGCCCGCTGGATTAACCACTCTTGTAAGCCAATTTGCGAAACAAAAGAGGGTATTTATGATGGCGAACCACGAGTTTTCATTTATGCCAAGCGCGCACTAAAAGTTGGAGAAGAGTTGTTCTATGACTACTCTCTTGATGTTGATGGCCGCGTCACCAAGCAAATGAAAAAAGATTATGAGTGTCGCTGCGGTGCCAAAAAATGTCGCGGCACAATGCTTGCCGTTAAAGAAAAGTAAACCTTAACACCCCATGTTGTATGTAAGCATTCAAGAGCTTGAGGCCGCAATTAATTATTGGCGCGGCCAATCTCCAGCGGAGGGTGAAGAGTTGCGCTTGTGCCCCGAGGCATCTGCTCTAGCAAAGCCTTATGCGCTAATGATTGTTCAGGGCGCACAAAGGGTTCCGGTAGATGTTTTAGATGAGCTTGCACGCACCGCAATTCAAAAGTTTATAAAAATCAGTCAAAACCTCTAAGGCCCAACTATTAATGGCTTTAGGGTTATTGCTATATAAAGCATTGCTATCTTGGGTTATCCTCAAACTCTTGCCTCAAAAGAGGGGTGGGGGGCATGAGATTGCAAGAAACAATACTAAAAACAATTGGGCTTGGTAAATCCTTCAAAGGATTCTCCGCAGTTAGTGATGTGAACCTGGATGTAAGCAGGGGAACGATTCACGCCCTAATTGGCCCAAACGGTGCTGGGAAAACCACCTGCTTTAATTTGCTCACAAAGTTTTTAGAGCCTAGTAGTGGGCAAATTTTATTTAATGGCCTTGATATTACAAATGAGGCTCCTTCACAGATAGCGAGGCGCGGCATTATTCGCTCCTTTCAGATCTCTGCCGTTTTTCCTCATTTGACCGTACTTGAAAATGTTCGTGTTGCACTGCAGCGAGGATTGGGTACAGAGTTTCATTTTTGGAAATCGGGCGACTCTTTGCGTGTGCTAAATGATCGGGCCCTTGAGCTCTTGCACGAGGTTGGCTTAGAAGGTTTTGCTAATGAAGAAACGCTAAATTTAGCTTATGGGCGCAAAAGGGCGCTTGAAATTGCGACAACCTTGGCTATGGAGCCAGAGTTAATGTTGCTTGATGAACCCACGCAGGGAATGGGCCATGAAGATGTGGAGCGCGTAACAGAGTTGATTGATCGTGTTGCAAAGGGCCGTACGATATTGATGGTTGAGCACAACATGAAGGTGGTTTCTTCTATTGCGGACCGAATTACTGTATTACAGCGAGGCGCGGTTTTGGCTGAGGGCTCCTATCACGAGGTTTCCAATAACCCGTTGGTGGTAGAGGCTTACATGGGGAGTCATGAGGGCGCCAAGCTATGAGCACCATGGCTTTAGAGGTTAAAAACTTAGAGTCTTGGTATGGCGAATCCCACATTCTGCATGGTGTGAACTTCGCTGTGCGCGATGGTGAGGTTGTCACTTTGCTTGGTAGAAATGGCGCGGGCCGAAGCACCATTTTCAAAACCATTTTGGGCCTCACCAGCAAAAGGACGGGCTCTGTAGAGGTTTATGGCGCCGAGACGATCTTGATGCCAACATACAAAATTGCACGCCTGGGTGTTGGCTACTGCCCCGAAGAAAGAGGTATTTTTGGGAGCTTAAGCGCTGAAGAAAATCTTATGCTGCTACCAGAAATTGCGCCAGGCGGAATGGGTTTGGATGAGATTTATGAAATGTTTCCAAATTTATACGAAAGACGGAATAGTCCAGGTACGAGACTGTCTGGCGGCGAGCAGCAAATGTTAGCAATGGCGCGCATTTTAAGAACGGGCGCCAAGTTGTTGTTGCTCGACGAAATTACAGAGGGTCTGGCCCCCGTGATTGTGCAAAAACTGGGTGAAGTTGTTACCAGCTTGCGCAACAAGGGGTTCACGATTGTTCTGGTTGAGCAAAATTTCCGCTTTGCTGCACCCTTGGCTGATCGCCATTATGTGGTTGAGCATGGAAATGTGGTTGAAGTGGTGCAACAAAGTGAGCTTGCTGCAAAAGCATCCTTATTAAACGAGTATCTTGGTGTTTAGTTCTTATCTATAGGAGATAGAAATGAAGTTAAAGCAAATAACCGCGTGTTTGGTTGCGGCAACCATGTTTGGTGGCAATCCAGCTTTCGCACAAAGCGGCGCAAAAGTCAGCGGGGATGTAGTAAAGATCGGCGTATTAACCGATCTTTCATCAACCTATTCTGACTTGGCTGGACCCGGCGCAGTTATCGCAGCAAAAATGGCAATTGCCGATTTTTCTAAAGATGGCACGGTTATCGGCAAAAAGATTGAGCTTTTAAGCGCAGATCATCAAAACAAGGCTGATATTGCTGCAAACAAAGCTCGTGAGTGGTATGACAAAGACGGTGTTGATGTGATTGTTGAGCTGGTTTCAACCAACGTTGCTCTTGCTGTAATGGAAGTCGCAGAGCAAAAGAACAAAATTACATTGGTTTCTGGCGCAGCTTCTTTGCCGATCACTAATGAAAAATGTACCGCTAACAACGTGCACTGGACCTATGACACTTATGCGCTTTCAAACGGCACAGCCAAGGCAGTTGTAAAGCAGGGCAAAAAGAACTGGTATTTCTTGACTGCTGATTACGCATTCGGCGCCGCCTTAGAAAGAGATTCAACCAACGTTCTTACTGCCAATGGCGGCAAGGTATTGGGAACCAGCAAGCACCCGTTTCCTAATAGCGACTTCTCTTCATACCTCTTAAAGGCTCAGGCTAGTGGCGCAGATGTTGTTGCTCTTGCAAACGCCGGCCAAGATACGATTAATAGCGTAAAGCAGGCCTCCGAGTTTGGCATCAACAAAAAACAAACCGTTGTTCCTTTGTTGATGTTTATTACAGATGTTCACTCTTTAGGCTTAAATGCTGCTCAAGGTATGTACCTCACCGAGGGCTTCTATTGGGATAAGGATGACAAGACTCGCGCCTTTGCAAAACGTTTCATCTTGCAACATAAGCGCATGCCATCGAGCGTTCAGGCAGGCGTTTACTCTTCTGTTCTTGCCTATTTAAATGCAGTACAAAAGGCCGGCACGGATGACACTCAGGCCGTAATGAAGGCTTTGAAGTCCACCAATATCGATGACGGCCTTTTCAAAGGCAAGATTCGTGCTGATGGTAAGTTTGAGCATGATATGTATCTGCTTGAAGTGAAGAAGCCTTCTGAGTCAACAAGCCCATGGGACTATTACAACGTTCGCGCAGTGATTCCTGCTGCTGAAGCGACACAACCACTTTCATTGTCACGATGCAAGCTGGTTACTAATAAGTAATTCTTCCTTTAAGTATGTTTGAACTTCTCGGAATTACCCCTCAAGGGCTGGTAGCCCAGCTCTTGGTGGGGCTTATCAATGGCTCGTTTTATGCCATATTGAGTTTGGGATTGGCCATCATTTTTGGCCTTCTCAACATTATTAATTTTGCGCATGGTGCCCAGTACACCATGGGTGCTTTTGTTGCCTGGATTGGTTTAACTCAAATTAGCCAATGGCTAGGCTTCCCCGATCTATCAATTAACTATTGGTTTGCACTCATTATTGTTCCGCTTGTGTTGGCGGGATTTGGTTTGATTCTTGAGCGCACGATGTTGCGCCGCCTGTATCACCTCGACCATTTATATGGCCTATTGCTGACCTTTGGTCTGGCTTTGATTATTGAGGGCATGTTCCGTCATTGGTATGGAATTTCTGGTGAGAGCTATCCAGCCCCGGAGTTGTTACAAGGCGCGATTCCACTGGAATCCATTGGCATTATTTTACCGAAATATCGTATGTGGGTTGTTGTTATTTCTTTAGTGGTTTGCTTCTCTACTTGGTATGTAATCGAGAGAACAAAATTAGGCGCCTATTTACGCGCTGGAACCGAAAACCCAAAACTACTCCAAGCTTTTGGTATTAATGTTCCTCTCATGATTTCTCTGGCTTACGCTTATGGCGTTGGCCTTGCTGGCTTTGCTGGTGTTTTGGCTGCGCCAATCTTTCAAGTAAACCCATTGATGGGTTCGAACCTGATCATTGTGGTTTTTGCTGTGGTGGTGATTGGTGGCATGGGCTCGATCATGGGCGCCATTTTGACGGGCTTGGGCTTGGGCCTGATTGAGGGGTTGACAAAAGTGTTTTACCCAGAGGCTTCGGGCGTAGTGATCTTTGTGATCATGGCAATTGTTTTGTTGATTCGTCCTGCTGGACTGTTTGGGCGGGAAAAATAATCATGAATCAAAAAACAAAATTGCTCTACAGCATTCTGCTTTTAATTGCCTTGTTAATGCCATTCCAAGATTTCATCTATTTAGTTTTTGCAATGAAGGTTTTATGTTTCGCACTCTTTGCTTGTGCCTTCAATTTATTACTTGGCTTCACCGGACTTTTGTCTTTCGGTCACGCAGCTTTTTTTGGAACTGCCGCCTACATTACTGCCTACCTTTGTAAAGAGGCGGGCTTTTCTCCAGAGCTTGGAATTATCTTGGGCGTGCTCGGCTCGGGCGTGCTCGGATTCATCATTGGCTCTTTAGCGATTCGTCGGCAAGGTATTTACTTTGCCATGGTTACCTTGGCCCTCTCCCAAATGATCTATTTTTTGGCAGTTCAGATGCCATTTACGGGCGGCGAAGACGGTATTCAGGGTGTGCCACGCGGAACATTGTTTGGGCTCGTTGATCTAAAAAATGATGTGGCCATGTATTACTTTGTTCTAGCGGTGTTCTTATTTGGTTTTGCGCTGATCATGCGTGCCGTGAACTCTCCATTTGGCCAAGTCTTAAAAGCAATTCGTGAGAATGAGCCCCGTGCAATTTCTTTGGGGTACGACGTTGATCGTTTCAAGTTGATGTCTTTCGTGATTTCAGCCGCCCTCTCTGGTTTGGCTGGGTCGATGAAGTCTTTGGTATTCCAATTAGCAACGTTGACCGATGTTCACTGGCATATGTCTGGCGAGGTGGTGTTGATGACTCTGCTTGGTGGTATGGGAACAATTCTTGGCCCAGTAGTTGGTGCTGGCATCGTAGTTGGATTGCAAAACTACTTAGCAAACATTGGATCCTGGAGCACGATTGCAACAGGCTTTATTTTTGTGATTTGTGTTCTGGCATTCCGTCGCGGTGTAGTTGGCGAAATTGTTGCCTATTACAAAAACAAGAACTGAGTTTTTGCTTTTCCTTTTATTATTTGGTTTTAGTGCGGCGCTATCGCCGCACTCATTTAAATAAAAGAGATCCTCATCGAATTTTCAATTTACATTTGGCCGCTGCTTTTGGCTATGGCTTTTTTTGCCGGCTTGGTTGATGCCGTGGCTGGCGGCGGTGGTTTGATTCAGGTCCCGGCCTTGTTTGCGGCTTACCCAGATGCTCCGCCCGCAACCCTTCTTTCTACCAATAAAGTTTCTGCTATTGGCGGCACACTAAATGCTGCGCGTAGATATTTGCGCCACGTTTCATTGCCATGGGCAATTGTTCTGCCGGCGATCGTGGCAGGTTTTGTCGGCTCTCTTTTGGGCGCAAACGCCGTGAGCAATTTTCCGGCAGAGCCATTGCGTAAGGCCTTGCCGTTTTTGCTGCTCTTTCTTTTGCTCTATACCTGGTTTCAGCCTTCGCTGGGAGAGCAGCATGCACCAAAGGAAAAGAGTCGCTTTCAGCAACTCAAAGCAGCCTTACTTGGATTAACGATTGGTTTTTATGATGGCTTTTTCGGCCCCGGCACTGGTAGCTTTTTGTTGTTCGGCTTTGTAAGATTTTTTGCTTTTGATTTTTTGCATGCCTCTGCCGCAACCAAGCTGGTGAACGTTGCAACAAACTTGGCGGCAATCCTGATGTTGGCTAGTTTGGGCCAAATTAATTGGCCGCTTGGTTTTGCGATGATGGTTGCCAATATTGCTGGTAGCCAATTCGGTAGTCGACTTGCAATTCAGCATGGAAGCGGCTTTGTTAGAAAGGCTTTTCTGGTAATTGTGAGCGTACTCATTCTGAAGTCTGCGTGGAATGCCTATTTCCTGAATTAAATCAGTGACTTAGAAAAATCCATTTATTTTCCTTCATTATTTCACTGCTTTTGTTTCACGTGAAACAAACAAAATGCTATGATCATCGCCCTATCCGAGGCAAATCATGCGTTATTCCAAAAGTTTCGATGTCATCGTAGTTGGCGGCGGTCACGCCGGGACTGAGGCTGCCCTCGCATCGGCGCGCATGGGTTGCGACACCTTATTAATTACCCATAGCATTGAGAGTTTGGGGGCAATGAGTTGCAACCCTTCTATTGGCGGGATTGGAAAAGGCCACCTCGTTAAAGAGATTGATGCGATGGGCGGTGCCATGGCTGCAGCAACTGATGAGGCTGGCATCCAATTCCGTATTCTGAATTCCAGCAAGGGCCCAGCTGTACGCGCGACCCGCGCTCAAGGTGATCGCGTCTTATATAAAGCAGCAATCCGCCGCCGTTTAGAAAATCAGCCGAATTTAACCTTATTTCAGGCTGCAGTTGATGATTTATTAGTAAAGGGCGATGAGGTTCAGGGTGTTGTAACCCAAATGGGCTTAGAGTTTATGGCTAAGAAGGTGGTTTTGACGGCCGGCACCTTTTTGGATGGAAAAATTCATGTTGGCTTAAATAATTATGCTGGCGGCCGCGCTGGTGATCCAGCTGCAGTTTCATTGTCTGCCCGTTTAAAAGAGCTAAAGCTTCCTCAAGGAAGGCTAAAGACTGGCACCCCACCCCGTATTGATGGCCGAACGATCGATTTTTCATTCATGCTTGAGCAGCCTGGAGATCTTGATCCAGTCCCAGTGTTCTCCTACTTGGGGCGTCCAGAACAGCATCCACAGCAAGTTCCTTGCTGGATTTCTCATACAAATGAAAAGACCCATGACATTATTCGGGGCGGCCTAGACCGCTCCCCAATGTATACCGGGGTAATAGAGGGGGTTGGCCCACGCTACTGCCCCTCTATTGAGGACAAAATTCATCGCTTTGCCTCTAGAAACAGCCACCAGATCTTTTTAGAGCCAGAGGGCTTAACTACCAACGAGTTTTACCCTAATGGCATTTCCACGAGTTTGCCTTTTGACATCCAATGGGATTTGGTTCGCAGTATTCGAGGTCTAGAGTCGGCGGTAATTGTTCGCCCGGGCTACGCCATTGAATATGACTTCTTTGATCCGCGCCAGTTGCGCCATAGCCTAGAAACCAGGGCCATTGGCGGGCTTTACTTTGCCGGGCAGATTAACGGTACTACGGGCTACGAAGAGGCTGCGGCCCAAGGCATGCTTGCTGGAATTAATGCTGGCCTAGCCTCTAAGGGCAAAGAACCTTGGTTGCCAAAGCGAAGTGAGTCTTATATTGGCGTTTTGGTGGATGATTTGATTACCCGCGGCGTTCAAGAGCCCTATCGGATGTTTACTAGTCGAGCGGAATATCGCCTTAGCTTGCGCGAAGATAACGCCGATATGCGTTTAACAGCCATTGGGCGTGACCTTGGTTTGGTTGATGACTATCGCTGGGAAGTGTTTTGTAGAAAGCAAGAGGCTGTTTCACGTGAAACATCTCGTCTTCAGGATATCTGGGTTGGACCAAAGCATGAGGCAGCACCCCTAGTCGCCAATCTTTTGGGCCAAGATTTGTCCCATGAGTGCAACTTAACAGAGCTTTTACGTCGTCCTGGCGTTACTTATGAGGCAATCACAAGCTTGGGTGATGGATTATGGGCGCCTGAGGTTTTAGACGACGATATTGGGCTTGCGGCTCAAATTAGTGATCAAGTGGAAATTTCGGTCAAATACCAGGGCTATATTGATCGTCAGGCGCTTGAAATTGCCCGTCAAGAGCACAACGAAACCTTCCCCCTGCCTGAATCCTTGGATTATTCAAACGTATTGGGCCTATCTAAGGAGGTTCAGCAAAAGCTGAATCTTCATAAACCTGAAACATTGGGGCAGGCAGGCAGGATATCCGGGGTAACTCCAGCCGCACTCTCTTTACTTTTAGTCCACCTCAAAAAGGGTTTGGGCCGCGCCCAAGAAACTACATGAGCGAGAGCTTGCTTGCTCTGGGAATTACCGAGCTCGGTTTAAATTTAAACGACGCAAACATTGTCAATTTAGAGCTTTTTTTGCAAGAAATGGGGCGTTGGAATCAGGTTCATAACCTAACTGCAATCGAGGGAGCAAAGGATTCAGTTAGTCTCCATCTTATTGATTCAATTGCAGTTTTACCTATTTTGAGACAATTTTTGAATGACCAAAATCCCAAAATTGCGGATTTAGGTTCTGGCGGCGGCCTTCCCGCCATCCCGATTGCCATTGTCGAGCCTGAGTGGCGCTTGACCCTCATCGAGGCAGTTAGAAAAAAGACTGCTTTCTTGCAGCATGTGCGCGGAAAGTTGAAGTTAAAAAATATCGAAATCTTAAGTGAGCGCGTTGAAGATGTTGCAGTGCAACAACCAGGTCAGTTTGATGCCGTTATTTCTAGGGCCTTTACCAATCTGGCTCGCTTTTTAGACTTGTCATTACCTTTTTTAAAGCCTGACGGCCTAGTGTTTGCAATGAAAGGTAAGCGCGCAGATGAAGAGATGCAGGCGGTTTGTATGAATGACTGGCGCTTACTGGCAGACCAACCCTTGCATATACCTAATTTATCGGTGGAAAGACGCCTTTTGGTCTTGAGCCCCATGAGAAAATCACTCCTCACCCCTTAAGCAAAGTCACAAAGTAGCTATGGCAAAAATATTCTGTATCGCAAATCAAAAAGGCGGCGTTGGCAAAACCACCACCGCTGTAAATTTGGCCGCAGGCCTAGCTGGGCTTAAGCAACGAGCGCTATTGGTAGATTTGGATCCGCAAGGTAATGCCACCATGGGCTCGGGCATTGAGAAGGCAGATTTAGAGAACAGTATTTATCAAGTTTTAATTGGTTTGGCATCAGTGAAAAATTGCGCGCAACGTTGTGAGAGTTCTGCTTATGACGTATTGCCTGCTAATCGTGATTTAGCTGGTGCAGAAATTGAGCTAGTAGATATCGATGCGCGCGAATCTCGTTTAAAAGATGCTTTAGCTGAAGTGGCAAATGATTACGATTTTATTTTGATCGATTGTCCGCCTGCGCTGTCATTACTAACACTCAATGGATTGTGTGCCGCAAACGGCGTCATTGTCCCGATGCAGTGTGAATATTTTGCGCTCGAAGGTTTGTCGGATTTAGTGAACACCATTAAACAAGTGCATGCAAATTTAAATCCTGATTTAGTGATCATTGGTTTATTGCGCGTGATGTTTGATGCGCGCATGACGCTGCAACAACAAGTTTCTGATCAGCTGTTAGAGCACTTTGGCGACAAAGTATTTAAGACAATTATTCCGCGCAATGTACGCCTGGCCGAAGCCCCGTCTTACGGGCTTCCTGGCGTTGCATTTGATAAGTCATCGCGCGGTGCAAAAGCCTATTTAGAGTTTGGTGCGGAGATGGTTGAGCGCATCAAACACATGTAATTTTTTTAGAAGATAAAACACCATGGTTGCAATTAAGAAAAAAGGTTTGGGTAGAGGGCTAGAGGCGTTGCTCGGAGAGAAGAGTTCTCAAGCAAATTCAACAGCAGAAATTAATCGCTTGCCATTGACTGCATTGCAGGCCGGCAAGTATCAACCTCGTCAAAAAATGGAAGTTGGTGCTTTGCAAGAATTAGCAGAGAGCATTCGTGAACAAGGCGTGATGCAGCCGCTATTGGTCAGACTTGTATCGCCAGGAAAGTACGAAATCATCGCCGGCGAACGACGCTTTCGTGCGGCCACAATTGCTGGTCTAAAAGAAGTTCCAGTTTTGGTTTCTAGCGCAGATGATCAAGCAGCAGCAGCAATGGCTTTGGTCGAGAACATGCAGCGGGAAGATTTAAATCCCCTTGAGGAGTCACAAGGCCTGGCGAGATTGATCGAAGAGTTTGGCTTTACACATGAACAGGCTGCAAAAGCGGTAGGAAAGTCTCGCAGTGCCATTACTAACCTCTTGCGCCTGGCCCAGCTCGCAAAACCTGTGCAGGCAATGCTTTTGGCTGGTGATATCGATATGGGCCATGCCCGCGCCCTATTGCCCCTCCCGGGAGCTAGCCAGGTTGCTTTGGCTCAAAGAATTGCCGCACAAGGCCTGTCTGTTCGTGAGGCGGAAAAAATGTCAGCCGCTTTAGCAATTGCTGGGGGCCAGATTGGTGACAAAAAGCCCAAAAGCAAGACTGGCGTCACTTCGCCAAGTCGCGACCCTGATATGCGTCGTCTATCTCAAGAAATGGCCGATTTAATTGGCTTAAACGTCGAATTTAAGTTCAAAGGTAAGGGCGGCGAGCTTCGCATTGGCTTTAGCCAGTTTGATGAGCTTGATTCCTTATTAAAAAAGTTGGGTATTGCGGCTGATTAGTGGCCCATGAGAAACAATTTTGTGAATAAAAACCAGCCAACAAGCGCTCATCAATGGGATGAAATCGAGGAAGACTCCTTTAAAACTCTCAGCAAAGACGAGATGGATGCCTTGCGCAAAGCAAAACCGCGTAATTTTGCTTCAATCAACTCATGGTGGGTTGTTCTGAGTCAGGTTGTGATCACCCTAGTAATTGCTAGTGCCTGCTATGTTTTTTCAAGTCTGGCTGACAAAAACGTTTATACTTATTCGGCTTTAGTAGGCGGTTTGATTGGATTTTTGCCTTCCGCGTTGTTTTTGATGCGCATAGAGGCGGCAAAAAAGAGTGTCAAATCTAGCCCCGGCGGCTTTTTGGCGGCAGTGGTTTCTGGTGAATTTATCAAAATCCTAGCAACTATCGTTTTGTTCATAGGCTTTGCCCTAAAGCAGCCTGATTTGAAATGGATCCCGTTGCTTGTTACTTATTTGGCTACCCTCAAGTGTTACTTGTTGGCGTGGTTTTGGAAGTAACAAGAAGCAAATAAACAAGGACAAGTAATAGATGTCTAGCGAAGTTAACGCAGCAGCAGAAGTTGGCCACCACGCGGCTAAAGAAGCGCTCACACCTACAGCCTACATTGCAGAACATCTGCAGAACCTCAACAATATTGGTGGGCCACAGCAATCCATTATTGATTTCAGCGTTATTCATTTAGACACCATGTTCTGGACCACCCTTATGGGGTTGATCGCAGTCCTTTTGCTGGTAATTGCAGCACGTAGAGCTTCCCCTGGCGTACCAGGCCGCTTTCAATGTTTGGTTGAAATGCTAGTTGAGATGGTCGAGACCCAGTCAAAGGGAATAGTTCATGGCGACAGATCCTACATTGCTCCTTTGGCACTATTCGTTTTTTGCTGGATTATTCTTCTAAATACTCTGGACTTGGTTCCGGTGGATTGGGTTGTTGGTGTAAATCACTTTATTGAAGGTTTTGGTGTTCACGTGCCGCACCACAAGATTGTTCCAACTACCGACCTGAATGCCACCCTTGGCATGTCTTTCTCAGTATTGCTATTGGTCTTCTTCTACAGCTTTAAAGTAAAAGGCCTTGGCGGCTTTATGCATGAGCTTGTCTCAGCTCCATTCGGTGCAAAGTGGTACTTAGCCCCATTCAATTTAATCCTTAACATTATTGAGTATGTTGCTAAAGGCGTTTCTTTGGGGATGCGACTTTTTGGAAACATGTATGCGGGCGAATTGATCTTTTTGTTGATCGCTCTCTTAGGAAGTATGTGGACCTTTAATTTTGATTTGTACATGCTTGGCTTTGTGGGCAACGTGCTCGCCGGCTCTGCTTGGGCAATCTTCCACATCTTGGTCATTTTGTTGCAAGCATTTATTTTCATGATGTTGACTTTGGTTTATATAGGCCAAGCTCATAGTCACCATTAACTTTTTTATTTTTAACCTCACTTTCAATACTTAGGAGTAAACATGCAAGCATTCTTAGCCAACATTCAAGGACTAACCGCTATCGGTATTGGCCTCATCATCGGCCTCGGCGCTTTAGGAGCCTGTTTGGGCATTGGCCTTATGGGTGGTAAGTTCATTGAGGGCGCTGCCCGTCAACCAGAACTCATCAACGAATTGCAAACCAAAATGTTCCTGTTGGCTGGTTTGATCGACGCTGCGTTTTTGATCGGCGTTGGTGTTGCAATGTTGTTTGCTTTCGCAAACCCACTGCTCGCAGTTATTAAGTAATTGTTTTGGCGTGGATGACCATAAGGTCATCCAACCGTTCTCAACAATACTGAAAGGAATATCGTGAATCTGAACGCGACCCTATTCGCGCAAATGATCGTCTTCTTCGTCTTATGGTGGGTTGTTGCACGCTTCGTGTGGCCACCACTGGTTAAGGCGCTAGATGAGCGTTCAACCAAAATTGCTGATGGTTTGGCTGCTGCCGAGCGTGGAAAAGAAGAATTGGCACTTGCAAACAATGCTGCTGAATTAGAGCTCTCAAAAGCACGTCAAGAAGGTGTTCTGCGTGTAGCTGAGGCAGAAAAGCGCGCACAAATGTCGGCCGATGAAATCCGTGCAAACGCACAAGCTGAAGCAACCCGCATTATTTCTCAAGCGAAAGAAGATGCAGACCAACAGGTAACACGCGCTCGCGAAGTTTTGCGTGCGGAAGTTGCTGTATTGGCTGTTAAAGGTGCTGAGCAAATTTTACGTCGGGAAGTAGACGCTAAAGCTCACGGCGCCTTGCTTGATCAACTCAAGGCAGAGCTTTGATATGGCTGAGTTAGCCACGATTGCTCGCCCCTATGCTGAAGCGCTTTTTCAAAGCGCCAAGCCTGCTGAGCTTGCTTCAATGTTGGAGCAGCTCAACGAGTTGGCTCAGCTTGCTGCGCTACCAGAAGTTGCTGGTTTATCCAATAACCCAAAAGTTTCTGCAGAAGATTTGACTAAGCTTTTAACCGGCATGGTGAAGACGAAGTTAGATGGAAAAGTAGCGAGCTTTTTAAGTCTTGTGAATCAAAGCCATCGCTTAGCAGCCATCCCTGAAATTGCAAGTCAATTTGAGGCGATGAAGAATAAGAGCGAAGGTGCAGCAGAAGTAATGATTACCAGTGCATTCCCTATAGAGGGAAGCGCATTAAATGATTTGTTGTCAAGTTTGAAGAAGCGCTTTGGGGGTAAAGATTTGCGCCCTACTATTCAGATTGATCCAACCTTGATTGGCGGTGTTCGCGTTCAAGTTGGTGACGAGGTAATGGATAGTTCCGTAAAGGCACGGTTAGCTCAAATGCAAGCAAGTCTTGGCGCATAAGTTATCCCTATTAAGAACATACGAAATAAGACCCAGGAGTAAGTAATGCAACTCAACCCTTCCGAGATCAGCGAGCTGATCAAAAGCCGAATTAGCGAAATGGGCGTTGATACCCAGTCTCGCAACGAAGGCACTGTAATTTCAGTGACCGACGGTATTTGCCGTGTACACGGTTTGTCTGGTGTGATGCAGGGCGAAATGTTGGAGTTTCCAAACAACACAATCGGCCTTGCTTTGAACCTTGAGCGTGATTCTGTTGGTGCTGTGGTGTTGGGTGAGTACACCCATATTAAAGAAGGCGACTCAGTTAAATGTACCGGCCGTATTTTGGAAGTTCCAGTTGGCCCAGAGTTGCTCGGTCGAGTTGTAAACGCGCTTGGTCAGCCGATTGATGGCAAAGGCCCAATTAATACCAAGTTAACTGACTTTATTGAAAAAGTTGCTCCTGGCGTTATCGCACGTCAATCTGTTAGCCAGCCAGTTCAAACTGGTTTGAAGGCGATTGATGCGATGGTTCCAATTGGCCGTGGTCAGCGTGAGTTGATTATTGGTGACCGCCAAACAGGTAAGACAGCTGTTGCAGTTGACGCGATCATTAACCAAAAAGGTAAAGGCGTTTATTGCGTTTACGTTGCTATTGGTCAAAAAGCTTCTACTATTGCTAACGTTGTTCGCAAGCTCACCGAATTGGGCGCGATGGAGTACACCGTAGTTGTTGCTGCTAGTGCCTCTGAGTCTGCAGCGATGCAGTACCTCTCTGCATACGCAGGTTGCACCATGGGTGAATACTTCCGCGATCGCGGCGAAGACGCTCTCATTGTTTACGATGACTTGACCAAGCAAGCGGTTGCTTATCGTCAAATTTCCCTGTTGCTCCGCCGCCCACCAGGCCGCGAGGCTTATCCTGGCGACGTGTTCTACCTCCACTCACGCTTGCTCGAGCGCGCTGCTCGTGTAAATGCTGAGTATGTTGAGAAATTCACCAATGGTGCAGTAAAAGGCAAAACCGGTTCTTTGACAGCATTGCCGATTATTGAAACTCAAGCAGGAGACGTTTCTGCTTTCGTTCCAACCAACGTGATTTCGATTACCGACGGCCAGATCTTCTTGGAAACTGACTTGTTTAATGCTGGTGTACGTCCTGCGATTAACGCCGGTATTTCTGTTTCACGCGTTGGTGGTGCAGCCCAAACTAAAGTCATTAAGAAATTGTCTGGTGGTATTCGTACCGACTTGGCGCAGTATCGTGAATTAGCAGCTTTTGCTCAGTTCGCATCTGATCTTGATGAAGCAACCCGCAAGCAGCTCGAGCGTGGCCGTCGCGTTACAGAATTGTGTAAGCAAGCTCAGTACAAGCCACTCCAAGTTTGGGAAATGGCTGCTTCGCTGTATGCCGTTAACAATGGCTTCTTTGATGATCTCGAAGTGAAGAACGTATTGGCATTCGAAAAAGGTTTGCAAGACCACTTGAAATCTAAATACGCCGACCTAGTTGGACGTATTGAAGAAACTAAAGATCTCAGCAAAGATGACGAAACTGCTTTGCGTGCTGCAATTGAGGATTACAAGCGCTCAGCCTCTTTCTAAGAGGGCTCGCATAAATCATGGCAAGCACAAAAGAGATACGATCAAAGATCAAGAGCGTGCAAAACACGCGCAAGATCACGAAGGCAATGGAAATGGTCGCCGCATCCAAGATGCGTCGCGCCCAGGAGCGCATGCGTAATGCGCGTCCTTATGCTGAAAAAATTCGTGAAATTGTTGCCAACCTTTCTAAGGCTAACCCCGAGTTCCGCCCTGCTTACATGGCAACTCGTGAAGTGAAGAAGGCCGGCACTATTTTGGTTACAACAGATAAAGGCTTGTGCGGTGGCTTAAATACCAACGTCTTGCGTTTGATTGCTAACCAAGTGCGCGATTTGCAGGAAAAAAATATTGAGATTGCGTACACCGCAATTGGCTCAAAAGGCCTGCAGTTTTTGAATCGCTCAAAAGCAAAGCTGATTTCTCAAACAATTCAAATTGGTGATACACCGCATTTGGATGTGTTGATTGGTGCAATTAGCGCCCAATTAGAGGCGTTTGAGCGTGGCGAGATTGATGCTGTTTATTTGGCATACACCCGCTTTGTTAATGCAATGAAACAAGAGCCTGTTTTGGAAAAGCTCTTACCTTTGGAGCCAGCCGAGCTGACTCCCGAAGACAAAGCAGGCCCATCTTGGGACTACATCTACGAACCTGACGCAGAGTCCATTTTAAATGGCTTATTAAAGCGTTATGTTGAAGCAATGATTTATCAAGCTGTTGCTGAAAATATGGCTTCTGAGCAATCTGCTCGCATGGTCTCGATGAAGGCCGCTTCAGATAACGCAAAGAACGTGATCGGCGAATTGCAATTGGATTACAACAAAACACGACAAGCTGCTATTACCAAAGAGCTGTCTGAAATTGTTGGTGGAGCGGCTGCGGTTTAAGCGGTCAGCATTTAGGAATACGAAAGAATTCAGGAATTAAAAGCGGAGAAAGCGATGAGTAACGGAAATATCGTGCAATGTATCGGTCCAGTGGTGGACATTCAGTTCCCACGCGACAAAATGCCAAGCATCTATGATGCGTTGACATTAGTTGATAGTGGTGAAAAATCATTTGCTGAAAAAGGTTTGACCTTTGAAGTTCAGCAACAAATCGGTGATGGCGTAGTCCGCGCAATTGCCATGGGTGCAAGCGATGGTTTGCGTCGTGGTATGGAAGTCAAATCTACTGGTAAGCCTATTTCTGTTCCTGTGGGTCCTGCAACATTGGGCCGTATTATGGACGTTTTGGGTCGCCCAATTGATGATGCAGGTCCGATTGCTACTGAAGAGCGTCGCGCTATTCACCAGCCAGCGCCAAAGTTTGATGAACTCTCCCCTTCGATTGACTTGCTCGAAACCGGTATTAAGGTTATTGACTTAGTTTGCCCGTTTGCTAAAGGCGGTAAGGTTGGCTTGTTCGGTGGTGCGGGTGTAGGTAAGACCGTAAACATGATGGAACTGATTAACAACATCGCCAAGCAACACTCAGGTTTATCAGTGTTTGCTGGTGTTGGTGAGCGTACTCGTGAGGGTAATGACTTTTACCACGAGATGAAAGAATCGAACGTTATCGACAAAGTAGCAATGGTGTTTGGTCAGATGAACGAGCCTCCTGGTAATCGTTTGCGCGTTGCGTTGACTGGTTTGACCATGGCTGAAGCATTCCGTGACGAAGGCCGTGACATTTTGTTCTTCGTTGACAATATTTACCGTTACACATTGGCCGGTACTGAAGTTTCTGCGTTGCTGGGTCGTATGCCTTCTGCTGTGGGTTATCAACCTACTTTGGCTGAAGAAATGGGTAAATTGCAAGAGCGCATTACCTCAACCAAGACTGGTTCCGTTACTTCTATTCAGGCCGTTTACGTTCCTGCGGATGACTTGACCGATCCGTCACCAGCGACAACCTTCTTACACTTAGACTCCACGGTTGTGTTGTCACGTGATATTGCTGCTTTGGGTATCTACCCAGCGGTTGATCCATTAGATTCCACCAGCCGTCAGCTTGACCCACAAGTGGTTGGTCAAGAGCACTATGAAGTCGCTCGCGATGTTCAGATGACATTGCAGCGCTACAAAGAATTGCGCGACATTATTGCGATTTTGGGTATGGACGAATTGTCACCAGAAGACAAATTGGCTGTATCACGAGCTCGTAAGATTCAGCGTTTCTTGTCCCAGCCTTTCCACGTTGCTGAAGTGTTTACTGGTTCGCCAGGCAAATACGTTCCATTGAAAGAAACCATCCGCGGTTTCAAAATGATCTGCAGCGGCGAATTGGATCACTTGCCTGAGCAAGCGTTCTACATGGTGGGTTCAATTGATGAAGCCATCGAGAAAGCTAAGAAGCTTTAATCGCTTTCATCTAGGGAAATTATGTCAAACATACATGTCGACGTAGTTAGTGCCGAGCAGTCCATTTTCAGCGGAGAGGCTAAGTTTGTAGCTCTTCCAGGCGAAGGTGGTGAGCTCGGTATCTTGCATGGCCACACCCCATTAATTACACGCATTCGTCCAGGCTCTGTTCGGATTGAAAAGGCAGATGGCGATGAAGAATTCGTGTTTGTTGCTGGTGGTTATTTAGAAGTTCAGCCAGATCGCGTCACCGTATTAGCGGATACCGCTATTCGTGGCCACGATCTTGATGAAGCAAAAGCCATCGAAGCTAAGAAACGTGCAGAAGAAGCAATGCAAAACCGTGGCACTGACTTTGATTTGGCTTTGGCCCAATCCGAGTTTGCTATGGCTGCTGCACAGTTGGCTGCTATTGCCCGCTTCCGCCGTAAGAAGTAAAACCCGGCCATCCCCTTGCTGCTAAACGATCGGTTCTTAAAAGCCTGCTTGGGCGAAGCGGTTGATCAAACACCGCTTTGGCTCATGCGTCAGGCTGGCCGATATCTCCCTGAATACAATGCAACCCGCGCTAAAGCTGGAAGCTTTCTAGGGCTCGCAAAAAATCCTGCATATGCTACCGAAGTAACCCTTCAGCCATTGGATCGCTATCCACTAGATGCGGCCATTTTGTTTTCTGATATTTTGACCATTCCAGATGCGATGGGATTAGGCCTCAAATTTACTGGTGGTGAAGGCCCAAGCTTTGATCACCCTCTTCGCACCGAAGAAGCGGTTAAAAAATTGCGCGTCGCCGATATGGGCGAACTGAAGTATGTATTTGATGCTGTTTCTGAAATTCGTAAAGCACTTATTCAAGACGGTAAGCAGCGCGTACCTTTGATTGGCTTCTCTGGAAGCCCATGGACATTGGCCTGCTACATGATTGATGGTTCTGGCTCCGATGATTTCCGTCATGCTAAAACCATGATGTTTAGTCGCCCTGATTTGTTGCAGCACATCTTGGATATCAACGCTCAATCGGTTGCTGCATATTTAACTGAACAAGCAAAAGCTGGCGCACAAGCGTTAATGATTTTTGATACCTGGGGCGGGATGTTGCCTGATGGTTGGTATCAGCAAATGTCTTTGGCATCGATGCAGAAGGTGATTTCCTTATTGCCACGCGAACATGAAGGCAGAAAAATTCCGATCATTATGTTTACCAAGGGCGGCGCAATTTGGTTAAACGATATGGCGCATGCTGGCGCTGATGTCATTGCAATTGATTGGACGATCTCGCTCAGCCGTGCTCGCAAGCAACTGCTCGCATTGAACAGACCTTTGGCGTTACAAGGCAACTTAGATCCTCTCATTCTGTTCTCTGAGCCAAAACAGATTGCAGAGCAGGCCAACCTCCTTCTAGAAGATTTGGCAGGTGCTCCGGCCCTTAAGCCAGGTCTGCACCCTCTAGATGGACATATCTTCAACTTGGGTCACGGAATCTCCCAATTTACGCCACCTGAAAGCGTAAGCGCATTGACAGAAACCGTAATTCAGCGCTCAAGAGCTCTTAGGTCAAAGCAATAATCCTGAGTACTCGCTAACTTAAGCTTGGAATTTTGATAAAAGTTATGCACAGATCAGTGCAAATTTCAAAATTCATGAAGATTCCGTATAAAGATAAACATTAACTTCCAGAGTTTATCCTAAACTATTGATTCATATAGATTTTTAATAAAAAGCTCAAAAATAGTGCAAATCTAGATAGCTGGTAAATTGGCTTATAAATCAGAATCATTGGATGATATCCACAGACTTATCCACAGGTAAAACGAAAGATTGAAGTAAATAATGGCTCCACCCATCGTGGTTCAGGTAGTTGTTGATAAGCCCTTGGCGCAGGGCTTTGATTACTTATGGGATTCTGAAAAGTTAGGGGCAGCTCCAAAAGTAGGACGGTTGGTAGAGGTGCCTTTTGGGCGTTCAAGTTTGGTCGGGCTTGTAATAAAAGTTAGTGCACACTCTGATTTTGAAATCGACAAACTAAAGTCAGTCACCAAGTTGGCCCCATTACCTGCTTTCGAGCCAGCAGCCCTAAGACTGATTAACTTTGCAAGCCAGTATTACATCCATGCGCTTGGAGAAACTATCATTCCAACAATTCCACAGATGTGGAAAAAGTCTGAGAATTGGGAAAAAATCCCCACAAAACTCATTGCTGCAGCAGAGAAGAAAAAGAAAAAAAGTCTGGAAGAGAAAAGCGAAGGATTGATTGGCGAAGCAGAATTAAATGCAGATCAAAAACAGGCGCTAGAAAAAATCCGCCAAGGCAGTAGAAAAAAAAATGAATTTAAAGCCATGCTGCTTCAGGGCCAAACAGGCAGTGGAAAGACTGCAGTCTTTTTGAATTGGTTAAGAGAGGCTCTGAGCGATGAAAGTGCGCAGGTATTGTTGCTTGTTCCTGAAATTAATTTAACTCCACAGCTTGAACGAAGAGTGCGCGCCTATTTTCCAGAAAAGAAAATGGTGGTACTTCATAGTGGGGTGACCGAGAAAGAAAGAGGCATTGCTTGGTTCGAGGCAATGACTGGTAAAGCACAAATTATTCTGGGAACCAGATTAGCGGCGCTGACCCCGCTCCCAAATTTGCGCGCAATCGTTGTAGATGAAGAGCATGACCCATCTTATAAGCAACAAGATGGCATTCGCTACTCAGCGCGAGACCTTGCCATTTGGCGTGCGCATGATGTGAAGGTGCCAATACTGCTTTCATCTGCCACGCCCTCTTTAGAAACATGGACGGCAGCAAAAGCTGGACGTTATGAGCACATTCGATTAGATCAGAGGGCGCAAGGCGCGGGACTGCCTAGAGTCCACCTCATCAATACCCGCGATCCTCAGAATCAATATAGCCCTGGGGATGTTGGTAGGCCTAAAGATAAAAGCCCAATTACAAAGACTTTAGCCAATGCGATTAGTAAAAATTTAGAAGATAAAAAACAAAGCTTAGTTTTAATTAACCGCAGGGGGTATGCCCCGGTATTAAGTTGCAACGCCTGTGCATGGCTTTCTAAATGTCAACAGTGCAGCTCATATATGGTGGTCCATAAAGCGGGCGCGCTGACTAAAAAATCGGTCTTAAGTTGTCATCACTGCGGTCTGGCAAAACCGATTCCAAGTCATTGCCCGGATTGTGGTAACGCCGATTTAAAAACTTTGGGTCAAGGCACACAAAAGATTGAAGATGCTATTGAGGAAATATGGCCTGCTGCTAGAGTACTGCGAGTTGATACTGATGCTAGTAGAGGCAGCAAGGGCACGGAAGAGCTATTCCAAGAGATCCATCAGGGCAAGGTAGACATTGTCGTTGGCACACAAATGATTGCCAAAGGACATGACTATCAAAATATTGGGCTTGTCGGCGTATTGGATGCAGATGGAAGATTGTTTTCTCAAGACTTTAGGGCTGCAGAAAGACTTTTTGCACAATTGGTGCAAGTGGCTGGTCGTGCGGGGCGCTCTGGCAAAGAGGGCCAGGCCAGTGGAGACATTTATATCGAGACCCAATATCCTGAGGCTGCAGTATTTCAGTATTTGCTGCGACATGATGTAGATGGATTTTTATCTCACACCACTCATGAGAGACAGGAGGCTGGACTCCCACCGTTTTCACATCAGGCTTTAGTGCACGCGGAGGCAAAAAGCCTGGACAAAGCAATTCAATTTTTAAGTGCTCTTAAGGGGAAATTAAAGTCCCAGGGCTTTATGTCTGACGGGCTTCGAGCCTATGATCCTGTTCCAAAAGCAGTCATGCGGGTTGCAGGCACCGAGCGCGCACAACTCTTGATCGAAGCCGATAGTCGCAAACAGTTGCAAGAAGTTTTGGAGGCAGTTGATCGAGAATTACGAGCCAACTCTCAAGGACGTATCAGTAAAACAACTCGTGTACGTTGGTTAATTGAGCGCGATCCAATCGCAATTTAATTTTTGCTTAGGCGCCAGCTGTGGTGTTGTATTGATTAAGATTCATCAATTGATCAAGCTCAGAGGCGAGACTGCTTGGAGAGGCTGGTTTGATTTTGAATAGCCAAACGCTATAAGGCTTTTCATTCACTATTTCAGGAGATGAATCTACTGCTTCATTTAGTGCAACAATCTCGCCGCTCAAAGGAGCATGGATGTCACTTGCCGCTTTGACAGACTCAATCACAGCAATTGCTTCACCCTGCTTGACCTGCTGGCCTAGTGTAGGGGCTTGAAAAAACATGACGTCACCCAAAGCCTCTTGTGCATGATTGCTAATTCCAACCCACACTAGGCCATCACTTTGGACATCGGCCCACTCATGAGTCACGGCAAATTTAAATGTGTCTTGGGTGTTCATTGGCAGCGTTTTATTTGGGATTGAATTTCGATCCCATGCGTGTGATGGCATTGACCATCACGGGGTATTAAGTTTTGGCTGAACCGGTACGGTGTGTACGGTTGTATAGGCAGCTGGCGCAAATCCAGCGTTGCTTACGATTGCTTGTTGGAATCCACGTGCCACCCTCAAGTCGTTTTTCGCGACTGCAAGAAGAGCAAAACTTAAGGCTCTGAGAGGTATCTTGGGTAGCAGCTGGAGTCGAGGTAGTCATGGGCAATCCGGGTAAGGCAAATCTTTATACAGAAGGTCTATTTTACCCGTTTTGTCCCACTGGGGCTGGGCTTAAGACAACCCTGACTGAATCGGCCGTTTTATTGCCATCAAAGTCTAGCCAAGCCTTGTTTTCAAAGTCATATAGCTTGCATTTGCGGGCAGTATCGAAGTACCAGTCCCAAGAGAACTTTTGCACAAAAATACGCTCTGGAAGGATGGTTTCCAGGGTGTTTTGGGCTTCTTGGAGCCGATAGAGGGGCACACTCATGTCCACGTGATGGGCCGTATGCTCCATGATGTGGTGCATTAAAGAGCCCCAAATCCAGTTAAATGTGAGGTGAACCGTAGTGGAAACAAACGGTTGGGCGCGTAACCACTCAGACTTTTTGTCATACCAAGAGACTGATGGGTGTGTATGGTGAACGTAGACTACGAAACCAATCATGCCGTTCCAGAATAAGAATGGAACTGCGAAACCAGTAATGAGTGCAACCCAAATAGATTGACCAGTAGCAATTGCTCCTGCAATTAAACAGGCAAGCCAAATGATTGCGAAACCAGTAACAAGCAAATTGTCTTTTAAGAAAATTGGGCGATCACCCGGTTTATTTTTAGCATTTGGGAAGTACTCGCGTCTCCACCAAATTTCAATCAAGTAATAAAAAACCGGACCCCAGCCACTGCGATAAAGGCGCTCTAGAGCCTTACGCCATGGGGATAGCGCGTCATACTCAGATTTAGATAGGGGCGCCCAAACAAAATCAAAACCTTTTAAATTTGTTTGACCATGGTGCACTACGTTGTGACCAACATCCCACAAGCTATAGGGTGTGAGTGACGGCAAAAATGCAATGCGTCCTAATACTTTGTTGAGTTCGCGATTTGGAGTAAAGCTTTGATGGCAAGCATCGTGACCCAAAATAAAGATGCGACCAGTTACAAATCCAGCAACTAAGCCGAAAATAATTTTGAGAAAAATGTTTTCAACAAAAATCGTGCCAGCAATACAGCCAAGCCATAAGGTTGCATCGATAAAGAGAAGCATGATTGCGCGGCCTGTTTCGCCTTGCGCCATTGGAATTAGCCAGCTCCGAATAATTTTGCGGTGCGGTAATGGCGCCTCAGGAGGCAGCGGATTAGTTAGGGACGGCTCTGAAAGGGCTGAATTTAGATGTGTAGACACGATAAGAATCAATAAGTTAGACTCAAATGATAGTGGTTTTTGCTTTTCTATGCATGACGTAGGTCAAAAACCCCTTCTGTTTTGGCGCGCCCGGCAGGAATCGAACCTGCGACCCTTGGCTTCGGAGGCCAATACTCTATCCACTGAGCTACGGGCGCCAGGAAAAACTGGATACCCCGCCATTGTAAGTGCCTATAGCCCTACTCTCTAGTTATAATCACCGCAAAACAACCCTAAAACCCAATAAATAATAAATTCCTATGAGCAACGAGCACGGAAATCTGATCAAGTCCCCAAAACAACTCATCATCATGGTGTTTGCAAGCTTTTTTGTACCCCTGATCATTATTTTGCTGTTAATGGTGTTTGTAAATAATGGCAAGCGTGGCGACTCTTTAACCACTAGCGAGCAATTAATCAAGCCCGTTGCGCAGCTCAATTTCCAAGACTCCAGCGCGCCAGCGGACCCTAAAGCGCCTGCTGCCAAGTAAATGTTTTTAGTTGCCTTGGTCTTTTGCATCTAGGGCAACTTGATAGGCTTCTTTTTTTGTAATTCCTAATGCTTGAGATAGAACCGCAGCAATTTCTTTGCTGCCTAGATAAGGGCTAAGAGCGTTTGCCCATAGCATTAGGGTGTCCTGCCCTGGAGCCTCATCAGAGCTAGCCTGGCGCCCCGCCACTAGAACAATAAATTCACCCTTCAAGCTCTCTGCATTTTCTAGCCATGATGGGAGTTCACTCGCTTCAATTGAAACAAGTTGCTCAAACTTTTTAGTTAATTCACGGCAAATATAGACTTGGCGTGTTGGCTCTAAAACAGTTGAAAGTAAAAGTAGTGTGTCGCGAATGTGATGTGGAGACTCAAAGAAGATGCTTGTTTTTTTGCTGCTGCAAATATCTTGCAATAGTGCATCTCGCTCCTTGGTTTTATTCGGCCAGAAGCCTAGGAACTGAAAACGCCCTTCTGAATTCAGCATCACCGAGCCGGATGCAGAGATTGCACAAGACACTGCACTGGCACCAGGAATGGGAAGCACTCGATACCCTGCCTTCTGTACTGCATGGACTAGCCTCGCCCCAGGATCTGAAACTCCAGGGGTTCCTGCATCCGATATATATGCCCAACGCTCACCGTTTGCAAGGCTTTGAATAACAGTTTGCGCACCTTCAACTTCATTATGTTCATGAAGTGCCAAACATTTTTTGTGGATGCCAAATTGCTGTAAAAGTGCTGCACTATGCCTGGTGTCCTCACAGGCAATGCCATCCACCGCATTTAATACATGTAACGCCCGCAAGGTGATATCCCCCATATTGCCGATTGGGGTGGCAACCATATAAAGGGCTCCAGCAGGCAAATCCTGTTGGTTCAAAAAATCAAATGAGCCTATTTCCATGGGGACATCTTCTGCGTAAGATTGGTGATAAGTAAGAGCATACGTTGCTTTAGAAATTAACCCCAGTTTGGCGCATAATATTGGCATGGATAAAAATACTATTGAAGCCCTGCGTAAGCGCGCATCACAACATTTTTTAGACAGCATTGCAGTAAAGCAAGAGGCTGAAAAAGTTCTTCCTGAATCTGTTGCTCGCGGCGTACTGGCAATGGTAGATTGTTTGAAGTCTGGCGGCAAAGTCATGGCCTGCGGCAATGGCGGTTCTGCTGCCGATGCTCAGCATTTTGCTGCTGAACTCATTGGCCGATTTGAGCGCGAGCGTGAAGAATTGGCGGCAATTGCATTAACGACAGACTCATCTATTCTGACCGCCGTTGGAAATGATTACAGTTACGACGATATCTTTAGCAAACAAGTCCGCGGGCTTGGAAAAAAGGGCGACATCCTTTTGGGAATTTCAACCTCCGGTAACTCTAAGAATGTTGTTAAAGCAATTGAAGCGGCAAAGAAGATGGGCATCAAAATTATTGCCTTTACTGGCAATGGCGGTGGCAAGATTGCTACTTTGCTCGATAAAGATGACATTCACTTGTGCGTTCCTTCCACTCGAACTGCGCGTATTCAAGAAACGCATTTAGTTTTGTTGCATGGCTTATGTGATGGCGTCGATCACGTTTTATACGACTAAATTTTTCAGTTCAATTCATTTCAGAAAACATACCAATGCGAACCTTCTTTTTCATTAAGCTTGTTGTTGCCGTAATGACAGTATCTCAACTGTCATCTTGCGCAGTTGTTGCAGTTGGAGGCGTCACTGCAACCGCAACTATATTGGCCGATCGACGCAGTCCAGGCGTGCAAGCAATTGACAAAGGAATTCAACTTGAAGCGAATAATGCTCTCGATAAAAAGTTTGGAGATAGGGCGCACATTAATGTCACTTCTTTTAATCAGAAGGTACTCTTAACTGGTGAAGTAAAAGATGCTGATATCAAGGGTGAGGCAGGGGCATACGTGAAGGCCATGAAGAATGCGCGTACTGTATATAACGAACTGATCATTGGCCCCAACAGCAGCTATACAGCCCGCGCAAATGACTCCTATTTAGAGTCTAAGATCAAAACACAAATGGTTTTTACAGAGAAACTGCCATCAAATTCAATGGCAATTGTTGCTGAAGGTAGCAGTGTTTACTTGATGGGGATCTTGACACAAGGTGAAGCAGATTTAGCTAAAAAAATTGCTAGCAACACAAACGGCGTGAAAGATGTATATGTTTATTTTGACATCATTTCTGATGCGGAAAAAGCGCGCCTAGAGAAGCAAGGTAAGGCTGAACAATCACAGCCAGATAGTCCGCCAAAATATCAGTAATCAGAATACAAAAAGCTGTAGATGTACGCGTTGCATAAAGCTATAAAAATATTTTTTTTATTTGCATTGCTTGCTTTGCATTTTCAGTCTGCGCATGCAAGCAGTGAAGACCAAAAAGCGTATGGAGTTGCAAAACAAAATGCATGTTTAGGTTGTCATGCAGTGAATAAAAAAATTGTTGGCCCTAGTTTCGAAGCGGTTGCACAAAAATATCAAGCCGACTCAAATGCACAAGCATTCCTAAAAAATAAAATTGCCAAAGGCGGGGCTGGCTCATGGGGCGTAGTGCCCATGCCTGCTAATGCAAAATTAAGTGACGCAGATTTATCACTCTTAACGAGTTGGATATTGCGCGGCGCACCGAATAAAAATCAAAACTAAAAATTAAGGCGCAAGTCCGGGTCTGCCTAAGAACCACCACCATGCTTGATTGGATCTTTTTAGGTTTTCTTTCAAGGCGTAATCCATATCGGCCCATTGCTCATTAGCTGCTTCTTCAACAATCGTTGCAGGGCTAGCTGGCAGTAATTTCAGGTAAGCATCCGCATCGCCATAAGCATATTCCACGCTCATGCCGGCCTTTTGTGCCAAATGCATCATTGCTTTGTTATTAGATAAACAGTGAACGTATAAGGTTTCAATGCGAGTATTGCGTGAATGCACGGCAGAGCGTTGCAGCAACGCCGTGCCAAAGCCCTGCGCGCGCCCTTCTGGCAATACGGAGACGCCAAATTCGGCAGCACGAGCTTGGCCCTTGATCTCTGGCAAATAAGCCAAGTGAGCCATTCCTACAAGGGTTAAATTCAAGTCAAAGATGCCAAAAATTGTGTCTTTATTGAAGTCTAGATGCTTTACGTAGTGCTCTATCACCTCATTTGGGGTTTGGGTGCCAAACCGTAGACGACGATCCTCATCATCCAGCCCCAATAAGTGCTGAAGTATCTCTTCCCTGTGCCCAGCATGCAGCTCCCTAACAGGGACAGCTTGCCCTGCCATATGAGGCTTACCGGGTAAGTGTTTACTCGCTAATTTATTGTGCATAGCAACAATTTTAGCAGAAAAGTCAGAAAATTTCAGGGTTTTCCCTAATTTATTGCCGATGTGCAAAAAAGCATCAAAAGGCGGTTTTGCTATTTACTCAACCCTAAAAATTTCTATAAAAAATGAACTTTTTGAAAAGAGGCCGAAATTTTTTTAAAAATTTATCCTATTGATTTAATTGGGGTTATTTTTAAAGTAGGAAAAAAAGAGCCCTTTTTTAGGAAAAAGACTGCGAAAGGTGTTGACAACCCTATTCGGGTATGTCATAGTCTCGCTTCTTCGCTGGATGTTTTTGAAAAACGATTCAGCCCTCTTTAAAAATTAGTCAACCGATAAATGTGGGTACTAGGCGAAAGCATCCAGTCCTTCGGGACAGATGTAAACAAATAGTACTCATAGACAGTAAAAAGATTTGGTTTTATTACCAAGTCAATTTCTTGAATGAGTGCGACGATCCGCAAGGATCACAGGAATTGAACTGAAGAGTTTGATCCTGGCTCAGATTGAACGCTGGCGGCATGCCTTACACATGCAAGTCGAACGGCAGCACGGGTGCTTGCACCTGGTGGCGAGTGGCGAACGGGTGAGTAATACATCGGAACGTACCTTATCGTGGGGGATAACGCAGCGAAAGCTGTGCTAATACCGCATACGCCCTGAGGGGGAAAGCGGGGGATCGAAAGACCTCGCGCGATTAGAGCGGCCGATGCCTGATTAGCTTGTTGGTGGGGTAAAAGCCCACCAAGGCGACGATCAGTAGCTGGTCTGAGAGGACGATCAGCCACACTGGGACTGAGACACGGCCCAGACTCCTACGGGAGGCAGCAGTGGGGAATTTTGGACAATGGGGGCAACCCTGATCCAGCAATGCCGCGTGAGTGAAGAAGGCCTTCGGGTTGTAAAGCTCTTTTGTCAGGGAAGAAACACCGGCTCTAACACAGTCCGGGAATGACGGTACCTGAAGAATAAGCACCGGCTAACTACGTGCCAGCAGCCGCGGTAATACGTAGGGTGCGAGCGTTAATCGGAATTACTGGGCGTAAAGCGTGCGCAGGCGGTTATACAAGACAGGCGTGAAATCCCCGGGCTTAACCTGGGAATGGCGCCTGTGACTGTATAGCTAGAGTGTGTCAGAGGGGGGTAGAATTCCACGTGTAGCAGTGAAATGCGTAGATATGTGGAGGAATACCAATGGCGAAGGCAGCCCCCTGGGATAACACTGACGCTCATGCACGAAAGCGTGGGGAGCAAACAGGATTAGATACCCTGGTAGTCCACGCCCTAAACGATGCTGACTAGTTGTTCGGGATTTACATCCTGAGTAACGTAGCTAACGCGTGAAGTCAGCCGCCTGGGGAGTACGGTCGCAAGATTAAAACTCAAAGGAATTGACGGGGACCCGCACAAGCGGTGGATGATGTGGATTAATTCGATGCAACGCGAAAAACCTTACCTACCCTTGACATGTCACTAACGAAGTAGAGATACATTAGGTGCTCGTAAGAGAAAGTGAACACAGGTGCTGCATGGCTGTCGTCAGCTCGTGTCGTGAGATGTTGGGTTAAGTCCCGCAACGAGCGCAACCCTTGTCTTTAGTTGCTACGCAAGAGCACTCTAAAGAGACTGCCGGTGACAAACCGGAGGAAGGTGGGGATGACGTCAAGTCCTCATGGCCCTTATGGGTAGGGCTTCACACGTCATACAATGGTGCATACAGAGGGTTGCCAACCCGCGAGGGGGAGCTAATCTCAGAAAATGCATCGTAGTCCGGATCGTAGTCTGCAACTCGACTACGTGAAGCTGGAATCGCTAGTAATCGCGGATCAGAATGTCGCGGTGAATACGTTCCCGGGTCTTGTACACACCGCCCGTCATACCATGGGAGTGGGTTTTGCCAGAAGCCGTTAGCCTAACCGCAAGGAGGGCGACTGCCACGGCAGGGTTCATGACTGGGGTAAAGTCGTAACAAGGTAGCCGTATCGGAAGGTGCGGCTGGATCACCTCCTTTCTAGAGAAAAGATGCTGGAGCTATAGTGCCCACACTTATCGGTTGACAATAAAAGCCACGGGTCTGTAGCTCAGCTGGTTAGAGCACTGTGTTGATAACGCAGGGGTCGTAGGTTCAAGTCCTACCAGACCCACCAATCAGCGTTGATATGGACTTAGTGGACGTTGGGGGATTAGCTCAGCTGGGAGAGCACCTGCTTTGCAAGCAGGGGGTCGTCGGTTCGATCCCGTCATCCTCCACCAACATCTAAATGTCAAAACTAAGCGAACACTTAATCGTTTAGTTTTGCCATTTATGGCTGTTCTTTAAAAATTTGAGTAAGCAAAGTGTCAAATGTTTCTTTGAGAGGACATTTGACAATGTAATAAGGGTAAAGATTGAATCATCAATCAGTAATACAAACGAGTTTTACCAAGTTCTTAACAAAGTACTTACAGTTTGGATTACGGCAAACATGTCAGAAGTAGAAGTAAAACCTGTAACGGTTACTAGCAATAGTGCTCGTTATAGGATCAAGTGAATAAGTGCACATGATGGATGCCTTGGCGATTACAGGCGACGAAAGACGTTATAACCTGCGATAAGCCCCGGGGAGCTGGTAAATAAGCTTTGATCCGGGGATTTCTGAATGGGGAAACCCACCACTTTTGTGGTATCCATACCTGAATACATAGGGTATGAGAAGCGAACCTTGTGAACTGAAACATCTAAGTAGCAAGAGGAAAAGACATCAACCGAGATTCCCAAAGTAGTGGCGAGCGAAATGGGAAGAGCCTTCTAGTGATAGCTCAGTAATTAACAGAATGGAATGGAAAGTCCAACAATAAAGGGTGATAGTCCCGTATGTGAAAATTATTGAGTGGTACTAGGCTAGAGACAAGTAGGGCGGGACACGAGAAATCCTGTCTGAATATGGGGGGACCATCCTCCAAGGCTAAATACTCGTAATCGACCGATAGTGAACAAGTACCGTGAGGGAAAGGCGAAAAGAACCCCGGGAGGGGAGTGAAATAGATCCTGAAATTGTGTGCATACAAACAGTAGGAGCCTCGTAAGGGGTGACTGCGTACCTTTTGTATAATGGGTCAGCGACTTACATTCAGTAGCAAGCTTAACCGAATAGGGAAGGCGTAGCGAAAGCGAGTCCGAATAGGGCGCTAGTTGCTGGGTGTAGACCCGAAACCAGTTGATCTATCCATGGCCAGGTTGAAGGTGCGGTAACACGTACTGGAGGACCGAACCCACTAACGTTGAAAAGTTAGGGGATGAGCTGTGGATAGGGGTGAAAGGCTAAACAAAACTGGAAATAGCTGGTTCTCTCCGAAAACTATTTAGGTAGTGCCTCGTGTATCACTGTAGGGGGTAGAGCACTGTCATGGTAGTGGGGTCCATTGCGGATTACTGCGCCATAGCAAACTCCGAATACCTACAAGTGCAAGCACGGGAGACAGACATCGGGTGCTAACGTCCGGTGTCAAGAGGGAAACAACCCAGACCGCCAGCTAAGGTCCCTAATATATGCTAAGTGGGAAACGAAGTGGGAAGGCTAAAACAGTCAGGAGGTTGGCTTAGAAGCAGCCATCCTTTAAAGAAAGCGTAATAGCTCACTGATCGAGTCGTCCTGCGCGGAAGATGTAACGGGGCTAAGCATATAACCGAAGCTGCGGATCACAGCAATGTGATGGTAGGAGAGCGTTCTGTAAGCCTGTGAAGGTGTCTTGTAAAGGATGCTGGAGGTATCAGAAGTGCGAATGCTGACATGAGTAGCGATAAAGGGGGTGAAAAGCCCCCTCGCCGTAAGCCCAAGGTTTCCTGTTCAACGTTCATCGGAACAGGGTGAGTCGGCCCCTAAGGCGAGGCAGAGATGCGTAGCTGATGGGAACAAGGTTAATATTCCTTGACCATTGTTAGATGCGATGGGGGGACGGATCGCGGAAAGTTGTCCGGGTGTTGGAAGTCCCGGTTCTTGCGTTGGAGATGGCTATTAGGTAAATCCGGTAGCGTAATTCAAGGGCGTGAGACGAGCGAATTTATTCGCGAAGCAATTGGAAGTGGTTCCAAGAAAAGCCTCTAAGCTTCAGTCTAACAAGACCGTACCGCAAACCGACACAGGTGGGCGAGATGAGTATTCTAAGGCGCTTGAGAGAACTCAGGAGAAGGAACTCGGCAAATTTGCACCGTAACTTCGGGATAAGGTGCGCCCTTGTAGTTTGACCGTGAACAACGGGAGGACGAAAGGGTTGCAATAAAAAGGTGGCTGCGACTGTTTAATAAAAACACAGCACTCTGCAAACACGAAAGTGGACGTATAGGGTGTGACGCCTGCCCGGTGCTGGAAGATTAAATGATGGGGTGCAAGCTCTTGATTGAAGTCCCAGTAAACGGCGGCCGTAACTATAACGGTCCTAAGGTAGCGAAATTCCTTGTCGGGTAAGTTCCGACCTGCACGAATGGCGTAACGATGGCCACACTGTCTCCTCCTGAGACTCAGCGAAGTTGAAATGTTTGTGATGATGCAATCTACCCGTGGCTAGACGGAAAGACCCCATGAACCTTTACTGTAGCTTTGCATTGGACTTTGAATCGGTCTGTGTAGGATAGGTGGGAGGCGTTGATAACAGGATGCTAGTTCTGTTGGAGCCAACCTTGAAATACCACCCTGATTTATTTGAGGTTCTAACCTTGGCCCGTTATCCGGGTCGGGAACAGTGCATGGTAGGCAGTTTGACTGGGGCGGTCTCCTCCCAAAGTGTAACGGAGGAGTACGAAGGTACGCTTGGTACGGTCGGACATCGTACCTAAAGTGCAATGGCAAAAGCGTGCTTAACTGCGAGACCGACAAGTCGAGCAGGTGCGAAAGCAGGTCATAGTGATCCGGTGGTTCTGTATGGAAGGGCCATCGCTCAACGGATAAAAGGTACTCTGGGGATAACAGGCTGATACCGCCCAAGAGTTCATATCGACGGCGGTGTTTGGCACCTCGATGTCGGCTCATCTCATCCTGGGGCTGTAGCCGGTCCCAAGGGTATGGCTGTTCGCCATTTAAAGAGGTACGTGAGCTGGGTTTAAAACGTCGTGAGACAGTTTGGTCCCTATCTGCCATGGGCGTTGGAGATTTGACGGGGGCTGCTCCTAGTACGAGAGGACCGGAGTGGACATTCCGCTGGTGTACCTGTTGTTTCGCCAGAAGCATCGCAGGGTAGCTATGAATGGAAGAGATAACCGCTGAAAGCATCTAAGCGGGAAACTTGCCTGAAGATGAGATCTCCCGTAGGTTTAACCTACATAAAGGGTCGTTGAAGACCACAACGTTGATAGGTCGGGTGTGGAAGTGCAGTAATGCATTAAGCTAACCGATACTAATTGCCCGTTAGGCTTGATCCTATAACCAGCACTATTGTGTTGGATGTTTGCCAGATTTAATCTGCATCCTTATTACATGCTTACTCAAATAGAGTTGTTGATTTATCAGCAACTCGACCCTCTACGCCCGGTGACCATAGCGAATTGGAACCACTCCTTCCCATCCCGAACAGGACAGTGAAACGATTCTACGCCGATGATAGTGCGGATTACCCGTGTGAAAGTAGGTAACTGCCGGGCACCAATGCGACGCCCAGACCCTTTTAGGTCTGGGCGTTTTTACTTGTGCAAAGCGATTAGAGAGATTGACAGAAACTCCGTTTGGAGTCAGAATATTGGGTTCGCGGAGGGGTGTCCGAGCGGCTAAAGGAGGCAGACTGTAAATCTGTTGGCTACGCCTACGTAGGTTCGAATCCTACCCCCTCCACCAGATGTGCGGGATTAGTTTAATGGTAAAACAGCAGATTTCCAATCTTCGGTCAAGAGTTCGATTCTCTTATCCCGCTCCAGAATTTGTAGCAAAAGATTGGCCCATGTGGCTCAGTGGTAGAGCACTCCCTTGGTAAGGGAGAGGTCGGCAGTTCGATCCTGCCCATGGGCACCAAGGTTTCGTTTTATTAATTGTGTATTTCGTGTTTGGTTTAAGAGTTAACTAAAGGCAGATAAAAATGGCAAAAGAAAAATTCGAGCGGACAAAACCGCACGTAAACGTAGGCACCATCGGTCACGTTGACCACGGTAAAACGACATTGACAGCAGCAATTGCAACCGTGCTCTCAAAAGCATTCGGTGGCGAAGCAAAAGCATACGATCAGATCGATGCTGCTCCAGAAGAAAAAGCCCGCGGTATTACGATTAATACAGCGCACGTTGAGTATGAGACAGCCAATCGTCACTATGCTCACGTAGATTGCCCAGGACATGCTGACTACGTGAAGAACATGATTACTGGTGCTGCTCAGATGGACGGCGCTATTTTGGTTTGCTCTGCAGCTGACGGCCCAATGCCACAAACCCGTGAGCACATCCTCTTGGCACGCCAAGTAGGTGTTCCTTACATCGTCGTTTTCTTGAACAAGTGCGACATGGTTGATGATGCTGAATTGCTCGAGTTAGTTGAAATGGAAGTGCGTGAGCTTCTATCTAAGTATGACTTCCCAGGCGATGACACACCAATCATCCAAGGTTCTGCTAAGTTAGCTTTGGAAGGCGACGAAGGCCCATTGGGCAAAGAAGCCATCATGAAATTGGCCGAAGCATTAGACACTTACATCCCAACTCCAGAGCGCGCTATTGATGGTGCGTTCTTGATGCCAGTAGAAGATGTGTTCTCCATCTCTGGTCGCGGTACTGTAGTAACAGGCCGTATCGAGCGCGGTATCGTTAAGGTTGGTGAAGAGATCGAAATTATCGGTATCAAGCCAACATTGAAAACTACTTGTACTGGTGTTGAAATGTTCCGCAAATTGCTCGACCAAGGTCAAGCAGGCGATAACGTTGGTATCTTGTTACGCGGTACAAAACGTGAAGAAGTTGAGCGCGGCCAAGTATTGGCTAAGCCAGGCTCCATCACCCCACATACCCACTTTACAGCCGAGGTTTACATCTTGGGTAAAGATGAAGGTGGTCGTCATACTCCATTCTTTAACAACTATCGTCCCCAGTTTTACTTCCGCACAACGGACGTAACCGGTTCTATTGAGTTGCCAAAAGACAAAGAAATGGTGATGCCTGGTGATAACGTCACGATTACCGTCAAACTCATCGCGCCAATCGCGATGGAAGAAGGTTTACGTTTTGCGATCCGTGAAGGTGGCCGTACTGTTGGCGCCGGCGTGGTTGCAAAGATTTTGGCTTAAGTAGTTTTTTAATAAAGGGGTGTAGCTCAATTGGCAGAGCGTTGGTCTCCAAAACCAAAGGTTGGGGGTTCGATGCCCTCCGCCCCTGCCACGATTTGAACTGAAAGTAATATGTCTCAACAAACTGTAAGTCAATCTGAAGAAAAGAGCAGCTGGGTCTCAGGACTCGCTGCTTTAATCGTTGTTGCTGCGTTAGTTCTTTACTACACGCTCATCGATCAATCTTTATGGGTGCGCTTGGGTGTTTTGTTTGGAGGCATTGCTGCTGCAGTTTTGATTGTGGCAATTTCACCGGATGGGCGTCGCTTTATCGCCTATGCGAAAGATTCTTGGTATGAAGTAAAAAAGGTTGTTTGGCCGACTCGTAAAGAGACCACCCAAATGACTCTAGTCGTATTTGGCTTTGTTGTGATCATGTCCCTGTTTTTATGGATTGCAGACAAATTGATTGAATGGCTAGTTTTTTCAGTCTTTTTAGGCTGGAAGTGAGTAAAAAATGATTGATTCTGAAGTAGCCGCAAATCCACAAGCTACTGGCAATATGCGCTGGTACGTTATTCACGCCTATTCCGGTATGGAAAAGAGCGTCAAAAAGGGCCTTGAAGAGCGTATTGCACGTTCTGGCATGCCCGAGAAATTTGGCCGTATTTTGGTCCCTTCCGAAGAGGTTGTGGAGATCAAATCCGGCACAAAATCAGTAACAGAGCGTCGTTTCTTCCCAGGATATGTCCTGATTGAGATGGAAATGACCGATGAGAGCTGGCATTTGGTGAAAAATACCCCAAAAGTGACCGGTTTCGTAGGCGGTGTTCGCAACCGACCAAGCCCGATTTCTACCGCAGAAGTTACCAAAATCATGGATCAAATGCAGGCTGGGGTGGATAAACCTAAGCCTAAGACCCTATTTGAGGTGGGTGAGATGGTCCGCGTTAAAGAAGGTCCGTTTACAGACTTCAACGGAAACGTTGAGGAAGTGAACTATGAGAAGTCAAGATTACGCGTTTCTGTTACAATATTTGGCCGCGGTACCCCAGTTGAGCTGGAGTTCGGTCAGGTAGAAAAGATGTAAAAACAAGGGCTTAGTCCTGTTTTGCAGTGCAGTAGTTTAAGTGGTTAGCAATAACCGAGGAGCGGAGCTAGAAAGCCAAAAACTAGCGAAGCGTTTACTCAACGGCGGTCTTTCCTAATGAGGTTAGGCGCGCTTTAAGGAGCACACATGGCAAAGAAGATTATTGGCTTTATCAAACTGCAGATCCCTGCAGGTAAAGCAAATCCATCACCACCCGTAGGCCCAGCATTGGGTCAGCGCGGTCTTAACATCATGGAATTCTGTAAGGCGTTTAATGCTCAAACTCAGAGCATGGAACCTGGCCTGCCAATTCCAGTCGTGATTACAGCGTTCGCTGATAAGAGCTTCACATTCATCATGAAGACTCCTCCAGCAACCATCATGATTAAGAAGGCTGCAAAGATCGAAAAAGGATCACCACGTCCTCATACCGATAAGGTAGGAAAAATTACACGTGCTCAAGCGGAAGAAATCGCTAAAGCAAAAATGCCAGATTTGACAGCAGCCGATATGGACGCAGCTGTTAGAACAATCGCTGGTAGCGCCCGTTCCATGGGCATCACTGTGGAAGGTCTCTAATCATGACTAAATTATCTAAACGCGTTAAAGCAATTCAATCTAAGGTTGATCGCAACAGGTTCTATTCATTAGAAGATGCATTGAGCCTCGTTAAAGAGTGCGCAACTGCTAAGTTTGATGAGTCTATTGACGTTGCTGTTCAGTTGGGTATTGATGCTAAGAAATCTGACCAAGTTGTGCGTGGCGCAGTAGTGCTCCCAGCTGGTACAGGTAAGCATGTTCGTGTTGCTGTTTTTGCACAAGGCGAAAAAGCTGAACAAGCTAAAGCTGCTGGTGCAGAAATCGTTGGCATGGAAGATCTTGCTGAGCAAATTAAAGGCGGCAAAATTGATTTCGACGTTTTGATCGCATCTCCAGACACAATGAAAATTGTTGGTACTTTAGGTCAAGTATTGGGCCCACGTGGCTTGATGCCGAATCCAAAAGTCGGAACTGTGACTCCTGACGTTGCTACCGCAGTGAAGAATGCAAAAGCTGGTCAAGTTCAGTTCCGTGTGGACAAGGCCGGTATCGTGCACGCAAGCATTGGTCGTCGTTCATTCGAGCCGACTGCATTGAAGTCAAACTTGCTCGCATTGCTCGAGGCTTTGAATAAAGCAAAGCCACCTGCATCTAAGGGAATTTACTTAAAGAAGGTTGCCGTAAGCAGCACCATGGGTGCAGGCGTACGTGTAGACCAAGCATCGTTACAGGCAGCTCAATAAGTAGCTTGTAACAAAAAAGAACTTTGGGTCGACTCCTGCTCTTTGAGTGGGAGTCGAACATCAAAGACCGTTGGTGAGTTAGTTGCTTGTAAAGAGTTAATTCTTAATCGTTACGAAAGTAATAGCCAGCGCAGATGGCGACCCTGAAAAGATTTTCACAAGAGTCTTTGTGAACAAATGATCAGACGCTGGTGTGTAACCCCAACTGGAAACAGTTGGTTTTTATGGAGTTAAACCGTGCCTTTGAATGTACAAGACAAAAAAGCGATTGTTGCTGATGTCGGCGCTCAATTGGCTGGAGCCCAAACTGTCGTGCTCGCTGAATACCGTGGTATTCCAGTAGAGCAGTTGACAAAGCTACGTGCTAGCGCACGTGACCAAGGTGTATATCTTCGCGTTTTGAAGAACACATTGGCACGCCGTGCTGCACAAGGCACACAGTTTGAGCCTCTTGCTGATTCGATGGTTGGCCCCTTGATTTACGGCATCTCTGCTGATCCGATTGCTTCGGCAAAAGTATTGCAGGGCTTTGCTAAGACTCAAGATTTGCTAGTCATTAAAGCTGGCTTATATAACGGCAAGTTGTTAGACGTTGCAGGCGTAAAAGCGCTCGCAACTATTCCAAGCCGCGACGAGTTGTTGTCTCAGTTGCTAGGTGTGATGTTGGCGCCGGTATCTGCGATGGCTCGCGTATTGGGCGCAGTAGCAGCACAAAAGGCAGCTGGAGCACCCGCTCCGGTAGCAGCACCTGTAGCAGAAGCAGCAGCCCCAGCAGCAGTCGTTGCTGAAGCCGCAGCTCCTGAAGCAGCCGCTGAGCCTGCAGCCGCAGCCCCAGAAGCTGGAACAGAAGCAAACGAAACCCCTGCCGCTGAATAAGCGACAGATTAACTATTTAAGTATTAGGAGCTAAAAATGGCGATTACTAAAGAAGAAATCATTGATGCAGTAGGTAGCATGTCCGTTATGGATTTGAACGACTTGGTTAAAGCGTTCGAAGAGAAGTTTGGCGTTTCAGCTGCGGCGATGGCTGTTGCTGGTCCTGCTGGAGCAGGCGGTGGCGGTGCTGCTGCTGAAGAGCAGACAGAATTCACTGTTAACTTGCTCGAAGCTGGCGCAAACAAGGTATCAGTAATTAAGGCAGTTCGCGAAATTACTGGTCTTGGCTTGAAAGAAGCTAAGGACTTGGTTGACGGTGCACCGAAGCCAATCAAAGAAGCTGTTGACAAGAAAACTGCTGAAGAAGCCAAGAAGAAGCTTGAAGAAGCTGGCGCTAAAGCAGAACTCAAGTAATACAAACTTTGCTAGCGCTTCCCAAAAAGGGGCGTTAGCTACATTGGGTTTGACCATTAGTGGTCAAACCCGATTTCATTTCTGATTGAAATCGGGTTTGCCTTCTGATACGACTGCAGAATGCAAGTTTGGTCGGACACTAGATCTTTACGATTTAGTGTTGTCCGCCAGTGATTGGTAGTGGCCAATCGCCAAATCTTTGTACAGTCGCTGAATTCGGAGATGAAATGAACTATAGCTTCACCGAACGCAAGCGAGTCCGTAAAAGCTTTGCTAAGCGAGTAAATAACCACCAGGTTCCGTACCTGATCGCAACGCAGCTGGAATCCTACGCTAAATTTTTACAGGCTGAAAAGCCAGCAATGTCTCGTCTTACTGAGGGGCTTCAAGCTGCCTTTACATCAGCATTCCCAATTGTGTCTAACAATGGCTATGCACGTATGGAATACGTGTCGTACCAGTTATCACAGCCACCATTTGACGTTAAAGAATGTCAACAACGTGGTTACACATACCACTCTGCCTTACGCGCAAAAGTTCGCTTGATTATTTATGATCGCGAAGCGCCGACTAAGGTTAAAGAAGTAAAAGAGAGCGAAGTCTACATGGGTGAAATTCCGCTCATGACAGAAAACGGCTCTTTCGTGATCAATGGCACTGAGCGCGTGATCGTTTCTCAGTTGCATCGTTCCCCAGGCGTGTTCTTTGAACACGATAAGGGCAAGACACATAGCTCAGGTAAGTTGCTGTTCTCAGCACGCATCATTCCTTACCGTGGCTCATGGCTCGATTTCGAGTTTGATCCAAAAGATATTCTGTATTTCCGCGTTGACCGTCGTCGTAAGATGCCTGTCACCATTTTGCTCAAAGCAATTGGTTTAAATAACGAACAGATTCTTGCGAATTTCTTCAATTTTGATCATTTCGCGTTGACCGCTAATGGCGCCTCAATGGAATTTGTTCCAGAGCGTTTGCGCGGCCAATTGGCTAACTTTGATGTGCTCGATAAGAATGGCGTGGTAGTCATTCAAAAAGACAAGCGTATTAATGCAAAGCATATTCGTGAACTCGAAGCTGCTAAGACAAAAACGATCGCTGTACCAGATGACTATTTGGTTGGTCGTGTGGTTGCGCGCAATATTGTTGATCCAGATTCTGGTGAAATCTTGGCTTACGCTAATGATGAAATCACTGAAGAGTTATTGGCTACATTGCGCGATGCTGGCATCAAGCAGTTGGAAACTATTTATACCAACGACTTGGATTCTGGTGCGTACATTTCTCAGACATTGCGTACAGACGAAACTGCTGATCAAACAGCAGCACGTATCGCTATCTACCGCATGATGCGTCCTGGTGAGCCTCCAACAGAAGATGCTGTTGAAGCGTTGTTCCAGCGCTTGTTCTATAGCGAAGATACATACGATTTATCTCGTGTTGGCCGTATGAAGGTCAATAGCCGTTTGAACCGTCCAGAAATGGAAGGTCCAATGGTTCTCTCAAACGAAGATATTCTCGACACGATTAAGTCTCTCGTAGATTTACGTAACGGCAAAGGTGAAGTAGACGATATCGATCACTTAGGTAATCGTCGTGTACGTTGCGTTGGCGAATTGGCTGAAAACCAATTCCGTGCTGGTTTGTCACGTGTCGAGCGTGCGGTTAAAGAACGTCTCGGTCAAGCCGAAACAGAAAACCTCATGCCGCATGATTTGATTAATAGCAAGCCAATCTCTTCCGCTATTCGTGAGTTCTTCGGTTCCTCGCAGTTGTCCCAGTTTATGGACCAAACCAACCCACTTTCAGAGATCACCCACAAGCGTCGTATTTCTGCATTGGGACCTGGTGGTTTGACCCGCGAGCGCGCAGGCTTCGAAGTGCGTGACGTGCATCCAACCCACTACGGACGCGTTTGCCCAATCGAAACTCCAGAAGGACCAAACATTGGTTTGATCAACTCACTCGCGCTATTTGCACGTTTGAATGAGCATGGCTTCCTCGAGACTCCATACCGCAAGGTTTCTAATAGCAAGGTAAGCGATGAAGTGGTTTACCTCTCTGCGATTGAAGAAGCCAAGTATGTGATCGCTCAGGCGAATGCAACGATCGACAAAAACGGTAAATTGGCTGACGAATTGGTTTCTGCTCGTCAAGCTGGTGAAACCATGATGGTTAGCCCGGAGCGCATCGATTTCATCGACGTTGCTCCTAGTCAGATCGTTTCTGCTGCGGCCTCACTTGTTCCATTCTTAGAGCACGATGATGCGAACCGTGCCTTGATGGGCGCGAACATGCAGCGTCAAGCAGTTCCTTGCTTGCGTCCAGACAAGCCATTGGTTGGTACTGGTTTAGAGCGAATTGTTGCGGTTGACTCCGGCACTGTTGTATTGGCTAACCGCGGCGGTATCGTGGATTACGTTGATGCAAACCGTGTCGTTATTCGCGTCAATGATGATGAAACTGCGGCCGGTGAAGTTGGTGTGGATATTTATAACCTCATCAAATACACCCGTTCAAACCAAAATACCAATATCAATCAACGTCCAATCGTTAAGGTTGGCGATCGTGTAGCCCGTGGCGACGTAGTTGCTGACGGCGCATCTACCGATCTAGGCGAATTGGCCTTGGGTCAAAACATGACTGTGGCGTTTATGCCATGGAACGGTTACAACTTCGAAGATTCAATCTTGATCTCTGAAAAAGTGGTTGCTGATGACCGTTATACCTCTATTCATATTGAAGAGTTGTCGGTTGTTGCTCGTGATACCAAGCTTGGTTCAGAAGAAATTACTCGCGATATCTCCAATTTGGCAGAGTCACAACTCTCCCGCTTGGATGAGAGCGGTATCGTTTACATCGGTGCTGAAGTTGAAGCTGGCGACGTATTGGTTGGTAAGGTAACTCCAAAGGGCGAGACTACTCTCACTCCAGAAGAGAAGCTCCTCCGTGCGATCTTCGGTGAAAAGGCATCTGACGTTAAAGATACTTCTTTGCGTGTTCCTTCAGGAATGATTGGTACCGTGATTGATGTTCAAGTCTTCACCCGTGAAGGTATTGAGCGCGATGCCCGCGCACAGTCAATCATTCAAGAAGAATTACAACGCTATCGTTTGGACTTAAACGACCAGTTGCGTATTGTTGAAGGCGATGCCTTCATGCGTTTAGAAAAACTGTTGGTTGGCAAAGTTGCTAACGGCGGCCCTAAGAAGTTAGCTAAAGGCACCAAGATCGACAAGGATTACCTTGCTGATTTGGATAAATACCATTGGTTTGATATTCGTCCATCAGATGATGATGTTGCTTCTCAAGTTGAGGCAATTAAATCTTCTATTGAAGCGAAGCGTAAGCAGTTTGATGAGGCTTTTGAAGAGAAGCGTACCAAGCTTACCCAGGGCGATGATTTGCAGCCTGGCGTAACGAAGATGGTGAAGGTGTACTTGGCTGTTAAGCGTCGCTTACAGCCTGGTGACAAGATGGCTGGTCGTCACGGTAACAAGGGCGTGGTTTCTAAAATCGCCCCTGCAGAAGACATGCCATTTATGGCTGACGGACGCCCTGTAGACATCGTCTTGAACCCATTAGGTGTTCCTTCCCGTATGAACGTTGGCCAGATCTTGGAAACCCACTTAGGTTGGGCTGCCCAAGGTATTGGTAAGCGTATCGACGAGATGGTTCGCGAACACGCTAAGCAAACTGAATTACGTAAGTTCTTCAAGCAGCTTTACAACGAAACTGGTCGTATCGAAGACATCGATAATTTCACTGATGAGCAAATTACTGTTTTGGCCGAGAATCTTCGCCAGGGCTTGCCATTTGCAACACCAGTGTTTGACGGCGCTACTGAAGCAGAAATCGGACGCATGCTCGAGTTGGCTTATCCACAAGATGTTGCGACATCTTTGAAGATGACTCCATCACGTCAGCAAATGATTTTGTGCGACGGCCGTACTGGCGATCAATTTGAGCGTCCAGTAACTGTTGGTGTAATGCATGTCTTGAAACTCCACCATTTGGTCGACGACAAGATGCATGCACGTTCAACCGGACCTTACTCATTAGTAACGCAACAGCCATTGGGCGGTAAAGCCCAGTTTGGTGGTCAGCGCTTTGGTGAGATGGAAGTTTGGGCCCTCGAAGCATACGGCGCTTCATATGTCTTGCAGGAAATGCTGACAGTGAAGTCCGATGACGTCGCAGGCCGTACCAAGGTTTACGAAAACATCGTCAAGGGCGAGCACACGATTGATGCTGGCATGCCCGAATCCTTCAACGTGCTGGTAAAAGAAATCCGTTCGTTGGGTATTGACATTGACATGGAGCGCAACTGATATGAAAGCATTGCTCGATTTATTTAAGCAAACGCAGGGCGAAGAACAGTTTGATGTCATCAAAATTGGTCTCGCATCTCCTGAGAAAATTCGCTCATGGTCTTTTGGTGAAGTACGCAAACCAGAAACCATCAACTATCGAACTTTTAAGCCCGAGCGTGATGGTTTGTTCTGCGCCAAGATTTTTGGACCAACCAAAGACTACGAGTGCTTATGCGGTAAGTACAAGCGCTTAAAGTTCCGCGGCGTTATCTGTGAGAAGTGCGGCGTTGAAGTTACTCTCGCTAAGGTACGCCGTGAGCGCATGGGCCACATTGAGTTGGCAGCCCCTGTAGCGCACATCTGGTTCTTGAAGTCCCTGCCATCCCGTTTGGGTATGGTTCTCGATATGACATTGCGTGATATCGAGCGCGTTCTCTACTTTGAAGCATATGTAGTGGTTGATCCTGGCATGACTCCTGAGGGCGCGATGAAGCGCGGTCAGATTATGTCTGAAGATGAATATATTGCTAAGACTGAAGAGTATGGTGACGGTGCGTTCACCGCCATCATGGGCGCGGAAGGCATTCGTGATCTCTTGCGTTCGATTGATATCGATCGTGAAGTAGAGACGATTCGTGCTGACTTGAAAGCTACTGGTAGCGATGCCAAGATCAAGAAATACGCTAAGCGCTTAAAAGTGCTTGAGGCGTTCCAGACTTCAGGTATTAAGCCTGACTGGATGATCATGGAAGTATTGCCAGTATTGCCGCCTGAATTGCGCCCATTGGTGCCATTGGATGGCGGTCGCTTTGCTACCTCCGATTTGAACGACCTCTATCGTCGTGTGATCAACCGTAATAACCGTTTAAAGCGTTTGTTAGAGTTGCGCGCACCAGAGATCATCGTTCGTAACGAAAAACGCATGTTGCAAGAAGCGGTTGACTCATTACTCGACAACGGTCGTCGTGGTAAGGCTATGACTGGCGCTAACAAGCGTCCTCTCAAGTCCTTGGCTGAGATGATCAAAGGTAAGAGCGGTCGTTTCCGTCAAAACTTGTTGGGTAAACGTGTTGACTACTCTGGTCGTTCAGTCATCGTGGTTGGTCCGACATTGAAATTGCATCAGTGCGGCTTACCAAAATTGATGGCTTTGGAATTATTCAAGCCATTTATTTTCAACAAGCTTGAGACTTTAGGAATTGCAACCACGATTAAGGCTGCAAAGAAAGAAGTTGAAAGTCAGACTCCAATCGTTTGGGACATTCTCGAAGAAGTGATTCGTGAACACCCAATCATGCTCAACCGTGCGCCTACATTGCACCGTCTCGGTATCCAGGCTTTCGAGCCAATGCTGATTGAAGGTAAAGCAATCCAATTGCACCCATTAGTCTGCGCGGCATTTAACGCGGACTTTGACGGTGACCAAATGGCGGTTCACGTTCCTTTGTCGCTCGAAGCGCAAATGGAAGCACGTACCTTGATGTTGGCTTCGAACAACGTATTGTTCCCAGCTAACGGCGAGCCATCAATCGTTCCTTCACAGGACGTGGTGTTGGGTCTGTACTACGCTACACGCGACAAGATCAACGGTAAGGGCGAAGGCATGGTTTTCGCCAACATTACTGAGGTAGTACGCGCATACGAAGCAGGTCAGGTTGAATTGGCTTCTCGTGTTGCTGTGCGTATTACTGAGTATGAGATCGTGGATAAGAAGGCAGAAGGCGATGCGCGTTTTGTCCAGAAGACCAAGATCTATCAAACATCAGTTGGCCGTGCAATCTTGTCTGAAATTCTGCCTAAAGGCATGTCTTTCGAGGAAATCAACAAGCCTTTGAAGAAAAAAGAAATCTCACGCTTGATCAACACTTCGTTCCGTAAGTGCGGTTTGCGTGAAACAGTGATTTTTGCTGACCGTCTCTTGCAGTCTGGTTTCCGTTTGGCGACCAATGCTGGTATCTCTGTTGCGATTGACGATATGTTGATCCCAACTTCTAAAGAGCGCATCATCACCGAGGCTTCTGCCAAGGTTAAAGAGTATGACAAGCAGTTCATGTCAGGCCTTGTAACCAATCAAGAGCGTTATAACAACGTGGTTGATATTTGGGGTGCTGCAGGCGACCAAGTTGGTAAGGCAATGATGGATGAGTTGTCACACGTTGACGTGCTCGACCGTAACGGCAAGACTGTGCGTCAAGAATCCTTTAACTCCATCTACATGATGGCGGATTCTGGTGCGCGTGGATCTGCAGCACAGATTCGTCAGTTGGCCGGTATGCGTGGTTTGATGGCTAAGCCAGATGGCTCCATCATTGAAACCCCAATTACTGCGAACTTCCGTGAAGGTTTGAACGTATTGCAATACTTCATCTCAACTCACGGTGCTCGTAAGGGTCTGGCTGATACAGCGTTGAAGACAGCAAACTCTGGTTACTTGACACGTCGTTTGTGCGACGTTACTCAAGACCTCGTGGTTATTGAAGAAGATTGCGGTGCAACTTCCGGCGTAACAATGAAAGCGCTTGTTGAAGGCGGCGAAATTATCGAAGCATTGCGTGACCGTATTTTGGGTCGTGTATGTATCGGTGATATCGTTCATCCAGACACACAAGAAGTCATCGTTCCGAATGACACCTTGCTTGATGAAGATCATGTTGATCAAATCGTGGCATTGGGTATCGACGAAGTTAAAGTTCGCACAGTATTGTCTTGTTTAACTCGCTTCGGTTTGTGCGCTAAGTGCTACGGACGTGACTTAGGTCGCGGTGGTTTGGTAAACGTTGGCGAGGCAGTAGGCGTTATCGCTGCTCAGTCCATTGGTGAGCCAGGCACACAGTTGACTATGCGTACCTTCCACATCGGTGGTGCAGCGTCACGTGCTTTGGTTGCAAGCAATATTGAAGCCAAGTCTAACGGTGCCCTGAAGTTCTCCGGTACGATGCGTGTTGTGAAGAACGCGAAGGGTGAGCAGATCGTGATTTCACGCTCTGGCGAAGCCTTGATCGTTGACGAGAATGGTCGCGAGCGCGAGCGTCATAAAGTGCCTTACGGTGCAACTCTCTTGTTGAAAGAGGATGCACCGGTTAAGGCTGGCGCAAGCTTGGCAACCTGGGATCCATTAACACGTCCGATTATTTCTGAGTATGCTGGGGTGGCTCGCTTTGACAACGTTGAAGAAGGCGTAACCGTTGCTAAGCAGGTTGATGAGGTTACTGGTCTTTCCACTTTGGTGGTAATTGACGGTAAGCGTCGCTCTGCTGCAAGCAAAGGCGTTCGCCCAATGATCAACTTAGTTGATGAAAAGGGTAACGAAGTTATGATCGCCGGTACTGATCACCCAGTAAACATTGGCCTCCAAGTGGGCGCCTTGATTACTGTTAAAGATGGTCAGAAGGTTGAAGTTGGTGAAGTGTTGGCTCGTATTCCAATCGAATCACAGAAGACTCGCGACATTACCGGTGGTTTGCCACGCGTTGCAGAATTGTTCGAAGCACGTTCACCAAAAGATGCAGCCGTATTGGCGAAAGTTACTGGAACAGTTTCCTTCGGTAAAGAAACCAAAGGTAAACAACGTTTGGTGATTACTGATATGGACGGCGAAGCCAATGAATTCTTGATTCCGAAAGAGAAGCAAGTTCTTGTTCATGACGGTCAAGTTGTGAATAAGGGCGAGATGATTGTGGAAGGCCCTGCCGATCCGCATGACATCTTGACTCTCAAAGGTATCGAAGAGTTGGCAATCTACATTGTTGATGAAGTACAGGACGTTTATCGTCTCCAGGGTGTGAAGATTAATGACAAGCACATTGAAGTCATCGTGCGTCAGATGTTGCGTCGTGTTCAGGTAACTGATCCAGGCGATACATCCTTTATCACTGGTGAACAAGTTGAGCGCTCTAAGCTGTATGACGCTAACGATGCTGTGATTGCCCAAGGTAAGCACCCAGCTCAGTTCGACAACGTATTGCTAGGTATTACTAAGGCATCCTTGTCGACCGACAGCTTTATTTCAGCGGCTTCTTTCCAAGAAACCACTCGTGTATTGACCGAAGCCGCAATTATGGGCAAGACCGACACACTCCGCGGACTCAAGGAAAACGTCATTATTGGTCGTCTGATCCCTGCTGGTACCGGCTTGTCTTATCGCCGTGCACGCAAGGTCAGGGAGCAATTTGAGCGCGATCGCGCTCAAATGATTGCCGCCGAAGAGGAGGCAATGGCCAATATGCCTGTAGAAATTGAGGCTGAAGTCGTTGCTCCTACTGGGGAGGCTGATCCAAGCTAATTTGGTAATTCTGGCCAGAAATGGCCAGTTTTTTCCTTCGAGGTTGACGGAAAAGGCTGGCCAAGCTAGAATGCTGAGTTCTACTGATTCAGAAGAGGGTCTTTTTGACCTAGAAATTCTCTAAGTCATTGATTTTCTTAAAGAAAGCAACAAAGAAGTACTAACCGAGCTATTTTATGCCAACAATTAATCAATTATTACGCAAGCCAAGAACAAGGCTTACCGTTAAAAGCAAGAGCCCTGCGCTGCAAAACAGCCCGCAGCGCCGTGGTGTATGTACACGTGTGTACACAACCACTCCTAAAAAGCCTAACTCTGCGCTTCGTAAAGTAGCCAAAGTTCGCTTAACCAATGGTTTTGAAGTGATTTCATACATTGGTGGTGAAGGCCATAACCTCCAGGAACACTCAGTAGTGTTGATCCGCGGTGGTCGTGTAAAGGACTTGCCAGGTGTGCGTTATCACATCGTTCGCGGTTCTTTGGACCTGCAAGGCGTTAAAGATCGTAAGCAAGCCCGTTCTAAGTACGGTGCTAAGCGCGCTAAGAAAGCTGCTTAATTTTTAAGAGTTAAGCAGTAGTTTTTTGTAGTAAGTCGTTGTTTGTCAGACTCAAAAGACAAGTAAGTGGTTGTTCCGTTTAGAAGTTTTTCTAAATAGTAGGGCAACCGGAGCGGGTGATTCATGTGAGCCACCCCTAACTGAACTGAAGGAGTAGTTATGCCACGTCGTCGTGAAGTTCCCAAACGGGAAATTTTGCCGGATCCAAAATTCGGCAATGTTGAAGTAGCTAAATTCATGAACGTCCTGATGTTGGACGGCAAGAAATCGGTTGCAGAGCGTATCGTTTACGGTGCCTTTGATCACATCGAGAAAAAAGCAAATAAAGAACCACTCGAAATTTTTTCAACCGCCATGGGCAACGTTAAGCCAATGGTTGAGGTTAAGAGCCGTCGTGTTGGTGGTGCTAACTATCAAGTTCCTGTTGAAGTTCGTCCATCACGTCGTTCCGCCTTGGCAATGCGCTGGTTGCGCGAAGCCGCTAAGAAGCGTGGCGAAAAATCGATGGCTCAACGTTTAGCCAACGAATTATTAGAAGCTGCTGAAGGTCGTGGCGGCGCAATGAAGAAGCGTGAAGAAGTTCACCGTATGGCAGAAGCTAATAAAGCTTTCTCACATTTCCGCTTCTAATCCAATAGTTAAGAAAAGGCACCAACAGTGGCACGTAAAACCCCCATCGACAAATACCGCAATATTGGTATTTCTGCGCACATTGACGCAGGCAAGACAACTACTACAGAACGCGTTTTGTTCTACACCGGTGTTAATCACAAAATCGGTGAAGTACATGATGGCGCAGCTACCATGGACTGGATGGAGCAAGAGCAAGAGCGTGGTATCACGATTACTTCTGCTGCTACCACCACGTTCTGGAAGGGTATGGCAGGAACAATGCCTGAGCACCGTATCAACATTATTGATACCCCAGGACACGTAGACTTCACTATTGAAGTTGAGCGCTCGATGCGCGTTTTGGATGGCGCTTGCATGGTTTACTGTGCGGTAGGTGGAGTACAGCCACAGTCAGAAACAGTTTGGCGTCAAGCTAACAAGTATCAAGTTCCCCGTTTGGCTTTTGTGAATAAGATGGACCGCACTGGCGCGAACTTCTTCAAGGTCTATGACCAAATGAAGACTCGCCTCAAGGCAAACCCAATCTTGATCCAGATTCCAATCGGCGCAGAAGAAAACTTCAAAGGCGTTGTTGACTTGGTGAAGATGAAGGCCATCTACTGGGATGAGGCTTCACAAGGCACTAAGTTCACTTACGAAGATATTCCTGCAGAATTGCAAGCTTCTGCTGAAGAGTGGCGCGAGAAAATGCTCGAAGCTGCTGCGGAGAGCTCAGAAGAGTTGATGGAAAAATATCTCGGTGGCGAAGGCTTAACCGAAGAAGAAATTAAAGGCGCATTGCGTCAACGTACTATTGCTAATGAAATCGTTCCAATGTTGTGCGGAACCGCATTCAAAAACAAAGGCGTTCAGGCGATGTTGGATGCAGTAGTTGAATTGCTCCCATCCCCATTAGACGTGCCACCAGTTCCATGCGAATTGGAAGACGGTTCACCTGCTACGCGTGAAGCATCTGATAGCGCGAAGTTTTCTGCATTGGCATTCAAGATCATGACTGACCCATTTGTTGGCCAGCTCATCTTCTTCCGCGTTTACTCAGGCGTAATGAAGTCTGGCGACACCATCTATAACCCAATTAAGGGTAAGAAAGAGCGTGTTGGTCGTTTATTGCAGATGCATGCAAACCAACGTGAAGAAATTAAAGAAGTTTATGCAGGTGATATCGCTGCAGCTGTTGGTCTTAAAGATGCAACAACTGGCGAAACTTTGTGTGATCCAGACAGTATCGTGATTTTGGAGCGCATGGTATTCCCAGAGCCAGTGATCTCACAGGCTGTTGAGCCAAAGACAAAAGCTGACCAAGAAAAAATGGGCCTTGCTTTGAATCGCTTGGCACAAGAAGATCCTTCTTTCCGTGTGAAGACTGATGAAGAATCAGGCCAAACCATTATTTCTGGAATGGGCGAGCTCCACTTGGAAATTTTGGTTGACCGTATGAAGCGCGAGTTCAGCGTAGAAGCAACTGTCGGTAAGCCACAAGTTGCTTACCGCGAAACAATTCGTAAAGTTTGCGAAGAGATCGAAGGTAAGTTTGTTAAGCAGTCTGGTGGTCGCGGTCAGTATGGCCACGTGGTACTCAAGCTTGAGCCACAAGCCCCAGGTAAAGGTTTTGAATTCGTTGATGCTATTAAGGGTGGTGTTGTTCCACGTGAATACATCCCTGCAGTAGAAAAAGGAATTATCGAAACATTGAATTCCGGTATTTTGGCTGGCTATCCAGTTGTAGATATCAAAGCAACATTATTCTTCGGTTCATACCATGATGTTGACTCCAACGAAAACGCATTTAAGATGGCGGGTTCGATGGCATTCAAAGACGGTATGCGCAAAGCATCACCAGTGTTGCTTGAACCAATGATGGCTGTTGAAGTTGAAACACCAGAAGATTTCATGGGTAACGTAATGGGCGACCTCTCATCACGTCGCGGTATTTTGCAAGGTATGGATGACATTCCAGGGGGCGGCAAGATCGTTCGCGCTGAAGTGCCATTGGCAGAGATGTTTGGTTATTCAACTGGCTTGCGCTCGTTGACCCAAGGTCGCGCTACCTACACCATGGAATTTAAGCATTATTCCGAAGCACCTAAGAACGTTGCTGAAGCAGTTATGGCTGCTAAAGCGAAGTAATTTATCCACATTAATTTTGAATATTGACTAGCTAAGAAGGCAGACAAAAATGGCAAAAGAAAAATTCGAGCGGACAAAACCGCACGTAAACGTAGGCACCATCGGTCACGTTGACCACGGTAAAACGACATTGACAGCAGCAATTGCAACCGTGCTCTCAAAAGCATTCGGTGGCGAAGCAAAAGCATACGATCAGATCGATGCTGCTCCAGAAGAAAAAGCCCGCGGTATTACGATTAATACAGCGCACGTTGAGTATGAGACAGCCAATCGTCACTATGCTCACGTAGATTGCCCAGGACATGCTGACTACGTGAAGAACATGATTACTGGTGCTGCTCAGATGGACGGCGCTATTTTGGTTTGCTCTGCAGCTGACGGCCCAATGCCACAAACCCGTGAGCACATCCTCTTGGCACGCCAAGTAGGTGTTCCTTACATCGTCGTTTTCTTGAACAAGTGCGACATGGTTGATGATGCTGAATTGCTCGAGTTAGTTGAAATGGAAGTGCGTGAGCTTCTATCTAAGTATGACTTCCCAGGCGATGACACACCAATCATCCAAGGTTCTGCTAAGTTAGCTTTGGAAGGCGACGAAGGCCCATTGGGCAAAGAAGCCATCATGAAATTGGCCGAAGCATTAGACACTTACATCCCAACTCCAGAGCGCGCTATTGATGGTGCGTTCTTGATGCCAGTAGAAGATGTGTTCTCCATCTCTGGTCGCGGTACTGTAGTAACAGGCCGTATCGAGCGCGGTATCGTTAAGGTTGGTGAAGAGATCGAAATTATCGGTATCAAGCCAACATTGAAAACTACTTGTACTGGTGTTGAAATGTTCCGCAAATTGCTCGACCAAGGTCAAGCAGGCGATAACGTTGGTATCTTGTTACGCGGTACAAAACGTGAAGAAGTTGAGCGCGGCCAAGTATTGGCTAAGCCAGGCTCCATCACCCCACATACCCACTTTACAGCCGAGGTTTACATCTTGGGTAAAGATGAAGGTGGTCGTCATACTCCATTCTTTAACAACTATCGTCCCCAGTTTTACTTCCGCACAACGGACGTAACCGGTTCTATTGAGTTGCCAAAAGACAAAGAAATGGTGATGCCTGGTGATAACGTCACGATTACCGTCAAACTCATCGCGCCAATCGCGATGGAAGAAGGTTTACGTTTTGCGATCCGTGAAGGTGGCCGTACTGTTGGCGCCGGCGTGGTTGCAAAGATTTTGGCTTAAGGAAGTAGAAGTAAATAATTTTTAGCGGTTTGCTAACCGGTGACATCAGTGCTGCTGATGTCACCGTGCTCTTTAGATGTATAACGTGGCAGCACCACACCGCTCTTTGGAATTAATATGCAAAACCAAAAAATTCGTATTCGCCTTAAAGCATTTGATTACCGTTTGATCGACCAGTCTGCAGCTGAAATCGTTGATACAGCAAAGCGTACTGGTGCGGTTGTTAAGGGTCCAGTACCTTTGCCAACCCGTATTGAGCGTTTTGATATCTTGCGTTCACCACACGTGAACAAGACATCTCGCGATCAATTAGAGATCCGTACCCATCTCCGTTTGATGGATATCGTTGATCCTACTGAGAAAACTGTAGATGCTTTGATGAAATTAGACCTCCCAGCAGGTGTGGACGTCGAAATTAAGCTGCAGTAATGTAGTTTTTCCAGTCTTTGCTATTGCCAAGACTGGACTTTCGGGATAGAATCTAAGGCTTCGCTCAATTATTTGGGCGGAAATTTAGGCTTTATCAGCATTAAAAACGTTGTAAGTTATTGATTTAGAAGTACTTTTACTTGTAAATCACTTAAATTAATTTTGCCGACCAATCGAAGTCGGCGTGGAGCATGAATATGAGCTTAGGCTTAATCGGCCGCAAGGTCGGCATGACCCGTCTATTTACGGACGAAGGGGATTCAATTCCCGTGACCGTAATCGACGTGAGCGACAACAGAGTCGCTCAAATCAAGACCCAGGCAACTGATGGCTATGATGCTATCCAGTTGGCACATGGCACACGTAGAGCTACTCGCGTTACCAAAGCAATGGCTGGTCACTTCGCTAAAGCAGGGGTGATGGCTGGTAACGGTCTCAACGAATTCCAATTAGACGCAGCAAAAATTGCAGAAATGACACCAGGACAAGTAATTCCTGCTGAAGCTGCATTTACTGCTGGTCAAAAAGTGGACGTGCAAGGTGTTTCTATCGGTAAAGGCTACGCAGGTACCATCAAGCGTTATCACTTCGCTTCTGGTCGCGCATCCCACGGTAACTCACGTTCACACAACGTACCAGGCTCTATCGGTATGGCACAAGATCCAGGTCGTGTTTTCCCAGGTAAGCGCATGACTGGCCACCTTGGTGACGTTACACGTACCGTACAAAATTTAGTCATCGCACGCATTGATGCAGAACGTAATCTCATCATGGTTAAAGGCGCCATTCCAGGTGCCCCAGGCGGTAAAGTTATTGTTACTCCAGCGGTGAAAACACCGTTGAAGAAGAAATAAGGAGAGCGAATATGGAACTTAAGCTTCTCCAAGACAACGGTACTCTAGGTGCAGGCGTACAAGCCTCACCAGAAGTATTCGAGCGCGAATATAACGAAGCATTGGTACACCAGGTTGTAGTGGCTTACCAAGCAAATGCACGTAGCGGTAACCGTGCACAAAAAGACCGTGAGCAAGTTAAGCACACAACCAAAAAACCTTGGCGTCAAAAAGGTACTGGTCGTGCACGTGCTGGTATGAGCTCTTCCCCGCTGTGGCGTGGAGGTGGTCGTATATTCCCAAATTCTCCTGAAGAGAATTTCAGCCAAAAAGTAAACAAGAAAATGTACCGCGCTGGTATGAGATCAATTTTGTCTCAGTTGGCTCGCGAAGGTCGTTTGAATGTAGTTGATCAATTTAATCTTGATGCTCCAAAGACTAAAGTTTTAGCTGACAAAGTTAAAGCAATGGGCTTGGATTCAGTCTTGATCATTGTTGATCAGGTTAGCGAGAATTTGTACTTGGCATCACGTAACTTACATAAAGTTGCCGTTGTTGAGCCACAGCACGCTGATCCATTGGCTTTGGTTCAATACAAAAAGGTATTGGTAAGCAAAGCAGCGATCGCAAAAATTGAGGAGTTGCTGAAATGAGCCAAGTCCGTAAAAACGATCACAACCTAATGAAGGTTCTGCTTGGTCCTGTTATCTCTGAAAAAGCCACTATGGTTGCAGAGAAAAACGAACAAGTAGTTTTCCAAGTTGCTCGCGATGCTAACAAGAGCGATGTGAAACAAGCAGTTGAATTGCTCTTCAAAGTGCAAGTTGACTCAGTTCAAATCGTGAATCAAAAAGGTAAGCCCAAGCGCTATGGCCGTTTTGAAGGTCGTCGTGACCACACTAAGAAGGCCTATGTGAATTTGAAGCCAGGTCAAGAAATTAACTTTGAAGCGGAGGCGAATTAATCATGCCTTTGATGAAGACAAAACCGACCTCACCAGGTCGTCGTTCAATGGTCAAGGTGGTAAATCCTGACCTGCACAAGGGTAAACCTTTTGCAGCGTTGGTAGAGCCACAATTCCAAAAAGCGGGTCGTAACAATAATGGTCACATCACTACCCGTCATAAAGGTGGTGGTCATAAGCATCACTATCGTGTTGTTGATTTCAAACGCAATGACAAAGATGGCATTCCAGCAAAAGTTGAACGCTTGGAATACGATCCAAACCGCAGTGCAAATATTGCATTGATCGTGTTTGCTGATGGTGAGCGTCGCTACATTCCTGCTGCTAAAGGCATGTCTGTTGGCCAAGCAATCATGAATGGTTCAGAGGCGCCAATCAAATCTGGTAATAACTTACCGATTCGCAATATTCCAGTTGGTAGCACTATTCACTGCGTTGAAATCCTCCCAGGCAAGGGTGCTCAAGTAGCGCGCTCTGCTGGCGGTTCAGCAGTATTGTTAGCTCGTGAAGGTGTATACGCTCAAGTGCGTTTGCGCTCCGGTGAAGTTCGCCGTGTTCTGATTGAGTGCCGCGCCACTATTGGTGAAGTTGGCAATGAAGAGCACAGCTTGCGTCAAATTGGTAAAGCAGGTGCAAATCGCTGGCGTGGTATTCGCCCAACCGTTCGCGGTGTGGCAATGAACCCAGTAGATCACCCACACGGTGGTGGTGAAGGTAGAACTGGCGAAGGCCGTGTACCTGTATCTCCATGGGGCACTCCAACCAAAGGTTATCGCACACGTCGCAATAAGCGCACAACTTCGATGATCGTTCAACGTCGTCAAAAACGTTAAGCGATAAGGATAAATAGATATGACACGTTCAGCTAAAAAAGGCCCATTCTGCGACGCCAGCTTAGTAAAAAAAGTTGAAGTTGCACAAGCCAACAAGGACAAAAAGCCGATCAAAACTTGGTCACGCCGTTCAACAATTCTTCCAGACTTTATCGGTCTGACAATTGCTGTACACAACGGTCGTCAACACGTTCCGGTTTATGTATCAGAAAACATGGTGGGTCATAAGTTAGGCGAATTTGCCTTGACCCGTACTTTCAAAGGTCACGCTGCTGACAAGAAAGTTGTGAAGAAGTAAGGGGATGATGATGGAAGTTAAAGCTATTCACCGCAGCGCCCGCATTTCAGCGCAAAAGACACGTTTGGTCGCTGACCAGATTCGTGGTTTGCCGATTGCTCGCGCATTAAACATTTTGAATTTCAGCCCCAAGAAAGCTGCCTTCATTGTGAAAAAAGTAGTTGAATCAGCGATTGCAAATGCTGAACACAATAAAGGTGCCGACATTGATGAGCTCAAGGTATCAGCGGTAATCGTTGATAAAGCAACATCCTTGAAGCGCTTCACTGCACGCGCTAAGGGTCGTGGCAATCAAATCGAAAAACAAACTTGTCACATTAGCGTGACCTTGAGTAACTAAGGAAAGATATGGGCCAAAAGATAAACCCCACCGGATTCCGACTCGCGGTAACGAAGAATTGGACATCACGTTGGTATGCAAACAATACTGACTTCGCAAAGATGCTGAAAGAGGACGTAGATGTCCGTAGCTATTTGAAGAAGAAGTTGAAGAATGCATCTGTTAGCAAAGTTGTGATCGAGCGTCCTGCTAAGAACGCACGCATCACTATCTATAGCTCACGTCCAGGCGTTGTCATCGGTAAAAAAGGCGAAGATATTGAAGTTCTCCGTCGCGAATTACAAAAGCGTATGGGTGTTCCAGTTCACGTGAACATTGAAGAAATTCGTAAGCCAGAAGTTGACGCGCAATTGATCGCTGACTCTATTACTCAGCAGCTCGAAAAACGCATCATGTTCCGTCGTGCAATGAAGCGTGCAATGCAAAGCGCAATGCGTCTTGGCGCACAAGGCATCAAGATCATGTCTTCTGGTCGTTTGAACGGTGCAGAAATTGCTCGTCGCGAATGGTACCGTGAAGGTCGTGTTCCACTTCACACATTGAAAGCTGATATTGATTACGCAACATCAGAAGCAGAAACAACCTACGGCATCATCGGTGTAAAAGTTTGGGTTTACAAAGGCGATACATTGGGTCGCGGTGCAGAAGCTCAAGTAGCTGCTCCATCTGCTGAACCAGCTGCCGAAGAAAAGAAAACTCGTCGTGCTCCAAGCAAAACAGCTGCTCGTAAACCAGCTGCTGGCACTGACAAGCCATTAGTTGCTGCTAAACCAGCAGTAAAGCGTGTGCGTAAGGTTGAAGCACCTGCCGCAGATACGCAGAAGTCAGGAGAGTAAGCATGCTACAACCAAAGCGTCGTAAGTATCGTAAGGAACAAAAAGGCCGTAACACTGGCGTGGCAACACGCGGTAGTTCTGTAGCCTTTGGTGACTTTGGATTGAAGGCCGTTGGCCGTGGCCGTCTGACTGCTCGTCAAATCGAGTCAGCACGTCGCGCAATGACCCGTCACATTAAACGTGGTGGCCGTATCTGGATTCGTATCTTCCCAGATAAGCCAATTTCACAAAAACCTGCTGAAGTACGTATGGGTAACGGTAAAGGTAACCCAGAGTACTACGTAGCTGAAATTCAACCAGGCAAAGTGCTTTACGAGATGGATGGTGTGGATGAGACTTTGGCGCGCGAAGCTTTCAAGCTTGCCGCCGCTAAGTTGCCTTTGCAGACCACTTTCGTGATTCGCCACTTAGGTTGATCGGGATAGAGATTATGAAAAATAAAGAATTAGCAGCTAAAGATCTGACTGGCTTGAACGCAGAATTGACAGAGCTCTTAAAGACTAACTTTAAGCTCCGTATGCAAAAAGGCACTCAGCAACTCACTAATACCAGCCAATTGGGTAAAACTAAGCGCGACATCGCTCGTGTGAAGACATTTATTGCCCAAAAGACTGCACAGAAATAAGGAAAAAGGGATATGACAGAATTATCTAAACCCTTGCGCCGCACCCTTGTGGGCCGCGTTGTTAGCGACAAAATGCAAAAAACTGTGACGGTGTTGGTTGAGCGTCAAGTAAAGCATCCAGTGATTGGTAAGTACGTTGGCCAGTCCAAAAAGTACCACGCTCATGACGAAGCTGGCACATACAAGATGGGTGATACCGTTGAAATTGCTGAATCTAAGCCAATTTCACGCACTAAATCTTGGGTTGTGACCCGTTTGGTAGAGGCTTCAAAGGGTATTTAAGGCATTTTTAAGGGATTTTGGCGAAGATTCTTCCCAAATCCCTGTTTTACGTAGTAGAATAGAAGGCTTCTCTAGTTTTATTGGAGAAGCAGTGTTTTTCATTAATTCCGGGCTTTAGCTTTCGTTAAAGTCCATAGACGGAACCAAGACTGTTTGCCTTTGGCCAATAAGTTGGGGATTAGAAATGATACAAACCGAAAGTAGATTGCAGGTCGCCGATAACACAGGCGCCAGTGAAGTTTTGTGCATCAAGGTATTGGGCGGCTCTAAGCGTCGTTACGCCAGTATCGGTGATGTCATCAAAGTCAGCGTTAAGTCAGCTGCTCCACGTGGCCGTGTAAAAAAAGGTGATATTTATAACGCTGTTGTTGTTAGAACGGCTAAGGGTGTTCGCCGTCCAGACGGTTCATTGATTAAGTTCGATGCAAACGCTGCGGTATTGCTCAACGCTAAGTTAGAGCCAATTGGCACACGTATCTTCGGACCAGTGACGCGCGAATTGCGTACTGAGAAGTTCATGAAGATCGTTTCTCTCGCCCCCGAAGTTATTTAAGAGGCTGATATGAAAAAGATTCGTAAAGGTGATTCCGTAGTTCTCTTGACTGGCCGCGATAAGGGCAAGCAAGGAACTGTTACAGCCGTTCTCGATGAGAAGTTAGTCATCGAAGGCGTGAATATTTATAAAAAGAGCGTTAAGCCAAACCCAGCTGCTGGTGTAACCGGCGGCATGATTGACAAGACGATGCCTGTTCACATTTCTAATGTGGCTTTGGTTGACGGTAACGGCAAACCATCACGTGTTGGTATCAAACTCGTTGACGGTAAAAAACAGCGTTTCCTCAAAACCACTGGCGCAACATTAAGCGCATAAGGGGCATGGAGAAATTATGAGCACACGTTTTCAAGAGCACTATCAAGCTAAGGTCGTTGCTGATTTGATCGCCAAGTTTGGCTACAAATCAGTAATGGAAGTTCCACGCATTACCAAAGTAACCCTGAATATGGGCTTGGGCGATGCAGTGAACGACAAGAAAATTATCGAAAATGCAGTTGGTGATTTAACTAAGGTTGCAGGCCAAAAGCCAGTTGTAACTAAGGCTAAAAAAGCGATTGCTGGTTTCAAAATTCGTCAAGGCTACCCAATCGGCGCCATGGTGACATTGCGCGGTCAGCGCATGTACGAATTCTTGGATCGTTTCGTTACTGTTGCATTGCCACGCGTACGTGACTTCCGTGGAATCTCCGGTAAAGCATTTGACGGCCGCGGTAACTACAACATCGGCGTTAAAGAACAGATCATTTTCCCTGAAATTGAATACGACAAGATTGATGCCCTCCGTGGTCTCAATATCAGTATTACGACGACTGCTAAAACTGACGAAGAAGCAAAAGCTTTGTTAGCAGCATTCAAATTCCCTTTCCGCAATTAAGAGGCTAACGTGGCAAAACTATCCCTGATTGAGCGCGAGAATAAGCGCGCAAAAACTGTAGAGAAGTACGCTGCCAAGCGTGCTGAACTCAAAGCGATCATCGCTGATCAATCCCGCAGCGATGAAGAGCGTTATGAAGCTCGCTTGAAGCTACAGGCACTTCCACGTAACGCAAGCCCGATTCGTCAAAGAAATCGTTGTTCATTAACCGGTCGCCCACGCGGCACATTCCGTAAGTTCGGTTTGGCTCGTAGCAAGATTCGTGAAATCGCCTTCCGTGGCGAAATCCCCGGTTTAACCAAGGCCAGCTGGTAAGCGGCGAAAGAATTAGGAGAACTCATGAGTATCAGCGATCCAATCGCCGACATGTTGACCCGGATCCGCAATGCGCAAGCAGTGCAGAAACCACTAGTCACAATGCCGTCGTCAAAAGTTAAAGTAGCTATTGCAAAAGTTTTGCAAGATGAAGGCTATATCGAAAGTTTTGAAATCAAAGGTGAAGCAGCTAAGCCAGTGCTCCACATTGATCTTAAATACTATGCGGGCCGTCCTGTTATCGAGCGTATCGACCGTGTATCCACACCAAGTCTGCGTATCTATAAAGGCCGCCATGACATTCCAGAGGTAATGAATGGCTTGGGCATTGCAATTATTTCCACCCCTCAAGGCGTAATGACAGACCGTAAAGCACGTGCAACAGGCGTGGGCGGCGAAGTTATTTGCTACGTAGCTTAAGGAGCGAAATATGTCCCGCGTAGGTAAATCACCAATTACAGTTCCTAAGGGCGCTGAAATCAGCATCAACGGTGCAAACATTACTGTTAAAGGCCCATTGGGTACTTTGACACATAACTTGCATCCTTCTGTTGGTTTGAAGCAAGCAGACGGCGTATTGACAGTTGTTTTAAATAACGACTCACCAGAAGCTGGTGCCCAGTCAGGTACAGCCCGTGCTTTGGTTAATAACATGGTTGTTGGCGTTACTTCTGGCTTTGAGCGCAAGCTCAGCTTGGTAGGCGTTGGTTATCGTGCTCAAGCCCAAGGCGAAACATTGAAGTTGCAGTTGGGTTTCTCGCACGACATTATTTACAACCTGCCAAAGGGTGTAAAAGCTGAGACCCCATCTCAAACCGAAATCATTATTAAAGGTTCCAACAAGCAGCAAGTTGGCCAGGTCGCAGCTGAAGTTCGCGCATACCGTTCACCAGAGCCATACAAAGGCAAGGGTGTTCGCTACGTGGATGAGGTTGTGCATCTGAAAGAAACTAAGAAGAAGTAAGCGAGATTAGAAAATGAATAAAGACGAATCCAGACAAAGACGTGCTCGGCAGACTCGCATTCGCATTGCCGAAGCATTGGCAAATCGCTTAACAGTTATCCGTAGCAATTCACATATTTCTGCACAGGTTTATAGCCCATGCGGAACCAAGGTTGTAGCAGCTGCTTCAACAATGGAAAAAGATTTGCGTCAGGCGATCAAAAACGGCGGCAACGCTGAAGCTGCAAAACAAATCGGCAAGTTAGTTGCTGAGCGTGCTGTTAAGGCAGGCATTGTTGATGTTGCTTTTGACCGTTCCGGTCATCGTTACCACGGCCGTATTAAGGCCTTAGCTGAAGCTGCGCGTGAAGCCGGCCTGAAGTTCTAATAGGGTTTAGGAAAAAACATGGCAAAAATGCAAACTAAGATGCAAAACGAAGAGCGTGATGATGGTCTTCGCGAGAAGATGATCGCTGTTAATCGTGTAACTAAAGTAGTTAAGGGTGGTCGTATTCTCGGCTTCGCTGCACTCACTGTAGTTGGCGATGGCGATGGCCGCATCGGCATGGGTAAAGGCAAATCAAAAGAAGTTCCAGTTGCTGTTCAAAAAGCAATGGACGAAGCTCGTCGCAAGATGATCAAAGTTTCCTTACGTAAAGGCACTTTGCAGCACACCGTTACTGGTCAGCATGGCGCATCACGCGTTTTGATCTCTCCAGCTAAAGACGGTACTGGAATTATTGCTGGCGGCCCAATGCGCGCGATTTTCGACGTAATGGGTGTAACTAACGTTGTTGCTAAGTCACTTGGTTCTACAAACCCATACAACTTGGTTCGTGCAACGATTGATGGTTTGAGCAAGATGAGTACTCCTGCTGAGATTGCTGCTAAACGCGGTAAGTCGGTTGAAGAGATTCTCGGCTAAGACCAAAAGATTAGGAATCTATAAATGACAACATCTAACACTAAAGTCAAACTGCAATTAGTACGCAGCTTGATCGGCACACGCGAAAGCCATCGTGCAACTGTACGTGGCTTAGGCCTTGGTCGTATCAATTCAGTTTCTGAATTGGAAGACACTCCAGCTGTTCGCGGCATGATTAATAAAGTTTCTTATCTAGTTAAAGTTGTTAGCTAACTAGCAAGTAAATAGGCGAAGAATATGCAACTCAATACACTCAAGCCCGCAGAGGGCTCCAAGAAAAACCGTCGTCGCGTAGGTCGCGGCATTGGTTCTGGTCTTGGTAAAACTGCTGGCCGTGGTCACAAAGGTCAAAAATCCCGTTCCGGCGGTTTCCACAAGGTTGGATTCGAAGGTGGTCAGATGCCTATGTACCGTCGTTTGCCAAAACGCGGTTTCGTATCTTTGACACGTCGTCACGTTGGCCAAATTACTTTGAACGACTTAGCAAAAATCAACTTGCCAGAAGTGGACTTGTTGGTATTGAAAGCTCATGGCTTTGCTGGTGAGCAAATCAATGCAGTGAAAGTTGTTAAAACTGGTGAACTCAAGATTGCTGTAACTCTCAAGGGCATTACAGCTACTGCCGGCGCTAAAGCAGCTATCGAAGCGGCTGGCGGCAAATTAGTTGAAGCAGCTTAATAGGCCTTTTCAGTAAATATGGCATTAGCACCTACCACTAACGCAGGCACTGCAACAGCAGGAGGCAAGTTTGGCGAATTACGTCAGCGCTTGATCTTCTTGGTGTTGGCTTTGCTCGTGTTCCGTTTGGGTGCTCACATTCCAGTTCCTGGTATTGATCCAGACCAATTGGCCCAGTTATTCGCAGGTCAAAAAGACGGCATCTTGGGAATGTTTAACTTGTTCTCAGGCGGCGCTTTATCCCGCTTTACTGTGTTTGCTTTGGGAATCATGCCTTACATTTCTGCATCGATCATCATGCAGTTAATGACCATTGTTGTTCCCTCTTTAGAGGCTTTGAAAAAAGAAGGCCAAGCAGGTCAACGTAAGATTACTCAGTACACCCGCTACGGAACTGTACTCTTGGCTACTTTCCAAGCATTGGGAATTTCTGTTGCCTTGCAAGCTCAACCTGGGTTGGTCATTAACCCGGGCTTGATGTTTGAATTAAATACTGTGGTTACTTTAGTCACTGGCACGATGTTCCTAATGTGGCTCGGTGAGCAAATTACTGAGCGCGGTTTAGGTAACGGTATTTCCATCATTATTTTCGGCGGTATCGTATCCGGTTTGCCTTCCGCGATCGCTAGCTTGCTTGAGTTAGTGCGCACTGGTTCAATGAATATTATTTCTGCACTGTTGATCGTTGTGATTTGCATTGCAGTGACTTATTTTGTGGTGTTTGTAGAGCGTGGTCAGCGCCGTATCTTAGTAAACTACGCTAAGCGCCAAGTTGGTAACAAGATTTATGGCGGACAGTCTTCTTACTTCCCATTGAAGTTAAATATGGCTGGCGTTATTCCTCCAATTTTTGCTTCTTCTATTATTTTGTTCCCTGCAACGATTGCTGGCTGGTTTACATCAGGCGAGCCAACCAATATGTTCAGCAGAATTATTAAAGACTTGGCTGCGACTTTAGCCCCAGGTCAGCCTGTGTACACCATTCTGTACGCAGCAGCGATTATTTTCTTCTGCTTCTTCTATACCGCTTTGGTGTTTAACAGCCGCGATACTGCTGAGAATTTAAAGAAGAGCGGTGCATTTATTCCAGGCATTCGCCCAGGCGATCAAACAGCCCGTTATATCGACAAGATCTTGGTACGTTTGACATTAGCTGGTGCGATTTATATGGTTTTGGTTTGCTTGTTGCCAGAATTTTTAGTCTTGAAGTACAACGTGCCGTTCTATTTCGGCGGTACTTCATTGTTGATTATTGTTGTTGTTGCAATGGATTTCATGGCTCAAGTTCAGTCATTCGTGATGCAGCAGCAGTACGGCTCTTTGATGAAAAAAGCCAACTTTAAGATGGGCGCCTAACTGAATGTCTAAAGACGATGTAATTCAGATGGCGGGTGAGGTTGTAGAGAATTTGCCGAATGCGATGTTTCGCGTGAAGCTTGAAAACGGACATGTGGTTCTTGGGCACATTTCCGGAAAGATGCGGATGCATTACATCCGTATTTTGCCGGGAGATAAGGTGACGGTGGAGATGACTCCTTACGACCTGACGCGCGCCAGAATCATATTCCGAGCGAAGTAAAGATTAAGTAGTACCTATTTTTAAGAGGTGAGTTATGAAAGTTTTAGCATCCGTTAAGTGTATTTGCAGAAATTGCAAGATCATTAAGCGCAAACGCGTTGTGCGCGTGATCTGTTCTTCAGACGCACGTCATAAGCAGCGTCAAGGCTGATCTGGTTAATTAAGAGGAAATCTCATGGCACGTATCGCTGGGGTAAACATCCCAAATCATCAACATACTGTTATCGGTTTAACAGCAATTTTTGGTATTGGCACAACTCGTGCACGCAAAATTTGCCAGACCACAGGTGTTGCAATCGACAAAAAAGTTAAAGACCTTACTGACGCTGACTTGGAAAAGTTGCGTGATGAAGTAGGTAAGTTCATCACCGAAGGTGACCTTCGTCGTGAAGTAACTATGAGCATCAAACGTTTGATGGACTTAGGTTGCTATCGTGGCGTACGTCATCGTAAGGGCTTGCCTGTACGTGGACAGCGTACTAAGACAAATGCGCGTACCCGTAAGGGCCCACGTAAGTCCGGCATCGCACTGAAGAAATAATCAAGAAAGTTTATTGACATGGCAAAACAACAATCCGCTTCCGCCGCTTCACAGCGCGCTCGTAAGAAGGTTAAAAAGAACGTTGCTGACGGCATCGCACACGTTCATGCTTCTTTTAACAACACCATCATTACGATCACTGATCGTCAAGGAAATGCGCTTTCATGGGCAACTTCTGGCGGCCAGGGCTTCAAGGGCTCACGTAAATCAACACCTTTTGCTGCTCAGGTAGCTGCAGAAGTTGCTGGTAAAGCAGCCGTTGAATGCGGTATTAAGAACTTGGAAGTTCAGATCAAGGGTCCAGGCCCGGGTCGTGAATCAGCAGTTCGCGCATTGAACTCTTTGGGTATCAAGATCACTGAGATTCAAGACGTTACTCCAGTTCCACACAATGGTTGCCGTCCTCCTAAGCGTCGTCGTATTTAAGCTAGGAAGTTGGTAGTACAAGTTTTAGTAGTTTTTTATTAAAAGCCCACTGTTCATCTGAATTAAAGGGTGAACTCACCGCCTGTCGTAAGACTGCGGCAAAGAAAGGAAAGCATCGTGGCACGTTACTTAGGGCCTAAGGCCAAATTAGCACGTCGGGAAGGTACCGACTTATTTTTAAAGAGCGCACGTCGCGCCCTGTCAGACAAGTGCAAGTTAGATACTAAGCCTGGTCAACATGGTCGTACATCTGGCTCAAGAACATCTGATTACGGTAATCAATTGCGTGAAAAGCAAAAGGTTAAACGTATCTATGGCGTATTAGAGCGTCAATTCCGTCGTTACTTCGCAGAAGCTGAGCGTCGTAAGGGCAATACTGGTGAAACATTGCTCCAGTTGCTTGAGTCACGTCTCGACAACGTGGTTTATCGCATGGGCTTTGGTTCCACGCGCGCAGAAGCACGTCAGCTGGTTTCTCACGGCGCCATCACATTAAATGGTAGCGCAGTGAACATCCCGTCTATTCAGGTTAAGCCTGGTGATGTGGTTGCGATTCGTGAAAAAGCGAAGAAGCAGGCGCGTATTACAGAATCACTCAATTTGGTTCAGCAAATGACTGCTATCAGCTGGGTTTCAGTTGACGCAGCTAAGCTGGAAGGAACATTCAAGCAAGTGCCTGACCGTGAAGAAATTAGCGGTGAAATTAATGAAAGTTTGATCGTCGAATTGTATTCACGCTAATTAGGCACTCTCAAGGAAAAAATATGCAAACAAATTTGCTCAAGCCAAAAATTATTTCTGTTGAAGCGCTTACCGCCAACCAAGCTAAGGTTGTTATGGAGCCGTTCGAGCGTGGTTATGGCCACACACTCGGAAATGCATTACGTCGCGTACTCTTGTCCTCGATGGTTGGTTATGCACCAACTGAAGTAGCTATTGCAGGTGTAGTTCATGAATATTCCACTTTAGATGGTGTTCAAGAGGATGTAGTAAACCTCTTGTTGAACCTCAAAGGTATCGTATTTAAATTACAGTCCCGTGATGAAGTCACTATCAATTTGCGTAAAGAAGGCCCAGGCGTCGTTACTGCAAAAGATATCGACTTACCGCACGATGTAGAAATCATTAATCCTGATCACGTGATCGCTCATTTGTCTGCTGGTGGCAAGTTAGATATGCAGATCAAGGTTGAAAAAGGCCGTGGCTATGTTCCAGGTAACGTACGTCAATACAACGACGAAACAACCAAGATCATTGGCCGCATCGTATTGGACGCTTCATTTAGTCCAGTAAGCCGTGTTAGCTATGCAGTTGAGTCTGCTCGTGTTGAGCAACGTACCGACCTCGATCGTCTCGTAATGACTATCGAAACAAACGGTGTGTTGTCTCCTGAGGAAGCAATTCGTCAGGCAGCTAGCATCTTGGTTGATCAGTTGGTTGTATTCGCAGCTCTTGAGAGCAGTGAAGTTTCTGGCGATCTCGCACCAAGCCGCTCTTCAATGGTTGATCCAATGTTGATGCGTCCAGTTGATGATCTCGAGCTCACAGTGCGCTCTGCAAACTGCTTGAAGGCTGAGAATATTTACTACATCGGTGACTTGATTCAACGTACAGAGAATGAATTGTTGAAGACGCCTAATTTGGGTCGTAAGTCTTTGAATGAAATTAAAGACGTATTGGCTGCTCGTGGCTTAAGTCTTGGCATGAAACTCGAAAGCTGGCCTCCAGCTAACCTCGAGAAATAATTAGAAAGGAAGCATCATGCGTCACGGAAACGGCTTACGCAAACTCAATAGAACATCTTCACATCGCTTGGCGATGCTGCGCAATATGTCCAATTCCCTTTTGGAGCACGAAGTCATTAAAACGACTTTGCCAAAAGCAAAAGAATTGCGCATGGTTGTTGAGCCTTTGATTACCTTGGGTAAAAAAGACAACCTAGCAAACCGTCGCTTGGCATTCAATCGCACTCGTGATCGCGATATCGTGGCTAAACTCTTCACAGAGCTCGGTCCACGTTACGCAACACGTCCAGGTGGCTACCTTCGTATTTTGAAGTTTGGCTTCCGTCATGGCGACAATGCACCTATGGCATTGGTAGAGTTGGTTGATCGCCCAGAAGTTGAAGAAACAGCAGTTGTAGCTGAAGAGGCTTAAGCTTCCTAGCTATTTAAAAAGCCAGGCTTCGGTCTGGCTTTTTTCATTTACGGGTTATAAATACAGCATGCCTCAAAACTCTACTGAAAATGCCGATGACCTCTTGGTGGTCGTGACTAGCCTCCCAAATATGGAGGCTGCTACAGCCTTGGCTAGAGCGTTGGTAGAGGCCAATCTTGCGGCTTGTGTCCAGATGAGCGAAGGGCTGTATTCAGTCTATCGCTGGGAAGGAAAGGTTTGTGAAGAGCAAGAGGTTCTTTTGTCGGCCAAAACTATTGCACACCGATGGGATGAGATTTGTGCATTCATTAAAGAAAGCCACCCTTATGATCTTCCAGAGATTCTGGCTTTTTCTCCAAAGCAATATGAGCAGCAATATGGTGACTGGGTGCAAGCTGAGGTAAATTCAAGTCCATGAGAATGCCATCCTTTCTGAAAATGCTTATCGCATTACTTGTGCTGTTATCAACACAAGTTTTTGCTGCGCAAGACTTCTTGCCGCCAGAAAAAGCATTTCGGGTGGAGGCGACTTGGTTAGATAATTCGAATCAGATTGAGGTTGAATTTATTCCTGCCAAGGGCTATTACATCTATCAAGAATCACTTAAATTTGATGTCGGCACAGAGGCTTCGAAGCTATATAAAATAAGCCCTGTACTGCCATTGGGCATCGAAAAGTTTGATGAAACTTTTCAGAAAAAACTGCAGGTTTATAAGCAGTCATTCATGGTTTTATTGACCGTCAAACCCGTTACCGGAAAGCCGATTCATGCAGAGGTAACTCTACAAGGTTGTGCTGAGGCCGGTATTTGCTACCCACCCATGACGCTGAAGTTTTTACTTACTGGACCTGGTGTAAAAGCAGCGCCAATACCTGAAGTGCTTGGTGGTGCGCAAAACATAGAGAAGACTCAGGGTGAGTTTAGCCTAGCAGATTTATGGCGTGAGCGAGATGACGTCAATACTATCAGTCGCTTTTTAGCGAACACTTCTACTGCTTATTTATTCTTGGCTTTCTTTGTATTGGGCCTTGCTTTAGCATTCACGCCTTGCGTGTTGCCAATGCTGCCAATTTTGTCGAGCATCATCTTTGGCTCCCAAGGCGGTAAAACAATTTCTAAAGGGCGCGCAAGCCTTTTAGCTCTCTCTTATGTTTTGGGTATGGCCTTGATCTACGCGTTAGCTGGAATCTTGATGGCAGCTCTTGGTGGAAGCGTTCAAAGAGTCCTGCAAAGCCCGGTTGCATTAGTTGCCTTTGCCTTGCTGCTATTAGCCCTGTCAGGCAGCTTATTTGGCCTCTATGAGCTTCGTTTGCCTCATTCCTGGCACCAGCATGTCGATAAGCTGGCAGGCCGCCAGAAGGGTGGTAGCGTCTTTGGTGCCTTTGCCTTGGGGGGCATTTCTACTTTGGTAGCTAGCCCCTGCATTACTGCCCCGCTAGCGGGAGTTTTAGCCTTCATTGCACAAACGGGCTCCATGAGTCTAGGCGCAGGCTTGCTATTCGTGATGGCCTTAGGAATGGGCCTGCCACTCCTTTTTATTGCGGTTGAGGCGCGGATTCTGATTCCGTCCACTGGAATCTGGATGATCTGGCTTCAACGGACTTTAGGTGTTTTGCTAGTGGCAACTGCAGCCTGGATTGCATCTCCTTTAATTCAAAAAACGGATCAAGTTGGCAGTGAAAAAACAATCAATGGGCAAAAAGTACATCAGGTTGGCGACCTCTCTTTCTTGGTAATTCAGTCGCCAGCGGAATTGGATACACAGTTAATCAAAGCAAAGCAAGAGCAAAAATTAGTCATGCTCGATTTCTATGCTGATTGGTGCATCAGTTGTAAAGAGATGGAATTGAATACTTTTGCTAATGCAGAGGTTGGTAAAGAATTAAAACAATTTATCTTGCTGCAAGCGGATGTAACTTCAAACAGTTCGGACAATCAAGCATTGTTGAAGCGCTTTGGCTTATTTGGGCCGCCAGGTATTTTGATTTTTAATCAAAATTCCGAAGAGCTCAAGGCTCAGAGAGTGATTGGCTATATGCCGCCGCAGCGTTTTGTTGAGCGTTTAAAGCAGGTAATTAATCAGAAGTAATCCAGTCACTTCTTGAGCTTATTTTCCTGCTGCACTTGCTTTCAGTAAGCGTGCTGCCTCAAGTGAAAAGTAAGTGAGGATGCCATCTGCGCCAGCACGTTTAAATGCGAGCAAAGATTCCATCATCACCGCATCATGATCAAGCCAACCATTTTGTGCAGCAGCTTTAAGCATGGCATATTCACCACTGACTTGATAGGCGTAAGTGGGGTAATCAAACTCTTCTCTAACCCGGCGCACGATATCTAAATAAGGCATGCCAGGTTTGACCATCACCATATCGGCACCCTCGCTAATATCGAGCGCAACCTCCCGCAAAGCCTCGTCGCCATTGGCGCAATCCATTTGATAAGTTTTTTTGTCTGCCTTACCTAGGTTCTTTGCTGAGCCTACGGCATCTCTAAAGGGACCATAAAACGCAGAGGCATATTTAGCTGAATACGCCATGATGCGCGTGTGAATTAACTTCTTGTTTTCGAGTGCTTCCCGAATTTTTCCGATACGGCCATCCATCATGTCTGATGGTGCAACGATATCGACACCAGCCTCTGCTTGAGCAATCGCTTGCTGAACCAAGATCGCAGTAGTTTCATCATTGAGAATGCGACCCTGATCATCGAGCACACCATCCTGGCCATGACTTGTGTATGGATCAAGCGCGACATCAGTCATGATGCCTAAATTAGGGAAGCGTTTTTTGAGCTCACGAACTGCATTGGGAACCAAACCCTTTGGATTAAAGGCTTCTTTACCATCTGGCGTTTTTAATGCCGCGTCAATCACAGGAAATAAAGCAAGCACAGGAATGCCTAGATCAACACATTCTTGTGCAACTGGAAACAGTAAATCTAAAGAAACACGATTAATGCCAGGCATAGAAGCAACGGATTCTGATTTGCCTTGGCCCTCAAGGAGAAACACCGGATAAATGAGATCACTTGCCGAAACAGTGTTTTCTTGCATGAGGCGTCGCGACCAGTCATCGCGACGCATGCGGCGAGGGCGGTGCCCTGGAAAATGGAGCAAAGAGTTAGCTTGTGATTTCTTGTTCATGAATGTCTGCTTCAAATAACCATTTAATAATTAAATTATCTGCTTCTTCAAGGCCAATGCGTTTTGTACTTGAAAATAATTGTGCCGTAAGTTGCTTGGACTCACCAGCCCCATCAGGTAGTGCAGGGTCGTATTGTTGTAATTGCTTCCTGACAGCCTCAAGGGCATGCTTGCACTCACTTTTATTGAGTTTGTCGCATTTGCTCAGCAAAATGTGGATTGGTTTGCCAGTGGGTACAAACCATTGAATCATCTGTTCGTCTAGGTCGGTAATGCCGCGTCTGGCATCCACAATCAGGATCATGCCTACCAACTGCTCACGCTCCTGCAGATAGTCACTGAGCAGGCTATTCCAGCGGTATTTGGTCTCATGGTTTACTGCCGCATAGCCATAGCCGGGTAAGTCCACTAAATAGGCTAAAAGCTCATCCTTGGCGAAAAGCCCAAAATAGTTGATATGTTGGGTACGTCCGGGCGTTTTACTGGCAAAAGCGAGTCTTTTTTGATTGCACAGAACGTTAATGGCGCTGGATTTGCCGGCGTTTGAGCGACCTGCAAAGGCCACCTCACGGAGTGGCATGGCAGGCAGGCAATGGGTGTCATTGACTGTGGTGGCGAAGCGGGCTTGAAAGAGTTTAGACATGTCCTGAAGCTATTGTAAAATCACGCCAAATCATGAAATATCTCATGGTGTTGGGTAAAAAGGTTGTAAATGCAGGGCCCAAACACTTTTAGGAATTTTTGCCAAGGTAAACATAATGCGTCAAAGCTCCAAAATCTCCAAATTAACTGGCCTACGTGCTGGTTTTGCGCTTTTCTCTATTTTCGCCCTGATCGGTATTTCTGGAGCTGCTATTGCTGCCGATACTGCTCCAATGGCTCCACCAGCAGCTGAAGCTAAGGCCGCTGCGCCAGCTAAACCAAAGATTGATCCTGCCGTTGGCGAGGCCCTTTACTCCAATGGAGATGCAAGCCGTGGTGTGACTGCTTGTATTACTTGTCATGGCCCTAAAGGGCAGAGCGCGGTTAGTGCGTGGCCTAAGTTATCTGCACAGCATGCAGCCTACACGGCTAAGCAATTGAAAAACTTTAAAGAAGGCACTCGTGCTAATCCAATCATGATGGGTATGTCTGCAGCATTGACTGAACAAGACATGCAAAACATTTCTGCTTACTTATCTAAGCAACCAATTTCACAAGGCGTTGCACAAAACAAAGAAACAATTGCCTTGGGTCAAAGCATATACCGCGGTGGTATTGCCGCTAAAGGTGTGCCAGCTTGTGCTGCGTGCCACAGCCCTACAGGCGCTGGCATCCCTGCTCAATACCCGCTCTTAGGCGGCCAATGGGCTGACTACACAAATGCTCAGTTACTTGCATTCCGTGAAGGTGTTCGTAAAAATAGCAGCCAAATGACTGCGATTGCTACCAAACTTTCTGATCAAGAAATGAAAGCGGTTGCTGATTACATGGCTGGTCTGCATTAAAAAATACTCAGCTTTAAATAAAAAGCCCGCTCATTAAGCGGGCTTTTTATTTATACCAATTGTATGAAAAATTAATTAGGCAAGATTGTTTCGCTTGCAAATAGTTCTGCAGTCTTTTCGCGAGCACGAATAACGTAAGCATTTTTTCCGTCAACCATAATCTCTGCTGGTTTTGGGCGGGTATTGTAGTTTGATGCCATGACAAAACCATATGCTCCAGCAGAAAGAATTGCTAAAAGATCGCCTTCTTCCACAGCAAGTGTGCGATCTCTACCCAGCCAGTCACCAGATTCACAGACAGGGCCAACTACATCATAGGTCGAGCTCTTAGCTGATTTGGTTTGAGCGGCAACAATGCCATGATGTGCTTCGTATAGGGCTGGACGCATTAGCTCTGTCATTGCAGCATCGACAATGCAGAAGTTTTTTTCTACACCGGGCTTGAGGTATTCAACTGTTGTGAGCAGAACACCAGCATTACCAACCAAAGATCGACCTGGCTCAAGCACAATATCTAAATGAGCAAAGCCACGGTTTGCCACATGATTCAAAAGAGTATTGGTAAATTCAGTAATGTCTGGAGGCGTTTCATCGCTGTAAGAGATGCCGAGGCCACCACCTAAATCAAGATGGTGAATCATAATCCCTTCTCTTTTGAGATTCTCAACCAAGTCTAAGACTTTATCCAAAGCATCTAAGTAGGGTGCAGTAGTCGTAATTTGCGAACCAATATGACAGTCAATTCCAACCAAATCAATCTGAGGGAGTTGACTGGCTTCACGATACGTTTTCAAAACCTCGTGATACGCAATCCCAAATTTATTTCCTTTTAAGCCTGTAGAAATATATGGATGCGTTTTTGCATCGACATCTGGATTGACACGCAGAGAGATAGGGGCTCGGCAGTTCAGTTTGCTTGCTACACGATTAATGTTGTGAAGCTCGGCGATGGATTCAACGTTAATACATTTAACTCCAGCTTGAAGAGCGCTAGCAATTTCAGTAGCAGATTTACCAACGCCCGCAAATACCAGGCTTTTGGGATCAGCGCCAATTGCTAATGCGCGTGCTAATTCGCCACCGCTTACCAAGTCAAATCCTGCGCCGAGTTTTTTGAAGCAATCAATCACAGCCAAATTACTATTGGCTTTCATGGCGTAATGTACGCGGGCGCGGCGTTTACCTTGCTGATCAATGCAAGCTTTGTCATAAGCTTGGTACGCTTCAGTCAATGCTTTTTTGCTATAGACATACAGTGGCGTACCAAATTCTTTTGCTAAATCTGCGAGCGGAATTTCTTCGGCATACCATGCGCCTTCACGCTCAGTAAATCCAGATAATTGAGGAAGTGCAATTGCTTTACTTGTCATTACTTGGCCGATGATGAATTGTTAGTGCTAGCAGGAGTTTGTGGTGGATAGAGCTTACCTTGAGGTTCAGGCTCTGTGGGTGCTGGAGGCACATTTGGTACATTTGGCATATATAGAGGACCCCTAACCCCACATCCAACAAGGGCTATTAGGAGGGTAATACCGAGGGCTCTATTGAGAATCGCTATCATGAATGTCTCTAAAACGAATGATTGAATATAGCATGCAGGACTCCGGGATGAATCCAAATAACTCGAGCGTGGAAACTATCGATGACAAGCAGTTTTACCAGTTGGGGAGCAATCTATTGCAGTCTATCGAGGTGGCTTTAGAGGCTGCCGATGATGAATTAGATCTGGATTTGGATGTAGAGCGCCAGGGAGGCAATGTGATTAATATCCGCTTTAAAGATAAAAGCGTGATTGTGGTTAATACCCAGCCACCTTTACATGAGATTTGGGTCGCAGCAAAGTCTGGCGGCTATCACTATCGTTGGGCCGGAACCATGAACAAGCCTTTGTGGCTCGATACTAAAACTGACCGAGAGCTCTTAAATGATTTGACTGAGTTTGCCAGTGCTCAGGCTGGTCAGCCCGTGAAGATTGGGCTGATTAAAACTTAAAACCTTAGGCTGCACCAGTAGCAGTTAAGGTTTCGATTACTTGGGTGTCGGGCACGCTCTTAATTTGAGCCTTGCCAATTTTTTCCAAGATGACATAGCGAATCTGCCCACCCTCTGTTTTCTTATCCACTTGCATGAGTTCCATATAGCGTTCTGCACCAAATTTAGGCGGAACAATAGGTAGGTTCATAGATTTGATGATTGTGGTTAGCCGTTCTAACTCAGCCTCAGTAATCAGCTTAAGGCGACAAGATAAGTCAGCACCCATCACCATGCCGCAGCCAACAGCTTCACCATGCAACCACTCGCCGTAACCCATTCCAGCCTCAATGGCATGTCCAAAGGTATGCCCAAAGTTCAAGGTTGCACGAATACCGCCTTCTCTCTCGTCTGCAGAAACAACTGCAGATTTAATTTCGCATGAACGCAGTACAGCATGCCCCATCGCATCGGTATCGCAGGCTAGCAATCTAGCTGCATTGACTTCAATCCAGTCCAGGAATTTGGCATCGGCAATAGCGCCATGTTTCACTACTTCAGCAAGGCCAGCAGAAAGTTCTCTAGGGGGCAAAGTCTTGAGTGTGTTCAGATCAGCAATGACAGCAGCCGGTTGATGAAAGGCTCCAATCATATTTTTCCCTAAAGGATGATTGATGCCAGTCTTTCCGCCAACGGATGAGTCAACCTGCGCCAGCAAGGTGGTAGGGACTTGTATGAAGCGAATGCCGCGCATGAAGCTCGCAGCAGCAAAGCCTGTCATATCGCCAATCACACCGCCACCTAAAGCAACCAACATGGTTTGACGATCTGCCCCGAACTTTAAAAGATCATCAAAAATGAGCTGAAGATTTTTCCAGTCTTTGTATGACTCCCCATCAGGCAGGGTAATTGTTCTAACAGGTTTACCAAAGGCTTCTAAAGTCTTAATCAGGCGGGCAGCATAAAGTGGCGCAACCGTAGTATTGGTAACAATGTAAATTGAGCTTGCTTTTTCACAAGCACTAAATAAGCTTGCTTGATCAATCAGGTCAGTGCCGATATAAATTGGATAGCTGCGGTTGCCAAGATCAACTTCAAGTGTTTTCATCATAGTGCCAATGTATTTAAGCGGAAAGTTCAAGTTGCATGATTAAGGTATTGACCAACTGATTGACGCTGGGCTTGCCAGTTTCAATCACATGATCTGCTATTTCGCGGTAAAGCGGGTCGCGAATGGCATACAAATTTTCTAGAATTTTTTTAGGGTCACCATTACGAAGTAAGGGGCGTCCTTCGCCGCCTTTAGTGCGGTGCCAAAGTTCATTTGGATTTGCATGTAGGTAAATCACGGTGCCACGCTCGCTGAGTGCTTGACGATTGCCTGCAAGCAAAACAGCACCACCACCTGTGGCCAGCACAATCTCATGTTCAGCAGTAATGTCTTGAATGGCTTGCGCCTCTCTTTTGCGAAACCCTTCTTCACCTTCCATCTCAAAGATGACAGGGATTTTCACGCCACAGCGCTCTTCAATGACATGGTCAGCATCTAGGAAGCGGCGCCCTAATTTTTTGGCCAGCACTTTTCCTACGGTCGACTTTCCGGCACCCATAAGGCCGATCAGAAAGATGTTGTTTGTCGAAGAGTTCACACTTCGATTTTATTAGGGTTTGTCGAGAACGGTAGGGGTTAAGAAGACAAGTAGTTCAGTTTTGTCTTGTAATTTGGATTTATGGCGAAATAAGTGGCCTATTACTGGAATATCTCCCAGCAGGGGGACTTTGGCTTCATCTTCCCTTGCGGTTGTTTGAAAGATGCCTCCGATAATCACCGTTCCACCATTTTCAACCGTGACCTCTGAACTCAGGCTTTTGGTATCGATGGCGTATCCCTGCTCTGTTTTCATGCCAATAGTGTCTTTATTAATCCCAACTAGCATCGATATTCTTCCGTCAGGATGAATTTTTGGCAAAACCTCCAGGCGCAAATTTGCCTTCCGAAATTGCAACTTGCTACCATTTTGTGAGGTGGTTTGATAAGGAAGCTCCGTGCCTTGTTCGATAGTGGCCTTTACCTGATCTCCGGTCATGATGCGTGGATTAGAGAGAATTTTTCCTTGGCCATCGGTCTCAAGGGCCGACAATTCCGCTTGTATGAGCCGACTGCCATGCCTAGAAATGAGAGTTGCCGCCAGTGTTGCAGGATTAAATCCACTTAAGCCTGCACCAGCTAGATCAAAATTACCTGAAACCTTTTTTTCTGGGTTGCTGCCCAAAGAGCTCGCTTGGTAGCTAAGCTTCACTCCTAACTCGCGAGCAAAGCGTTCATCAGCCTCCACAATGCGAGCCTCAATCAGTATTTGTCTTGGACTATTAATGTGGTCACCACCAAAGGGCAAAGCTGCATCTTCCCGACGATGCTTTTGAAATGCAGCAATTTCTGCATGGGGACCAATCCAGTAAATATCACCATTGCGAAGAAGCCGTAATCCTCTGCTTGCGAGAATCGAATGAAGAGCTGTTTGCCAGGGAGTGTTATTGAGTTCAACCGTCAACCTTCCCTTGATAGATTCGCTTAATAAAAAGTTGGTATTGGCAAGTTTTGCAAGTGCCTGTAAAAGCTCTGTCACTTCAATATCGGTAAATTGCAAACTAATAGGCGCTTCCATTAAGTTTTGCGCCGGGAGATTTGCGCGAATTGGGCTGACTAGAAAAATGAACAAAAGGCCAAAATAAAGACTGAATTTTTGTATGTTTACCTTCATGAATGTTGGGCTTTGCTTCATTCGGTTTTAGAGGGTTTGAGGTTGAGAGTTTTGCCTTGAGCGTGGGTAAGGGTGGCGGCGTCTTTATCAAGTTGGGTTAATCGCCATTCCCCCAAAACCAGCCCACCTTTTTGAAGCATCACATTACTTTTACCGGTGTGAAAAAACGCTTGTTGGGAGTTTCCTATTCGACTTGTACCCAGGTAACGCCAGCGACGGAGTTCAAGCTCATGAGGCAGGGCTTGAGGCTTGGGAATAGGCTTAGTAATGGGTCTGTTTTCCTTTAATAAGTGAATACTCACTTCTAATAAGTCAATTGCCTCATATAACTTGTCTTGTTCCAGCTCTAAATCAGAGCGCAATAAAGCAAACTCCTGTTTAAGCGCTGCAATCTGCTTGTAAGACTCTTGGTTTAAAGCTTCTGAACCCGTCTTAAGTGATTCATAGGCCATTAATAGCGCTATACCAATAGCGATTAACAAGACTCCTAATACGGCAAATCCCCCCAACTTTTGGAGTTGATTGAATACCTCGGGGCTGCTGAAATTTTTTAGTCCGATACGTTCTTTGGACTGGTGTGGCGACTCCGGAGATAGGTACCTTGGTGAGTTAGGTTTTCGAATTCCATGAGGATCAGGAATGGCTGGATCATCACCAAGCTCACTCAGAATCGCATCAAAAGATTGGGGGGAAATATGGCGAGATGGCATGCCCGTATTGTTTAAGTTTAGATAGGGAATAGATATCAGTCTGGCTTGAAGATCTTGTCAGTAAAGATGACGAGCAAAGCTCAAAAACAAGGGTTTTGGAGCTTTTAGAAAAAATGCTTAAGCACCCTATAATTTGATCTTATGGCCCTCCCCCCAAAAGACAAGCCGCCGCAAAATCAGCGACCAATCCGTCAACCAGACAGAGGTCCGCGGTATTCCCCGGTTGGGCCAGGCTCACCACGTAAATCTGCTAGCAATCCACTGGTGAAGGCTGTGCTGATTATGGGCGTCGTATTTGCCGTGGTGGTGATGCTATTGATGGGCTACGCCTTTCTGGTTGCTAAACCCAATTTGCCAAAAATTTCGGCTTTAACGGATTACAACCCAAAAACACCTTTGCGTATTTTCACAGCCGATAAGGTATTGATTGGTGAGTTTGGTGAAGAGCGGCGCAAAGTGATTCCCTTAGATGAAATCCCGCAAACCATGCGTAATGCTGTTTTGGCGATTGAGGATGATCGCTTTTACTCTCACGGCGGCGTTGACTATGTCGGTATTTTGAGGGCCACCCTAACCAATCTTCGGGGGCATTTATCCCAGGGAGCTTCAACCATTACGATGCAGGTGGCTCGAAACTTTTTTTTGAGTAATGAGAAAACATTCAGTCGCAAAATTTATGAAGTTTTACTTGCTTGGGAAATTGAGTCTCAACTCACAAAAGACAAGATCCTCGAGATCTATATGAATCAAATTTTCTTGGGTCAAAGAGCTTATGGTTTTTCGAGTGCTGCGCAGATTTATTTTGGTAAAGAATTAAAAGACATCACGATTGCAGAATCTGCAATGTTGGCTGGCTTACCTAAAGCCCCATCGGCCTACAACCCAGTAACGAATTTTCGTCGGGCAAAGATTCGTCAAGAATATATCTTGCAGCGTATGCGCGATCTTGGTTATATCTCTTCAGAGAACTACCAAAAGGCCATGATTGAGGAGTTACATATTCGCGGCCTTGGTAATGAATTTGCAGTACGTGCTGACTTTCCTGCAGAAATGGTACGCCAGTTATTGTTTGCTCAGTACGGTGAGGCCATTTACTCTCAGGGAATCGATGTCTACACTACGATCTTAAAAGCAGATCAAGATGCTGCCTATAAGGCTGTGCGTCGCGGTATTTTTGAGTATGACTTACGGCATGCCTATCGAGGGCCCGAGGGCTTTATTGATCTTCCAGAAGATCAAGTAAAACGTCAGCGTGCGATTGATGAGGCTTTACTTGCTTATCCACAATTAGACGACTTGCAATCTGGCGTTGTTCTCGATGTGAAGCCTAAAGAAATGCAAGTCATGATTGCTACTGGCGATACGATTACCTTGAAGGGTGATGGTATGAAATTAGCCTCAGCATCCATTACCGATAGTACACAACCTAAAAAACGTTTACGCCCAGGCGCAGTGGTGAGATTGCTTTTAGATGGCGGTGTTTGGAAGTTAGCGCAGTTGCCGCAGGTGGAGGCAGCCTTTGTCTCCATGAATACAGAAACAGGCGCGATCCTGTCCTTGGTTGGAGGTTTTGATTTCCGTCGCAATCAATTCAATCACGTCACTCAAGCGCTACGCCAGCCAGGATCTTCCTTCAAACCTTTTATTTATGCGGCTGCAATTGAAAAAGGCTATACCCCAGCGACCATGGTGAACGATGCCCCTTTGTCGATTGGCAGCATGGAGACTGGCAGTCAGGCTTGGGAACCAAAAAACTACGATGGTAAGTACGAAGGCATGATGCGCTTACGCAATGCATTGGCTAAATCGAAGAACTTGGTTTCTGTTAGGATTATTCGCGCGATTGGTCCTTCCTATGCCCAAGAATATATTCAGCGTTTTGGTTTTGAACCTGAGAAACACCCGCCTTACTTAACCATGGCTTTGGGCGCTGGCTCCGTTACACCTTTACAGATGGCCTCAGCTTATAGCGTCTTTGCAAATGGCGGTTATAGGGTAGATCCATTTTTGATCGACAAGATGATTGGGTCCAAAGGAGAAATTTTGTTTGAGGCAAAGCCTGCACGTGTTGGCGATGGGGCTCCTCGAGTTTTAGATGCGCGTACTGCATTTGTGATGGACAGCATGTTGCAAGAGGTAACTAAAACCGGCACCGCTGCCTCCGCCAGACCTAAATTGGGTCGAAACGATATCGCTGGTAAAACAGGTACTACTAATGATTCGCATGATGCCTGGTTCGCTGGCTACAACCCTAAAGTTGTTGCAGTTGCTTGGATTGGTTTTGATAAGCCAGCCAGCTTAGGCGATCGTGAAACTGGTGGCGGTCTTGCTTTGCCTATGTGGATTTCTTATATGTCTGTTGCATTGAAAGATGTGCCACAGGAGGCGCGTGAGGTTCCTAGCGGCGTGACACAGGTAGATGGCGATTGGTTTATTCCTGAGTTTTCTCGTAGTGGCGGCGGCCCACGCGAACTACAGTAGTTCGTATTCCAAATGGCCCGGCAAGCGCGTACTGTAATACCTGGCCAAGCAATGCATGTCATGGTTCGTGGTAATAATCGAGAAACACTTTTCTTTAGCGACGAAGATCGTCGTATCTACTTAGAGTGGTTGCGTGAGGCTGCAAGACAATTTGGATGTTCAGTCCATGCTTTTGCTTTAATGCCAAATCATGTGCATTTACTCATGACCCCGCAACATGAAGATTCGCTTGCGAAAACAATGCAGTCTTTAGGCCGACGTTATGCTCAATATTTCAATCAACAGCATCATCGCTCTGGCACGATTTGGGAGGGACGTTATCGCTCCTCATTAATTGACCCAGATTATTTTTTACGTTGCCAGCGCTATATCGAACTCAACCCCGTTAGGGCGGGGTATGAATCAAGCCCCCAAGATTCCAGTTGGACTAGCTTTGCCACCCATATTGGAGGAAAGGCAGAGTCTTGGTTGGTGGATCATCAGCACTTTTGGAAATTGGGTAACACCCCCTTTGAAAGGCAAATGAAATGGGCCGAGTTTGTGAAGGAGGGCGCACCCCACTGGGAAGACCGGCAAATTACTGAGTCTTTGCTCAGATCAAAGCCCTGGGTTAGTGATATTTACGCAAAGAAGGTATTTAAAGATTCCCCGGATTTTCCTAAAATTCGGCATCGTGGCCGTCCTAGAAAAATTAATTCAATAAATTCAAGTGCTTAGGATGCATTAGGCATGCACATCCGAGTTAGGATTCGTGACTCTGTCCCTATTTCAGTAATTCATTTTGGTGCGGTACCTAAATAAATGTGACAGACTCATTTTATTTCTATTGCATCGATATGGGTATTCCCCTATATTTGATCCTCCAAAAGTTATCAGGCCTTTGTCGCCCCTCGGAAATACTATGACTACACAATTCAATACTGATCTACGCCCAATTGCTCAAGGTCTCTATGACCCACGTAATGAACATGATGCTTGCGGGGTAGGATTTGTCGCGCACATCAAGGGTAAGAAATCACACGAGATCGTTGCTCAAGGCTTAAAGATTCTTGAGAACTTAGATCACCGGGGTGCAGTGGGTGCCGATCCTTTAATGGGTGACGGCGCAGGAATTTTGATTCAAATTCCAGATACCTTGTATCGCGAAGAAATGACCAAGCAGGGTGTCACATTGCCACCATTTGGTGAGTACGGTGTGGGCATGATTTTCTTGCCAAAAGAACATGCATCACGTTTAGCTTGCGAACAAGAATTAGAGCGCACTGTGCGTTTAGAAGGTCAAGTTGTTTTGGGTTGGAGGGATGTGCCGGTAGACGTGAAGTTGCCAATGTCTCCAACCGTGCAAATGACAGAGCCATTCATTCGTCAAATTTTCATTGGCCGCGGCCGCGACATCATGACAACCGATGCGCTTGAGCGCAAGTTGTATGTGATTCGTAAAACAGCGAGCCATGCAATTCAAGATTTGCATTTAAAGCACGGCAAAGAATATTTTGTTGCATCAATGTCTGCACGTACTATTGTTTATAAGGGTTTGCTGTTGGCCAACCAAGTGGGCGCTTATTACCAAGATTTGCAAGATAAGCGTACCGTATCAGCTCTTGCACTAGTTCATCAGCGTTTCTCCACCAATACTTTCCCTGCATGGGAATTGGCTCACCCATATCGCATGATTGCGCATAACGGCGAAATCAATACCGTTAAGGGTAACGTCAATTGGGTTAATGCACGTGAGGGCGCGATTAGCTCACCAGTATTAGGCGACGACTTGCAAAAATTGTGGCCATTGATTTATCCGGGTCAATCTGACACCGCTTGCTTTGATAACTGCTTAGAGCTTTTGGTGATGTCAGGTTATCCATTAGCGCAAGCGATGATGATGATGATTCCTGAGGCATGGGAACAGCATGCATTGATGGATGACAATCGCCGCGCTTTCTATGAATATCACGCAGCCATGATGGAGCCATGGGATGGCCCAGCTGCAATGGCATTTACCGATGGTCGTCAAATTGGCGCAACTTTGGATCGTAATGGCTTGCGTCCAGCGCGCTATTACGTAACGGATGATGATTTGGTCATCATGGCTTCTGAAGCTGGTGTATTGCCAATTCCGGAAAACAAGATCGTTCAAAAATGGCGTCTACAGCCAGGCAAGATGTTCATGATCGACATGGAACAAGGCCGCATCATTGATGACGTTGAGCTCAAGAATGCCGTGTCAAAAGCCAAGCCATACAAGAGTTGGATTGATGCAGTTCGCGTGAAGCTAGATGAAGTGGATGCTAGCAAAGCTGACTTGGTCGATGAAAAAACAACGATTCGTCCAGCGGCTAAATTATTGGATCGCCAACAAGCGTTTGGTTACACCCAAGAAGACATTAAATACCTCATGGCCCCAATGGCCATGAATGGTGAAGAGGCTATCGGCTCTATGGGTAACGACAGCCCATTGGCTGTGCTTTCTAATAAGAACAAGCCTCTCTATAACTACTTCAAGCAATTATTTGCGCAGGTAACCAATCCCCCGATTGACCCAATTCGTGAAAATATGGTGATGTCATTGGTGTCATTCATTGGGCCAAAGCCCAATTTATTAGATACCAATAATATCAACCCTCCAATGCGTTTGGAAGTTAGCCAACCCATTTTAGATTTTGATGACATCACCAAGATCCGTCATATTGGTCACTACACCAACGGTAAGTTCCGCTCTTATGAGTTGGATATCTGCTATCCAGCAGCATGGGGTAAGGCTGGCATAGAGGCGCGCTTAGCATCATTGTGTGCAGAAGCTGCTGATGCAGTGCGTTCTGGTTACAACATCTTGATTGTGAGTGATCGTCAAGTGGATGAGAAGCATGTTGCTATTCCTGCATTGTTAGCCACTTCAGCCATTCATCAGCATTTGGTGGAAAAAGGTTTGCGTACTAGCGTAGGCCTAGTGGTTGAGACTGGTAGTGCGCGTGAAACACATCACTTCGCACTTCTAGCAGGTTACGGTGCTGAAGCTATTCATCCATATCTCGCGATGGAAACATTGACCGATATGGCTAAAGGCCTATCAGGCGATTTATCTGGTGAAAAAGCGGTTAAGAACTTTGTTAAAGCAGTTGGCAAGGGCTTGCAAAAAGTGATGTCCAAGATGGGCATCTCAACTTATATGTCTTATACCGGCTCACAGATTTTTGAAGCGATTGGCTTGAACCATGAAATCATCAATCAGTATTTCAAGGGCACTCCATCTAACGTAGGTGGTATTGGTGTCTTTGAGGTAGCTGAAGAAGCTTTGCGTATGCACGCTGCTGCGTTCAGCAATGACCCAGTGCTAAGCAATATGCTGGATGCTGGTGGTGAATATGCCTTCCGTATTCGTGGTGAGAACCACATGTGGACTCCAGATACGATTGCGAAGTTACAGCACAGTACTCGTATTGGTGCAGAGAAGGGCTATCAAACTTATAAAGAGTACGCCAACATCATCAATGACCAAACTAAGCGTCAGATGACTCTGCGCGGCTTATTTGAATTCAAGATTGACCCTGCAAAAGCTATTCCATTGGATGAAGTTGAGTCTGCAAAAGAAATCGTGAAACGCTTTGCAACGGGTGCGATGTCTTTGGGTTCGATTTCTACGGAAGCACATGCGACCTTGGCAATTGCGATGAACCGTATCGGCGGCAAATCCAATACCGGCGAGGGTGGCGAGGATCCAAATCGTTATGTAAACGAACTCAAGGGCATTCCAATTAAGAAGGGCGAAACGCTCGCCAGTGTTTTAGGTAGCGACGTTGTAGAAGCCAACATCCCATTGCTGGATGGTGATTCATTGCGCTCGAAGATTAAACAAGTTGCCTCAGGTCGTTTCGGTGTAACTACTGAGTATTTACGTTCCGCAGATCAAATTCAGATCAAGATGGCGCAAGGTGCTAAGCCAGGTGAAGGCGGTCAATTACCAGGCGGCAAAGTATCTGATTACATTGGTAAGTTGCGCTTCTCTGTACCAGGCGTTGGTTTAATTTCTCCGCCTCCACACCATGACATTTACTCTATCGAAGATATTGCTCAGCTGATTCACGATTTGAAGAACGTCAATCCAAAAGCAGATGTTTCTGTGAAGCTGGTATCTGAAGTTGGTGTAGGTACGGTTGCAGCAGGTGTTGCTAAGGCCAAAGCAGATCACGTGGTGATTGCTGGACACGATGGCGGTACCGGCGCTTCACCACTATCCTCCATTAAGCATGCTGGTTCACCATGGGAATTGGGTTTAGCTGAAACTCAGCAAACTTTAGTTCTTAATGGCCTGCGTAGCCGTATTCGCGTTCAGGCTGATGGTCAAATGAAAACTGGTCGCGACGTGGTAATCGGTGCTTTATTAGGCGCAGACGAATTTGGTTTTGCTACAGCCCCATTGGTGGTTGAGGGTTGCATCATGATGCGTAAGTGTCATTTAAATACTTGCCCAGTTGGTGTTGCTACTCAAGATCCGGAGTTGCGTAAGAAGTTTTCTGGCAAGCCAGAGCATGTTGTGAACTTCTTCTTCTTTATTGCTGAAGAAGCGCGCGAGATCATGGCGCAATTGGGTATTCGGAAGTTTGATGACTTGATCGGCCGTGTTGACTTGCTAGATACCCGCAAAGGGATTGATAACTGGAAGGTGCATGGTTTGGATTTCAGCAAGATCTTTGCTGAGCCTCAAGTGGCTTCAGATGTCCCACGCTATCAAGTGCTGACACAAGATCATGGTTTAACTAGCGCGCTTGACAATATCTTGATCGAGAAGAGCGCACCCGCTTTAGAGAGTGGTGAGAAAGTTTCGTTCATTGTTCCAGTGAAGAACGTGAATCGCACTGTTGGCGCAATGCTCTCTGGAGAAGTGGCTCAACGCTATGGTCATGCTGGTTTACCTGACGACACCATCCATATTCAGTTGAATGGCACTGCGGGCCAAAGCTTTGCAGCTTTCTTGTCCCGCGGTATTACCCTGGACTTAGTGGGTGATGGCAACGACTACGTCGGCAAAGGCTTATCTGGTGGACGCGTAATTGTCCGCGCATCGCATGAGTTCCGTGGAGATACTGCTAAGAACATCATTGTTGGTAACACTGTTTTGTATGGCGCGATTGCTGGTGAAGCCTTCTTTAATGGTGTTGCAGGCGAACGTTTTGCAGTACGTAATTCTGGCGCTACTACCGTTGTTGAAGGTACTGGCGACCACGGTTGTGAATATATGACTGGTGGAACGGTGGTGGTGCTTGGCACTACTGGACGGAACTTTGCTGCCGGTATGAGTGGTGGTATTGCTTATGTTTACGACGAAGATGGCATGTTTGATAAACGTTGTAATACCAGTATGGCAAGCCTAGAAAAAGTATTGCCATCTGCAGAGCAAATTGCCAAGATGCCTAAGTCTGAGTGGCATGCCCCGGTTGATGTTAAAGATGGCGGTGAACGCTTAACAGACGAGCAAATCTTGAAGGGCTTAATTGAGCGTCATTTCCGTTACACAGGTTCAGAGCGCGCTAAAGCCCTCTTAGCTGATTGGGAAAATTCTCGTACGCGTTTTGTCAAGGTTCTCCCAACTGAGTACAAACGTGCTCTAGGTGAGTTATGGGATAAGGCACAAAACAAAACTGTTGCTGCTTAATTAATACGGATATTAAGAAAAGATACTAAGGATTCGATATGGGTAAGGTCACTGGATTTATGGAGTTTGAGCGCGTCGATGAAACCTACGAAGCGCCAGTTAAACGCCTCCATCATTACAAAGAGTTTGTCGCCGCTTTAACCGACGAAGAAGCTAAAGTTCAAGGCGCGCGTTGCATGGATTGTGGCATTCCATTCTGCAATAGCGGATGCCCAGTGAACAACATCATTCCCGACTTTAATGATTTGGTGTTTCATAACGATTGGAAAAATGCTTTAGACGTTTTGCAATCTACCAATAATTTCCCAGAATTTACTGGCCGTATTTGTCCAGCACCTTGCGAAGCAGCCTGCACGCTAGGCATTAACCGCGCTCCTGTTGGCATTAAGTCCATTGAGCATGCCATTATTGATAAAGGCTGGGAGAGTGGTTGGGTGAAGCCTCAGCCATCTAAAACCAAGACTGGTAAAAAAGTAGCCGTTGTTGGTGGCGGCCCTGCTGGTATGGCGGCTGCTCAGCAATTAGCGCGCGTCGGCCATGACGTCACCGTGTTCGAAAAGAATGATCGCATTGGCGGCTTGCTACGCTATGGCATTCCTGATTTCAAAATGGAAAAGTGGTTGATTGATCGTCGTGTAGAGCAGATGCAAGCTGAAGGCGTGAAATTTGAAACTGGTGTTTTCGTTGGAAAAGAAGCGATTGGTGCGGAGGTAAAAAATTACTCCACTAAAACAGTTTCGCCTGATCAGTTGATGAAAGACTTTGATGCAGTAGTCATTACCGGCGGCGCAGAGCAGCCACGTGATCTACCAGTACCTGGCCGCGAATTGGCTGGTGTGCACTATGCCTTAGAGTTTTTGATTCCACAAAACAAAGAGAATGCTGGCGATTTCAAAAATGAAATCCGTGCCACTGATAAGCATGTCGTAGTTATTGGTGGTGGTGATACTGGCTCTGATTGTGTTGGAACATCGAATCGCCATGGCGCCACAAAAATTACTCAGTTCGAACTGCTTCCGCAACCTCCTGAAGAAGAGAATAAGCCGTTGGTATGGCCATATTGGCCAACCAAGCTGCGCACCTCCTCTTCACACGAAGAAGGTTGTGATCGCGATTGGTCGGTTGGAACAAAGCGTTTTGAGGGTAAAAACGGCGCAGTAGAAAAGTTAATTGGCGTGCGTTTGGAGTGGAAAGACGGCAAGATGGCTGAAGTTCCAAATTCCGAATTTGAGATCAAGGCAGATTTAGTACTTTTGGCTATGGGATTTGTTTCTCCAGTTCAGCAAGTGCTCAATGCTTTTGGCGTTGAGAAAGATGCGCGTGGCAATGCTAAAGCTACTGTCGATGGCCAAAATGCTTATCAAACTAACGTTCCAAAGGTTTTTGCAGCTGGTGATATGCGCCGCGGACAATCTTTGGTAGTTTGGGCAATTCGTGAAGGGCGCCAATGTGCTCAGGCGGTAGATGAATATTTGATGGGTTCATCTGTTTTACCCCGATAATATCGGGGATATGAACACTGTCCACCCAAATTCTTTGGATGCAAGCACGCAGTCTGTAGGAGAAGTTGTCGTTTCTATTAAGGACGTCAACTTTTCTTATGCTCCAGGTGAGCGACAGATTTTGTCGGGCCTTAATATGGAGTTTCGTCGCGGCCAAGTGGTCGCAGTGATGGGTGGATCTGGCTGCGGTAAAACTACGATCCTGCGTTTAATTGGCGGTCAATTTACTGCACAATCTGGCCAAGTTTTATTTGAAGGTCAAGACATCGGCAAGATGACTGGCGATCAATTAATGAATGCCCGTCGTCGCATGGGTATGTTATTTCAGTTTGGTGCTTTGTTTACCGACCTCAGCGTTTTTGAAAACGTTGCATTCCCATTACGCGAACATACTGATTTAAGCGAAGAGCTTTTACGCTCCTTAGTATTAATGAAGCTTAACGCAGTTGGCTTACGTGGTGCTCGTGATTTAATGCCATCGCAAATTTCTGGTGGCATGGCAAGGCGTGTTGCTCTTGCTAGAGCAATTGCTTTAGATCCTCCGCTCATCATGTATGACGAGCCTTTTGCAGGCCTAGACCCAATCTCTTTAGGTATTACTGCACGACTAATACGAGATCTCAATAATGCCCTCGGAGCCACGAGTTTATTGGTTACGCACGATGTTGAAGAGACTTTTGAAATTGCTGATTACGTTTACTTCATTGCTAATGGTCGTATTGGTGCACAAGGTACACCCGCTGAATTAAGTCGCTCTACGGATCCTTTTGTTAGACAATTTTTGGATGCTGCACCTGATGGGCCAGTACCTTTCCATTACCCGGGTCAAAGCTTGGCTGAAGATTTTGGAGTGGGTGCGTAATGACTACTTTTCAAAAACTTCTAGATTTATTCGGAGACCTTGGGTTTTTTGTTCGTCGTAATTTGAGTAGTCTTGGGCTTGCTACAAGAATGTTTGTAGCAGTCATTTTGCGTTCAGGATTTTTACTGAAAAGACCTCGCCTCGTCATCGATCAAATCCTCTTTGTTGGGAATCACTCTTTTGTGATCATTGCGGTGTCTGGTTTATTCGTAGGATTTGTATTGGGATTGCAAGGCTACTACACCTTAAATCGCTATGGCTCAGAGCAGGCATTAGGTTTATTGGTGGCACTGTCTTTAACCCGTGAATTAGGACCTGTCATTACTGCTCTTCTATTTGCCGGTCGCGCCGGTACTTCATTAACGGCAGAAATTGGTTTGATGAAAGCCGGCGAGCAGCTCAGCGCAATGGAGATGATGGCTGTTGATCCCTTAGGCAGGGTGATTGCTCCAAGACTGTGGGCTGGCATTATTTCTATGCCAATTTTGGCAACCATCTTTACTGCAGTAGGCGTGATGGGTGGCTATTTTGTAGGCGTTCCTCTGATTGGCGTTGATTCTGGGGCCTTTTGGTCTCAAATGCAGGGTGGTGTAGATCTCTTTGCAGATATCGGAAACGGTTTAATTAAGAGTATGGTCTTTGGTGTGGCAGTGACGTTTATTGCCCTTTATCAGGGTTATGAGGCCAAACCTACGCCTGAGGGCGTATCGCAGGCTACCACTCGGACAGTGGTGATCTCCTCTTTATCGGTTTTAGCATTGGATTTCCTGCTAACCGCAATGATGTTCTCGAACTAGAAAGAATAAACTGGGGCTCTTATGAGAAAAAGTGCAATTGATATTTGGGTAGGAATCTTTGTTGCTATTGGTTTGTTGGCAGCTTTATTTCTAGCTTTAAAGGTTGGCAATATGAATGCAGTGTCATTTGCGCCCACTTATAAAATTTCCGCACGCTTTGACAACATTGGCGGATTAAAACCTCGTGCACCAGTGAAGAGTGCTGGGGTGGTAGTTGGACGTATTGCTAATATTTCTTTTGATGACAAAACTTATCAAGCAACTGTTGTGATGACGATTGAAGATTCTTATAAGTTTCCAAAAGATTCATCAGCAAAGATTTTGACTTCAGGCTTATTGGGCGAGCAATATATTGGCCTTGAAGCTGGCGGCTCAGATGATTTTCTCGCTAATGGTGAAAAAATTACTCAGACCCAATCAGCAATCGTTTTAGAAAACCTCATTAGTCAGTTTCTCTATAACAAGGCAGCAGATAGCGGGCAAGACAAGGGCGCAGCAAGGTAATGCCCTCCCTAGTCAAGTTCATGAGCAGGGCTAGACAATGCGTCTTGTTGTGTATCGTTTCCGTCTTAGTGGGCTGTGCCTCAATCCCTGCGGGAGTTCAGCCTTCACCACAAGATCCCTGGGAGTCATTCAATCGTTCAGTCTTTGAGTTCAATGAAGGTCTTGATGCCTATTTGTTGAAGCCAGTCGTTGCTGGTTATCGTTTTGTTTTGCCTGAATTTGTTCGTGAGGGTATTTATAACTTTTTTAGTAACTACAACGATATCTACACTGCTTTGCAGAATATGTTGCAGGGTAAGCCTGACTTTGCATTTAATGATTTGATGCGTGTAGTGGTCAATACCACTTTTGGCTTGGGTGGATTAATTGATATGGCCACCCCTGGTGGTTTGGAAAAGCACAAGGAAGACTGGGGTCAAACTTTTGGTGTTTGGGGAGTGCCTGCTGGCCCATACGTGGTATTGCCCTTCTTTGGACCAAGTAATGTGCGAGATACTTTTGGTACGGTTGCTGATTTAGAGTCCGATTACTTATTTAGACTTCTCCCGGATGTTGCACTACGTAATAGTCTTACAGCTTTGCGTGTTGTAAATGCTCGCAATACCTATTACGAAGCAGGTGATTTGTTGGATGGGGCTGCGATTGATAAGTACAGCTTTATGCGAGATGCATACATTCAGCGTCGTCAGTATCAAATTAATGAGGGCCGTGATGATCAGGAGCCTACGATGCCGGTTTACCAGAATCCTTACGAGTAAGTGATTTGCTGGAGAGGCTAAAATTAGCCTCAATCTAGACGGAAATAGCGAGATAATTGGATATGAAAAGCTTTAAAAAATTGACCAAGTTTTTGGCAGCGGGTTTGCTTTTAATCTCTGGCGCCGTCTTTGCGCAAACGCCTGATCAAACCACTGCTCCTGATGCGCTCATCAAGATGGTAGTGTCGGATGTCATGTCCTCGGTCAAGGCAGACCCAGATATTCAGAAGGGTAATATTCCCAAGATTGTCGAGTTAGTTGAAAAGAAAATTGTTCCCTATACCGACATGCGTCGTACCACTGAAATGGCGATGGGCCCTAATTGGAAGAAAGCTACCCCTGAGCAACAAAATCAATTGGTGATGGAATTCAAAAACTTATTAATCCGCACTTACTCTGGTGCCTTGAGCCAACTGCGTGATCAGACTGTTCAATTTAAGGCGCTTCGTGCGGCACCAGATGATAAGGAAGTGGTTGTCAAAACTGTTGTCCTTGGTCGTGGAGATCCAGTCCCCTTGGATTACCGCCTAGAGAAAACCGATAAAGGTTGGAAGGTCTACGATATGAACATCATGGGTGTTTGGTTGGTTGAGGCATACCGCAATCAGTTTTCAAATCAGATTAGTCAAAATGGAATTGATGGCCTTGTGAAGTTTTTGCAAGATCGCAATAAGCAGTTAGCCAGTGCTAAGCCAGCGAATTAATCACAACATTCATTTAGACATTTTTCGATGACCTTTTTTTTACCGACAACTGTTACGCAGGAAAATGTTCTGCAGTTAGAAAAAGAAGGCTTGTTGAATTTGGCGAACTTAAGAACGATTGATTGTTCTGCCCTAAAAGATTTTGATTCTACGGTGCTAACTGTTCTGCTGGCATGGCAAAAGAAGCTCCAGGCTGATGGTCAGTCGCTGTCTATAGAGCATGCTCCCGAGAAGCTGAAAGTGTTGGCCAGTGTATATGGCGTATCTGCATTGCTAGGCTTGTAATAGCATGCACCCTGCAATTTCAATTCAAAATATATCCAAGCATTACGGGGCGCTACAGGCTCTAGATCATGTTTCTTTGACCATCGAGCCCGGTGAATTTTTTGGCCTCCTGGGTCCTAATGGTGCTGGCAAAACTACACTGATTTCTATCTTGGCAGGCTTAGTGACGCCAAGCATGGGTCATGCAGCCATTATGGGCGCAGACGTACAAAAGACTTTTCGCGAGGCGCGTCGCATGTTGGGCGTTGTTCCTCAAGAATTGGTATTTGATCCTTTCTTCACTGTTCGTGAAACCTTACGTTTTCAATCTGGTTACTTTGGCATTCGCAATAACGATGCGTGGATTGATGAGATCATCGCTAATCTTGATCTCACAGCAAAGGCTGATAGCAATATGCGTTCTTTGTCGGGCGGCATGAAGCGCCGTGTATTGGTTGCCCAGGCATTAGTACACAGACCACCAGTGATTATTTTAGATGAGCCAACTGCTGGAGTGGATGTAGAGTTACGCCAGTCTTTATGGCAATTCATTAGTAGACTGAATCAAGATGGGCATACGATTGTGTTGACGACACATTACTTAGAAGAGGCTGAAGCCTTGTGTCAGCGCATTGCCATGCTCAAGCAAGGCAAGATTGTTGCGCTTGATACCACCGCTAATCTGTTGGCGCGTTATGGTTCAGTCAAAAAAGATGGTGAAGGTAAGACCGATCTGGAAGAGGTTTTTGTCAACATCATGTCTGGGGGTGCTTTATGAAGCATGGACTCAGTAGACCCCCCTTAGAGTATGGCAGCGGTTTCCCCACATTGCTCCGCAAAGAAATACTGCGCTTTTACAAGGTTGGATTTCAGACTGTAGCTGCACCAGTATTAACAGCCGTTTTATATCTCATGATTTTTGGTCATGTTCTTGAAGGTAGAGAAGTCTATGGCCGTTTGAGTTATACGGCCTTCTTGATACCGGGTTTGGTCATGATGAGTGTTTTGCAAAATGCATTTGCTAATACCTCATCATCTTTAATACAGTCGAAGGTTACTGGCAACCTAGTATTTGTTTTGCTTGCCCCTTTGAGTCATTTCGAATTCTATGCGGCCTATATTTTGGCGGCTGTTTTTCGTGGTGTCGTGGTGGGCTTGGGTGTATTGATTATTACCGCTTGGTATGGCTTGCCAGCAATAGAGCATCCATTATGGATTCTGACTTTTGCATTTTTGGGCGCTGCAATCTTGGGTAGCTTGGGTTTGATTGCTGGCATCTGGGCAGATAAATACGATCAACTGGCTGCTTTTCAGAACTTTGTCATCATGCCTGCCACTATGTTGTCAGGCGTTTTCTACTCGATTCATTCGTTACCACCAGCATGGCAAGTAGTTTCTCATTTCAACCCATTTTTTTACATGATTGATGGCTTCCGTTACGGCTTCTTTGGGGTTTCTGACATTTCTCCATGGAATAGTTTGGTAATCGTGGCCTGTTTCTTTATTGTGGTTTCAGTGATTGCTTTGCGCTTGTTGCAAAAGGGCTATAAGCTCCGCCATTAAGTATTCACATGATTACGTTTTATTAGGAGAGATGGATGTTTCCAACCCCAGAGCAAATTGAGGGCTATATCAAGCAGGGCATCACCTGTACCCACATTCAGGTGGAGGGTGATGGCCAGCATTTTTTTGCAACGATTGTGAGCCCAGATTTTGAGGGTAAGCGTTTAGTGCAACGCCACCAATTGGTATATGGCGCAATGGGCGATCGTATGAAAGCAGAAGTACATGCTTTATCAATTAAGGCTTTTACACCCCAAGAGTTTGCTCAAAACCCTGCAACCTAAATATTAATCACAGACCTACAGTAGTTTTTATTGGAATCGTTTCATGGATAAATTAAGAATGGTTGGCGGCACCCCTCTCAAAGGTGAGGTAGTGATCGCAGGAGCCAAAAATGCAGCTCTGCCAATTCTTTGTGCCTGCCTACTTACCGATCAACCGGTCGTATTGCGTAACGTCCCAGATTTACAGGATGTGCGTACGATGCTCAAGCTCTTGCAAGAAATCGGTATCACAGTCAATTTTCCGGATGCTAGTGATCGTAGTCATTTAGTGCTGAGTGCTGCGGTAATTAAGAGTTCAGAAGCGACCTATGAAATGGTAAAAACCATGCGTGCCTCCATTTTGGTTTTAGGTCCGTTATTAGCCAGAATGCACAGCGCTAAGGTTTCTTTGCCGGGTGGTTGCGCCATTGGTGCTCGGCCTGTGGATCAGCATATTAAAGGCCTAAAGGCCATGGGCGCAAGCATCAAGATTAAGAGCGGCTATATCCAAGCAGAGACAAAGCCACCAACTGATCGCCTCAAGGGCGCATCAATTTTGACTGACATGATTACGGTAACGGGCACAGAGAATTTATTGATGGCTGCTACCTTAGCTTCAGGCACTACCATTTTAGAAAATGCGGCTCGTGAACCAGAGGTTGGCGATCTTGCTGAATTGCTAGTCAAGATGGGCGCAAAGATTTCTGGCATTGGTAGTGATCGCTTGGTGATCGAGGGGGTTGAAAAACTTCATGGTACTGAACATTCTGTGATTCCAGATCGTATTGAGGCAGGTACATTCCTATGTGCAGTTGCTGCTGCAGGCGGCGAGGTGGTGGTGAAGCATTGCCGCCCCGATACTTTAGATGCGGTGATGGTCAAGCTCAAAGAAGCTGGTTTACAAATGGAAGTGGGCCCTGATTGGATTAAAGCTTCTATGCAAGGACGCCCTAAGGCAGTCAGTTTTCGTACTTCAGAGTACCCAGCTTTTCCAACCGATATGCAGGCGCAATTGATGGCTGTGAATGCAGTCGCCGATGGCAGCTCAATGATTACTGAAACCATTTTCGAGAATCGTTTTATGCACGTTCAAGAGTTAAATCGTTTAGGTGCAGATATTGCAATCGAGGGAAATACCGCGATTGCGCAGGGTGTTGAAAAGCTCTCGGGTGCGATTGTGATGGCTACTGACTTACGTGCCTCTGCTAGTTTGGTAATTGCTGGCTTGGCGGCTCAAGGTGAAACTCAGGTTGACCGGATCTACCATTTGGATCGTGGCTACGACCGCATGGAGCATAAATTGACGCTGTTGGGCGCAAAGATTGAGCGCATAAAGTAAGGCTGATGGATAATTAGTCCATGAAATTGACTTTAGCCCTCTCCAAAGGGCGCATCTTCGAAGAGACTGCAGAGATCTTATCCAAGGTCGGTATTGTGCCGAAGGAGGATCCTGAAAAGTCACGCAAGCTCATTATTGAGACTTCAAATCCAGATATTCGCTTGATTATCGTGCGCGCCTCAGATGTACCAACTTATGTGCAATTTGGAGGTGCTGATTTCGGCGTAGCCGGTTTAGATGTGCTGATGGAAAAAGGCACAGACGGCCTTTATGTGCCATATGATCTCAATATTGCCAAGTGCCGCATGTCGGTTGCAGTGCGGGAAGGCTTTGATTATGCGGCAGCAGTGAAGCAAGGCTCTCGTTTAAAGGTTGCTACCAAGTACGTTAATTGCGCACGTGAACACTTTGCTAATAAAGGTGTACATATCGATACGATTCAGCTTTATGGATCTATGGAGCTAGCCCCGCTTGTAGGTTTGGCGGATGCAATTGTGGATTTAGTCTCCACAGGTAATACGCTTAAAGCCAACGGTTTACTTGAAGTTGAGCCAATTGCTGATATCAGCGCGCGTCTGGTGGTAAACCAAGCTTCTTACAAACGCAAGCGTGTGCAACTGCAACCTATTTTTGAATTGCTAAAGTAAGGCGTATTACTTTTCGCTCAAATGTCTGCACAAATCAAAGTCAAGCGCCTCAGCAGCCAAGATGCGGGTTTCAAAGAAACCCTGCTCTCTAGCCTTTCCTTGCCTATGGCTGACGATGAGGCCATTGACGCTTCGGTCGCCAAGATTCTTTTGGCAGTTAAGGAGAATGGCGATTTAGCTGTTTTAGATTTCACGAAACAATTTGATCGTTTAAATGTCGCCAGCGTCTCTGAATTAGAAATCCCAAAAAAAGATTTAGAGCAAGCTTACAAGTCTTTATCTGCAGAGCAAAAGAATGCTTTAGATGTCGCCGCACAAAGAGTGCGCGCATACCACGAGAAGCAAAAGATGGAAGCCGGTTGCCATTCTTGGGAATATGAAGAAGCAGATGGTACGCGCTTAGGTCAAAAAGTGACGCCACTAGATCGCGTCGGAATTTATGTTCCTGGCGGTAAAGCTGCTTACCCATCTTCTGTACTCATGAATGCCATCCCTGCAAAAGTAGCTGGTGTTGAGCAAGTCATTATGGTTGTGCCAACACCGGATGGTTCTCGCAACCCATTAGTGTTAGCTGCCGCCTACTTAGCCGGTGTTGATCGTGTTTTTACTATTGGCGGAGCGCAAGCTGTTGGCGCCCTAGCTTATGGCACGCATACTATTCCATCGGTAGATAAAATTGTTGGGCCCGGTAATGCGTATGTTGCTGCCGCAAAGCGCAGAGTATTTGGAATTGTCGGCATCGACATGATTGCTGGCCCCTCGGAAATTTTAGTGCTTTGCGATGGCTCCAGTAATCCCGATTGGATTGCAATGGATCTATTTTCTCAGGCAGAGCATGATGAGCAGGCCCAATCGATTTTGCTTTGTCCTGATGCTGCATTTATTGAGCAAGTACAAGCCAGTATCAATAAGCTGCTATCAGAGATGCCAAGAGCCAAAGTCATTGAAGCATCTTTGACGAATCGTGCCTTATTAATTCAGGTAAAAGATATGAGCGAAGCTTGCGAGATTGCTAATGCGATCGCTGCAGAGCACTTAGAGATTTGTGCAGCAGATCCACGTAAGTGGGCAGAGAAGATTCGCCATGCTGGTGCGATCTTTATGGGTAATTACACCAGTGAGTCCCTTGGGGATTACTGTGCTGGACCAAATCACGTCCTGCCAACTGCACGCACAGCACGTTTCTCATCACCGTTGGGTGTGTATGATTTTATTAAGCGCTCCAGCATGATTGAAGTAAGCGAAGCTGGGGCTCAGGCCTTAGGTTCAGTCGCTAGCACTCTGGCTCATGGAGAGGGCTTGCAAGCCCATGCACGCGCTGCTGAGATGCGGCTTAAAAAGTAACTCAAAAATCAATTCGATTTAAATTACGCGAGGATTTCTTTTAAAGCGGCGACGAGTTCGCCGCTTTGTTCATCTGTGCCAATCGTAATGCGTAAGAAATTTTCTATACGTGGCAATTTAAAGTGGCGCACGATGATGCCGCGATCTCGCAAAGCTTGGTAGAGCTTTTCCCCGGCATACTCTGGGTGGCGAGTGAAGATAAAGTTTGCAGTTGACGGAAGCGTTTCAAAGCCTAAATCTTTTAAATCTCCGACTAATTTACTGCGAGTTTGCATGACTTTTGCAGAGGTCATTTCAAGATGCGCTTGATCTTCAATTGCAGCGATGGCGCCTGCTTGTGCAAGGCGACCAAGAGGGTAGGAGTTAAAGCTATTCTTGACCCGCTCTAAGCCTTCAATCAAGGTTGGGTGACCAACTGCAAAACCAACACGTAAGCCAGCAAGCGCCCTTGATTTTGAGAGTGTGTGCACTACAAGAAGGTTTTCTGGGCAAGCTGTCCCGCGCAATAAGGGAATACAAGACTCCGTGCCGTAATCGACATAAGCTTCATCAATGACAACTACGGAATCTTTATTTTGAGAAAGTAAAGATTCAATTTCAGAGCGTGCGATGGATCTGCCAGTGGGTGCATTTGGATTCGGGAAAATAATTCCTCCGTTGGGAGCTTTGTAGTTCCCTAAATTGATCTCAAACTCTTCTCCAAGTGGCACCGCCTTGTAGTCAATTTCAAATAGCTTGCAGTAGACCGGATAAAAGCTGTAAGTGATATCTGGAAAGTGAACTGGTTTGCTATGTTTGAGTAGACCAGCAAAAACATGAGCTAGAACTTCATCTGAGCCATTTCCTAAAAACACTTGGTTTGGGTTTAGATCATGCAATTTAGCAATGGCTTGTTTGAGTGCAGCGCCCTCTGGATCGGGGTAAAGGCGTAAATCTTCGTTATTCTGGGCATCAATTGCAGCTAGAGCTTTGGGCGAGGGTCCATAAGGACTTTCGTTGGTATTGAGCTTTACCAGCCGCTGCATTTGCGGCTGCTCCCCAGGGACATAAGGGGTTAAGGTTTGAACAACAGGGCTCCAAAAACGGCTCATTAGGGTACTCGGCTCAAAAATCAGAAAGAAAGTGAAGCAATATCTGCATTTATAAATCTTCTAGGAATGATATTATGAGGCTTCAATCAACACTTCGCCTCGCGGCGCAATGAAGCATGCGGCAAGCCGACGTTACCCGAAACACTTCGGAAACCAAAATTCAAATTTCCATCAATTTAGATGGTACTGGTAAGGCTGAGCTGGCCTCCGGTGTCCCTTTTCTGGATCATATGCTCGATCAGATTGCCCGTCACGGCATGATTGATCTCAAAGTGGTTGCCAATGGCGATACCCATATTGATGATCACCACACTGTTGAAGATGTGGGAATTACTTTGGGCCAGGCTTTTGCTAAGGCCGTTGGCGATAAAGCGGGTATTACCCGTTATGGCCACTCCTATGTTCCTTTGGATGAAACCCTGTCTCGTGTTGTGATCGATTTCTCTGGTCGCCCAGGTTTAGAGTTCAACGTACCGTTTACTCGCGCTCGAGTGGGTGACTTTGATGTTGATCTCAGTATTGAGTTCTTCCGTGGTTTTGTGAATCACGCCGGAGTAACTTTGCATATCGATAATTTGCGTGGCATTAATGCGCACCATCAGATTGAAACCGTGTTCAAGGCCTTTGGCCGCGCTTTACGTATGGCTTTGGCTATTGACCCACGGGCATCTGGTGCCGTTCCTTCAACTAAAGGCAGTCTCTAATTTAGACACTCATAGTTGCTCTGTAGATAACAGCGAAAGATAAGCTAAATTGGCGCAAACTATTGCGATCGTTGATTATGGAATGGGTAATCTCCGTTCCGTATATCAAGCATTTCATCATGTAGCTCCTGATGACAATGTCTTGATTGCACACAAGCCCGAAGAAATTCTCTCTGCAAATCGTGTTGTCTTACCTGGTCAAGGTGCAATGCCGGATTGTATGAAGCATCTTGAGGAGTCGGGTTTATTACAAGCTCTGTTAGAGGCATCCAAAAACAAACCCCTACTTGGAGTATGTGTAGGCGAGCAGATGCTGTTTGATCAAAGTGCTGAAGTGCGAGCGGCACAAAAGAGTCAGTGGACACCGTGTCTGGGACTGATTCCCGGCGAAGTACGCCGTTTTGAGTTAGCCGGCAAGAAACAGACTGATGGCTCAGCATATAAAGTCCCGCATATGGGGTGGAACCAGGTCCGCCAAGACTCTAAGCACCCCTTATGGAGCGGTATTCCTGACTTAAGCAGCTTTTATTTTGTCCACAGCTACTATGTTGTGCCGCAGCGCAAAGAAGATATTGCAGGCTCTACAGAGTACGGGGATTGGTTTACTTCTGCGGTGGCGCGAGATAATATTTTCGCTACACAATTTCATCCAGAAAAAAGTGCAGAATACGGATTAAAGCTTTATCAAAATTTTGTTTCTTGGCAACCTTAATACTTTTAACCTTTAGATATGCTGCTGATTCCTGCAATTGATCTCAAAGATGGCCACTGTGTTCGACTTGAACAAGGTGATATGGATAAAGCTACAGTTTTCTCTGAAGATCCTGGTGCGATGGCAGCACACTGGATTAGTAAGGGTGCGCGTCGCTTGCACCTAGTCGATCTCAACGGTGCATTTGCAGGCAAACTCAAAAATGAATCTGCCATTAAATCGATTCTCAAAGCAGTTGGAGATGAGATACCCGTTCAATTGGGTGGAGGTATTCGTGATCTTGAAACTATTGAGCGTTTATTAGATGACGGTATTAGCACGGTAATTATTGGCACTGCTGCAGTGAAGAATCCAGGTTTTGTGCAAGATGCTTGTACTGCATTTCCTGGCCATGTGATGGTTGGTTTGGATGCTCGCGATGGCAAGGTGGCTACAGATGGTTGGAGCAAGATTACCGGCCATGAAGTGATTGATCTTGCTAAGAAGTTTGAAGACTGGGGCGTTGAAGCCATTATCTATACCGACATTGGGCGTGATGGCATGCTCAAGGGTGTCAATATTGATGCCACTATTAAGCTGGCGCAGGCTATTCGTATTCCAGTCATTGCTAGCGGTGGCCTCTCGAACAACAAAGATATTGAGGCTCTCTGTAAAGCAGAGGAGGAGGGTGTGATGGGCGTTATTGCTGGCCGCTCTATCTATGCCGGAGATCTTGATCTTGCAGTAGCTCAAAAGTATGCGGATGAGTTAACTCTGAAGTACATGAAGAAAATTATCTAGTGTTAACAAAACGCATTATTCCTTGCCTTGATGTCACTGCAGGGCGCGTTGTTAAGGGTGTGAATTTCGTTGGCTTGCGCGATGCAGGTGATCCTGTAGAAATCGCTAAACGTTATGACACTCAAGGTGCCGATGAGCTTACATTCTTAGATATTACTGCTACATCTGATGGCCGCGATCTGATTTTGCACATCATTGAAGATGTGGCTTCCCAAGTATTTATTCCTCTCACCGTTGGCGGCGGTGTGCGCGCTGTTGCTGATGTACGTCGCTTACTCAATGCTGGCGCAGATAAAGTGAGTATGAATTCTTCAGCAGTAGCCAATCCTGATTTAGTTTCAGATGCTGCTGCTTATTACGGCTCACAATGTATTGTGGTTGCGATTGATGCTAAACAAACTCCTTCTGGTAATTGGGAGGTATTTACCCATGGCGGTAGAACAGCCACAGGTATTGATGTCGTAGAGTGGGCCAGTGAAGTAGCTAAACGTGGCGCCGGTGAAATTTTGCTGACCAGCATGAATCGCGATGGCAGCAAAGATGGCTTCGATTTAGCTTTAACGGCGGCTGTGAGCGATCTAGTCTCTGTACCAGTAATTGCATCTGGTGGCGTTGGTAATTTGCAGCATTTGGTCGATGGGATTACCAAAGGCCATGCGGATGCCGTATTAGCGGCCAGTATTTTTCATTATGGCGAGTTCACTGTAGGGCAGGCAAAAGAATATATGGCCGCCCAAGGAATTCCGGTTCGGATTTAGCCTGTCTTCCAAGATTCGCTGTAAAGTTTAGGTATGACGCAATACCCAGATAAACCTCAGAGCACATTCACTCCAATTCAGTCTTTGCAAGCTGGCGCTTGGCTTGATGCTGTGGCATGGAATGAACACGGTTTGGTGCCTGCAATTGCACAAGAGGTCGGCAGTAAAGATGTTTTGATGATGGCCTGGATGAATCGTGACGCTTTGTTGGCAACCTTACGTTCTGGTGAGGCTGTCTATTGGACGCGTTCTAGACAAAAGCTTTGGCACAAAGGCGAAGAATCTGGCCATATCCAGAAAGTAAAAGAAATTCGTTTGGATTGTGATGGCGATACGATTTTGCTCATGGTTGAGCAAAAAGATAGCATTGCCTGTCACACTGGTGAGCACAGCTGTTTCTTTTTTCAGTGGGACTCTGTTAAATCTGCTTGGGTTGATGAGTCTGCGAAGTAGGCTTGCCCAATAAAAGACATAAAATAATCGAATGACTAGCTCTACGAATAAACCTTCTAATTTGGATTCTGCATTCGCGCATTTAGCCGATGTCGTGGATCAACGTCGTGATGCTTTTAAGGCAGGACAAGCCGATCCCAAGACCTCCTATACTGCTTTGCTCTTTTCAAAGGGTGATGATGGAATTTTGAAAAAGATTGGTGAAGAGGCAACCGAGGCAGTCATGGCTGCTAAAGATGCCCGAAGTGCGAACTTGGCTCCTGAGCAGCAAAAGTTGCTGGTAGCCGAAATGGCAGACCTTTGGTTCCACTGTTTGATTGCCTTGTCACAATTTAACTTGCGACCTGAAGATGTGATTACTGAGCTAGATCGCCGCTTGGGCACCTCTGGAATCGAAGAAAAGGCAGCCAGAAAAGCCGCTGGTAAGGAATAAATACCCATGTCGCATGATCCAAATTGCCTGTTTTGCAAGATTTCACAAGGTTTGATCCCATCTCAAAAGGTCTATGAGGATGAGGAAATCTACGCTTTTAAAGATATCAATCCAGCCGCACCAGTGCATTTTTTGATGATTCCCAAGAAACATATACCCATGTTGGAGTCAGCAGAAAGCATTGATGCCCCATTGCTGGGTAGAATGATGGAATTAGCACCGCGTCTTGCCAAAGAGCAAGGCTGTCGTCCCGGCAAGGATGGTGGCTTTCGTTTGATGGTGAATAATGGTGCAGATGGAGGGCAGGAGGTTTATCACTTGCATTTGCATGTGATGGGCGGTCCGCGCCCCTGGAAAAAATAATCCAAGGAGATTCAAAATGGGCTCATTTAGCATTTGGCATTGGTTAATTGTTTTGGTCATCGTGATGTTGGTATTTGGTACCAAGAAATTACGCAATATCGGCCAAGATTTGGGTGGTGCTGTTAAAGGTTTTAAAGATGGCATGAAGCCAGGCGATGAACCTAAAGAGCAAATCCAGCAAGCTGCTGCAACAACAGAAAAAACTGTTGATGTGCACGCCAAAGACATTAACAAGTGATTCTTGTTAGCGCAATAGAAATCCATGTGGTTTTTAGAAGACTGCTTCAATGATTGATCTTGGAGTTTCAAAACTTGCGCTTATTGCAGTAGTTGCTTTAATCGTAGTGGGTCCAGAGCGCCTACCAAAAATTGCTCGTATGGCGGGTAATTTATTTGGTCGTGCACAGCGCTACATGGCCGACATTAAATCTGAAGTTAATCGCCAGATGGAAGTAGAGGAATTTAAAAAGTTCCGGGAAGAAAGCGCTTCCGCCTTCAAGGAAGTTGAGAACAGTATCAACTCCACTGTTCAAGAAGCTAATACCAATCTGAGCGATCAGGCCGATATTTTCGAAACCAGTTTTGAGAAGCTACCGCTTGATGAGAGGGCGGTATGGGATAAGACCAAGCGTCAAGGTCGCAATAGCTGGGGCGTTAGGCGTGCAGCCAGACCGGTCTGGTTTAAACGCTCAGCCGGCGTGCGCACACGAGTTCAATCGGGCGCCGCCAGGATGAAACGCTTTCATCACAGCGCTATCAAATAAATAAAACAAGAATAAAAATACTTTCGCATGTCAGAAAATCATTCCACTGAAGAGTCAGGTTTACAAGAATCTTTTCTCTCGCATTTATTTGAATTGCGTGATCGTGTTATCAAAGCAGCTTTAGCAATTATTGTTGTCTTTGTTTGCCTGGTCTATTGGGCGCCTGATATTTTTCATTTATTTTCACAACCTTTGCTAGATTCATTACCAGCAGGGGGCAAGATGATTGTGACGGATGTCACCGGTTCATTCTTTGTTCCGATGAAAGTCACCATGCTGGTGGCATTTTTGATTGCATTACCCGTGGTGATTTATCAATTATGGGCTTTTATTGCGCCAGGCTTATATCAACATGAGCGTAAGCTGGTGGTTCCATTGGTGGTGAGTAGTTACAGCTTATTTATTTTTGGTATGGCCTTTGCTTACTTCTTGGTATTCCCGACCGTGTTTAATTTCATGGCTAGCTACAACGCACCATTGGGCGCTGAGATGTCTACAGATATCGATAAGTACCTGAGCTTTGCCATGAATACTTTTTTAGCCTTCGGTATTACGTTTGAGGTACCAGTAGTAGTGGTTGTTCTTGTGCGTATGGGTATTGTGCCTTTGGCTAAGCTGAAAGAAATTCGCCCCTACGTTATTGTGGGCGCCTTTGTGATTTCTGCAGTCGTGACCCCGCCCGATGTTCTATCCCAATTGCTCTTGGCGGTTCCGATGACTTTGCTCTATGAGCTGGGCTTATTTATTGCACGCTTCTATACGCCTAAACCTGCAGATGATGAGGCTGCTAAAGAAGATCAAGCTAGTTCAGCGTCAGTCTGATTTTTAGATTTTTTAGAAAAAGTATCTGTTAGCCAATTAGTAACGCGATCAAAGCGATAGCGTCTTTGTCGGAGGTTACCTTCAATATCCAGTTCGGCACCAGCAAACGCCTTGCCTGCGGCCAAAAGAGTGCGACGTTGTTGAATCGTATCAATCTGAATCAGTCGCGGCAAAATCTTCGGTAATTCCCAGCGAATATCAACCGCTACACAGTGTTCATGTTGTAGCTGACCTACTTCGCAAAGCAGTAACTCTGCTTTACTAAAGTTAAATTGATTGGCAATGACGATGCGATGGCACAGTAACAACCAATCTTCATCTAATTTATGTTCAGCATGATGATTAATAGCACGCTCAGCATATTGCGCTAGCTCAAACCATTCATTGGATTTGGGGTCCGGGCAGCTTTCTAAAATTTTGCTGAGTAAATCTTTGGCCTCTACTACACCTTGCTGATGCGCTTGCCAGACCCAATATGATGCTTGCAAGCCACGCACCTTTTCTTCAGACTTTTCGCGCTTACGCCATAGATTGGCACCTTTGCGTAGTTGTGCTTCTGCGTGCCCTAAGTCAGCAGCACGATCAAAGCAGCGATCGCTTTCTGAGGCGTTATATCCTGAGAATTGAGGGCGGCGATAAATTTCACCTAATGCATACCAAGCATCACGATCCCCATCTTTGGCTGCGAGCTCTAGCCAGTAAGCCGCTTTTTTAAGCGAAGCGTTAGATTTGTTATCACCGCCATCTAATTGAGCGAGACGCAATCCCAAAGTCAGCTTTGCAATAGTGAGCCCAACTTCTGCCGCTTGCAAAAGAGCGGCTTCATTTTTCTCCTCAAGCCAAGCGCCCCATAAAGTGGAAAGAGCCTCATTTTTGGGTTGTAGCTTGATGAGTAATTCTCTAGCAGAGCTTGTGTATGGCGAATCGATTTTAGAAAGTTCTTCTAGGTATTCTTTGGCAAGTTTTTGAAGACCAATAAAATCGATACCGACTATTTTTTCAACGGAGGGTGAAATCACTGTTTTATCCACCCAATCGCCAAGTTGAGTTTGAGTCTCTTGATAGGCCGGGTTAATTAGAAGATTAGCGAGCTGCCATTTGGCGGCCAGGCTAGAGGTATCCTGAACTGTTTTTTCAGCCACCTCCCAGAACGACCCCCAGCCAAAGCTAAATGCAGGTGAATTGAAAGTCTCCACTAGGGGAATGCTGGCAACTTGATCTAAAAGACCAGAAATTTCATCTTGAATTGAAGCAGACCCCTCAAGCCCTTGATTTATAATAGAAAAATAGGATTTTTCGAACCAAATCAAGGCATTAGTTGGCTGAATTGGAGTTTTAAATGCCCCAGTCATATAGGCCTGTGCTAACTTTTGTTGCGCTAATACATCACCCAAACGGGCTGAACTGAGGATTTTTAGGAATTCGCGACTTGCCATATGACAATTTTGGCAGCTGAGGCCCATAAAGGACAGAAAACAAAGGCCTTGTTGCCGAGATACAACGAAGAAAGCAAAAAAACTACCTTTCCACAAGCAAAAAGAGCTCTTAATTACCCTTACCTCCAGTCGAGGCGGGCATTACAAGCAAAATTCAATGGTCCCGGTTTTATTTGGGCATTACTTTTAATTTTTGGAGATTTAAAGAATGAAAAAATCGCTATTAGCAGTTGCAGCAATGACAGCATTTGCTGGCGCAGCTCAAGCTCAGTCCAGCGTAACCGTTTACGGTCTCTTGGATGTTGGTTACACAGGCGGTAACGCACGTGCGCAAACATCATCAACAGTAGTTAAAGAATCTGTTAGCCGTATTAGTAACAGCATGGAATCTGGTAGCCGTCTTGGTTTCCGTGGCAATGAAGATTTAGGTGGCGGTACTTCTGCGATCTTCACATTTGAATTGGGTATTCAGCCAGCTGGTAATGCAGGTTCAAACACGACTGGTCTCGGTACAGCTGCAGTTACTGCTGGTACAGCTACTTGGGCTCCTAACGTACGTCAAGCTTTTGTTGGTTTCGAGAAAAAAGGCATGGGTAACGCACGTATTGGTACACAAAACACCTTGTTCTGGGAACAGGCTGGCTCGAATACAACTGGTCAGTTGGCTCAGACTTACGGCAGCATGTTAGCCCCATCAACTGACGGTGCTTTCTTTACATCTTCAAGTAACGCTACTTCTGCTGGTTCAACATCTGCTGCTTACACTGCTAGAACAACTAACACTGTTCGTGTAGCGACTGAGCGTATGGCTGGTTTGATTGGTAAGGCTGCCTATACACAGAGTAATTCAAATAGTACAGCCGCAGGTACTGCAGGTTACATCGGCGCTGAAAACACTCAAACTGGTTACCAGTTCGCGTTGGACTATGTATTCCAAAAAGCTAACATTCAGGCTTCTTATGCATCGTTTAGCTCTGATAATCCTTACAACTCGACTACCTTAACTACTACGAATACCGTATATTGGGGTAGCGGCACACAAGGTAATAACGTTAAAGATAACCAAGCTTTGATTACAGCTAGCTATGACTTCGGTATTTTGAAGGCATACGCAGGTTGGACAAATCGTAAGGTTGAATCTTCATTGAATAGCAATGCTTTCATCAAGCGTACGGCACAAGAAGTTGGTGTACGTAGCTTTATTACACCAACTATCGAAGGTTGGGCTTCTATTGGTAATGGCCGTTTCAGCGCATTCGGTACAGATCAACCTACAGCTAACATCGCTGGTTACCAAGCTGGTGCTAACTATTGGTTGAGCAAGCGTACAAACTTGTATGCTATTTATGGCCAAAACAACACATCAAGCACAAGCAATGGTGCTTACAACTTGCAACAATATTCTATTGGCGCACGTCACACTTTCTAATTTAACGCTAGCGTAAGCTAGTTTGAGTTTAGAAATGCAGTACAAAACCTGCTATGGAAACATAGCAGGTTTTTTCATTTGAGGCTTACGTTATACATAAAAATTACATATAAAATCATCAAATAATGCTTTATATTGCAAGGGTGATATAAAGTCATTTGCCTTACCTACTTATTTACTGAAAGTGAGCCCCATGAAAAAGAATCAATTAAGTCAGTTTGCTGCTGCTGTTTTCTTTGTCGGAGTATCGGTTAGTGCATTTGCTGCAAGTCCTACTTTAGATAAGATTAAATCTTCTGGTGCCGTCACTATGGGCGTGCGCGAGTCATCCATACCGATGTCCTATACCACAGGCGATAGCCGCTTTGATGGCTACCACGTTGAAGTTTGCCGCATGATTTTGGGTGACATTAAAGATAAGTTAGGCATGAGCACAATCCGCATTAACTACCAGCCTGTGACATCACAAAACCGCGTACCTTTAGTGCAAAACGGTACCGTTGATATTGAGTGCGGCACAACAACGAATAATAGTACTCGTGCTAAGGATGTTGGCTTTGCTAATACCTTGTATGTTGAGGAAGTGCGTATTGCAGTTAAAGCAAATTCTGGAATTAATTCAATTTCTCAATTAGCAGGTAAGAAAGTTGCCACTACTACTGGCACAACCTCTGTTCAATTGCTGCGCAAACATGAAAAAGCCAATGGTGTGAACTTTGATGAAGTATTCGGTAAAGACCATGCTGATAGCTTCTTGTTATTAGAGTCTGGCCGTGCTGATGCATTTGTAATGGACGGTTCTATTTTGGCGGGCAATATTGCGAACTCCAAGAATCCAAAAGATTTCAAAATTGTTGGTGAGGTGCTTGCTACTGAGCCAATCGCCATCATGGTTCCCAAGAATGATCCTGAGTTCAAGGCTGCTGTGAATGCTGCCATTGCCAAGATTGTTGCCAATGGAAAAATGCCTGGACTGTGGAATAAGTGGTTCTTGTCACCAATTCCACCAAAAAATGCTGTCGTCGGTCTTGAGTTATCTCCAGCTACCAAAAATGCTTGGGCAAATCTTAATGACAAGCCAGCCGAAGACTACAACAAGAAGTAATTTAACTAATTAAGCTTCTAATATGGCATTGGATTTCGGTGTTTTTTGTAAAAGCACCATTGATGGAGAAGTAGTTGAACACTGCTTCTCCTCTATTTTTTGGCTTGGACAAAATGCAGATGCCAGTTATCTTGACTGGCTGATGAAAGCTTGGGGTTGGACCTTGGCCGTAGCAGGTTTGGGTCTGACCATTGCCTTAATTGTGGGCGTCATTATGGGCACCCTGAGGACTTTGCCGGATAGCGGAATAGCTAGCAGATTACTTGTTCGGCTCTCAACGGCTTGGGTAGAGCTATTTAGAAATATTCCCGTTTTAGTTCAGGTATTTCTTTGGTATCACGTTATTCCCGCATTTGTTTTGCCCTTAAAGGCGCTCCCATCGTATTGGCTGGTCAGTATTGCATTGGGGTTTTTTACTTCCGCTCGTATAGCGGAGCAAGTGCGCGCAGGCATTCAATCTTTACCTAGCGGACAAAGAGCCGCCTCAACCGCCCTTGGCTTAACTACACCACAAACCTATCGTTATGTCATATTGCCTATGGCATTACGTATAGTCATTCCTCCACTTACCTCGGAGAGTATGAATGCCATCAAAAACTCTTCAGTTGCTTTTGCAGTCTCAGTCCCCGAGCTCACTTTATTTGCAATGCAGGCTCAAGAAGAAACCTCCCGTGGCGTGGAAATTTACTTGGCAGTGACTCTGCTGTATGCCTTATCAGCCTTTGCCGTCAATCGTGTGATGACTTTTATAGAAAAAAGAAGTCGCATCCCTGGTTTTATTGTCGCATCGAATGATGCAAGTCCGGCTCATTAAATGGCGATGATATGTTGAGCTTAGACTTAAGTTTTTATAACTGGGAACTCTTTACAAATTATATTCTGAAGGGGTTGCTATTTAGCGTGCAGCTCACTGTCATTGCGACAGTTGGCGGTATTGTGGTTGGCACTTTCTTGGCCTTGATGAGGTTATCAGGCAAGCCTATCTTGGTCTATCCCGCAACGTTTTATATCAATACCATGCGCTCCATTCCATTGGTAATGGTGATCCTGTGGTTTTTCTTATTAATCCCAATGCTTATCGGCAAACCTATCGGAGCAGATTTATCGGCCACGATTACTTTTATTGCATTTGAGGCCGCCTTCTTTGCGGAGATTGTGAGAGCTGGGATTCAGTCAGTGCCTAGGGGTCAGGCTTATGCGGGTGAAGCTTTAGGCATGACCTATGGGCAAAATATGCGCTTGGTAGTTTTACCCCAAGCTTTTAGGAATATGATTCCGGTCTTCATGACGCAGACTATTATTCTGTTCCAAGATACCTCCTTGGTTTATGCAATTGGCGCCTACGACTTATTAAAAGGTTTTGAGATTGCCGGCAAAAATTATGGCCGCCCAATTGAGACTTATATTTTGGCTGCCGCTACTTATTTCATTATCTGTTTTTCACTGTCTAAAGCAGTGCGCGCTATTCAGGCAAAAGTTGCCATTATTCGTTAATTATTTTTTGATCGCTACATACTACATAGACCATCATGATTGAACTCCAAAACGTTTCTAAATGGTATGGCTCCTTTCAGGTCTTGACGGATTGCACGACTACAATCAATAAGGGTGAGGTGGTGGTGATTTGTGGTCCCTCAGGATCGGGCAAGTCAACTTTGATTAAAACGATCAATGCTCTTGAGCCGTTTCAAAAAGGGGGAATTACTGTTGACGGCATTAATTTGCATGATCCCAAAACAAGTCTTCCCAAGCTACGGGCGCGGGTTGGTATGGTGTTTCAGAATTTCGAGCTATTTCCTCATTTAAGTATTACTGAGAATCTCACACTGGCTCAAATTAAAGTCTTGGGTCGATCGAGCGATGAAGCTAAAACCCATGGTCTAAAGTATCTCGAGCGTGTTGGACTCATCGCGCAAAAAGATAAATTTCCTGGCCAGCTTTCGGGTGGTCAGCAGCAGCGGGTTGCGATTGCTCGTGCTTTAAGTATGGACCCCATTCTGATGTTGTTTGACGAGCCCACCTCAGCGCTCGATCCAGAGATGGTAGGCGAAGTTTTAGATGTCATGGTTAAGCTTGCTAACGAAGGCATGACAATGTGCTGTGTTACTCACGAGATGGGCTTTGCTCGTAAGGTTGGTAACCGTGTGATCTTTATGGATCAGGGCCGCATTATTGAGGACTGCAGCAAAGACGAATTTTTTGGCAATCCAGAGGCTCGCTCTCCAAGAGCCAAAGACTTCCTGTCAAAGATATTGGCCAACTAGCAGGCATGTCTCATTAATTGAGCGTTTTTGGTTTTGGGCGCTTTCCAGCTTGAACCTTAAGCTCTAATGCTTTGTCTTTGCGCAAAACTTTCAGGGTCGCCTCATTACCTGGGCCTACTTGTGCGATTTGATTTAATAGTTGCCTTACGTCCTTGGTGCTATTGCCATCAACAGAGAGGAGCACATCCCCAGGCTTAACCCCACCCCTTGCCGCAGGGCCGCCCTCCAGCACCCCAGAGATCAGGACTCCAACGGTCGTACTGGGCAAGCCAAGGGATTCTGAGAGCTCTTTCGATAGGTTCTGAGGCTCAACCCCAATCCAGCCCCTAGTGACACCCCCATTTTTAAGTATGGATTCCATTACTTGTTTGGCTAGGTTTACTGGAATGGCAAAGCCAATTCCCATCGACCCGCCGTTATTTGAATAAATAGCGGTATTGATGCCAATCAAATTACCTCGAGTATCTACTAGAGCACCGCCTGAATTTCCAGGATTAATTGCTGCATCAGTTTGAATGAAGTTTTCAAAAGTATTGATACCCACATGGTCACGACCCATTGCAGAAACAATTCCGGATGTTACGGTTTGGCCAACTCCAAATGGATTGCCAATAGCTAGCACTACATCACCCACATGAACAGATTCAATTTTTCCTAGAGTAATAGGGGTTGGTAATTGCTTGGGCTCAATTTTTAAAACAGCGATATCTGTTTCTGGATCACTCCCAATAATTTTTGCTTTGACTTTTCTGCCGTCTGCTAACGCAACATCAATTTCATCTGCATCACTGATAACATGATGATTGGTCAGAATAATTCCTTCGGGACTCACTAAAACCCCAGAGCCTAGGCTGGATATAGGTTCCTCGTCGGGCGGCTGGTCACCAAAAAAGAATTTGAATAAAGGATCGGTAGGATTTTGTTTGCTTCCTTTGCGTGTTTTTGGTTTTGCAGAATTCTTGCTAGTGAAGATATTGACAACCGCAGGCATCGATTTTTTCACAGCATCATGGTATGAGCCCGGATTAATAGCACTGCCGTCATAGGCGCCTTCTTTAAGCGTAACGTTTTCAACAAGTGAGCCAATACCTTCACCCGATATCCAGCTTGGTTTCAGAGTGGCAACAATGAATATTGCTGCAAGAAGAATGGTTACCGTTTGTGCAAACAGCAACCATAAGCGATTAAACATTTCCTAATATGCTTTACTAAATTATTTCTTGAGACTGTCGCGAATCTCGCGCAGCAAAACTACATCCTCCGGAACTGGTGGAGGAGGTGTATCCATAAGGCGAATCCTGTTGACTACTTTGACCATTTGAAAAATCACAAAGGCCAACAAAACGAAATTAATCGAAATGGTGATGAAGTTGCCATAGGCAAAAATGGGCACCCCCGCCTTTTTGAGGGCATCGAAGGTTCTGGGTACTCCCTCCGGGATATGGCCAAGGACAACAAAGAGATTCGTAAAGTCGATATGACCCCCTAAAAGGGTTGAAATCACCGGCATAACAATGTCATTTACTAGGGAATCGACGATTTTCCCGAAAGCCCCGCCAATAATCACGCCAACTGCTAAATCTATGACGTTGCCCTTGACGGCAAAGTCCCGAAATTCCTTTAAAACGCTCATTTCAGCTTCCTTTTTTCACCAAATACCAATTATGCAAAGATTAACCCCATAACTTTCCTACTCACCCCACTTTTTACTTTAAAATGCTAGGTTTAAGCAATTTCCACCCATAAATACCCTTTTAGGAATTTTGTAAATGAGTGACAAGCCCTGTATGGACAAGGATCGCCGTAATTGGCTGATCGCCACTTCGGCAGTTGGAGGCGTAGGTGCAGCCGCAGCCCTTTACCCTTTTGTAGACAGTTTTGAGCCTTCTGAGCGCGCTAAGGCCGCGGGTGCCGCTGTTGAGATTGATATTAGTGGCATGCAGCCAGATGAAATGAGAATGGTCGAATGGCGCGGAAAGCCTGTTTGGGTGGTTCGTCGTACCCCTGAGCAAGTTGCTGAGCTGTCTAAGATAGATGGCGAATTAGCTGATCCCGATTCATTACGTGATCCAGCCCAATTTACTCCTGCTTATGCTCAAAACCAATGGCGCTCTATTAAGCCTGAGTACCTCGTAGTTGTTGGTATTTGCACGCACTTAGGATGCTCTCCAACAGCAAAATTTGAATCAGGAGCTCAACCTTCTTTACCAAATAACTGGCCAGGAGGTTTCCTTTGCCCATGTCATGGTTCGACATTTGATATGGCCGGCCGTGTATTTAAAAATAAACCAGCACCAGACAATATGGAAGTACCGCCACATATGTATTTGAGCGATACCAAGATTCTGGTTGGCGAAGATAAGAAGGCCTAAGGAGAGATAAATGGCATTTCACGAAAAAGAAGTTCCTGCAGACGCCTCCGCAGCCGTAAAGCTAATGGCATGGGTTGACTCACGTCTTCCAGTTACTGATGCATTTAAGCGGCATATGAGTGAGTACTATGCTCCGAAGAACCTGAATTTTTTCTACATCTTTGGCGCATTAGCAATTGTTGTTTTAGCAATTCAGATCATTACCGGCATTTTCTTGGTGATGAACTACAAACCTGATGCAGCTAAAGCTTTTGAATCTGTTGAATACATCATGCGCGAAGTGCCATGGGGTTGGTTAATTCGCTACATGCACTCAACTGGCGCCTCAATGTTCTTTGTGGTGGTCTATCTCCATATGTTCCGTGGTTTGATTTACGGTTCTTATCGTAAGCCACGTGAACTTATCTGGATTTTCGGTTGCGCAATTTTCTTGTGCTTAATGGGCGAAGCCTTCTTTGGATACTTGCTCCCTTGGGGTCAAATGTCTTACTGGGGTGCTCAAGTGATTGTGAACTTGTTTTCTGCAATTCCTTTTATTGGCCCAGACTTGTCTTTATGGTTGCGTGGCGACTATGTGGTTGGCGACGCGACTCTGAACCGCTTCTTTGCATTCCATGTGATTGCTATTCCACTAGTGTTAATTGGTTTGGTAGCAGCCCACATTTTGGCTTTGCATGAAGTGGGTTCCAATAATCCTGATGGCGTTGAAATTAAAAATAATTTAGATGCAAATGGCCATCCAGTGGACGGTATCCCATTCCATCCTTATTACAGCGTGCATGACGTGATGTACTTGGGCGGCTTCCTCATTATTTTTGCAAGCATTGTTTTCTTTGCTCCAGAGATGGGCGGATATTTCTTAGAAGCAAATAACTTCATCCCGGCTAATCCGTTTGTAACGCCAACGCACATTGCGCCAGTGTGGTACTTCACACCGTTCTACTCAATGTTGCGTGCAACTACCTCTAATTTCTTATTGCCTTTGTGGATCTTCTTGGCAGTCATTCTAGGAATGTTTGCGAGGACTTCAAGCGATAAAAGAGTGAAGGGTGCATGCGTAGCAATTGCACTAGCTTTGGCTGCTGGCTTCTATGCATTTGATGCGAAATTCTGGGGTGTTGTCATTATGGGTGGCTCAGTAGTCATTCTGTTCTTCTTGCCTTGGCTTGACTATTCCCCAGTGAAATCGATTCGTTACCGCCCTAAGTTCCATAAATATATCTATGGTGTATTTATTGTTACTTTTGTAATTTTGGGTTACTTGGGTATCGAGCCACCATCACCAGTGTTTGAAAAGATTTCTCAGATTTGTACGATTTATTATCTGGGCTTTTTCTTAGCAATGCCTTTCTGGAGCAAGCTTGGGACATTCAAGCCAGTTCCGGACCGCGTTACTTTTGAATCCCATTAATTCAGACACCAGAGAAATTAGGAAATAGTATGAAACGAATTCTGCAAACTTTGATGGGCGTCTGCCAAGCAACAGTATTGGTCGCTGCTCTCGGCTTTGGTGCTACTGCGAATGCAAGCGAAGGTGGCTTTCCTTTGGATAAGGCACCGGACCGCGTTAGTAGCAATGCTTCCTTACAAAATGGCGCCAAAATATTTGTAAACTACTGCTTGAACTGCCATTCGGCTACAAGTATGCGTTACAACCGCTTGCGCGATATTGGCTTGACCGACCAGCAAATCAAAGACAATCTCATTTTCACCGATGCCAAAGTGGGTGATTTGATGACTATCTCCATGACACCAAAAGAAGGTAAGGCATGGTTTGGTAAGACTCCTCCAGATTTATCTGTAGAGGCTCGTGCTCGTGGAACGGATTGGCTTTACACCTATTTCCGTACTTTCTATAAAGATGATGCAACTCAAACTGGTTGGAACAACTTGGTATATCCAAACGTTGGTATGCCACATGTGCTTTGGCAGTTACAGGGTGAGCGTGCTGCGAACTTTGAGGAGCGCAAAGATCCACATGATCCAAGCAGAATGGAAAAGGTATTTGTTGGTTTTGAGCAGTTAACTCCCGGCACCATGAAGTCTCAGGAGTATGACGACAACATTGCTGACTTAGTGGCTTTCATGTCTTGGATGGCTGAGCCAGTTCAATTGGAGCGTAAGCGTTTGGGTGTTGTAGTGCTCTTGTTCTTGGCGATCTTTACCCTCTTGGCATGGCGCTTGAATAAAGCGTACTGGAAAGACGTTCACTAATCATTTGATGAGCCCTGTCACGAGGGCTCATGACTGAAAAGATTTAACGCTGTTGTGCGTTTGTTGTATTGAAGTAGAAATTTAAGGAAATCAATTTATGATGGTGTTGTACTCGGGTACTAACTGCCCATTCTCGCAACGCTGCCGCTTAGTGCTTTTTGAAAAAGGCATGGATTTTGAAATCCGTGATGTCGACCTGTTTAACAAGCCAGAAGACATCTCGGTCATGAATCCTTATGGCCAAGTTCCTATTTTGGTTGAGCGCGATTTAATTCTGTATGAATCAAACATCATTAATGAATATATTGATGAGCGTTTTCCTCATCCACAATTGATGCCGCCTGATCCAGTAGCACGTGCACGTGCACGCCTCTTCTTGTTTAATTTCGAGAAAGAGCTCTTCGTTCACGTTGCTGCTTTAGAGAACGAAAAAGGCAAGGCTGCTGAAAAGACACATGAGAAAGCTCGCCTGGCAATTCGTGATCGCTTGACACAGTTGGCACCTATTTTTGTGAAGAATAAGTACATGCTCGGCGATGAGTTCTCAATGTTGGATGTTGCTATTGCGCCGTTGTTATGGCGTCTTGAGCATTACGGCATTGATCTTTCTCGTAATGCCGCAGCTCTCTTGAAATATGCCGAGCGTATCTTTAGTAGACCTGCTTATATCGAAGCTTTGACTCCTTCAGAAAAGGTAATGCGCCGCTAAGCTTTACTAGCGGTTCATATCTGTCGGCATGTCTGACGTTCCAAGTAATAAACCCTACCTAATCCGTGCTCTACATCAGTGGTGCACGGATTTTGGTTTTACGCCCTTCATAGCCGTCTTTGTGGACTCAAGGGTTGAAGTCCCAATGGAGTTTGTGAAGAATGATGAAATCGTTTTAAACCTCTCCTTAGAGGCTTGCCATCAATTGCAGATGGAAAATGATTGGATCAGCTTTCAGGCGAGGTTTGGCGGTATTCCAAGAAAAATTATGGTTCCTGTTACTCATGTCTTGGCTATTTACGCTAGAGAGAATGGCCAGGGAATGTCTTTTCCGTTTGATCCAAAGCAGGCGCGGGACTTGCATATTGCAGATGCCTCAGACGGGGTAGCTGAAAAGCCTAAAACGAGCAGACCTTCCTTGAAGATTGTGAAATAGGCTAAAATATCACCGTTGCCCCTTTAGCTCATCTGGTAGAGCAACTGATTTGTAATCAGTAGGTGGTCTGTTCGAGTCGGACAAGGGGCACCAAATATTCTAAAGCTTCTAAGTTAAACGTCTTAGAAGCTTTTTTCTTTTATTGCTCAGCTAAAGATTGAGATTGACCTTATTTGTCTCTGGCAAATATAAAACTGCAATCACTGCGGCGCTAGCCAAAAAAATTGTTGGGTACCAAAGTCCGGCAAGATCATTTCCCCATTGTTGATTTAGCCAAGTCACGATAAGCGGTAAAAGTCCGCCTATCCATCCCGCTGCTAGGTTATGTGGAAGGGTTGCAGCGCTATTGCGAGTCTTAGCAGGAAATAGTTCTGCTAAAAGTGCTGTTTGAGGGCCCACGACTAATGCAAGAGAAAGAGATAGGCCAGTTAAAAGGAGCCCAATCAATATCAGTGGGCTATTGGCATTTGGTAATTGAAGATACTGTTGCCCTAAATCTTGAAGTATCTGGAATGCAGGCTGTATAAAAATGGCACCCAATAAAAGACCGCTAATCACAACAGGCTTACGCCCAACTTTGTCTGATAGCCAGCCAGCAAATAAAGTGAGCGGAAATAGGGCTAAAGTCGCATAAACACTGAGTTGATCCACAACTGCCGGCGGCAGTTTGATAGAAGCCTTCAAAAAAATCGAGGTATAAACCTGCACACAGAAAAAGAGTACTGCTCCACCAGCAGAAATGCAGAAGAAAAGTAAAAACATGCGCTTGCGTGTTTGGGGGTCTCGAAAATTGCTGAGCAATGGATGATCGGTTTTTTGGCTACTTTTACTAAGCTCTAAAAACACAGGCGTTTCTTCTAGAGCCATGCGAGCTTTAAATGCAATGATTAACAAGACGATCGAGATCCAAAATGGCACTCGCCAGCCCCATGCTTCAAATTGCTCTGGCGAAAGATAAATTCTGAGTAGGGCTATTTGCAGGGTGGAAAACAAAATTCCAAGCGGCCCCATTAGTTGTAGAAAACTAGTCTTAAGCCCTCTGTATTCATTACCTGCGTGTTCGGCCAGGTATACGGCACTACCGCCAATTTCACCGCCAGCGGACAAGCCTTGCAGTAAGCGCAGGCTAACCAAGCAAATTGGAGCCCAAATACCGATTTGAGCATAGGTGGGTAAAAAGCCTACGCAAAAGGTGGCTATCCCCATGAGGGCAATGGTGATCATAAATACTGGTTTTCTGCCGATGCGATCGCCCATAGAGCCAAATATGGCAGCCCCAATGGGACGCACTACCATTCCAACGCCAAAAGTCGCCAGGCTGGCTAATAGACCAGTGCTTGGGTCACTTGAGGGGAAGAAGAGGGGGGCAAAAACAACCGCCAAAGTGGCAAAGGTGAGAAAGTCATACCACTCTAAAAAAGTCCCAAAACAGGCCGCAATCGCTACTTTTCGGTAGGAATGGGAGCCTTCTATTTTTTTTATGCTATTGATTTTATTCAATTTAATTCTTTTTTAAAATATTTGTTGCAAAGCAGCAAAAAGTTCTTGATTTGTCATATTTGTTCAGTTACAGTTTGATGGTGCAGTGCAATATTTAAGGTATATCAAGCTTTCCACCTCTTAAATCGTGCGCTTAATTGATTAGTTGTACCACTTAATTTCTGGAGAAATACATGAACCAAGATCAAATCACCGCTAAATTGTCCCAAATAAATAGCAAAGGCCTCGAGGCTTCATTTTCTTTGAGCGAAGCTGCTTTGGAAAATGCTCAGAAATTGGCTGAGTTGAACTACGCTGCCTCTAAAGATGTTTTAGTAAATACTCAAGATGGCATTCAACAAGTTTTGACAGCAAAAGATCCAAAGCAAGTTACTGAACTTCTCAATGCTGAAACATTTCAAGCTGCTGGTAGCCAAGCAGTTGCATACCAAAAGAAAGTGAGCAAAGTATTGCGTGATGGCAATAAAGAATTGGCAAACGTTGTTGATGTAAGCATCGACCAAATGCAAGATGGTTTCCAAGATTGGATTAACACTGTTGCTGCTAATGCACCTGCTGGTTCTGATGCATTCTTATCTTCATTCAAGACTGTATACGGTAGCGCATTGCAAGGTTTTGAACAGTTCCGCGCTGCTAGCAAAGAAGCTTTTGCTACTGCAGAAAAAAACGCTGATCAAGCAATTGACGCTCTTCAAGGTCAAATGGTTCAAGCTAAGAAAGCTGCTACACCTGCATCACGTGCACGCAAATCTGCTTAATCAGTCGAATTAGATTTAGAAGTCAGTTTTAAAAACCCCCGCCTGGCATGAGCTAGGCGGGGGTTTTGTTTTATGAGGTTTTATTCTAAATCTGCAGAAGATTCAATTAATGGCGTAGATAAGTTTTTAATAGGCTTGACGCCGAGCTCACGAACTTTTTCAGCAGTACGAATAAGATTGCCTTTGCCAGACTTCAGTTTATTAAAGGCATCGTGGTAACTTGTTTGGGCTTGATCTAAGCGTTGGCCCAGCTTTTCTAGATCTTCTACAAAACCTACGAACTTGTCATACAAGCTACCACATTGTTTAGCAATCTCAAGTGCATTCCGGTTTTGCTGATCCTGTCTCCACAGATGAGCCACAGTACGTAAAGTTGCCATCAAAGTACTTGGGCAAACTAAAACAATGTTTTTGGCTAAAGCTTCTTGATACAGATTGGGCGCAGTCTTTAATGCCAATAAGAATGCTGGTTCAATTGGTACAAACATCAAGACAAAATCTACAGAGCCAACGCCATATAAGGAGCTATAGTTCTTTCCAGATAAGCCTTGTATATGTTGGCGCAAAGATTGGATATGGGCTGCCAGCTCTTGTTCTGCAACGATTGGATCGGTTGTTTCCGCATGTCTTGCATAAGCCGTAATTGACACCTTGCTATCTACCACCAGGCTTCTGCCTTCAGGCAGCTTAATCATAACGTCGGGCTGTAGGCGAGATCCATCCGATTGAGTATGGCTATCTTGCACCACATACTCTTCACCTTTACGTAAACCGGAAGATTCAAGGATTGACTCAAGAACAAGTTCTCCCCAATTACCTTGTACTTTTGAATCGCCTTTAAGAGCTTGAGTTAAAGAACGTGTCTCATCAGACATGCGTAGATTGAGATTAGCCAAGCGCTCGATCTCGCTTTTAAGAGCAAAGCGTTCGCGTGCTTCATTGCCATAAGAGGTGCTGACCTGTTCTTTAAACTCAGTCAGCTTAGTTTGCAATGGTTTGAGAAGTGCATCTAAGCTTGCAGCATTTTGTTCGGTAAAGCGCTTAGATTTATCTTCCAAAATTTCATTGGCTAAATTCTTAAACTGGTTAGTTAAGGCCTCTTTGGCTTCATTGAGAGATTCAATTCTTCCTAGGCCTTGTTTACGCTCAGAATCTAGCTCCGCTTCAAGACGAATAGCAGTTTGCAGCGCTTGATCTCTCTCTTCGCGAAGACTGACTGCAAGTGCGGCTTGTATTTGTGCTTCTTGCTCGGTGCGTGATAGTGCGGAGCGTAAGTTAAGCGCATAAACTAAAAGGCCTGCACATAGAGCAAATGGCAGGCCAAATAGCAGCAGTGAGCTGAGATCAAAAGTCACAGAGCTAAATTGAATTAGGCTTTGACTAGTTTTTGGAGCTCACCAGACTCGAACATGGCAGTCATGATGTCTGAGCCACCGATGAACTCACCGTTGATGTAGAGCTGAGGAATCGTTGGCCAATTAGCGAACTCTTTAATACCTTGACGAATGTCTGCGCTCTCTAATACGTTAACAGTGTGAAGTTTTTCAACACCGCTAGCACGCAAAATATTGATGGCATTGCCAGAGAAGCCGCACTGAGGAAATTGTGCTGTTCCTTTCATGAACAGGACAACAGGGTGGCTGGTAACGATTTCTTTGATTTGAGCTTGTGTATCCATAAATTCTTTCTAGAAAAACAATAAAGCGGTAAAAAAGGTTTGGAAATGCTATTACTATGATTTTAAGACTTAATGCAAAAAAGGGTGATTCCAGATCTTATTTTCGGGCAGATGCTACCCGCTGATGCCCAGCCAAATCCTTATGGGTTTGAATATCGCTTAATCCTGCAGCTTTCATAAGGCTAACCACGGCCTCTGACTGATCAAATCCATGCTCAACTGCAAGAAGACCCATGGGTTTTAAGTGGGACCTAGCCCCCTGAATTATTACCTCAAGACAGCTCAGTCCATTGGCATGATCGGTGAGCGCAGAGATGGGCTCAAAGCGTAGATCACCCTGCGTGAGATGGACATCTTGATTGGCGATATATGGAGGGTTACTTAAGACGACATCAAAAAGGACTTGATCACCCAAGGCTTCGTACCAGTTACCTTGCGCAAATTGGACGCGAGCCTCAAGACCTAAGTGTTTGGCGTTAGTAGCAGCGATTGCTAAGGCTTCTGAACATTGGTCAGTTGCCGTGATCATGACGCTTGAGGTCTCATGTGCAATAGCCAGAGCAATGGCTCCAGAGCCGGTACCTAGGTCAAGGACATTAGCAGATATAACTTCTGTTTCAAGCCGCTGAATTTCTCGAAGTCCTATTTCAACCAAGAGCTCAGTTTCTGGGCGTGGTATTAGCACACCCGGCGCAACAAATAACTCAATATTGTGAAAGCCTCTCTTACCAATCAGGTATGCAATGGGCTCTCCAGCCATCCTTTTGGATTGCAATTCTTGCCATGCTAAGTTTGCTTCCAGGCTTAGCGTCATATCATCGCGTGAGAGCAATGCTGAGCGTGGCAGTTGATAGTGTTGATCCAGAATATGGGCCATTAACAGGCGTGCTTCACTTGCAGGAAGTGGTGAGCTCCTTAGTAAAGAGCGCAGATTTAAATCTGGGTTCATCAAATTTTAGTTATCACCCAAAGCAGCGAGGAGTTCGGCTTGATGCTCTGATGCTAGGGCATTGCAAAGGTCGTCAATGTCTCCATCCATCATGGCATCAATCTTATAGAGCGTCAGATTAATACGGTGATCTGTAATTCGTCCTTGCGGGAAATTGTAGGTCCGAATACGGTCGCTGCGATCTCCAGAGCCAATCAACGATTTACGGGTTTGCGCTTCAAGCTGATGCTTCTCTCGTTCACGCGCATCCATAATGCGTGAAACCAGAACTTTCATAGCTTGCTCACGATTGCGGTGTTGACTGCGATCGTCTTGGCACTCAACAACAGTACCAGTTGGTAAGTGGGTAATCCGCACTGCAGAGTCAGTTTTATTAATGTGTTGACCACCAGCACCAGAGGCACGGAAGGTATCGATACGCAGCTCAGCAGGATTGATTTTGACAGCCTCTAATTCATCTGCTTCCGGCATCACTGCTACCGTACAAGCCGATGTATGAATACGTCCTTGAGTTTCTGTTTGAGGAACACGTTGTACGCGGTGACCGCCCGACTCGAATTTCAGGCGTGAGTACACGGCCTGACCAACCAAGCGCAGTACAACCTCTTTGTAACCACCTAAATCGGATTCAGCAGAGCTCACTACTTCTACCTTCCAGCCTTGTCGTTCTGCAAAGCGGGTATACATGCGCAATAGGTCACCTGCAAAGAGCGCGCTTTCATCGCCGCCAGTACCTGCTCTGATTTCTAGGAAGACATTACGTTCATCGTTCTCATCTTTAGGCAGCAAGAGCTTTTGCAGTGTTCCTGCAAGTTCTTCCATAGTGGTTAAAGCCTGCTTTTGTTCTTCATCTGCAAAGTCCTTCATCTCAGGATCTTTCCGCATTTCTTCGGCCGCTTGCGCATCGGCTTCGGCCTGCTTATACAGCCCAAATTGCTCAACAACAGTAGCGATATCAGAATGTTCACGCGTGAGCTTCCGATAGGCATCCATGTCTTTGGTTGCCTCTTCAGAGGTTAATAGAGAATTGAGTTCGGCTAAGCGCGTGTCTAGATGTTCTAGCTTAGCCCGCATGCTAGGCTTCATCTAATGGTCTTCGGGCTTAGTGTGGGAGGCGAATAGTTTTGGTAGGAGTTTAATGAGGGCGTCACGCTCAGCCCCATTGGAGTGCTGTAGTGCATGCAGGGAGCCATGTAAAAATTTATTTGTTAATCCTTGCGCCATCGCATTGAGAACTTCTTGTGGATCATCGCCACGCATTAAACGTTTCATCGCGCGCTCTAATTCAAGCTGCCTTAAGCGTTCGCCTTGAGTCTGAATATCTTGAATAATGGGTACAGCGTTACGTCCGTGCATCCAATGCATAAAATTGCCAACGCGATCTTCAATGATGGCCTCCGCTTGACTTACTGCCGCTTGGCGTAAATTAGCACCAGTCTTAATCATGATGCCGAGATCATCTACGGTGTAGAGGTACACGTCATCTAGTCGTGAGATTTCTGGTTCAAAGTCACGGGGAACAGCAAGATCAATCATCACCATCGGCTTATGGCGGCGCTGTTTGAGAGCGCTCTCAACCATGCCCAAACCAATAATGGGTAAGGATGAGGCGGTGCTAGAAACAATAATGTCAAATTCATGCAGGCGCCCAGGAAGCTCTGAAAGCTTGAATGACTCTGCTTCAAGGTCTTGCATGGAAATAGAATCTGCTAATTCTTGACCGCGTTCAATCGTGCGATTGGCAATTGCAACATTTTTAGGTTTGCGCGCTACAAAGTGTGTGGCACATAAGGAAATCATATCGCCAGCACCAATAAACAAAATATGCTGATCAGAAATCTTTTCAAAGATACGTTCTGCAAGACGAACCGATGCAGCCGCCATAGATATTGAATGCGCACCAATTTCAGTAGAGCCACGTACTTCTTTGGCAACCGCAAATGTTTTCTGAAAAAGTTGATTAAGGTAGGTTCCTAAAACGCCTGCATCATTTGCAGTACGAACTGCATCTTTCATTTGTCCCAAAATCTGAGTCTCACCGATCACCATGGAATCTAGTCCACAGGCAACTCTGAAAGCATGCCGCACAGCATCGGATTGAGGCAAAGAATAAATATGGGGCTGAAGACTACTAGGGGCAAGTTGTTGGGTTTTGGCTAGCCAATCAAAAGTGGCTTCGTGCAAAAGGCCCGCAGCACTAGCATCGTTTGCGGCGCAGTACACCTCGGTGCGATTGCAGGTTGACAAAATCGTAGCTTCAGGCAGCCCAGCCTGATTCGCGCCAAGCAAATGTTGGCGTAAATCATGCAACGCTTCTTGTAGAAATTCAGGATCGAAGGCGACCTTTTCCCGAATGGCGACCGGCGCTGTGTGATGATTGATGCCGAGTGTCAACAACTTCATAATGGCGATTATAGATTTGATGACAGCATTAATGGGGGTATCAATGGGGTTTTTAGCTTTTCTGGTGATTGGAGGTATTTCTGGGGCTTCAGCCTGGATTTTTTACCCCAGCCAATCCAAGGGACTCAAGCCGGTAAAGCTGATGCTGGCGGCGTTTTTAGGCTTTATGGCCGCCTTTATGAGCTCTATTCTGGGTCAGTACCTGGGATTCTTCCAGTCCGGCCAGATACTGGAGTGGCTCAGTGCTATTTTCGCTGCCTGCTTAGTGGGCTGCATTTTTACTGCCCTAGCTAAATAGTTCCGTTTGGTGTGTTTTGTCTACCCAGACAATCTCTTTCTGGCCCAGCTTTTTCAGCCACTCATTGGCTTTGCTGAAATGTCCACAACTGGCTTTTACCCCTTGCTCTAAAAAAGGCTTATCGGTTTTGTAAACACCTAAACCGGAGGGGTGGGAGGATTGCAAAATCAATTGGCTCTTGCCGGATTCAATTAAGGGTAATTTAGATTGTGCATGACCGCCCCAGAGCATCCAAACTAACTGTGGTCTTTGTTTGGCCAAGGCAGAGATGAGTCGATCAATCAAACTCTTCCAGCCAAGGTGAGCGTGACTACCCGCTTCACCCAATCTGACACTTAAGGCTGTATTTAGTAGTAGAACCCCTTGCTCGGCCCAAGCATGCAGATCACCATTGGGCAATTGACCAAACCCTTCAAGAGCAAGGGCTTTGCTAATGTTGCGCAGAGAACTCGGAAATGCGCGAGAGTTAGTGGGAATGTTTACCGGAATAGAGAACGCTAAACCTTGTGCAAGGTCAGGAGAGTGGTAAGGGTCTTGCCCCAGAATGACAACCTTAACCTCTTTAACCGGGGTTAACTTCAGTGCCTTAAAAAAATGATGTGGTTCTGGCCGAATATGATTCGGATCACTATCAAGAGCAATTTGTAAATTTCTCTCCAAATCTTGCCAAGCGGAAGAGTCAAAATAGTCGCCGAGTAAATTACGCCAATCAGCGGGAACATCGACTTTAGAAAAGGCAGGCATCTATTAAAGAGAGTTCTTTATTGTGACTTCGTGGAATGGGCAATTAACTCAAACTGCATTGGTAGTTGACTCATATCTAAGTGTGCCATGCGCTCATGCTCTAGATCATCACGATAGAAGCAAAAGTGAATATACTGTCCTTCGGTGAGGCTAACAAGAATCTTATCTAGACGGCTATTAGTAACGCGTTGACCATTGATACTGGCGAGTAGGTCCCCAGGCGCAAGCCCTGCCAGCTGTGCTGCACCACCATCTAAAACATGAGTAATTTTTAACCATCCATTAGCATCGGCATATCGCATACCCAGCTGTAGCTTAATCTTCTCTAGTTTTGAGTGAGATTTTGGTCTCACTGAAATGAACTTAGAGGCGATCCACTTTTGAATCGGAATATCTTCAGCGCCAAAAATATAGCGCGCTTTCATATCGGTCCAAATTTTCGAAAAGCCAGCCCCAAGTAACTCGAGCATGAGTTCATCTAGCCCATCTTCGGCAATACCATCAAGCTTGACACCATGCCTTTGCCAGATGAGGCGCATGAGGTCATCTAATGATTTCTGATTTTTTGAGAATGCCCGAATTTGTAAATCCAAACCCAGCGCTATTAGTGCACCCTTGCCGTAGTAGCTCACTACTGCATTGGGAGTATTTTCATCGGCTTGGTAATACTTAGTCCAGGCATCAAAGGAGCTATCCGCCAAGCTTTGCTTGTTTCTTCCTGGCCCACGGAGAATGCCGTTCCAATTATTAGAGACTAGATCTAAATAGGTTTTGAGATCGATACGTTTACTACGAAACAGTTGAAGATCATCGTAGTAGCTAGTAAATCCCTCGAATAGCCAAAGTAAACGAGTATGGTTGCGCTTACTTAAGTCGTAGGGCTGAAATGCCTTAGGCTGAATGCGCTTGACTAACCATGCATGAAAATACTCATGACTACATAAACCTAAGAACTCCCGATATGCAGTCTCATCTAACGGGGCATCTTCTTGTGGAATTTGGTCGCGACGGCAGAGTAATGCTGTACTGTTGCGATGTTCAAGGCCGCCATAGCCATTGAGTACGGCATTGACTAAAAAGAGATAGTCCCTAAAGGGGGGTTGCTTAGTCTTTGGCTCAAAGAGGTTAATCGTAGAGGTGCAGATCACCTGTAAATCTTGCGCAAGACGTTTTGCATCAACGGGATTGATGCATCCCTGGATTGCGATACTGTGAGGGACATTATTTGACTTCCAATGAACAATCTGAAACTCGCCCAGAGCAACTGGGTGATCGAGCAGATCATCATAATTTTGTGCAAGATAAAAACCAAAACCACGTTCATTGGTTTTGGCGGCTCTTAAGCTCGTTTGTACTGACCAGTGATCCGCAAAGGTGGCATCAGGTGCTGCAAGGGCAAGCGAGCAGGGTAAATCATGCTGACCTATCACTTCAAAACATAGGCTACTTGCGTTAAAGAATCCACGTTCAGTATCAAGGTAGGCTGCGCGCACAGAGGAATCATAGGCATATACCGTTGTGATTACTTCAATTGCACCAGTTGTCTTTGGTAAGCGCCACTGATCGTTGTTGATTTTCTCCAGAGGCAGCTTTTTCTTTGCACTAACTGAATAAGCCTCAATTGATTCAATCTGCTTGCTAAAGTCTCGAATCAAATAGCTTCCCGGTATCCATGCTGGCATCTGCAATACCTGTCCCTCAGGGCTTGGATTAGCAATGTGCAACTTCACTTGATAGCGATGACTATGAAGGTTAGCCGGCCATACGGTGTACTGAATTGCTGGAAGATCTGCTGTATTCATGATGTTTATTTCAGAGAGCTAAATTTCTTTTCAATATCAGTGATCTGAACTGCACCAGGGAAGCGACTACCATCCATGAAGAAAAGAGTCGGTGTTCCTGTGATGCCGTAGGTTTTAGCAAACGCGACATTTTTATCCAGAGGCGTGCTGCAATCACTTTTTCCGCTGGGCGCGATTCCATTAATCATCCAATCCATATAGGCCTTATAGGGATCTGAGGCACATGAAATTTGTTTTGATTTTTGGACTGAATCTGCGCCCAAAATAGGGATGAGGTAGGTATATACAGTGACGTTATCCAATTGCTGTAAGGATTTTTCCAAACGCTTACAGTAGCCGCAATTAGGATCTGAAAATACCGCTAGCTGACGACTGCCATTACCACGTACGGTTTTAATGGCATTAGCTTGGTTTAGGTCTGTCCACTTAATGCGATTTAAATCGGCTTGCCTTTGCTCAGTAATATTTTTGCCACTCGCTAATTCAATGATCTCACCCTGAATTAAATATTTTCCAGAGGCATCTGTATAAAAAACCTCATTACCAACCAATACTTCGTATAGGCCTGGGACTGGTGCCGCTGATACACCTCTCACTTTGACATTTGTCCCCAGTTTTTTTTGTATCTCTGTTTTAATTTGCTGTTCAGCTTGCGCATGAGCAAAACTAGAAAAGAAAAAAGTGGAGCAAATAAAAGCTAATGCCGATAACAATTTAATCAAAATCAATATCCCCTAAAGCGCGTTCAATCAGGCGCTGTTTAATAAAGTGGCTTTTGTTCACTAGTCCAAGCCCCCAGTTACGTAGTTGTCGTTCTGTATTGCTACTTGCGGAAAATAATTTCTTGAGCTTATCTGTGACCCATAAAAGTGCACTGGTATCGCCTTGGCGTTGACGCTCGTAACGCCTTAGCAATACAGCATCACTGGGTTTGCGGAAAGACTCACGTTTACTAATGATGTTGAGTAAGACGGCAACATCACGCAGGCCTAGGTTCAAACCTTGCCCAGCTAAGGGGTGCATCACATGGGCTGCATCACCAATCAGGATAACCTTGGGCGCTGTTTCTGGGCCAATAAATCGTTTGGCCCGAATTTTTCTTAATGGAAAGGCTGCAGGGGTTGAGTTGAGTGTGAGTTCGCCCAATTGTTTCCCAATAGCGCCGTTTGCAATAGCTGAGAATCGCTCTTGCCATTCGGCTTGATTGAGTTTTAATAAACCAGCAGCATGCTCGGAAGAGGTTGACCATACCATTGATACTTGCTTGCCTGGTAAGGGTAGCATTGCCACAATATCGCCACCAGGCAAGAACCATTGAAAAGCTGTTTCAAGATGGGGGTAGGTACAGGTCCAGTTAGCAACGACTGCGCTTTGTGAGTAACTCTCTTCGCTAGTGGTAATGCCAAGTTCAGATCGAATGGGGGAGTTTGCACCATCAGCAGCAACAATCAGTTGCGCACGAATAGCCCCACCATTTTTAAAATGTAGCGTACCCCCATTTGCATCGACCTCAATCTTTTCAATGACATCATTAATACGCTCCAATTTATTTTGAAAGCGAGATGCTTGATCAAGAGTGTGCTCAATGAGATTGGATTCTCCAATCCAGGCTAGTTGAGGTGTGCCTGCTTCAAACGCAGAGAGATGGAGTTGATCATTTTTTTCACCACGGTCGCCATAAATTCGCATATCGCGCACTGGCTGCATTCGACTGTGATCTAGGGCGTCCCAAATTTGCAAATGAGCCAAAAGTTTTTGGGTGCTCGGGGAAAATGCATAGATTCGTTGGCCCCATTGAGATCCTTGAGGCGCAGCTACTGCCTGCCCTAAATCTGGTGCGATCTCAATAGTCTGTAGACCAAGTTGCGCTAGACCAAGCGCACAAGCCTTGCCAGCAATGCCTCCCCCGACAATGACAACGTCGACGGAGCGGATTTTGGCAGATTGCACAGCGCTTTTGGACAGGTTATTTGGGTGAACTTCAGACATAACTCGATGATATCGAATCCAGCCCCTTTACAATATGACTATGTCTTTGAAATGTGGCATCGTCGGCCTGCCTAACGTCGGCAAATCTACCCTCTTTAACGCGCTTACCAAGGCTGGGATCGCGGCGGAAAACTATCCTTTCTGCACGATTGAGCCCAATGTAGGTGTAGTCGAGGTTCCCGACCCCCGTTTAGCCGCCCTGGCTGAGATTGTGAAGCCCGAGCGCATCCTGCCAGCTGCCGTCGAGTTTGTCGATATTGCTGGCTTGGTTGCTGGTGCCTCCAAAGGCGAGGGTCTGGGTAATCAATTCCTAGCCAATATTCGAGAAACGGATGCCATTACCCACGTGGTCCGATGCTTTGAAGATCCGAATGTGATCCACGTTGCAGGCAAGATTGACCCTATAGCCGATATTGGTGTGATTGATACCGAGCTGGCTTTATCTGATTTGGCCACTGTTGAAAAAACACTCAATCGCTCGACGAAGGCTGCTAAATCGGGTAACGATAAAGAGGCAGCGGCTTTGGTAGCGGTCCTCATTAAAGTGCAAACACACCTTGATTCGGCACTTCCTGTGCGCAGCCTCAATTTAAGTGAAGAAGAATTGCTCTTAATTAAACCCCTGTGTTTAGTTACTGCTAAACCCGCAATGTATGTTGCGAACGTAAAAGAGGACGGCTTTATAAATAATCCTCATCTTGAGGCAGTAAAGCAACATGCCGCAAAAGAAAAGGCTCCAGTAGTTGCCGTTTGCGCAGCGATTGAAGCCGAGATTGCCGATCTTGATGACGCTGATAAAACAGAATTCTTGGCTGACTTGGGCATGGAAGAGCCTGGCTTAGATCGCGTTATTCGTGCCGGGTATTCACTCCTTGGTTTGCAAACTTACTTTACTGCTGGTGTGAAAGAGGTGCGTGCCTGGACTATTCATCAGGGCGATACTGCACCACAGGCTGCAGGTGTTATTCATACGGATTTTGAGCGCGGCTTTATTCGAGCACAAACTATTGCTTATGATGACTTCATTCAATTTAAGGGTGAGGCAGGCGCTAAAGAAGCTGGCAAGATGAGGGCTGAAGGCAAGGAATACGTCGTTAAGGATGGGGATGTGCTGAATTTCTTATTCAACGTGTAAGGACGAATGCATCTTTTGAGTAATAAAAAAGCCCTTTTAATAAGGGCTTTTTTATTGAGGTGAAATGAACTTAAGCGGACTTTACTGCTTTCTCGAGGCATTTGGAAATTTCTTCGTAGCGTTTGAGCGCCAACTTTGTTGGTAACACTTCTTTTTTGCGTCCATCAGCATTTGAAACCATTTTGATGTAACCCATTACGCTAAGATTTTTTAAGCGACCATGTAAGGTTGCTTGTGAGCCTAGCTCTGAGAGTGCAATTAAATCACCCACCAAGATAGATTCTTTGGAATGTGCGCAGTGAATAATCTTATCTAGCAAGTTTTCTTCAATGCAGTCTAGTTTCTTGCCAGGGTTCATCCGATCTAGAGCATCGATCAAATTGAGAAAGCGGAGGTAGGATGCTGGTTTTGTGGATGACATATATTTGGTGATTAGCTCTAGTTTTGTATGGATTTCAAGAGTACTGTATGCTTTCTTATAAATTTTATCAATTGATTTACATCAAGAAAAACATTCATAATGAATGTAATGATTAAAATTTTAACAACTGCTTCCGAAGCTTTTTCTGGATTTGCAATTAGCGTGCTTGCTTACGCCTCTCTGTTTTACATTAATCACTGGCTAACCAGTGAGTTTATCTTTAGTCTAGGCGTTAATTGGATTTACTTGCCAGCAGGCCTGCGTTTATTTCTGACTTTGATTTTTGGACTTCCAGGGGCTATAGGCATTACCTTGGCATCATTTTTGATTAGCTACCACGGTGATTTTCCTCATGACTTAATGCTTTGCATTGGTATCGGTATAGTCTCTGGCTTTGCTCCATACCTTGCAAGGTTTTTCGTGCTTAGTAACGTTCGACTAGCACCCGATTTGAGTGACCTCAATTTTCAGAAATTAATTATTTGTATTCTGGTGTATTCATTTCTGAGTGCTGGCTTACATCAGTGGTGGTTTTCTACTATGGCATTAGATAATGCGGGCGGAGTAAATCATGTCTCTGTCATGTTTATTGGCGACATACTCGGTTCCCTGCTATTAATCTCTTTAGTCAAATACAGCCTAGACATTTTGAATAAAGTTAGGAGAACAGCTCGTTAAGGGAGACTCCAGGATCGGCCGCACGCATGAATGCTTCGCCCACTAAGAATGCATTGATTTGATTGTCGCGCATCAATTGCACATCACTGCGACCTAATATCCCTGATTCGGTAACCAAAGTTTTATCCTTTGGAACCATAGAGAGAAGTGACAGCGTAGTTTGTAGTGTTACTTCAAATGTCTTAAGGTTACGGTTATTAATCCCAAGTAAGGGTGTTTTTAGTTCTAATGCTCGCTCTAGCTCGGGAGCATTGTGAACCTCGACTAAAACATCTAAGCCTAGTTCATGGGCGCAGGCCTCAAGCTCTTTCATTTGATTGAGTTCTAAGCAGGCCACAATTAAGAGAATGGCATCCGCACCAATCGCACGAGCTTCATAGACTTGATAAGGATCGATAGTAAAGTCTTTGCGCAGAACTGGAATATTGCAAGCTGATCTAGCCTCTTGAAGAAAGGCATTACAGCCCTGGAAATAGTCCACATCGGTCAGTACTGATAAGCAGGCTGCCCCATGCTTTTCATAGGATTGGGCAATTTGTGTGGGGTTAAAGTTTTCCCGCAGAATTCCTTTGCTGGGACTTGCTTTTTTAATCTCCGCAATCACACCTGCCTTACCAGCAGCAATTTTATTTTCAATTGCGTAAATGAAACCACGTGGCTTTAGTAAAGTGTCTTTGTTGTTTGATTCGGCAATATCGCGTTGATTGCCAAGAGAGATTTTCTGAAGGTCATGGGCAATCTCAATCTTCTTGGTCGCAACAATTTTGTCGAGGATATCGCTCATAGGCTTTATTTGGATTGGGTTGCAGCGACAAATGCATCTAACTTCTGACGTGCGGCCCCAGATGTAATCGCTGCTTTGGCCATTTCTATGCCAGAGGCGATATCTTTGGCTACACCAGCAACATATAGGGTTGCTCCTGCATTCAGACACACAATATCACTCGCTGCACCTGGCTTGTTATCAATTACATCTAATACGATTTTTTTTGATTCTTCGGCATTGGCTACTTTGAAGCTATTGGTGAGGGCAGTCTTCAATCCAAAGTCTTTTGGATGAATTTCATATTCACGCACAACGCCGCCCTTGAGTTCGCCAACTAGAGTTGGTCCCTCTAAAGAGATCTCGTCTAGACCATCGCGACCATACACCACCAGAGCATGTTCCATGCCTAAAGCTTGCAGTACCCGAGCCTGAATGCCCACAAGATCAGGATGAAACACGCCCATCAAGATACGTTTGGCATCAGCAGGATTGGTCAGCGGCCCTAGGATATTGAAAATCGTCCGTACACCCAATTGTTTGCGAATGGGCACAACGTTCTTCATGGCAGGGTGGTGATTGGGGGCAAACATAAAGCCAGCCCCTACAGTAGAGATGCATTGAGCAACCTGCTCTGCAGAAAGCCCTAGATTTACACCTAATGCTTCGAGTACATCGGCGCTACCAGACTTGCTACTGACACTCCGATTGCCGTGCTTAGCAATTTTTGCCCCAGCTGCTGCTGCAACAAACATCGCTGCAGTGGAGATGTTAAAAGTATGCGCTCCATCGCCACCTGTACCCACAACATCGACTAGATGTGTGCGGTCATCCACATGAACGGTGGTTGCAAATTCACGCATGACTTGTGCTGCCGCGGCGATTTCTCCGACAGTCTCTTTTTTAGTGCGTAGAGCTACCAATAAGCCGGCCACAAGCTCTGGTGACATTTCTCCGCTCATGATGAGCCGCATCATCGCAGTCATTTCATCATGAAAGAGTTCGCGATGTTCAATGCAACGTTGTAGTGCTTCTTGGGGAGTAATTGGCGTAGCGCTCATATTCTTTTACTGAGTTACTGATTAAGTAAGAAATTTTTGAGTAGGGCGTGGCCGTGCTCAGAGAGAATGGACTCGGGATGAAATTGCACTCCTTCAACTGCGAGCTCACGATGGCGTACACCCATGATCTCTCCATCAGAAGAGGTGGCTGTTACTTCCAGCGCTGCAGGTAAGGAACTTTTTTCAATAGCGAGTGAATGGTAGCGCGTGACTTTAAAGGGGTCTGGTAGGTTTTTGAAAACGCCTACGCCTGTGTGGTGAATCAAGTCAGTCTTGCCGTGCATGACTTTCTGGGCACGAATCACCTTGCCACCAAATGCTTCGCCAATGGCTTGATGGCCAAGACATACGCCTAGGATCGGAATCTGTCCTGCATAGCGTTTGATGGTCTCCACTGAGATGCCGGCTTCTGCAGGGCTGCAGGGGCCAGGGGAAATGCAAATGCGTGCGGGCTTGAATTTCGCAATATCTTCCACAGTGATTTCGTCATTCCGAAACACTTTTACTTCTTCACCTAGCTCAGCAAAATACTGAACAAGGTTGTAGGTAAACGAATCATAGTTATCAATCATTAGGAGCATCGAGTCCTCCTTGTACTAATTCAGCGGCTGTTAAAACTGCACGCGCTTTAGCTTCGGTTTCTTTCCATTCGGCGGTAGGATCAGAGTCAGCTACGACACCTGCGCCCGCTTGGGAGTGCAGCATGCCATCACGAATGACCCCGGTACGAATTGCAATTGCAACATCCATATCGCCTGAGAAAGAGAGATATCCGACTGCGCCACCATAAACTCCGCGCTTCACAATTTCCATTTCATCAATAATTTCCATCGCACGAATTTTGGGTGCACCAGAGAGTGTGCCCGCAGGGAAGGTTGCTCGTAAGACATCCATATTGCTCATATTATCTAAAAGATCGCCTTCAACTGAACTCACAATGTGTTGCACGTGAGAGTATTTTTCGATCGACATGGAGTCTGTAACTTTGACTGATCCTGTCTTGGCGATTCTGCCAACATCATTGCGAGCAAGATCAATCAACATGACATGCTCAGCAATTTCTTTAGGGTCTGCCAGCAACTCTTGAGCCAGACGCTCATCTTCCGTAGGGTTAGCGCCACGTGGACGGGTACCGGCCAGAGGGCGAATCGTCACAATTTTCTCTGCAGCACGTTTTTCTTGGCGAACGAGGATTTCTGGGGAGGAGCCCACAATTTGCATATCGCCAAAATCATAGAAGTACATATAAGGCGATGGGTTTAAAGAGCGTAATGCTCTGTATAGCGCCAATGGTGAGTCGGTAAATGGTTTACTAATGCGCTGACCAATCACAACCTGCATACAATCACCAGCCAAAATATATTCTTTAGTCTTGCGTACCGCCTCTTCAAAATCTGCAGCTTTAAATTTACGAATCAGATCTGTTTTTGTACTGGGTAGTGATGCAGGCATATTCGCCGGCTTGCCAAGGCAAGTAAGTAATTCTTTTAAGCGGTCTTGTGCCTTTTCAAAGCCATCAGCATTGCCCGGATCTGCATAGACAATGAAATAAATCTTTCCAGCGACATTATCAATGACTGCTAACTCTTCAGTCAGCATGAGTTGAATATCGGGCACACCAAGTTCATCTGGTAAATCATGTTTGGCTAAGCGTGATTCGATGTATCGAACGGTGTCATAACCAAAGTAGCCAGCAAGACCGCCGCAAAAACGCGGTAGACCAGACTCTACTGAGACCTTAAAGCGTTTGAAGTAAGCATCTACAAAATCGAGCGGATTATCAGTATTGGTCTCGACTACCTTGCCATCAGTAATGACTTCATTCACGGGTTTGGATGGGGTACCCACAGTGCGAATGAGCGTTTTGGCAGGCAAGCCAATAAAGGAGAAGCGACCAAAGCGCTCACCACCTAAAACGGATTCCAAGAGATAGGTATTTTTCTTGCCAAATGCTTGGCTGAGTTTGACGTAAAGCGATAGCGGGGTTTCCAGATCGGCAAGTACCTCTTTAACCAGAGGAATGCGATTGAAACCCTGTTTTGCTAGGGCATTAAATTCTTCGCGCTGCATTAGGATTTTCCAGTCTTTCCTAATTCAGTGCGCATGGCCTCAATAACTTGTGTGTAATTATCTTTTCCAAAAATGGCTGAGCCAGCAACAAAGGTGTCAGCGCCTGCTTGAGCCACTTGTGCGATGTTGTCTACTTTGATTCCACCATCAACTTCAAGACGAATGTGGCGACCGGTCTCAGCTTCGTAACGATCTAAGCGCACACGCACTTGTTCAATTTTATTCAGAGTGCTTGGAATAAAGGATTGACCACCAAATCCCGGATTCACTGACATGAGTAAAACTAAGTCGAGTAATTCCAAAGTGTGATCTAAATGATCGAGTGGTGTTGCGGGATTAAACACAAGACCTGCTTGACAACCTTGATCACGAATTAAATTCAGAGTGCGATTGACGTGCGGACTCGCCTCAGGATGAAAGCTAATGAGATTGGCGCCAGCTTTTGCAAAATCAGGCACGATACGATCTACGGGCTCAACCATGAGGTGAACATCGATCACTGCAGGTTTGCCATTTTTCAGGGCATGCGGACGAATAGCCTCACAAACTAGGGGGCCAATTGTGAGGTTGGGTACGTAGTGGTTATCCATCACGTCAAAGTGAATCCAATCGGCGCCAGCTGTCAGAACGTCTTGAACCTCCTTGCCTAGACAGGCAAAGTCAGCCGACAGAATGGAGGGGGCGATAACAAATTGACGATTTGAGGGTAATTTTTGGCTTTCCATCCCTAGATTCTAGCTTGCAGTTGGCCTTAGGATGGAGCAGAATTCGAGCATGAATCCCCATGAAATCAGCATTTCGGTCAAAGCTCAGTACCTTGCGGAGCAATCTGACCCCGATAATCGCCAATTTGCCTTTGCCTACACGGTCACCATCCGCAATACGGGTACCGCTAGCATCCAGCTTATTGCCCGTCATTGGTTCATTACCGATGGGGACAATGACGTCCAAGAGGTGCGTGGCTTAGGGGTGGTTGGGCAACAACCTTTGTTACGCGCTGGTGAGCAATTTGAATACACCAGCTGGGCTACTTTACCTACCCCAGCAGGAACGATGCGGGGCGAGTACTTTTGCGTTACCGAGGAGGCCCAGTTTTTTCAGGCACCCATTCCTGAATTTGCATTAGTGATGCCGCGGACCCTGCATTAAGGTCGCGCTTAAAAAAGCTATTTTTTCCCTTTGCCCGTCCATAGGACAATAAACAGCAAGAGTCCTAAGGCAATAGCACCTTCAATGACAAAGAGCAGCATTGGGTATTGATCAAGTAAATTGGCAATCATGATTTCTAAATTTAAATTAGTTCAGGTAAGTGTATTCGCTATTCTGATTGCGAGCTTAGTGGCTGGATGCTCCACGCCACCCACTAGGAGTACTGGCTATCGAGCCAGTAGTTCCGGCACACCGCCTTCATCTTATAGCTCCTCAATTGCAAGTTTCAATGCGGTTTCGTGGCAAGCCTTACCAGGTTGGCAGGATGATGATGTATCTCAAGCGTGGCCTGCATGGCTCAAGAGTTGTGAGGTATTGCGTAAACGTAGTGGCGAAATGAATTGGCGCCAAGTGTGCGCACTAGCTGCAAGCGTATCTGCTCGCGATACACAATCTGTTCGTCGATATTTTGAGAGTAACTTTCAAGCCTACGAAATTCGTAATAGCGCTGGTAGCGACACAGGTTTAATTACTGGCTACTACGAGCCCGTAATGAATGGCTCGCAAACTCGCACCAGTACTTATAACGTGCCGCTCTATGCTTACCCAAATGCTTGGAAAAAATCGCGACCTAATCCAGGACCAACTCGCGCTGAACTCATGAGCTCCGGGATACTACAAGGATCTGAAATTGCTTGGGTACAAGATCCTGTTGCTGCTGCATCTATGCAAATTCAGGGCTCAGGAAAAATTCGTCTGCAGGATGGCCGCATTCTCCGCCTCGGTTTTGCGGGTACTAATGAGCAGCCGTTTAAATCATCTGCACAATGGTTGATAGATCGCAAAGAGATGACACGTGGTGAGGCAAGCATGCAAGGAATTTCACAATGGGCAAAACGGAACCCTGATCGCGTTAATGAAATGCTCAATGCAAACCCACGTTTTGTATTTTTCAAAGAGCTGCCCAGCAATGTGGATGCAGATCTTGGTCCAACAGGAGCGCTTGGCGTTCCCTTAACTGCAGGGCGCAGTATTGCAGTTGATTTACAGGCTATGCCATTAGGCGCACCTGTATTCTTAGCTACAACTAAGCCTTTAAGTAATCAATCCTTGCAAAAACTCGTGATGGCACAAGACACAGGAAAAGCCATCGTAGGTGGCGTTAGGGCCGATTTTTATTGGGGTTCTGGTGATGCTGCGGGAGAAATCGCAGGGCGCATGAAACAAAATGGCAAGATGTGGTTATTGTTACCAAATTAATTGATGGATCTTGGATAGAAAGAAATTGATGAGCTATAAAACAATTTTGACCGAAGTTGATGGCAAGGTTGCCACGATTACCTTAAATCGGCCTGAGGTTCTCAATGCCTTAAATGATCAATTAATGGACGAGCTTGGTGCTGCGTTACTTGGTTTTGATGCTGATGACAATATTGGTTGCATCATCCTCACTGGTAGCGAGAAGGCATTTGCTGCTGGTGCTGATATCGCCTCAATGGCCAAGTATGGTTTAAAAGATGTTTATCGAGATGATTTCATTACTCGCAATTGGGAAGAGATTAGAAAAGTTCGTAAGCCAGTAATTGCAGCCGTATCTGGCTATGCTCTAGGTGGTGGTTGCGAGTTAGCCATGATGTGCGACACCATCATGGCTGCAGATAGCGCCAAGTTTGCTCAACCAGAGGTGAAGCTGGGAATCATCCCAGGTGCTGGTGGTACACAACGTTTGCCACGAGCCGTATCGAAAGCGAAGGCCATGGATTTGGCTTTGACTGGTCGCATGATGGATGCGGCAGAGGCTGAACGTTCTGGTTTGGTATCACGCGTCTTTCCAAAAGCAGATCTATTGAGAGAGGTTAAAGCCATTGCTAAAGAGATTGCCGATATGCCCTTGCTGACCGCAATGATGGTGAAAGAGGCGGTCAACGCTGCATATGAAACTACGCTATCAGAAGGTATTCATTTTGAGCGTCGCTTATTCCACACTTGCTTTGGAACCAATGATCAAAAAGAAGGCATGGCTGCGTTTATGGAAAAACGCCCAGCCAAATTTACTAACTCTTAAGTAAACAGCCTTAGTTTTTTTCTAGGTAGCGTTGGGCTAGCTTCACCCAGTAGCTCACGCCCACTGGAATTAAAGCGTCATTAAAGTCGTAAGAGGGGTTGTGTAGGTGGCATGGGCCCATGCCATGACCTACCGCACGGTGATCACCATCACCATTACCTAAAAATACATAACATCCCGGCTTCTCGAGCAGCATGAAGGCAAAATCTTCTGCACCCATTGTCGGATCAATATTGGTATTAACGTTTTGATTACCCACTAGCTCACTCATTACTGCGCTTGCAAACTCAACTTCAGCATGGTGATTAATGAGCGGGGGGTAGTTTCTGGAAAATGCAATTTCAGCATGGCAATCAAATGCCCCCGCAACGCTGTGTGCAATTTCACGCAACCGTTGCTCTAGGAGATCTAACACTTCTAAGGTGAATGTTCTGATGGTACCGCCGATGAAAGCGCTATCAGGAATGACGTTGCTTGTTTCGCCTGCATGAAACTGTGTAACGGATAGAACGGCAGCATCAACAGGGCGTTTATTGCGAGTAATAATGCTTTGTAGCGCTAAAACTACTTGCGCCCCAGTAAGAACAGGATCAGCGCTATTGTGAGGGAGGGCGGCGTGACCGCCTTTGCCAGTGATGGTAATTTCAAAAGTATTGCTAGAGGCCATCATAGGGCCTGATGTAACACCAAAGTGACCTTCGGCTAATCCGGGCCAATTGTGTAACCCAAAAACAGCATCGCAAGGAAATTGTTTAAAGAGCCCATCTTTAATCATTTCATTCGCACCAGCACCACCCTCTTCGGCAGGCTGGAATATAAAAATGATGCTGCCTTTGAAATCGCGGTGATTGGCTAGATATTGAGCGGCACCTAACAGCATTGCAGTGTGACCATCATGACCACAAGCATGCATCTTTCCAGCATTACGTGAGGTATGCTCAAAATTATTATGTTCTTGCAGCGGAAGTGCATCCATGTCAGCCCGAAGACCAATCATTTTTCCAGGACCTAAATCGCCATCGAGACGGCCGACTACGCCTGTTTTACCCATGCCGCGATAAACGGCGATGCCCCAGCTTGAAAGCGCCTCTGCAACTAAATCAGAAGTGCGATTTTCTTCGAAGCGCAATTCAGGGTGAGCATGAATATTGCGACGAATGTCTCGAATAGCTTCTGCAGAATCAAGGATTTCAGGAAGTAAATGCATCCCTTCATCTTATCTGAAAGTCCCGCCAGTTGCACTTTAGGGCTTGCTCTAGGGGTTAATGATTCCTGATTTGGATGTGCTCTGCAGCAAAACGAAGTGCCTCAATTGAATAGGGGCTGTTATCTACTTTTTGGAGTGCCTTTGGTAGCGTCGGAATATGGCCTAAAAAAGGCGCATCTATTCTTGCTTGCAAAGTAGCAATATTTTCTATGAGTAAGAGCATTTCAGTTGCTAGAGAGTTAGCAATCCACCCGGCAATTTTCAAACCACGTGTTTTGATCGCTTCCTGGGTGAGCAGAGCGTGGTTAATACAACCTAATTTCATACCGACTACCAAAATGATGGGTAAATTGATTTGCTGTGCAAAATCCCCGAGATCTTCATCATTATTTAAGGGAATCAAAAATCCACCGGCCCCTTCAACAATAAGGTAGTCACTCTGTTTTTGAATCTGACTAAGCGCTTGCATGATGGTATTAAGCTCAATAGTAATGCCCTGATTTGCGGCGATCAGATGGGGCGCTGCGGGTAAGTCTAAAATATAAGGGCACAACTCTAATTGACCTTCTGCAAGTTGAGAAGCAATGCGCAAAGTTTCAAGATCTTCATTGAGTACATCACCATTAGCACCTCGGTATGTTCCAGCAACGACTGGTTTAAAGCCCAATACTTTCTTGCCTTGTTCACGGAGTTTTAGTATTAATGCACCACTCACTAAGGTTTTGCCAACCTCGGTATCGGTGCCAGTCACAAAGAAGCCAGAGAGCTTAGTCATGATTTGCCTTGTGATTAATTTCTTGCTCGATCTTTTTCAGAGTTGTAATGAGTTTGCGTAAATCATCAACACTATGATTTGCTGAAAAGGTTATACGCAAACGTGCGCTACCAAGAGGAACCGTAGGTGGACGAATTGCCGGAATCCAATAGCCTGCTTCATCCAATAGCTTTGCTGCCAGAAGTGCATTGGCATTGCTACCTAAAATAATTGGCTGAATTGGTGTGCAAGATGACACTTTTTCCCAATTGATAAAGGTCATTTCATCTTGCCAAATTTGAATCAGCCGATTGAGATGTGATCGACGCTCTACACCTTCATCGCCTTCAATGATCTCAAGACTTTTGAGTAAGGTATGTGCAATGGCTGGCGGGGTTGCAGTACTGTAAATGTAAGGACGCCCTTTTTGAATCAGCCATTCAATAAAAGAGTCTTGTGCACAAACAAAAGCACCGCTGACACCAGCAGATTTTCCTAAGGTGCCAATGTAAATAATGCGGTTAGATTGAATATCCTCTTGCTCTAGGATGCCGTGCCCTTTTTCCCCTAGTACTCCAAAGCCATGTGCATCATCAACTAGCAGTAGGGCATCATATTGCTCGGCTATTTGAAGTAATTCCTGAACGGGAGCTACATCACCATCCATACTAAAGACGCCATCAGTCACGATGAGCTTAAGAGACTTTGTATCTTTTTTGAGGGTCTCAGTTAATGAAGTCAGTTGTGTATGGTCGAATAAGTTAACCGTAGCATTCATTTGCGCCGCAGCTAAGCGAACACCATCAATTAGGGAAGCATGATTTAGTTTGGCTGAGTAAATACTCAAATCACCGCGCTCGGTAAGCCTGGCTAACCCTGTAATGGCAGCCAGATTGGTAAGGTAGCCAGTACTAAAAAATAGGGCGCGAGCATTTGGAATATGCTTCTCTTGAAAAGACACCAATTTTTTTTCAAGCAACTCATGTGCGGCGCTATGACCACTAATTAAATGGGATGCGCCACTACCAACCCCATATTTTTTAGCTCCCTCTGCTAAGGCATTTACTAAGTCTGGGTGATTAGCAAGACCAAGGTAATCATTGCTACAAAAGGCCTTGAGTTGCCTATTCTCAACAGTTGCATTGGTATCGCAAGGAGACTGGGTAACGCGTAATTTTCTCCTGAGTAGTTGCAAATCTAAATCTGCAATAGCCTCTTGTGCAAGTTCTAGGGCTTTAAATGAACTACTCATGCTAAAGCCTTCGCAAGAGCACATTCAATAGCTTGGCCCATTTGCATTGTTTCTTCAGTCGACAAGATGTAAGGGGGCATGACGTATATCGTATTGCCAATTGGTCTAATGAGAATACCTTCCTCAAGCCCTTTGGCAAATAGTTCACGAGGAAAGCTGCCTACATTTTTGAGGTATTCATTCTTAACATCAAATGCCAGAATCATTCCTTGTTGGCGCCAGTGCTCGAGTCGAGAATCTACTTTTGCCCAGGCAAATGCATTTGCTAAATCTTGTGAGCGGGCTTTATTCTTTTCTAAAACTTGTTCTGTTTCAAAAATATTCAAGCAAGCCAGTGCTGCTGCGCACGCTAACGGATTTCCAGTATACGAATGAGAATGCAGGAAGCCTTGTTGTGTTTTATCGCTATAAAAAGCACGATAAATGGTATCGGTAGTCATGCAAAGCGAGAGAGGGAGATAGCCACCGCTAATACCTTTGGATAGAGTCAGAAAATCAGGCCAAATACCAGCGTGCTCACAGGCAAAGAATTTTCCACTTCGGCCACAGCCTACGGCGATTTCATCGGCTATCAGGTGTATGTCATAACGATTGCATAAATCCCTTACTAAGCGAAGGTATTCGGGTGAGTGCATCGCCATTTGCCCGGCGCATTGCACTAGCGGTTCGATGATGATCGCGGCAATGTGTTGATGTTCTGCTTTGAATAATATTTCGAGTTCGCCTGCAGCATGCTTTGCAACATCTTCTGCACTCTCACCATTTTTTGCTTTGCGTGCATCAGGTGATGTGACTGTGTACACGTCTTGCAATAGTGCACCATATGCTTCACGAAAAATAGCAACATCAGTTACCGCTAATGCGCCGAGTGTTTCTCCGTGGTATCCATTCTCTAGGCAAACAAATTTTTTCTTGTTTGGTCTGTCCTTCAGTTGCCAAAAATGGTGACTCATTTTTAAGGCAATTTCTACCGCAGATGCCCCATCTGAGGCATAAAAAACATGGCCTAATTTGCCGTTTGTTAGTGCAGAGAGTTTTTCAGATAGCTCAACCACTGGTGGATGGGTAAATCCTGCGAGCATCACATGCTCAATCTTTTCCAATTGATTAGTAATGGCTTGGTTAATCTGCGGATTGGAGTGGCCAAATAAATTGGTCCACCAAGAACTAATGCAATCGAGTAGAGCGTTTCCCTTTTCGTCGTAGAGCCAGGGACCCTTTCCTTTGGTAATGGCGATTAGGGGAAATGACTCATGATGTTTCATCTGAGTGCAGGGGTGCCAAACGGCAGCCAAGCTGCGATCAACGAGGGTGGCTTGATTTAAATCAGAAATAACCTTCATGTTTGATATTTGACCACTAGTTTTTCCAATTTCAGGCTTGTATCTGTTATGTTTATGGCTTGAATTGATCTATTTTCTGGAATTTGCCCATGTTGGACGCCCAAACTGCTGAAAAACCGCTGACCTTAGTCAAATCTAAGGCTAATTTACGTAAAGAGGTCGACGCCTCTGGGCAGTGGACTGTGGCCCAAATTGAGGCACTTTTTGCCTTGCCTTTAAATGAATTAATGCTCAAGGCCCAGGAGACACACAAAACTTATTTTCCCGAGGGTGATGTAGAACTCGCTACTTTGTTGTCCATCAAGACCGGCGGCTGTCCTGAGGATTGCGGTTATTGTCCTCAAGCCGCACGCTATGACACGGATGTGAAGGCTGAGAAGCTGATGGGCTTAGAGGAGGTTTTAGAGGCCGCTAAAGCCGCTAAGGCGGCAGGCTCAAACCGTTTCTGTATGGGCGCTGCTTGGCGTGAGCCTAAAGATCGCGATATTGAAAAAGTAACCGCCATGATCAAGGGGGTAAAGGCTTTAGGTCTCGAGACCTGCGCTACCCTGGGGATGCTAGAAGCTGACCAGGCCCAAGCACTTCAAGAGGCTGGGCTAGATTTTTATAACCATAACCTAGATACCAGCGAAGATTTTTACCGCTCAGTGATTTCTACGCGTGGTTATCAAGATCGTCTAGATACCATCTCCAATGTCCGAGCAGCCGGCATGTCTGTGTGCTGTGGTGGCATTGTTGGAATGGGTGAGTCCCGTGAGCAGCGAGCTGCGTTCTTGGCGCGCTTAGCCAATTTGAGTCCTTACCCTGAGTCTGTGCCGATTAATCACCTGGTACCCGTTGCAGGCACTCCCCTGGCCGATCAAAAGCCTTTAGACCCGCTTGAGTTTGTGCGCACTATTGCAGTAGCACGCATCACGATGCCTAAGGCACGTGTACGTTTATCTGCAGGGCGCCAAGAACTGGGTAGGGCCGTTCAGGCCATGTGCTTTATGGCTGGAGCCAATTCGATTTTCTATGGTGAGCAACTACTCACTACCGGCAATCCAGAGGCCGAACAAGACCGTGAGCTACTCGTAGAACTAGGATTAAAGACCAAACAGAGCTGTAAAGCCGAGGTTTTGGTCTAATTTTCAGCTGATGACTCCAGTCGACCGTTTCATTCTTGAATTTGATACCGCGCTTCGTTCAGTCGTAGGTGGGGCAAATGCTCAAAGACCCACCCCAGGTTCTGAGCCTGGTGCCAATCTGGCATTAGATGCTGGGCAGCGAAAGCATGCGGCAGGTTTAATGCGCATCAATCATGTTGGCGAAGTTTGTGCGCAAGCTTTATATCAATCGCAAAAATTAGTCGCCAGAAATTCAGAAATAAAAGAGATGCTAGATCACTCTGCACAAGAAGAGTTAGATCACTTGGCATGGTGTGAAACTCGCCTAAAAGAACTTGGTTCCCACACAAGTTATCTCAATCCATTTTGGTATGCCGGGTCCTTTGCAATCGGCTTGGCAGCTGGCTTAGCGGGTGATAAGTGGAGTTTAGGTTTTGTTGTTGAAACTGAAAAACAAGTTGAAAATCACCTTGAGAGTCATCTCAAAAAATTGCCGGAAGAAGATCATCGCTCACGTGCAATTGTTGATCAAATGCGTATTGATGAAATTGAGCATGGGCAAGCAGCTTTGCATGCAGGCGGTGTTACTTTGCCTGAGCCAATTCAAAAAATAATGCAAGCAATGTCTAAGGTAATGACGAGCACTGCTTACAAAATTTAAAATGGATATTGAGGATTTAGTTTGAATAAATCCAGAAAATCAATTTCAGATTAATTTTGATATATTTTTTGATAAATACTGTTTTTAATTACAGTGTATTTAGGTATTATCTATCTCTATAGCTAAGACCTATTCTTAAGTATATTTTCCAAGCCATTGTTTCAAGTAGCTATTTTATTATCACCATCTTCTGAACACATTACGCTAAGTGTTTGTAAACATTAGAGAATTTCCCAAAAAAATCCCCAAAAACACTTGACCCTCCTATTGCGATCCTCTAAAGTGGGAGGAAGTGTGAAAAAGTGGGGTAAATGGTGTTTCAAGGTGCGTCAGCTCTCAATTTAGATGCAAAAGGCCGAATGTCAGTTCCGGCAAAGCATCGTGACGCCTTGTTAGTTCAAGGTGATGGCCGCCTCACGCTCACAAAACATCCAGATGGCTGCCTTTTGCTTTTCCCAAGACCAGAATGGGAAAGTTTTAGAGCGCGGGTTGCCCAGCTTCCAATGGACGCACATTGGTGGCGCAGAATTTTTTTGGGTAATGCTGCGGAAATTGATCTGGATAATGCCGGACGAATTTTGGTTAGTCCGGAATTGCGTGCAGCAGCTGGAATCGAAAAAGAAGTGATCTTGCTTGGTATGGGCAGTCACTTGGAATTGTGGGACGCAGCTACATACGCTGCAAAAGAACAGGCTGCAATTGCACTAGGCATGCCTGAAGCACTCAAGCAATTTAATTTTTGATGACAGGGTGCTATGAACATAACTCATCGCCCAGTGTTGCTGGCCGAGGCGGTGACGGCGCTAATCAGTGGTCCGCTCATTCAAAAACAAAACGTAGCAAACAATATTTTGGTAATCGATGGAACATTTGGACGCGGAGGTCACACGCAGGCTTTGCTCCAACAGCTTCCTCAGTCTGCGCGCATGATTTCCTTCGACAAGGATTTGGACGCAATCGCAGTGGCGCAGAAAATCAACGATCCACGTTTAACCATCGTGCACGACAGCTTTGCAAATATGGATCAGTATGCGCAAGCAGAATCAGCCGATGGAATTTTGTTGGACTTGGGAATCAGTTCGCCGCAAGTGGACGAAGCGCATCGGGGCTTCTCCTTTCGTCGCGAAGGTCCCCTAGATATGCGGATGAATACAGGTCAAGGAATGACGGCTGCAGAATGGTTAGAGCAAGCGCCGCAGGAGGAAATCACACACGTGATTAAGACTTACGGGGAAGAGCGTTTTGCATTTCAGATTGCTAAAGCCATTGTGGCAAAGCGAGAAGAAGGCTTGTCTCCAAAAACGACGACTCAACTAGCAAGTTTGGTTGCTAGTGTGGTGCGAACACGTGAAGCTGGTCAAGATCCTGCTACTAGAACATTTCAGGCATTGCGTATTTTTATCAACCGCGAATTAGAAGACTTAGAGATTGGGTTAAAAGCCGCCATCAATTTATTGAAGCCGGGTGCACGACTTGCTGTGATTAGCTTTCATTCATTAGAAGATCGCATCGTGAAGCAGTTTCTCCAGGCGCACGCAAAAGTGGAAGTGCCTCGTGGCCTACCGGTACGTGAAAAAGACTTACCTCAAAGCGCTTTAGAAATCATTGGCCGCGTTAAACCAAGTGAAGCAGAGGTTTTAGAAAACCCAAGGGCTCGTTCAGCCATCATGCGGGTTGCAGAGAAGCGGATGGAGGCACCCGCATGAATCGCGCTACCTTGACCTTGCTTACTTTGTTATTGATTTGCGCTTTATCGCTAGTGGCAGCCCAACAACGTGCGCGTAAATTATTTATTGCTCAAGAGCGTGCTCAGATTGAAGAGCGTAAATTAAATCAAGAATGGTTACGTCTGGAGTATGAGCAACGTAATCTTTCAAAGTCAGCACGTATTCGTGATGTTGCCCGCAATCAATTACGGATGTCCCCAATTTCTCCTGAGCGTACCTTGTACTTAAGGGAGGCTAAATGAGGCCGGTTGGTTTTTCTACTACGCCAAATTTAGTATTGCGTTTGCCAATGTGGCGTTCGCGCTTAATGCTATTCCTCTTGTTCTTTGTTTTTATGATGCTTTTGCTGCGCGCATTTTGGATTCAAGGTCCTGGAAATGCATTCTATGAAGCTAAAGGTGTGCGCGGTACTCAGCGTGAGCTGGAGTTACCAGCAAGTCGTGGAAAAATTTTGGATCGTAATGGCCAAGTCATTGCTACTAGTCTGGAGGCAAAGTCTGTGATCGCCTATAACGATACAGTTCCAGATGATTTGGCTGCAGAAAAAGTAAAAAAACTCGCCAGTCTTTTACAAATTAGCGAATCTGAACTTAGGAAAAAACTCAAGGAAGATCGCAAGCAGATTTTCTTAAAGCGTCAGGTTGAGCCGGCAATTGCACAGCAAATTAAGCAATTAGAAATTCCAGGCATTGGTTTAAATAATGAATATCGCCGCTTCTATCCAGAAGGTGAGGCGATGGCACACGTAGTTGGCTTTACAAATGTGGAAGATCGTGGTCAAGAGGGTATGGAGCTCTCGAGGCAGAAAGAGCTTGCGGGTCATCCTGGTCAAAGGCGTGTTGTGGTTGATCGCTTGGGCCGTGTAGTTGAAGAGATGGCAATCTTGCAGTTACCGCAAAACGGTAAAGATTTAAATCTATCGATTGATAGCAAGATTCAGTTCTTAGCGTATAACGCCGTAAAAGATGCGGTTGAAAAACATCGTGCAAAAGCTGGTGGCGCAGTAGTTTTAGATACTCAAACTGGTGAAATTTTAGCCTTAGCAAATTATCCAAGCTATAACCCCAATGATCGTAAATTTCTCACGGGTGAACAGTTACGTAATCGCGTGTTGACGGATACCTTTGAGCCTGGCTCAACAATGAAGCCATTGACAGTTGCCATTGCTTTAGAAAAGGGTGTAATCCATCCTGATACCAATATGGTGATTGGCGCAAAGTATTTAGTTGGACCTAAACCTATTACCGATACTCACGCATATAGCAATTTAACTGTTGCACAGATTATTCAGAAATCCAGCAATATTGGCACCGCAAAGATTGCATTAAATAGTCTCTCGGCAGAAGAGATGTGGGATTTTTACGCTGCGGTTGGTTTTGGGCAGTCACCAAAAATTGGTTTTCCTGGCGCTGTAGCCGGGACAGTACATCCATTTAAAAAATGGATGCCAACCGATCAAGCTCGTATTGCATTTGGTTACGGCATTTCTGCATCACTCTTTCAGGTAGCGCAGGCCTACACGGTATTCGCGCGTGATGGTGAGTTAGTGCCACTCACGATTGAGCGTAGTCCAAATTTCAAACCAGGCACGAGAGTCCTCTCTGCAAAGACTGCGATTGAAATGCGTTCCATGCTTGAGACTGTGACCGAGCCTGGTGGTACTGCAATCAAGGCCCAGGCTGAAGGCTTTAGGGTTGGTGGTAAGACAGGAACAGCACATAAATTAGTTGGTAAAGGGTATGGCAATAAGTATCGCGCTTACTTTGCTGGTTTAGCGCCAATCAGCGCCCCGAGAATTGTGGTTGCAGTCATGATTGATGAACCAACCGTTGGTGGTCATTACGGTGGTGAGGTTGCAGCACCGGTGTTCTCAACCATTGTGAGTGAAACACTCAATACTCTCAATGTGCTCCCTGATAACAAAGTGAAGCAAATGGTTTTGCAAGATAAGAGTCCTGAGGAGATTCGAACTGCAAATGTACAGACTCAGCATGTGGTTTTAAAACGATGAGGATGGCATTGAATATAGATCCCAATCATCTGATTGACCACTTGCACAGCCTAGCAAACAGTACTGCTAAGGTAAGTGCCGATAGTCGCCAGCTTGAATCTGGCGATATCTTTTTTGCCTATCCTGTTGGTCATGGAAACGCGTTAAGAGATGGCCGTCAGTTTATTAATGCCGCATTGGAGAAAGGTGTGGCAGCTGTTGTATTTGATCCTGCCGGAGCTGGTGCTCAATACCTAGATCATCCACAATGTATTGCTGTTGAAAACCTTGCAGATCAGGTTGGTGAACTGTCTGCACAATGGTATGGCTATCCAAGTAAGCAATTAAAGGTGATTGGTGTAACAGGCACTAACGGTAAAACGAGTATTACGCAGTGGTTAGCTCAAGCCTTGGACGAGCCCAACTACCGAACAGCAGTACTAGGTACTTTAGGTAATGGCTTCCCAGGCTCTTTAGTACAAACTGGATATACAACTCCAGATGCACCGAAGTTGCAGACTCAACTTCAAGAGTTACTCAATGCTGGTGCTAAGCAGGTAGCAATGGAAGTGTCATCACATGCTTTGCATCAAGGTCGAGTACTGGGTACTCATCTTAACTGCGCAGTATTTACAAATCTGACGCAAGATCATTTGGATTATCACAACAGCATGGCTGAGTATGCGGAAGCGAAGGCAAAGCTATTTGAGCTGGCGGGATTAGAGCATGCTGTCATTAATTTTGATGATGCCTTTGGTCGTGAGATCGCTATAAAGCTTTTAGCTCGAGGCCACATTCAGGTTTGGGCATTCACCATAAATCAAGAATCCCTAAAGGGATTTGAAAAATTTGGTGATCGCTTGCATCGTGTTTTTGCAAAAGATAGCGTACTGAATGGTACGGGGTATGACTCCCTATTTATATATGAGGGGGTTGGCAGCAATTGCGTGCATATTCCTGTATTGGGTGAATTTAATTTAAGTAATGCACTTGCTGTATGGGCTGTATTACTTAGTCAAGGCTTAACTTGTGATGAGGCAAGCAAGCGAGTAAGTCAATTACGTCCCGTGCTCGGTCGTATGGAATTAATTCAAGTAGGTAAGCAGCAAAAATCAGAAGGTCCATTAGTAGTGGTTGATTACGCTCATACGCCTGATGCCCTTCAGAAGACTTTACAAGCTTTGCGTCCAATTGCAGAGCAACGCAGTGGAAAAATTTGGTGTGTATTTGGGTGCGGCGGTGATCGAGATATTGGTAAACGGTCACAAATGGGTGCAGTAGCCCAAAAGTTTGCTGATCAAATCATTATTACTAGTGATAACCCAAGATCTGAAGAGCCGCAAACCATCATGGAAATGATTCGCACGGGTATCAATCAGAAATCTTCAGAAGTGCAGATGATTGTTGATCGTGCCGCGGCAATTATGGCTGCCGTGCGTAATGCCGATTCCCAAGATATTGTTTTGGTAGCAGGAAAAGGTCACGAAACCACTCAAGATATTAATGGCAAGAAATTTGATTTCTCTGATCAAGAGCATATTCGTTTGGCTGCTGGGGGAATGGCCTGATGTCTGTTATGACCACACTTGCTCAAGTGCATGCCATGCTACCTGGAAGTGCTTTGATCAATATTTCCCCAGAAGCTGCTCAGTTAGCAAGTATTTCCAGAGTAGGCAGCGATAGTCGGCAGATTGATGCCAAAGAATTATTTGTGGCTTTAACTGGTGATCGCTTTGATGCCCACGATTTTTTATCAGATGTTGCTAAAGCAGGAGCAACTGGAGTACTGATTAGTAATCAAGATAAATGCCCTGGAAGTTTGCCTGCAGTTTGCGTTGCTGATACTCGTATTGGCCTAGGAGTATTTGCAAAAGCCTGGCGCGCTAATCATCCCATTCCACTGGCTTTGGTGACTGGTAGCAATGGCAAAACTACTGTGAAAGAAATGATTGCCTCTATTTTTAGGACGGCCGTTGGTGAAGCGCAAACCTTGGTGACTAAAGGGAACTTGAATAATGATATTGGCCTACCGCTGACATTATTAAAGCTTAGCTCAACCGATCGACTTGCTGTAGTTGAGTTAGGGATGAATCATCCTGGAGAGACTGCGCAGCTTGCTGATATTGCTCAGGCAAATATTGCCTTGATTAATAATGCGCAGCGCGAACATCAAGAGTTTATGGCTACTGTAGCTGCAGTAGCCCAGGAGCACTCTGATGCTATCAGAGCCTTACCGAAAGATGGAATAGCGGTATTTCCAGCGGATTCTGAATTTGCAAGCGTTTGGCATGAAGCCGCAGCTGGACGCAAGATCATTGATTTTGTTTTGCAATCTGGTCAGTCAACACTGCAGGCTGCAGTCATGGGGCGCTTATTAAATAATGGCCACGTGCATGTGCAAACAGACTTGGGTTCGATAGAGATTCAGTTAAATACTTTGGGCAGCCACAATGCGCGTAATGCATTGGCTGCTAGCGCTGTTGCTGTAGCAGCTGGCCTTAGCCTCGAAAATATTAAGCAAGGCTTGGAGGCATTCTCCCCGGTTAATGGACGTATGCAAGCTAAGAAAATTGATCCTAATCACACCTTAATTGATGACAGCTATAACGCTAACCCAGATTCAGTCAGAGCTGCAATTGATGCTCTCAAGCAGTCAGGCAAAATCTCCTGGTTGGTTTTGGGTGATATGGGTGAAGTAGGTAATCAAGGGCCCGAGTTTCATCGTGAGGTTGGTGCTTACGCTGCTGAACAGGGGGTTAATAAATTATTTGCTCTGGGCGAGCAATGTCAATTTGCTATTCAAGGATTCGATGATGTCCAAAAAAATGGATTACCCAATCCTAGTGCAAAACATTTTGCTGAAATGGATAGCTTGATTGAGCAGTTAAGAGATGCATTGCATGCTCAGTCAACCGGTAGTAATGAGCATTTAAATATTTTGGTTAAGGGTTCACGTTTTATGCGCATGGAGCGTGTAGTGCAGGCCTTGTTAGAGGAGGCTAAAACATGCTCTTAATTTTGGCGCAATGGCTACAGGATGATTTTGGCTTCTTCCGAGTCTTTAACTACATCACGTTTAGAGCGGTGATGGCAACGGTGACTGCCTTGTTGATTGGTCTGGCTGCTGGTCCATGGGTTATTCGAAAACTAACAGCATTGAAAATGGGTCAAGCCGTTCGCACTGATGGACCACAAACACATTTAGTCAAATCTGGCACCCCAACAATGGGTGGAGTCTTGATCTTGATCGGTATTTTTGTGTCCTGCATGTTGTGGGCAGACTTAAGCAATCGTTTTATCTGGATTGTGATGATCGTAACCTTTGGCTTTGGCGCTATTGGCTGGGTAGACGACTATCGTAAGGTTGCCAGAAAAGATCCTAAGGGAATGGCCTCAAGAGAAAAATTCTTTTGGCAAACCTTGATCGGGCTATTTGCAGCGATCTATTTGGCATTCTCAGTTTCCGAAGTCAACAACCTCAAGGTACTGCAACTTTTCTACGAATGGCTCAAGAGTGGTTTGGCTTTAGATCTCCCAGCAAAAACAAATTTACTACTACCCTTTATTAAAGAGGTAAGTTATCCCTTAGGCATGATGGGTTTCATCATCTTGAGTTACTTGGTCATCGTCGGTAGTAGTAATGCAGTGAACTTAACCGATGGACTCGATGGCTTGGTCATCATGCCCGTTATCTTGGTGGGAGCAGCCTTAGGGGCATTTGCTTATGTGATGGGTAACGCTATCTACGCCAAATACTTATTGTTTCCTTATATTCCGGGTGCTGGTGAGTTGTTGATTTTTTGTGGCGCCATGGGTGGTGCGGGTTTAGCTTTCCTCTGGTATAACGCGCATCCAGCACAAGTATTCATGGGTGACGTTGGTGCGCTGGCATTAGGTGGCGCACTTGGAACTATTGCGGTCATTGTGCGTCAAGAGATTGTGCTCTTTGTAATGGGTGGAATTTTTGTTGCAGAAACTGTCTCTGTAATGTTGCAAGTATTTTGGTTCAAGTTAACCAAGAAATATTTTGGCGAAGGGCGCCGCATTTTCCGCATGGCGCCGCTGCATCATCATTTTGAATTAGGTGGTTGGAAAGAGACTCAAGTGGTTGTGCGTTTCTGGATCATCACCATCCTATTGGTATTGATTGGCTTATCTAGCCTGAAATTACGGTGAGCCAAAGAGTAAATATGTTGAATCTAGAAAATACCTTCGCAAATCCTGCTTTCATAGCTGATGCAGGCTATCAAGCTCCCCACCGCTTTTTGATTTTGGGTCTGGGAGAGTCTGGTGTTGCTATGGCTAAGTGGTGCTTGCGTAATGGCGCCATTGTTCGTTTGGTGGATACACGCGATCAATCTCAATTTTCTGAGTGCCAGAATGCTTGGCTAGATGAATTAAAAATTGATGGATTGAAAGATATTCAGTTTGGACCCTTAAAAGATGAGTTATTGCTTGATATTGATGTGATTGGTATTAGTCCTGGCCTATCTCCATTTCAGGAACCTACTCAATCATTCTTAGCTAAGGCTAGAAAAGACAGAATTGATGTTTGGAGTGAGATCGAGTTCTTTGCGCGCGCCATTGCAGCATTAAGTCGCATGGCCCAAGTGGCTGAATCGAGCTATGAAGCGGCAGTATTGGCGATCACCGGAACCAATGGAAAAACTACTACTACTGCATTAACCGGCCAACTCTGCGAGCGCGCCGGGAAAAAAGTTGCTGTAGCTGGAAATATTAGCCCTGCTGCATTAAACAAGTTGATGAGTTGTCTGAATGACGCTGACCAACTTGAGGATATGCCCGATATTTGGGTGCTTGAATTGTCCAGCTTCCAATTGGTTTATACGTATACCCTCAATGCTACTGCTGCCACTGTTCTGAATATCACCCAAGATCATTTGGATTGGCATGGCGATATGCAGTCGTATGCAGATGCAAAAGCAAAGATATTTGGCGCAGACACACTTTGTATTTTGAATCGCGACGATTCTTTGGTGATGAGTTTGCTTTCTGGGGATCAAAAGACAGAAAAGTCGATTGTGACTTTTGGTTCTAATAGACCAGATGAGCAAGGTGCTTTCGGCATTGAGCATGATTTACGAGCTGGCGGAATTGATTGGCTTGTATGGGCAGAGGTAGATGAGGATCTTGAGCCTAAGCGTCGTCGTAAATCAGCTGTAATTGCAGAAGACGAGCCGCTGAGATTAAAACGCTTAATTCCAGCTGACGCACTCAGAATTCGTGGTCGCCATAATGCATTGAACGCATTAGCTGCATTGGCATTAGCAAGGGCGGTTAACTTACCAATGAATGTTCTCCTACATGGTTTGCGTGATTATCACGGCGAGCCTCATCGTGTTCAGAGCGTCGCAGTTGTAAATGATGTTGAGTATGTCGATGACAGCAAAGGTACTAATGTAGGTGCAACGGTAGCAGCCCTGAATGGTCTAGGAAGCAATGAATCCGGCAAGAGAATTTGGTTAATCGCTGGTGGTGATGGTAAGGGACAAGACTTTAGTCCATTACGTGAGCCCGCTTTACGTTTTGTTAAAGGTATTTTCTTGATTGGTAAAGATGGCGCTGCTATTGGTGAGGCTATTGGCAATGATGTTTCTTGCACGATTAGCGGCACCTTGGAGTCAGCTGTCAAAACAGCCGCACAACAGGCCCAATCTGGGGATTTGGTCTTACTCTCTCCTGCTTGCGCAAGTTTTGATCAGTTTAAAGATTATGTTGCGCGTGCCCAAGCATTTGTTGAAGAAGTGGAAGAATTAGGAATGCGTTTTGAAGGAGCTCAAGCGTGAATCTAAAAGATAAACTTTTTCCTGACAACCGTTTAAGCCTAGATCGCTTCTGGAATTTTTCTAGAGGTGGGATTGATAACTTCCGCACTGGCTTAAGAGACGCTGTATCGGGAGTTGAGCAAACTCGCTCGCGCATGATGGAATACGATCAACTGCTCGTATGGGCAGTCCTTTCTCTGATGTTGATCGGTTTGGTAATGGTGTATTCAGCATCGATTACTTTGGCAGATGGCCCTAAGTACGCCAATTACAGCAGTAACTTTTTCTTAATTCGCCACATGATTTCCTTGGTGATTGCGATTGGGGTAGGTATTTGGGTCTTCAAGATTCCAACAAAGGTGTGGGATCGATATTCACCATTGATTTTTGGATTTACCGTGCTGCTCTTGATCGCGGTTCTCATCCCAGGTGTTGGTAAGGGTGTGAATGGAGCTAGACGCTGGATTCCGCTGGGCTTAATGAACTTCCAACCATCTGAGTTAATGAAGTTTGCAGCCATCATTTTTGCTGCAAGTTATACCGTGCAGCGTCAAGAATACTTGCACTCATTTGTTAAGGGCATGTTGCCAATGGGTATTGCAGTGGCATTGGTTGGCGGCCTATTAATGGCAGAGCCTGATATGGGCGCATTCGTAGTGGTTGCCTTAATTGCATTTGGTATCTTGTTCTTGGGCGGTATTAATGCCAAGTTATTTGGTGGTTTGATTGCTGTTGGCTTAATGAGTGGCGCTGCGATGATTGCGCTCTCGCCATTCCGTCGCGGCCGCATGCTTGCTTTTATGGATCCATGGCAAGTGGATAACGCTGCAAATAAAGGTTATCAGCTAACACATTCTTTAATGGCCTTTGGTCGTGGTGAGTGGTTCGGTACTGGGCTTGGTGGCAGCGTAGAGAAATTGCATTACCTGCCAGAAGCTCATACTGATTTCATCATGGCAGTAATTGGTGAAGAACTTGGCTTCGTTGGCGTGGTTGTGATGATCTTCTTGTTTTATTGGATCGTCCGACGTGCTTTCTTAATTGGGCGTACCGCTTTGCAGTTAGACCGTAGTTTTGCTGGTCTTGCAGCCAAGGGCGTAGCAATTTGGATTGGCTGGCAAGCCTTTATTAATATAGGTGTGAACCTCGGTTTATTACCAACCAAGGGTTTGACATTGCCATTAGTAAGTTACGGTGGATCTGCAATTTTGATGAATGTCGTGGCAATTGCCATGCTCCTCCGAATTGATTATGAGAATCGTATTCTGATGCGCGGAGGGAAGCTGTGACAAGACCCTCAATTTTGGTGATGGCTGGTGGTACTGGCGGGCACATCTTCCCAGGCCTTGCTATTGCTGAATATCTGCGGATCTGCGGTTGGAATGTGTCATGGTTGGGTAACCAAAATGGCATGGAATATCGCTTAGTAAAGTCTTGTGATTTTCCGTTTGAAGCAGTTGAGTTTGGCGGTTTACGAGGCAAAGGCCTCAAGACCAAACTGATGTTGCCATTTAATTTAATACGCGCTTGTGTTCAAAGTTGGAAGATTATGCGTCGTCTAAAACCATCTGTGGTTTTAGGTATGGGTGGCTATATTTCTTTCCCTGGGGGTTTAGTAACTAAGTTGTTAAGCCGTCCTTTAGTACTACATGAAGCAAATTCTGTAGCAGGGAGTGCAAATCGTGCGCTTGCCAAAATTGCAATGCGTACATTAACTGGCTTCCCAAATACGATGGCGCATGCCGAGTGGGTAGGTAATCCTATTCGTGAAGAGTTTGATCATATTTCGGCGCCTGCATTGCGCTACGAACAGCGTCAAGGACCTTTATCTATATTGGTCGTGGGTGGTAGTTTAGGCGCGGCCGCTTTAAATGAAAATATTCCTGCAGCTTTGGCGCTACTCTCTAAAGATGTGCGTCCTCAGGTCATTCACCAGGCGGGCGATAAGCATTTAGCTGATTTGCAAAAGCATTATGCCGAGCTAGGTATTGAAGCAGATATTCGTCCCTTTATTGACGATATGCCCTCCGCGTATGCACAAGCAGATCTTGTGATTTGTCGCGCAGGTGCAATGACAGTTTCAGAATTAGCAGCTTGTGGCGTTGCTTCTTGCTTAATTCCCTTTCCATATGCAATTGATGACCATCAAACTGCTAATGCAAAATTTTTAGCTGATGCAGATGCTGCAATCTTATTGCCCCAGCAAGACCTGAATCCACACGATTTGGCATCCATGATTCAAAGTTTTAATCGTGCGGACCTAAAGGAAATGGCTTTGCGTGCGCATGCTTTAGCTAAACCACATGCAACCCAGCGAGTAGCTGAGGTTTGCGCTGATTGTGCGGGGGTAGGTGTATGAAGCATATTGTTCAGCAAATTCATTTCGTTGGTATTGGTGGTGCTGGTATGAGCGGCATAGCCGAAGTTTTACTGAATCTAGGCTATCAAGTATCTGGATCTGATTTAGCTGAAGGCCCTGTAACGAAGCGCCTAAAAGAGTTAGGCGCGGTGATTCATATTGGCCATGATCCTAAAAATATTGGTACTGCAGAAGCAGTGGTTATTTCTACTGCAGTAGCTGGAAATAATCCCGAAGTTCTTGCAGCGCGTGCTGCAAAGATTCCAGTCATTCAGCGAGCAGTGATGTTGGGTGAGTTGATGCGCCTAAAACAAGGCATCGCTATTGCTGGCACACATGGCAAGACCACTACAACTAGTTTAGTTGCTTCGGTCCTGGCTGAGGGTGGTCTCGATCCCACTTTTGTCATTGGTGGAAAGCTTAACTCTGCTGGTGCCAATGCGCGTTTGGGTCGCGGCGACTTCATTGTGGTTGAAGCTGATGAGTCTGACGCTTCTTTCTTACAGCTTTTCCCGGCAATGGAAGTGGTTACTAATATTGATGCAGATCATATGGACACCTACCAGCACGATATGGCGAGATTGAAGCAAGCCTTTGTGCAATTTATTCAGCGCATGCCTTTTTATGGGGTAGCAGTATTGTGTATTGATGATGCCAATGTACGTGACATCATTCCATTTGTATCTCAGCCCGTCTTGCGTTATGGCCTCTCTGAAGATGCAGATATTAGAGCTAGCAATATTCGTGCTGATGGCACGCGTATGCACTTTACTGTGGATCGCCGCACCGTTCGCAGGCATGGTAATAGACCAGGCCCTCTTAATATCACATTGAACTTACCTGGGTTGCATAATGTGCGTAATGCTCTAGCTGCAATTGGTATTGCCACTGAGTTGGGTGTTGGCGATGAAGCAATTACAAAAGCACTCTCAGAATTTAGTGGCGTTGGTCGACGCTTCCAGCGCTATGGTGAGATTCCACTTGCCTCTGGTGGAAGTTTTACCTTGATTGATGATTATGGCCACCATCCGGTAGAGATGGCTGCGACCTTAGCAGCAGCTCGAGGTGCGTTCCCAGAACGCCGTTTAGTGTTGGCATTCCAGCCACATCGCTTTACAAGAACACGGGATTGTTTTGGAGAGTTTGTGCAAGTCCTCCGAAATTTTGATGCATTGGTATTGACCGAGGTTTATCCAGCCGGCGAGGCAAAGATTCCGGGTGCAGATGGTAAGAGTTTGATGAAGGCAGCACTTGCAGAGGAGAAGCATACAAAAGGCTCCTTAAATTCTGCGGCGGTGGCATTCGCAGCAAATATTGCAGAGATGCCAGAAAAGTTATCTCAAGTATTAAAAGATGGCGATGTCTTAATCACAATGGGTGCAGGATCAATCTCTGCACTGCCTCATACCTTGGCGGAGGCAAAGAGTGTCTAAGTTAGATACAAGCCTCGGCATGTGGGGCGATCGTGTGAAGTCTCAGATATCCAAGCTAGATGTGAAATCGTTTGGTCGGGTTGGTGTTCTCTTAGGTGGGCGCTCGGGTGAGCGAGAAATATCTCTCATGTCAGGCAATGGTGTTTTGGAGGCTTTGCTCTCTAAAGGTGTGGATGCACATGCTTTTGATACTGGCTTACGCTGCCCAACAGAGTTAGCAAAAGAAAAATTTGATCGTATTTTTATCGCCTTACATGGTCGTTACGGTGAAGATGGAACTATCCAAGGCTTATTAGACTTATTGAATCTGCCGTATACCGGTAGTGGTGTATTAGCTTCTGCTTTAGCAATTGACAAGATTGTGACTAAGCAAGTTTGGATTAGCAATGGTCTGGCGACCCCAGAGTTTGAAGAATTAACTGCAAATAGCGACTGGAATGCAGTCGTCGAGCATTTAGGTCTGCCTTTGATAGTGAAACCAGCGCATGAAGGTTCTTCACTAGGTTTAACCAAGGTGAAATCTGTCAATGAATTACCAGCAGCCTATAAGCTTGCTGCGGGATTAGATAAAAAAGTGATTGCTGAGACTTGCATCATTGGAGATGAGCTCACTTGCCCGCTAGTTGGTCAAGGTGATACAGCAGAAGCATTGCCTGTGATCAAAATTATCCCACCGGAAGCTAACTACGACTTCCATAATAAATATTTCTCAGACAAGACTCAATACCTATGCCCAACTGGACTTGCGGTTGAGATTAATGAGCGCGTTCAAGAGTTGGCCTTAGCTGCATACAAGGCCCTAGGTTGCCGCACATGGGGTCGTGCAGATGTCATGCTCGATCAGAAAACTGGTAAGCCCTATTTATTAGAGATGAATACCTCACCAGGTATGACCTCTCACTCTTTAGTGCCGATGGCAGCTAAAGCAGCTGGCGTTCCTTATGCAGACCTCGTGCTGTGGTTACTAAGCCAAACTTTGCAACAAAAAGAAGGTGCTATTACATGAGCACACTCTTAGACCGCTTCGGAGATATTTTCTCCGTCATCATGTCTCCGCTTTGGAATCATCCAGAGCGGATGCAAAAGCTTAGTCGTTTCTTGATGCGCTGCTTTGCTGTGATGTTGGTGGTTGGGATTCTGGTTTGGTTAAGCCAGAGATCTGTTTTTACTTTGAGACAAATTCAGGTTGAGCCGGTTGCTGGTCAAACACTGAAACACATTAATAAATCTCTCGTGAAGCGTCAGGTAATGGAAACCGTGCAAGGCAACTTCTTCAGTGTGCGTTTAGAAGATGTGAAGCGTGGCTTTGAAAGTATGCCTTGGGTGCGCCACGCTAATGTTCGTCGTGTTTGGCCCAATGGTTTGATAGTGAATATTGAAGAGCAGAAGGCTTTTGCTACTTGGGGTAGTGAGAGTAGCAATACTTTAATGAATACACATGGTGAGCTATTTGCTGGCCGTGTTTCAGAGCTAGTTGATGACAAACACTTATTAGATTTTTCTGGACCAGACGATGCTGGTAAAGAGGTAATGAGCCTTTATGAAAAAGCTAATAACTGGTTTAAACCTTGGAATGCTCAGGTAGTGAGCTTGGCATTAACTGAGCGTTATGCCTGGCACGTCAAGTTATCCAATGGCATGAAAGTCGAATTTGGACGGGATGAAGAGAGTTCGGACAAAAACTTAACAGAAGAACGTGTTGCACGTCTATTTAAGTATTGGCCTCAGGTGCAAGAGAAATGGGCTAATCGAGTGGATGCAGTAGATCTACGTTATGCAAATGGTTTCGCAGTGCATCTTGCATCTGGAAGTTTGAAAAAGAGTGATGTAGATGGCAAAAAAAGTGAGCTGAAGCAATGAGGAATGGCAATGAGTAAAGATAATCGCGACCTGCTAGTGGGTTTAGACATTGGGACTTCTAAGGTAGTAGCCTTAGTAGCAGAGCTTGCACCTGATGGCCAATTTAACGTAGTTGGTGTTGGTCAAACAGCCTCTAAGGGTTTAAAAAAGGGCGTTGTAGTCAACATTGAAGCAACTGTTCAGTCGATTCAGAAGGCTTTGGAAGAGGCCGAGGTGATGGCTGACCGCCAGATTGTTCAAGTATTTACTGGCATTGCCGGAAATCACATTGTGAGCTTTAACTCGAGCGGTATGGTCGCTATACGAGACAAAGAAGTAGGCGCTGGCGATGTTGAGCGCGTATTGGAAACTGCTAAAGCAATCAATATTCCAACGGATCAACAAATTTTACATATCTTGGTACAAGAATTCATCATCGATGGCCAAGAAGATGTCCGCGAGCCAATCGGTATGAGTGGTTTACGTTTAGAGGTGAAGGTACATATTGTTACTGGTGCTGTAAGTGCTGCACAAAATATTGTGAAGTGTGTACGTCGTTGTGGTCTCGAGGTGAATGATCTCATTTTGCAGCCTTTGGCATCAAGCTTAGCTGTCCTTACTGATGATGAAAAAGAACTTGGTGTTGTCTTAGTCGATATTGGTGGCGGCACTACTGACATCGCGATTTATTGCCAAGGATCGATTCGTCATACCGCCGTGATTCCAATTGCCGGCGACCAAATTACTAACGATATTGCAATGGCATTGCGTACTCCAACAATTGAGGCGGAAGATTTAAAAATTGCCCATGGAATTGCTCGTCAAGATATGGCTGATTCAGCCGCCATGATTGATGTACCTGGTGTTGGTGATCGTGACCCGCGTCCAATGTCTAAGCAAGCACTTGCTGCAGTGATTGAGCCGCGGGTTGAAGAGCTATTTACCTTGGTGAGAGGTGTGGTGCGTGACTCTGGCTATGAAGACATGGTCTCCTCTGGAATTGTGCTCACTGGCGGTACGTCATTGATGCCAGGAATGGTTGAGTTAGCTGAGCAAGTCTTCTTACGACCTGCTCGAATTGGTACACCCGAATATCGTGGGCATTTACATGAAGTATTGCGTAGCCCCAGATACGCCACCAGCATTGGTTTGCTCATGGAAGGCCAAGCACAGTTGTTGCGTGGTCGTCGTGTTTCTCAATCAGGCGCACTGCAAGGAATTATGTCGCGCATGAAGGAATGGTTTGCAGGAAATTTTTAAGTTGTTTTTCGTCGTCGTCAATGTAGTAAGTTATTTACCTAGGAGGGTATATGGAATTTGAAATGTTAGATCAAGATACAGCTGGCAAAACCATTATTAAAGTGGTTGGAGTCGGTGGAGCTGGCGGTAATGCTGTCCAGCACATGATCCGTCGCGGAGTAAATGGCGTAGAGTTCATTTGCATGAACACCGATGCTGGCGCTTTACAGCGTTCCGAAGCATCTGTGAATTTGCAACTGGGCTCTAGCGGATTAGGTGCAGGTGCAAAACCAGAAATTGGCGCAGCTTCTGCCGAAGAGGCGCGTGCTCGGATTGCAGATACTTTGCAAGGTGCTCACATGGTGTTCATTACTGCAGGTATGGGTGGTGGTACCGGTACTGGTGCAGCTCCAATCGTTGCTCAAGTCGCAAAAGAAATGGGCATTTTGACTGTTGGTGTTATCAGTAAGCCATTTGATTTCGAGGGTGTAAAGCGCTTGAAGGTTGCTGAGAACGGCGCTGCAGAGCTCGAGTCTTACGTTGATTCATTGATTGTTGTTCTCAATGAAAAGCTCTTTGAAGTTATGGGTGAAGATGCTGAGTTTGATAAGGCTTTTGCTTGTGCTGATGACGTTTTACACAACGCAGTCTCTGGTATTGCTGAAATCATCAATGTTCAAGGTTTAATTAACGTTGACTTTGAAGATGTGAAGACTGTCATGGGCGAGCAAGGTAAAGCCATGATGGGAACAGCAACAGTTTCTGGTATGGATCGTGCTCGTTTGGCAGCAGAAGCTGCAGTGGCCTCTCCATTATTAGAAGGCGTTGATTTATCTGGTGCACGCGGTGTATTGGTAAATATTACTGCTAGCCGCTCATTGAAATTGTCTGAGACGCGCGAAGTAATGGCTGCTATTCGTGGTTATGCTGCTGATGATGCAACCGTAATCTTCGGCACCGTGTACGACGAGACCTTGGGCGATGCATTACGCGTGACAGTAGTTGCCACTGGCTTAAATAATCCTCAGGCACGCAAAGCAAATCAACCCGAAGTAGTTTGGAGACAGGCTACTGGTACTAGTGATGCAATGCCAACAATGGCAGACCTCAATACTTTTGCTCCTTCTAGCGCATCTGCTGCTATGAGTAAGGTTGGCTTAGATTCTGCTTTGAGTACTAGTGCGGGTATGGCGCTGACGGGTGCGGGTAGCACTCCATCAGTTTCAACTCAACCAGCAGCAAGTAGCGGTGTTGATTACAGCCAATATGATTTGCCACGGGTATTCCGTAGTTCCCGCGAGGCGACTCCTACACCTACTTTAGGTGCAGATAGCTCTCCTCAGGCTAAATCCATGTTGGATAAAGGGGCAGATTACTATGAGATTCCAGCCTTTTTACGTAAGCAAGCAGACTAACTAACTGCTCAATACAATAGGTAATTGCAAACTGCCAGCGCGGCGCCCCTCCGGACGACGAATCCCGCGCTTGCGTTGGCATGCTTACTAACAATTACTTATTGGAGATGTCATGATTACTGTTGGACAAAAATTACCAAACGCTACTCTTTATGAATTTTTTGATGAAGAGAGCGAAGGCTGCTCCTTAGGGCCAAACGCCTTTGAAGTTGAGAAGCTTGTAGCTGGCAAAAAAATTGTGATCTTTGCATTGCCTGGCGCATTTACACCGACTTGCTCTGCAAAGCATGTACCTGGATATGTTGAACACTACGATGCGATCAAAGCAAAAGGTGTTGACGAAATTTGGTGTATTTCCGTAAATGATCCATTTGTAATGGGCGCTTGGGGACGTGATCAAAAGGTTGGAAAAAAGATTCGTATGATGGGTGATGGTAGTGCTGAGTTCACCAAGAAGATGGGCATAGAGTTAGATTTAACGGCTCGTGGTTTGGGTGTGCGTTCAGATCGTTACGCCATGATTGTTGAAGATGGTGTAGTGAAGTCTTTAGATCGCGAAGCACCTGGAAAATTTGAAGTAAGCGATGCTGCTTCTATTTTGAAAAAACTGTAATTCGCATTCACTCAGTCAGTAATACTCCCTGAATTTTAGAGATATCACCATGATGAAACAAAGAACTATTGCTACTCCAGTGAAAACTGTGGGCATTGGTTTGCATTCTGGTCGTAAGGTGACAATTTCTATTAAGCCTGCACCGGTAAATTCAGGAGTTCAGTTTGTTCGTGTCGATATGCCAGAGCAGTCAGTTGTACCTGCTACTGCCCTGGCTGTCTGCGACACAAGGCTTGCGTCAGTCATTCAGAAGGATGGTGTGCGAGTCTCTACAGTTGAACATTTGCTATCAGCGTGCGCTGGCTTAGGTTTAGATAACTTATTGATAGAGCTTGATGATGAAGAAGTTCCTATCATGGATGGCAGCGCTGCCTCATTCTTGTTTTTAATTGAATCTGCTGGAATTATTGAACAAGATGCGCCACGTCAATTTGTCGTGATTCAAAAACCCGTCGAAGTTCGCGAGGGCGATAAGCTAGCGCGCTTAGAGCCTTTCTTCGGATTTAAATTAGACTTCACAATTGACTTTAAGCATCCAGCAGTTGATAAGACTGGCCAACGTTTTATTGTGGATTTTGCAGAGCATGCCTATCGCAGTGAGATTGGCCGTGCGCGGACATTTGGTTTTGCGCATGAGGTAGAAGCTTTACGTGAAATGGGTTTAGCTCGCGGCGGTAGTTTAGATAATGCTATTGTTTTAGATGAGCACCGCATCTTAAACAATGAAGAACTGCGTTACGAAGATGAGTTTGTGCGCCACAAAATTTTGGACGCGATTGGTGATTTGTATTTAGTAGGCCATCCAATTGTGGGTGCGTATGTAGCCGAGAAGTCTGGCCACGCACTCAATAACGCTCTTTTGCGTAAGCTTTTAGAAGACCCCAGTTCTTACACAATTGAGTCTTTTGCAGAAGCTAAGGCTCCTGAAGCCTATTCTCAGGAAAGTCAGCCCCTCTTTTTCTAGGGCGTTCTATTTAGATTTATTTTGTAGGAGGCGTTCTACCGCCTCACGAAGATCAGAGTCTGGTGGTAGTTTTTCCAGGAGGTCTTGCCATGACTGTTTGGCCACCTCATTTAAGCCTTTAGGCCTTATGTTTCCGGGGTTTTGCCTTGGCTTGACTTCCCAGTCTGGACTTGCTGGCTTTACTTTGATCTTTATAGCCTTACAACTGAGCCCAATATTCGATAACTCATTGATTAAGCTAGGTAAAATCTGCTGTAGTCGAGTTCCAATGCTGGCGCTGCTAACTAGTAAAAAGAGCTCATTCTGCGCTCCGGAACGCCATCCAGCCTCAATTTTTGGGCTTAAGTGACCTAAATCCAAGCTCTCTAATGCCTTATGGAGCTTAGTCTTGAGTTTGGCTAGATCTTCTGTTTTAGCCAAGATCCCCCCAAGACCATTGGACTCTCGCAGGTATTCCATCCAGTCATGGGCGGAATGATTGCGTGATGGTTTGCGGGCAAAGTTCATAAAAAATGGGGTTGCGGGTGATAAACTCAAGGACTTAATTTTCTTCAATATCCCATGGTAATCGGTCTTCTTAAAACCCTGGTCGGCAGTCGTAACGACCGCCTCTTAAAACAGTATCGCAAAGTCGTTGCTAAGGTTGGCGCTTTTGAGCCTAGCCTGCAATCTTTGGATGATGCTGCCCTTGCTGCTAAAACCGCAGAGTTTAAGACTCGTCTGGCTAGCGGAGAGTCATTGGAGGATATTTCTGCCGAAGCGTTTGCTGTGGTGAGAGAAGCCAGTGTTCGCGTGATGAAGATGCGGCACTTCGATGCGCAGATTATGGGTGGACTTGCTCTGCATCAGGGCAAGATTGCCGAAATGGGAACAGGTGAAGGAAAAACCTTAACAGCAACACTCCCAGTTTATTTAAATGCTTTGACTGGTAAAGGTGTTCATGTTGTTACCGTGAACGATTATTTGGCTCAGCGTGATGCTGAGTGGATGTCAACCTTATATAACTTCTTGGGCATGAAGGTTGGTGTGAATCTATCTCAGATGGATCACAAGACAAAGCAAGAAGCTTATGCCGCAGATATTACATACGGCACTAATAACGAGTTTGGTTTTGATTATTTGCGTGACAATATGGTTCAAGATTTGGACCAACGTGTTCAACGTGGCTTAGCGTATGCAATCGTCGATGAAGTCGACTCCATTCTGATTGATGAAGCGCGTACACCGCTCATTATTTCTGGTCAAGCTGAAGATCACACTGATCTATACATCAAGATTAATGCGCTTCCTTCGCACTTAGAGCGTCAAATCGGCGAAGAAAAAGCAGATGGCACTGGTGTTGAAAAGCCTGGCGATTACTGGGTAGATGAAAAGTCACAGCAGGTTTATTTGACCGAGCGAGGTCACGATAAGGCGGAAGAAATCTTGGTACAGTTGGGCGCCTTAAATGATGGTGCCTCTCTCTATGCTCCGCAAAACATTACTTTGATGCATCACGTTTATGCAGCATTACGTGCGCACTGCTTGTACAACCGTGATCAACACTATGTTGTACAAAATAAAGAAGTCATTATTGTTGATGAGTTCACTGGTCGGTTGATGCAGGGTCGCCGTTGGTCTGATGGGTTGCATCAGGCAGTAGAAGCCAAAGAGGGTGTACCGATTCAGAATGAGAATCAAACCTTAGCCACGATTACTTTTCAGAATTACTTCCGCATGTATGGCAAGTTGTCTGGTATGACGGGTACTGCTGACACTGAAGCGTATGAGTTCAAGGAAATTTACAACCTTGAAACAGTAGTCATTCCACCTAACAGAATTAGTCAGCGCAAAGACCGTCAAGATCAAATCTTCAAATCGTCTCGCGAGCGCTATGACGCCGTTATTAAAGACATTGAAGATTGCTACGAGCGTGGTCAGCCAGTGTTGGTGGGTACTACTTCGATTGAAAATTCTGAGTTGATTGCTAAATTACTCGATCAACGTAAATTACCGCACCAAGTTTTAAATGCTAAGCAGCACGCACGAGAAGCGGAAATTATTGCGCAAGCGGGCCGTCCAAAAATGATCACCATTGCTACCAACATGGCGGGTCGCGGAACGGACATTGTCCTTGGTGGAAACGTAGGTAAGCAGTCTCATTTGATTGAGGCAGATGCCACACTCTCTGCTGCAGACAAAGCAAGCAAGATTAAAGCGCTGCAAGATGAGTGGCAAGGAATTCATGATCATGTGCTTGCTGTTGGTGGTTTGCACATTATTGGTACTGAGCGTCATGAGAGTCGCCGTATTGATAACCAATTAAGAGGCCGCTCTGGCCGTCAAGGTGACCCAGGTTCCTCCCGTTTCTATCTTTCTTTAGATGATTCGCTCTTGCGTATTTTTGCTGGCGATCGTTTGCGTGCTGTGATGGACCGCTTAAAGATGCCTGATGGTGAGCCGATTGAGGCTGGCATGGTAACTCGTTCGATTGAGTCAGCGCAGCGTAAGGTTGAAGGCCGTAACTTTGATATTCGTAAGCAGCTGTTGGAATATGACGATGTCGCAAATGATCAGCGTAAGGAAACTTATCGTCTCCGAAATGAAGTGCTTGAAAGTCAAGACATCGGTGATTTAATTGCTAATTTACGTGAAGATGTCTTGCGTTCGGTTTGTTCTCTCTATGTACCTCTTGAGTCTATGGAAGAGCAGTGGGATTTGGCTGGACTCGAGAATGTTTTAGCAAGTGATTGGGGCTTGACGATTGATTTACGTAGTTGGGTTGAAAGCGCTGAGACTGTTGATGATGCTGAGATTGTGGATCGTGTGTTGCAAGCCGCTAAAGAAGCCTATGACGCAAAGGTTGAGTTATCGGGTCGCGAGTCTTTTGCAGGATTTGAACGCTCTGTGCTTCTTTACAGCTTAGATACCCACTGGCGTGAGCACTTGGCAGCCTTAGATCATTTGCGTCAAGGTATTCATCTGCGTGGCTATGCCCAAAAAGATCCAAAACAAGAATACCGTCGCGAAGCTTTTGAGTTGTATGGTGAACTACTAGGCGTTATTAAGAATGATGTTGTGAAAAGCATCATGACTGTCAAGATCGGAAGCGCCAGTGAGTTAGATGAAGCATCTGAATCTATGACTGAGGACCTGGCTAAATTAGCGGGCGTCCAATATCACCACGCTGATCCTGAAAAAGAAGTTTCTGGATCAACAGGCGACCATGGTGCTTCGATTCAGGTTGTTCCGGCGCCTATGCGAACTGGTCCTAAGATTGGTCGTAATGACCCATGCAGTTGTGGCAGCGGTAAAAAATATAAGAATTGCTGCGGCGCTTTAAGCTAAGCACCTTTTAAAGGATGGCTTGCTAGCAACCCTTTAAACCCTCATCTACAATTGTCAGACCATGACAGTTAACCTCCCCCTCCCCCAAAAAGCTGATCTCAAGCCAGTGAAAGGTTTTGAGATGGGCATCGCTGAAGCCGGTATTAAGAGAGCAAATCGCAAAGATTTATTGGTAATGACTTTGGCGCCGGGATCTCAGGTTGCTGGCGTATTTACTTTGAATCGCTTTTGCGCGGCGCCTGTTCAGGTTTGCCGTGATCATTTAGCACAAGAAGGCCGCAATGGCGAAATCCGTGCTTTAGTAGTAAACACTGGTAATGCTAATGCTGGTACAGGTGAATCAGGTATGAAGCATGCCTTAGAGACATGTGCTGCTTTAGCGAAAGATCTCAAGATTAATCCAGAGCAAATTTTGCCGTTTTCAACAGGCGTAATTCTCGAGCCTCTACCAATTGAAAAGATTGTTAGCGCTTTACCAAAGGCGGTATCGAATTTGGGTGAGGACAATTGGTTTGATGCTGCCCAGGCGATCATGACCACTGATACTCAGCCCAAGGCAAGCTCAGTGACGGTATTAACCCCAGCGGGGCAAGTCGTGATTACCGGTATCTGTAAAGGTGCCGGCATGATTCATCCAAATATGGCAACGATGTTGGGCTTTATTGCTACTGATACTGGTTTTGCTCCAGGCCTATTGGCTAACCTTACTCGTGAAATTGCTGACCTTTCTTTTAATGCGATCACCATTGATGGTGATACTTCAACAAACGATTCTTTCATCATCATGGCAACTGGCCAGTCTCCTGTGCAGATTAAGTCAGCAACAGATCCAAGTTATGCGGTTGTACGAGAGGCTTTGATTGGTCTTGCTAGAGAGTTAGCGCAAATGATTGTGCGTGATGGTGAAGGCGCAACGAAGTTCATAACCATCGATGTACTTGGTGGCAAGAATCAAGAGGAGTGCCGTTTGGTTGCTGAGGCAGTTGCCCATTCTCCTTTAGTCAAAACTGCTTTCTTCGCTAGTGATCCAAACTTAGGCCGTATTTTGGCGGCAATTGGTTATGCAGGGATTAACGATTTAGATGTCGGTTGCGTTCAGATGTGGCTTGGTGATGTATTGGTTGCTAAGGATGGTGGCCGCAATCCCGGCTATCAAGAGGCTGATGGCCAAAGGGTGATGCAGGCTCCGGAGATTACGGTCAAGATTGATTTGGGCCGTGGAAATGCTACCCAAACCATGTGGACTTGCGATTTATCTCATGATTATGTTTCGATTAATGCGGACTATCGCTCATAAAGGTTTTTGATTGATGAATGAAAAATTAGACCAGCTCCTAAGTCATCTCGAAACTTTTTTACCGAAACCTTTAAGTGATGAGCAGTGGAACTCTTCAATTGCATTTAGATGGCGCCGCCGCGATAGTATTTTTGGCAGCATTGGCTTTCTACAACCTGTGAAGCATGTCTCGGATATTACCTTTGAGGACCTCAAGAATATTGACCGTCAACGAGATGCTATTCGGGACAACACTAAGAATTTCATCCAGAAAAAGCCAGCCAATAATATTTTGCTGACTGGTGCCAGGGGAACCGGTAAGTCCTCTCTGATTAAGGCAAGCCTTCATGAGTTTGCTGGTCAAGGTTTACGCTTGGTGGAGGTCGAGAAAGAACATTTGGCTGATTTGGCCGATATCACTGAGCTATTGGCTGAGCGACCTGAGCGTTTCATCATCTTTTGCGATGACCTGTCCTTTGAAGATGGTGAGTCGGGTTATAAAGCCATGAAATCCGCCTTAGATGGTTCGGTTTCTGCCCAGGTCGATAATATTTTGATTTATGCCACCTCTAACCGACGTCATTTATTGCCCGAGTACATGAAAGAGAATGAGAGTTATGTGCATAGCGATGATGGTGAAATTCATCCGGGTGAAGTGGTCGAAGAAAAGATTTCTTTGTCTGAGCGCTTTGGATTGTGGCTATCGTTTTATCCACCCAAGCAAGATGAATATCTAGCTATTGTTGCGCATTGGCTTAATCATTTTGGTTTAAGTGCAGCACAAATTGAAGACGCTCGTTCAGAAGCATTAGTTTGGGCATTAGAGCGTGGCTCACGCTCAGGCCGCGTTGCTTGGCAGTTTGCAAAATATTGGGCAGGCACTCATGCTTAATCTGATTTGATGAATGAAATAAATCGTCCCATTACCGTTGTTGCCGCGGGAATATTGATAGATTCTGAGAATCGCTATCTCTTAGGTCAGAGACCTGCAGGCAAACCATATGCCGGTTATTGGGAAGTCCCAGGTGGAAAAGTGGAAAAGGGCGAAACCGTTTTTCAGGCCTTGCAGCGTGAATTGCAGGAAGAGCTGGGGATTGATATTCGGTCTAGCGAAGAATTAACGGTTCTTGAGCATGACTATCCACATGCTTATGTTCGTTTATATGTCAGCATCATTCGTGATTGGACTGGCACTCCAATAGGCTGCGAGGGACAAGCCCTATCTTGGGAGCCGATTGGTGCCGAAAAACCAAGTGTCGAGCCTTTATTGCCAGCCGCCTGGCCAATGCTGGAGTGCCTCAAAAGGTTTTTAGCTTAGAACTGACAGAGCGTCAGCTTGAAGGGCACATCTGCATTAATAAGCTGCGCTTTTTTATCCCGATCAGCCTTTAGAAAGCGTACAGAGAGTAGATATTTGTTGGCGCTGATTTCCGAGAAGAGTGTGTCATCTTCCAAGGTAATACGCATCAATTGGTAAACCTTGCCGGACGGTGCTTGCTGAAACGAACCATTATGAGCAAGCACCTCTTTTGCTTCACCCGATTGACGCAATAAACGCAAAAATAATTGACATGCTTCTTGCCATGGCAAAAGCGGATGGATGTAATTTTCTAAAAGTTTGCGTCGCTCAATTGAGGGGCTATTTTTCCAAGCGTGATAACTAGGCAAATCAATTGGACTTGTTCCACCAGGAATATTCAGTCGAGTACGAATCGCATTAAGCCACTCGCTCTCAGTGATAGCAGAATTTGGTCTACCAGTAGATTGATTGATATTACTGGCAACAGCATCGATTTCAGAAAGCGTTTGGGATAAAGCCTCTTGATCTACCTTTTGTGACGACTTCAGGCCATTAAGGGCATATTTTTGACGCTCAAATTCTTTGAGTAACAAAGACTTAATATCACCCCTAGCGCCAATATCACCAAGCTCAAACAAAATGGAGATTGCATTGTGGTGAAGCTCTGGTTCATCCGAGCGAAGAAACTGATTGAAGCGGGCGAACAAATACTCCAGTCGAAGCATGCTTCGAACTAATTCGTTAAAGGGGTATTCGTAGACAATCACAAGCCCATATTCTATGACGAACTGCGCTAATGTTTCTAAATCTGTAGGATTTTTTGGTGCAAGCTTTGCACCTCTACCTCTAAGTCCTGAAGACTTCCTTGGTTTTCAATCACCATATCGGCATGCTTGAGACGTTCTGCTCTGCTGGCTTGAGCCATCAAAATTCTCTCCACATCTTCTCGGGGTAAATTGCTGCGCTGCATCACCCTCTGAATTTGGGTCTCTTCAGGGCAGTCCACTACCACTAGAAGGTCAATGAGAGTCATCCAGGACCCGGACTCGAGTAGTAAGGGCACTACGAAGACCAGGTATTGCACCCCATCTCTCTCTAACTGTGAGGCCTGTCTGATAGTTTCTGTGCGGATCAGCGGGTGAGTGATTGCCTCAAGAGATTTTCTGGCTGCTGGGTCTGTAAAAACCAGAGTGCGCATTTTCTCTCTATCGAGTGAACCATCGGCTGCAATGAAGTCAGAGCCAAAATGTTTCTCAATCGCTGAAATTGCTGCGCCATGAGGCGCTGTGATTTGATGGGCAATCAGATCTGTGTCCACAATACCAGCCCCTAGCTTAGCCAGTAAATCACTCACGGCAGTTTTCCCAGAGCCAATTCCACCGGTCAGGCCAATCAGGGGTATGCGACCCTTGAGTGCGCTTAGCTCAGATTGCTCAGTAGTAGGTTTTGAAGAAGCTGTGGCCATAACAACTCCATGATGCCAGCAAAGATCAGAAAAGGTCCAAAAGGAAAGGCTGAGCCATGATTTTGTTTGTTTAATTTAAGCCAAATCAGGCCACCAATGATTCCAGAGACGGACGCCAGTAATAGGATGTTGGGTAGGGCGACCCAGCCAAGCCAGACTCCTAGAGCAGATAAGAGTTTGGCATCACCCATGCCAATCCCATCTTGTTTCTTAATGTATCGATATAGGCGATTTAAGAGCCAAAGTAGTAAATAGCCCAGTAGTCCACCAAAAATAGACTCTTGAGGGGTAATCAATCTGAGACTTGAGAAACTATTGAAGCAAAGTCCAGCCAAGATGAGGGGAATGGTAATGACATCAGGCAGCCGAAATGTTCGCAAGTCAACATAAGCCAAATAAATCAATATGAGAATTAGAAAAAGCCGAATAAGGTCGATCAGTTCTAGATGGCCCATTACACAATCTGTCCTAGATTAAAGATTGGAAGATATAGGATTATGACAAGACTACCAATCACAATCCCAACAAAAATGATGAGTAAGGGCTCTAAGCTCTGGCTCAAAGTATTTAGGAGATTACTGAGTTGGGAGCCTAGTGCATTCGCTCGTTTACCCAGCATTTGGGGAAGGGATCCACTTTCTGAGGCGATACGCAGTAATTGCCAAGTTTCAATATCAAACAGGACGTGTTTGGGGTCTGCACGAATCAAGGCATCCCCCAGTGGCCAGCCCCGAGTGAGATGTTTGAAGATCTCTGCGCTCAAATCATGACTAAGCCAGTGGTTGGAGGATTGGGCTGTTACGCGCAATGCATCAGGTAGGGCTAAGCCAGAGTCCAATAAATGCCCCAAGGTTCTACACCAGTGGGTGAGGGTTGCTAGGCGAAATAATTGACCCAATATAGGAATGCAAAAACTCAGCTCATCACACCTTTTTTGTAAGCCAGGCAGTTTTAGCCATGCAAATAGAAATAAACCAGTAGTACTGATAAGTAGTGCGGCCATCTCAAAGAAGAAATGTTCAATAACTGTCGATAGTTGAATCAGCGCTTTAGTGGGTGCTGGTAACTCAGCCTGAAAGTGAGCAAAGACATCCTTAAATACTGGTACAACCCAAATCATCATTACTAGAATCAGCAGTAAGGAGCTGACCAGCGTGATAGCGGGGTAGCTCAAGGCCTGCTGGACCTTTCGTCTTAATTCAATTTGTGACTCAAGTTGCCGACAAATAGTTTGTAGCGCTAATTCAATATTGCCGGTGCGCTCACTGACCCGAATGAGATTAATAAATTCTGCAGAAAACCGATTTCGCTCTGCCTGCAAGGCTTGAGAAAAGCTTTCGCCCTGTTTTAATTGGCCGCACAAATGACTTAAGCACCCTTGCCAGTACTTTGGTGCTGATAGCCGAATCAGCTCCATCGCATTGAGTAGCGGAAGGCCAGCAGTTAATAGTGACAAAAGTTGTTGAGCAAAGGTGAGTTGCTCTAGCTTATTTACTGCCATGTACCGACCTCATTCAGTAGATCAGATTCCTTAATCAATCCCGCTTTTACATGGTGAATTCCTGCCTCATGCATGGTGCAGTATTGAAAAGACAGGTCAAATATATGTGCCGCACTTAAAACTTCATGCACCCCAATGCGTCCGTGATACCCAGATCCGTTGCAACTTGCGCATTTATTACCTTTGTTGATGTCCCCACCCGAACATTGCCGACATATCTTGCGAACTAAGCGTTGTGAGCTAACGCTACGCAAACAAGATTCGAGAGCTCCCTGATCAAGTCCTAAGCTCTTTAATCGATTTAATGCCCCTCGAGCATTGCGAGTGTGAAGGGTGCTCAAAACAAGATGGCCAGTTTGTGCCGCTTGAATGGCAAGTTCGGCAGTAGCGCTATCTCGAATTTCACCAATCATGATTACGTCTGGATCTTGACGTAATAGTGCACGGATAATCGTCGGAAAATCTAAACCCGAGCGAGGGTGATACGCCACTTGATTCACTCCTGGTAGGCGAATCTCAATGGGATCCTCTATAGAACAAAGATTGCGATGGCTTTGGTTCAGGGTTCTTAAGCAGCTGTAGAGGGTTCTGGTTTTTCCGCTACCGGTAGGGCCTGTTACCAATATCAAACCATTTACTTGGTTGAGGGCGGTTTTAAATATCTCCAACTGTTCTGGAAGTAAGCCGATTTGTTCAATAGCAAGTTCGTTTATGCAGCTGGGCAAAACCCGGATCGCTGCTTTTTCGCCATATAGAGTCGGCAGGATTGAGACACGGCAGTCGATATTGGGGTTTACAAAATTAAGTCCAATTAAGAGGCGTCCATCTTGAGGAAGACGCTTTTCGGCAATATCCAGTCGTGCCAATATTTTGATGCGAGTAATTAATCGCTCATGGAATTGAATATCAAATTGCGCCTGCACTTGTAGCAAGCCATCCACTCGAATGCGGACTAGAGTACCTTGTGACCCAGCCTCGATATGGATATCACTCGCTCTAGATTGAAGCGCATTGACTGCGATTTCATGCCAGGTGCGAATAATAAGTGAGTCATCATGGGTGCTGCTCAATCTTGCTCTTGATTAAGGGTGGGGCGGTAGAGTTTGACAGTCTTCACGCCCTGATCATCAAACTGCATTATTTCCATTACGATGCCCGCAATTCGAATGCTGACATCATGATCTGGTATCGCCTCAAGCTTCTCAAGAATGAGCCCATTTAAGGTGCGAGGACCATCTAAAGGTAAATTGAGGTTCAGCAAGCGATTTAGGTCCCTAAGTGATGCAGTACCGCTAGCTAAGTAAGTCCCATCAGCCAGCCAATGGGGATCGATTGAGAGATTGGAGAAAGAGGTTGTGAACTCACCAATGAGCTCTTCAACAATGTCTTCAAAGGTTACGAGGCCTAAGACTTCACCATATTCATTTACAACCAGACTTAAGCGCTGTTGGTTATCTTGAAAGAATTGCATCTGCTGTAGCACAGGCGTACCACTGGGAATGAAATAAGGCTCATTCAATAAAGATTGAAAGTCTGCATGTTTTAAGTCTGTATCACCAAGTAGGGACAGTGCCTTCTTGACCGATAAAATACCTACTATGCGGTCAGGATCACCATCGCAGACGGGTAGCTTGTTGTGATAGCAAGTTTCTAATTGTTGAACGACTTCATCAATGGGTCGCGATAGATCTAGAACTTCAATCTTCGATCTTGGAGTCATCACATCATCGACTGTAATATTTTCTAGATTAAAGAGGTTTAGCAAAATATTGCGATGATGGGTTGATACAAAGCGGTTGGACTCTAGAACCAAGCTACGTAACTCCTCTGTGCTCATCGTTCTACTATCTGAAGAGGACTGCAGACCAGAAAACTTCATCAGTCCAGAGACAAAGCTATTAATAAACCACAGCAAGGGTTTTAGTAAAAAAGTCAGCGGCAGAATGAACCAGCCTACTCGAGAAGCGATTTTTTCTGGGAAGGCTGCCCCAATAACCTTCGGGGTAATTTCACTAAAAATAATGATCAGTAAAGCCACTACTAAAGTGGCAATTGAAAGTACGAGACCACTATCTCCAAAGATATGTAAAGCGATGCCCGTCACTAGAATAGGCAGAATGGTATTAATGAGATTATTAGAAATTAAGAGTACTGATAAAAGGGAATCAATACGTTTTAAGAGTCGCTCGGCTAAGGCAGCCCCTGAATTGCCACTAGTTGCCATGGCTCGTAGACGATGGCGATTTGATGAGAGCATGCTAGTTTCGGCCATCGAGAAAAAGCCAGAAAGAGCAAGTAAAAAAAGGACGAGAGCAACTTGCCAGTAAAAAGGCCAATCGTCAAAAAAGGTATCCATGAGGTCTGCCTGCAAAAAAGTAAGGATGAATCAATATAGCAAAGTAGCATTTCACAAGCTATAGATGTGGAAGAAAGGCCTGTCGTCTTTGGCCTCTAATTATGTGAGAATCACCTCCTATGACCTCAGCCAAAAAACAAGTTGTCTCAGATAGTGCTCAATATTGTGTTGTTGCAGCCCCTTTTGGGAGGCTGGGGATTTTGACTGAGCTGGTGGATGGCAGTTTGATGTTGTCCAGAATTGAGTATTTACCAATATCAACAGCTTTAGTAAATCCTAGAAATCAATTGGCAAAAGAGGCAGAAAAGCAGCTTAAAGCGTATTTTCAGAATCCTCATCACCAGTTTGATTTACCCATGAAGCCATCAGGGACCGAACACCAGCAAAGGGTTTGGAAAAGCATTCAGATGATTCCCGTTGGTAAAACCAAAACCTACGGCGAGATTGCAAGCAAAATCAAAAGTGGCCCGCGCGCAGTGGGGACGGCATGCGGTGCCAACCCCTATCCTTTAATTGCACCTTGTCATCGCGTTGTTTCTGCACAAGGTATTGGTGGTTTCATGAAAGAGAACGCGCCAGGTTTGTATCGCCAAATCAAGATGTGGCTTTTGCAGCACGAGGGCGCTCTATAGATTCAAATTACTTTAATGGATTTAGAAAATCGATTAAAGAAAATCCGCATGAGCGCGTCACTTTTTACTGCAAATTTTGTGAAGGTATAAAACGCCATGACTGTTTTTCTAGAAAGCTTCACTTCTTCCTTGTCACTAAATTCCTTTTGTTTGGCAATCTTCGCGAGCGTCATTACCGCTAAGCCAAAAGCCAGGAAACAAAAGCGCCGTATTCCAAGCTCCTCTTTGGGAATGAGAAGTATGTAGTTGAGTGAGTCCTGGAGTTTTTCATCAGCAATTGCTAAGAGTTGCTGCTGACTCATGCCGACTGGCTTCCAAGATACCCCGCGGGCGCGATCTTCAGGTGAATCTTTCAGGATGTTGGTCATTTGTAGGGCTTGACCAAAGGCTATGGCGAGGTCTTCATGGCCCTGAATACGCTTTGCAAATTCAGCGGAGTGCTTACTGAAGATAGTGGTGAGAAGCTCTCCTACAACGCCTGCAACCACATAGCAGTATTTCTCAAATTCCTGCAAATTCTGCAGACCTGCTTGAGTCTGCTTCCCGTGAAAGTAGGACATGCCCTCTGACATGATGGAGACGCAGCGACTCACTGCCACACGATCATCCCTAGAACAAGTATGCAAAATTCTCAAGACGGTGGGGGTATGTGCGATGAGATCTAGCTCATCTTGATTGCCATAATGATTCAGAGCTTCAAGACAGGGCTCTACAAAAAACTCAACGGGCACCTTTTCTAGTACCGCATCTAAAAACAATTGAGAGAGTTTTTGTTTGGTTTGTGGATCTAATTCTGCAGCATCCTCAATAGTGTCAACAATTCGGCACAGTAAATAGGTATTACCCACCACTTTTTCAATGATCGAGGGTAATAGTGGGATTGTCAGAGCAAAGGTGCGGGAGACTGAGCTCAAGATAGCTTTTTGATAAGCCAGGTCAGTGCTAGGGTTCTCGCTTGGGCTCATTTGAAATGAATTCACCCTTGAATTATGTCAGAGTGGGCTTGTGCTATCTGGCGCGCCAAGTTGATACAAATTCCCTTACTAGTAAAAGTGACAAGGTCATATAATTTCACCAAATTCTTCAGGGGGAAATTGGGCGTGCTGATTTGGTTCGTCATCATCTACTGGGTGGTGTCTGTGGGTATTGGCCTATGGGCTGCGCTGCGCGTAAAAAATACAGCTGACTTTGCTGCTGCCGGTCATAGCCTCCCCTTGCCAATTGTTACAGCCACGGTATTTGCTACCTGGTTTGGTTCCGAAACAGTTTTGGGTATTCCGGCTACTTTTCTGAAGGAAGGTTTAGGCGGAGTGGTCTCTGATCCCTTTGGTTCTTCCTTGTGTTTAATTTTAGTCGGCCTATTTTTTGCGCGCCATCTCTATAACCGCCGCATGTTAACGATTGGCGACTTCTTCCGTGAAAAATATGGGCGTACGGTTGAGGTCTTGGTAACTCTTTGTATTGTTGTTTCCTATTTGGGCTGGGTTGCCGCGCAGATTAAAGCCCTTGGTTTAGTTTTCAATGTGGTGTCAGAGGGCAGCATTTCTCAAACAGGTGGCATGTTGATTGGGGCTGGCAGTGTCTTGATTTACACCTTGTTCGGAGGTATGTGGTCTGTAGCGATCACGGATTTCATTCAGATGATCATCATAGTGATCGGCATGTTGTATATCGGCGGCGAAATGACCACGCAAACTGGTGGAATTGCCGTAGTGCTTGAGCATGCAGCCGCCGCCGGGCAATTTAGTAATTTTTGGCCGGACATGAATCTTGCCTCTATCTTGGGATTTGTTGCCGCTCTCTGCACCATGATGTTAGGTTCAATCCCTCAGCAGGATGTCTTCCAACGCATTACCTCTTCGAAGAATGTCAATATTGCTGTGCAAGCAGCGATCTTGGGTGGAGTGCTGTACTTTATTTTCGCTTTCGTACCAATGTATTTGGCTTACTCAGCAACCTTAATTAGTCCAGACTTAGTCAAGGAGTATCTTGACAATGACCCGCAAATGATTTTGCCTAAACTCATCATGAACCATGCACCGATCATTGCGCAGATAATGTTCTTTGGCGCCTTACTCTCAGCTATTAAGAGTTGTGCAAGCGCTACCTTGCTTGCGCCTTCAGTTACATTTGCGGAAAACATTGTGAGAGGATTTTTTAAGCATCTTTCAGATCAAGACTTACTCAAAATTATGCGCATCACAGTATTGTGTTTTGCGGTAGTTGTTACTTTCTTTGCAATCAATTCTGAGCTCTCTATTTTTAAGATGGTCGAGAGTGCTTATAAGGTGACCTTGGTTGCCGCATTTGTACCTTTAGCGTTTGGGGTGTACTGGTCAAGAGCCAACTCCTTAGGCGGCTTACTCTCAGTGGTCTGCGGCCTTACTATTTGGATTAGTTGTGAAATTCTGGCTCCAAAGGCTATTTTGCCGCCTCAATTAGCGGGCTTATTTGCAAGTATTGCCGGTATGATTTTGGGCAGTCTAGTGTCAAAAGACCTTTTAAAAGCAGTTTAGCCCATTACTTGCTTAAAAATTAGGCAATTAATATTGTTGCACCGCAACAAGTTTTCATCTAAAGTTCTCATCTAATATTGCACTAATACAAATATTTTTATTCTGATGGGGTTCCTATGAAAATCTGTGTAATCGGAGGGGGCGGTGCTATTGGCGGCTACCTAGCTGTCATGCTGGCGCGAGCGGGCAATGACGTAACTGTTGTTGCGCGTGGCGCAACTTTAGCTGCAATTAAAGAGCGTGGTTTGGCATTAATCATGGATGACCAACCTGAGCCACTAGTAGCCGAAGTCAAAGCAGTTGAAAAAATTACAGATGCTGAAGCTCCAGATGTCGTGATCCTGGCAGTCAAGGCGCATCAAGTTGAGCCAATCATCGATGACTTGGCCGCCATCATGGGCCCAGAAACTATTTTGATCCCTATGCAAAATGGTATTCCTTGGTGGTATTTCCAAAAGCTCGGTGGCGAGTATCAAGATCACTCGGTTGAGACAGTTGACGCTGGCGGCGTTGCGAAAAAAACAATCAACCCAAACAATATTATTGGGTGCGTTGTTTACCCAGCAACCTTTACTCAAGCTCCTGGTGTGATCCGTCACGTAGAAGGAAATCGCTTCCCGTTGGGTGAGTTAGATGGTAAGTCTACTGATCGTATTCAGAAGATGTCTGAGATGATGAGTGCAGCCAGCTTTAAATCACCAATCCTTGACGATATTCGCTCTGAGATTTGGCTCAAGCTTTGGGGTAATATGACTTTTAATCCAATTAGCTCTTTGACTCATGGAACCTTGGAAGGCATTTGCCAATACCCATTAACCAAAGAGTTAGCGCGCAATATGATGGCGGAAGCCCAAACTATTGCTGAAAAGCTTGGTGTTACTTTCCGAGTTGATATTGAGCGTCGTATTGCGGGCGCTGAAAAAGTCGGTAAACACAAGACTTCGATGTTGCAGGACTTAGAGGCTGGCCGTAGTTTAGAGATCGATGCACTCTTAGGCTCTGTAATCGAGCTTGGCAAAATTACCCAAACACCTACACCTTGCTTAAATACAGTCTTTGCTTTAACAAAGTATTTGGATGAGAACGTTCAAGCTTCCAAAGGTAGCTTGGCGCTACCATCTGTTTCAGGTTACTAAAATTTTTTAGTATTAAAAAACCCTTGCTACTCAACATAGCAAGGGTTTTTGTTTTGGAGCGGTAGATTTACTCGAAGCGATTATCTAATCGACCAACACCATCAATAATGATGCTGACGTTACTGCCAGGCTTCATGGAGCCAACGCCTACTGAAGTGCCGCAGGCAATAATGTCGCCCGGCTCTAAAGGAGCGTCTTGTGAGATCAAGCTAACTAATTTTGCTGGTGCAAAAATCATATCTGCTATTGGATAGTTTTGACGCTCTTGATCATTGAGAATGGTTTTGATGGTCAATTTACTTGGATCTACATCGGTAGCGATATAAGGACCAAAGACACCGAAAGTATTAAAGCTCTTAGAGCGAGTCCACTGTGCATAACCAGGATCTCGATTAAGAATCTCAATGGCGGTCACATCATTAATGCAGGTATAGCCAAAGATTGCTTTTGCTGCTTGGGCTTCGTCACCCTCATGAATAGGTTTGCCAATGACGATTCCCAGCTCGCCTTCATAAACTACTTTGCCAGAGTAGGACTTAGGAGTGCGAATAACTTGATTGGCAGCTAAAAAGGAGTTATTTCCTTTGAGAAAGTACAAAGGTTCAGCGGGCACCGCATGCTCTAATTTAGTAACCAGCGCATGGAAGTTATCAACCATTGCTACCATTTTGGATGGGGTGCATGGGATATCAATCGTGACATCTGCCAATTTGAGCGTTTCCCCAGTGGGTTTTGGATCTTGAAATAAGTCTCCTGAGTACACAGTGATTTGCTCGCCTTGTACCTGTCCTAAACCACTTTTCCCTTGATGCTGAAATCTAAGCCATTGAGCCATAATGAGTTCCTGTGAAGTAAACATTTAACAAGCAATATCTTACAGGGATGTATTGATGTCCAAAACCGCCGAACTCGTTTTTGCGCCAGCATCGGACCAGCCTGTTCGCTATATCGAGCGTACTCGCAGTTATTACCTAGGGTTGGGTTATGAAAATCCCTATGTTTGGGCTCATTACATTGAGACCCCGTTTAATTCACTACAAAAGCCGCTGAATCAATCCGTATTGGGGTTGATTACTACAGCAGTTCCTTTTGATCCCAGCAAGGGGCCGCAGGGGCCTGGCGCCTCCTACAACGCCGCTGCTAAGTTTTATCAGCCTTATCAAAAACCAACGAATACCGATTTTGATTTAAGAATTGCTCACGTGGGCATAGATCGTAAAAATGCCAATATGGAAGATAGCAATTGTTGGTTTCCATTAGAGGCGGCCAAACAAGCGGTGCAGTCCAAGAGAGTGAAGGCTTTATCACCTCATTTTTATGGTTTGCCAACCAATCGCAGTCAGCGCCATACTTTAGAGGTAGATGCACCACTCATTCTAAAAATGCTGCAAGCTGACAAAGTCGATGTTGCAGTCTTAATTCCGAATTGCCCCATATGTCATCAGAGCCAAAGTTTGTTAGCGCGGTATTTAGAGGCAAATGGGATTGCTACTGTTGTGATGGGTGCTGCAAAGGATATTGTTGAATATTGTGGCGTACCGAGATTTCTATTTAGTGATTTTCCGCTTGGCAATGCAGCAGCAAGACCTGATGATCCTGGCTCCCGAGCACTTAACTTTGAATTAGCCTTAAGTCTTTTAGAGGGTGCTCCTGCTGCGCGAACGACAGTGCAATCCCCCTTGATTTGGTCTACTGATCCGAGTTGGAAATTAGATTATTCAAATCTAGAAAAATTATCCTCAGAGGAGGCTTCGCGCTTAAGAGAAGAGGCAGAGAAGGTGCGCATTACCGCACGTGAGCTAAGAATGAAAAGCGTTGGGAGTTAATTATTAAGTCTGGCGTGCGAGAGAGTATTCGCATAAGGCACACAATGCTGATGTTGCCTCATTGGCTGGGAAGTCTGTAATGCATGCTAAAGCCAGGTCTGCTTCACGTTTAGCGGCAGCTTGGGTGTAATCCAGGGCGCCGGATGTTTGTACGGCATTTAAAATTTGTGCAAATACATCTTCTGGTAGATCTTGATTTTGTTCAATGGCAGCGCGCACTAAAAGACGCTCTTCATTGCTGCCATTTTCTAGTAAGTAAATTAGGGGTAGCGTTGGCTTACCTTCACGCAAATCATCACCAGCATTTTTACCCATCTGCGCAGCATTAGCTGTGTAATCCAAGAGATCATCCATCAGTTGGAACGCAGTACCAATATGTCGACCAAACGCAGCCGCCTGCTCTCGCTGAATATCTGTTGCGTTCGCCAGGATTGCACCTAACTCAGTAGAAGCTTCAAATAATTTTGCGGTTTTGTAACGAATGACTTGCAAGTAGCTTGCTTCGTCTACTTCAGGGTCATTCATATTCAGTAGCTGAAGCACTTCACCTTCGGCGATCGTATTGGTGGCATCCGACAGGATCTGCATTACCCGTAAGTCATTTGGGCCAATCATCATTTGGAAGGCTCGGGAATAGAGGAAATCGCCCACCAAAACGCTGGCTGCATTGCCAAAAGCAGCATTTGCGGTTTCTCGGCCTCTCCTTAAGGTCGATTCATCTACAACATCGTCATGAAGGAGGGTGGCAGTATGGATAAATTCCACTACGGCAGCCATTTCTAGGGTGTGTGGGGTTTCTTTCGCAGTAGCAAGTGCCTTGGCTACCAGCATCAATAGGGCTGGCCGAACCCGTTTTCCACCCGCCTGGATGATATATGTGGAAATTTGGTCAATTAAGGCGACTTTTGAGGCTAAACGCTGACGAATTACTCCATCTAAGGCCTTGAAATCTAAGGCAATTGGGGCCAGGATCTGGCTTAAGTCAATGATTTTGACAGTGCTCGTCATGCAATATATAATAATGGGCTTAGCTTATCCAGGGTGGATTAGCTTAAATGTAGATATTAATTGAGGTTTCAAACCATGTACGCGGTCATAAAAACCGGTGGCAAACAGTATAAAGTTGCTGCAGGCGAAAAATTGAAAATAGAACAGATACCAGCGGAAATCGGCAGCGAAATCACTCTTGACCAAGTCCTCGCCGTTGGCGAAGGCGCTTCACTGAAATTAGGTGATCCATTGGTTAATGGTGCAGCTGTGATGGCCACTGTCGTCTCCCAGGGACGTCACGATAAAGTGACAATCTTTAAGATGCGCCGTCGCAAGCATTATCAAAAGCACCAAGGCCATCGTCAGAATTTCACTGAAATTTTGATCAACACGATTAAAGCCTAATTCAGGGTAGGAGAAAGATATGGCACAGAAAAAAGGCGGCGGCTCAACACGAAATGGTCGCGACTCAGAATCGAAACGCTTAGGCGTGAAGGTATTTGGCGGCGAGCAGATTAATGCTGGCAGCATCATCATTCGTCAACGTGGCACACGTGTTCATCCAGGTGCTAACGTTGGCATTGGTAAAGATCACACTTTGTTTGCCTTAATTGACGGACAAGTGGAATTCGGCGTTAAGGGTGCTTTGAAGAAGGCCCAAGTTTCAGTCTTGCCTCGTTCATAAGGCGCCTGACTGAGACTCGTTTGATTCAGATTTATTCCGAATTTAACTCTTAGGAACAGGCCTCGCTAAGCGAGGCCTTTTTTATTCATGAAATTTATAGACGAAGCGCGTATTGAAGTCATAGCCGGCCAGGGTGGCGCCGGGAGTGCTTCTATGCGCCGTGAAAAGTTCATTGAATTTGGTGGGCCAGATGGTGGTGATGGCGGCAAGGGTGGAAGCGTATGGGCTGTAGCTGATCGCAACATCAATACCCTGATTGATTACCGCTACGCTAAAACGCATACCGCAAAAAATGGTGAACCTGGCCGTGGCGCTGATTGTTATGGCCGCGCAGGTGACGATATTGAATTACGTATGCCAGTTGGCACCATCATTGCGGATTACGAAACTGGTGAGCCGATTGCTGACTTAACAACACATGGTGAACGCCTTTGCCTTGCCCAAGGCGGCGTTGGTGGTTGGGGCAATATTCACTTTAAGAGCAGCACCAATAGGGCGCCACGTCAGAAGACCAATGGCAAGCCAGGTGAGCGTCGTAAATTGAAATTGGAATTAAAGGTGTTGGCTGACGTTGGTTTACTTGGCATGCCGAATGCTGGTAAATCTACTTTGATTACGGCTGTCTCTAATGCTCGTCCAAAGATTGCGGATTACCCATTTACTACTTTGCATCCTAATTTGGGGGTAGTACGCGTGGGGAATGAACGCAGCTTTGTGATTGCAGATATTCCAGGATTAATTGAGGGTGCTGCTGAAGGCGCTGGCCTGGGTCATCGCTTTTTGCGTCATCTTCAGCGTACAGGCGTTCTATTGCATTTAGTTGATCTTGCTCCTTTTGATGAAAATGTTGATCCTGTGGCTGATGCAAATGCGATTGTGAATGAGTTGCGCAAATATGATGAAGCTTTGGTGGAAAAGCCACGCTGGTTAGTGCTAAATAAAGTGGATATGATTCCTGAAGAGGATCGCAATAAAGTAGTTGCAGATTTTGTGAAAAAATTTAAGTGGAAGGGTCCTATGTTTGAGATCTCCGCTCTCACTGGACTTGGCTGCGATAAGCTTTGTTATGCCTTGCAGGACTACTTAGATTCTGTTCGACGTGATCGTGATGAGCAAGATGAGCGTGCCCAAGATCCTCGCTATAAAGATCAGCTAGAAGATAAAAAACCCGATTAAAGTATTCATTCAAATTTCACAGTTGTTATGAACGCCAAACAAACTAAACGCATTGTTGTCAAAGTAGGATCTAGTCTTGTCACCAATAATGGTGAGGGTCTAGACCATGCTGCAATTGGTATGTGGGCCGAGCAAATGGCAGCATTATTAAAGTCTGGCCATGAGGTATTGATGGTGAGCTCGGGGGCAATTGCTGAAGGTATGCAGCGTTTAGGTTGGGCTAAGCGCCCACAAGAAATTCACCAACTTCAGGCCGCAGCTGCAGTTGGTCAAATGGGTCTAGTACAGGTTTATGAGAGTTGTTTTGCACGCTTTAATTTACGCAGTGCCCAGATTTTATTAACCAATGCTGATTTGGCAAACCCAGAGCGTAACGCAAATGCTAAGGCAACCTTAGAGACTTTACTAAAGCTGGGCGTTGTTCCAATCATCAATGAAAATGACACCGTGGTCACAGATGAAATTAAGTTTGGCGATAACGATAGCCTGGCTGCTCTGGTGACGAACTTGGTTCACGCAGATCTTTTAGTGATTTTGACTGATCAGGGTGGTTTATTTACTGCTGATCCTCGTCAAAATGCCGATGCAACTCTGCTCAGCGATGCTATTGCGGGTGACCCTGCTTTAGAGAAGATGGCTGGTGGTGCAGCTAGCGAATTGAGTAAAGGCGGTATGTTGACAAAAGTATTGGCTGCAAAGATTGCTGTCCAAACAGGAGCATCTACTGTGATTGCTTCTGGTCGAGAACCTAATGTGCTCACTCGTCTCTTATCAGGCGAGAAAATTGGCACCTGTTTGAGCCCTAAGCTGCATTAATTGTCTTTAGAACGCAGGGGCTGGGAGATCTCCAGTAAAAGCTCTGGGATTTAGGCTCTGCAGTACGTTCTTAAGACTCGTTTCTTGAGAATTCAAATTACAAAACGCACCCTGCGCTAATGCTGCTTGATAACGATTTGGGATATTGGATTTGATGGCAGCCCATGATCCTAGAGGATTTTCATTCCACTTGTTGTTATCGAATGTTCCATACAGGCGCCACTGAAAAGTGTCGCAACGAATACCTTCATATTGAACCTGCTCCCCGCCGCTGGGATTGGTAATGACAACTATGTAGCGTGTAACACCATCTTTTCCAACCAAAATAGAGTTTGTATCTACTGCAAACTTAAAGATCGTAGTTTGGGAAGTATAAAAAGGCTGCAGTGTGGATTTATTGGGTGGATTTAAAGGCATGGTAGTTGTACCCTCCTTAAATGCCATCGGAGCAAATGGGTCAAGGCCGCTTTGCAAGGGATCGGCTGCACAAGCCATTAAGCTAGCTCCAATTGAAATGCTAATCGCGTAGGCACTGATTTTGCGGTACTTAGCATTCATTTTTCTTTATCCGATTTAGTAGATGGTTTGTGTTGATCATCATGGCCAGCATAAAAAGACTGTATGAGATCGAGTGGGGTGCCCCAAGCGAGCTGCTGCATTCTGATCCCTCTAGACAGGTAACGAGCTAGCTCCGAAAGTGCTAATTCATAAACCTCTCGCTTGAAATCAATCACTGTATCTAGTTGGATCCAAAAAGGGACCCAGCGCCAAGCATCAAATTCGGGGTGGTCTGAGGCCCGCAGTTGAATATCGCTATCTAAGCCAACTAGGCGCAGAAGAAACCAAATTTGTTTTTGGCCGCGATAGGCGGTACGGTGGACGCGAGTGGCGTGTTGACGGCGCAAGTATTCCTCAGGGACGTCATAGCGAAGCCAGTCCCTAGTTCGTCCAATAATTTGGACATGCTCCGGCAGCAAGCCAACTTCCTCATGCAATTCGCGATACATGGCCTGCTCAGGGCTTTCACCATGCTGAATCCCACCCTGCGGGAACTGCCACGAATGCTGCCCAACGCGTTTTCCCCAGAAAACCTCGTTACGGCCATTAAGGAGGACAATGCCGACATTGGGGCGATACCCTTCACGGTCAAGCATGATCGTGCCTCAAATCCTTTAAAATCAATGATTTGATTATATCCATACATGAAAGCATCACAATCATTTCTCGCCACGCTAAAAGAAGCGCCTTCTGACGCTGAGGTGGTTTCGCACAAACTGATGGTGCGGGCAGGTTTAATTCGCAAGCTTAGCGCTGGCGTTTATAACTATTTGCCACTCGGCTTAAAAGTGATTCGTAAAGTCGAAAACATCATTCGCGAAGAAATGAATCGTGCCGGTGCAATTGAATTGCTGATGCCGATGATTCAGCCTGCTGAACTATGGCAAGAGACTGGCCGCTGGGAAAAGATGGGCCCTGAATTACTGCGCATTAAAGATCGTCACGACAGAGATTTTTTGATTCAGCCAACTTCTGAAGAAGTGATTACTGATTTAGCTCGCAATGAAATTAAGAGTTACAAACAACTGCCGGTGAATTTTTATCAGATTCAAACTAAATTCCGCGATGAGCGCCGCCCGCGTTTTGGAATCATGCGTGGTCGTGAGTTTAGTATGAAAGATGCTTACTCATTTGATCGCGATTCTGAAGGCTTAAAGAAGTCTTATCAAATAATGTTTGATGCTTATACGCGTATCTTCAAGCGTATGGGTCTCAAGTTCCGTGCAGTCACTGCTGACAACGGCGCCATTGGCGGATCAGGTAGTCAAGAATTCCATGTGATTGCGGATACTGGCGAAGATGCTATTGTCTACTGCCCAAATTCTGAGTACGCAGCAAATCTAGAGGCGGCAGAATCTCTTGCATTGATAGCAGCAAGGGTTACAGCAAGCGCCACAATGACTAAGGTTCCGACGCCTGATAAGACAAGCTGCACAGAGGTTGCTCAATTCTTAAATATCCCACTAGAAAAAACGGTAAAGACATTATTGTTTGCTGCTGACCAAGAAAAAGGGCCAGCTAAACTCTTCATGTTGTTAGTTCGTGGTGATCATGATTTGAATGAAGTGAAGGCCAGCAAGATTCCAGGTATGGCCGAGTCACGCTTTGCTTCTGAGGCTGAGATTAAGCAAGTATGTAATGCGCCTGCAGGCTATTTAGGCCCTGTCGGAGTAAGCGCTGATGTGACTGTTGTAGCAGATCGTACCGTTGCCAATATGTCCGATTTTGTATGTGGTGCTAATGATGCCGGTCACCACTTGACAGGTGTGAACTGGGGCCGTGACTTACCAGAGCCACTCATTTTGGATATTCGTAATGCAGTGATTGGCGATCCTTCTCCAGATGGCAAAGGTGTTGTAGATATTTGCCGCGGTATTGAAGTGGGTCACGTCTTCCAATTGGGTACACGTTATTCAGAAGCAATGGGCTGCACCTACCTTGATCAACAAGGTAAAGCGCAACCTATGGTGATGGGTTGCTACGGCATTGGTGTCACTCGTTTGTTGGGTGCCGCCATTGAACAAGGTCATGATGACCGCGGCATTATTTGGCCTATCTCGATGGCGCCATTTGAAGTGGTCATTTGCCCAATGGGTTACGACAAATCTGAGGCAGTGAAGGCTGCCTGTGATCGATTACATGATGACTTACTTGCTGCTGGGATTGATGTGATCTTGGATGATCGCAACGAGCGTCCAGGTGCCATGTTTGCTGACTGGGAGCTGATTGGTGCACCATTCCGCGTGGTGATTGGTGACCGCGGTTTAGCGAATGCTGAAGTGGAATTTAAAGGCCGCACTGATGCGGAATCCCAAAACATTCCGCTAACGGAGATCAAAGCAAAAGTGATTGCTGCTGTTCTAGCAGCGAAGAACTCAATTCAATAAGTTTATTTTTTAAAGAGTCCGCCAATACCTTTGGCGGCTCCTTTAGCAGCCATGCTTGCCATGGTGCGTGCCATTTTCCCACCTTTGAATTGCTTCATCATGGTTTGCATTTGCTCAAACTGAGCCAGTAGTCGATTGACTTCTTGAACTTCTACACCAGCACCGGCAGCAATGCGCCGTTTGCGACTAGCTTTGAGTAGTTCAGGCTTGCTTCGTTCACGTGGCGTCATGCTATCAATAATCCCGCGCATGCGCGTAGTTTGTTTATCTGCATTACTCAGATTTGTTTTGGTGGCTGCTTGAGCAACTTGGCTTGGCAATTTATCCATCAAGCTCGCCATACCACCCATCTTTTGCATTTGCATGAGTTGATCACGGAAGTCTTTCAGATCAAATCCACCTTTAGAAATCTTTGTCGCTAATTTTTCAGCTTTAGCAACATCAACGTGTTGCTGGGCTTGTTCAACCAGCGCCAGAATATCGCCCATGCCCAAAATGCGATTGGCCATCCGTTGAGCATCGAAGGCCTCAAGGCCATCCATCTTTTCGGCGACACCAATAAACTTGAGAGGTACACCAGTAACTTGACGGACAGAAAGGGCTGCACCACCGCGGGAATCACCATCTAGCTTAGTGAGAATGACACCTGTGAGTGGTAATGCTTCATGGAAGGCCTTTGCGGTATTGACGGCATCTTGACCGAGCATGGCATCAACTACAAACAAGGTTTCGATTGGATTCAAGCTGGTATGCAACGTTTGAATTTCTTGCATGAGCGCTTCATCGATACCTAAGCGACCTGCGGTGTCGACTAACACCACATCAAAATAATGACGGCGCGCCCAATCTAAAGCTGCAAGAGCAATATCGTTTGGTTTTTGGTTAACGTTACTTGGAAAAAATTCTGCACCGACTTGCTTGCTTACAGTTTCTAGCTGTTCGATAGCAGCGGGGCGATAGACGTCACAAGAAACAGTCAGAACCTTTTTCTTTTTCTTTTCTTGTAACCATTTAGCCAATTTGCCAACGGAAGTGGTTTTACCTGCGCCCTGCAAACCCGCCATTAAAATTACTGCTGGTGGTTGGGTGGCTAAATTGAGCTCACCACTTTGATTGGTATCGCCCATCATGATCTGAGCAAGTTCGCGCTGCACTACGCCAACCAGAGCTTGGCCTGGGCTCAGACTACCAACCACTTCCTCACCAAGGGCTTTAAATTTAATTTGCTCTAGTAAAGATTTCACGACTGGCAGGGCTACGTCAGCCTCCAGTAAGGCTAGACGGATCTCCCGCAGCATTTCTGCAGTATTGGCTTCGGTTAGGCGGGCTTGTCCCCGCATTGTTTTAACAACGCGTGAAAGACGGTCGGTGAGGTTCTCTAGCATTTATCGATTAGACTTTCCAGATGGATATTTTAGGTTACTCAAGTTCGGGATGGCTCCCATCTGCGCTTTACTTAGTTCTTTTGCTTATTTTGGGCTTGAGAGCTAAGGGCAGCGTGGATTCCCCCTTGTTTGCAGGGCTTGTTCAGGCGGGTATTTTCCTGGCTTTACTAGTTCATGGTATCGAGCTTCATGACTCAGTCTTCACTGACCAGGGGTTTGTCTTTGGCTTTGCCCAGGATTTATCGCTGATTGCCTGGGTTGGCCTTGCGTTTTACTGGTTTCAATCCTGGTTCTTGCCCATCTCTAGTTTGCGTTGGATGGCTTTGCTATTTGCTTGCGCATGCACTTTGCTACCCAATCTATTCCCGGGAACTTTAATTTCGCCTAAAGCAGTCTCCGATCCTTGGTTTAAAGGACACTTCATTGTGGCAACAATTGCTGTTGGCTTACTCAGTTTGGCTGCTATGCATGCCTTGTTGATGAGCGTTCAAGATCGCGCCTTACATCGCCAATTCGCTTTTGTTCCAAACAGTCGTGCCGCCCATTGGTTAGAAGAGCTTCCTCCACTCATGACAATGGAGAGCTTGTTATTCAACTTACTGTATGTTGGCTTTGCGCTTTTAACGCTGACGGTATTTTCTGGTTTGTTATTTTCCCAGGCGTTATTTGGAAAACCTTTTATCTTTGATCACAAAACTATTTTTGCGCTGATTTCTTGGTTCTTGTTTGTTAGTTTGCTGATTGCTCGTTGGAGGGTTGGCTTACGAGGTAGAGCTGCGATTCGTTGGGTATTGAGCGCTTACACTGCTTTGCTACTCGCATATGTTGGCAGCCGTTTTGTGTTGGAAGTAATTCTTCAGAGAGTATGACCTTTGCTTAAGTGGCTTTTACTATTGGCAGGAGTGGGCCTTTTATATTTTTGGTTGAAGGGAAAAAAGCAAGCCAAATTTAATCGTGAGCAATCAGCCAGCCCCAAGGCCAATAAGCCTCAGACTCTGACAGAGCCGGAAGTAATGGTGCAATGTCAGTGTTGCAAAGTGTACCTACCAAAACCGGACGCGATCGTTTATGACGATCGGTTCTATTGCTCAAAAGAGCATCTCAATACATTGGATCAGCAGGGTTGGATTGGCGCTGCAGATTGGCGCGCGTCACCTAATAAAGATGCGCGACCAGAAAATATCAATCCTGATTTATTGGTTATTCATCACATTAGTTTGCCGCCAGGTGAATTTAGAAACCGCGCATCGAGTCAACACATCATCAATTTTTTCCAAAATACATTAGACGCAGCTGCACATCCTTATTTTGCGGAGATTAAAGATCAAAAAGTTTCAAGCCACTTTCTGATTACCCGTGCAGGAGATTTAATTCAGTTTGTTTCTACTCGAGATAGAGCCTGGCATGCTGGCGCATCCTCCTTTATGGGTAGAGAGAGATGCAATGATTTTTCTATTGGCGTTGAGTTAGAGGGCGACGGTGACACCCCATTTGAGGATGTTCAATACACATCATTAGCAAGGCTTGTTCAGAAATTGCAACAGAGTTACCCCAATTTGCAATTTGCAGGACATAGCGATATTGCTCCAGAGCGCAAAATAGACCCGGGAAAATATTTTGATTGGGAAAAGTTCCAAAAAGAGACAGGTATTTCGCCAGACAAAATACCTTATGGATTGATTTCTCGTTAGTTCAATCTATGTATGTGAGCATACGCTCACTTTTTTAGCCTTTAGTTAAAAAGGACTAAAAATTCCGCACCAAAATCACCCCTAAATTACTGGAAAAATTAGTAAAAATACTAATAAGTAATTGCCAGAAAAAGCTTACCAAATACTAAATATTTCCCTATACTTAGTGCCTAATGCGCTTCGAGACACTAGATGTAGTGTTTGAATACAGCAATACCCCATTGTTTTTTAACGATATTTTGTCCAAATAACTATATATAAGCAGGAGCAACATGACATACGCTAATCCTCAGACAGCAGGCCAGCCAAGTGGTGCCAATAACCCAGGAATGAGTCCTGTTGGAGGGATTAATCAAGCTCCTTCCGCCGGTTTTGTGGCCGGTGGCGTTGGTGGTGGCCAAGCAACGCAGTTGTCTGATTACAAAATCATTCGCCGTAATGGCTCTGTTGTTGCATTTGAGCCATCCAAGATCGCAATTGCGGTAACCAAAGCATTTTTGGCAGTCAATGGCGGCCAAGGCGCAGCTTCTGCACGCGTCCGTGAACAAGTTGAGCAATTGACACATTCTGTAGTGCGCGCTTTATTGCGTAGCCGCCCAAATGGTGGCACTTTCCATATTGAAGATATTCAAGATCAAGTTGAACTGGCTTTGATGCGCAGCGGAGAGCATAACGTTGCTCGGGCTTATGTTCTTTATCGCGAAAAACGTAATCAAGAACGTGCAGCTCAGCAAGAAGCTTCTCAAGATACACAAGTAGCAAACCAGGCTAGTGAGACTGGGATCAAGGTGACTGATGATGGTGTTGAGAAGTGGCTTGATATGGCTGCTTTACGCACTGTGATTGAGGCGGCTTGCGAAGGTTTGGGCAATCATATTGATGCCACACCAATCATCACTGAAACTATTAAGAATTTGTACGATGGTGTACCAATGGCGCAAGTCTATGACTCTGCTATCTTGGCTTCCCGTACCTTGATTGAAAAAGATCCAGCGTACAGCCAAGTAACAGCTCGCATTTTGATGCACACAATTCGTAAAGAGATTTTTGGCAAAGAAGTATTGCAAGGCGACACTCAAGCTGAGTACAGCACTTATTTTGCTAAGTACATCAACGAAGGTATCTCTGCAGAATTATTGGATCCACGCATGCGCGAGTTTGACTTACCACGCTTGGCCGCAGCCTTGAATGCAAGCCGTGATTTGCAATTCAACTACCTCGGTTTACAAACTTTGTACGACCGTTATTTCTTGCATATTGAAGAGCGTCGTATTGAAATGCCACAAGCATTCTTTATGCGCGTAGCAATGGGCTTGGCCTTGAATGAAATGGATCGGGAGCGTCGTGCAATTGAGTTCTATGAAATCCTCTCTACATTTGATTTCATGTCCAGCACACCAACCCTCTTTAATTCAGCAACAACTCGTCCACAGCTCTCTAGTTGCTACTTAACTACAGTTGATGATGACCTTGATGGCATCTATGAAGCTTTGAAAGAGAACGCATTGCTGTCTAAGTTTGCAGGTGGTCTGGGCAATGACTGGACAAACGTCCGTGCTCTGGGTAGTCATATCAAAGGCACTAACGGTAAATCACAAGGTGTTGTGCCATTCTTAAAAGTGGTTAATGACACTGCAGTTGCTGTAAACCAAGGTGGTAAGCGTAAGGGTGCAGTTTGTGCCTACTTGGAAACTTGGCACTTGGATATCGAAGAGTTCTTGGAGTTGCGTAAGAACACTGGTGACGACCGTCGTCGTACCCACGATATGAACACCTCGAACTGGATTCCTGACTTGTTCATGAAGCGCGTTATGGAAAACGGCGATTGGACTTTATTCTCCCCATCCAATACCCCTGACTTGCATGACAAGTTTGGTAAAGCGTTTGAAGAGGCTTATGTTGCTTATGAGCAAAAAGCGGATCGTGGTGAATTGAAGCCATTCCGCAGAATTCCTGCCCAACAGTTATGGCGCAAGATGCTTGGTATGTTGTTTGAAACCGGCCACCCATGGATTACTTTCAAAGATCCTTGCAATATTCGTAGCCCACAACAGCACGTTGGTGTAGTCCACTCCTCTAATTTGTGCACAGAGATCACTCTGAACACAAACGAGACCGAGATTGCTGTCTGTAACTTGGGTTCTGTGAACTTAACTGCTCACATGACTACCGATGCCAATGGCAAGATGATTTTGGATCACGAGAAGCTCCAAAAGACGGTCCGCACTGCTATGCGTATGCTTGATAACGTTATCGATATCAACTACTACGCCGTTGCTAAAGCTCGCAATTCCAATTTGAAGCACCGTCCAGTCGGTATGGGCATTATGGGCTTCCAGGATTGCCTGCATATGCAGCGTATTCCTTACGCCAGTGATGAGGCTGTGAAGTTTGCCGACTCTTCGATGGAAGCAGTTTGCTATTACGCCTACCAAGCTTCATGCGAATTGGCTGAAGAGCGTGGCGTGTACAGCACTTACAAGGGTTCTTTATGGGATCGCGGCATCCTCCCACAAGACTCAGTGGCACTTTTAGCCCAAGAGCGTGGCGGTTATGTAGAGGTAGATAACTCCTCTACTATGGATTGGAGTGGTTTGCGTGCTCGCATTAAGCAGCACGGCATGCGTAACTCTAATTGCGTCGCTATTGCACCAACAGCAACAATTTCCAACATCATTGGGGTTTCAGCCTGTATCGAGCCGACATTCCAGAACTTATTCGTGAAATCCAATCTTTCCGGCGAATTCACGGTGGTTAATGAGTACTTGGTGCGTGATTTGAAGGATCGCGGCCTCTGGGATGAAGTCATGATTGCGGATTTGAAGTACTTTGACGGTACTTTGTCTAAGATCGATCGTATTCCACAAGACTTGCGCGATTTATACGCAACTGCGTTTGAAGTTGAGCCAACCTGGTTAGTTGAAGCAGCTTCTCGTCGTCAGAAGTGGATTGACCAAGCCCAGTCATTGAATATTTATATGGGCGGCGCATCTGGTAAGAAATTGGATGACACCTATAAGTTGGCATGGTTGCGTGGCTTGAAGACTACTTATTACCTCCGCACTATGGCTGCAACACACGTTGAGAAATCAACAGTTGCTAGTGGCCAATTGAACTCAGTTTCTAGTGGCGGTGGCGTAAACGGTACAGATGCAGCCGCTGCTGCTGGTGCTAGTGGTGCAGTTGAAGCTGACGGCCCAGTTTGCACAATGCGCCCAGGCGATGCTGGCTTTGAAGAATGTGAAGCATGCCAATAAGCGATTCGCTTATTGGTCATCAATAGAAGAATTTAGGAGAAAGTTATGTTGAATTGGGAAGAGGAAGTTGCTCCAGCACTAGCGAAAGCTGGTCTTGCACCGCAGCCGGTAGCAGTGGAGCCACAACGTCCGCAGCCAGATCAAGTCGCAATGGCGCCACAAGCTGCCGCACCTGCTACAAATTTGTCTGGTGGCGCAGCTTTGCGTGTAAATGCTGCTGATAAGCGCGTGATTAATGCCAAGACTGACGTAAATCAGCTAGTACCTTTCAAGTACAAATGGGCTTGGGAGAAGTATTTGGCTGGTTGCGCAAACCATTGGATGCCACAAGAGATCAATATGAACCGCGATATCGCGCTTTGGAAAGATCCAAATGGCCTGACAGAAGACGAGCGTCGCATTATTAAGCGCAATCTTGGTTTCTTTACGACAGCGGATTCTTTAGCTGCCAACAATATTGTTTTGGGTACTTATCGCCACATTACCGCTCCAGAATGCCGCCAATACCTATTGCGCCAGGCTTTTGAAGAGGCAATTCATACCCACGCCTACCAATATATTGTGGAATCTTTGGGTCTAGATCAGTCCGAAATCTTCAACGCGTATAACGAGATTGAGTCGATTCGCGCTAAAGATGAGTTCTTGATTCCTTATATTGATGTACTTACTAACCCAAATTTCAAGACTGGCACATTAGAAGCTGATCAAACTTTGCTCCGTTCACTCATTGTTTTTGCTTGTGTGATGGAAGGTTTATTCTTTTATGTTGGTTTTACGCAAATACTTGCGATGGGTCGTCAAAACAAAATGACGGGTGCCGCAGAGCAGTATCAATACATCCTTCGCGACGAGTCAATGCACTGCAATTTTGGTATCGATTTGATTAACCAAATTAAGCTGGAGAACCCGCAGTTATGGACTTCCGCGTTCAAAGATGAGATTAAATCGATCTTCGAAAAAGCAGTCGAATTAGAGTACCGTTATGCCGAAGATACGATGCCTCGAGGAGTGCTCGGATTGAACGCTCCGATGTTCAAAGGCTACCTAAGATACATTTGTAATCGCAGATGTTTGCAAATAGGACTTGACGCGATGTTCCCAAATGAAGAGAATCCATTTCCATGGATGTCAGAAATGATTGATCTTAAGAAAGAACGAAACTTTTTTGAGACACGCGTTATTGAGTATCAAACTGGTGGTGCGCTAAGTTGGGAGTAGTTGGTAGTAAGTAAGCGCACAGCCGGTCAAATTGGAGATTAGACGGTTGGATAGTTTAAGAAGTCAGCAAAAACAGACTCAAATCCGAAAACCCTTGCTCAAGGGTGCCTGGGTTATCCTCTCTATTTTTTCCAGCACATTTAAGAAGCCGTTGTCCTTTGGGGCCACGGCTTTTTTTCCAGGATTCATTAGCGTGCAGCACTTAGCATCAAGCCGCGCGCCGATGAATGGCTCGCTCGTCAGCTCCAAAAGGTTGCAAAACCAGGCGGAATTAGATGGTCGGGTCTTCTTAATGTAGTTTGTACTAATCCTCACGTGAAGGAGTAACACACATGGCAACAAAGAAAAAACCTGCTGCAAAGAAACCAGCTGCTAAGAAAAAAGTAGCCGCTAAGAAGCCAGCTGCTAAAAAAGTAGCTAAGAAGAAGCCAGCTGCTAAGAAGCGCCCAGCTGCTAAAAAAGCTGCTGCTAAGAAGCCTGCTGCTAAGAAGCGTCCAGCTGCTAAGAAGCGTCCAGCTGCTAAGAAGCGTCCAGCTGCTAAAAAAGCCGCTGCTAAGAAGCCAGCTGCTAAGAAGCGTCCAGCTGCTAAAAAGCGCGTAGCAAAAAAAAAGTAAGTAAGCCTGCTGCGAAGAAAGCGGGCTCTGCTGTAAAAAAGCCCGCGGCTAAGAAAGCTGCATCAGCGACTAGTGCGTTGAACCCTGCCGCTGCTTGGCCCTTCCCAACTGGCACACGTCCTTAATCAGACGGGTGTTATTAGAAGGGGTCTCTAACGAGACCCCTTTTTTATTGCCTAGAATTTATCGATAGCGCTTAGTAGCTAAAGCCGAATGCTGCTTTAAATTGCTCCGCAATCTGAGTTTGGCTTAATTGGTGATTTTGTGGTCCCTGATGGGTAATTTTGATTGAGCCCATCAAACTTGCCAGGCGACCAGTAGTCTCCCAGTCCATGCCTCTTTCTAGTCCAAAAATTAAGCCACCGCGGAATGCGTCCCCACATCCAGTTGGATCTATTACTTTTGCCGCAGGTACTGGCGGAATAGAAATACATTTACCAGCGGAGTAAATGTCCGCACCTTCAGCACCCTTGGTAACAATCAATGCTTTTACCCGTTCAGCCACTTTACCCAGACTCAGTCCGGTTCTTTGAGAAAGCATTTCGCCTTCATAGTCATTAACCGCGAGGTAGCTGGCAATATCAACCAACTCAAGAAGTTCTGGCCCATTAAACATGGGTAAGCCTTGGCCTGGATCAAAAATAAAAGGGATATTGGCTTCTGCTAGTTGATGGCAGTGCTCCCACATCCCCTGACGACCATCTGGGGCAACGATTCCGAATTTAGCTGCACCTTTAGTATTTTTGCTGCGCTCAGCTATTACTGCGGATACTTTGTTTAAGTGGGATTCACCCATGGCGCCCGGATGAAAAGCGGTAATTTGATTATTGGCTTGATCGGTTGTGATCATCGCTTGGGCTGTGAAAGACTGGTCAATTTGACGAATGTGGCTAGCATCAATCTGCAGCTGCTCAAGACGCTTCATGTAGGGGGTAGCATCGCCGCCAACAGTTGCCATGATGATGGGATCGCCACCTAAAAGCTTCAGGTTGTATGCAATATTGCCTGCGCAACCACCAAATTCTCGGCGCATCGTTGGGACTAAGAAGGCCACATTCAGGATATGAATCTGCTCAGGCAGGATTTGGTCGGCAAATTTGCCTTCAAAGTTCATGATGGTGTCGTAGGCAATAGAGCCACAGATCAAGCTAGCCATAAGTTACTTTCTGTAATGGGGTAAATATGAATTAGGATCAAGAATAAAGAAAAATGAGATAGGCATTAGGGGTAAACAACTCTTACTCGATAGCCTGCAGCATTCTGCGGCAATTGAATTGCTAATGAAGTTTGTATTTGCTCCCCTGAGGCGATACCTATGCGCAAAAAATCAGGATGAGACTCTTGCCAAGCAGTAGGTAACCATTCTTTTGGTGAGAATTGGAGAGATTTGATCTCAGCCTCTTCTGCATCGGTGAGGGAAATTTCTAAATTTGGGGCTAAAACAGAGAGTGCAAGACGATTTTGTATTTCAACTTGCAGTATTGATTGATTTGCGCCGCTTTTAAGGCCCTCTCGTGCGTTTTCAGGTGATAAGGCGGCTGAAGTTATTTTCCACGCAGCAAAATCGCTTACAGGGCGGTTTACGCAGCCTAGCGCGCGACAAATTTTTTCATCAAAGTTCTGCAAAACAGTAAATGAATTTACTAAAAAAGCATTTGATGTGCCATCAACCCGAGGTGCTAATGCGGGAAGCAAAGAATTTCTTGCCAGATGCTCACCAAATACCAGCAGCAGAACAAAAAAGCAGCCTAGTAGAGCTAACTTAACTCTTTTTTTTTGCGCAGGCGTATCTAAAAGAGTGGTCTTGCTGACGTCCTTATCTTTTGATAGGGTTCCGTGCAAGCAAACCCATCCATCATTTTCTTTCCAGACAGAGAGTTTGAGCCATTGACTATAGGTGGCAATCACTTCGTCCGCTTGGCGTGCAAGTACTCCAGACAGAACAATTTGTCCGCCTGAACGCATTTTGTTAACCAATGCTGGAGCCAATACTTGTAGCGGGTTAGCCAAGATATTGGCCATCACAATGTCGTATTTAGTTTCTGCGGCAAGTTCTGGCGCATCTTCATTAGGCAAAACAAACTGAATGACGGTGTTATTGATTTGTGCATTGCTACGTGCTGCAACCATCGCTTGAGGGTCGATATCGGTTCCTACAACCGGATTGCAACCAAGTTTTGCAGCGGCAATGGCAAGAATGCCCGAGCCGCAACCGTAATCGAGCAAACTTTGCTTATTTAGATTGCCATGTTCTTCGAGCCATAACAAACACAAATGGGTAGTGGGGTGACTACCAGTACCAAAAGCTAAACCTGGATCAACAGCCAAGCAGATTGCATTTGGATCGGTGGGAGCGTCATGCCAAGAGGGTACAACCCAAATTCGTTTACCAATGGGAATAGGAGCAAATTGGCTTTGGGTAAGTCTGACCCAATCCTGTTCTTCAACGATTTTTTCCTGGGGAGCTGATAACTTAAAGCCAGCCTCTTTTAGGGAGGCAAGTAATTCAGGGATAAAGTTTGCACTAGCTGAAGCATCAATATCGGGATTAAAGAGGGCGGTTACCGAGGATCTATCCCAGGCCTGTACTTCGGGGGATAGACCAGGCTCTCCGTAGAGCGGGTTCTCATCGTATCCACCAGCCGCATCATCTTCTACCGTGACAGATAGCGCGCCTAATTCCAGTAGCGCATCACCTAATGGTTCTGCTGTTTCAGCAACTACCGTGAAGACTAGTTCACGATAAGACATAAGGCACTCGCATTAATTAAGGTTTTCCGCGACTTGCGGCTTGCTCTTCTAGGCGATGCTCCAGATAGTGAATGCTAGTGCCACCTTCCATGAAGTTGGGATCTAGCATTAATTCACGGTGCAAGGGTACGTTGGTAGTAATGCCATCAATCACCATCTCCGATAGGGCAATTTGCATACGGCGGATCGCTTGTTCGCGAGTATTGCCATAAGAAATTAATTTCCCAATCATGGAATCATAGTTAGAAGGAACTACATAACCGCTATAGGCATGAGAGTCGACACGAATTCCGGGACCACCTGGCATGTGGAATGAGCCAATTTTCCCAGGACTTGGTGTGAACTTGAAAGGATCTTCAGCATTCAGACGGCATTCAATGGCATGGCCACGGAACACAATATCTTTTTGACGGTAGGATAATTTGAGACCAGATGCAATTCGAATCTGCTCTTGAACGATATCTACGCCAGTAATCATTTCAGTCACTGGATGTTCAACTTGAACGCGGGTATTCATCTCAATAAAGAAGAATTCATTGTTTTCGTAGAGGAACTCAAACGTACCTGCACCGCGGTAACCAATTTTTCGGCAGGCTTCTGCGCAGCGCTCACCAATTTTGGCGATCAAGCGACGATCAATACCGGGTGCTGGAGCTTCCTCAATCACTTTTTGATGGCGGCGTTGCATGGAGCAATCACGTTCGCCAAGCCAAATCGCATTGCCATGCGTATCAGCCAGAATTTGAATCTCAACGTGGCGAGGTTTTTCTAAAAACTTCTCCATGTACACCTCTGGATTGCCAAAGGCGCGACCAGCCTCTTCCTTTGTCATATTGACAGCATTAATCAGCGCTGCCTCAGTATGAACAACCCGCATGCCTCGTCCACCACCACCACCAGCAGCTTTAATGATAACTGGGTAACCTACTTTTTTTGCAGTGGCAATAATTTCTTTTGGGTTATCGGGTAAGGCACCTTCAGATCCAGGGACACACGGAACACCGGCTTTAATCATGGCGCGTTTTGCCGATACTTTGTCACCCATGAGGCGAATCGATGCTGCAGTTGGTCCTATGAAGGCAAAGCCAGATTTCTCAACGCGTTCGGCAAAGTCAGCGTTCTCAGAAAGAAAGCCGTAACCGGGGTGAATGGCTTCGGCATCAGTTACTTCAGCCGCAGAGATAATTGCAGGCATGTTGAGATAGCTTAGCGGGGAAGGTGCTGGACCAATGCAGACGGCTTCATCGGCTAGCTTCACATACTTTGCTTCTTTGTCTGCAGTGGAATACACCACGACAGTTTTAATTCCCAACTCGCGGCATGCGCGTTGGATACGGAGAGCAATTTCTCCCCGATTGGCGATCAGAATCTTATCGAACATGTCGGCTCTAAGTTAGGTAGTAATGGATTAGAGGGCTTAATGAATTAAGCGATGATGAACAGTGGCTGATCAAATTCAACACCTTGACCGTTTTCACAAAGAATCTCTTTCACTACACCAGCATGCTCTGACTCAATCTCATTGAGCAATTTCATCGCTTCGATGATGCAAAGTGTTTGACCTACTTTGACAGTATCACCAATGTTGACGAAGTTTGGAGACTCTGGATTTGGAGCGCGGTAGAAAGTGCCTACCATTGGGGAGCGAGCAACAAAACCAGTTTCGGCAGCAGGAACTTCTGCTACTGGCGCTACTGGTGCAGGGGCAGCTGGAGGAGCAGCTTGCACGGCTGGAGCAGGCGCAGGATTTGCATAAACGACTTGTCCAGTAGGGATCGCAGAGCCAGAGTTCACGATACGTACACGGTCTTCACCTTCGTTAACCTCTAACTCTGAAATGCCTGATTCAGAAACTAGGTCGATTAAGGTTTTTAGTTTTCTCAGATCCATGCGAGTGCTTCCTCTCTTGTAATTCTTTAAATAGATTTATTTGTTTAAGCGGGCAACTGCTGCCTGCAGGGCTAATTCATAACCAATCGCACCTAGGCCACAAATCACCCCGGTTGCAATGTCAGATAGGTATGAGTGTTTGCGGAATTCTTCTCGCTGATGAATATTGGATAAATGGATTTCCACAAAAGGGATGGCAACCCCAGCCAAAACATCACGCAAAGCTACGCTAGTGTGGGTAAATGCACCTGGATTAATGATGATGAAATCAACCCCTTCTAGTTTGGCCTTTTGAATGCGGTCGATTAGCTCGCCCTCATGATTGCTTTGGTAAGTGCTCAGCTCTACCGCTTGGGCTTTAGCCAGATCTTCTAGCCTCTGATGAATATCTGCCAGGGTAGTTTTCCCATAAACCTCTGGTTCACGTGTACCTAGCAGGTTGAGATTTGGACCCTGAATTACGAGAATTGAAGCTTTTTTCGACATAGATCCCTGTTTTTAAAGGCAGTTAGATGTTAATTGCTTCACATGCTATATCAGCAGTATACCCGCTCAAAATAGTGAAAAAGGGAATTTTGAGGATTCTTGAGCCAAGTTTTTTGGAAGAAATGAGGCTTATTGCCTCATTTTTGTGCATTAAGGGGGAATGTCAGCATCTTCAAAAATTAATAAAATTACTTATAAAGCAGCTTTAATGGCCTTTCTGAGCTCATCTTCGCTTATCTTCCCTAATTTTGTGTAAGTTGATTTACCTTTAGCATCAATAATGACCGTATAAGGCAGGGCACCTTGGGTATTGCCCATTTGCTTGGATAGATTACTTCCTTCAAGTCCGCCAATGAGGATTAGATATGAAACAGGGGTGCTTTTCAGAAATTCACGAATATTAGATGGAGAATCGATACCGATACCGACAAATAAGACATTTTGTTGCAAGTACTCTTGTGAAAGCAGGTCTAAAGTCGGCATTTCTTCCACGCATGGAGGGCACCAAGAGGCCCAAAAGTTCACCACTAGGACTTTTCCTTGCCATTCGGCTGAATTGACAGGTTTTCCATCTGGAGTTTGCCAAGGATTGGCAAAAAAGGCTTTTACTGAAGGATCACTAGCTAGGCCGGTTTTGGAAATCCATTGTGAAGTAAAGACGCCACCGAGCAAGGCAATGAGGCTAATTCCGCAGATGGTGAGTAATTGTCTTCGGTTCATTGCAACTCCTTCGCTAAAATTCGTAGATGCATATACATATCTTGGGCATCTGCGGTACTTTCATGGGCGGCATTGCCGCAATTGCTCGGCAAGCCGGGCATCGTGTAACTGGTTGTGATGCTAACGTGTATCCACCAATGAGTATTCAACTCGAGGCTCAAGGCATCGAATTGATTGAAGGATTTTCACCGGATCAATTATTGCAGTTTGAGACGATGCCTGATTTATTTGTGATCGGCAATGTAGTTTCTCGCGGTAATCCCCTAATGGAAGCCATCCTTAACCAGGGACTCCCTTATATATCTGGTCCCCAGTGGCTCGGCGAACAAGTTTTATATGGCAGACATGTTTTAGCGGTGGCTGGTACACATGGCAAGACAACTACATCCGCTATGCTTACTTGGATCCTTGAATTTAATGGCTACAAGCCGGGATATTTAATTGGTGGAGTGCCGCTCAATTTCACAGTCTCTGCACGTCTGGGCGAGAGTAAATACTTTGTGATCGAGGCTGATGAATATGACACAGCTTTCTTTGATAAGCGAAGTAAGTTTGTTCACTACAGACCGCGCACCGCTTTATTAAATAATTTGGAGTTTGATCATGCGGATATCTTTGCTGATCTAGCCGCCATTGAAACCCAGTTTCACCATTTGGTTCGTACCGTTCCTGGCGATGGGTTACTGGTGGTGAATGGCGAAGAGCCAGCACTCGCAAATGTAATTACCAGAGGCGCCTGGGCACCAGTAGAGCATTTTGGTCATGAGTCTAGCAACGAGTGGTCATTCATTTCTCAAGATGGTGATGGATTTATTGTGTGTCAGTCCGGCAAAGAAGTCGCCAAAGTAACTTGGGCTATGGACTCTGGGGTGATGGGTCGACACAATCAACTCAATGCATTAGCAGCCATTGCATCAGCTAATCACATCGGTATTTCACCAGCAGATTCTGCACGCGCTTTAGCCGAATTTAAAAATGTCAAACGACGTCTTGAAACAATTGGTGTTGCAAATGACATTACTGTCTATGACGATTTTGCACATCATCCAACCGCTATTACAACCACGGTAGATGGTTTACGCCGTCGCGTTGGCAAAGCGCGCATTCTGGCAGTATTGGAGCCTCGTTCCAATACGATGAAGCTGGGTGTCATGAAGGCTCAGCTTCCTGGTAGCCTAAGTCAAGCCGATGTCGTTTTTGCTTATGGTGCCAATACGGGTAAAGAGTCTCTAGGCTGGGATTTGGCGGAGGTTTTATCTCCACTCAACGCAAAAGAGCAAGGTAAGGCGCAAGCTTTTGATGATCTGGATGCCTTAGTCAATGCAGTTGCAAAAGAAGCAAGACCTGGCGATCATATTTTGGTTATGAGTAACGGTGGATTTGGCGGAGTGCATCAAAAATTATTAAAAGCGATTACTGTTTAACAGGCGCGATCAGGATCAATCTAAATACAGAGAGTAAATCATGGGTAATAGATTAAAAGATAAGGTAGCAATCATCACGGGCGCCGCAAAAGGGATTGGCTTTGCTACTGCCCAACGCTTTGCCCAGGAGGGCGCAATTGTGATCATTGCTGATATGAATCTAGAGTCTGTAAAAGGGGCTGCTGCACAAATTCCGAATGCAGAAGCATATGCCATGAATGTGACCGATCGCGCTAGTATTCAGGCAGTTGTGGATCAAGTGATGCAAAAGCATGGCCATATCGATATCTTGATTAATAACGCCGGTATTACACAAGATGCCCGTTTAGTGAAGATGACAGAGGCTCAGTTTGATACGGTGATTGATGTCAATTTGAAAGGCGTATTTAACTGCACGCAGTTAATTGTTCCGCATATGTTAGAAGCTAAGTCTGGTGCAATTGTGAATGCCTCCAGTGTTGTTGGTCTGTACGGTAACTTTGGCCAGACCAATTACTCTGCGACTAAGTTTGGCGTCATTGGCTTTACCAAGACTTGGGCGCGTGAGCTTGGGCCTAAAGGTATTCGTGTAAATGCGGTATGCCCCGGATTTATTGCAACCGAGATGGTGAAAGCAATGCCCGAAAATATTTTGCAAGATATTGAGAGGCGGAGTTGGCTTGGGCGCCTTGGCACCCCAGAAGAAATGGCTAATGTGTATCTATTCTTAGCTAGTGATGAGGCTAGTTATATCAATGGCGTTGCTTTAGAGGCTAGCGGCGGAATCTCTCTCTAAGCATGAATCTTTTATATGAAGAAGGTGGCGATATCAAGATTGCCACAGTGCAGTCTGGATCAGGCTCGGGTGACGCTGAGTCTTGGCAGGCGACTAGTCTTTCTGGAAAAAAGATCAAGCTCAAAGCTAAAGAAGTTTGGTTGCGCTTTGACAAGCCGCAAGCTCAAGCTGTAATGGATGAGGCTACTGCTCTATCCAAAGACATCGATTTGCAATTGCTGTGGGATTGCGCTCCTGAAGAAGAGTTTGGTCTAGTCGATGTTTCTCATGAGTACTTTGGTGCGCAAGCGACTATTCCACAGCAAGTTTCCTTGGGGATTGCTTTGCAAGGAGCCCCAGTATTTTTCCGTCGTAAGGGCCGCGGTCGTTTTCAGAGGGCGCCACTGGAACAATTACAGGCGGGTTTAGCTGCGCTTGAGCGTAAACAAAAAGAGCTCGAACAGCAGTCCGCATGGCAACAAGAATTGGTTGCTGGTGCTTTCCCGGAAGCACTCAAATCATCTGCTCAGCAGTTATTGTTTTCACCCGATAAAAATACTAATGCCTATAAAGCTTTAATGGCTGCGTGCACTGAGACCGGGGAGTCTCCTGCGCAGTTAATGATTCGGTGTGGCGCAATTGATTCACCTCTGGCGTATCACCAAGGAATGTTTCTCAAGGCACATTTCCCAAATGGTGCGACACATAGTCAAAGTGTTGGGGTTGATCAAGCTGCCTATACCGCTGCCATTGCAGAGTTACCGCTTGCGGACGTAAAAGCCTTCTCAATTGATGACGCAGGTACAACGGAGATAGACGACGCTTTATCGGTGACAGATTTAGAGGGCGGTGGTCATCGCATTGGTATTCATATTGCTGCTCCTGGTTTAGCGATCGCTAAAGATGATCCTTTGGATCAAGTAGCGCGTGCTCGCATGTCTACCGTGTATTTCCCCGGCGACAAAATCACTATGTTGCCGGACTCAGTCATTGAGCAATTTTCTTTGGATGAGGGTGCGCCTAGGCCAGCCTTGTCGATCTATGTGGATATTGATGACGAGGGGCTTGTAAATAGAGATTCCTTGCAAATGCGCGCCGAGATGGTGCCCATGGCAGCCAATTTGCGCTTAGAGGAGATTGAGCATCTCGTCAGCGAAGAGAGTTTGCAGGATGAGGATGCCAATTATTCTTATCGTCAAGAGCTCGCGATTTTATGGAAGGCTGCTAAGCATCTTCATGCAGCGCGTCAAGAAAAAAGAGTTGCTAATGGCCTTCGCGCCGAACAGTTAGGCCTTATTGATCCTAATGCTTTAGCGAGGGATTTTCATTTCCAGATTCAGGATGTCAATGGAGTACAGCGTGTTGAGATTGTTCCGCGTCAGCGTGGTTCTATTCTCGATACGATTGTTGCTGAGTGGATGATTTTCTGTAATAGCGCTTCTGGTCAGCTCCTGGCTGATCATGGTTTGCCTGGTTTATTCAGAACGCAGAAGGGTTGGGGTCCATTGCGCACTCGGATGCAAACAACCCCGGGCCCACATGAAGGCTTGGGTTTAGATTTCTACGCATGGTGTACCTCACCACTGCGCCGCTACTCTGATTTAGTAAACCAATGGCAACTGATTGCCTTGGCTAAGCATGGTGTGACCGCAAAGATGGTGGCGCCATTTCCGCCTCGTGATGCCGCTTTAATGGGTATTGCAGCCGACTTTGAATCTTCCTATCAAACCTATGGTGAATACCAGGACAGATTAGAAAAATACTGGTGTCTGCGTTGGGCTACTCAAGATGGTGAGTCAAAGAATGTACAGGTGCGTCATTTAAAAGAAGGCATGTCTCGACTCGAGTTGGTACCGCTGCATCTCCCGATTCCAGAATTAGCAAGCCATCCACGCATGACTCGTGCTGAAGTGGTTTTAACGGATGTCGATTTATTGCAATTAAGTGTCGCTGTCAGAGTATTGGAAATTGAAGCCAAGCTTGAGGCGCCTGAGCCTAGTGCAGATGAAGATGGTAGTACAGCCTAAATTGAACAAAGCGGTGCTTTACCTTCAGACTGCTTGGCGCCACCACCCTTTTCGTTTGGCACTTTGTGTTTCGTTGCTTATCCATATAATTTTTTTATCGGTACGCTGGGGTTTTGGGGAGATTGAGAATCGTCGCCTGAACACCCCCTTAAGTGTCGTCTTGGTCAATGCCAGCAATAAATCCCCACCTAAAGAGGCTAATAAATTAGCGCAAGCAGATTTACAGGGCGGTGGCAAAACAAGCAATCAAGATGCAACTGCATTACACCGTGCTCGCTTAGGAGCAGAGGCTCGTCTTGAGGTTTTAGAAAAGCAGCAAAAGCAAATGTTGGCAAAGTTAGATGAGCAGCGGACTCGTTCAGGTGGACGCAAGAGTGGGGATGATCAGAAAATGACGCCTCAGCTCAATTCACTTGAAGCTGAGTTAGCCAAGCGTTTGCAGGCTGATGGTCGTGAACCACGCCGTAAAGTCTTAACCGGTACTAGTGCCAAAGCGGTGACATTTGCACATTACTACGATGCGATGCGTCAAAAAATTGAGGCTTATGGGAGTGCATTTTTTCCTCGCGCCAATGGCCGTCCTTTGTATGGCAGCCTAGTGATTGTGGTCAGCGTGGATGCTCAGGGACGAATTACTACGAATGCTCAGGGTAAGGATGGCTTATCGATCGGTCGCAGTTCAGGCAATCCAGAATTGGATCGTCAAGCGATCGCAATCGTGCGCGCCTCTGCACCCTTTGGGCCTTTTCCCTCGGAAATGCGCAATCAGATCGATGTACTGGATTGGATTTCTACGTTTGAGTTCACGCGGGATGGCGCTGATCGCCTAGAGTTGCGCCATTAATTTTGAAAAATAGTTCGTAAATTCGCTTATTCTGTAGTCATCATGAATTCATCCAACTCAGCCGATCTGCATACTGATCCCAGTGTATTTTCTGGGGTGGATGTTTACGCTGTTGCTGGTAATCCAATCGCCCATAGTAAGTCGCCTATTATTCATCAACGCTTTGCAGAGCAAGCTAAGCAAAAAATGCACTATGGCCGCTTACAACCTGATATCAATGCATTTGTAATAGCGGCAAAAGCTTTCTTCGCTGCGGGTGGCAAAGGGATGAATGTCACCGTACCGTTTAAATTAGATGCACAAGCGTTTGCTGATGTATTGAGTGCGCGTGCTCAGTTGGCAGGAGCCGTTAATACACTATGGATAAAAGACGGCAAGATTTATGGTGACAATACTGATGGTGCAGGCCTGGTGCGTGATTTATTGGCCCAAGGAATTTCGATTGCGCAATCCAGAATTTTGCTCTTAGGATCTGGCGGCGCAGCCCGCGGCGTGATTGGGCCTTTACTAGAGCAATCTCCCAAGTGTTTGGTGATTGCTAATCGATCAAGCTCAAAAGCCGAAGAGCTGGTGAAGTTATTTGCCGACCTTGCGGCTACAAAAGAAGTGGCGCTGGAGTCTAGAGCGTTGGCGCAGCTCGAAGATGCTGCAAGAACTCCATATGCATTTGATTTAGTGATTAATGCAACGGCTGCTGGGTTAGTTGACGAATCTCCATTGACTCTCACTGCTGCAGCTAATATTTTTGTGCCGAGTTCATTTGCATACGATATGGTTTACGGAAAATCTACCGCCTTTATGCAGCAGGCCTTGCAAAAGGGTGCCCGCGTGAGCGATGGCTTAGGCATGTTGGTAGAACAGGCTGCTGATGCTTTCTTATTGTGGCGAGGTCAAGCTTTAGCCACAGCGATTGATCCCCGCGCAGTATTGGCTAAACTCCGTAGTTAACTTGCCTGCTAAGTATAATTTCTGATGCGTTGGCTCACTTATTTAGTTAAATGCCTGCTCGCTGGTTTTTTAGCAATGCAGATTTACTTTGCGCTTCAGATTGCTCTATGGATTGTGTTTAATCCTGCTAGCACTTCGTTTCAAAGGGCTGAACGTTGGCGTTTGTGTTCATGGTATTGGTCGTGCCCGGTTTATTCAGAGTGGACGCCTTATAAGCAAATTTCTAATAATCTCAAGCGCGCGGTATTGGTTAGCGAGGACGATATCTTTTTTCAGCACAAAGGCTTTCGGATTGAGGATATGAAAAAAGCCTGGGAAAAGAATCAGCAAAAGGCTCAGTCAGGAAGTAGCTCTAAGACTGCATTGCGTGGTGGTTCAACTATTACCCAGCAGCTGGCTAAAAACCTATTTCTTTCTTCTGAACAAAATTATTTGCGCAAAGGTCAAGAGTTCATGATTGCTGGACTTCTAGAGCTCACGCTTTCCAAAGAGCGCTTATTTGAGATTTATCTCAATTCAGTAGAGTGGGGCGAGGGCATCTTTGGTATTGGTGCTGCAGCTCATTATTATTACGCAACGACTCCAGCAGTATTGGGGCGCGATCAGGCTGCTGCTTTAGGTTCCGCGTTACCGTCACCCAAGTGTTTTGACAAACCTCAGTATTGTCGTAAGTCTAATATTCACTTTCCAACTCGCCAAGACTTCATCTTAGAAAATATGGATCGAGTTGCTTTAGCGCCTTACCCAACGCCTAAAAATAGTAAATAACGAGACAAATAAATTAGGGTGCTAGCTTATTTAGCAGCTGCAGCTCTGAGTGCATCACGCGTGCTTTGCGCTACTGCTCTTGCGGCCTGGGCAAAATCATGGCCAGTGCTTGCGTACAAAATAGCTCTAGATGAATTGATGATCATCCCGGCACCAGGGGCGCCCGCAATGCGACCTGCATTTACTGTTGCATCGATATCACCACCTTGAGCACCAATGCCTGGAATCAGCAAGGGCATATCACCAACAAGGGCACGCACTTTGGCGATTTCTTCAGGGTATGTGGCGCCTACAACGAGACTAATCTGACCGGAGCCATTCCACTTTTTTGCAGCCAGTTTGGCCACATGCAAATAGAGGGGTTCTCCAGAGGCAATATTCAGAAATTGCAAATCTGAGCCACCAGGATTCGAGGTGCGGCACAGCACAATCACTCCTTTGCCTGCATGCTTCAGATAAGGCTCGATAGTGTCAAAGCCCATATAAGGATTAACTGTGACCGCATCAGCTCCATAGCGCTCAAAGGCCTCCAGAGCGTAGTGATCTGCTGTGCTCCCAATATCACCGCGCTTAGAATCCAAGATCACGGGGATATGGGGGTATTTATCCTTGAGGTACCTAATGAGCTTTTCCAATTGAGCCTCAGCTCTTTGGGAGGCAAAGTACGCAAACTGGGGTTTAAACGCACAGACTAAATCCGCAGTGGCATCGGCAATGTCACGGCAGAACTCAAAAATCCCCTCAGGCTTGCCTTGAAGGGATAGGGGCAAGCGCTTTGGGTCTGGGTCAAAACCAACACACAGCATGCTGCCTTGTGAAGCCCATGCAGACTGGAGTTGCTGGTTAAAGGTATTTGAGCGAGAGTTCATTGGATTTGGCTTATTTTAGTGAAACTGTCATGTTGTATAGGATAAACTAGCGCACATTCCTTAGGAGTTCACCATGATCAACTTGTTCGTCCTGCAAAATGGCCGCCTCTCTCAAGAGCAAGTCGAAGATCGCAATGAATTGTTGCAATACGCTAATCCTATCTGGATCGACGTCGTTGATCCAGAGGAAGAGGAGCTTATTTGGATTAAAGAGGCATTTGGGGTACTTTTGCCTGAGTTGGATGACTTGGGCGACTTAGAAGCCTCTGCGCGTTATTTTGAGGCTGACGATGGCCATCTCCATATTCGTACTGATTTCTTATTGGATGAAGAAGAAACTTCTCGTAACGTACGAGTCGCTTTTGTCCTGACTAAGCAAGTATTGTTTTCCATTCATGATGAAGATTTGCCAGTGTTCCGCTTGGTGCGACTGCGTGCTCGTTTACGTCCTGGTTCGGTGAGCAATGCAAAAGATGTTTTACTGGATTTATATTCCACTGATGCTGAGTACTCTGCCGATGCCTTGGAAGAAGTTTATGAAAACCTCGAGCAAGCGGGTAAGCGAGTGCTATCTGACAGCATTAATGATGCTGATGCCGCTGAGGTGTTAGAGACAATTGCGAAAGAAGAAGATACCAACGGACGTATTCGTCGTAATGTGATGGATACCCGCAGAGCCTTATCTTTCCTGATGCGCAGCAAGTTGTTATCCGATGAGCAGCAAGAAGAGGCACGTCAAATTTTGCGTGATATTGACTCTCTAGAGAACCACACAGCATTTTTATTCGATAAGATTAACTTCTTAATGGATGCAACGGTTGGTTTCATTAATTTGAACCAATCTAAGATTATCAAGATCTTCTCGGTGGTATCTGTCGCCTTAATGCCACCCACTTTACTGGCAAGTATTTGGGGTATGAACTATAAGCATATGCCAGAGCTAGATGCTACTTGGGGTTATCCAATGGCAATTGCTGCAATGATTATTTCAGCCGTTATTCCATTAGGATATTTCTATAGCAAAGGCTGGATGAAGTAATCAGTTGTTGAGTAATTGAAGTAGGCCAGCTAAAGCATATTCAGTGGCTTGTTGCCGTATTGATTGCCTGTCTCCGCTAAATAATTTCGTCTGACAGGTGGTGACATGCTCACCCGAAGCGCTTGGCATGGTCCACCCAAAGCAAACTGTGCCCACGGGCTTTTCTGCTGTGCCTCCTGTTGGCCCAGCAATCCCAGTAATGGAAACGCCTACGTTAACGCCGGCATTATGCTGAGCGCCTTGAGCCATAGACTTGGCTACTGGCTCGCTGACTGCCCCATGGTTCTGTATTAGCGCCTCCGGAACCCCTAGGCATTCAGTTTTAGCTTGGTTGCTGTAAGTAATGTAGCCGCGCTCGAACCACTCGCTTGAGCCAGATAATTCTGTCAGGGTGGCGCATACCATGCCGCCAGTGCAAGATTCAGCGAGCGCTATTTTCCATCCTCTCGCTAGTAAAAGTGGGGCAAGTTTTTTCGCATGATCAATCGGTTTCATATTGGAATGATTTTTTGGATCAAGGCAATCGCTAGGAGTGTAAAGAAAGCTGCAGCAAGATCATCCACCATGATGCCAAACCCACGCCAAATGATTTGCAGTATGCTGGATGTTTCCTTAAGATTACCGTCTAAATTTTTAAAGTGACGATCAATCATACCAATGGGGCCTGGTTTGACAGCATCAAAAAAACGGAAGAGTCCAAAAGCAATTGCTTGCATCCAAATAGAAGTAGGCATGATCAAAATTAGAACAATCCAAAAGGCAATAATTTCATCCCAAACAATACCCCCGAAATCTTTCTTACCTAACTCTTCACTGACATGACCGCAGACCCAGCAACCTAGCAGTGTGCCGCAGCCAATAATCCAAAGAAAGTCTTCGGTAGATAAAAAGTATTCGCCTACTAGGAAGGCTGCCCAAGCCCAGAGGGTGCCCACAGTCCCAGGTGCAATGGGGCTGAGGCCGCTACCAAAGCCAAAAGCGATAATGCGACTAGCAGTTTGCCGCACCCATTTAAAGGTGGGTGTTGTTGAGTATGTATCTTTGGAAACATTCATTTTGCAAAGTGATCAAAAGACTTGAGTAGCGCAGCAGTTTGGTTATCACTGAGTAAGTCGCCATTGTTTAGTAATTGCAATGTTTCAGTTGCTCCGGTGTTTGCTGTAATGCGACCAATTCTGGTGATGGGTAAATGCAATTCTTTACTGATTGCATCGATGGCATCTCTGTGCGCAGCTAGAGCAGTAAAGCAGATTTCATAATCATCGCCACCAGAAGCGGCAAATTGATTTTGAATGGCTTCACTTTGTTTTTGTAAGCTTACAGATTTTGGAAGTTGATCTAAAAATACCTCTGCTCCAACTTGTGATTGATTGAGAATGTGCTTTAGATCACCAAGTAAGCCATCCGATACATCCAAGGCAGCACTTGCAATGCTGCGTAGTTTGATGCCGAGATCTATACGAGGGACTGGAGCATGCATGCGATGCTCTATTTCTTTTAGCTCGATAGTAGATAGGTTGATTTCATGACGCAGTGCAGCAAGCGTGAGTCTCGCATCACCAACAGTGCCTGATACCCAAATATCATCCCCGGCTTTTGCCCCTGATCTACGAATGGCCTTTCCAGATGGAGCGCTACCAAATGCCGTAATGGAAATGGTGAGGGGCCCAGCAGTGGTATCACCGCCTATTAATGGGCAGGAATATTGATCTGCAATGGCAAAGATTCCCTTGGAAAAAGCTTCAAGCCAGGCTATATCGACCTTCGGTAGAGCAATTGCCAAGGTAAATCCAAGCGGCTTTGCCCCCATTGCTGCAAGGTCGGAAAGGTTGACTGCTAGGGCTTTTCGGGCCAATAAGCCAGGATCGGCATCGGTAAAAAAATGCCTGCCTTCAACCAGCATGTCGCTGGTAATGGCAATTTCTTCCCCTGGGATAGGCTTTAGAAGGGCGCAATCGTCACCAATACCCAGGACAATGGCTTGGTCGCTATTTGAGCGCATCTGGTCTGCACCCGTTTTAAAAAAACGCTGGATGAGATCAAATTCACCGAAAGACTTAGATTCAGAAGGCATGTCCCATTTTATGGCTCTTGGGAGGTAAGCGCTCGAGAGGAATAGAATTGGACACTTAAATCTGTATTAACAAAGAGCACGCTGATGAGCAAAGAAAACAATAAAGAGCAACAAATTGCAGCCCTAAGAGAGGCTGCCCTCCAGTATCACGAGTTTCCTACCCCAGGCAAGATTGAGATTGCCCCAACCAAGCAACTCACCAACCAACGCGATTTAGCGCTTGCTTACACCCCAGGTGTTGCTGCACCGTGTGAGGAGATTGTTAAAGATCCAGCTAATGCTTTTAAATACACCGCGCGCGGAAATTTAGTGGGCGTAATTACAAACGGTACTGCTGTTTTAGGCTTGGGCAATATTGGACCATTGGCAAGTAAGCCAGTGATGGAAGGGAAAGCAGTTCTCTTTAAGAAATTTGCTGGCATTGATGTTTTTGATATTGAAGTGAATGAAAATGATCCGGACAAGTTAGTTGAAATCATTGCGGCATTAGAGCCAACTTTTGGCGGCATCAATTTAGAAGATATCAAAGCGCCTGATTGTTTTGTGGTCGAGCGTAAGTTACAAGCTCGGATGAAGATTCCAGTCTTTCATGATGATCAGCACGGCACTGCGATTGTGGTTGCTGCAGCAATTATCAATGGCCTAAAAGTAGTTGGTAAGGATGTGAGCAATGTGAAGCTTGTGACATCCGGTGCGGGCGCAGCGGCATTGGCTTGCTTGGATCTCCTAGTTGACCTTGGCATCCCACGTAAAAATATCTGGGTAACCGATTTAGCTGGCGTTGCTTACAAGGGTCGTAAGGAGTTAATGGATCCAGAGAAGGAGCCGTTCTGCCAAGAAACAGAATTGCGTACTTTGGATCAGGCTATTGAAGGTGCTGATATTTTCTTGGGTCTTTCTGCTGGCGGCGTCTTAAAGCAAGATATGGTGAAAAAGATGGCACCTAAGCCATTGGTTTATGCCTTGGCAAATCCAACCCCAGAGATCTTGCCTGAAGAAGTGAAAGCAGTTCGTCCAGATGCAGTGATGGCTACGGGCCGTACTGACTACCCGAACCAAGTAAACAACGTACTATGTTTCCCATTCATCTTCCGTGGTGCCCTAGATGTTGGTGCAACCACGATTACGCGCGGCATGGAAGTGGCTGCCGTGAAAGCAGTTGCTGAGCTGGCGCAAGCTGAACAGAGCGAGGTAGTTGCATCCGTTTATGGCATTGAGAACCTTTCCTTTGGTCCTGAGTACTTGATTCCGAAGCCGTTTGATCCACGCTTGATCACGGTGATTGCTCCCGCAGTAGCGAAGGCCGCTATGGATGACGGCGTTGCCTTGCGTCCGATCAAAGATTTCGATGCATATCGCAATCAGCTGCAACAATTTGTGTACCACTCTGGTACTTTGATGAAGCCGCTCTTTAGTATTGCAAAGCGTGTACCACCAAATCAAAAACGGATTGTGTTTGCTGAGGGTGAAGATGAACGCGTATTACGTGCAGTCCAAATCATTATTGACGAGCATCTTGCCACCCCGGTTTTGATTGGTCGTCCAGCAGTGATAGAACACCGTATTGATAAGTTTGGTCTGCGCATGAAGATGGGTGATGACTTTGAAGTGGTTAACCCAGAAAATGACGCTCGTTTCCGCGATTTCTGGCAAACCTATTTGGGGATGACAGAACGAAAAGGTGTTACAGAGTCTTTTGCAAAGCTTGAGATGCGTCGTCGCAATACCTTGATTGGTTCAATCATGATCATTAAGGGTATGGCGGACGGCATGATTTGCGGAACAATCGGTAACTCTGCAACACATCTGAAATACGTTGACGAGGTAGTAGGACGTGAGCCTGGTGCGAATGTCTATGGCGCTATGTCTGGATTAATTCTTCCGGGACGCCAAGTATTTTTGGTGGATACACACATTAATATCGATCCAACCGCTGAAGAATTAGCGGAGCTGACTTTGATGGCCGCTAGTGAAATGCGTAAATTGGGCATCGTGCCAAAAGTGGCATTACTGTCGCATTCGAACTTTGGTTCCAGTAATGCGCCTTCCGCAGTCAAAATGCGTGAAGTGCTGGCATTGATTCAAAAAGCAGCACCTGATTTAGAGGTTGACGGTGAAATGCATGGCGATAGTGCTTTAGACGAAACCATTCGTGCTGGGGCCGTGACCTCCTCGCCGCTGAAGGGGGATGCAAATCTTCTCGTTCTGCCAAATATTGATGCTGCTAACATTTCTTACAATTTATTAAAAACGGCTGCGGGCAACGGTATCGCTATCGGCCCATTATTGTTGGGTGTTGCAAAGCCAATCCATATTCTGACTCCAGCAGCCACTGTTCGCCGGATCGTCAATGTGACAACTTTGGCTGTAGTAGAGGCTGCTAGCAACGCGAGAGGCATCTCCTAAGTGATTTGGATATATGTAAGTTAGTAATAGCTTACATATATTTGTCCTATATAAATCAATGGTTTATATAAAATGCACTGTATTTGGGCTTGATTTGATGGCGTGTTAAGGGTAACCTAGCATCCATCATGAATAATCGCATTGAAAACACCGATTTAGCCAGCTTCGAAGAACATAGCCGCGCTGAAAGTTGGGACAGTAATGATCGACTAGAAACTGAATCATCTGCTGCCAATGTTTATGCCCAAGGCGGTTTATCTCGTTTACAAACCTATGCAGCAAATCAAGTTTCGGGGAAAAAAGTGACAGCTTCTTGGCGTGCCGCTTTGGCCGTTCGCGATGCCGGACCGCCGGCAATGTTGCGCAGTGTGCGCACTAACATCGTGCAATCAATTCGCGCTTTTCGTACTCCAGATTTACAGGAAGCCGCAACTGAACTTGGTCAACATTTCATCTATGCTAATTGCACAAATGCAATGACTAAAGGTGAAGTTCTCGAGGCAATTGCAATTGCTTATTCCTTTACTAAGCAGCAAGCCAAAAACTTTGATCCACTATTGGATGCATTGACTACAACTACGGATAAAGCTGGTCAACAGCCAGGATTTGTAGTGGTTCTCGAAGGCTTGCCATGTACTCAGAAATTTGACAAAGAAGCGCGTGAAACTCTCTTAGATGTTTTCCGTGATGCTGTTGATTTTTGGGCTGAGCGCCGCACACCATATCGGGTTTTCTATTCTTTTGCTTAATCTCTAAAAGGCTGCAAACCCAGGAATCGCCTCTATTTGAGGCGATTTTGCATTTCAGGGCTCCAGATACTATGGACAGTTGTAATGGCAACAGTTCCCGCAGTTTCTGTTCTGAGGACACGCTCTCCAAGTGAAACCAATTGGTAGCCTGCAGCTTGAGCTTGAGCCTCTTCTTCCGGTGAGTGACCACCCTCTGGACCGATCATGAGAATAATATCTTGAGGAGAATTTTCCATTAGGACTGAATGCATGCTTTTTATAGCATCCGGACTCAGTAAAAGTTTTAGTGCTGGTTTTGGATTGGATTTTAGGTAAGCATCAAAAGTCTGAATAGGCTCAATGGAGGCAAATACAGTGCGATCACATTGTTCGCACGCTGCCTGAACAATTCCTTCCCAATGAGCAAGGCGTTTTTGGGCGCGATCCTGATCGCTTGAGCGTGTGAGCTTTAAGACAGAGCGCTCACACTGCATGGGGGCAATGATTTGAGCTCCAGTTTCAACAGCCTTCTCAACAATCCAGTCCATTTTGTCGCCGCCAGCAAGTCCTTGGGCCAAAGTAATCGCGTAAGTAGTCTCGCGATGGGTGTCGGCGTGGATATTGCTGAGTTGAACTTGCCCTGTTTTAGCAGTTAAAGAGAGGAGTTCTGCCTGGGCCACCTGCCCCTTGCCATCAAATACAGGAAAGGATTCCCCGGCTTGGATGCGCCGAACTCGCAAGTGATGGGCGACCTCAGCAGTGAGGGTAGTTGGCTTTTGGGATTCCCATGGCCCGGGAAGATAAAATTGAGGCATTACTGAAATATAGCCAATTTATTTTCCTCGAGAGCACTTTACGATGTCAAACCTTCAAATTCGCATGGCCAATGCCATACGTGCTTTATCCATGGATGCTGTTCAACAGGCAAATTCAGGTCACCCTGGCATGCCAATGGGAATGGCTGATATTGCCGTTGGGCTTTGGAATGAACATCTAAAACATAATCCAACAGATCCGCATTGGATCGATCGCGATCGTTTTGTTTTATCCAATGGCCATGGCTCGATGTTGTTGTATTCCTTGCTTCATCTTTCTGGGTATGACTTACCGATTGCAGAGCTCAAGAATTTCCGTCAATTGCACAGCAAAACGCCAGGACACCCAGAGTATGGAATTACACCCGGTGTTGAAACAACTACTGGCCCACTTGGCCAGGGAATTTCCAATGCAGTAGGCATGGCACTTGCTGAAAAATTATTAGCCGATGAATTTAATCGTCCTGGTCTCAACATCATTGATCACTACACCTATGTGTTTTTAGGTGATGGTTGTTTGATGGAGGGTATTAGCCATGAAGTTTGCTCATTGGCTGGCACATTAAAACTGAACAAGTTGATTGCACTTTGGGATGACAATGGCATCTCGATTGATGGCAAGGTTGTTTCTTGGTTTAACGAAGATACGCCCAAGCGTTTTGAGGCTTACAACTGGAATGTTATTCGCAATGTTGATGGCCATGATGCAGAAGCAGTTTCTGCTGCAATTGCGAAGGCTAAAAAGAGCGACAAACCAACACTGATTTGCTGTAAGACAGCCATTGGCCAAGGCTCGCCGAATATGGCTGGCAGCGATAAGGTGCACGGTTCGCCACTGGGTGCAGCAGAAATTGCTGCAACTCGTGTTGCATTGAATTGGCCTTATGCACCGTTTGAAGTTCCAAAAGATATTTATGCTGCTTGGGATTTTAAAAAGCGCGGACAAGCTGCTGAGCATGAGTGGAATAAAGAATTTCAGAAATACAAAAATAAATTCCCAGAGCTTGCTTCTGAATTACAGCGTCGCATGCAAGGCGATTTGTCAAAAGACTTTTCAGCCACGCTGAATGCGTACTTAAAAACTTGCCAATCCAAAGCAGAAACTGTTGCAACTCGTAAGGCCAGTCAAAATGCGATTGAGGCATTATCAGTAGCTTTACCAGAGTTTATGGGAGGCTCTGCTGATTTAACCGGTTCAAACTTAACTAACTGGTCTTCATGCAAACCAGTGCGTGGCGATCAATGGGGTAACCATATTAATTATGGTGTGCGCGAATTTGGTATGAGCGCCATCATGAATGGTATTGCTCTTCATGGTGGCTACATTCCATTCGGTGGCACTTTCTTAACCTTCTCAGATTACAGTCGCAATGCTTTACGGATGGCTGCATTGATGAAGTTGCGGAGTATTTTTGTTTTCACCCATGACTCTATTGGCCTTGGTGAGGACGGTCCAACCCACCAATCTGTGGAGCACGTTGCTAGTTTACGATTAATCCCGAACCTGATGGTTTGGCGCCCTTGTGACACCACCGAGAGCACTGTAGCTTGGGGTTCTGCTATTGAGCGCAAGAATGGCCCTAGCGCCTTGATTTTCAGCCGTCAGAACTGCCCGTTCGTTTCTCGCAATAGCCAGCAAATTAAAGATATTGCACGGGGTGGCTATGTGTTGCGCGATCCTCAATCTGGAAAGATTGATGCAGTCATTATCGCCACTGGTTCTGAAATCGCACTCGCTTTACAAACAGCAGAGCACTTGGCCAAAGATGGTCTAGGTATTCGGGTAGTTTCTATGCCATCAACGACGGTATTTGATCAGCAAGATGCTGCGTACAAATCTAAAGTATTGCCAGCTAATATTCCACGCATTGCTGTTGAGGCGGGCGTGACTGATTTCTGGTGGAAGTATGGATGTGCAGCAGTGCACGGCGTAGATACTTTTGGTGAGTCTGCACCTGCAGGCCAGTTGTATGAATATTTTGGTTTGACAGTGGATCACATTGCCAAGACTGTCAAGCAATGCATCTCGAAGAAGTAAATCGAAATAAATAAATTCAATATTAGTAAGGGGAAATAAATGACAATTCGTGTCGCAATTAATGGTTATGGACGTATTGGGCGCATGGTATTGCGGGCCTTGTACGAAGATCAAGTCAACGGCAAACCACGTCGTGATATCAAGATTGTCGCGATTAACGCTATGGGCGATATCGCCATCAATGCCCACCTTACCCAGTATGACTCTGCGCACGGTCGCTTCCCTGCAGAAGTGAGCGTAGACGGTGATTACATGGTGGTCAATGGTGATCGCATCAAAATGTTTTGTACCCGCAATCCAGCTGAAACTCCATGGGGTGAGTTAGGGGTAGATTTAGTTTTAGAGTGCACTGGTAAGTTCACCTCTAAAGAAAAAGCCATGATTCATATTCAACAGGGTGCGAAGAAGGTATTAATTTCTGCGCCCGGTGAAAAAGATGTGGATGCAACGATTGTTTATGGCGTCAATCAAAATGTATTAAAGCCAAAGGATGTAGTGGTTTCTAACGCAAGCTGTACAACCAACTGTCTCGCACCTTTGGTCAAACCATTGTTAGAAAAAATTGGTATTGAGTCTGGTTTGATGACAACTATTCATGCTTTTACAAATGATCAAGTATTGACTGATGTCTATCACAAGGATATGCGTCGAGCGCGTTCTGCTGTTACCAGCATGATCCCAACGAAAACTGGCGCTGCTAAAGCAGTTGGTTTGGTATTGCCAGCATTGGCCGGCCGTTTTGATGGTTTTGCAATGCGTGTGCCAGTAATCAATGTATCAGTCGTTGATTTAACGTTTGCGGCAAGTCGTGCCACTAGCGTGGATGAAGTGAATTCCATCCTGAAAGCTGCCAGCGAGGGTGAGCTCAAAGGAATCTTGGGCTTTAATACCTTGCCCCTGGTTTCGATCGACTTTAACCATGATCCACGCCCAAGTATTTATGATGCATCCCAGACGCGCGTTTCCGCAGATGGAAAGTTGGTCAAAGTATTGGCCTGGTATGACAACGAATGGGGTTATTCAGTGCAGATGCTCAATGCGGCTGAGGCATTAATAGCTGTAAAGTGATTAAAAGTGCTTAAAATTCATTAAAAGTAGTCAAAAAGTAGAAAAGACCTCAATTTGAGGTCTTTTTTCATTAGTAGGCTGCAGAAAAGTGCTTATTTTTGCTTATTTCGGCAGTTTTTCTTCTGACAATGCCCGTACATTGCTAAGGAGTGTTCCTGGAGCTTAAATCCTAGGTTTTTAGCAATATCTCGCTGTCTTTTCTCAATTGCCTCATCCACAAACTCCTCCACATGGCCACAATCAAGGCAAACTAGGTGGTCGTGGTGTTGGCCCTCATTAAGCTCATAGATTGCTCTGCTATCCCCTTTACTAGACTCAAAATGGCTGCGGAGTAGTAAGCCCGCCTGCTCAAATTGGGTTAGAACCCGATAAACCGTAGCGAGACCAATTTCCTGATCCTCTTTTGCTAGGGCTAAAAAGACGTCTTCAGCGCTAAAGTGGGTGCCACCATTTTGATGAAAAAAATCCAGAATTTTCATGCGTGGACCCGTGGCCTTTAGGCCAATGTCGCGCAAATCTGCAGGAGTAGGGTTTTGGTTCGTATTCATGGCTTTGGGAGCTAAAATCAATGTCTTAATGATACGGCCAGCCATGCAAAATTGCCTTGAACTTTTTAGTCGTTTTTTGAACCCTCTTTTTTTTGGGGTTTCCAGCTTTATACGCCTAGGGCTCGCCGCTTTTGCCATGACCGCTCTTTTAGGGCTTACCGCTTGTACTTCCGCTGTTGATAATACTCAGCGCGACTTTATGAATAAAGTATTTAGACCTTATGTTCCGGACATTGTTCAGGGAAATTTTATTTCAAGCGAGCAATACTCGAAGTTGCAATTAGGAATGAGTCGCGAGCAGGTCCGTCAAATTCTGGGTACGCCTTTATTAGCTAGCTATTTCCATGCGAATCGCTGGGATTATGTTTTTGAATTTAAGCGTTCTGGACAGCGTATCGCTAAAGAGCGCCGTGTCACTATCTTTTTTGACGGCGACAAAGTAGTGAGGTTTGAAGGAGACGCCCTGCCAACAGAGATCGAATTGGTTGCTGAGATTGATAACTACGCCAAAACAAAACGCTCTTTCTGGGACGTGGTCACAGGCTCTAATAAGCCCCCAGTAACGCCCCCATTACAGCAACCAGAGTTGTTGGTTGCAAGCCCAACAAATAATTTACCTAAGGGTGCGGTTGTACCAGCAGCTCCGGCTGCAAGTCAGGGTTCGTTTTGGGATTTATTTGGTTCCTCGAAGTCATCAGATGGTCAAGCTGTGTCACAACCTGAAACTTTGGGGCCAGGTACGCTGAATGTTCCACCTGCTACAGAGGTGAAGAAGTAAAAATGATGGCTGTATTGGTACCCAAGTCAAACTGTAATTACCTTTAATTTGAAGTGATGAAATAAATGATGAAGATCGCAATTGCTGGAGCAACTGGTCGCATGGGAAAGATGTTGATTGAGGCCGTGCTAAATACGCCTGATGCCCAATTGGTTGGCGCACTTGAGCATACGTCTTCTCCTCAGTTAGGCGAGGATGCTGGCGCATTCTTAGGAAAAAAAACCGGAGTCATCATTTCAGCTGACGTTTCCCAGGTTTTAGCAGGCGCTCAATTTTTAATAGACTTCACCAGGCCTGAAGGGACGATGGCCCATTTAGCTATTGCAGAGAAAACTGGTACCAAAATGATTATTGGTACAACGGGTTTGGGTACTGAACAAATTGCGAGCCTCAAAAAGGCCTCTACCAAGCTGGCGATTGTGTTTGCTCCCAATATGAGTGTTGGCGTTAATGCCACATTCAAGTTACTTGAGATTGCAGCGAAGATGCTTAATCAAGGTTATGACATTGAAATTATTGAAGCTCATCATCGCCATAAAGTTGATGCTCCTTCGGGAACTGCGCTGAAGATGGGTGAGGTTATTGCCGATGCTTTGGGAGAAAAGTTAGGCGACCTTGCTGTCTATGCTCGTGAAGGTCACACTGGTGAGCGCAAAGAAGGATCCATTGGATTTGCAACCATTCGTGGTGGCGATATTGTTGGGGATCACACGGTTCTATTTGCCGGAGATGGTGAGCGTATTGAAATTAGCCATAAGTCCTCTAGCCGCCAATCCTATGCTCAAGGCTCCTTGCGTGCCGCGCGCTTCTTGCAAACCCAAAATGCTGGCCTGTATGACATGCAAGACGTTCTGAGTTTGCGTAAATAGCATCCAGTATTAACGAATAACTAAAAATAGAAGAAAAGAGTTGTCTTGAATGAGTAAGGATTACGACTACCGCAGTATTGAAGCGGCAGCACAGGCTGATTGGGAAAGTGCGCAAGTCTATCAAGTATCTGAAAACGCTGTAGATTCGGCTGGCAAGAAAAAGCCAAAGTATTACGCTTGCTCTATGTTGCCTTACCCATCTGGCAAGTTGCACATGGGACATGTGCGTAACTACACCATCAATGACGTGATGGCTCGTCAGCTTCGTATGCAGGGTTATAACGTTTTAATGCCCATGGGTTGGGATGCCTTTGGAATGCCTGCTGAAAATGCTGCGATTCAGAATAAAGTACCGCCAGCAAAGTGGACCTACGACAACATTGCTTATATGAAAAAGCAAATGGCTGCGATGGGCTTGGCCATTGATTGGTCACGTGAAGTGGCTACTTGTAGTCCGGATTACTATCGCTGGAACCAATGGCTGTTTTTGAAGATGTTAGAAAAAGGAATTGCGTACCGTAAGACACAGGTAGTGAATTGGGATCCGATTGATCAAACTGTGTTAGCAAATGAACAGGTGATCGATGGCCGCGGCTGGCGCTCTGGCGCTTTAGTTGAAAAACGCGAAATTCCGGGCTATTACTTCAACATTACTGCCTACGCAGAGCAATTGCTTTCTGGTTTAGATGGCTTGGGTTGGCCTGAGCGCGTCAAAACCATGCAGCAAAATTGGATTGGCAAAAGTCGTGGCGTGCGTTTTGCGTTTAAGCATGAGATCGCCGATGACCATGGCAACTTTATTCAGGATGGCCTGCTGTACGTCTTCACGACTCGCGCTGATACCATTATGGGTGTTACATTTTGTGCCGTTGCTGCAGAGCATCCATTGGCAACAAAAGCAGCCGCTCATAATCCAGCACTCGCTGCGTTCATTGAGAAATGCAAAACTGGTAGCGTGATTGAGGCTGACCTGGCAACTCAAGAAAAAGAGGGAATGTTTACAGGCCTCTATGTCACCCATCCCTTAACAAATGAGCCAGTGCCTGTTTGGGTAGGTAATTATGTATTGATGTCTTATGGCGATGGCGCAGTGATGGGCGTACCTGCTCACGACGAGCGTGATTTTGCCTTTGCACTCAAGTACGATTTGCCGATCAAGCAAGTGATTGCTCTTAAGGGTGAGTCACCAATATTTAATGCAAGCCGCTGGGATGATTGGTATGCCCAAAAAGAAGGTGTCATTTGTTTCAATAGCGGTAAATATGACGGTCTTTCACACGAAGAGGCTGTCAGTGCAGTCGATCAAGATTTAGAGAAGATGGGTATTGGTGAAATCAAGACCACCTATCGTTTGCGTGATTGGGGAATTTCTCGTCAGCGCTATTGGGGTACTCCAATTCCGATTGTTCATTGTGGTGATGATGCAAATTCCGGTTGCGGTGCCGTGCCTGTTCCAGAATCCGATTTACCCGTGGTATTGCCAGAGGACTGCGTGCCAGATGGCAGCGGCAATCCACTCAATAAGCGTGCAGATTTTCTCAATGTGAAGTGTCCGAAGTGCGGCAAGCCTGCGCGTCGTGAGACTGACACGATGGATACCTTTGTAGACTCTTCTTGGTATTTCATGCGCTATACCGGCCCTAATGCAAAAAGTATGGTGGACGAGCGCAATGAATATTGGATGCCAATGGATCAATACATTGGTGGCATTGAGCATGCTATCTTGCATTTGCTCTACGCACGTTTCTGGACAAAAGTCATGCGTGACCTCAAGCTCATTACTTTTGATGAGCCTTTCCGGAATTTATTGACTCAAGGCATGGTGCTCAATGAAACGTATTACTCTGAAGATTCTTCTGGCAAAAAGACCTGGTTAAACCCCTTGGATGTTGAATTAGATCTCGATGAAAAAGGTCGACCTAAGGGCGCGAAATTAAGAGGTGATACATCAAACACTCCAGTGGTGGTTGGCGGTGTTGAAAAGATGTCTAAGAGTAAAAATAATGGCGTTGACCCTCAAGAGCTGATTGATGGTTACGGTGCTGATACTGCGCGTTTATTTGTGATGTTCGCAGCGCCACCAGAACAGCAGTTAGAGTGGTCTGGCGCTGGTGTTGATGGGGCCTCTCGCTTTTTGCGTCGGGTTTGGATGTACTCGAGCAGTCAGGCTGACGCTATTCGTAATGCGCAAGATTCTGTCCCTAGTGATTTGAGCGATGCTGAAAAAGGGCTGCGTCGCGAAGTGCATACTATTCTGAAGCAGGCTAACTTTGACTATCAACGTCGCCAATACAACACTGTAGTTTCTGCAGCGATGAAAATGCTGAACGTGCTTGAACCAATTAAGTTAGGTCAAGATACTGCTATTTCTGCTCCAGTCCTACGTGAGTGCTTAAGTGTCTTGTTGAGAATTCTATATCCGGTAGTTCCACATTTAACGCATGTGCTTTGGAAAGACATGGGATATGCCAAGACCTTTGGGCCTCTTCTGGATGCGCCTTGGCCTGAGGTTGATGAAGCTGCATTAGTTCAAACTGAAATCACCTTAATGCTACAAATTAATGGCAAGTTGCGGGGTGATATTCGAGTTCCAGCAGATGCTGGTAAAGAGCAGATCGAAATTTTGGCATTGCAAAGCGAGCCGGCAACGAAGGCGCTTAATGGCGGGTTGCCAAAGAAGGTGATTGTTGTTCCAGGACGTCTAGTCAATATAGTGGCCTAACTAGAAAATAAATACATGAGCGCAAATCATCTTCGACGTGCCTTAATTGGCTTCATTGTTACTGCTCCCATAAGTGGCTTGATTGCCTGCGGTTACCGCATACGTGGAATGGTTGATTTGCCCTTTAAGGCAATTGCAATCACAGGCAATCCCTCACCTCCCTTGCGTGGTGATTTGCAAACTGCGATTTTGACTGGGACCGATGTCAAGGTTGCGATTAATCCTAAAGATGCCGATTTAATTTTAGATATCAGTAATGAAGTTAACGGCAGAGAAATATTGGCCTATAGTTCCAACGGTCAGATTTCGGCATATCGCTTAACTATTCGGGTCATGTTTAGAGTCTATGACATTGCTGGTGGAGAGATTGTTCCTGAAAGCGAGATTTATATCACTAGAGATATGGACTTCTCGAATACCACTGTGTTAGCAACCGATGTTCAGCAGCAGCAATTTTTGACATTAATGCGCAAAGATCTGGCTGTACAGATATTGCGTCGTATTGCTGCTGCCGCCAAAAATCCACAAGCAAGATCTTTCTAGGGATAGATAGAGAACTGCCATGGTGAAAGTTGATGCCTTACAAACGCATCTCAAATCATTAAGTTCTGGCGCTACTATGTTGCCGCTCTATGTTTTTAGTGGTGATGAGCCGCTATTGATGATGGAGGCAATGGATCAGTTGCGTACAGCCGCTAAAAGATTGGGATTTACTGATCGTGAAGTTTTTGTACAAGAGCGTGGGTTTGATTGGGGCGCCCTCATGAATGCTGGCCAAACAATGTCCTTGTTTGGTGATAAGCGCTGGGTAGAGTTACGTATTCCAACTGGTAAGCCGGGTCGAGATGGGGCAGATGCTTTAAAACAATTCGCTGCACAAATCGCTTCTCAGCAAGATGGTGCAAATGGCCCAGATACAGTGGTTTGTATTGTGCTGCCTAGACTGGATGGAAAAACGAAAACTTCTGGCTGGTTTAGTGCACTTGATGATGCTGGTATGGCTATTCAGGTGGATACCTTGGATCGCAGTCATTTGCCGCAATGGATTGCTGGTCGACTCAAGAAGCAAAGTCAAGAAGTTGAAGCTGGGCCCCAGGGTCAGCGCGCTTTGGAATTTATTGCCGATCAGGTTGAGGGTAATCTCATTGCCGCCCATCAAGAAATATTGAAATTGGGGTTGCTATATCCCGAGGGCAAGCTAACTGAAGAGCAAATTCGATCTTCTATTTTGAAGGTGGCTCGTTATAACGTTTTTGAATTAACCGAAGCCATGCTTGCTGGCGATTTACCAAGGTTAAATCGTATGTTAGACGGCTTAAAAGGCGAGGGCGAGCCTTTGGTACTCATTTTGTGGAGCGTAACTGAAGAGCTTAGGCTACTATCTAAATTAAAGGCTGCGAGTGATGCTGGGGAGTCTGTTCAACAGCTCATGCGGGCTAATCGGATTTGGGGCAATAAAGAGCGTTTATACCCAGCGGCTATTAGAAGGGTGCAACCGCTCAAGTTGCGCAGAGCAATGCAACTTGCAGCAGGTTTAGATCGACAGTCCAAAGGTCTACATGCAGCAGAGTTACCGGCAGACCCATGGGATGGTTTGCGCTTGCTGGGAAATTTATTACGGTAATGGTTTAGGAAGCTAGAAATATGAGTACAGGGATGACTTTAAATATTCAAGAGATGATGCAAGATATCGGCAGGCGGGCACGTAGCGCATCGCGTGCGATGGCGCGAGCATCTTCTGAGCAAAAGAATCAGGCCCTCCTACATATTGCAAAGCTTATCCGCCAAAAAGCAGGTGATATTGAGAAAGTCAATTTACAAGATGTAGAGCGCGCAAAAGCAAATGGTCAAGATGCCGCATTTGTAGATCGGCTCACGATGACTCCAAAGACTATTGAAACTATGGCTTTAGGTCTCGAGCAAATCGTTTCGCTAGATGATCCGATTGGAAAAGTTTCCGCTTTTCAAAAGCAAGCCTCCGGCATTGAAATTGGTCAAATGCGTGTTCCACTAGGTGTCATTGGCATCATTTATGAGTCACGTCCAAACGTCACCATTGATGCAGCGGCACTTTGTCTGAAATCAGGCAATGCGGTGATCTTACGAGGCGGCTCCGAGGCAATTGATTCCAATACTTTGCTGGCCCAAATTATTCAAGAGGGTTTGGCTGCAGCGAATCTTCCTAAAGACGCTGTTCAGGTAGTCGGTACAATTGACCGAAGCGCTGTTGGCGAAATGATCACGATGACTCAATACATTGACGTGATCGTGCCACGGGGCGGCAAGAGTTTGATTGCACGCTTGATGGCCGAAGCACGTGTGCCAATGATCAAGCATCTAGATGGCATCTGCCATACCTATATTGATGCCGATGCAGACATTGCCATGGCAATTAAGGTGTGTGACAACGCTAAAACTCAGCGTTATGCGCCATGTAATGCAATGGAAACACTCTTAGTGAATCTAGCTGTTGGACAAAAAGTACTACCTACGCTTTGTAAGATTTATCAAGACAAGGGTGTGGAGTTACGTGTTGATGCTTTAACACGCAAAATACTTGAAGAAAATAGTTTTCAGAATCTAGTGGATGCTACTGAAGAAGATTGGCAAACAGAATATTTAGCCCCTATTTTGTCAATCAAGACTGTGGCCGATATCGATGAAGCCATGAATCATATCGAGCGTTATGGCAGTAAGCATACCGATGCGATTATTACCAATAACAAGGAGCAAGCAGATCGTTTCTTGCGTGAGGTCGATAGTGCTAGCGTGATGGTGAATGCCAGTACGCGCTTTGCGGATGGCTTTGAATATGGTTTGGGCGCCGAAATTGGTATCTCGAATGACAAGTTGCATGCCCGTGGACCAGTTGGTCTAGATGGCTTAACCTCACTGAAATATATCGTCATGGGTCATGGCGAGATTCGTACTTAAAAAATATGACGAACGCTTATCTCTGGATTAAAACTTTCCATATTGTCTTGATTACTTCATGGTTTGCGGGCCTGTTTTATCTACCACGCATCTTCGTGAACTTGGCTGATGAGAAAAATATAGATGCTCATGTACGCCTTATAGGTATGGCCGATCGCCTCTTTCGATTCATGACTATCTTGGCTGTGCCAGCTGTTCTACTTGGCTTAATACTCTGGCTGTATTTTGGGATTGGTGCTGGCGATATCTGGATGCATGCGAAGTTATTTTTTGTTTTATTAATCATCGGCTATCACCACGCATGCTATGGTTTGCTCAAGAAATTTCGTGCTGGAGTGAATATAAAGTCTGGTGTTTGGTATCGCTGGTTTAATGAAGTACCAGTCATTTTGCTAGTGATTGTTGTTGCGCTAGTTCTGTTTAAGCCCTAAGTACGATCCTATTTTTCCTGATTACCCTTTTTAGATTGTTAGCCCCATGAGATTTTTTGTTGTTTGTCCAGGCGGTTTAGAAGTACCGCTGGCTCGGGAGCTTGCAGAGATTGCCGCACGCCCGGATTCTAAGGCGCTAGGTACTTGGGTGATTGATCCAACACCAACTAGCCCAACAGGGGGTATTGGTCTTGCAGCGCCGATTTCTGCGGCCATGGCCTTGAATTTACATTCCAGAATTGCAAGCCGTGTTTTGTTGCAAATGGCACAAGCACCTTATAGGCAAGAAGAGGACCTTTATAAATTGGCTAGCGGCTTAGCCTGGGAAGATTGGTTTACCTCTAAACAAACCTTGCGGGTTGATGTTACTGCCCACCGCTCTCCGCTAAAAAGTTTGAACTTTGCGACGCTCAAAATTAAAGATGCCATCGTAGATCGCTTACGAGATGTTACTGGTGATCGTCCCAGTATTGATACAGCCTTTCCAGATGTGCGTGTTCAGGCGCACTTAACTGCAACCCAAATTACCATTTACTTAGATACTTCCGGCGAGGCTCTCTTTAAGCGCGGTTGGCGGGATGAAAAGGGCGATGCACCTCTTAAAGAAAACTTAGCTGCCGGTATTTTATCGATCACTGCTTGGAAGCCTGGCCAGTCTTTATTTGATCCAATGTGCGGTAGCGGTACATTTTTGATTGAGGCTGCTCAAATGGCACTCTCTATTCCGCCGGGAGCGATTCGGGCGGGAATGTATGGCGATGATGCCAAGCCTAGTAGATTAGCTTATCGCCCACTCGTCACATCTGCAAACGGCTTTAGCTTTCAGAGACTGAAGCCCTTTAATGAAGCGGCTGAGCAAAAGCGCTGGGGTAGTTTGAAAGAAGCTGCACTGGCGCAAATGCTAGAAAAGCGTAAGCAATATCCAGATGTAGATTCCTTAAAAATTAGTGGCGGAGATATCAATGAAAAATTAGTCTCCATGTTTAGGGGTAATTGGCAAAGAGCGCAGTTGCCAGATCAACCGCTGGTACGTCAGGTTGATGCTCTAGCAAGTAAGCCCCCAATGAATGCTCAGCAAGGCGTGATGTTATTAAACCCGCCTTATGGTGAGCGTCTTGTCATTAAAGGCGGTAGAGGTGGCGGCACACAGGATCGTGACTCTAGTGATGTCGAGTATGGTGCTGAACCAGAGAATCGTTTTGAGATGAACTTAGAAACAGGCCGTCAGAGTGCCAAGCGATCTAGCCGCGAGTCTTTGAAGAAGCTTCAAGCCCAAGAGGAGCAAGATCCTAAGTTTGTAGAGTTCTTACGCCAATTTGGCCAACACCTGAAAGATACTTTTGGTGGATGGAATGTCTTTGTATTGACTGCCGATATGGCTTTGCCTGGACAGTTGCGTATTAAGGAATCTAAGCGTACCCCATTATTTAATGGCCCACTAGAGTGCCGTTTATTTAAGTTTGAGATGCATTCAAAGCGGCCTTCTTCGAGTGAAGACTAAGCACTTTAAAATAAAGCTACTAGTGATTAAATCCTAAAGAAATAGAGCGGAGAGTAATGCAATGGAATTTAAAACCTATATGTGTCTGATCTGTGGTTGGGTCTATGATGAGGCGGCCGGCTTGCCTGATGAGGGCATTGCTCCAGGGACCCTCTGGAAAGATGTGCCAATGAATTGGACCTGTCCAGAATGTGGTGCCCGTAAGGATGATTTTGAAATGATGGCGATTTAATTAGGAACTCATAATGGCAAAGGTAGATCAAAACGAGATTTTATTTGAGCGTGCTCAAAAGACAATTCCGGGTGGCGTGAACTCACCGGTGAGGGCATTTCGTCAGGTGGGTGGTACACCCCGTTTTGTTACTAAAGCCAAAGGCCCTTATTTTTGGGATGCCAACAATAAGCGTTACATTGATTTGATTATGTCTTGGGGCCCTATGATTGTTGGGCATGCAAACCCAGAAGTTGTCGAGGCAGTACAAAAAGCGGCAGAAACCAGTTTTAGTTATGGCGCTCCAACCGAGGGCGAGATTGAATTAGCAGAGCGTATTTGCGCCGTAATGCCTAGCGTTGAGCAGGTCCGCATGGTTTCGAGCGGTACCGAGGCAACAATGAGCGCCCTCCGTCTTGCGCGCGGCTATACCGGTCGTGACTTAATTATTAAATTTGAAGGCTGTTATCACGGCCATGCAGACAGTCTTCTGGTTAAGGCGGGCTCTGGCTTATTAACCTTTGCCGACTCTACTCAAAACGCACCATCCTCTGGAGGTGTACCGCAAGACTTGGTAAAGCACACATTGGTATTGCCATATAACGATGTAGCTGCGATTGAAGAAGTCTTTAAGAAGCAGGGTGATCAGATTGCTGCTGTGATCTTAGAGCCTATTGCTGGCAATATGAATTTGATTAAGCCCTCCAAAGAATTTTTATCTGCGATTCGTAATCTCACAAGCAAGCATGGCAGTGTATTGATTTACGACGAAGTAATGACAGGTTTTAGGGTTGCCTTAGGCGGTGCTCAGTCTTTGCAAGGCATTACCCCTGACCTGACTTGCTTAGGCAAAGTTATGGGCGGTGGTATGCCCATGGCAGCTTTTGGCGGGAAAAAAGAAATCATGTCAAAGCTTGCACCATTAGGTAGCGTTTACCAGGCAGGCACTTTATCTGGTAATCCAGTGGCTGTGGCGGCAGGCCTGAAGAGTCTAGAGATTATTTCTAGAGATGGTTTTTATGAATGCCTAGGCGGACAAACTCAAAAGCTCATGACTGGTTTGAAGCAAGCGGCTGACAAGGCAAATATTCCATTTTCAGTCGATAGCGAAGGCGGTATGTTTGGTTTCTATTTTACGAGTCAGATACCAACTTCCTACGAGGCGGTGACTAAATCAGATGTTGAGGCATTCAAGAAATTTTTTCATCTGATGCTTGATGAGGGTGTGTATCTTGCACCATCAGCTTACGAGGCTGGGTTCACCTCCATTGCGCATGATAATGAAGTGGTCAATGCCATCATTGCTGCAGCTGAGAACTCATTTAAGAAGCTCTAACCCAGTAATTACATTCTGAGTGGATGGTCATATCCATTCACCTGAATAATCTCAAGGCTTTTCGAATCTTTATTGGAGTCTGCAATTTCTAGGGCTGTTAATTTTCCGCCCCAAACGCATCCGGTATCTAAGCCAATCACATTATTGCGTCGTAATAATCCTAAGGTAGACCAATGACCAAAATAGATGAGGGCGTTAGCGGTTTTGCGCTTAGGTACTTTAAACCAGGGAATGTAACCCTTGGGACCATTCTCTAAGCCTTCTTTGCTGTCAAACTCCATCTGACCGCTTGGCGTACAAAAACGCATACGGGTTAGCGCATTGGTGATGACACGTAGGCGCTCATAACCTTTTAGCGAGTTACTCCATTGGTTGGGAGTATTGCCATACATATTGGCTAAAAATTGCTTATAGGATTTACTGCGCAGGGCTTTTTCAACCTCTTGAGCACATTCAATTGTTTGCTGTAAGTCCCATTGTGGGAGAACGCCGGCATGCACAGTAAGCACTTTGCCATTACTGAGCGCCATCGGCCGATTACGCACCCAATTGATGAGTTCTTTGCGATCAGGCGCTTTGAGAATGGCATCAACTGTATCTAAACCTTTAGGATTGCGAACGCCAGCATCAATCGCCAATAGATGAAGATCGTGGTTTCCTAAGATACATTCAGCACGGCCAGATTCTTGTAAGGATTTGAGTTGCCTTAGGGCGCCAAGAGAGTTCGGCCCGCGATTAACTAAATCCCCTAAAAAAATCATTTTGGATTTCTTAGGAAGACTTTTTACTAAGGCTTTAAGTGAGGGGGCGCATCCTTGGACATCGCCCACAGCATAAATTTTGCTCATCTCTTATCTTAGTGGAAAAGCATCCCTCAGACGATTACGCATTCACTTTTTTTACTACGCTATAGCGCACTAAAGTTTTCTTACGCGCTTCGTCGTGATCAACAACAGGTAGGGGATAATCTCTGCCTAAGACTATGCCAGCAGCTTCAAGCTCAATATGACCAGCTTTCCAAGGTGCATGAATCGATTTCTTTGAGAGCTTTTCAAGTTGGGGTAGATAGCGCCTGATGAATTTTCCTTCAGGATCAAATTTCTCTGATTGAGTGATGGGATTGAAAATACGGAAATAGGGTTGGGCATCGCAACCTGACGAAGAGGCCCATTGCCAGCCGCCATTATTGGATGAGAGCTCAAAGTCATTGAGATGTTCCGCGAAATAAGCTTCGCCCCAGCGCCAGTTAATACCTAAATCTTTAGTCAGAAAGCTGGCCACCACCATGCGTAGGCGATTGTGCATATACCCACTCTGGTTGAGTTGATGCATTGCTGCGTCAACTAGTGGATAGCCTGTCTTACCTTCACACCAGGCTGCAAAGAGTTTCTTAGCGTTGGCGCCACTTTCCCAAACAATATTGTCATAGTCTGGTTTAAATGAGGCACCTTTAGCAAGCCTTGGATGGTTAGCCAAAATCATGAAATAAAAATCGCGCCAAATGAGCTCGCTTAACCAAATCGTAGCGCCCATACTTCCAGCTAGCATACGACGGTGTGCTTCGCGCACCAGACCTCTAATAGAGAGCATGCCAAAGCGTAAATGGGTTGATAAATAACTGACCCCTTTAATAGCGGGAAAGTCTCTACCAATTTGATACTGATCAATGCGGGAAAGAAAGTCTTCTAAAAATGCTTGCCCACCCTCAGAGCCAGGCATCAAATAGGCTTCAATACCAGTAGGGCAAAAGCCCATCGATTCCAGGGAGGGGAGTGGGGAGTCTAGCTTTTTAGGAATAGCGGCAAATTGACCTGGCCGAGCCTTGCATTCATGAGCAGCTAAATCTTTTTCTTGCAGCGTCTTGAGCCAATTATTTTTATAAGGAGTGAAGATGGAGAAAACAGTATTAGAGTTGGTAAGAATTTCTTTTTTCTCAAAAATTACTTGATCTTTAAAATCTTCAAACTGAATATTGAGTTTTTGTAATGCAGCTTTAACAGACTCATCCCTTGCAATCGCAGATGGTTCGTAATCATGATTGGTAAAGACAGTATCAACATCCAGTTCTTTAGCAATCTGCGGAATGCATTCAAGGGGTTTACCAAAGCGAACAATGAGACCTCCGCCCATGGTGCGTAGCTCTTCATCAATTTGTTTTAGACCTTGCCAAATAAAATCAACACGGCGCTCGTGTTTTAAACCTTTAGCATCTAGCTCTCCCTGGATCAGGGGCTTCAGAATGTCAGTATCAAAAATGAAGCTCACCCAGACCTGTTTGGCCTCTTTTAGGGCGTGGGAAAGTGCGGCATTGTCATATAGGCGAAGATCGCGACGGAGCCAAACCAGAGCTTTTTGCATAGCCCCTATATTAGGGCCAATTTGCGGGGGCTGCTGAAGGGTGAATATCTAGACGGGTTAAGATCGATAGTAATTATGGATACGATCTTTTTTATTCTTTCGAAGGCGGTGCAATTTTGTATTGAGCCGCTGAACTGGATCATTGTTTTCGTTTGCCTTGGCTTGCTCTTTTTAGGATTGAGAAAACCCCATCTTTGTAAGCACTTTTTAGTATTTGCTCTTCTAGATCTGCTGATTGTCGGATGGCTACCTGCATCTGAGCTATTGCTAAGACCTCTTGAGGATGCCGTTCCAAAGACGTATATTGAAAAACTATCACCAGATGATTTTGGTGGCATTATCATTTTGGGTGGTGCAATAGAAGGAGGGAATATTGCAACCGAGCGTGGTGAGATTTCTATTTATTCTTCTGCTGAGCGGGTAACTAAGGCTTTCGAGCTTATTCGTAAGTACCCAGACTTACCTTTCATCTTTAGTGGATTTTCTGGCCGCATTACACCAAAAGGCGTATCTGAGGCCGAGGCATTCAAACAGCTCATCAAAGAGCAAGGGTTAGCGGATAGACCAGGTTATTACGAAAACCAATCCCGCAATACCTATGAAAATGTCCTTTTCATGAAACCAATGATTGCCGAGATTGGGCAAGGTAAAGCTGGAAAGCCATGGCTTTTAATTACCTCAGCAAGCCATATGTATCGGTCTACATTAATTTTCCATCAACAGGGAATTGAGGTCCTTGCTGTTCCGGTCGATTACCAGACTGCCAGGAGTCCTCAGTGGACGGCATTTGATTTAGTAGATGGGGCTCAAAACTGGAATAAGCTGACTCATGAATATATTGGTCTTTTTGCGTATTGGGTTACTGGAAAAATTTAGATATTCTGTAAAATAGACTGATATGACTTCGGCTAAAAAAGCACCCTCTGCTTCAGACCCAGCGTCTGTGCCAGAACCATCAATTTCTTTTTCAGCCAGCCATTTAGCAAACCAATTTTTAGTTGCCATGCCTGGTATGGACGATCCTAATTTTGCAAGGTCTGTGATCTATCTTTTTGAGCATACTGATAGGGGTGCAATGGGCTTGGTGGTGAATCGACCAACTGAATTGGATCTTGGAACTTTATTTGACAAGATTGAGTTGAAATTAGAAATTACACCCTTATTAGATCAGCCAGTGTATTTTGGTGGTCCAGTGCAGGTAGAGCGCGGCTTTGTTTTGCATGAATCTATTCCGAGCCCATCTTATAGCTCTTCATTAATTATCCCCGGTGGATTAACTATGACGACCTCTAAAGATGTTTTGGAGGCTGTTGCCATCGGAAATGGACCCCGCAAGTTTTTGATGACCTTAGGCTATGCCGGATGGAGTGCTGGACAGCTTGAAGAAGAGATCACTTTAAATGGGTGGATGAATGTACCGCTCTCACGCCAACAAATGGTCGATATTATTTTTGATACGCCCTCAAGTCAGCGCTATGAAAAGGCCATGAGTCATTTAGGCTTTGATCCCTCGCATTTATCTGGGGAGGCAGGGCATGCCTGACTCAATCAATAAGCCGATGACGATACTGGCTTTTGATTATGGAACGCGTCGGGTTGGTGTGGCAGTAGGCAATACAGAGACAAGAGCAAGTCAGGCGTTGAAGATTATTGCCGCTCCAAATGCAGATGGACTGTTTAAAGAGCTTGAAAGCCTTTTGAAAGAGTGGCAACCCGATCAGATTGTCGTGGGCCTTCCCATTCATCCTGATGGCGCTGAACATGAAATGACTGCTCGGGCTAAGCGCTTTGGCAATCAGTTACACGGGCGCTTCAATTTACCAGTGATTTGGGTGGATGAGCGCTATACATCAGCAGTTTTAGAGGGCGATCCTCAGATGCACGACAATCTAGATGCGCATTCTGCCGCGCTCATTTTGGAGCAGTATTTTGCAGAAAACAAATAAGCACCGGATATAAAGAATGAACGCTGAATCCTTATACAAAAAATTACTAGAAAACTTGCAAAGCAGGATGCAATGCGGACCTTTTGAGCTGGCTGGTTTGGCTATGGGTGGCGCATGGATTGCAGAGCGCTTAGCAAAAGATTTAAATCTGCCCCACTTTGGTGTAATTAATGTCGCCTTTCATCGGGATGATTACGCAGAAAAAGGAATGACTGCCTTGAGAACGGCAAGCACTATGTCCACTCAATTACCATTTGATGTGAATGGGGCAAATATTATTCTGATTGACGATGTCTTGCTTACGGGTAGAACAGTCAGAGCAGCATTGAATGAATTATTCGACTTTGGTCGACCCGCCCAAGTTGAGTTAATGGTCTTAGCCGATCGAGGTAAACGTGAATTGCCTATCTCTGCAAATTTTGTGGGGGAAGCAATTCAGGTTCCAGACCAACAAATTTTAGTATTAGAAAAAGATGCGGCTGGCAAGTTCAGCTTTCTGCTTGAGGAGCGTGAATAATGAGCGCGGTGAATCAATTTAATTCAGCCGGTGAGTTAACCCATCTTCTGACTCTTGAGGGTTTACCTAAAGAGCAAATTCTACACATTCTGGATACTGCTAAGCAGTTTGTCAGTGTTACCGACCCCTCTAGAGAAGTTCGAAAAGTTCCTTTGCTGCGCGGTAAGAGTGTTTTCAATCTTTTCTTTGAAAACTCAACTCGTACAAGAACCACTTTTGAGATTGCTGCTAAACGTCTATCTGCTGATGTTATTAACTTAGACATTTCTACTTCATCTACCGCTAAAGGCGAAAGTCTTCTCGATACGATTGATAACTTAGTGGCGATGCAAGCAGATATCTTTGTAGTACGGCATAGCGTTTCTAAAGCACCAATTGAAATTGCGAACCATGTACCTTCGCACGTGCACGTGGTGAATGCTGGAGATGGTAGTAATCAACATCCTACCCAAGGCCTCCTGGATATGTATACGATGCGTCACTTTAAGCAGAATTTTAAAGGCTTGAAGGTGGCGATTATTGGCGACATTGTGCATAGCAGGGTGGCCAAATCTAATATTCATGCTCTGACTACATTGGGCTGCGAGGAGATTCGCGCTATTGGCCCTGAAAGCTTGCTGCCAAGCGATCTAGATATGTTGGGTGTCAAGATTTATCACAGCATGGAAGAGGGCCTGAAGGATGTCGATGTGGTGATGACATTGCGTATCCAGAAAGAGCGTATGGAAGCTGGGCAGGTACCCGAAGGAGAGGCCTTCTTTAAGCAATATGGTTTAACGCCTGCGCGCCTAGCTCTGGCTAAATCGGATGCGATAGTTATGCATCCAGGGCCAATGAATCGTGGAGTTGAGATTGATTCAACGGTTGCGGATGGTCCTCAATCTGTTATTTTGAACCAAGTAACTTTTGGGATTGCTGTGCGTATGGCCGTGATGTCAATTGTTGCTGGTAATTAAAAAATCTAACTGGGATTTTTAGTGAGTGCGGATATTCCTGCAGTAACCGAAAAAAAGCGTTGGTTGATTTTGTCCCATGCTTTCAATATGGATGGTCGCGCTGCTAGTCTGACTATTACCGATAAGATCCCCTATTTTTTAGAGGCCGGTATTGAGCCAATAGTATTAAGTGCGATTACCGGACTTAAGGATCAGCGTTTTCCGCATTATCAATATATCGCTTGGGGACCCTCTGGTTTTCGTTTTGACTTTCGCCATTGGGTTGCCAATAAGTATGGGCGGGGTTGGTTTTATAAGTTAACAACTAGAACAGTTTCAATATTGCTTGCCCCATTTATTGCGATTGAAAAGCTCTGTTTAGGCTATTCCAGTCAGTGGTCTTGGTCGCTGCCAGCTTTCTTGCATGGTTACAGATTAATTCGAGCAGGCAAAGTAGATGTAGTGCTATCAGTTGGCAGTGCTTGGTCAGCTCATTTAGCAGGTATCTGGTTAAAAAAAGCCACGGGTATTGAACTCATTTCAGAGGTGCATGATCCGTTAGTGATTCGCAAGGATCCAAATGATCAAGGTTTTGAAAAGCCCAAGAATCGCGATGCACGTTTTCGACACTATCTAGAAAATCAACTGACTCGTTATTCAGATAAGGTCTGGTGGTTTACTGATGGCGCTCTGCATTACGCTAAAGTACGTAATCCTAATCTTAATACTCAAAATAATGCACATGGTTTTGTAGTGACTCCAGGCGCATACCCGCCTGGTAGTCGTAGAGCCAATCAAGCGCATGAGTACACGGATAAATTCAATTTATGTCATTTTGGTTCCTTGGCAAATGATCGCTCGCTCTCAACTATTCTCAAGGCCCTAGTCCCTTTATTTAAAAAATATCCCCAAGCACGTGACTGTATTCGGGTTCATGCATATGGGGCGCCACTGGATTCGTTATCGATAGCAGCTGTTGAGGAGTTTGGATTTGGTGATGTCCTCTTGGCGCATGGCAGACTGGAGATTGATCCTGTTACCGGAAAATCAGGACGCGAACGTGTCGCAGAAAAGATGCAAGATGCCGATGTATTGATTCTGCTGCACGGCAACGATGAGTGGTGCGCAGAATATATCCCCTCTAAGTTTTATGACTATCTCTGGACTGGCAGGCCAATTTGGGGAATTACCCATCGCAACCCTCAACTTGATCAAATGCTATTAGATCGCGGTGCTTATTTGAGCGCTGAGGGCGATTCTGAGGGTATTTCGATGGCACTAGAGAGAATTTGGTTAGACTGGCAATCAAAGTCTTTGATAGTGCCTGCATGGAAGCCAATTGGCGTAGATCAGGCAGTAAATACCATATTGACTCAGGTGCAGGCTCGCTAAAAATTACCACAGGAAAATCGCTTGAAAGATTTTGTTCTCTACTGTAAATCCTATTCAAGGGATTTTTTGCGCCTCAAGCGCCTGCTTGAGTCTGTTACTCAATTTAATGCTGACCACTTAGATTTTTATATTTCCACACCAAAGAGTGATAAAGCTCTGTTGGACGAGGTCTTAGGTCAAGATGGATATATTTGGGTTGCGGATGAAGAGATTGTTGCTGCCAATCCTAAGGCTGAATTTGCACAATACCAAGCAATGTCTGGTGGCCTATCTCAGCAAATTATCAAATCGGAATTTTGGCGCCTAGGGTTTGCGGAGAATTACCTGTGTTTAGACTCTGACTCTCTTTTTATTCGGAAATTCTATCAATCTGATTTTATGTCTGGTGACGGCACACCCTATACCGTGCTTCATCAGAATAAAGAGCTCTTTCAACTGGCAACCAATCGCGGCCAAGAAAAGGTAGAAAGAGATCTTCGGCAGGAGGCAGAGCGTGTAAAAGCACTATTTGATCGTCAGGGGCCAAATTTTTACTGTGCTCCTGCTCCATTTATTTGGTCTGCCAAAGTATGGCAGTCACTTGAGCGGGAGTATCTAAACCCCAAAGGCATAAGTCTGTGGGCGCTCATTGGTCCACAACTACCTGAGACTTTAATTTATGGCGAAGCATTACTGAAATATCGTGCGATTCCATTAATTGCGATTGAGCCTCTATTCCGAACCTATCACTATGACTGGCAGTATTTCTTAATGAGACGTTTAGGTGAGACGAAGACTAATGTGGCGCAAAATTATTTAGGCATTATTTATCAGTCTGCTTGGGAATTAGAGCTTACTCTTGGGCAATCCCAGAAGTCTCTGCTCTCTCAACTTCTTAAGCGCCTTAAGCGCTTTGGGCGCTATTTGCAGAGCTATCTCTAATGACGCAACCAGTTATTAGTGTTTTGATGCCAGCATTTAATGTAGAAAAATACATTGCCGCTGCTATTGAGAGTATCTTAAATCAAACCTTTGCTAACTTTGAGTTGATTATCTTAGATGATGGCTCTAGCGACGGGACTGCCAAGATCATAGATTCTTACTCAGATATTCGTATAAAGAAAGTATTTCTCTCGAAAAATCAGGGCTTAGTTAGCGCCAGAAATTCCTTAGTGAGCATGGCGCAGGGAAAGTATGTTGCCTTTTTAGATTCGGATGATATAGCGAGCTCACAGAGACTAGAGGAGCAACTACAATATTTACAATCTAATAATCTTGACCTTTGTGGAACAGATCATTGGGTGCTTCACCAAAAGACAGGCAAGATTAAGCGCTCAAAACAACGTCATTCGGATGCTGACATTCGTGCCATGATTTCTGTATGTAGCCCACTATGTAATCCATCGGTCATGGGGCGTACAGAAGTTTTTAAAAAGACCCCCTATTTACCTGGTAACGACGGAGCAGAAGATTATGCAATGTGGGTGAATTTGGCTTTGGAGGGATGCACATTTGGCAATGTGCCCAATAATCTAATTACCTATCGAGTGCATGCAAATCAAATTAGCCAAGTTCAAAACTCTAACGTAAATTCTATTTTTGATAGATGTAGAGCTAAATATCTTGATTCTTTAGGGATTGGTGTCGAATTGACTCCGAGAAGATTGCCTTGGTCAGACAGATTAAAAACAGGCGGGCAATTTTTATTGGAGCTAAATAAAAAGATACCTGGGATTTCAGTTGGGGCTAATTACCAAATCTATTCGCGTTTTCAGTTTCGTAGTAATGGTATTTGGACCCCCTTTACTCGAACTGAGCGCTTGCTTATTTCTATATTTGCATCGCTTTGCGGTAAGTTTGTTTACTAAGCTAGAGCTTTTTAAATTCTTTGCCAGTGTGACGGCAGCAGATCATCCCACTTCTTATCTACATCGTTAGTCCATCCTTTTGGCGCAATGACATATGGGTTTTGATCAACACTAAGCCAGGCGCTCCACCAACTCAAGGAGCTATTTGCGATTAAGTGCCGCTGACATTGAGTCATTAAGAATAATTCTTGAATTGGAGCGGTTTTTTCATCAGTAGTTTCAATATAGGTAATTTTTTCTTGATGTGGCAGATTCGCTTTTGCCCAATCCAGATCATCCGAAAAGACAAAAAAGTGAGTATGAGCATCATTCTCTAAAAGCAGTCGCATGCCATTTTGATAGTAGTCTAGGCCCAAAAAGCCATGTGCTTTTGCTGCAACTGGTAAATTTACATAATCTCCTCTGCGAATGTGAATCATTGCAGATAAGCAGCCTTTTATTTTCTCCAAATAGATTTGGTATTGCGGAGATAGTTGGTTAATGGGGCGTATCTCATGAATGAGTTTTTGGCGAATTGAGTCAAAGTAGCGAAATGATTGCCAATAGCCCATTAGATAAATATCTTGATTTTCAAATGGTTTAAATTGAGTGAGGGCGGGATTAAATCGGTAGGGTCGATCATTCAACACATAGGGGTTGAGCGGAAGAATTTGCTGGGCTATACGTCGCCATCTCCGTGGAGATTGAATGGGTGGGGAGACTTGAGTTGTTTCAAGTTGAACCTTGAGGAAGGGTAGTAGAAACTCTCTAGGGGTAACATCGATCCACTCATGGTTGAACCAATCAATATCTACCAGCAATTGCCCTCCGAGGCGTTCGCTTAAGGCTTTTCCAGTGGCATACTGGAACAGTTGGTTGCCGAGGCCGCCTTGGATTTGGGTGGTAATTTTCATGTCCCTATAATTAAAGCATTAATTAGATGGGTCAAAGGCCCTGATTGTTTTCCCGAGATTCTAATTTATGGGTAATTTATGCTGAATGGCAGTATTTATGGGTGGGAGAACGGCGACGATGACATTTTTGATCTTCACAGCCCTCGCAACCGCGACAACTGCTTAGAGCCAATGCGTCTTATGAATGTCATGGGACGCCAAAGCGGAATATCTTTGCACACTGCGGATGTCAGTGAGCGCAATCACATCATCCCCGATTTTTCTCTGTATGTGGAATCAATTGATTTTGTGGCATCTCCAGCCAAGAGGAATTATCTGATTTTGTATGAAACGCCCTTAACGGTCCCTAGAAACGCTAGTTACTACTATTTAAATCAGTTTGACTTTATTTTTACTTGGGACAAAAAGTTATTGAATGATGGCTTGAGGGATGACAAGGCAGGCTTTATTCCTCCTAATCGTTTTATTGAAATCCATCATCCCAATCCAATTCCGGCAGAAAGCCGCCCTGACTTCCAAAGTCCGAAATTTAATCAGCGTAAAGATTTTGTATGTTTGATTGGCAGCAATCGACATGCGAATCTTTTGGATGAGCGTGAGCTGTATTCAGAGCGAGTCAAAGCAATTAAGTGGTTTGAAGCACATGCGCTTAATGACTTTAAGCTTTATGGTAACGGCTGGAATGTGCCACAAAAAAGGTTTGGTCATTTAGGTAAGGCTCGTTACCGCATGGAGAAGATTATTCCTTGGTTGCTAGGAAAGCCAGTGTTTCAAAGCTATCAAGGCCCTGCAAAAACAAAGTACGAAGTTTTAAGTAAGACCAAGTTTTGCATTTGCTTTGAGAATGCCCGAGACATTCATGGCTATATCACTGAGAAGATTTTTGATTGCCTATTTGCAGGTTGTATTCCAGTCTATTGGGGTGATGCTGAAATTAGTAAATCCATTCCGGCTGAATGCTTCATCGACTTTCGGCAGTATCGGTCTTATTCTAAGTTGTACGAACATCTCAAAACGATGACTTCTACTCAGTTTTCAAGGCATCAAGAAGCTACCAGAGATTTTTTGCAAAGCATTCAATTTGAGCGCTACAGTTCAGAATCTTTTGCTGAAGTGGTTATCAATAAAATTATTCAAGATTTTGCATTGGCTTAGTGATAATAAAATACTCTTTCGTATAAGATGCTCCTATTACTCTAGCAAACATGATAAAAGCCTATAGAAAACCAATTGCTGAAGCCAAAATTTTATTGGCGGGACCGGTACGTAATGCGTCTAGCCAAATTGAGGATGATTTTCGAAAGCTGCTAAGTAGTCTGGACCAATTTAAAGAAGTTTTTTGTTTGGTGGTTGAAAGTGATTCAGATGATGATACAGTTTTGCGACTTGAGAAATTTTCAAAAGAGTTTAAGAATTTCTCTTTTATTAGCGTTGGAAATTTAAGTAAAAAACTTTCCAAACGAACTGATCGTATTGCCTATTGCCGCAATCTGATTATTGATGCTGTTGCTGCTGATCTGAAATACTCCAACATAGACTTTATTGCTATGGCAGATATGGATGGGATGAATGGCCTTATTACTCGTGAAAAAATTACTCAATGCTGGGATTTAGATGAGCCGTGGGACGTGGTCACCGCTAATCAGCTTGGTGAGTATTATGATATTTGGGCATTAAGTCACCCTTACTGGAACCCAATTGATTGCTGGGAGCAAAAGCGCCAACTTGAAGCTATCTTGGATGAAAAAGCCGCACAACATATTTCAGTAGGGTGTAAGCAGGCTGCAATTGATTCTAGAGCTGATCCTATAGAAGTCGATTCTGCTTTTGGTGGCCTAGGTATTTATAGACGCGAGGCTTTCCTAGCGGGTAGATATGCTGGCACTGATGATTTAGCTGGCGGAATAGATGTCGCCGATCATACGCCGTACCACAGAGAGTTACGTCAAAAAGGCTTCCGTATTTTTATAAACCCTGCCTTAATTAATTGCGATAAAACTAAGTCCCCGGGAGATATTATCGAGGATGCTCCTATACCTAAGGCTAGCGGCGCTTTAAAATTAGCAAAGAAGTTCGGAATTTTCTTATTTGGTAAGAAGCGATTTAATAAGTATCTGCAAATGATGCAGACTCCTTAAGTGCATATTCGGTAGATCGATTACATGATATTAGTGACAGGTGGCGCAGGATTTATTGGCGGTAATTTTGTATTAGATTGGCTATCTAGTTCAAGTGCTGAAGGTATTGTTAATTTAGATAAGTTAACCTATGCAGGTAATTTAGCCACCCTAGACTCTCTAAAAAATGATTCCCGTCATATGTTTGTTCATGGCGATATTGGTGATAAAGAGTTAGTTACTAAATTACTAAAAGAGCATCAACCCCGCGCCATCATCAATTTCGCTGCCGAAAGTCATGTAGACCGCTCTATTCATGGCCCAGCTGAGTTTGTGCAAACCAATATTGTCGGCACCTTTAATTTATTGGAGTGCGCTCGTGAATATTGGAATACTCTTCAGGGCAATGCAAAAGAAACATTTCGCTTTCATCATGTCTCAACTGATGAAGTTTATGGTTCTCTATCTGCAAGTGATCCCGCATTTACTGAGATCAATTCCTATGAGCCTAATAGTCCATACTCGGCCTCTAAGGCAGCCTCTGATCATCTGGTCCGCGCTTGGTTTCATACTTATGACTTTCCAGTCGTGACAACCAATTGCTCGAATAACTACGGCCCTTATCACTTTCCTGAGAAATTAATTCCATTGGTGATTCTCAATGCCTTGAATGGCAAGCCCTTACCTATCTATGGCGATGGTCAGCAGATTCGTGATTGGCTCTATGTAGGCGATCATTGCTCTGCGATTCGTGAAGTCTTGGCCAACGGAAAATTAGGTGAGACCTATAACATCGGCGGCTGGAATGAAAAGGCGAATTTGGATGTAGTCAAAACAATTTGCCGCATTTTGGATGAGCTTAAGCCTCGCACCGATGGAAAGTCTTATGCCGAGCAAATTACTTTTGTAAAGGATCGCCCTGGACATGATCGTCGTTATGCGATTGATGCGAGCAAAGTAGAGCGTGAGCTTGGTTGGCATCCTGCCGAAACATTTGATACCGGCATTCGCAAGACAGTGCAATGGTATTTAGATAATCCAGTTTGGATCGAGGGCGTAGTCAGCGGCTCCTATCGCGACTGGTTGCAAAAGCAGTACAACTAGACTTTAATAAAGCACACATGAATATCCTCGTATTTGGTAAGGATGGTCAACTGGGTAAGGCATTTCAGAATCTTATTCCGAAGATAGCACTTTCTCTTAATACTCGTGTTCAATATATTGGCCGCAATCAATGCGACTTAAGTAATGCCATCGCTTTAAGCAATCTTCTGAAGGTGTCTCAGCCAGATCTCATGATTAATGCTGCTGCCTATACGGCTGTGGATAAAGCGGAGGCTGAATCTGAACTGGCATATGCAATCAATGCCGCTGCTCCTGAGATGATGGCGCAATATGCCACAAAACACGGTAGTACTCTCCTGCACTACTCAACAGACTATGTGTTTGATGGTCAAAAAGAAGGGCCATACATTGAAGGCGACCAGCGTAGACCATTAAGTGCTTACGGTAAGAGCAAAGCTGCAGGTGAAGAGGCTATCGAAAAAGTCTTTACTAATTGCTCTTCTGGTCAATACGCCATCTTTCGAACGAGCTGGGTATATGGTGATGGTGCTAACTTTATTAGGACCATATTGCGTCTAGCCAAAGAGCGCGAAGAGCTGAAAGTGATTTGTGATCAATATGGCGTGCCAACGAATACTGACTGGCTAGCCCAAGTGAGCTTGGATTTAGTTTTGGATTCACAAGCTGGTCTCAGAAAATTCACCTCAGGGATTTATCATGCGGTTCCATCTGGGAAAACCAGCTGGTATGAACTCGCCGTTCTAGCTGCGCAGGCAGCACTGGATGCCAATATTGCTCTCAAGTTGAAACCACAAGACATTCAGTCGATCCTAGCCGCACAATACCCAGCAGCAGCCCCTAGACCAGCTAATTCATGTCTGGATAACTCCAAATTCCGCTTAGCCCTAGAAGAAGATGGTGATATGTCAAAATTGCAGCATTGGAATAAGGCTTGGACAAAAGAAGTTCAGACTTATGTTGCTGGACTTGCAAGAGATGGACTTATTTAGGGGTTGAATGTATGGCAGTAAATCGTAAGGGTATTATTTTGGCTGGCGGATCAGGCACGCGTTTATATCCGGTTACCCAAGCCGTCTCGAAGCAGCTGATGCCGGTCTACGACAAGCCCATGGTCTATTACCCACTGAGTACTTTGATGCTCGCTGGCATTCGCGATATTTTGCTCATTTCTACGCCTCATGACACCCCTCGTTTTTCTGAATTGCTAGGTGATGGGTCGCAATGGGGTCTCAATATTGAATACTGTGTGCAGCCCTCTCCGGATGGTTTGGCACAAGCATTTACTTTAGGCAAGCACTTTGTTGGTAATAATCCGAGCGCTTTAGTACTCGGCGATAATATTTTTTATGGCCATGAGTTAGTCGATCAACTGAATAGTGCGCACGATCGTAGTTTGGGTGCTACTGTTTTTGCCTATCACGTGAATGATCCCGAGCGCTATGGTGTTGTAGAGTTTGATAAGGATTACAGAGCCCTTTCGATTGAAGAGAAGCCTAAGCAGCCTAGAAGTAATTACGCAGTAACTGGCCTGTATTTTTATGATAATCAAGTGTGTGATATCGCAGCCTCTATTAAGCCAAGCGCTCGTGGTGAATTCGAAATTACTGATGTCAACCGTGCCTACTTGGATAAGAATGAACTTAGTGTAGAAATTATGGGGCGTGGTTTTGCTTGGCTAGATACCGGCACACATGATTCTTTATTGGATGCCGCTGGATTTATTGCGACACTGCAAAAGCGCCAAGGCTTGATGGTAGCTTGTCCTGAAGAGATCGCCTATCGTCAGGGCTGGATTAGTGCTGAAGTAGTACAAAAAGTTGCCGCTCAATTAAGTAAGAATAGTTATGGTCAGTACTTGAACAAAATTCTGAATGAGCTCAATAGTTCTGCCCAGCCAATATCCTTCTCTACAAAGAAGGTAAATAAATGAGTACGCCTGCCAATCTGCGGATAACACCTACAGCAATTCATGATGTATTGGTGATTGAGCCAAAAGTATTTGGCGATGAACGCGGCTGGTTTACAGAATCTTTTAATGCGGCTGATTTTGCAGTTACCACAGACTTAGATGTTGAGTTTGTACAAGACAATCACTCATTCTCTCGTCAATGGACTTTGCGTGGTTTGCACTATCAGTTAGAGAAAATTCAGGGTAAGTTGGTGAGAGTAGTGGCAGGAAGTGTTTTTGATGTGGTCGTCGATATTCGCAAAGATTCACCAACGTATGGTAAGTGGGTAGGCCTTGAGCTGAGCGCTGAAAATCATCAGCAATTATGGATTCCGCCAAAATTGGCTCATGGCTTTTTAGTTCTCTCAGACACCGCTGAGTTTTTATATAAAACAACCAATTACTATCATCCGCAAAGTGAAGCCTGCCTTGCTTGGAATGATCCAACTGTAGGGATAGAGTGGCCCTTGCCAGCCGGTATTGCACCTAATATGAATGCCAAAGATTTGGCCGGCCTCTCTTGGGAAAAAGCGCCAAAGTTTTAATGGCTATTCAGAGTTCATCCCCTAAAATATTATTGGTAAAGCTATCCTCGCTTGGGGACATTCTGCACAATTTACCGCTAGTTTGGGATTTGCGTACTCGTTTACCAAATGCCCAAATTGATTGGGTGGTAGAAGATGGCTATGTGCATCTTCTAGAACCTCTATTAAGTAGAGATAGTTTTAAAGGTATTGATCACATCATTCCTTTTGGTTTACGCCGTTGGAAAAAAAAGATATTGAGTCTTAACTCCTGGAAAGAGTTGTTTTCTTTTCAGAAGAGGCTTCAAGAATCTTCTTACGACATCGTGATTGAAACTCAGGGCTTGCTGAAATCTGCCCTAGTGTGCTTTCTTGCTAAGAAAAATCCCGGCGCTGTTATCGCAGGCTTAGCCAATGCTACCCAGTACTCTGGCTATGAGCCACTCGCTAGATTTTTCTATAGTCGGTGTGTTCAGGTTCCCATTGATTGCCATGCGGTTGATCGTTCCCGTCGGGTGATGTGCGCTGCATTAGATTGGCCTCTAGTTCAGCGCTCTACTGCCCCTCAGTTTTATCCTCAACAGTTTCTTCAGAGCTTGTCTGAAAAGACGCTTCCAGAATTACAAAAACCCTATGTGCTTTGTTTTCATTCAACCGCCAGAGAGGCAAAGCGTTGGGCTAATGAGAACTGGGTTGCTTTAGGAAAAGCACTTGCTCAGCGGGGATATCAGCCGGTTTTCCCATGGGGTAGCCCATCTGAAAAATGGATTAGCTTTGAGCTAGCCAGTCAAATTCCTGGGGCAATCGTTCCCGCTGCATTTTCAATCGAAGAGGCATTCTCAGTGATTGCAGGTGCCGCACTTACTGTGGGTGTCGATACTGGCTTGACTCATCTAGCGGCAGTCTTAGGAAGGCCTACGGTGGAGATTTATTGCGATTCACCCCAGTGGAAAACTGAGGGCTATTGGTCAGAACATATTCGCAATTTAGGGGACATGCAAGCACCGCCTAGTGCGGCGGAGGTTATTAAAGCCTCCTTCGAGCTATTAGCGTAGTAGGCTATTAATCGAAATCAGATCTTCATCAGTTAATGCAGCGGCATGTGCTTTTAGCTTAATTGCATTGAGAATAGTGTTGTAACGTGCTTGCTGTAGCTGTGATCTAGTAGTGATCAGAGTATCTAAAGCAATCAAAACATCAATATTAATTAAGGTACCAACCTGAAATCCGAGTTTGCTAGATTCAAGAGCAGAACTTGAGGAACGTTCTGCTGCTTCAAATGCTTTAACGCTTGCTAGCCCGCCATAAAATCCTGTAAATGCAGAGCGCGTATTTTGAGCTGCAGTACGCCGTGCATTGTCATAGTTTGCTTTTGCTTGATCTACTAGCGCAGCATTTTGACGAATGACTGAAGTGCTAAATCCACCCGATACCAGTGGAATAGTCATTTGTAAAGCGATAGTATTGTTGTAAACATTCGTATTAGTTGGTGTGTAGCTATTCGGCGTTCCATTTGAAGTGTTATAGCCACTTGTACCAACAAAGTTTACTGAGGGGTAATTTAGCGCCTGCGCTGCTCGATAAGTGCTCTCAGCCAAACTGACAGTGAGCTGCCCAGCTAGCACGCTAAAGTTTGCGGCTTCCGCTTGATTAATCCAATCATCTAAAGTTTGACCCGGTGGTAATTGCGGATTTACTGATTCGGCAAGCGGAACGCCTTTAGCATCTTTATTTTTAGAGCGAGGATCCTTCAGTACGCCATCAATTTTGGCTTCCTTCACCAAAGGCTTAAGAGGGCCTACTGGATGCCCTACTAATTGCTCTAATACTCCGCGCTTCACGATCAAATCGGCTTGCGCAGCAATTTCTTGGGAGTTTGCAAGATCCAAGGCGGCCTGTGCTGTGTTGACATCAACAATAGTCGCTAGTCCTGCATCAAACTTTGCTTGGGCAATATCAAGTTGCTGTTTGATCAAACCTTTTTTATTGCGATATAGCTCAACATTGTCTTGACTAGTGAGCGCGTCAAAATAGGCCTGAGAAACCCGAATGATTAAATCTTGCTGCGCTAAATAGAAGCGCATGTCTGCAATTTTGGTATTGAGATCACCTTGCTTGAAAGCCTCAAGGGCGCTCACGTTAAATACTGGTTGCGTTAAGGTGACGGTATAGCTCTTTTGATCAAATACGCGCGAGTTACCCGGTAAGCTGGATACTGCCGTGTTGCTGGCTCCATGTTGGAAGTAGCGGGTACCAGTTGGAGTGGCATTTGCTTGAGGAAGTAGCAGAGAAAGACCCTGCCAATACAGTTCTTTGCTAGCTTGATAGTTAAAGCGTGCTGCATTTAATACTGGGTCACTAAAAGCTGCCTCTTGATATAGCTGAATTAAGTCAGCTAACTGTCCTTTTGCATCGCCTGCCTTATTCCCTGTCACATTTGAGGGTGCTGAGGTATTTGGAAGTGCCGCCTTTGTTGGAGGCATTACAAACTGAGGTGGTTGCTCTAAACCAATGAGCGAGGAGGCGGTCATTGGAGTTGGTAACGCAGGCCTTACGGCCTCGTTTGCACTTTGGGCAAAAACGCTTGTAGCGCAAGAAATGAAGCCGAACGCCTGGCTCAGGATTAAACCAATTGTGGTTATCTGAGAGCGTTTAAAGCGGGCTTTGGTCATCTAATTCGGATACTGTTCAATATGCCATGCAGTTTAAGGCTAATTTATCAGGAATGCCTGTTTAGGGGCCATTTTGCCAAATACTCGGGGATATATAGGGATGCCTATAAAATTTGCGGATGGATCTATATTTGTTACTCAAGGCAGTCATTCTGGGGGTGGTGGAGGGCTTAACCGAATTTTTGCCGATCTCCAGTACTGGCCACCTGATTTTAGTTGGCGACTTATTAAATTTTAATGATGAGCGGGGCAAGGCCTTTGAGGTCATTATTCAGTTTGGCGCGATTTTGGCCGTCTGCTGGGAGTTTCGGGAAAAGCTTTTGAAGGTTGCCCTATCCTTTACCAGTAGCTCAAATTCTCGCCGCTTTGTCTTCAATCTTCTGATTGCCTCAATTCCTGCGATGGGCTTGGCATTCTTATTTGGAAAATATATTAAGGCGGTTCTTTTTGCCCCGATTCCGGTAGCGAGTGCTTTCATTGTTGGCGCTCTCATTATTTTTTGGGCAGAGCGTCGTCAAGAAAGAGCGAGCCTAGCAAAGAGTCATATTCATTCTGTGGATGATCTTTCATCATTAGATGCGTTTAAGGTTGGGTTAGCGCAGTGCGCTGCATTAATTCCTGGCACTTCGCGTTCAGGTGCAACCATTATTGGTGGAATGTTATTTGGCTTGCCACGTACGGTGGCCACCGAATTCTCTTTCTTCCTGGCTATCCCTGTTATCGGCGGTGCAACGGCTTACGAGTTATTAAAGCTTTGGAAAAATCCCGTGGCGATCTCTGGTGAATTTGGCTTAGCAATTATCATTGGTTTTATAGCCGCCTTCATCTCTGCATTTATATGCGTGCGCTGGTTAATTCATTATGTCGCTCACCATAACTTCATTCCATTTGCCTGGTACCGCATTGCCTTTGGACTTTTAGTCTTGATTACTGCATACACCGGCTTGATTGCTTGGTCATATTAACAATAAAAAATATTCAGAATACGGAGCTAAAGATGGATTCATCGATTGACGCAATTACTAATAATATTCAGTTAGCACTGGCCCCAGTCTTTTTGCTAACCGCAGTAGCTACCTTAGTGAATGCAATTTCAACACGTCTTGCCCGGTCTGTTGATCGTATGCGAGCCATAAAACAGGCAATTCACCGGGGTGATGTCAAGGATGAAGAAACTATTCAATACATGCGTAAGGAGGCAGATGAAGCGAAGACCCGTGGCCGCCTATGTACGGCAGCTATTTTTTTCGTTGTCCTAAGTGGGGTCTTTATCTCTCTGACTGTGCTGGAGCTCTTTTTCTTTCAGGCTGGCGCAGTCCGCTCTCTACAAACAACGTACGTCATCTGGACCTTTGTATTGGGTCTGATATCCTTTATGACATCCTTATCGATTGTGCTCGCCGAAGTGGTTTATGCATACCGCTCAGCAGGGTGGAATTCTCCTAAACATTATTAATTTCAATACCAACTCTTCATTTAAAAAAGATTCACTATGAACAAAATCCTCATCACTGGTGGCGCTGGTTTCTTAGGCTCTCACTTAACCGAGAAACTCTTAAAAGAGGGTAATGATATTTTAGTAGTAGATAACTACTTCACTGGTTCCAAAGAGAACTTGGCTCATTTATTGCCTAACCCCCGTTTAGAACTCATGCGTCATGATGTGACCTTTCCACTCTATGTAGAAACCAATCAAATCTATAACTTAGCTTGCCCAGCATCACCAGTGCATTACCAATACGATCCCGTACAAACTACCAAGACCAGTGTGCATGGCGCAATTAATATGCTTGGCCTTGCTAAAAGAACTAGAGCACGCATCTTGCAGGCCTCTACGAGTGAGGTGTATGGAGATCCAGAGGTGCACCCTCAGCCAGAGAGTTATTGGGGCAAGGTAAACCCAATTGGCATTCGCTCTTGTTATGACGAAGGTAAGCGCTGTGCTGAAACCCTCTTTTTTGATTACAACCGTCAGCACAATTTAGATATCAAAGTGGTTCGCATCTTTAATACCTATGGTCCTCGTATGCATCCCAATGATGGGCGTGTAGTGAGTAACTTCATTGTGCAGGCTTTGCAGGGTAAAGACATCACAATCTATGGCGATGGCCAGCAGACCCGAAGTTTTTGCTATGTCGATGACTTGATTGATGCCATGGTTAAAATGATGAACTCGGAGCAGGGATTTACTGGGCCAGTCAATATTGGTAATCCCGGTGAGTTCACGATGTTGCAGTTAGCCGAAACAGTGCTCAAACTCTCGGGAAGCAAATCAAAAATTATTCATCAACCACTGCCATCAGACGATCCGAAGCAGCGCCAACCCAATATTGAGCTAGCCAAGGCAAAGTTAGGTTGGCAGCCTAAGGTCAATCTAGAGGATGGCCTGAAAGAGACGATTGCTTACTTTAAGAAAGTCGTAGCTTAAGTTGACGCAATCAGAGTCACAAAAATCAGAGAAACGTTTTGAGCGCATTCGCTCCTTTGTCCTAAGGGCTGGACGAACAACTGGAGGACAGCAGCGCGCTCTAGATGAGCTGGGCCCTCAATACCTGATCCCCTTTCAGGAGCAAGCTTTAGATTTGGTCGCAGCATTTCAAGGATCTACCAATCCCAAGATTTTGGAAATTGGATTTGGCATGGGTGAAACCACTGCCAAGATTGCAGCTCTTCGTAGTCAAGATGACTTTCTGGCGATTGAGGTTCATACACCAGGTGTGGGCGCACTCCTTAAACTCATTGGTGAAAATAACCTTAGTAATTTGCGTCTCATACGTCACGATGCCGTTGAGGTATTGGAAAAAATGATTGCACTAAACTCCTTGGATGGCATTCACATTTATTTTGCAGATCCTTGGCACAAGAAGCGTCATCACAAGCGTCGCCTGATTCAATCTCCATTTGTGAAGTTATTAGTATCCAAATTAAAGCCAGGTGCCTATCTTCATCTGGCAACTGATTGGCATAACTATGCAGAGCAGATGCTCTTGGTTTTGAATGCCGAAACTACTTTACAAAATACTTCGGCTAATAGAATTAAGGTAGAAACATTTTCCAGTGAAGAAGCTGCCAAGTCAGGTGAAACTGTGAATGAATTTAAGCCGTCTCTTGAGCAACTGAGTTCAGAGCATTTAGGCTATGTTGAAAGACCATCTTATCGACCCATTACCAAGTTTGAGACACGGGGTATCAAGCTAGGGCATGGTGTCTGGGATTTGGTTTACCAGAAAAAGTAAGCCTTAGCGGGTTAATGGTGCTACGGGATTTAGCCAGCTTTGGTCTCAGCACTACGTAATGTTTGAGCCAGTAGATCAAGTACACCATTCACATACTTGTGGCCATCAGTACCGCCAAAGGTTTTAGCCAGCTCTACCGCTTCATTAATTGCAACTTTATAGGGCACAGAAAGATCTGCAGCCAGTTCATAAGTACCAATTAAAAGTGCGGCATGCTCTACAGGAGAGAGTTCATTGATTGGACGATCTAATGCTGGTGTGATGAGTACTTCTAGTTCATCTGCGCGATCTAAGACGCCTTCAAAGATCCCTTGAAATAAATCAAGTTGGCAGCGACGAAACGCTGGATCTTCAGCCAATTGTTTGGCAATCGCTGCGCTATTAGGCAAGCTACCTGCGCGACGAACTACGAGACTTTGATATACGCCTTGCAGGGCATATTCACGGGCGCGACGACGCGGAGTGAGTGAGCGCTTGGGAGCTGCTGACTTAACTTCTTTTGTTGCTGTTGGGCTTGAAGAGGTAAGGCTGGATTTAGGCATGAGAATAATTACTCTTCTTCGCTGGGGTTGATTTCGATATCAATATCGGGGGTAAGCGCTAAAGCCAGGTTGGCCATTTCTACTGCTGCTCTAGCACAATCTGCGCCTTTGACTTCTACGCGCACTTGCGCTTGCTCATCGTTATCACAGGTCAACACGCCATTGGCGATTGGCAGACCTGAGTCAATCGAGATGCGAGTAATGCCTGCAGCACATTCATTTGAGACAAGCTCAAAGTGATAGGTTTCACCACGGATCACAGCACCCAAAGCTACTAAGCCATCAAACTCGCCAGTCTCAACAAGTTTTTGGAGTGCAAATGGAATCTCCAGTGCACCGGGTACGGTAACCAGCTTGATGTCAGCTTGTGCAACGCCTAAAGCGATGAGCTCCTCAATGCAGGCATTGGTGAGGGCTACGCAATGTTCTTCATTAAAGCGTGCTTGCACAATACCAATGCGAAGGTCTTGACCATTTAAGTCCGCTTCGAGTACGCCTACAAAGTCATTGTGAGAGCTAGTCATGATATTTTTCTAAATAAGTTACTGAAGAGTTTATGGGTTAGCCGGTTTATAAGGCTGGTAGCCTGTTACTTCTAGCTTATAGCCAGACAAGCTTGGTACTGGGTTTGGATTGGCAAGCAAGCGCATTTTGCCAACACCAATGTCTTTCAGAATCTGGGCACCGATGCCATAGCTTCTAAAATCTGTTTTACGTGATAAAGGCTTTTTCACTGCATCTTTGGGTTGATTCAGTTTCTGAAACTGCGCTAACCAATCTTGATCATTGGGTGCTGCGATACCTGCAGCATTGAGAAGTACTGCAACTCCTGCTGGAGCAGCAGCAATTTGTTGCAATGCTTGTGCCAGTGGCCAAGAGTGATTGCTAACTTGCGAGTCCAAAAAATCCAATACCGTTACAGGTTCATGTACTCGCACTAGAGTTTCTTGAGTTTCAGACGGCTTGCCATGTACTAATGCAATATGTACGCATGAGCTTGGGGTATCGCGATAGATAATGCCTTCGAACTTCCCCCAGGGAGTAATAAATTCACGGGCACCTTCACGCACCACAATACTTTCGTTTTGGCTGCGGTACTTAATCAAATCAGCGATGCTACCAATCTTGAGTTGATGCTCTTTAGCAAATTCAAGTAGATCCGGCAGGCGAGCCATGCTGCCATCATCTTTCATGATTTCGCAAATTACGGAAGTTGGTGAGCAACCAGCCATTGCGGCAAGATCACAACCGGCTTCTGTGTGACCAGAGCGAATGAGTACACCACCTGGTTGAGCCATCAAAGGAAAGATGTGACCGGGTTGTACTAAATCACTGGGCTTAGCATTGGGAGCGACAGCAGTTTTAATAGTCAAGGCACGGTCTGCAGCAGAGATGCCAGTAGTGACTCCAGTAGCGGCTTCAATGGAGACTGTGAAATTGGTGCCCATTGAGGTGCCGTTATCGCGCACCATGAGAGGTAGGTTTAATTGCTGGCAGCGCTCGCGAGTTAAGGTGAGGCAAATAAGACCACGGCCATGCTTGGCCATGAAATTAACCGCTTCAGCTGTTACGTGATCGGCTGCTAGAACGAGATCACCCTCATTTTCACGATCTTCTTCGTCAACGAGAACGACCATCTTGCCGGCGCGCAGGTCGGCAATGATTTCTTCTGTGGAGGCGAGGGTATTTGGCATAGCCCTCTATTTTAAGCTTAGCAGGCAATTGCTGTGAGGTCCTACAAGAATATGCTGGCTTTCTGACGGCAAGAGCTTGAACGATACCTTTTAAGGGCGCTTAGACCCCCTGAAAATGCCTCTATGCGCCTGCTATGCCAAGTTACCTATAAAGACCTTTCAGGCCATCAAATTGACTCATCACGGGGCTTTGTTTTATTGGAGGTTATCGTGGCGATGAGTCTCATTTTGGGTTCATGGATGGCATTGGTCGGTTCTTATCAAAACCTAGCATTACGAACCGCTCAAACAGAAAGCAAAAGAGTGCAACTCAGAACGGAGTTTGATGCTTTTGAAGTAGGTGAGCAGCTCAGGGTAAGCAGCAGTACAAACACTAAAGGCCAACATTATGAATCTTCTCGAGTGTCTCATCGCCATCGCTCTCAGCATGCTGCTTCTCAACCCACTTCTCAAAACAAGCGCTGATTTAGTAGCCAAACAAATCGAATATGAAAAAAGACAATTGCTCACTTCGGAAGCTGAGCGTGCATTTGAGCTCATTGGGCGCGCAATCAGAATGGCTGGGTATCGCAATATCAATTCTACCCAGCGGCGCAAACAAAAAAATCAATGGATTCAGGTTCAGAAAAAATCCGGGTTTCGAGTGTCTGATTCGGTCATGATTCAGCATGAGATTTCAGATGAAATCGATTTTGATTGCATCGGTAATGCGCTCACGAAAGAGCGGGCTAAATCTGGTTTGGTACACCAAGGATTTTTCGTCGATAGACAGGCTGGGATTGCTAAAGGCACAAAAGTGAATGGCGGATCCTTAATTTGCCAATCATTGGATCGGCAAGGCCGTCTGCAAAATAGCACCCTCATGAATGGTGTGAACCATTTAGCAATCGAAGAAATTGTTTCCTCAGCAAAATCACCTACCCAAAAACTCTATCAGGTGCGTCTGCAAATGACCGATGGGGCCTTATTAAATCTAGACCTGGCGCGTACTTTTGGCACTAGGAATTTGCCATGATTTTGGCTTGGGTGCTCTCTTTATTGCTTCTCTGCGCATCTTTAATAGTTCATCTAGAGCGCTTGACGGCACTGCGAATCATTGAACTTAAAACTATTGCACTTGCGCAGCAAAATTTTATTGCTGCAGAAAAAGCAGTGCTCGATTGTGAGAAAAATCTCAGTACACTTTCGGTGTTGAGTGAGGCTCCTTGCTTTATTCGGCCAATTTCAAAAAACATTTGGTTAATTACGAGTAAGCAAAAGCCCGCGATACAAGCAACTGTTATTCTGGATGAAAAGTCTGGCAGCGCTACACGCTTTAATTGGCGAAAGTCATTTGAATAATGATCATCAATCCTGTGGTGGCAGCTTGCTCGAGTTGATGGTGGTGATCTTGATCGTCGCTATCATTACGATGACCACGATGCCGCTTTTGCAAAATCAAATTGCTGCCAGAGAAATCGATTCGGTTGCAAGACGATTTATTACGCATGCGCATTTTGCGAGACAGCAAGGTTTGCATCTGGGTGAGCAAGTGCTGTTAGCGCCAGTAACAGAAGCTGGCTGGGATGCTGGTTGGCTTGTGCAAAGTGGTTGTATTGCTAAAGAAGTTCAATCAAGTTGCACACCTCAATACTGGTTTTCTCAGGGGGCAATAGATCCGATTTTCTTTAAGGGTGGTGGCCGACAGTTTGTAGATCCCCATTCTCAAAAAAGAGGAATTTTGTTTAATGCGGCTGGCGCTGCTAAAACAGGTCAAGGGGGCTTTGTGGCTAACCGCCTGATCTTGGGTCATGAAAGGGCCCCCAATCTTGAGCGCCAGCTGATTTTAGGCAGTGGAGGGCGCTGGAGAATCTGTGACCCTGCTAGAGATGCAAAGCGCTGCCATTGAATGGTTTAATAGACGCATGTACAGCGTACTTGACCACCAGTTTATGGGCGAGGCTTTAGCCGAGGCTCAAAAAGCACTTTATTTATCCAATCCAAACCCTCGGGTAGGTTGTGTCATCGTGAAAGATGGCGAAATCATCGGGCGTGGTTTTACCCAAAAAGTAGGTGCAGCCCATGCAGAGGTCCAAGCATTGGCTGATGCGCAATCCAAAGGCAAGGATCCGGCAGGCTCAACCATCTATGTGACGCTTGAGCCTTGTAATCACACTGGTAAAACACCGCCTTGTGTTGATGCCTTAATTACTGCCAAACCTGCCAAGGTGATTGCGGCTATGAGCGACCCTAATCCTTTAGTAGCAGGTAATGGTTTAGAGAGATTAAAAGCGGCTGGCATTGAAGTGCATTGTGGTTTATTGGAGGCAGAGGCCATGGAGCTGAATCGCGGATTTATTTCGCGGATGACAAGAGGGCTTCCTTGGGTGCGCCTGAAAATCGCAGCTAGCCTCGATGGCAAAACTGCATTACCTGATGGTAAAAGTCAGTGGATTACTGGTCCTTTAGCAAGGGCGGATGGTCATCACTGGCGTGCACAAGCTTGTGCCATTGTTACCGGTGTTGGCACCGTCAAAGAGGATGATCCCTCATTAAATGTGAGAGAGGTCGCCACTGAGCGTCAGCCCTGGAGAATCATTATTGACTCTAAGTTAGAGACGCCAGCAAATTCAAAGATTCTTAATCAAGCAGATCAATCGGGTGTTCTCATTGTGTGTGCTGAGTTAGAGTCTCCTGGTTGTCGTGAGCGGGCGAAGGCTTTTATAGAGCGCGGCATTGAAGTTATTGCTATGGCTAATGCATCTGGCAAGGTGGATTTACCAAAACTCTTTTCATATTTAGCCCAAGAGCGGCAAATGAATGAGATTCACATTGAAGCTGGCTCCAAGCTCAACGGCTCGATGCTTCGAGAAGGTTGTGTTGATGAGTTATTGCTCTACTACGCCCCTTTTTTCATGGGTGACGGTATTGGGATGGCAAACGTACCGACCGTGCCTACATTGGATGCACCCAAGAATTGGAAAGTCATTGATCAGTCTTTGTTTGGCCCTGATTTAAGACTACGTCTCATTAAAAACTGATTTATCACTTTATTAAGAACTAAAATCATCCCATGTTTACTGGAATTATTACTGCCGTTGGTCACATTACAAGCGCTCAAGCTAAGGGCGATGGTTTGCAATTAGTAGTTGAGGTACCAGAGGGCTATTTAGAGGATGTTGCATTAGGTGACAGCATTGCTATTCAAGGTGCTTGCATGACTGCAACGCAATTTAAAGACAATACGTTTACTTTAGATATCTCTCGTGAGTCGCTCAATAAAACAGTTGGCCTAGATAAAGTAGGCCCTGTAAATCTTGAGAAGGCAATGCGTTTAAATGATCGTCTGGGTGGTCACTTGGTCAGTGGGCACGTAGATGGCGTTGGTAAAGTGGCGCATTTTTCACAAGTTACTAATGATGCCTATGGCTCTTGGCTGCTACGTATTGAGGCGCCAAAAGACTTGGCTCCATTTCTGGCTTACAAGGGATCGATTGTTGTGAATGGTGTTTCGTTGACGGTTAATAAAACAGAAGACAGTCCAAATGCTTGCATTGTGGATATCAACCTGATTCCACATACTTTGCAGAGCACCACCTTAGGTCAGTTGCAGCAAGTTGATGCCGTCAATCTTGAGATTGATCTCATTGCGCGCTATGTGGCGCGCATGCTTGATACCCAAGCAAAATAATCATTAGATTAAATCGAGTTATTTGTTCTTGCGGTAGCGAGTTGGATCACTCACATTGGCTTGCTTAAAGCCCGCCTGTCTTAGGCGACAAGATTCGCATTCACCACAAGCCTCACCTAAATCATTCGCTTGATAGCAAGAAACGGTTTGGGAGTAATCCACACCCATAGTGCTGCCAAGTTCAATGATTTGTGCTTTAGTTAGATTGATGATGGGCGCATGAACCCGAAAGCGATTCTCCTCATTGATAGCCTCTACACCGGCTTTAGTAGCTAAATTAGCCATGTGCTCAAAAGAGGCAACATACTCTGGGCGACAATCGGGATAGCCTGAGTAATCCACTGCATTGGCACCGTAGAACACATCTAAGCCGCCTAATGATTCAGCCCAGCCTAATGCTAGCGACAAAAGAATCGTATTGCGTGCCGGCACATAAGTAATCGGAATCTCTTGATCTTTGCCTGGAGTTGTTGGCACTGCAATAGAGGAATCTGTTAATGCAGAGCCACCAAAGCGCGTGAGATCAAGATTGACTACTTCATGGCGAATCACGCCAATTTGTTTTGCAATATGTTTTGCAGCTGCTAATTCAGAAGAGTGGCGTTGACCATAGCCCACTGATAGTGCATATGGGGAATAGCCTAAGTCTTTAGCTAAAGCGAGAACGGTTGTGGAGTCTAAGCCACCCGAAAATAAGATAACTGCAGGGGCGCCAGGCTTGCGTGGTGCTAGATTCTGAAATGCTGCCGACAACTTAGACATTGATTACTTGGTTGCAGTCAGAAGTTGTTGAGCATCTTTAGCTGCTTCAGTATCTGGGTACTTGGCTACAACTTCACTGAACGTTTTTTTAGCAGCAGTTTTATTCCCACTCTCTAGTTGCGCATTACCTAAGGTGACCATGGCCGCAGGAACGCGTGGGTGATCTGGATAATTTTTGATCAGACTTTGGAGCTGACTAATTGCACCAGCATAAGCTTTGTTAGCGTATTTACTATTACCACTCCAGTAGAGTGCGAGGGGTGTGTATGGGCTCTTGGGGTACTTCGCGATAAAGGCTGTAAAACTTTCATCTGCCTTTTTGAGGCTACCTGCCTGAAACGCTTTGAGAGCATCGTCATAAGCTTTTTTCTCATTTGGCTGAACTATGCCACTCACACCTTCAATCGTGGCGGTGCGAGGTTCAAAATTACCGAGACGATTATCTAAATCTTGATAGTAGGTTTTCTGACTAGAGTTAATGTCTTCGCTTTGCTTTTCAAGGTTTTCAATCTTGCCACGCAACTCAGCATTATCTGCTTTGAGCTTTTCAATCTGGCCTTGCAGCTCAAGCTGGGTCGTGGCAAGTGTCTTGCGTAGATCTAAGATGGCTTTGCGCGCCTCATCATCAGAAAATAGTGCCCAGGCGCTGTTAGAGGCGCCCAAGCAAACCAGAGCAGCACTTAAACAAAACGCTCGTGAGAGCGTTTGTTTTGCAGAAGAGAAAAGGATCTTCATTTAGTTTGTGATGTAAACGATGTCAGCACGGCGATTCTCTGCCCAAGCTGCTTCGTTATCACCTTCTGCTTTTGGTTTTTCTTTACCAAAGCTGACGGCTTCCATTTGGTTATCGGATACGCCCATCAAATTCAATGATTTACGTACAGCATCAGAACGACGTTGACCTAGTGCCAGGTTGTATTCAGCAGTGCCGCGTTCGTCAGTATTACCTTGAATAATAATTTTCTGAGTTGGGTTCGCTTTTAAATAACTTGCGTGGGCAGATAACATTTTTTGATATTTGGTCTGGACGGAGTACTCGTCAAAGCCAAAGTAAACGCTTTTCTCGAAGAGGGGGCTCTTTGGGTCATTCCATGGTTGTGAGCCAAAGTTGCCACTACCACCGCTACCACTGCCCCCGGCGCCATTAACGTCATCCAATTTCACGCTAGAGCAAGCTGCCAGCAACAATGCAGTTGCCCCAATGAGGGTAAATGTAGCGGCACGGCGTGCTAAAGAGGTTTTCATGATCTTTCCTTTTCTTACAAGCTAACTAAATAACCCAGCAAATATCTGAGCCTATAGCCAATATTATGCCTCTAAGAGTATGAAAAGTAACGATTTAGCCTAAAAAGGAGATCCCAGAAAGGATTTATGGATCAAGGCCGAGTAAGTCTTAATCCACTTAATCCATAAACGGACCCCAGGAAGGCTGACGGACATCAGAACCTGGAATGCTCAGAACCTGTTTGGAATTTCCATCAACAGAGACGGCGGCGAGTACACGCTTACTGTTGACTTTAGTTGAGTACAGCACATAGCGACCGTTGGCAGCAAAGGATGGGGATTCATCACTAGTTCCGTCAGTTAAGGCTTGTGCGTCACCAGTCGCTAAATTCAGAATGTAGAGTCGATAGGCGCCACCAATGTTGGCGATGTAAGCCAAGAACTTTCCATCCGGGGAGATGCGTGGTGAGGTTACAAAACCTTGTTTGAAGGTGACTCTCTTGACACCTTCGGCTTGCTCACCTTCGGCACTCATACGATAGATCTGTGGATTGCCACCGCGATCACTGGTGAAATAAATATAGCGACCATCAGCAGAGTACTGAGGCTCAGTATCAATGGTGTAGCTACGCGTTAAGCGCTGTAATCCAGTGCCATCTGCATTAATGCTATAGATTTGCGTATTGCCATCTTTCGAAAGTGAGATGGCTAGTCTTTTACCATCAGGTGACCAGGCTGGTGCGCTGTTATTCCCTTTTTGATTGGAGAGTGCAATGCGACGGCCAGTTGCTAATTCATGAACATAAATTACGGGCTTGCGGTCTTCAAAAGAGACATAAGCTACCTTCTTGCCATCTGGGGACCATGATGGTGAGATGATTGGCTCGCCACTATTCATGGCGTTTCGAATATTTTGACCATCCGCATCCGAAATGACTAAGCGATAGCGCTTCCCATCCTTGATGACATAAGACAGGCGGGTCGAGAACACGCCGCGTTCACCCAGTAATTTAAGAATTATGTCGTCAGCAATTTTGTGGGCTACAGCACGTAAATTATCGGCGCTTGAATTCAGTTTTAAGCCACCTAAGCTTTCAGACTTACGGATATCAAATAATTTGTATTGAATCTCAAATTGCGAGCCACCAGATTGCACAACAGAACCAACTACTAAAGCATCTGCTCCGCGTGCAGCCCAGGATTTGTAATTCGGTGTACCTTCATCATTCTCAACAGCATTGCCATTTTCAGTATTCTTGAAGTAACCACTGCGTGCTAAATCTTGGCGAATGATTTCAGTAATACTGATAGGTAATTTTTGTTCATCTTTAAAGCGCATCACCGCAATTGGATAGAGTGATTGGCCAACACCAGTAATTTCAATATTCATCTGAGCTAATGCTGGAGTTGATGCGCAAATCAACACAGCACTTAATGCTGTAATCAATAGTTGCGATTTCAAAACGATTCTTTTAATCAACTGCAACATGCATTAGTCCTTCGGTTTAAAGGTTAGCTTTACTTCGCGTTGTGGAATTTTGCCATTGTCATCTTTTGGCAAGCTTTCTGCACGAGACAGGGCTAGCAATACAGCGCGGTCCCAGCCGGAATTGCCACTCGATGTGAGGATGCTAGTGCTTAGAATGGCACCATCTGGAGCAAGGCTTACCTGAATGACTGCTGCAGGGTTGCCGCTGACCGATTCAGCATTAAACACAATTAGTGGTTTTACTTTTTTAATGACTTTATCGGTCCAGCCTGGGGGAGCGTTGCCACCACCACCAACGCCGCTGCCAACTGTACCGCCACTGCCCCCTTCGGCGCCTGCAGCTGCACGAAGACGAGCCAATTGATCTGCGCGCACTTTTTCAGCGGCAGCGTTTGCTTTTACTTCTGCCGCAGAGGGTTCTTTAGGAGCTTCAGCCTTTTTAGCTTGCTCTTTTTCCTTGGGTGGAGGTGGCTTAACTGTCTTCGGAGTTTCTTTCACCACTTCTTTTTTAGGCGGCTCTTTTTCTACTTTCTTTTTCTTTACCGCAATGTCAGCAGCCTCTTCCTTGGCAACTGTTTTCATTTCGGGTTCGGGCGTGCTTTGAACTTGTGGCACAGAATCCCATAGCTCTACCTCAACTCCAGAAGGGGTACTGTTATTCCAGCTAATGCCGATTACTAAAAAGGCCAGTAGACCTAAATGTGCAATCAGTGAAAGACTAAATGCGCGTTTAGTACTTTCCTCTTTTGTAAACCGCCCTCGTTTAAATGGAGAAAGATCGGGTTGTAAGCTTTGGGCGCAATTCATAGGCAAATAAAAAGAGCTCTGGTCTGGCCTTATTGGCTCTTGACTGCAAGGCCAACGCGTTTCACACCATTTTCTTTAAGCTTGGACATCACATCCATGACTACTTCGTACTTAATAGATTTATCAGCCGCCAGCACAACCGGTTGCTCTGCAGACTTTTCTGCTTGAGTTCTGGCGAATGCGCCAAGCTCAAAGCGGTTCAGGGTTTGAACAGGTTCACCATCTTTGCGTACGATGACATTTTCATTGGCATCAATGGTTAAAAAGACCGGTGGTAATGCTTGCACCTTGGCGCCACCAACAGTAGGTAAATTGACGACACCAGGATTGACCATTGGCGCCGTAACCATAAAGATCACAAGTAGCACCAACATCACATCGATGTATGGAACGACATTAATGTCGGCCATCACTCTACGTTTAGTACTTCTCCTAAGAGATGATCCAGCCATGCTTATTTTCCAGAACCTTGACGTTGCAAAATATTTGTAAATTCTTCAATAAAAGTTTCGAAGCGAATCGCAAGTCGATCTACATCGGTAGCAGCGCGGTTATAAGCAACTACCGCAGGAATCGCCGCAAACAATCCAATTGCTGTTGCGACTAGTGCTTCAGCAATACCAGGCGCCACTGCTGCCAAGGTAGCGTTTTGAACATTAGCTAAACCGCGGAAAGCATGCATGATTCCCCATACAGTTCCAAAGAGGCCGATATACGGTGACACAGAACCAACCGAAGCTAAGAAAGGCAGGTTGGCTTCAAGAGCATCCATTTCACGTTGATAGGTTGCTTTCATGGCGCGACGGGCAGCATCAATTTCACGCACTTTCATGAACTCTTGCATGCCCGCCTCGAAGATATGTTCTAGGACGGCATTGCTACGGGTATTGCGTTGGGCGGACTCTAAAAGGGTGGCGAGATCGCCTCCAGACCAAAAGTCACGCTCAAAGCGCTCTGTATCACGCCTAACCCCACGTAAAACAGCCGTTTTCTTGAAAATGATCGTCCAAGAGGCAATGGACATCCCCAGTAATAACAACATTACCAGCTGTACTAATAGGCTGGCATTGAGGACTAGAGAGAGAAAGGAGAGGTCTTGTGTAGTGGTCATGGTGGATTTTGTATGATGTAGGTTGATTTTACTAAGTTAATTAACTCAACAATCCAACTTCATCAGGATTATCACCATGTTTGACCGTCAGAACAATTTAGCCAAAACCGACCCCCAGCTTTGGGAAGCCGTACAAAAGGAAAATAAGCGCCAAGAGGACCATATTGAGCTTATTGCCTCCGAGAATTACGCCTCCCCAGCAGTGATGGAGGCGCAGGGCTCTCAATTGACCAATAAATACGCTGAAGGCTATCCAGGTAAGCGTTATTACGGCGGTTGTGAATTTGTCGACGTTGCTGAGCAATTGGCAATTGATCGCGTTAAAGCACTGTATGGTGCTGAAGCTGCTAACGTACAGCCCCATTGCGGTGCATCTGCGAACCAAGCCGTGTTCTTGGCATTCTTAAAACCTGGCGATACCTTTATGGGAATGAGTCTGGCAGAAGGAGGTCACTTGACTCACGGTATGGCACTCAATATGAGCGGTAAGTGGTTTAATCCCATCTCCTATGGCCTCGATAAAAACGAAGCGATTGATTATGAGCAAATGGAGCGTTTGGCGCGTGAGCATAAGCCTAAGTTGATTATTGCTGGTGCATCTGCTTACTCCCTTGTAATTGATTGGGAGCGCATTGGCAAGTTAGCTAAAGAAGTCGGCGCAATTTTCATGGTAGACATGGCCCATTACTCTGGCCTGATCGCCGCTGGTGTGTATCCAAACCCAGTGCCACACGCTGATATCGTCACCTCTACTACACACAAGAGTTTGCGCGGTCCTCGTGGCGGCATCATCTTGATGAAGGCTGAGCACGAGAAAGCCATTAACTCTGCAGTCTTCCCAGGCTTACAGGGCGGTCCTTTGATGCACGTAATCGCTGCTAAAGCAGTAGCTTTTAAAGAAGCGCAAGAACCCAGTTTCAAGGATTATCAAAAGCAAGTGATTGCTAATGCCAAAGCCTTGGCAGAGACATTGATCTCTCGTGGTCTGCGCATTGTGTCTGGCGGTACAGATTCACATGTGATGTTGGTGGATTTGCGTGCTAAGAAAATGACCGGCAAAGAAGCTGAGCGCGTTTTAGGTGATGCACATATTACCTGTAATAAGAATGGCATTCCGAATGATCCAGAAAAACCAATGGTTACAAGTGGTATTCGTTTGGGTTCACCTGCAATGACAACGCGTGGCTTTAAAGAAGCAGAAGCAAGACAGGTAGGCAACTTCATTGCCGATGTTTTAGATAACCCTAATGATGAGGCAAACATTGCTAAGGTGCGCGCTCAAGTAGCTGAACTCACCAAGCGTTTTCCGGTGTACGGTTAATCTAAAGCACTAAAGAAAAGAGCCCACATTGCGCTGCCCTTTTTGCCATAACGACGATACCCAAGTTCTCGATACTCGGGTATCGGATGAAGGCGATACCATTCGTCGGCGCCGTCGTTGTGCCAAATGTGATAAACGCTTTACAACCTATGAGCGTGTCGAATTAGCCTTGCCGGCTATTGTGAAGAAGAATGGCAGTCGCGTAGAGTACAGCCACGATAAGCTGGCTGGCTCTATCAAACTGGCTCTGAGAAAGCGCCCAGTCTCATCAGACTCTGTAGATGAATCAATTGCTCGGATCGAAGAAAAACTGCTCAGTCTTGGTGAGAAGGAAATCCCTAGCGAGCGCGTAGGAGAGTTGGTAATGCGTGAGCTCAAACGTTTAGACAAAGTGGCCTATATTCGTTTTGCTTCAGTCTATAGAAGCTTTGCAGATATCGAGTCTTTTGAGAGCGCGCTCAAAGAGCTTAAGTAGCTTAGGCGCTACACTGCTTTTTAGTGCTGATATTTCTTGGCTTGTTCAGCACACATCATTTGAATTACCCCATCAATATCGGTTGGCTTCTTCCAGCCCAATACTTTGAGAGCTTTTTCGGGATTGCCAACGCTTGAGACGATTTCGTTGGGACGAAAGAAGCTGGGTTCAATCTCAACATACTTTTGCCAATCTAAATTAAAGTATTCAAAAGACTTGGCAACAAAATATTTCAGCGATTCTTTTCTGCCGGTAGCAATGACAAAGTCATCTGGCTTGTCCAGTTGCATCATGAGCCACATTGCCTCAACGTATTCAGGGGCCCAACCCCAGTCACGTGAGATATCTAAATTACCTAATTGCAGCTTATCGAGTTGACTAGCTTTAATCTTAGCTGCGCCAGCAATAATTTTTTGCGTTACAAAACGTTCCGGGCGCAAAGGTGACTCATGGTTAAACAGGATCCCAGTGCAAGCAAATAGACCATAGGATTCGCGATAGCTATTAATAAGCCACTTGGCAGTAGATTTAGCGACTGCATAAGGACTTCGCGGTGCAAATGGAGTTTGTTCATTGGCCGGAGTATCTCCGGTATCACCAAAGCACTCGCTTGAGCCAGCATTATAAAAACGTACTGGCTTATTGAGAAGGCGAATGACCTCCAAAATATTGAGCGTACCAATGGCAATACTCTCAATCGCCTCAACCGGTTGATCAAAGGAGAGGCCTACTGAGGTTTGGCCTGCCAGGTTATAGATCTCATCTGGGTCGGCTTGCTGAATTGCATTAAAGACGCTTCTAAAGTCATTAATCGATACAGAAATGAATTTAACTTGATTGCGAATACCAACGGTATTGAGATTGTTAAAAGAAGAGGCCATTACATCGCGTGATGAGCCCGTTACTTCATACCCTTTGGATAAGAGATGCTTTGCTAAGTAAGCACCATCTTGCCCGGTAATGCCGATGATTAATGCTTTTTTGGCTGCCAATTGAGCGGACTTACTTTAAGGCTGCAAAGATTGAGGCAGTAATGTCATCGACATTGCCGGTACCGCTGACTTTACGATATGCAGGGGCTTTTACTTTGTCGCTTGCGCTCGCCTGATTGGCCCAAGAGGAGTAATACTCAACTAGTGGGCGAGTCTGGTTGTCATATACCTGTAGGCGTTTACGAACAGTTTCTTCTTTATCGTCATCACGCTGAATCAAATCATCACCCGTTACATCATCTTTACCTGCTACTTTGGGTGGGTTGAATTTAATGTGATAAGTGCGACCTGAAGCTGGGTGAACGCGACGTCCGCCCATGCGATCGATGATGGCATCAAATGGCACATCGATTTCTAAAACATAGTCAATAGGCACGCCAGCATCTTTCATAGCTTGTGCTTGCGGGATCGTTCTTGGGAAACCATCAAACAAATAACCCTTGCTGCAATCAGGCTGAGTTAAGCGATCTTTTACTAAACCAATGATGATGTCATCTGATACTAAGCCACCAGCATCCATAATTTTTTTGGCAGCAATGCCGAGCTCTGTTCCTGCTTTAACCGCAGCGCGCAACATGTCGCCAGTGGAAATTTGTGGAATAGCAAATTTTTCGCAAATAAACTGAGCTTGTGTGCCTTTACCAGCACCAGGTGCACCGAGCAGAATCAACCGCATGTTTTTCCCCTTAGAAGAGCTGTCATTGTCCCGTATTTTGCTGGGAGGCTTGATAGCTAATGACTAGGATTATCCCCGAGAAACTCTGGCTGCTTAACAAAAGCCTCTTAGGCCTGGGTGTTGCCCAATAGTTTTCTGACCCGCTCTAGGTCCTCTGGTGTATCTACACCTGCTGGAGGGGCCTCTGAAGCCGTATGAACCGCAATTCGGTAGCCGTTCCAGAGGGCGCGTAATTGCTCTAAAGCCTCTGCTTGTTCTGGGGGTGAGGGCTCTAAGCGGGTATAGGCCTGTAAAAAGTCAGCTCGGTAGGCATAAATGCCTAAATGGCGAAGATGCCGAGTGGCTTGAGTGTTGTGTCCATCTCTGACAAATGGAATTGGCGCTCTTGAAAAATACAAGGCCTCTCCTGAGCGATTGAGCACTACTTTGACAACATTAGGGTTTTCAATTTCAGATGTATCGCTAATGGGTACTGCAATAGTTGAGATGGCGCATTGAGCATTGTTGGCCAAAGTTTGGGCAACTTGATTAATCAGTTCTGGTGGAATGAGGGGTTCATCACCTTGCACATTCACAATCAAGGCATTGGCTGGGAGTTTAAGTAACTGTGCAACTTCAGCAAGACGATCAGTGCCGGTAGGATGATCGGGGCTGGTAAGCAAGCAATCAATACGATGCGCAGCGCAAGCTGCCTCAATCTCTGGTGAATCTGTTGCAACTACGACGCTCTGCGCAAGGGATTGCTTAGCACGCTCTGCAACCCGAACCACCATTGGCTTGCCGCCAATATCCGCAAGTGGTTTGCGTGGCAATCTAGTAGACCCCAGTCTTGCAGGTATGACAACTAAAAAGTCAGGAGATTGATGAGTACTCATGCAAAAGATATTGAATGAATTATTTAGAGTGCTTCATCGGCGCTAAGAGCACGCGCCTCATCTACCAACATGACAGGCACATCATCGCGAATGGGGTAAGCCAAGCGATCAGCCTTGCAAATGAGTTCATGCTTGGCAGCATCTAAATGCAAAGGGCTTTTGCATAAAGGGCATACTAAAATTTCGAGTAAACGTTTATCCATGATTGTTCTCAGTTTAGCGCTTTCATAAATTGAACACCAAAGCGGCTTTACAGGTTATAGCGATGGGGATCAGGTCTTTGCAGGATTGACTGCACCCAGTCTATCAAGTCATTCGGTAGATTTAAGCTCATTGGCACTACCCAAATGCGCTCATCGCTAATGGCAGCGCATTTCACGGCATCTTTTTCGGTGATCAAAATGCATTGTGACTGAATGCCATTAAAAAAGTCCTGGGTATAGCTTGCATGATCTGGTAATGGGATCCATTTACCTGTGACACCTTGTTTTTGGAGGGCAGCAAAAAAACGCTGGGGATTGCCAAGCGCTGCCACAGCACTGATTTGATCCGGCAAGTACTGCTCAGAAATCTGCGCAAGTGTTTGAGTATTTTCTGGGTGATGAAGCTGATATGGCGCATCTAAAGTGCCTACTAAGGCAAAAGTGCGTCGGCCTTCAAAATACTCTTCTGATAAACCACTTTTATTGCTGCTGGAAGACTCGGTCTGTAAGGTAGCATCACGGGCCCGATTGGCAGGTTCGCGCAAAGGCCCGGCTGGTAATAAAAAGCCGTTACCTTCACCACGCCCATCGCGCACTACAAATTCAATATCGCGGCCACCTTCTCGTGCAGGCCAACGGGATAGACTACTATGTTGCAAGCCATCATCGCTGATGATGACATTCACTTCGGGTGATTGTTTGAGTAGCGCCTTAATACTTTGCTGACGTTTTGGAAATACCCAAATCGGAAATTCTTCATGTGTACGCTTTGCAATCAGTACGGGTTCATCACCCACCTGCATCGGATCTGAATCGCTGCGTACTTGCACGGGTTGAGTTTGTGTAGAAGATCCATAACCGCGACTGATAATGCCTGGCCGCCATCCCAGTTGTGCCAAGCGCTGCGCAAGTGCAATCACAATTGGCGTCTTGCCAGTACCGCCTACCCGAATATTGCCGACAATGATGATGGGAACTGGCGCAGCTTGACGATTGATGAGGCCTAAATCTTGAATAAGTTTGCGAATCCGCAAGACCAAACCGTAAACCCAAGACAGTGGCCAAAGCAGGAGAGCAGTGGGCCCGCGCTTTTCCCAAAATTGAGGGGCTTTACGAAAAAAAGAGCGCGCCATGATGAGGGTAATTTTTCCTGGACTTACTTTTTGGTTTGACTGCTAAATACAATATTCGATAGATTAGCATCACGCGCAGCCTCTAGAGCGCTCATGACAGCTTGATGCGGTGCTCTGGCATCAGCATCAATATTGACTTGAATATTACTGACACCATCTTTTGTGCTGGTACTTTGATTGCTTAGTTGCATTAAGGCTCCACTCAGCCCACTACGATCAGTCACCTTGCCATTGATAGCAAAGCGACCATCACGACTTACTGCGATGTGAACTTGTTTATTGTCTGTCTGGCTTTCGCTACCATTTGCAGTTGGTAAAGTAATCGCTAATTCTTGATAGCGGGTAAAGGTAGTGGAGATCATCAAAAAGATCAGTACTACTAATAAAACATCAATAAAGGGAATGAGGTTGATTTCTGGTTCAGCAGAAGCTGGAGTGGTTCCAAGAGAAAAACTTCTCTTAGATGACGAGTGCAGGCTTAACCAACTCATTACGATTGCGAATAGAGTTTTTTAAATAGCTGGCGCGTAAACTCTTCACATTCGCGTTGACGCTCATTTGCAAGAGCGCGCAATCCTCGCCATGCCGCCAGTGCAGGAATGGCAATGAGCAATCCAAACGCGGTGTTATAAAGTGCAACAGAAATTCCATGGGCTAGTTGTTGTGGGCTACCAGCGCCATTGATCGCTCCTTGGCTACCAAAGATTTCGATCATGCCAACGACAGTTCCAAATAAACCTAGCAAGGGGGCGATGGTGGCAATCGTTGCCAGAATCCCTAGGTAGCGATCCAATTTGAACCAAGTCATCTGGGCCACCGCTTGGAGCTCTTCAAGTGCTGCATCAGAACTGCTGCCATTAAGCTTTTCTTTTAAAACACAGGCTAGCAAGGGACTTGCTGGGGATAGTTGGGTTAGCGCGCTAATTTGAGCATCTGAGGGCTTATTGTCTTTAAGCATTTGATTGCAAAGACTAAAAGCTGTCTCTAAACAGTCTTTTGGAAATATGTGAATTTGCCGCAAATACCAGCTACGCTCCAATACGATCGCTAAGCCAATAATCGAAATAAGTAAAAGAGGCCAGATGGGCCAGCCAGCGGATAGTAAGATTGAGTACATAAGCTCAGTACTTTAGCTGAATTAAAAAGCCCCTTTCAGAAAGCTAGCCTGTGGATAACTCTGTGCAAAACTTTTTTGGGAAGGTGCTCTAAGTCCTTGATTGATGGTAAAACGGGTAGGAATTAGCCTCAAAGAATTTCTAGGTCCTTGAAATAATACCTATATTAATCAATGACTTAATTGTTATCTGTTGGATTTATGAGACGTTTTGGGTCAGTAATTACTTACTTTTAGATACTAGACCAAGAGCGAATAGGCTTCTGTGGATATTTATTGCCGTCTAAGGCAGGCGGCCCTGTGAATAAAGAGAAAAAATGTCGGAAATGTCAAGGGAAATTCTGAGTGTTGGCGACCTAAACCGCGCCATTGCAGCGTCTTTGGAAGACCGTTTCGATACTGTTTGGGTTAGCGGGGAGATTTCGAACTTCAAGGCCTATGACAGCGGGCATTGGTATTTCTCGCTCAAAGACGAAGAGGGGCAGATTCGCTGCGTCATGTTTCGAGGTCGCAATGGCCAGGTGGGATTCATACCCCAGTCCGGGGATTTAGTAGAAGTCAGTGCCAACTTAGGAATGTATGTCCCCAGAGGTGATATTCAGCTCACCATTCAAACCTTGCGTCGTGCTGGCATGGGTGGTTTGTATGAAGCCTTTTTAAAACTCAAAGCCAAATTAGCCAAAGAAGGTTTGTTTGATGAAGAGCGCAAACGCGAGATTCCAACTCACCCACGCTCGATTGGCATCATCACTTCGCCACAAGCTGCGGCATTAAAAGATGTGCTCTCAACTTTAGCAAGACGTGCACCACATATTCCGATTGTGATTTATCCAACCTTAGTACAAGGACCTGATGCACCTGCCGGAATCATCTCGGCACTGAAAGCGGCAGAAAAAGAAAACGCCGTTGATGTGATTTTGTTGGTCAGAGGTGGTGGCAGTATCGAAGATCTTTGGGCTTTTAACGATGAGCAGCTTGCATATGCCATTGCTAACTCCAGTATTCCGGTAGTGAGCGGCGTTGGGCATGAGACTGATTTCACGATTGCAGATTTTGTTGCAGACCTGCGAGCACCAACCCCAACAGGCGCGGCAGAGCTAGCAGCTCCGCGTAAAGATCAACTCTTGCAAGAGTTAGATGCCATTCAGCAAGCCTTACTACAGCGTATCAATCAACGCGTAGAGCGTGAAGCCCAAACCTTAGATCAGCTAGCCTTAAGGTTAGGTCATGCACTACCAAACCCAGATCGGATGCGTGAGCAAATCACTAGTTGGCGACTGCGTTTAAATCAAGCGTGGTCAGTACGGATGGAAAACTGGAAACGCAATCAATCGCACTATCAGTCCCAGTTAGAGATGCTCAATCCTCAAAGAACACTCGAGCGAGGCTATGCAGTCATCTTAAGTAAAGAGAACGAAAAGCTGCATGCCGTACGCAAGCCAATTGAGCTCAATACAGAGCAGGGCTATCAGGTGCAATTAGCAGAAGGTCAGGCAGAGGTGATATTTGCCGAGGTGACGAGTAAAAGGCCATAAATTTCCACTTGACAAAACGTACGTTTTTACGTACTATTAGTTATGGAGGGATTTATGGCAACATTAACCGCAAGTGAAGCTAGGGCAGGTCTCTATCGTTTGATTGATCAGGCGGCTGAGTCACATAAGCCGGTGATGATTTCTGGCAAGCGAGCTAACGCTGTGCTGATTTCAGAAGAGGACTGGAGCGCAATTCAGGAGACTCTATACCTTTTGGCGATACCTGGTATGCGAGAGTCAATCAAAGATGCTATGGCAGAGCCTCTTGTCAAGAGTAAAAGAGCATTGAAGTGGTGATTTGGAACTTAGCATTTTCCAAATACGCTTTAAAGGATGCAAAAAAATTATCTGCGGCTGGATTAAAAGAAAAAGCGCAGGCTTTACTGGATATTCTGGAATTAGATCCACTGCAAAATCCACCGCCCTATGAGAAATTAGTTGGAGATCTTAAGGGTGCATATTCCCGGCGAATTAATATTCAACATCGCCTAGTGTATGAAATCTTTCGAAAAGAAAAGACGGTACGAATATTGCGAATGTGGACTCACTATGATTGACGTCCTAAAAAATATTAGGCTCAATCTCTAGGCTCACACCAAACTCTTTGCGCACTTTGTCCTGAATACATTTGGCTAAACCTAAAATGTCTTGCGCAGTGCCATTGCCATGATTGACTAAAACGAGGGCTTGGTTTTCATAAACACCCACTTCACCCATACGTTGTCCTTTGAAGCCGCATTGGTCAATCAGCCAGCCTGCAGCCAGCTTACGTTTCCCAGGAACATCTGAATAAGATACCAAGCCTGCATATTTTTTGAGCAGGGTTTCGTATTGCTCATTGGGAATCACGGGGTTCTGAAAGAAGCTGCCGGCATTACCAATCACCTTGGGGTCAGGCAATTTATGTGTACGGATTTTGCATACTGCTAGGAAAATTTCTTCCGGGCTAGGATTTGAATTGTTCTCAAACTGTTTTGCTAAATCTGCGTAATGAACCTTGGCTTGCCAAGTTTTGGGAATTCTAAAGACGACCTTTGTCACGATAAAGCAGTGGGGATTTTGCTTGAAGTAGCTATCGCGATAGGCAAATTGACATTCTGAATTACTCAGAGTGACAAAGGCTTGCTTTTCTACATCAAATGCTTTGATGTGATCAATGTAGCTGGCAATTTCAACACCATATGCCCCGATGTTCTGAATCGGTGCAGCGCCAACTGTTCCCGGAATGAGCGCTAAGTTTTCGAGGCCCGGTAAATTCTTTTCCAAGGTCCAGGTAACGAACTCATGCCAATTGACTCCTGCGCCAACTGCAATCAGAGTGTCCTCATTTTCGGCGGCCGTAACTTCCTGTCCAGTGATGTTGATCAGTAAGGTGGCTCCAGATAAAACTTTGGGCAAAATTACATTGCTGCCACCCCCTAAGATCCGCCATGGCAGATTCTTACTTGCAATTTGGCTCATTACTCCCGGAATTTGCTCGGCAGAGTCAATTTCGTAGGCAAGCTCAGCTATTGCATCTAGGCCAAAGGTATTCCGGTCCTTTAGCCCCAAATTGGGAGTCAATTTTGCTGGTGCAGGCGCATGTTGCGGGGAGTTCATGCCACAATCTTATTCGAATGTCTGCCTAATCCGCAGATAATTGCCAGAATGCTAATGAAATCACCCCATAGTTTATAGAAATAGAGAAGGAGTAAATGATGCCCTCATTTGACGTAGTTTGCGAACCCGATATGGTGGAACTAAAAAATGCGATTGAGCAGTCCAATAAAGAGATTAGCAATCGTTTTGACTTTAAGGGCTCTGATAGCCGCGTAGAGCAAAAAGATGAAACACTCATTTTGTTCGGTGACGATGACTTTAAATTAGGTCAAGTGCGTGATGTGCTCTTTGGCAAGATGGCCAAGCGTAATGTGGACGTGCGTTATCTCAAGGATGATAAGAAAGAGACTATCGGTAGTGATAAGCGTAAGCAAACTATGAAGATCCAAAAAGGGATTACGCAAGAGCTTGCTAAAAAAGTAGTCCGTATCATCAAAGATAGTAAGGTCAAGGTGCAAGCCAGCATCCAAGGCGATGCGGTGCGCGTCACTGGCGGCAAGCGCGATGATTTGCAAGAAACGATGGCTCTACTAAAAAAGGAAGTAACAGAAGCGCCATTGGGCTTTAATAATTTCCGTGACTAATGCAGCCACCCAAGAAACTGCTGCAATAGCTCCAGCAAGCCAGGAAGCTATTGAGCGCTTTTGTGATGCTTGCTGGCTAGAAGACGGCTTGGCACAAAATAGCCTGGCCGCATATCGCAGAGACCTATTGCTTCTAGCCCAGTGGCTCTATAAAAATAACAATTCTGATCTGTATGGCGTGACAGAAAAAGAGCTCACCGCATATATTGCGCATCGTCGCGCTGATAAAGCCACCACTGCTAATCGACGCCTAACAGTCTTCAAGCGTTTTTATCGTCATGCCTTGCGGATTAATTTAGTCAAGAGTGATCCTTGTATTGGCTTGCGTGCTGCAAAGCAGGCGCTGCGCTTTCCAAAAACGTTAAGTGAAGACCAAGTGACTGCATTACTTAATGCGCCAGATATTGAGACGCCTTTGGGCTTGCGTGATCGCACAATGTTAGAGCTTATGTACGCCAGCGGTCTGCGCGTCTCAGAAATTGTTTCTTTAAAAACAGTTGCCTTAGGGTTAAATGAAGGTGTTGTACGCGTAGTTAATGGCAAGGGTGGCAAAGAGCGTCTCGTGCCTTTTGGCGGCGAAGCAGGGCAGTGGTTACGAAGATACCTTGCTGATGCTAGAACACCATTGCTAGAAGGCAAAACAACTGATGCAGTATTTGTGGGGCGCCATACCGGTACGGGATTAACTAGGCAGGCTTTCTGGGCCTTAATTAAGCGCTATGCAACCCTTGCCAACATTTCAGTAGCTTTATCACCTCATACATTACGCCATGCATTTGCTACTCATTTACTCAATCATGGGGCTGATTTAAGGGTAGTGCAGCTACTTTTAGGGCATGCCGATATCTCTACCACTCAGATCTACACCCATGTGGCTAGAGAGCGCCTCAAATCGATTCATCAGCAGCACCATCCTCGTGGCTCATAAGTGTTTAAGATAGCGTTATGAGCTTTCATCCCAATATCTTATTAATTCCCATTGCCTATCTCATCGGCTCCATTTCATTCGCGGTAGTCGTGAGTAAATGCATGCGCTTACCCGACCCCCATACTTATGGCTCTGGTAACCCCGGGGCAACGAATGTGCTGCGCACAGGTAATAAATTAGCAGCAGCGCTCACACTTATTGGTGATGCACTAAAGGGTTACTTTGCAGTGATGCTAGCGCGCATCATCTTAGGTGATCAATCCTTAACCTCGACGCTGAGCTCTTGGGTTTTATGTGGCGTTGTGCTCGCCGTATTTTTAGGGCACCTCTTTCCCATCTTTCATGGCTTCAAAGGGGGCAAAGGTGTCGCTACAGCCTGCGGAATTCTGTTTGGTGTGAATGTCATTTTAGGAATTGCCACACTGAGTACTTGGATTATCGTTGCGGTATTTTTACGCTACTCCTCTTTGGCGGCCTTAGCAGCCGCAATCTTTGGTCCAATCTATTTTGTATTTTTGTTTGGGTTTCAGCCTATGGGCATTTCCCTTTTGGTGATTTGTTTGTTACTCATCTGGCGTCACCGCAGCAATATTCGCAATCTCATGAATGGTACTGAGAGTCGCCTTGGTTCGAAAAAAACTCCTAAGGAGTCATTATGACAATTGCTTATGCCTGCGTTCTTTTTATGGGCCTCTTTCCTTATGTAGCGACTGGCATTGCCAAAAAAGGCTTTGAGAACTATGACAACAGCATGCCAAGACAATGGCTTGCTCAGCAAACAGGATTTAGAGCCAGAGCAAATGCAGCTCAAGCCAATCTTTTTGAATCACTCCCCCTCTTTTTTGCAGCAGTGATTATTGCCAGCATCAGTAATGCACCTCAAACACGGATTGATCTGCTTGCCTTGGGCTTTGTAGTAGCCCGCATCGCTTATTTAGTTTGCTATATTGCCAATTGGCCAACCACGAGATCGATTGTTTGGCTGATTGGAATTGCTTGTGTAGTGAGTATCTTTTTACAGATTTAATTCATCTTTTAAAAACGACTAAAACAACACGAGACATAAGACACAATATGCCAAATAAAAAATTACCTACTAAAAAAGTAGCAACTAAGTCCGTAACTAAGACTGCAGCAAAAACTGCAACTAAAGCAATAGCGGCAACTGCGAAAGTTACTAGCAAAAATGCAGATGCAGGAACTCCCCTATCTGTGATTATTCGTCGTCGTATTGAAGCCCAAAAAGCACGCTTTCATGCCAATGACAATATTGCGGCGTTCATTCAGCCTGGTGAGCTTGAGGGATTAGTTGATGAGGTTGCTGAAAAAATGCAGGGGGTGCTGGAGAGCTTGGTGATTGATACACAGAGCGATCACAACACTAAAAATACGAGCCAGCGAGTAGCCAAGATGTTTGTAAGGGAGGTCTTTAATGGGCGCTATGTTGAGCAGCCTACGCTTACTAAGTTTCCTAACGTCAGTCGCCTAAACGAGTTGATGATTGTTGGCCCCATCACCATCAGGAGCGCTTGTTCGCATCATCTTTGTCCAATCATGGGGCGCGTATGGATTGGTGTATTGCCCAGCAAGGAGTCTGCACTCATTGGGTTATCGAAGTACGCTCGATTAACAGAGTGGGTGATGTGTAGACCACAAATTCAGGAAGAAGCAGTCGTTGAGTTAGCCGATATGCTCGAGAAAAAAATTAAGCCTATTGGTGTGGCTATTGTGATGGATGCCGATCACTTCTGTATGCAGTGGCGCGGTGTTAAGGATCGTGATTCCAAAATGGTCAATAGCGTGATGCGCGGAGCATTTTTGAAAGACCCTAATCTACGCCGCGAGTTTTTATCGTTGCTGGAAAAACGTTAATTTCATTTTCTGCATGAAAGTGCTTAATAAGTTCAATACTTCAGGTATTCAGGTTGGTAGCTCTCTATTACTTAGTCTGACGCTTGTCGCATGCGGTGGATTTCCAACTGCTCATCCTGATCCCGCTAAAAATAATTCTACAAACTATACGAATGACTTCAAGGATTGTGCACAAGCGTATCCCGAGACTCCTGACGGTGTTTATCTCAAGAGCCGCATTGCTTGTTTGCAACTAAAGGGTTGGCGTTAGATGCCAATCTGTATGAGAATAATTCTCAACAATATTTGTATATAAATCATTGGCTTACGCATTAGCTAGCAGCATAAATTCATCTCCACTATGATCTGTTTAGTTTTATAGGTGCAAATTGCTTGCATATTATTCGCTGTTTTATTTTTTGGAGAATCCATGAAAAATAGTCGTCGCCAATTTATGATTTTGTCCGCTGCTGGTGCTTGCACCTTGGCATTGAACGGTAAAGTTCAAGCTCAAGCAATGGTTGCTGAAACTGATCCACAAGCCAAGGCCCTTCAGTATGTCGCAGTCTCTAAAGTCGCTGGCAAGAATTGCAATAATTGCGCACTCTACCAAGGCAAAGCTGACTCTGCTGCTGGCGGTTGCTCATTGTTTGCTGGTAAGCAAGTTGCGGGCAAGGGCTGGTGCTCTGCTTGGGCTAAGAAGGCTTAAGTTTGCTTAGTAATGTATTGAGCGAATAATTGCTTAATTGAAAAAGACTGCTTCGGCAGTCTTTTTTATTGCCCCTGTAGTGTCTATTGCTCGGGTTCTTTCGGCGGTATGATGAATAATCTTATTTGTAAGCTCATTGAGCTAGGTGATGATGAAACGCACTATTGAGTCTTGGTTCAAACGCTATTCGTTTTACTTTGGCGGTGATCAGCCCTTGGTTACCTGGAGTGAGCGCTTGCGATCATGTGCTGGAGCGCTAGTGGGTTTAATGGTGGTTTTTATTATTGCCAAGTTATTGGGTGAGCTGACTGGTATTGATGAATGGTTAATGGCTTCTTTGGGAGCAAGTGCACTATTAGTTTTTGCATTACCTGGCAGTCCGATGGCGCAGCCTTGGGCTGTCATCGCAGGCAATACGGTCTCAGCCTTAGTAGGTATTAGTATTTTCTTACTCATTCCGGAGCCTTTGCTCGCAATGCCAATTGCAGCTAGCTTATCGATTTTGGGAATGTTTATCTTGCGCTGTTTGCATCCGCCTGCTGCTGCAGTTGCATTGATCGTGATCTTGGGTCACGTAACCCATTACCGTTATGCTTTTTTTCCAGTGATGATTGATTCAATCCTGCTTGTCATAGTCGGGGTTATCTATAGCAATTTAACTGGCAAACCCTATCCCAATAGACCCCGATAGAGATTGAGGGTTACTTTGCCTTGGTAGCCGCAATTGAAACAATGCAGTCCTTAATACCGTAGTTGTGATATTTGCCGGCATTCTCTTTTTTCAGGGATTGGGCGCACTCTATTACAGAGTTGCGGACATTGATTTTTGGGGTATTTGCTGCAGACATTTTGACTCCATTTTTATTGGGTTTTTGGGAAAAAATGAGCGCTATATTGCGCTTTTGCTATCAAAGGCCATTTTATAAGCATTTGACCACCGTTAAAGCGATAAAATCTAGGGTTAATTGATATAAAACCGTAAAATTGCACAATACATTCAAAAGGTTAGCTATTTGTCTATGACGCAAGTTTTGCCCGTAATTCTGTGTGGGGGGTCTGGAACTCGTCTGTGGCCGCTTTCCCGTTCGGGATTTCCCAAACAGTTTTTAGTACTTTCAGGAGACGGTTCAAACCAAAGTCTCTTTCAGCAAGCAATTGGTCGTATTCATGCGGTAGCTAATCAAGAGATTCAGTTGGGTAAAACACTGATCGTTACTAACGAAGAGCATCGTTTTTTGGCTCTTGATCAGTTACGAGAATTAAAGAGTGGCTCTAAAAAGATAGAAGCCACTTTATTGCTGGAACCCTCTGGCAGAAATACAGCTCCTGCATTAACTTTGGCAGCGCTCTATGCGCAGCAAGTGAGCACAGATAAAAATAGTGATCCAATTTTGGTGGTAACGCCTGCAGATCAAACCGTGACTAATCCGGCGGCTTTTACCAAGGCACTCCAAAGTAGTATCCAAATTGCAAAAGAAGGTGCGATTGCCATTTTAGGTATTACGCCTACTGCTCCAGAAACAGGATATGGCTACATCAAGGTGCAAGGCGAGGCTGCTGCCAATCAAGGTTTTACAGTAGAGCGCTTTGTAGAAAAGCCAAACGAAGCAACTGCTCAGCAGTATTTGGCTGAAGGCGGATATTTTTGGAATGGCGGTATGTTCGTAGTGAAGGCAAGTGTTTGGTTGGCTGCCTTAAAAGAATATCGCCCTGATATTTTGGTGGCCACTGAAAAAGCTTGGCAAGCAAAAACAACGGACACTTCTGGGGATGCTGATTTCATTCGCCCTGCAAAAGATCTATTTAATGCCATTCCAAGTGAGTCTATTGACTATGCCGTCATTGAAAAGTGCCCAGGCGCTAACGGAGTAACTCAGTTTCCTATCAAGATGGTTGAGCTTGATGCCGGCTGGAATGATCTCGGTGCTTGGGATGCAGTGTGGCAAGTTGGCAAGCAAGATGCGCAAGGCAATGTTACGAGTGGCGATGCATTAGTGAGTAATTCTAAGAACTCACTCATTCATGCAAGTAGTCGCTTAGTAAGCGCAGTAGGTGTAGAAAACCTGATCATTGTTGAGACAGCGGATGCAGTACTAGTGGCCGACCGCAAGAATAGCCAAGATGTTAAAAACATTGTTAGTCAGCTAGAGACTCAAAAGCGTGAAGAGAAGAACTTGCATCGCAAGGTTGCGCGTCCATGGGGTTGGTATGACAGTGTCGATGAGGGTGAGCGCTTTAAGGTCAAACGTATTCAGGTAAAACCTGGAGCTAGCCTCTCACTGCAAATGCATCATCACCGTGCAGAGCATTGGATTGTGGTCAAGGGCACCGCTGAAATTACCAATGGTGACCAAGTAATGCTTCTCAGTGAAAATCAAAGCACCTATATTCCCCAAGGACAAACCCATCGTCTAGCAAATCCCGGTAAAACCCCTTTAGAAATTATTGAAGTGCAATCAGGAAGTTATTTGGGCGAAGACGATATCGTGCGTTTTGAAGATACTTACGGTAGAAGTTAGCAATCTCTATCAAATTCATCATTTATTTATAGCAATCCTTTAGTCAATACAAAAGAGTTCATTATGAGCAAACAAAAAGTCGCGCTAATCACTGGTATCACTGGTCAGGATGGTTCTTATCTGGCTGAGTTCTTGTTGGAAAAGGGCTACATTGTTCATGGCATTAAGCGCCGCGCCTCTTCTTTTAATACGGAGCGTATTGATCACATTTATCAAGATCCGCACATCAATCACCCTGATTTAATTCTTCATTATGGTGATTTAACGGATACCAGCAACTTAGTACGCATCATTCAGCAAACCCAGCCTGATGAGATCTATAACTTAGGTGCGCAATCACATGTAGCTGTATCTTTCGAGTCTCCTGAATACACTGCGGATGTTGATGCTATAGGTCCGCTGCGCATGTTAGAGGCTATTCGTATTTTGGGTCTGGAAAAGAAAACCCGCTTCTACCAAGCTTCCACCTCGGAACTCTATGGTCTCGTACAAGAGATTCCTCAAAAAGAAACGACCCCTTTTTATCCAAGAAGTCCATATGCTGTAGCCAAAATGTACGCTTACTGGATTACCGTGAACTACCGTGAGGCTTACGGTATTTATGCCTGTAATGGCATCCTCTTTAACCATGAATCTAAACGTCGTGGTGAAACCTTTGTTACTCGCAAAGTGACTCGTGGATTAGCAAACATCGCTCAGGGACTTGAGAAGTGTTTATTCATGGGTAATATCGATGCACTTCGTGACTGGGGTCATGCAAAAGACTATGTCCGCATGCAATGGTTGATGCTCCAACAAGATAAGCCGGAAGATTTTGTCATTGCGACGGGTGTGCAGTTCACTGTTCGTGAATTTATTATCCGTAGCGCTAAGCAATTAGGTATCACCCTCAAGTTTGAGGGCGCCGCTGAAAATGAAAAAGCAATCGTAGCTGCTATCGAGGGTGACAAAGCCCCGGCTTTAAAAGTGGGTGATGTAATCGTACAAATTGACCCGCGTTACTACCGCCCTACTGAAGTAGAGACTCTTTTGGGTGATCCCACTAAAGCGAAAGAAAAGCTGGGCTGGGTTCCAGAAATTACTCTTGATCAAATGATTGTTGAGATGGTGGCAAGTGACTTGGATAAAGCAAGACAGCATGCGCTATTGAGTAAGCATGGTTACTCTGTCGCTGTAGGTAAAGAGAATTAATTGACAGCTCATTAAAAGAATTCGTTTCATATGCCCTCAGATTTAAATCAAAAGATTTATGTAGCAGGCCATCGCGGTATGGTAGGCTCGGCTATTGTTCGTAATCTGAATGCACAGGGCTACCTTAATATCGTTACCCGAACCCATTCTGAATTGGACTTAACTAATCAAGCCGCAGTAAAAGCTTTTTTTGAACAAGAGAAACCTGATCAAGTCTATTTAGCTGCTGCAAAAGTGGGCGGTATTCATGCAAATAATACTTATCCAGCTGAATTTATTTATGACAACTTGATGGTGCAGAACAATGTGATTCATCAAGCCTTTGTCAGTGGTGTAAAAAAACTGCTCTTTTTAGGTTCTAGTTGTATTTACCCAAAGATGGTGCCACAGCCTATGTCAGAAGATGCTTTATTGACTGGTAAGCTAGAAGCAACTAATGAGCCATATGCAGTTGCGAAGATTGCCGGTATCAAAATGTGCGAGAGCTATAACCGTCAGTATGGTCAATCTCATGGAGTGGACTACCGCTCAGTAATGCCTACTAATTTATATGGCCCTGGCGATAATTACCACCCTGAAAATAGTCATGTCATTCCTGCATTAATTAGAAGATTTCATGAGGCTAAAGAAAGCGGTGCGCCAGAAGTAGTTATTTGGGGTACTGGTACTCCAATGCGTGAATTTTTATATGTAGATGACATGGCAGCTGCCTCTATTTTTGTGATGGAGCTGAATAAGGTAAGCTATGACAAGCAAGTTGAGCCCATGCAAAATCATATTAATGTTGGTTATGGCAGTGATGTCACTATTACCGATCTTGCTAAGACTGTTGCAAAAGTTATTGGCTATCAAGGGGAAATACTATTTGATCCTTCAAAGCCAGATGGCACTCCAAAAAAGCTCATGGATTCATCTCGGTTAAATCGTATGGGCTGGCAACCTAAGGTTGCATTGGTAGAGGGTTTGGCGATCGCTTACCAGGAATTTCTGCGGGGAAATCAACGTGCCTAAAAAGATTGCGATTGTTATTCCTGTCTTTAGGGAGGCAGAAAATCTCCCCGTCTTATATCGAAGGCTTGATCTAGTTACTTCTCGGCTATCTGAATTCACATGGGAATATATTTTTGTGAATGATGGGAGCCCTGATAATTCCTATGAAGTGTTACTAAATTTAGCCTCTACAGATTCAAGAATTAAAGTTTTAGATCTGTCTAGAAACTTTGGAAAAGAGATAGCTCTTACCGCAGGGGCTTATGAGGCAAGAAATGTTGATGCAGTAATTTGTATAGATGCAGATTTGCAGCATCCTCCAGAATTGATTCCCGTCTTGATAGATAAGTGGGTAGGCGGAGCAGAAATGGTAGTTACTATTCGCGTTACTAGTGATCGCGAGCCGCTTTTTAGAAAATGGGGATCAGATTTATATTACTGGCTGATGAATAAATGTGCCTCTTTTGAGGTTATCCCTAAAGCAACAGATTTTCGCTTGTATGACCGAAAAGTTGTGACCGCATTTTGTCAGGCGACAGAGCGTGAACGTATGTTTAGGGGAATTATGGATTGGATGGGATTTAGGCGAGAATTTGTGGAATTCTCAGCAGCTGCTCGCACCGGTGGCGAAGCCGGCTACTCTTACTCTAAGCTGTGGCAGCTTGCAATTAATAGTCTAACCGCTTTTTCTTTGTGGCCATTACGTTTAACTGGTTATCTTGGCCTTCTGATTTCTGGCTGTAGCGGGCTATTATTACTATGGATGATTGGTAACTATCTGCTTAAGACCAAATTGGTTTATACGCCACTAGCCATTTTTGTAGTTGCAAACACTCTTTTAATGGGTATCGTATTGATGGCCATTGGATTGGTGGCTCTATATGTAGGGACTATTCATACAGAGGTAATCAATAGGCCCTTGTATTTGATACGAGAAAAAATTAATTTTGACTTAGTTGATGAATAGTTATGTCAATTTCGCGTGTATCCTCTAAATAAAATTTTCTTTTCAAAGAGCCTTGCTCTCTTTGTGCGCGGGGGTTTTTTACTCACCGTTTCAAATGTATTTGTGGGTATATTTGGGTACCTATTCCAGATAGCGGTTGGGCGATTATTAACTCCCGGAGAGTTTGCGTTATTTAGCTCCATTATTGCTTTATATATGCTGCTGGGATCCCCACTTGTTTTTGTAAACATGCTCGTGGTTAAGAAGATTTCAGTCTTGCGAGCTCTAGATCAGTTAAGTGGCTTGAGATACTTCTATTCTCATATCCAAAAATATCTTTTTTTATTTTCAATAATCTCTATCGCTACCGCTTTTGTGGCGCAGGATTTCTTGGGAATTTATATCAAGAATGTAGCTAGATCTGAAGTTTTATTATTGGGGTTACTTTTTTCGATTAATTTATTCTTTGCCATCAATAATTCATTCCTTCAAGGTCTTCAATTTTTTGGACTTCAATCAGTTACACACATATTGTTTTCAGTTGGAAAGTTAATATTTGGTGTTACTTTTATTGTAGCTGGATTGAGCGTCTTTGGCGGGATACTCGGGGTAACTGTTGCCACGGCATGTAGCGTATTGTTGGGCTGGTTCTTTCTGAAATCTGCGCTTAAAGAAGCAAATGTCGAGTCAATTTCAGGAGATATGAGCGCCAAAGACTTTAATTTTGGAAGTTCATCTATTTTAGTAATGAGCATTGCATTTGCACTGCTTACCCAATTTGATATGATTTTGGTAAATTGGTTATACACGCCCGAGCAAGCTGGTATGTATGCAGCGGCATCAGTTCTAGGGAAGGCGGTTTTATATATTCCTAGCGGCTTAGTAATTGCGCTTTTTCCAATGGTAGTTGAGGGTGCGGTAAGTCAAAAAAGTACCTTACATCTTCTTAGGCTTGCATTGGCGATTACACTTTTGATGTGCGGTATCTTGGCAATAATTTATTTTCTTTTTGGGGATGTGCTTATTGCATTGGTATACGGAAAGGCTTACATGGGTGCTGGAGATTTATTGCGCTGGTACGGCATGGCAATGTTGCCATTAGCTTTGATTATTGTCTTAGAGCACTATTTGATTGCGCATGGCCGAGCCTTATTCTCCTGGATATTTTTGATAATTTCTCCCCTTCAGGCTTTAGCAATTTATTTTTGGCATGATCAATTGATGAATGTGGTGATATCGATAGCTTGTTGTGGAATAATACTTTTATTAATCGGGATGTATTTAGTGGGGAAAGACCTCATTCTGTCAAAAAACATTAAGCCAAATTGACCCGTATCAATTTAGAAATTTATTTAAAAAGAGAATAAATCTATGAAGGCCGTAATTTTAGCTGGCGGGTTAGGTACTCGAATTACTGAAGAAACGCATTTGAAGCCAAAGCCCATGATTGAGATTGGAGGTAAGCCAATCTTGTGGCACATCATGAAGCTGTATTCCGCGCACGGTGTAAATGACTTTGTTATCTGTTGCGGTTATCGCGGATACGTCATTAAAGAATACTTTGCAAATTATTTTTTACATATGTCAGATGTCACTTTTGATATGACTAAAAATAAGATGGAAGTGCATCATCAGTATGCCGAGCCCTGGAAGGTAACTCTTGTAGATACTGGCGAAGATACGCTTACAGGCGGTAGATTAAAGCGAGTTGGATGTTATCTCGACGATGGACAACCATTTTGTTTTACTTATGGCGATGGTGTTGGAAATATTGACATTACCCAATTGATTGAATTCCATAAAAAGAGCGGATCCTTAGCAACCCTAACCGCTACAAACCCCCCTGCTAGATTTGGTGTTCTGGAAATAGGTGATGATCATAAAATTCGATCATTCAAAGAGAAGCCGGTATCTGAGGACGGATTAATTAACGGCGGCTTCTTTATCTTATCACCTAAAGTCTTGGATTTAATTGAGGGCGATACAACGATTTGGGAGAGGCAGCCGCTAGAGAGGTTGGCGGCTACCGGACAGTTGGCGGCATACAGGCATGAAGGCTTTTGGCAGCCAATGGATACCTTGCGAGATAAGAATCATCTTGAAGAGTTGTGGGCAAGTGGTAAGGCCCCCTGGAAAATTTGGTCATGAATCCAAAATTTTGGCAAGGCAAAAAAGTTTTTTTGACGGGTCATACGGGCTTTAAGGGGGGCTGGCTTTCTCTTTGGCTGCAGAGTTTAGGTGCTGACCTTGAGGGATATGCATTAAGCCCGCCTACTAACCCAAGTCTATTTGAGCGCGCTAATGTGGCCGAGAAAATGACCTCGGTAATTGGTGATATAAGGGATTTAGATAATTTACGGAATGTAATGAAGCAATTTCAACCTGAAATTGTCCTGCATTTGGCGGCGCAACCCCTTGTGCGACATTCCTACGAAAACCCAATTGAAACCTATTCGACTAACGTAATGGGCACTGTTAATGTGCTTGAGGCAATTCGCGGTACTGCGAGCGTTAGGTCGGTTGTAGTTGTCACAACTGATAAGTGCTATGAGAATCAAGAGTGGGTATGGCCTTATCGAGAAAATGAAGCAATGGGTGGGCGCGATCCTTATAGCAGTAGCAAAGGATGTGCGGAATTGGTGACGGCAGCCTATAGATCGTCGTACTTTAATCCATCTGAATACCAACATCATCATGTTGGTATTGCCTCTGCTCGAGCGGGGAATGTAATTGGTGGGGGCGATTGGTCAAGGGATCGATTAATACCCGATATTCTCAATGCAGTTAATGCTGGGGCTGCAGTTCTACTTAGGAATCCTAGCGCCATAAGGCCATGGCAGCATGTATTAGAGCCATTATATGGCTATTTAGTGCTCGCTGAAAATTTATACAGTGAGGGACAAAAATTTTCAGAGGCTTGGAATTTTGGCCCTGAGCAAGCAGACTGTATATCTGTTCTGGAGATTGCAAATAAACTAATTAATATTTCGGGATCTAAGTCCAGTATCGCATTAGAAGACAAAGCCGGACATCCTCATGAGGCTGGATTATTGAAGTTGGATATTTCCAAGGCAAAGAATTTGCTGGGATGGCAACCAATGCTAAGCATAGATTTGTCTTTAAAATGGATTTGCGATTGGAATAAATTCTTCCTCGATGGCTCGGATTTGAAGTTCATCACGCTGGAGCAAATTTCAAATTATCAATTATTAAATACAGATAACACACAGTAAATCATCATGACACCATTTAAAATTGCATTATTTGCTAATCATTTTCCTGGCCTTGAGGTGGCAAAGTTTATTGCCTCTCAACAGCAGGATGAAGTGTGCGCACTTTATTTAACTGGTGAGAATCCGGTTAATGACAACAGTATTATTGGTGCCCTGAATATCAGTCCAGATAATATCTTTATTGGATCAGATATTGTGAAGCAAGACTCCCATATTAATTGGTTTAAGCAGCAAAAATTTGATGCGATTATTTGTGTTTATTGGCCTTGGTTGCTTGGCCCAAAAATTTTTAATTCAGCATCGGTTACGGTCAATTTTCATCCAGCATTACTCCCTATTAACAGGGGATGGTTTCCTCATGTACATAGCCTTATTGATGGAAGTAAGGCTGGTGTAACCATACATCGCATTGAAGATGGCGCGGATACTGGTGCCATTTGGGCGCAAAAAGAAATTCAAATTCTCAGCACGGAAACCGCAAAGGATATTTACGATCGCTTACAGACTGAAATTGTTGACTTATTCAAAGTAAATTGGGGGAAAATCAAAAAGGGAGAAATTATTCCTTCATCACAGGATGAGTCAAAGGCAATTTACCATGCTAAAAAAGAAATTGAGGAGCTTGATTTAATTGATCCAGAGGGAATGTATCGGGCAAAAGATTTAATTAATCTTCTTAGAGCCCGGACTTTTGGGTCAAGGGGTTTTGCTTATCTCAGAGACGGAGATGAAAAAATTTTCCTAAAACTTGGTTTATCTAAATCATCAAAATTTGATCAATAGAGTTTATCTGAGTTTAGTTTAGGCCGCCTATAGCATTAAGAGTGCCTTGACTCCCAACCATTCCGCATACTTTTGAGTCCAATGCTTTAATTTCAATTTTTGGTAAAAGGTGCGGTAAGTGTGCGGTAGCTTCCAGCATCCAACTCCCAAAACCCCCATCGATTAAGTGATCCTCAAGCGTCACCACCTTGCTAGTTTGCGAGATTTGAGGGGGTTGCTTATCTTTATAATTCATTCCCCATAAGGGTAGGGAATATAGCTGGTGCTTAGAGAATTCTGGATTAGATTCAATCCATATTTTTCCTAATGCCAACGTAGCTCCCGTGCACAGAAGAGTCAAATTTTGATCGCCGCTATTTTTGGTTGTGAGCAACCATTCGCCCGGATTTATATTGGGAATTTCTTTGTGAATACATGCCTCCCCAGCTTTTCCAATCCTCAAATAGGAGGGTTGTGGATTATTAATTAAGAAGCGCATACATGCCCTTACTTCCATTGGGTCACCCGGGGATGCAATGAGCATATTAGGCATCGTTCTAATTAAAGCGTAATCCTGAACGGCATGATGGGAGTAGCCTAGGTTGCCATATGCAAGACCCCCGCCAACACTGACAACAGTAACGGGAAGTTTGTGATAGTCCACATCATTACGAATTTGTTCGGCGCACCTAAATGTCGGAAAATTAGCAATGGAGTACACGAATACATGGTATCCCTCTGATGCAAGTCCAGCAGAAAGCCCCATCATATTTTGCTCGGCAATCCCAGAATTAAAAAATCGATTTGGGAATTCGGTTGCGAATGGTTCTACAACTCTATACCCCAGGTCCCCGACAACAAGCGCAATTTTTTTATTGTTTCGGGCCGCCGTTACTAGTTCATCGATAAACGCATTACGCATCGTTAAGTTCTGCCAAGGCTATTTGTAGTTGCTCGTCATTGGGGTTTTTATAGTGCCATGCAACCGAATTCTCCATGAAGCTTACACCTTTTCCTTTGGTAGTTTTGGCGATAATTGCCGTAGGCTTAGTGGGGTGCGTACTACTCAAAGCAGTGAGTATTTGATCATGATCATGACCATCGATGCATTGCACATCCCAACCAAAAGCATCCAGTTTACTTGGTAGAGGCTCAAGCTCTAAAGTATTTGCAATGGTATCAAGGCTTTGCAAATTATTGTAGTCAATAATAATAGTGAGTTTGTTGAGATTGTGATGAGAGGCAAACATGAGAGCCTCCCAATTGGATCCTTCATTCATTTCACCATCCCCAAGCAGTACGAATGTTCTCCAATTTTGATTTTCTGTCTTGCAAGCTAATGCTTTCCCAGCTCCAAAAGGAAGACCATGTCCCAGGGAGCCTGTGGAGAATTCAACACCTGGAACGTGATGACTAATATGATTCATGAGCCAGGAAAAATCTTGACCATACGTTTCAAGGTCGATTTTAGGGAAGTAGCCTAGTTCAGCAAGTGTTGAGTAAACAGCAACACAGCCATGTCCTTTACTTAAAATGAAGCGATCTCTTGACTCAAGTGATGGATTTCTTGAATCTAAATTCATGACGGTGCCATACAAAACGGCCAAGATATCGCACATTGATAAAGCGCTAGCAATGTGTGAGGCTTTGGCGCGATGAACCATTTTTAGGGCATTAACCCTGATCCTTCTTGCTAGCTCAATTATGTCTGCGGCCGAATTCACGATTTCAGGATTCTATGTATAGTCGCTGCAACATACATGACCTCATCTTTCCTTAGGCAAACTCCACTTGGTAAATTCATCGCCTGAGCACCTACTCGGAGAGCGGTTGGTTGGGGTTCTTGGCGGCGATCCCAAATTGGATATTGGCTAATTGCTGGGAAGACGGGCCTGCTATCAATATTTGCTTTTTTAAGCTCTGTCATTAATGTGTCTCTATTTATTGGGGCATTTTCGTCTAATCTAAGGCTGCTCATCCAATAAATACTATGCGCCCCCTCCACTTCCTTATTTAGGCTAATAAAGGGGGTATTTTGAAGACCTTCTTGATACCAAGAAAATAGACGCCTTTTCATTTCAATCAACTCATCGACGCGCTCAAGTTGCCCAAGACCTATTGCTGCCTGAACATTTGACATTTTAAATTTGACCCCATCTGCATCGATCCAGAAAGCCCGAGAAGGATTTCTACCTTGATCCCAAATTTTAAGAGCCTTGGCATATAGGGCATCATCGTTGGTGACTAGCATGCCACCTTCGCCAGTCACCATGAGTTTGGCGCCTTGAAAGCTAAATGCGGCAAAATCACCGAAGGAACCACAACGTTGCCCTTCCCATTCTGCCCCTATCGCTGGAGCAGCATCTTCTACTACTTTTAAATTATGTTTTTTAGCAAACTCCATAATTCGTGTCATGCGCGCTGGATGCCCATACATGTGAACTGGAATAATTGCTTTTGTATTTTTTGTAACTAATTTCTCAATAGATTCAATATCAATATTCCAAGTATCAAGTTCGATATCAGCGAAAATTGGTGTGGCCCCAACATATCTAACAGCATTTGCTGTTGCAACCCATGTTTGATCTGGAACAATTACCTCGTCACCCTGGCTAATTCCTAGGGACATTAATGCTATTTGTAGGGCGCCAGTGCAGCTAGATGTAGCCAGAGCATACTTAACGCCTACATATTCTGCAAATCGCCTTTCAAACGCTGTTAGGTACTTTGACCAATTGCTATTCCAGCCATGCTGTGCAGCATCAAAAGCATATACCGATTCTTTGGCTGAAATTGATGGACCAGCTGTAAGTATTAGGGACTGGCCTATATTCTGATGATGGGGTTGATATACCAGCATCGAGCCTATAGTATTGGAATCCATTACAAATCCACACGCCATATATAAGTGATGATTTTTCGAACTATTATCTTCTGAATGTAAATTGATGACATTTACATTAATAGTTTTTTTGGCCCACTCAATTAATGAGAGTAACGCAGATCCGAGTAACTCACTTTTTAAATTTTCTATGGATTTTATATCGCTAATTATGAGGGCATTATCAAGTCCAGGGTTTAGCAGCAAGCCAATGTGCCCTTGAATATTGCCTGCCACATCAGTGATTAGAAATAAAACATCATCTGTCGATTTTGAATTCCATTTCTCTAACCAATTAGTATCACCATGCCAATCAGAAATTATTTTTAACGTGTTGGTATCAATATGGTGAAATTTTGATAGTGGGATCAAAAATTGACTTTGATCTACAGGTATTGCCCTCAGATATGCTTGTTGAATTGATTCAGAAGATTTTAAGAATTTAAAATTCTCACGTACCGAATTTTTGAATATTTCCGCGGGTGTTTTACTCATGACTATTAAAGTAATTAAATTGAATTTTTAGAAATTAAGGCCGAGATAGGTTTTGATTTTATCAACCACATACTCTAATTCTGGTTCGCCGATTGCTGGTTGAACACCAATCCAGAAAGTGTTATTCATGACGATGTCAGTGTTTTCAAGACTTCCTGAAATTCGATAGTTTCTACCTGTCATATATGGTTGACGGGTAAGATTGCCAGCAAAAAGAAGACGCGTACCAACTTTTTCTTGATCCAAGTAAGTCAAAAGGTCTACTCTGCTAACTGGGGTATTAGTTTTGAGGGTAATAGGAAAGCCAAACCAAGAGGGATCGCTTTTGGCAGTAGCTTCTGGAAGAATTAAAAATTCTTCACATGATTGCAAGCTATTTATTAGGAAATTAAAGTTCCGCTTGCGCTTTTCTATAAAATAATTTACCTTAGCCAATTGAGCCAAGCCACATGCTGCTTGCATATCTGTAATTTTAAGGTTGTAGCCCAGATGACTGTAGGTGTACTTGTGGTCATAACCTTCAGGTAGATTTCCTAGTTTCCAGCAAAAGCGTTTACCACAAGTATTATCTTTGCCCGGCGGGCAATAACAATCTCTACCCCAATCTCGAAAGCTTTCAGCAATTTGTTTTAACTCCAGGTTATTAGTGAATACTGCTCCACCTTCCCCCATGGTGATGTGGTGCGCTGGGTAAAAACTCAAGGTTGCAATATCCCCGAAGGAGCCAACCATCTTACCTTTATAAGTCGAGCCTAAGGCGTCGCAGCAATCTTCGATTAGCCAAAGATTATGTTTCTGGCATATTGCTTTTATTGCATCGAGGTCATATGGATTGCCTAAAGTATGAGCCAACATAATTGCTTTAGTCTTTGGGGAGATTGCCGCTTCAATCTTTGAGGCATCTATGTTGTATGTTCCCAATTCAACGTCTACAAATACAGGAATTGCTCCAAATTGCAATATGGGATTAACTGTAGTGGGAAAACCAGCAGCGACCCCAATAACCTCATCCCCGGGTTTTATGGAACGATTTCCTAGTTTTGGAGATGTAAGGGTATTAAATGCCACTAAGTTAGCGGAGGAGCCAGAATTTACGGTAATCAGATGCTTGACACCCAAAAATTCAGCAAGTTCTTTTTCAAATGCATCGTTAAAGCGTCCAGTGGTTAGCCATCCATCAAGAGAGGCTTCCACCATATTTTTTAACTCTTCTGGACCAATCAGCTTCCCAGATGGTGGAATAACTGAGACTCCAGGTGAAAATTCTCGTGGTTGAAGGGAAATGTCAGCATATTGATTTACCAGATCAAGGATTTGGGCTTTTAAATCGGAAAGGTTATTCATTGGCAGCAAAATAGATGGCGATTAAGATTATGCTAGTTTAGTGCCAAAATGACTAAAGCCACCGCCTTGCTAATAACCTTTAACCTTCAATCCTTATGAATATCGGATTTCATAGCTTTTATCAGGTCTATAACAAAAATCGCATGTTTTTGGATGCTAGCTCACCCATTGGTGATGACCTTATGTACCCTTTTGTATATCTAGGAAACTATTTGAGGGGGGAGGGCCACTCTATTTCCACTATTGATATGGAGCCCTTAGGTAACTATGATGCCATCGTTTTTTTCGACTACCCAACTAAATTAAATTCATTTTTTCGAAAATTAATTTCAATGCCTGGTGCTCCACCGCTTTATTTAGTCATTTTTGAGCCAAGTATTATTAGGCCAGATAATTGGGATACCAATAACCATAAGTATTTTGAGAAAATATTTACATCCAATTTAAGTTTTATTGATAACAAAAAATATTTCTCATTGCAAATACCATTCAAAATCGAAAAAGATTTAAAAAATTTTGCAATCGAGAAGACTAAGTTTTGCACCCTTATCGCCAGCAACAAGTATTCCAATGGTCTTGGAGAGTTATATTCTGAGAGACGGCATGCGATTCGATGGTTTGAAAAACATCACCCGAGTGAATTTGATTTATATGGGGTCGACTGGGATAGACTTTTTTTCCCTGCCTTTGGGCGCTTAAATTTTTTATTATCAGCAATTTATAAAAGAGCTTCGTGGCTTCCGACATTTAACTTGTACTCAAGTTATGGGGGAAGAATTTCTCAGAAGCGCAATACGTTGTGTCAGTATAAGTTTTCTATTTGTTTTGAGAATGCCGTTGTCTCAGGATGGGTCACTGAAAAAATCTTAGACTGTTTTATGGCTGGCGTAGTCCCAGTCTACCTTGGGGCTCCGGAAATCGAGACGCTAATTCCACCGGAAACCTTCATAGACATGAGGAAATTTTCTTCCTATGATGATTTATATCAATATTTAAGTTCTATGGGTAACGAAGAATATCGGGGATATTTAAGTGCAATCATAGACTTTTTAGGTAGTCAAAAAATTAACCCATGGACCTCTCAGAATTTCGCAAAGACCTTGGAGAGGAATCTTTTACATGCTTGAGGTCCGGCCGGAATTTGATGCTCAAGTATCAGTTTCTGTATGTATACCAACCTATGATCGGCCCAGAGAGCTTTTGAAGGCTCTAAATTCTTGTTTCTCCCAAACCTATCAGAATTTCGAAATAGTAATCTTTGATAATAGTGAGGATGATTCTACGCATAAACTAATTGAGTCTTTAGCCAAAAAAAATATTAGGTATTTCAAGAATCCAAAAAATGTAGGCCCGATTGAAAATTTAAAATTAGCGGTGGATCATGCAAACGGTAAATATATTAAAGTATTGATGGATGATGACATTCTTTATCCTGCAGCTATAGAAAAAATGGTTGTAGCATTAGAGTCAAACTCTAATGCTGGAGTAGTGATGGCCCCTATGGAAATTATTGACGACCAAGATAATCGAATAAATTATCGAGCATACTTAATTAAAAATCTGCCCCTGATATATAGATATCAAAAAAGAAGTCAAATCATTCCGAAGAAGAAAATTTTGCATGATTTTTTAACTTCTCAATATCCATGTTGCGTTCCCTCAGGGATTATGTACAGAAAGGAGTGTTTTGAGGTGCTAGGTTCTCTTGATCTAGATATGAAGTTTGCAGTAGATGTTGAAATATGCGCTCGTTTTGCTACTAGGTATGATTTTTTCTACATTGACGAGCCCTTGTCTGCCTGGCGTTACAGCAAGCTTTCTCATACAGTGATTAATTTGCATCAAAAAGGGCAGGATACGGAGATCTATTACGCGCTTACTAAAAAACTTATTACAAATCCTCAAGTCGCCGCTATTTTTTCGGTTGCCGAATATGAAGTTGTAAAGAAAAATGCATATTTTTTTTCTAGCAAAAGGGCCGTCATATCAATCATTGCCGGGATTCGAAGTGGAAATTTTGCGCTCATTTTTCAGACGTTAAAGATTATGAGAATAAATGACCCTTATCGAAGTAATTTAATTTTACTGCCTTTTAATTTGGCAAAAGAAGTACTTTTAGCGGGATTGAGCTGGATTAGATAGGGGTCAGGAGACCGATTTTTTATTAAATACCAAGGCGCCATTAGTAAATATTAGCCCTAAACACAATAAGTACGATATTGCATAGCTCCAGAGGAAAGCTAATCTCTTCCAATCTTTCATTGGTGGTGGCTCATTAACCACAGAAATGATCCCATTTGCAAGCATGTAGTCGGTTGACGAAAAATAGTACTTATAGGCTGGCTCTGGGATGCTGAGAAGAAATGAGGAATCCTTTTGAACGCATGAGAAATCGAATTGTCGACTACAAGACTTATTGATAGACGGCTTATAAACTACTTCATAGTTCTCCGAGTTATATATTTGGGTAAAGTTGGTCTTTAAAAGTTTTGCTAGGGCTAAATCATTTTTGTTTTCCTGTCGCTTGTTAATCAGCGCTAAGACTGCGAATTCCTCATGCTTTTGAATGGTTGCAATAAAGCTATTACCCGGGGCATGAACCAATTGTCTTTTTAGATTTGTGCTTAATAATCCATGGCAGGTATGGAATTTATTTTCATAAAGTTCATTTGCACAGTCTGCAAAATTCCCTACAACAATGGTATTTGAGTAGCTTTGAATTAACCTTGAAAGTGCAGCGGCCTCAGGATCTGAAATGAAAGAGGTTGTGCTTTCATTTCCTCTATTGCTGGAGATGGCACCGTGATAAAACATGCCGCCTAAATTAGAAAGCAAAAATAAGGTCGAAAGACTAATAATTATTACTCGCTGCTTTGAGGGTAGGTAGACGATTGAAACCATAAACCAGGCAGCAATAAAAGCCCCAAATTTTGAATCAGGGCTTCTAATCATGTAGCCCAAAGGAAAATGGTTTATGAGAAGGCTAAAGAGATCTCCGAATGGTGGATTGGGGCCTTTGGCAAAGAATGCTAAAAACAGGACAAATATTATTGGGATAAATTTTTTGTCTCGATATAAAAAATAAATAATCAAACATGGCAAAGTAATGCTCAGGATTCGATAGGGATTATCAAAAAAGTAGGCATGAAAATTGAGAATTGCACGTGGACTCCAAACGTTATAGATGCCCCAAGCAGAAATTTGCATCAGGGGGTAAAAAATGCCGCCCTGAATTGCAGATCCAGCCCCGTTGGCTAAAATAGCATCTTTATTATTCCCCGCAGACAATGTGAGGTAGATAAAAACAAAAAATGGAATACATATAGTAAGTAATAAAAAAGCATTTTTTGCGTTTATTGTCCTGCCAATATTGATAAATAATTCACCAATTTTCTTGTTCTTCCAAGCAATGAGTATTGTTAAACTGATAAGCAGTAAGGTTGGATATATAAAGAGCAATCCGAATGCTAGTAGGGTAATTAAAGCAATTAGTGATAGCACATCCTTTTTTGGCTCAAATGACATTAAGTTGTAAAGTAATAAGGGAAGAATTCCAAGGCCTATAACTGTACTTAACTGATATATGATTCCAGCGCTATACAAAACCGATGAATAAGGTGAAAAACAATAGCAAAGAGCAAGCAACGGTACTAATTTCTTGCTCTTGAAAATTCTCTGCAGGCTAAAGTAGGAAAGCCCGTGAAAGACAACCAAACATAAAAGGATGTGAATAATTTGACTTGAATGGTTACTGAGAAGTAGTTTTAGGGTGTAGATGACAAAAGCATCAGGTGCTAAAACCATTAAACCCGCTAGATTGTTGCTGTAATTAAAGGCGCTATTAAAAGTAGCAAAGGAGGTGCTAGTTAAAAAGTCAGTAAGTGGATAAAAAGTGTCGTGTGGAACAAGTGTGAGGTTGGGGGCAAGGAGTTCACTTAAGCCAAAAATCCATAGCAATGCCAAATAAGTACCAGCACTAAATAGGTAGTACATATTACTGAGGCAGAGACTTTATCTGCGTTTCTAGTTCAACTATTTGGTCGTTTACCTCTCTCGGATAGGGATAGCGTGCCTTAATAATTTTTGCATACTGTAAATACAGGATTGCTTTTTTAGCATCTCCTTTGTCAAGATAATATTGGGACATTCTAATAAATGTCAGTGGATTACTAATGGCATCAAGTGAGATAATTTTAATTATTGGGTTATTGTCAAATCCTTCTAACGCCTTTGAAATTCCATTTGATAGTGGTTTAATTATGAGAATGTTGGCTAATATCAAAAAAATAAAAATTTTGAGGCAGTAAATCAGTATATTTTTTAAGGGAATCATTTTGGTATCTCTAGAGGATGTCGGTTCATCGTGCTGCATAACTTCTTTTCTAAAAAGAAGATGCCCCAAGAAAGATTGTTGAAGAAGGGTATAAAAATAACGTCGCAGAAATTTAAGGTTGGCTTTTAGATTGCTCAGCATGAATAAATAATAGTGCAAATAATGAGCCTAGATAGATAAAGATCACATATAGATAGTTTTCTCGCGCTGGGACAGGGGTAGTTGCGATATCTTTTAGTAGATTCCATTGTAAAAAATCATACTCAATCAGTATCAAATAAATATAGATGATGGCGTGTCCAAGTAGTATAGATTTCAGTATTCCTAGGATAAAAATCCTCTTTTCTTTGGTGGGGCTTGAGAACAAGCTAAGGATAGTCAGTGACAGCATAACTAATGTACCTAATGTAGCATCAAAAAGCATTACTGCTACTGCGAAATACTGCCATCCCGGTTGTTTGTTTTTTGCGCCAAAGATTCCTATAAACGCAGCTAAGGTGCAGGGTAGATACTCTGGATGAAATGGAGTTGTACTCTCAAGTAAGGCAGTGATTCCAAGAATGCCCATGGGTAATAATTGATAAAATGAAAATGTCGAGCGATTGAGGGTTCGGTAAAGTAAATATATTCCCATTACTGCTACTAGCAGCATCCATAAATACAAAAAATTTACGGCAGGTTGCTGCGGGACCAACAAATAGCCTAGCAATGGCAGAATAATCGAGCTGCATTTTTCAGAATCACACTTCACAAAAAAATTTGCAGTAGCTTGTTGTAGTGCTTCGAAATAAGGGCTATAAATTGTTGACTTAAAGTGAATGGCGATGAACAGTAGCCACAATCCGCTCATGAGGGCAAAAAGAGCCGCTTGCCGCCTGTCTTGGAATTTAGGCTTGATTGTTGGTAGCCGAATACTGTTTAAGTTAGTCAATGGTATTTCTTGAGATCAAAATGATGGCTAAACAATATCACTTTTCTGGGGGGGGGGTAAAAGACTTCTCCACTTGATAAGATTACTTTTTTATGTGGAAGCGAATTAGTGCCCGCCTAAATTATTTAGCTTTGGGACTGGGCCAATTCCCTTATTGACTATTGATTACTCAAAAATCGACCAATCCTTGGAGATTGGTGGCAGAATCAGACAGTGACATCAATTGAAATTCTGACACCGACAATATGACGCAAAAGCAAATTTTTAGCAAAATCACCCCCAACCTCTTGCTAGTGACGGTATTAGATAGTTCTCAAGTTACGGGCCGAGAGGATGCTAGTGGTCCAGATCAGATCTTGCAGGTTAGCGTTATCCACCTTCCTCAGGCCAAGACCATTCGTCCCCATAAACATAAAAATACCTCCAGAAACACAACTGGGACGCAGGAAGCTTGGGTTGTTATTTCTGGGCTTCTGAAGGCTAATATTTACGATGTAGATGATTCTTTGCTCGACATCATTTCTCTAGGCCCGGGGATGTGTATGACCTTATATAATGGGGGGCATAATTTTGAAGTGATTTCAAGTGACGCGTTAATTTACGAGATAAAGAACGGACCATACTATGGCGCAGAGTTTGACTCACAGCCTATTGATCAATAAATGTTTAATTAGTGGCGCTCCAGTTTTTAAAGTATTGGATTTTGGTCAGCATCCCTATGCAGATACTTTCGTTAATGAAAATCAACTGAATTTATCGGAGCCGATATTTCCACTTCAGGTTTACTTAAATCCTGAAACTGGATCAGTTCAATTAGCTTATTTAAGTAATGCAGAAGAGAGATATAACTTATATAGTTATAGCTATACATCCTCCAATTCAAACTTTTCTAGAAATCACTGGGATAAGTACGCAAGCACTTTGATTGAGCGCTTTAATCCAAAGGGTTTAGTGATTGAAATTGGTAGCAATGATGGTTATTTAATTAGTAAGTTCCGTGAGAAGAGTTTGCCTACCTTGGGGATTGACTCTTCAGGAACTATGTGTGAGCTTGCAAGGGCTAGCGGACAACCCTCTATGCATGCTGTATTCACCCAGTCGATAGCTAAAGAGATCAAGGATAAGGATGGTTTAGCATGTCTGGTAATGGCTAATAATGTTTTTAATCACGCCAACAATCCAGTAGATTTTGCTCGGGGTGTTAGAGACTTGTTATCAGATGATGGCGTCTTTGTTTTTGAGTTACCCTACTGGGCTGATTCAGTTTCAAGTGGACATTTAGACCAGGTCTACCACGAGCACATTAGTTACTTTACTGTTAAAAGCTCATGGTATTTGCTTGCTTCCGCAGGCATGCAAATGATTGATTTTGATATCGTTAATTATCATGGTGGATCATTACGCGTTTTTGCCAAAAAAGGGATTGCCACTGCTATACCTGCAAAAATTGAGTCTGCAATAGAAGAAGAAACAAAATCCGGCTTGTTTTCTATTGAATTTTATAAAGGGCTCCAGAGGGCCTTAATTGAGCGCAGAAATCAGTGGCTTTTACAGTTTTATAGCTTACTGGCCAAAGAGCCAGATGCGGTCATTATTGGTGTCGGTGCTGCTGCAAAGGCTAATACTTGGTTAAATTGGCATGGGCTCACAGGGATGCATTTAAAATGCATCACTGATTCTAGTGAGTTTAAACAGGGTAAATACACGCCACTTAGTCGTATTCCAATTTTTGGTGACGAGGTGTTTGCGGACTATGAAAAGCCCTATGCATTAATTCTTAGTTGGAATATTAGCGAGCCATTAAAAGAGGCGCTTAAAAAAATTAACCCAAACGTAAGGTTTTTATCACAATGAAAAAATTTAATATCTACACGCAAAATAACCCTGGCTTAGAGTTTCATAAGGATGACAGGGGAACTATTGCAGATGTTTTTTTCAACACTCAAATTCATCATGTGGCAGTGGTTAATAGTAAAGCGAATTCATTACGTGGCAATCATTATCACAAGCATTCGACTCAGCATATGTTGATGACCAAAGGTCGTATGGAGTATTGGTATAAGCCTGTTGGTTCATCAGAACCAAGTCAAATGGTAATGGTCAACGTCGGTGATGTTATTTCTACGCCACCTAACGAGATTCATGCCCTTAGATACCTAGATGATGAGGAATCTGAATTCATTGTTTTCTCTGAAGGTCCAAGAGGCGGCCCCGATTATGAGAGTGATACATTCCGCGTCGACAGTATTTTTGACGGGAAGTAATGAAAAAAGCTTTAGTGCTTGGATCAACAGGGGGTATTGGTAACGCGGTATGCGCTCTGTTGGTTAATCAGGGACACATAGTTGTTTTGCTCGATCGAGGCGAGATAAGTAATATTCCGCAAACTCTTGCAAGTGAAAACCCAGATTGGGTGTTTAACTGTATTGGAGTTTTAGGGGACAATAAAAGTAGTTTTAATGAAGTGTTCGACCCAAATGTTGCTGTTAATTGGGCAATCATCAAATACTACCTAGGACATTTAGCAGCAAATGTGAGGATAGTGATGGTCGGCTCTACGTCTTACGAGTCTGGAAGAAAAAACTACATACTGTATTCAGCTAGCAAAGCAGCACTTCACAATATGTGGCAAGGAGCGTGCGAGAATTTTGAGGGAACTAATATCTTTTTAGGCCTGATACATCCTGGGTCTGTTGATACACCAATGATTGCGCATTTACCTAAAAAGGCTAATATTCTTAGCCCTCAGGATGTGGCCATATCAATGGTAGACTTAGCAAAGTCAATGAAAAGCCACCAATCTTTAGTTCATATCGATCAAAAAAAATGAAAAAAACCGCATTTATTACTGGTATTGCTGGTCAAGATGGTAGCTATCTTTCTGAGTATCTACTTTCACTTGGTTATCGTGTTACGGGTATTGTTCGTAGAAACAGTACGGTAGAGCATCAGCGCGATCGTATTTACGGTTTGCCTATTGAACTTGAGTATGGTGATTTGATTGATCAAGGTTCTATTGAGCGAGCGATGAGGCTTTTTAAGCCGGATGAGATTTATAACCTGGGTGCACAAAGTCATGTGCGTATCAGTAGCGATATTCCCCACTTCACTGTGCAGACAAATGCAATGGGTGTATTAAATATGTTGGAAGCTTTTCGACATATTGTCCCTAATGCAAAATTTTATCAAGCAAGTAGCTCTGAAATGTTTGGTAGCGCAGTAGATGAGGATGGATACCAAAGAGAGACAACACCCATGCATCCAGTAAGCCCATATGGATGCTCAAAAGTTTTTGGTTACAACATAGTGCGTCATCATCGTAATGCCTATAAATTATTTGCGGCAAATGGGATCTTGTTTAATCATGAATCTCCACGCCGTGGCAGTAACTTTGTCACCAATAAGGTGGTTAAGGGGGCGGTTGAAATTTCCCTTGGTTTGGCAGATAAGTTAGAAATGGGCAATATGGATAGCTTTCGTGATTGGGGGCATAGTAAAGATTATGTCCGCGCGATGCACTTGATTTTGCAACAAGATAAGCCTGAGGATTATGTGGTTGCAACCGGGGAAACCCGCTCAGTTCGGGAGATGTGTGAATATGTTTTTGGTAAGCTAGGTTTAGATTACCAAGCTTATGTAACACAAAATCCAAAGTTTTTGCGACCTGAAGAATTGCCATATTTGCGTGGCGATAGCAAAAAGATCCGCACAGAATTAAAGTGGGTGCCAGAATATTCTTTCGAGAATTTAATGGACGAAATGATTGCCCATTGGCAAGAAATTTATTCTACAAAGTAATAAAAATGAGTAGTATTTTTTAGGCCCACTTTAAGTTCTAAATATGAAGTCCATTGCGATCATAATGCCGGCTTATAACGAAGCGGTCACCATATCAAAAGTCATTCGAGAATTTCATCTTGCTGTTCCTGCTGCAAGTATTTATGTGGTGGATAATAATTCCTCAGACTCCACTTATGAATTGGCTTTGCAAACGTTAAAAGAAGTTGGCATCTCAGGTCGTGTGATTCGTGAGCCTCGACAGGGAAAGGGGAATGCAGTCAGGCGTGCATTCTTAGAAGTTGATGCTGATATTTATGTCATGGTCGATGCTGATCTTACCTACCCCGCTTTAAGATTGCAGGATTTGATTGATCCTGTAGCAAATGGTGACGCCGATATGGTAGTTGGTGATCGTCATTCATTGGGAGGATATAAGCAAGAAAATAAGCGTCATTTTCACTCTTTTGGCAATGCTCTAGTGACAACCTTGGTGAACAGGCTATTTAAGGCTCGATTGGTAGACATTATGAGTGGTTATCGTGTTTTTAGTCGCAAGTTTGTAAAAAACTATGCGATCTTGGTTGAGGGCTTTGAGATTGAAACTGACATTACCCTGCATTCACTGGATAAGCGCTACCGGATTAAAGAAATTCCCATTGAGTACCAAGATCGCCCTGAGGGCAGCGTAAGCAAGCTCAACACGTTCTCAGATGGTGCAAAAGTGCTATCCACTATTTTTCAAATTCTTTGCTATTACAGACCTTTATTTTTCTTTGGAATGATTTCAATATTTTTTGGAGTTTTAGGATTTATAGCTGCAATCCCTGTATTTGATGACTGGGTCACTCATCGATACATCTATCATGTACCGCTAGCGATCTTGGCAGCATCATTAGAGCTTATCGCTGCACTTTCTTTAAGTGTAAGCCTCGTTCTGAATTCAATTACAAGGCAATATCGCATGCTCTGCGAACGAGATTTATTAAATAGCTAGCTTTTTAATAAGCCTTCCCATGGAGGGTTTAAGCCTATAAATTTATTTATGAGACTAGCTTTGTTAAAACTTCCCCCTTACTTGGAAGGGCGCTGGTTTCAAGATAAATTTTTTATAACGATTAACTGGCCTTTCTTGCTGGCATTTGTCACTTTTTGGTCTTATGGGTGGCAGCCTATTATTGCTCGCGATGCTGTAATGCTTCAAGCTGGCGTTGCAATTTATACAGTGTGCATTTTGACTGGATATTTAATCATAGGGCTCAATAATGCTTCCTCACTATCTTCCAAAATTCAGCTATCTTTCAAGGATTTTTTAGCATTTCTTTTTATAGTTGGAATTTGGGTTGCCCTTGAGTTTTTTAGACTTCAAGAGCCCATTTCGGGAGATCAGTTTTACTATAGCCTCAGGGCAAAAGCTCATGAGATATATTTTATAGGAAAGTTAGAAGATAGCGACTTCTTTCAGAGCAAGACATTTAAATATGTGGTGTATTTTTTAGATGCCTTATTACTAATCATAGGCATTTTAGTTTTTATTTTTCTAAATCGCTTGAGGGCACGCAAGTTATTATTCTGCATAGTTGTGATAATTATCACAATAAGCGCTAGATTTGCCTCACTAGAAATCGGAATTGGGGGCAGCCCTCATCCACCTTTTCAGTTATTCCCTATTTGGCTTGTGACTAGCATACTGGGACTTAGTGATTGGTCTCTTAGACTTTCTCAGTTAATTGGACTTATTGCTTGTTCTGGATTTATATACTGGACATTTCGCAATCGTATTGGCTTTATCAATTCGCTAGTACTGAGTGTTGCAGTTTGTTCTATTCCGCTTTATATGCATGTTGCTTCTATGGTCGAGGGATCGGCTTGGACAACGCTTATAGCATTCATAGTGCTTACTAAAATTATTTTTAATCCTCCCAAAAAATTCTCTTCATGGTTTGGGCTTTCAGTATTGATCTGTATTTTTACATTGATGCGATTGACAGCATTTTTGTTGTTCCCTATTTTTATTATTTTTTATTTCCAGCAGTATAAAAAAGCTAATCATAAACTCAGGTTAAATCAGATCTTATTGCTTTTTGTGCCGCTATTGCTTTGTTTGCCATTTTTCGTAATGAGTGTTACCCAAGGGACTCCTGCAACCTACATTCCTGGTGAGGTGGAATATATTGCAGGATCAAATTCAGTATTTAATCGCCTTTTTTTCGCCCTTAAAGAGGGAGTAATTTATGGGACTTCTATTAGCGCTGTTGGTGCATTTTGGTTAACCCTTATACTGGGGATATTTCTTCGCGACGCGTATGAAAATAACTACCTAAAAAATCGTTTTTTAATTGGCGCCTTATTTGTAATATTTGTAGCTACCTTCTTTTCAATTCGACCGGTTCTTTGGGGTGCCGATCGGTATAAAGCAGAATATTTGGTGCCATTTATATTGCTTGGAGCAACACTTATCTTAATAAGGCTTTACGAGTGGAGAGTCTCTAGGAGGTTATTTTTATTATTTTCTTTTGGATTTATTGCTGCTGGAAGCTTAGGTTTTGCGCGCTATCCTCAGTACTTTATAGACCCTTTGGCTGGAGAACGTTTTGAAAGGCAAACTGAACAATCCTATGATTTTCAAAGTGCATTACAAGAGTCTCGCTCTGCAGGGCTCTCTAAAAACTTGGTATTAGTAGGCGCAACCTATGGAGTCATGCCGCAAATTTTATCGGGCTATTCTGTAGCAGAAGTGTCGGCCTCTAATAAGAATTATGACCAATTTTATAATCAAAAGAAACCAGGAAAATCTATTAGTGAGAGTGCTTTGGCGACTCCTGAGGTTAAATTGATGTTGCTTATAGGTTCTGATGGTATGAGTAATAAAGCTACGTTAATCGAAAATGGATGGATTCCATGGAAAGTATTTCCCATTGATAATGGATATGAAATCTATTCAGTAAGACGCGGCAGTAAGCTGATAGAGCGATCTCCCTAAACAACATATAAATCAAGGCAATTTAATCATGCAAATTGTTGTTCCGATGTCTGGGTTTGGTGAGCGGTTTCGCAAGGCGGGCTATTCGATTCCAAAGCCTCTAATTGATGTTGATGGTAAGCCGATCGTGGCTCATGTAATTGACATGTTCCCCGGGGAAAAAGACTTTATTTTTATTTGTAATCAGGAGCATTTAGATGAGCCGTCTTATGAGATGGCTTCCATTTTAAAAAAATATTGCCCAACAGGTCGTATCGTGGGTATTCCTTCGCATAAGTTGGGCCCAATATATGCAGTTCTTCAGGCCATTAAAGAAATTGACCTAAATCAACCTGTGGTCGTGAATTATTGTGATTTCACGTGTTTTTGGAATTGGGACCACTTTAAAAAATTTGTTAGCGAAACTGCATGTATGGGAGCTATTCCTGCTTATAGAGGTTTTCATCCACATTCTTTGGGCAGCACAAATTATGCATATATTCAGGAAGTAAATGGATGGGTGTTGGACATTCAAGAAAAACAACCATATACCAATGATCGAATGAATGAGTTTGCTTCTAGCGGTACCTACTACTTTGCTTCTGCCAAATTAATGAAAGATGCATTTGAACGAGTAGTAGATAAAGACCTCAATGTAGGAGGGGAATTTTATGTTAGCTTGGCCTATAAACCACTTTTAGAAAACCATACTCCAATTGCCGTTTACCCCATTCAGCATTTCATGCAATGGGGCACTCCAGAGGATTTGGCTGAGTATCGGGTATGGTCGGATGTCTTTATGCGTTTAATTAAGCCAGCTTCGGATACTAATGAGCAAGATGGCGCACTCATAATGCCAATGGCTGGATTGGGTCAGCGCTTTAAGAGTGAAGGTTATAAAATCACAAAGCCGCTTATACCTGTTTCTGGCGTACCTATGGTTGCCCAGGCCATGCATGATTTACCACAGACATCAAGACAAGTTTTTGTATTGCGTGAGGATATGCCTGGATATCAAGATGTGGTTACTGAGTTAGTTAAAAAATATCCAAACTCCATTATTAAAATAATTCAACAGGTAACGGAGGGCCAAGCTTGTACGGCTTTAATTGGTCTTGATGCCCTACAAGAAAATAATATAGAGTCTGATGAGTTGCCAGTTACTATTGGAGCTTGTGACAATGGCATGCTTTACTCAGCCACCCGCCTTCAGGATATGATCCTAGATCCCAAAATAGATGTGATTGTTTGGGGGGTTCGTGGGCACCCCAATGCTATACGCCATCCCAAAATGTTTGGCTGGATTAGTGAGCAAGGCGGTAAAATTTCTTCGATCTCAGTAAAGGAGTCCCTTGTTAATCCTAAAATTGATCCAATAGTGCTAGGAACGTTCACATTTAAGCGGGCTAAAAACTTTCGTAAGGCAGTAAATCAGTTAATAGGTCGAAATGGCACAACGAATGGGGAATTTTATATTGATGCTGCCATTAATGATGCAATTGCATTAGGTTTAAATTGCTATCTATTTGAGGTGGATAGCTACCTCTCATGGGGTACGCCAAGTGACCTGCAGACATTTGAATACTGGCAGTCTTGCTTTCATAAATGGGGTGGCCACCACTATCGCCTAGAATGCGATTCACGGATTCCTTTAAGTCGGGTAAGATATCTTCAGGATAAGTATCGAGAGATCATTCCAGTTATGCCTTAAGATGACTTTGTATATCCTTCCCAATACCAATTATTTAAGAATCTCGGAAAGTAGGTTTAGTAATGTCCTCAAAGTTTGGCATACTTGCAAAGCTGGGATTTCTTCAAGATTGGATTTCGACTTTAATCGCAGGGGTGAATCCTGCTGTTATTCACAATTTAGAGAAATATCATGTATTAAAAAAAGTACATTATCTATCTGCTATAGAAAACGTTGAAGGCGACTATTTGGAGTTTGGGGTTTTTACTGGGAGCTCCTTTTCGCACTCCATTCGTTGTTGCCAAAAGATGCAAAAATTAAACCCTAAAGTTCTTAATACCAAGTTTTATGGGTTTGACTCGTTTTCTGGCTTTGGCGAGATTTCTGAGGAGGATGTGCACCCCTTTTATACAGATGAAAACTTTTCAACAAGTCTTAAGGCTGTCGAAAAGAGAGTTTCTAGGGCAGCCAGAAACATACAGTATCAGCTGGTGCCAGGGTTTTTTAGTGATTCTCTTAGAGGTGGGCCTGTTTCATTTGGAATTCAAAAAGCCAGAATTATTTTTATCGATAGCGATACATACTCGAGTGCAAACGAGGCTTTAATCTTTTGTTCATCGATCATACAAGAGGGAGCATTCATGATCTTGGACGATTTTTATTCATATCGAGGAAGTAGTTCTCGGGGGGTCGCAAAAGCTTTTAATGAATTTATTGAAAAAAATAAATTACAAGTTCGGCGCGTATTTACATATGGAATGGGCGGGGCAGTTTTTATAATATCGAAATCTTAAAATGTTTTTTTCGCTCATCATCCCTTGCTTCAATGAAGCAAAAAATATTCCACTAATATTGGAGCGTTGCAGTGGGCTATCCTATAAGAATGAAATTGAAGTAATTTTGGTTGATAACGGATCATCCGATGAAACAAAAAATGTATTGAGGACATTTTTACCTTTGTATCCTAGTTGCAGGATGATTTCTGTAGATCAAAATGAAGGCTATGGATATGGGATTTTGCAGGGTCTTTATGCTGCAAAGGGCGATTTTTTAGGGTGGACCCATGCGGATATGCAGACAGACCCACAGGATGTGTTGAAGGTGTTGGAGCTTTTTGAAAAGAATGCAAATATTTTTATAAAGGGTAAGCGATATGGGCGCCCCTTTTTTGATACTGTTTTTACTATTGGCATGAGCATCTTTGAAACCATTTTATTGGGCTGCAGAATGTGGGATATTAATGCTCAGCCGACCATGTTTTCTCGGAAATTTTTTCAAACTTGGACATCTCCCCCAAAAGACTTTTCTTTGGATTTATACGCTTACTATCAGGCACGGACCCAGGACTTGAAAATCATTAGATTTCCGGTGAAATTTGGAGAAAGAGCTTACGGAGTTTCTCATTGGAATATTAGTTTTTCAGCTAAATTAAAATTCATACGCAGAACACTCAGCTACAGTTTTCAATTGAAGAGAAATATTTAATATGGTGATTATTCATCATCAGCGAAACTTAATTTCTGATCTACTAGAGACAGATAGCAAATATGGTATTGAGATCGACATTCGATCAGAGTCAAATCAGCTCATTCTTCAGCATGATCCTTATGTTGTAGGCCAATCTTTTGAAGAGTGGTTAGATCATTTTCAGCACAACACCTTGATTTTGAATGTTAAAGAGGAAGGACTTGAAAATAAAATTCTTGATTTGATGAAATCGAAAAATATTAAAAATTATTTTTTTCTCGATCAATCATTTCCATTTCTCGTGAAGTCAGCGAAGTTAGGTGAAAGAAACTGTGCGGTCCGTGTTTCTGAATTCGAATCTATTGACACAGCACTTTCTTTAGCTTCAATGATTGATTGGGTTTGGGTTGATTGTTTTAGCAAATTTCCCTTGACGGCAAATGAGGCTAGGCTTTTAAAGGAGTCGGGCCTAAGACTTTGCATTGTTTCTCCAGAGCTTCATGGAAGAAATGCAGAAGTTGAAATTCAGGAAATGGCAAATCTTCTAAGATTACGAGATATCGAAATAGATGCAGTATGTACTAAGCGACCAGACTTATGGGAGACCTACTCATGAGTTCAATCAATAAGCTTTATTCTCATCCAATGTTTGGATTGGGATTAGTTATTAGATTGGCCCTTATTTACTATTTCATTCCAATCCCAGTTTCCACTTGGTATTTACCATTTATGGAAAACAGCATGTCTATGGCCACCCTCGACCCTTGGGGTTCATGGGTTTCTTTGGAGGGTAATCTAGCTGCATTCCCATATGGTTATGCAATGTGGCTCTTTTTTTTACCACCCCTTCTTTTTTGTAAATTCGCTGGGGTGCCATTAAGTTATGGCTATGAATTTACTTTGTTACTTGCAGATTTCGGACTGTTGGCAACTCTAAATATGTTGGTCCCAAACCGCCAGAAGCTTCTTTTGGGAGTGTATTGGCTCTCGCCAATCATCATCATGGCATCTTATCTATTTGGATTAAATGATCTAATCCCTGCTGCGCTACTGGTGCTCTCAATATATTGTCTTCGCAGATCTCGTTTAGTTTGGTCTGGCATCTTATGTGCAGCAGCCATCTCTGCAAAGTTAAGTATGGTAGTGGCGTTACCATTTTTTTGTATCTACTTGTATAACAACAAAGCCCTAAGGCAACGTGCAATTCCTTTTTGCGTTAGTTTTTTGTTCTCCATTTTAATACTGGGCATACCCTTTCTACTATCAAGCGCAGCTATTGGGATGTTATTGAGCAATCCCGAATTGGGTAAGATATTTCGTTTATCGCTCGAATTAGGCGGTGGAATATATATCTACCTTGTTCCCTTGATTTACTTGACTATGATTTATTTAGCTTGGCGTGTGCAACGAATGAGTTTTGAGGTATTCCAAGCTACTCTAGGTATAGCATTCTTATTAATAATATTGATGACGCCAATTTCCCCGGGTTGGTTTATTTGGGCCATCCCTTTTCTTGTAATTTATCAATCAACAAGTGATCGTATTAGTATTTTATTGATTGCACTTTTTTCTTGTATTTATGCATTAAATGCTCTTCTATATCTACCGATAGCATTTACTGATGGCTACCGAATTCTTTTAATAAAATCCCTGTCTTTGAAGTCATCGTTTGAGCTACAACTTGGATCTTTGCTTCAAACAGCAATGATTGCAGTGGGCGTTATATTGGCAATACGTATATGGCGAGAAGCCATTACTAGGAATGATTTTTTCCGTCTGAGTAGGAAGCCTTTTTCAATTGGTATAGCTGGAGATTCAGCAGCTGGAAAAGACACGTTCGCAGATTCATTAACAGGTCTTTTTGGGAGTCATTCTGTATCAAAAATTTCAGGCGATGATTACCATCTTTGGGATAGGCAAAAACCAATGTGGCAGGTAATGACGCATTTGAACCCAATGGCTAATGATTTAGAAGGCTTTTCGAATGATTTAATTCGACTAGTTGATAGAAAAAACATTTTAGTCAAACACTATGACCATCAAATAGGAAGAATGGGTAAGCCCATACTGATTAAGGCTAATGACTTTATCATTGCTAGTGGCCTGCATGCGCTGTATCTCCCGCTTCTGAGAAATTGCTATAACTTAAAAATATTTTTAGAGTTAGATTATGATTTGCGTCGTTATTTCAAGTTAAAGAGAGATACAAAGCTAAGGGGCCATAGTATTGATAAGGTGCTTGAATCATTTGAGAGAAGGTCCTTGGATTCAGAGCGTTTTATCCAGCCACAGTCTTTACATGCAGATTTGGTTTTTCGAATAGAGCCTATTCATTCAGATTATTTAAATGATGTTAATTTAGAGCAATCAATACCGCTAAAATTAATTGTCAAATCTCAGCGGGGTTTTAATGAGCTGTCTTTAAATAGGGTTCTTGTCGGTATTTGTGGTCTACATGTTGACTTAAATATGATGAATAACGATCGTGAGGTACACCTAGTCATCGAAGGAGATACTAGTGCTGACGATATTAAAATGGCAGCCCAAATACTATGCCCACAAGTCATTGAATTTCTGGATAATGACCCTAACTGGGAGGGCGGTATTATTGGATTAATGCAGTTGATCACCTTATCCCACATTAGCCAAGCTTTAACAAAACGATTGATATGATGAAGATACTTGATCCAAGCAAATTTGCACAATTGCCGGATGCAATTTTGTTCGATACGGACAATACTCTTTATGCGTACGATCCAGCTCATGCAGTTGCGCAAAAGGCTGTTAGAGATAAAGTTATTAAGACCTTTTCTATTTCTGGGGATGACTTTGATAGCGCATTTAAAGAGGCTAGAGCGCAGGTTAAGTTACGACTCAAAGAAACTGCATCCTCTCATAGTCGATTACTTTATTTGCAACGCATGCTTGAAATCATGGGCCTTGGCTCTCAAGTGCTCTTAGCATTAGATTTTGAACAAACCTATTGGCGTACATTTTTGGGAAATGCAGTGTTATTCAGTGATGTTAAGGAGTTGCTCGATGATATTCGGCTTTTAGGCATACCAACTGCAATAGTTACCGATCTGACTGCTCAGATTCAATTTAGAAAGGTTGTTTATTTTGGCTTGGATCAATATTTTGACTACATTGTCACTAGTGAGGAGGCTGGATTTGATAAGCCTCATGAAGCCCCCTTCCAAATTGCTTTGGAAAAAATGAATCCTAAGGGTAATTGCATCTGGATGGTTGGAGATAACTCAATCAATGACATTTCCGGCGCTCGACAGTCAATCAATGCTGTGACATTGCAAAAAGTACATGCTGGTGTCCAAGTGGGATCAGGGCCTCATATGCCAGATGCTATTTTTGAAGATTTCTTTCAGCTCAGAAAATTATTAGACAAATTGTCTCAGGATTAATGATTGAAAAGAACATGGACCTGCTGCGTTCAATAAAAGATTTTTGTGCTGAAATAGGCCAAAATCGACTTTTAGTGCAGGGAGCTGGAGGAAATGTCTCATTTAAAGAGGGGGGCATATTATGGGTAAAGGCCTCTGGTACTTGGATTGGCGAAGCCAAGATTAAGGAAATATTTACCCCTGTAGATTTGAAGCAACTTCAAGATGCGATACAAAGTCGCCGTTATGACATATCACCCATTGCCTTGGGTGTAGATGCATTAAAGCCCTCTATAGAAACACTCTTGCATGCCCTTATGCCTCATAAAATTGTTTTACACCTACATGCAATTGAGGCTTTAGCATATTTAGTTCGGAAAAATGCACGCCAGCAAATAGGTGACGTGATTGGAAGCTCCCTCCCCTGGAAGTTTATTGAGTACCATAAGCCTGGGGCCGAGTTGGCAGGAGCGATACATGATGCAATTTGTTCATCACCAAGTTTAAATCTATTATTTTTGGAGAACCATGGCGTGGTAATTGGCTGCGATAGTCTGGAGGAACTTAGATCAACTTTAAGTGCAGTATGTTCGTTGCTTCAAAAAGAGTTAAGCGTAATTGTTGACAATGCCGTTATACATAGATCTATGCTTGACGCTCAAAATATATCCATAGAGGGTTACAATATTTCCGATGATTCCGAGCTTAATGAATTGGCAATCAACCCAACTCTATTGGATATGGTAAAAACAAGTTGGGCACTTTATCCTGATCATGTTGTTTTCCTGGGATCCGAACCTATTCTAGTTAGAGCTGAAAATATCAACGATCTTCTCGTTGGAAGCTCTCTAAATTCCCCATATATTTTTGTAGAAGGACTTGGCGTTTTAGAGAGTATCGCCGTAACTAAAGGGCAAAAAGCTCAATTACGCTGTTATTACGATACTTTAATCAGGCAGCCTAATCCTCGAAATCTTTCTACACTTACAAAACAACAGATCTATGAACTACTTAACTGGGATGCCGAAAAATACAGGCAACTAAACGCATAGCTTAAATCATTAAGCCTATAATTTACTGCTATCTATGTCCGCATTCATTGCGATTCTATTGTTTTGATATCATTGGCTCGCTAATGTTGATGACAAAATCCTGACCATTATCAAAAATCCGAGGGTATCGCCGTCCTAATACTTGAAGTTGATTCTGCACTGCGAAAGTGCGTACCGCTTGTGTACGAATCCATGGGTTAGGGTGATTTTGCCTACTAGCCAATTCAGGGTCTCTGATTGAAAAGAGCGCCTCATTGCCGTAGGAGTAGGCAATGTATTGAATTCCTTGATCCCTCAAATACTGAGCAAGATTTTCTGGCGATTGATCATAGGGTACTCCGGGCTTTGGCCCAACATTACCAGGCCAATCCATTACATGAAATTTCCCCCTGCCAAAGTCAATCAAGAATGGTGTGTCAAGTCTCAATAAAACAGTTGAACCAAGAGGAAGTGAGTTTTGTAATAAGTTGATGCGCAATTGTTCTCTGGCAACATCGAGGGAATAAGGCATGTTAGATGTTGAATGAATGAGTACTTTTATAAGCCCTCGAGAGCTGCGCTTCATAGTATCTAAGAGTTGGGGTACTGAGAAGCCAATCAGAGTAATGAATATCAAGGCACTAGAAATGTGCAGTCTACTTTTTGAAACTACTTCCTTCAAGGATAGATTAAATAATGCATACAAAGCTAAGAATGCCATTGGCCCAAATAAGGAAACGTAGGAATAGCGTGTAAGTGATCCAGCACTAGTCATGGTTAAGGAGCAAGATAGAAGGATGATGACAATGCTTAAGGAGGAAATGAAAAAGAAAAGCCGTTGATCAAGCGCTTCCTTAAACCGATGCAGCAACGCAAGTAGGCTGATCAAGATCACATAGTAAGGCAGTAGAGCAAGAATGGCATCGGCAAACTGATCTAGGCTGGCCAGCCCTAATGCATTGGGCGTTACTAAACCATGCCCCAGTAGTGGATAGAAAGGGGTTTTAGCAAATTGCCAATTGGCAATCAACCATGGAAGTGTAAAAAGCAGCATACATCCCAAAAAGATCGCAAACTCTAGAGCGGTACGGCTTAATCTAGCAATGGTCAATCTACAGAGGTAAATACATAAGCCAGTAGCACATACGGGAATGATGTAGTTGCCTTTTAAAACCAGAAGGCTTGATAGCAAGAGCGCTAACAAAACATGATCGAAGTAGCGCTCACCATAGTTGCTCTGTATGTAAAAGCTGATCGTTGCAACAAATAATCCACCCGCAACAATGAGGGGTGAAGCATTCACAATCGGCGCATTGATGATGACGGCACACCAAATAACAATGCATACCAGTGGAAATGCAAAAGACGTAGATATATGTACTCTTTTGTGTGCATTCAGTGTGAGCAGTATCAGTAATATCAAGCCAATACCGGTATCCGCCAAATGAGAAGCAGCAGCAGGTAAATAAGAGCTAAGCAAGGCGATGATGTAGTTGCCCGCGCCGAATCCTTGTTCAATACTGCGATCATTAAAAGGATCCCCGCCTTGGTAGCCTTCTTGCAAGATTCTTTTTGCCAGCACAAGGTATCCAGAAAAATCATCATGTTGATTTAATGGTAGGTGATAAAAATAACTTAGGGTGATAAGAAGACAAAGTACAGAAATGGAAATGCCGACGCAGCTAGCAAGCAAAGCTTTTGAATTTGAAGCCTGAAATTGCTCTTGAAGCCAGAATTTTCTATTGATATTTGTGCCCAAAAAACCTATTTTTTTAAGCTGTACCAGAGACAAGACAATCCCAATAGCTAAAAATATTTGAAATGCCAATGGGCTAGCTAGATGAAAGAGCTCAAAATAGCCGCAACTCAAAATAAAAGCACTAATCCCGATCGCAACAGTTATGCCTGAACCAAAATCATTTGGTTTGCTAAGCCACCCCAAAATGATTGCACCATAACCCCAAAATGCTAGGCATATAATGAGCAAATAGAGGGTGGAAATTAATTCTTGCATGCTGTTTTAGATGGGTTAATTACAGGCAATAAGCAGCCCAAAATTAAGGTTTATGGATAAAAATCAATTATTACACCGTACAGTTCAGACTGAAGAAAACACGAGCTATGCTGGTGCTGCGGAGTTATGGGCAAATGAGGCTAATTTACCCCGCTACAACCTCGATATTGTGCGAAAGCTCTCAGGACTTGCCTCATCAAATGCTAGGGTACTTGAGTTTGGCGCTGGTATAGGCAGTCTGGCTCAGATATGGGCTAAGCAAAAAAGTATCAAGCCAATTTGCCTTGAGATTGATTCCAACCTAAAAAATATCATTCAGGATCGTGGGTTTGAGTGCTACTCCAGCCTTGAAGATATTGAGGGTCAATTTGATCTCATTTATTCCTCAAATGTTTTAGAGCATATTGAAGATGATCAAAAGGCTCTAGAGCAGTTATATCAAAAGCTAAAGCCGGGTGGAGCACTGGCTTTATATCTCCCTGCATTTCAATGTTTGTACTCAGATTTTGATGCGGCAATTGGGCACTACAGAAGATATGGAAAAGCAGAGCTAATGAATAAACTCAAGAGCGCGCATTTCACTATTAAAAAATGTGAGTATGCCGATTCTATTGGATTTTTTGCTTGGCTAACTACCAAGAATAAAAAGCATAGCCAAAACACTAAACAGAGTAATAATGGTCAACTCAAGTTCTATGACCAATATATTTTTCCGGTTAGCAATGCCTTAGATATGTTTGGTACAAAGTATATGTTCGGCAAAAATTTGCTAGCAATTGCACGCAAACCAATTGACTAAGTCTAACTTCATTAACCATCAAATACATTTCAGCAGTCTGAGGGATGAATCATATGGATATAGCTGACTCTAGTGCTCAAGAAGCATCTAATAAATCGGATAGAGATTTATTGGGGCTAAGTCTCATTTTATTGAGTAGTGTTCTTTTAGGTATCTGGGCGGTCAAGGGAACAATTGCCCTTCGCAATATATTGTTGGGTATAGAAACTGTTTTATCAATCGTCTATTGCTACCAATTTTTTAAAACCAATACGCAAAAAATTCCTCTTAGGAATTGGATCCCCATCATCATGGTGGGTATGATGTTTTGCTGGGTGATCTTTCACTACTTTTTTCTATCAAGATTTCCAGAAATTCAGTTTCATGAGTTAAAGAGTACCTGGTTGAGGGCACTCCTAGCCACTATCGTTGGCTTTGGAACGGGGCTTGCAATATTAAGAAGGCCTAATGCAGTGAACTTTTTGTGGCTTGGAATTCTAACTAGTTTTGCTTATCTTTTTTATCAATATATCCCGCTGGCAATTTCAACAAACAATATTAACTATCATGGTTATGACTCATTTATATATCCCGGGAAAATTAGCGGTGTCTTAGCTGGCACGATTCTAATTTCTGGTCTTTTGGGGACTCTTTTGGATCGCTACCCAAGCTTGAATATCAAATCAAAGATAATAATGGTTTTATTTTGGTTGATTGGATCCTGCGTTGTTCTTTATGCCCATGTCTATATTTTTGATGCTCGCAATGGCATTGGCCTTGGGGTGTTGATTTTCGGCTTAGTCTCGATGATGTTTTTAATGCAAATATCATCTCTATTGATTAATAGATTGTGTCTTAAATTAGCGTTAAGAAATGGGCTATTTGTTCTTGTTCTGATTGGTGTAGTTGGCTGGTTTGGGTGGGAGCAATTTAAAGTAAACCCGGGCTGGTCGTCCATGATTGAGGATGCCAAAATTGCTATACAAATTGAAAAATATCCTAATTGGCAAAATCCACGCACATTGGGCTACCCACAATCTTTGCTAGGCAAGGAGGTTGCAGCTAATACCTACGAGCGGCTCTCTTGGGCAACCGCTGCAATTACAGTATTTATCCCTGAAAATCTCTTGGGTGCTGGGATCCTCAGCAAGCCCTTTGGTGTTCTCTTAAACGCCAAATACCCCAATAGTGGCAGCTATATTCTTTCTACCCATAGCGCCTGGGTGGAATTAGCTCTTGCATTTGGTATCCCTGCCCTAATTTTTACCCTAGGTGCCTTAGTCGCTATCCTGGTTTTATCTGCTACTGCAAAAAGTCCTTTTAAGTATTTACCAGCTATCCTTTCCTTTGCAATAATCCCGGTATATACGGCAGGGGAGATTAGCTCGCAACATTCTATTGAGATCTTGTATTTCTGGATTACTCTTCTTGGCGCCTCTCTTTTTCCTTCTGTTACCAAAAGACTCGAAAATCAGTAAGCATTTAGAGCTCAGCGAAGTGTAAAATTAGTCAATAAACCCTTATAATCGCTGGAATTAATAAAGCAATTCTTTTTCTAATAAGGGCATGCATCCTATGGCATCTTTAGGTCAAAATACCCAAACTGAGGAAGGTGAAATCATCCTCCTTGATATCGTCAATTTCTTGCAAGAGTCCTGGAAAAAACTTGCACTTGCTGCATTTTTAGGCGCCATTCTAGGATTTGCAAATTGGAGTTTCTTAGGCAGCTATTCGGCCGAATATGTTTTGCTAAATAATAATAATAATAATAATAATAATAATAATAATAATAGTTACGCTCTGAACTTGGTTTCTTGGAAGGTGCTCCAAAAAAGCCTACCAAATTTAGCTGCGCAAATCGTAGATGAAGGCAAAGCGCCCGAAGGTCAGGATGGGGTATATAAAACTTTATCTACTGAAGCATGGTGGCAGAAAAATGTTAAACCCAGCTACGCACTCTCTAAGGCCGACATTAAGGACTTGGCAGCGGTGGGTAAAGATCTTGATCAAGCCAGCACTACCATCATCAACTTTACTTTAGAGATGAGTGGATCAAGTCGGGTATCAGCAATTGATAATGTTAAAAATGCTGCCGACTTTATGCGTTCTGGTAGTGCGTATCTACAACTTCGCAACTTCATTAATGGTTACGAGGGCGAGATAATTTCATCGCAAGCAGATATTCAAAAACAAATTACTTCTACCGAAATTGAGATGAGTTTTCAGCTCCAGCGAGCTAAAAATTTAGAAGAGTTGTACAAGCGATTTCCGAGTAATGCAAGCGTGAACCAGTCGGTAGTTGACCCAAAGGACTCGGGTGCCAAATATCTCTCGATATCAACTCAAATCGTCGCCAATAATATTGATATCAATCAGTCCAAGGAAAATTTGCAACGCTACAAAGATCGCTTAGCTCAAATTGCGATTATCAAGGCGTATATTGAAAAGGCCAAAATCTTGGTGGGTCAAACCTTTGATGGCATTGTTCTTGTGAAGCAACTTCTGGAGGCTGAGCAGCTAGTTCGGGCTGAGACAGTGCAGGGCGACATTAAAAGGCAAGAAGTCCTTGATGTAATACGCGCTAACTTATATGGAGTACAAGCTCGATTTACGCGTGGACTTGAGGCGACAACAGCACCTACAAGTAGCGGCAAGAAAGGCATGATTAAGTCCACCGCTGGCGGCTTAGCAGCAACCTTTTTCCTGGCGCTCTTAGTGCTGTTAGGTCATCGGGTTTGGATAAATCTCAAAAGCGGTGTTGCCAAGTGAGGCCCCGAGAAGTGGTACAGGTACGAGATCCGATATTAGCGGGCGTCAGTAAATAATCGCTTGAAAAATCAAACAGCAGAAGCGCTTATTAAAAGAATGTCCTCATGAAGATTACAATTGTTGGAGATAATTCTCGGGCTCTCAGGTGTCAAATAAAAAATTTATTCATCAGTCATTACCATCGGTTGATTCTAAGCAGTGCCAACCGAATATCGAAATGGCAAAAGATCAATCTTGAGGATGGCCTTAGAGAGCGATTCTTATTTTAAATCTTTTTTAATTGAATATTAAAAGTACTACATGTTTCATCCCAAAAAGTATATTAAGAATTTATTTTTTACGATGGTATTTTTTTGGGGCGGAATATGAATAGTTTAAACATATATATTTATACTCTAGTATCAATTGTTTTTGTGAATTTGGTAAAAGGCACTTAAATAGCTCAACCCATATATTTATTAGTATAAATACTCCACATATATTATTGAAATTCATGAAAAATACATTTAAAAAGTTATATAGATTAATGACATTGCACGAGCGTCGTCGTGTATCTATTCTTATTATTTTGATTGTAGTTATGGCATTGTTTGATGTAATTGGGGTGGCTTCCATAATGCCATTTACAATGGTAGTGGCAAATCCAAGTCTAATTGAAACTAACCCGCTACTTAGCCAATTTTATCTATCGTTTGATTTTAGTGGCAGTAAGCCGTTTATATTTTTTTTAGGCGTTATAACTTTTGCCGTGCTTACCATTTCAATGGCCTTTAAGGCGCTTATGGTCTATTTGCAATCCCATTTTATTCTGGCGATGGAGCATACCCTAGGGCAGAGATTAATCCATCAGTATCTGCATCAGCCATATATCTGGTTTTTAAATAAAAATAGTGCAGAACTTGGGAAAACGTTGCTCTCTGAAATAGGAAATGTTGTTTCGCTTGTGATGACACCTGCCATGAATTTGATTGCTCAGAGTTTTGTTGCTTTTGCATTGCTAGCATTAGTTTTTTTTGTAAACCCCAAGCTGTCTTTAATAGTTTTTCTTACATTAGGCTTAAGCTATGGTGCGGTACATTTTTTAACCGGTGAATATATCAAGGATATAGGGAAGTCGCGATTTACAGAAAATTCAAACCGGTTTTTGGCGGTCATGGAGGCCTTTGGCGCCATTAAGGAGGTAAAAATTTCTAGCCTAGAGATGGCTTATGTAGAGCGATTTTCAAAGCCTTCTGGTTTATACGTCAAATATCAAGCAAGTTTTCAAGTTGCATCTACAGTCCCAAGGTTTGCTATTGAGGCAATTGCTTTTGGGGGGATGTTGTTAGTAATGCTTTATTTGCTGAGTGGAGGAGGCGAGCTGGCCGAAACATTGCCAATTATTGCCTTATATGGAATGGCTGGATATAGACTTATGCCAGCATTACAACAAATATACAATAGCATCACATCACTAGTCTACTCGAAATCGGCAATTGATTCCCTGTATTCGGATGTAATTGGTACTGCCTTAAAGGTGAATCAAGAGCATCAAAAGATTGATATCCAAGGCATAGATAAAGAGATAGTGCTTAAAAATATTAATTTTTCTTATCCAGGCGCATCAAAAAAAGCATTAAAAAATATTAATATTAAAATTCCAGTCAACGGCACAATTGGATTGGTTGGTGCTACTGGTAGCGGTAAAACAACCATAATTGATATTATTCTTGGCTTACTAGAGCCTAATCAAGGTGCTATTGAGGTTGATGGTGTTGCTATCACAAAACTAAACAGGGCTAGTTGGCACAGCATCATCGGCTATGTGCCTCAAAATATTTTTTTGATTGACGATACGGTCGCTGCAAATATTGCATTCGGCATTGATCCCGCTTCGATTGACATGAGGCGCCTTGAAAATGCATCAAAAGCGGCTGACATACACAACTTTATTCATGAGCATCTTCCATATGGGTATGAGACTAAAGTTGGGGAGCGCGGTATTTGCCTGTCAGGTGGCGAGCGTCAGCGAATTGGTATTGCAAGGGCTCTGTATCGCAATCCTAAGTTGTTGGTGTTTGATGAGGCTACAAGTGCGCTGGACAACCTAACTCAATCAGTTGTGATGAATTCAGTGCGGACTATGGGGCATCAGATGACCATAATAATAGTAGCTCATAGATTAAGCACAATTCGTGAATGCGATTTTATATATCATATCAGTCATGGGGGGATTATTTCTGCGGGCAGTTATGATGAGCTAAAACTAATTGATCCAATATTTAATGCAATGTCAAATTAGTTTGAGGATTAAGAATAATGATTAAATCTAAAGTCCCACATGTAAATTTACCATCAAAATATAAGATGAGTTTATTTCCCGAGAGTATTGATTTTGATATACCTGGCTTCAAAAAACATTACGTTATTAGAGGAAGAGATACCTTGGCTATTCGAGCGCGAGATTGTGCTCATTGGTATGACGAAATGATTGATAGAGTTATTGACTCATGCGGAAAAGCTTTTTTGCCTATATGTCGTATCAGTGATGGGGAATTTCTATTTTTACTTGGTCGTCAGCCTGAGGACTTTAGGATAAAACGTTCCAATATTGAACGGGTTCATATTTTTCTTGCTGACCTTAAGTGGAGGATATTATTGCGTGGCGGCCTAGGACCCTTCACCCTAGGGCACTACCATTCAGGAAGGTATTCAGGAAGGGAGTGGGCAAAGGCTAGGATTAATCAACCGAGCTTAATAAAGCAAATTAGTGAAAAAGGTATTTTGGCGTTACATCTTAATTATGAATCTATACCATTTGCAGAAAGATATTTTCCCGCACTTAATAAATGGTTAATAGAAAACAAAATAGAAATTACCGATGAAAATTATTATCCATTTTACTTTGTATATGCAATGTTAACGGGAGAGAGGCGATCTGAGTTATTTAAAGGTCGGCGGGTATTGGTGGTGAATGGAGCTACCGGGGAAAAGCAAGATAAAATATTGGCTGGATTATTGAGGGAGGGTGTTGAAGAGATATTTTGGTGTGCAATTTCCCAGGAGAGATCTTTGTATGACAAAATATCCGTTGAAAAATATACGGGAAAAATAGATTTTGTTTTGGTCGGAGCTGGAATTGGAAAAGCCCCCATACTTCTTCAGCTTGAGTTATTGCAAGTTCCCTGTATTGATGCAGGGTTTATTTTTGAAATCTGGGCCGATAGCCAAAATAAATATAAGAGATCGTATTGTGCTACAGATGCCGAGTGGGACGAGATTAAGTCCGATCCATTGGCGGCTGGAATTTAACCATTTGTGCTCACTTTGGTAGCAGTTGCAAGCACGGGTTTTAAAATGCACATGACTCCATCTAAGGAGTTTTTAAGTAATGAATATTTTCTATTGGAGCTTTTCTTGAATAAAATTAATGTCGGAGTTGGCCAGTACTGGGATGAGTTTTATAAAAAGAAAGTTGCCCCGCTATGCCCTAGCCAGTTTGCCGCTCTAACAGCCCAGTTTCTAAAGAGCGATGATGTGCTATTTGATTTTGGCTGTGGAAATGGTCGAGATACCTTATTTTTTGCTCCATATGTTACGTCTGTGGTGCATATAGATAGGTGCGATGTAGCGAAACAGGAGATCAATATGCGCCTTAATCATCTTGGTTATGATAATTGCCAGGGGTATATTTTTGATATTGGGAATGGATCGGATATTAACGAAATAATCGAATGTATTGCCCTTAACAACGTAAATAAGAGAAATATTTTTTATGCCAGATTTTTTCTTCATGCAATTGACGAGCTTGCCGAAGAGAATTTTGTTGAAGCTATTAGCATTGCATCAAAGGCAAATGACATGCTTTTTCTTGAATTTAGAACCTTAAAAAATAAAAATGAGTATAAAACATACGATGACCACTATAGGCGTTTTATAAATCATAAAGAATTAAATATAAAAATAAAAAATTATGGATGGAATTGTGAATACGAGTACGAGGGCCGTGGGGTTGCATGCTTTAAATCAGAAGATCCTTCAGTTGCAAGACTGATATATACAAAAATTTAAATTGATATTATTTTTAAAAAAATTTAGTTACAAGAGGGTGCTAAATAAGCTAGTGAGACTCGCCGCTCTAATTTTAACAAGGCAAAAGAAAAATAGAATTATATTCATTAGAGAATCTGCCTCAGGATCAAATAGTTACGCACTGTGGAAATTTGCTACTGAGAATGACCGAAAAGTATTTGATCTTATCTTGATGCAGAACGTTTGGACATCTTCGTTATGCGAAGTATTTCAAGCAAGCAGATTAATAGCATCTGCAAAAATGTTGGTTTCTACGCATGCAGTGCACAAGCCAACCAAAAGACATATCAACTTCCACTTATGGCATGGCGCCTCTATAAAAAAATTAGGCGCCATGGAGGATCGAGCGGAGGAAGAGCTGTTTAAGCCACCCTGGGAAAAGGTTGACCACATAATGTCATACTCGGAGACGTATACAACCTTTTTAAATGCCTGCATGGTAACTGACCCAAAAAAATACCATATAACTGGCGCCCCTAGAAATGATTTTCTTTTTACATCAAACGGCATTGATAACCTCAAGAGGATTTTCAAAAATCAAGTTGGGAGCTGCAGGCTAATTTTCTACTTTCCTACCTTTCGTGATTACTATGGCGAGAAGCAGGGAGATAGAAATTATAAAAATATATTCGGCTTTGAAGAATTTTTAATAGATGAGTTTGATGACTTTCTAGAGAAGGAGGGGCTAAAAATAATACTAAAACCACACCCTCATGAGGAGTCGCTGGTATTGGAATATTTTAAGAATTACCCATTGAGGAATTTATTAATTCTAAGTGATGCCGCTCTTGTTGGACATGCTTTTGATCTATATGAAGTTTTAAATGCGGCCGACTTAGTTATAACGGATTACTCTTCTATTTATGATGACTTTTTATTGCTGAATAGGCCGGTATTATTTGCGCCAGTTGATATTAAGTCATACTCTCAAAAAAGAGGTTTCGTAATTGAATCTTTTGAAGACTGGGTTCCTGGGCCTATAGTTTTTAACCAGACTTCGCTTCAGCATGAACTAGTTAGGTTGCTTGACGATAGCAGTTATTACTCAGCTGAAAGAGAGAGAGTTAAAAAATTGCAACATAGATATAAAGATGGCCTCTCTTCTCAACGTTTGTGGAAGGTCATAAGTGAAATAATGCAGCCATATATACATTGAATTTTTTATGTATAAAACTATTATTCTTTTATTTGGCATAAGTTAGTTTTAAGAGTAGCATTTGAAAAAACTCAATACACTTGCCTTCATCTTTTTTATAAATTTATATCTTTTTTAATATTCTATGTGTGCAATCTCAGGTGTCTACGGAGGTATCAGTCAAGAATCTGTTCGCAGAATGCTTGATGCACAAGTGCATCGAGGTCCTGATGATTGCGGAGTAATAAGTCATCAAAATGGAAGCTTTACTTTTGGTCACCGTAGGCTTTCAATAATAGACACGTCTTCGGCGGGACACCAGCCGATGTCGTATGCGGAAGGAAGGTTGTGGATTACCTTCAACGGAGAAATTTATAATTACAAAGAATTGAGGTCAGAGCTAAATGGCTATGGTTATAACTTCTTAACTGATGCAGACACTGAGGTTATACTTGCAGCCTATTGTGAATGGGGTGTTGAGTGCATTAAACGACTGCGTGGGATGTTTGCTTTTGCTTTGTGTGACACTAACCCGCCCAAAAATTCACCTAGTTTCATAATGGCAAGAGATAGACTTGGGATTAAGCCTTTAATATATTGTCAAAATAATAAAGAGATATGGTTTGCATCTGAATTGCGCGGTTTAAGGGCTAGCAACCAAGTGAGTTCGGAAATTAACTCAGATGCACTTTTGGATTATTTGTATGTTGGCGCCATTAATCAGCCACGGACTATTTTAAATAATGCTGTGACTTTAATGCCTGGTCACTGGCTGGAGATTCGTAACGGTGTTCAGAGAGTTTTTAAGTACTGGGACCTGCATAATGAAACAAGCTTTTCTAGACATAATTTAATTAACATATCAAAAGATGATGCGATACAAGTCCTTAGGGCGCAGCTTAAAGAGTCTGCTCGCTTCAGTCTTATTGCGGACGTAGAGATTGGGGCGTTTCTTAGTGGGGGTATAGATTCAACAGCTGTTGTTGGCCTTATGGGTTCTGCTAGCGGAAAAAAAATTAAAACTTTTGCCGTTGGTTTTGAGGGAGGTGATGAGGCTTTTGATGAGCTTGGTTATGCGCGCCTTGCCTCTAGTTATCTTGATACAGACCATGAGGAGATCATAGTCTCCACAGGGGATGTTGAGAATATATTTTTAGGCGCAATTAAAGATATTGATCAACCAAGTATTGATGGCACAAATACTTGGATTGTTTCTCGATCAGCCGGAAAAGTTGTTAAAGTTGCAATGACGGGTATGGGTGGGGATGAGTTATTTGCTGGTTACGAACATTTTAAGTGGTTAAGCTACCCTCAGATATTTTCACGTCTTGAGCCCACATTGTTAGCAATAGAGTCACTGCATAAGCTGCGACCAAACTTTCTTACCGAGAAATTATTGTTTGGAATTTCCAGCAGAGCACAGCGATTTTCAATGTTAAGAAGAGTATTGCAAAATTTTGAGATGACGGATGCTGTTCGTCCCGAATGGCTGTTGCAATTTAGAGAGCGCATAGTGAGTAACTATAAAAATTTTCTGGTTGAAGAATGTGATGATGTTCAAGGGTCTAGCTACGCTGAAATCAATGGGTATTTACTAAATACTCTTTTGCGTGATGGCGACGTAATGAGTATGGCGCACGGTCTAGAGGTGAGGCCGCTACTACTAGATCATCCATTGGTAGAGTTAGCTTACTCTCTGCCGTCGAAGTACAAATTAAACAATCTCACACCAAAAGATATATTTGCAGAGGCTGTCAAGGAGTATTTACCTAAACAAATAAGATCAAGAGTTAAAAAAGGGTTCGAACTGCCGTTTATGAAGTGGATGTCAGGCCCATTAAGGTTGCAGTTTGAATATGCTCTAAACACGAAAAACGCCAAGGAGATATTTTTGCCTGCTTATTTAGAGAAGCTTAGAGGGCAGCTTTTAAATGGTCGTCCACCAAGAGCGTTATGGGCTTGGGGGATTCTTTTGCATTGGATGGAAGCCCAAGAGCTAAACCTATAGTTTTGAATGAAATGAGCAACCTCGGCTTGAGTGGTAACTGCTAATACAAAATCTATTTATGGACGATGTTGAAAAAAAAATTAAGATATTACATGTGTCAGGGGCAACTTTGAATTCAGGGGCGGGTTATGCAGCAATGCTAACTCATAATGCTTTATTAAATATAAATGTTGAATCAAAAGTTTTGTACTTGAAAGAGCTTGGAACCCTTGGTCAAAATGTAGCATCCTATTCGGCCAGTGGGTTTAATGCAAGAATTAGCAGGCTACTCAATACAACACTAGAGCGGATGTTAATTTTTTTCAATAGAAAAAAAGGGGGCGGAATTTTTTCACCTGGATTCTTTGGGGTTAATTTAAAGGCTCACCCTTTGTTCGAGTGGGCAGACATCATTCATGTCCATTGGGCTAATTATGGATTTGTGAATATTAAAGATATTGCGCTTTGGAAGAAGCCTGTAGTCTGGACGTTAAGGGATATGTGGGCATTTACGGGCGGATGTCATTACAGCCTAGAATGCAGTCGCTACAAAGATTCTTGCGGAAGATGTCCAATGCTCAATGGTGACAATGAACAAGATCTATCATACTATGGCTTGATAAGAAAGTTTGAATTTTTGTCGCAGGCTAATATCAATTGGGTTGCTGTAAGCCAATTAATGCGAGCTGATGCGCTTCAATCAAAAGTTCTAGGGAATCAAGAGATAGAGGTTGTATACAGTGGAGTTAACTGTGATAGCTATGAAATTCACACCAAAGACTACGCTAGATCAATTTTAGGGCTGCCTAAGGATCAAAAAATAATTTTGATAGGATCTGCGAATATAAGGGACGAATATAAGGGATTTAGTTATATTCAAGCAGCTTTGCGTAAATTGCCATCCAATATCTTAGTGATAGCGTTTGGTGCGGCAGAGTTGAAAAATCATGAAATCCCGCAAAAAATAATTAATTTTGGATTTATAAATGAAACCATTAAGTTGAACTTGCTCTACTGCTCAGCAGATATTTTTTTGTCACCATCATTAAATGAGGCATTTGGCAAGACTTTCGCTGAAGCTCAGGTTTCGGGGTTGCCGGTTATTTGCTTCAAAAATACTGGGCCCGAGGAAATAGTAGAGCATTTGATTACTGGATATGCTGCTAACTATAAAGACGGAGAAGATTTGGTATGCGGGATAGAGTGGGCTATTTCTTTCAATTTTGACCGAAATTACATTAGAGATCGCGCTATAAGATTATTTAACATTAGGGAATCTGCGGAGAAATATAAGGCTTTATATCAGAAATTACTATCAAGATAAGAAGCGACGTCCTGAAAAATTTTATTAATATATCTTTTTTTTGTGTCTTAATATGCCTGCTTGGGTTTATTAGCCCATTTTATTCCGTGCTTATAGGGGTGCTATTTTCGCTTTGGCTTACTATGCGAGCAAGGTGGGATGGCTTATTGGGCCTTTTTATTCTTTATATATCCCCTTACAATTTCTTTGCAGTTGATTCATCCAATTCAATGTCGATTCCTGATGAATTAAGAGAGGTAGTTTATCTAGGGTCATTTCCCATAACAGTTGAAATTGCGATGTGTTTATTTATCGCAACAAGAGTATTTTTTGAATTGTTGTATAACCCAAAAACCTTCCAGGGAAAAATATCTGGAACCCTTCTTTTGCTTTGGGTGGCGGCATTTTTTCCTGTTGGCATTGGAATGTATTTTGGTTATCTAGATGGGCTTCCAAATTGGTCAAGGGGCATTCGCTGGCTGATGATTTCTGGAAGTTATTTTTATGGTTTTATCTTATTGAAAAGCATTTCAATTGCTGATGATAGGTGCTTAAGGGTCACATTTATTCCGCTCACATTGGCTATTCTTTGCCTAATTTCAATCCATATTTTTTGGTCACACCTTGTCTTTTTGAATATAGCTTTGGGCGTTGCGGTTGGATGCTACTTTATTGCCGATAAAAATATCTCTAAAAAGTTATTTGGACTGGGGGTGCTAATTTTATTTTTTAATTTCATATATACCAGTTCTTTGGCTATGTATGGTATATATTTTGTAGCTTTATTTTATATAGTATTAGTTGAGTTTTTTGGCAACTATCGCTCGACTAAATGGTTGTTGGTCCTATCAGTTTTTCTGGCTCCAATATTAACTGCACTAGTGTTATGGCTGGGCTTTCTTCAGGGTGACATAACACAGCTTCTCTATGCGCCACTGGACGCTAATTTTTATGATCGAGCTTATTCAAAAGTATTATTTGATCGATATCCATTTTGGTCTTCAGCTTGGAGTCAAATTATCTCATCTAATTTCTTCATAGGACATGCCGGAGTGCCGCTATTAATTGATATTCCAGGGCTTCCTTCCGAGTGGATAATGGGCTCTCATAACTCTATATTAGAAATTCTTAAAGTGTCTGGTTTGTTTGCAGGGGCATTAATTTTATGGATTTATTTCACTGCTTTAATAAATCTTATTGCAGTTATCCTATACCATCCCTCTTGCTTTCTTCGCTACTTTGGAGCTGCGCTACTGGCTATTGGAGAGGTGGGCATGTTTGTGGGTGATTTTCCCGTTGATATGACGGTGGGATTTTGGATATGGACTTTGGCGTCATTGTGTTATGGCATGTATCTCAAGTGTCTCAATAACCCAAGGGTGGCTTTATGATCTATATCAAAAATCAAGCAATATCAGATAAATGATGGATTTAGAACATCTTATTTACTTAAGGAAATGAATTTGCAACCTAAAATTTTGTGGGTAGGGGGCATTTTTAATCAGAATGCCCTCATGAATCATTTTGCAGTTAGTCCAGCAGCGAATAGATGGCAGTCGGGTTTGTTAGGTGGTTTAAAGAAATGTAATTTTACGGTAGAGTGTCTTTCCCATTTGCCTGAGCCTTTGTGGCCGTCTGGGGTGTTGAGGCCTGGAAACGAAAATATTTTTGATGAAAGATTTGTTTCAAAACATGTTTCATATTGGAACATGCCCTTCATTAGGCCTTTTAGTTTAAATGCGGCCTATTTAACTGCTTTTAAATTGTGGTGTAGAGATAATGGGCCACCTAAAATATTGATAACTTATAACCCAACTCCCTATGCGGTTAAAGTTGGAAGATATGCGCAGCTAAAGTTCGGAACATATTGGGTTGATTTATGCGCTGATCACTATGATCCAGGAGATGATTGGAGATCCTACTCGAATGGGGCGCATTTGGCTGATGGGCACATCTTCCTGTCCTTTAAGGCATATTTGGACTGCCCATTCAAGAAAAAATTACATCTTGATGGCGGTGTTGAGAAATTAAGCATTTCAAATTTTCAACTATGTCGAAAAGAAGTTGAGAAATTGAAAAAAGTAATTTTGTATAGCGGCATGATGAGCAAATGGGGTGGAATTTCTTATTTGCTAAGAGCTTTTGAAAGAATCTCAGATCCTTTCATTGAGCTTTGGGTGACCGGGCATGGTGAGAGTTCTGAATTGCAAAAGGCAGCCAGTGTTGATTCAAGAATTAAGGTTTACGGACTTGTGCCGGAAAGTGAATTGGAGAGTCTTTATCGCCAGGCTGATGTATTTGTTAATCCGCGCCCATCATCAATTCCTGGAAATGCCATGAATTTCCCTTCCAAAATATTAGTTTATCTTAGCTATGGAAAGCCTGTAGTAAGCACGTGGACACCAGGGTTAAGTAATGAATATAGGAATGTTTTAGAGATTGTTGATATTGAAACTGATGAGTATTTAAAAAATAAAATTGAAGAAGTCTTATGTTGGTCGCCCGATCAAATTGAGTTTAACGCTCAAAAAATATTCAATTTTTTGAGTAAGAAAAGGTTATGGGAAATTCAATCAATGCGGCTGATTGAGTGGCTGACCAAGGGTGTACATGAAAGCGCATAAGGACTAACCTATAATTTTTATTGCATGAATACGATTGGGGATTTAGTAGGGGTAAAATATCAAAAATTAGTATTTATTTAATGTATATACAATTTCCAAAAAAATATAAAGAACAACAATTTTTATAAATATATAGATGAATAAAATATTAGTTACTGGGGGAGCTGGATATATAGGCTCTCAGACTTGTAAGCTATTAAAGCTAGCAGGGTATGAGCCCGTCACTTATGACAATCTATCAAATGGTAACCAATCTTTTGTAAAGTGGGGCGATTTAATAGTGGGTGAACTGCACGATACAAGTCGCCTGATTGGTGCCTTGAAGAAGCATAAACCAATTGCAATTATCCATTTTGCTGCCAGCGCATATGTCGGCGAGTCAATTGCTGATCCTATGAAGTATTACAAGAATAACGTTGGTGGCTCACTATCACTACTAGAGGCGATGCATAGAGTAGGTATTAATAAGCTCGTTTACTCAAGCACCTGCGCCACTTATGGGATTCCGTTACAGCTGCCAATAAGCGAATCTTCTTTGCAATCCCCAATCAGCCCTTATGGACAAAGCAAGCTAATGGTTGAAAAAATCATTCAAGATTTATCAACTAAGGGGGCGGTTAAGGCCATTTCAATGAGGTATTTCAATGCCGCAGGGGCTGATTCTGCATGTGAAATTGGGGAGCTCCATAACCCCGAAACTCATTTGATTCCGCTGGCAATTAACTCTGCATTTGGTGGTGGGCAGTTAGAAGTATTTGGTTCAGATTTTCCTACCCCAGATGGGACAGCCATTCGCGACTATATACATGTTGAAGATCTTGCTCGCGCTCACATTTTGGCTGTTGAGTATTTGCTTAATGGAGGCTCTTCCGATGTTTTTAATCTTGGAGCTGGTCAAGGAGTTTCTGTTGGTCAAATTATCTCAAGATTAAGAGCTATTGGCGTGCCTGTTGTGACTAAAATGGGGGTAAGGCGAGAGGGAGATCCTGCACATCTTGTTGCCGATCCTAGCTACGCAATTAAAAAGCTAGGATGGCAACCTATCGCAAGTAGTATTGACAACATCTTAACTACCGCTTTAGCTTGGCATAAATTTCAATTGACCCTCAAGTAATTTGGCTATCTTAGTGAGATAGATTGGCGGCTATATTTTCTTAATCTAGAGGCATAAAAATGCGTATAGCAATATCTTGGAATGAGCTGCCTTGTTATGCCGCTCACTTAATTGCTGCAGGCATTAAAGGTGTTGATAATCCTGTTCAAGTCATTTCGACGAGACCAACCATTCCAATAACTGGCATGGAAGAAATTTTGGGCCAAAAAGTACATTGGATTGATAAAGACAATATTTATACTTGGGAGCAGTTGGGTCTAGATGTTCCTGAAATATATTTTCAGGCTGGCATAACTTATATTCCCTCGCTAAGAAGGTTGGGCGACCAGGTGAGAAAAAGTGGTGGCAGAGTTGTTCTGCTTAGCGACAATTGCTGGAAAAATTCATATAGGCAATGGGTTGGAATGGTTGCCTTCAGAGTGATATACAGAAAACAATTTCATGCAGTATGGGTTCCAGGTGCATCTGGCGTAAAGCTAATGCGTAAGCTTGGGGTCTCCGCAGAAAATCTATTTACAGGCTTGTATGGATCCGACCCGGATATATTCTTTCCGAAGGAGGTATCCTTAAGGAGGGAGGATAAGTTCATATTTGTAGGTCAACTTATTAAAAGGAAGGGGGTGGATAAATTAGTGGCTGCATTTTCTAGGTTTCATCAAAAGCATCCTGAATTTCAATTGGATGTTTATGGGGCCGGGCCGCTGGCGTCAGCAGTATCAGGAATAAAAGGTATAAATTTGAGATCATTTTCAAAGCCTGAAACTATAGCTGAGGCATTGAAGAGGTCTAAATTTTTGATATTACCGAGCCTTGAGGATCACTGGCCGTTGATAGTTTCTGAAGCTGCTATGTCAGGCTGCGGCCTTCTTTTATCGGATAAAATTGGCAACATTCCAGAATTTGCCAATGAGAAGAATAGCTTCATTTTCAATACAACATCAGATGATGCGTTGTATGAATCTATGTTGATGGCAGCACAATGTAGTGAAAATACGCTGAATGAGATTAGTCGAGAAAGTTGCAGGTTGGGCATGAAATTCACGCCATCAAACTGGGCGATCAATTTTAAAAAAATAATTCATGAGATTGCCCAATAATTACCGACACTAACAATTAGAATGTAAACCGCAAACGGAACCTCTGCGATTAAAGGTTTAATGCATTAAGATTTTTTAAAGAAATTTCCATGTGCACCATTAATCATTCTTGCTACCGGAAAATAAAAAATACTCTTTCAAATAATATTAATAAATAGCTTAAATATGCTAGAAAAAATTTATATAAAAATAAGATTAGCTTTAAGAAATTATGTAATTAAAAGACCTTTCATAGACTTATATTTTGGAAATTATCTAGTTAATTTAGATATTTCTATTAGAAGGCTAGGAATATTAAAGGATAATGATAAATATTTTATACATCATAATGGATTTAAAATAAATTATTTAAAAGATGATTATAGTTTAATTAATTTTATTAAAACAAATAATGATTATGAGGAGGCGACAAGAAGGGTCGTAGAAAGAATTCTTAAAAAAGGGGATATTTTTTTAGATCTTGGAAGTCATATTGGATTTTACGCTTTAATCGCAGCAAGAATTGTTGGTGAGACGGGCCACGTCTATGCTTTTGAGCCAACCCCGGCAACGCGAGATACACTAGATAAAAATGTTATAGATAATGGTCTAAAAAATATCATTACTGTAGAGAGTTTTGGGGTCTCTGATTGCAGTAAGAATGTTAATTTTATTGTTAACAGCGATTCATCTGAATGTAATAAGATTTCTCAATTTGATGAAGGTGTTGAAAATCTAATAAAAATTAAAACTATTAGTATTGATAAATACGCGATTATTAATAGTATAAAAAAAATTAATCTTGTAAAGATGGATATAGAGGGGGCTGAGTATCAGGCAATAATAGGGATGAGAAAAATTATAAGTGAAAATCCTGATATTAAACTGATATTTGAGTATAATAGAAAAATAATGAATGAGAATGGTTCATCTAGAGTAAATATTTTTAATATTTTAAAAGAATTAGGATTTAACAAATTTACTATAATATACCGGGGTGAGATTGATATCGAAATACCGCGAGATTTTGAATTGATAGATTTATATTCCAAAAGAGATAATATAAACATACTTGTGCAGAAAATCAGAAATTGACTACAAATTTTTCTCAAGATAATTTAAAGCAGGTAAGCGATTTCTGGGGGCGGGAGTCCCGCCATAATTCCGCTCTTGATATTTACAGCTTTTTACCGATTAGGAGATATTTTCAAAAATTAGTCACGGGTGCTGAAACTCAAAACCCAAATGATGATTGGCTTGAGAGCTGGTTTAAAAATAAGTACCTTGGAAAAAATGCGCCGGTAGGTCTTTGTTTGAGTCTGTGTTGCGGACATGGCTCGCGCGATAGAAGATTGAATCAGTTAGGTGTATTTAAAAATTGCATTGGTATGGATGTAAGCACTGCAGCAATAGCGAGTGCGAAGCGGCTAAGAAACTTATCTGGAATTAATAATATCCATTATCAAACAGCTGATTTGAATAGTTGCTCTCTTGGTGTTGAGTTATATGATTTAATTTATATTGCGGGTGGCGCACATCACATTGCAAATTTGGAGCACTTGTTTAACCAGGTCTACGCATCCTTAAAGAAGGGTGGATTATTATTCTGCGATGAATATATAGGGCCAAACTATTCGGATCTATCATTTCGACATCGAGAAATTATAAATTCGGTAATTCATTTGATACCAGATCGACTTAAGAATTTTTCAGAGAAAAATTTTGTACCACCCAAACTGAAATATAAAAAATTTAAGTTATTATTATTTATAATTTATAATTTTAGGAATTTAGATATTTCATCTGTATTTGAAAGGTATAATATTAATACCAATAAAATTACAAATGTAATTATTTCAATAAATAAAATTATTTTAAAATATTTTTCAAATAAAAAAGAATTTAATTACAGCAAAGTTTTTGATATAAGCCCTGAAAATATTAAAAAAGGAGATCCATCAGAGGGCATTAGGTCTAGTGAAATTATTTCAGTGTTGAAAAGCGTTTTTACTGATGTAACCGTATACCCCTATAATGGTTCCATAGTTGCATATGCACTTGACGATAAATTTATTTCAAATTATGATTCTGGAAATCCTGATGATCTAAATCTGCTGAATTTAATTCTAAGTTTAGAAGGTCATTATTGCGAAATAGGAGATATTCCATCTATACATGCTGCTATTATTGCCAAGAAATAATATAAATTAAGTAAATATCATTCAGATGATTCATGTGGTTGACTACGGACTTGGAAATATTCAGGCTTTTTTAAATCTATACAAGAGTATGGGTTTGAAAGCGGCCCGAGCATCAACCCCCGAGCAATTGGAAGGTGCATCCAAAATAGTTTTGCCTGGTGTAGGCTCTTTTGACCACGCTATTTCAAAGTTAAATATGTCCGGCATGAGGCCGGTATTGGAATCATTGGTGCTTAATGATGGGGTGCCAATTTTAGGCGTGTGCGTTGGAATGCAAATTTTAGCTGCGTCTAGTGAAGAGGGATGTATGCCTGGGCTTAATTTTGTACCTGGTAGAGTTATTTCATTCGCCTCTAAAGTTACATCTTTAGGGTTGCCAAGACCTCATATGGGCTGGAATCAAGTTGTACCTGAAATATCGTCTCCACTATTTGATGGAATATCTGTAGCCCCAAGATTTTATTTTTTGCATTCATATTTTTTTGAGTGCTCGGATGAGATGAATTCTATTGGGACCACTGAATACGGGATAGGCTTTACAAGCGCCATTTCTTCCCGCAATATATATGGCGTCCAATTCCACCCTGAGAAAAGTCACCATGCTGGGGTTAGGCTATTAGAGAATTTTGCAAAACTATAAAATGTTAAGTCCACGAATCATACCGTGTTTGCTTCTATCCAATGGTGCTTTGGTTAAAACTCAGGAATTTAAAAATCCGAGATATGTCGGAGACCCCATTAACGCGGTGCGTATTTTTAATGAAAAAGAAACTGATGAGCTAACTGTTTTTGATATTGACGCTTCAATTACAAATGCCGACCCGAATTATCGGCTTATTGAGAAATTGGCAGCAGAATGCAGAATGCCTTTGTGTTACGGGGGTGGAATAAAAAATATTCAACAAGCAAGAAGAATTATAACTTTCGGCATTGAGAAAGTTGCTTTAAGTTCCGCAGCGATTGACTGTCCTGAGCTTATTACAGATATTGCTCAAGAGGTAGGATCTCAAAGCGTCGTGGTGGTTATTGATGTCAAATACAATTCTATAACCGGTGAATATGAGGTTTTTAGAAAAAATAGCCAATACGCCGTTAGTATTAGGGCGGTTGATTTTGCAATTCAAGCTGAGAAACTTGGGGCTGGGGAGATATTAGTTAATTCAGTCGACTTGGACGGGGCAATGACCGGCTATGATTTGGTTTTGGCTAAGCAAATGAGGGATGCCATAGGCGTGCCGCTGACTATTCTTGGCGGGGCCGGTCGTCTGGATGATATAAAAAGTTTAATAAAAGAATGCGGTGTTATTGGGGCGGGCGCTGGAAGTCTTTTTGTATTTAAAGGCGTATTTCGCGCTGTTTTAATTAATTATCCGACATTGGCTCAGCGATATAATTTGTTTGAGAGTTCCCCGCTTTATTCTATGAATAATAGGCCCTAAGAATGTTTGCGAATAAAACCTTGTTAATAACGGGGGGCACTGGGTCCTTCGGAAATTCAGTTCTAAATCGCTTTATTGATACTGATATTGCTGAAATTAGAGTATTTAGTCGCGATGAAAAAAAGCAAGATGATATGCGCAAAAAATTTAATCATCCTAAGCTTAAATTTTATATTGGAGATGTCCGCGATCCATCGAGCATCAAAGCTGCAATGATAGGCGTAAATTTTGTTTTTCATGCGGCAGCGTTAAAGCAAGTTCCCTCGTGTGAATTTTACCCGCTTGAGGCCGTCAAAACTAATGTGTTGGGTACCGAAAATGTGCTTGAGGCCGCTATAAGCAGTGGTGTAGAGCGTGTGGTTTGTCTCAGCACAGATAAAGCCGTCTACCCAATAAATGCAATGGGAATCTCTAAGGCCATGATGGAGAAAGTCGCTGTTGCAAAGTCTCGGGAGAGTGATGCGACTACTATATGCATAACACGTTATGGGAATGTGATGGCTTCACGTGGTTCTGTTATTCCGCTATTTGTTGGGCAAATTCTTTCTGGAATTCCAATAACAATAACGGATCCAAAAATGACGCGTTTTATGATGACTCTTGATGATGCTGTAGATTTGGTCTTATTTGCATTTCAAACTGGAGGGGCTGGAGAGATTTTTGTTCAAAAGTCTCCGGCGTGTACTATCTCCACTTTGGCTCTCGCCTTAGCGAATTTATTTGATACTCCAGACCATGAAATTAGGGTAATAGGTACTCGTCATGGTGAAAAGCAATCAGAGGCCTTATTAAGTCGCGAGGAAAATTTTTGCGCAGATGATCTTGGCCGCTATTATCGAATTCGTCCCGATTTGCGGGACTTAAATTATGGTAAGTATGTAGAGGAAGGGGAGGCAAGCATTGCAGAGATCTCTGACTATAACTCCAATAACACCACTCAATTAGATATTTTCGGGGTGACAGCCTTGTTAAAAAAGCTAAAATTATTAGAGGCCGTTAAAGAGAATAATGCATTTGAACATTGATGATTTGTGCAGGAAAAGAGCTAATGTGGATTCTTTGAAGCTTGAATTGCATGGCCCGTTAAACGTGACTAGAGCATTATCTTGAGTAGTCGCTTAAATTCTCATATTGATAGCATGTTTTTTAAATGAGAAAAAGTCGAGTGCCACGAAATATTAACTTGCCCACAATATAATTTAGTAACTTATTGGGTTCCCCCTTTGCTTAATTTCGTCATTATGATTGCAAATGCTTATATATTGCCCCTGATGGATTTTTGGTTCAATTAACGATTAATTCGCTAATGAAAATCGCGCAAGTCGACGTAAATTATCTCTCTAGCAGCACCGGTAAGATAGTTTTTGATCTGATAACCGGTCTTAAGTTGAGGGGGCATGAAACTGCCGCTTATTTTGGTCGAGGGCCCGATCAAGATACACCAAATGTGCATAAAATTAGCTCCAGCACAGAGGTTTTACTGCATGCTTTTGCAACAAGATTAACGGGTCTAACTGGCATCTATTCTCCTCTGGCAACTCGCAATTTAATTAGATTATTGACTGAATTTCAGCCTGATGTAGTTCATCTTCATGACTTACACGGTTACTTTATCAATATTAGCGAACTTGTTGGCTACCTTAAGTCAAATAACATCCCAACAGTTTGGACATTTCATAGTGAATTTATGTATACGGGGAAATGCGGGCATGCGCTCGATTGTGAGAAATGGAAAAGCCATTGCAACGCTTGCCCAAATTTAGCAGGGTATCCAAAAAGTTGGGTTTTAGACTTTACTGCACTCATGTTCGATCAAAAGCAGCAAATGTTTGAAGATTTTGAGCATTTATCTCTCGTAGCCCCTTCTAGTTGGCTTGCAAATAGAATGAGAAAGTCACCCATATTAAATGGTAGATCTATCTCTGTTATTCCCAATGGTTTAGATACCGAAATCTTCAGTCCTCGAGAGTCCGACATCCTGAGATACGAGTTAGGGATAAATCATGAATATGTGGTTTTATCGGTTGGTTCTGATTTGCTCTCAGAGGCTAAAGGAGGTCGATGGGTGTTGACCCTGGCGGAGCGGAATCCTGAGATGACTTTTGTGATGGTGGGAGTAAAAGAGTTAGGGATCCCAGTGCCTTCTAATGTTAGGTTGGTGGCCGCCGTTTATGACCAAATTCTTCTTTCCAAATATTATTCATTAGCTAAAGTGATTCTCCTTACTAGTGCTAAGGAAACTTTTTCTATGGTTTGCGCTGAAAGTCTTGCTTGCGGACGACCGATTATCGGTTTTGATGCGGGAGCGCCAGTAGAGGTAGCGCCAGATGGGTTTGGAGAATTTGTTCCATATGGAGACTTGGGAGCTTTAGAGTCGCTGCTGAGGAAAAATTATCATGGGCTTGCGTCTATGAGGTCAGAAAATGAATGTAGATTTTTTGCTACTACTAATTATTCAAAGGATGTTATGGTTGATGCATACCAGAACCTCTACTCTAAATTAACAAGAAAACATTGAGATGCAAGTAAATCGTCCTTATCAAATCTGCTCTAACTGCATCATGGACACTTCCGACCCTAGCATTCAATTTGATGAATTGGGTGAATGTAATTATTGCCAAAATTTTAAATCATCAATTCTTCCTAACTGGACAATTAACCAGGGGAGCGAAGTTGAACTAATGACTTTGGCGAGCAAAATTCGCAAGGATGGTAAAGGGAAAGATTTTGATTGCATTATTGGAATTAGTGGCGGACTTGATAGTTCATATGCTGCGTATATCGCAAAGACAAAAATGGGCTTGCGACCATTGCTTGTTCATGTAGATGCTGGATGGAATACTGCGCAGGCTGTGAGTAATATAGAAAAACTTGTTGATGGTCTTGAGCTTGATTTGTTCACTGAAGTTGTTGATTGGGAGGGGGTAAAGTCAATGCAGGTGGCGTTTTTACGCTCTGGGATTCCTGACCAAGATTTAGTTCAGGACGCAGCCTTCTTTTCTGCGCTCTATAAGTTTGCGCGGCAATATGGCATCAAACATATTATCAAAGGTGGAAATTTTTCAACTGAATGTTGTCGTGAACCAGAAGAGTGGGGCGGATACTTGGGTATTGACAAAAGGTTATTTGATGACATATGGAATAAGTTCGGTAATGGTAGGCCGATTATTTTTACACTGACCGATATTTTCATTTATAAGTTTTGGTATCAGATAATATTAGGTATGAAGTTGCACTCCCCTTTAAATCTCGTTTCCTACATTAAGAAGGATGCTGAGGATGAATTGGAGCGTTTATATGGTTGGCAAAAGTTTAAGCATAAACACCATGAATCAAGATTTACAAGATTTTATGAGGATTATTGGCTTCCAAGGCGATTTGGGTATCAGAAGCGTAGAGCCCACTTCTCAAGTTTAATTGTGACAGGGCAGATGACACGTGAGCAGGCTATAGTCAGGCTTTTAAAGCCAGAAATGGATGAGCAATTTCTTAGCCAGGAATTCGAGTACGTAGCACATAAGCTGGGGTTGACAACGTTAGAATTGCAAAATTTATTTGAGATCCCTTTGAAAACATATAGAGATTATAGAAATAAAAGATGGGTAATTGGTTTTGGAGCAAAAATATTGCGATCAATAGGCTTAGAAAAAAGATATTTTAAATGATGGGTTTTAATAGCCCTGTAGATCTGCCAAAATGGTCGAAGATATTTATTGCAAACACACAATATAGGTTCAGTTGAAGTTTATGAGAGTAATGGTTACAGGAGCCGATGGATTTCTAGGAAAAAATCTTTGCTCATATTTGGATAAGATTAAAGAAGTGGAGATTATTTCTTTTACTCGAAGAAATAATTTACTGCAGTTGCCATGTTTATTGGAAAACGTCGACTTTGTTTTTCATTTGGCGGGTGCGAATCGACCCCGAGATCAAGCTGGATTTGTAGCGGATAATATTGAGCTTACTGAAGCACTATGTAATGCAATTGCAGATAGTAGGCGAAGAATCTCTATAATTTATGCTTCATCTACCCAAGCCATTCTTGATAATCCATATGGGATAAGCAAGCGCAATGCCGAAAATGTTATATGTAAATTTCAGCAAAAAAATCAAATAACCGCTTATATATTTCGTCTTCCAAATATATTTGGTAAGTGGTCTAGGCCAAATTACAATTCAGTCGTCGCCACATATTGTCACAATTTGGCTCGTAATATTCCAATTGAGATAAATGATCCTGCTACAAAGATAACGCTTGTATATGTGGATGATGTAGTAGATCAGTTTATCAAGTTACTAAATGGCGATGAAGGCCTGCAAGTTCATGAATACCATTCTGTTTTGCCTCAGTACACCATAACCATAGGAGAGTTGGCGTCATGTATTCAGGCATTCAAGGCTGGCCGCCTTGAATTGAATGTTCATCAGGTTGGATCGGGTTTGATGAGGGCTCTTTATGCAACTTATCTTAGCTTCTTGCCGCATGAGGAGTTTTCTTATTCGGTCCCAAGATATTGTGATGCACGAGGCTCATTTGTAGAAATGATTAAGACGGAAAATTCTGGGCAAGTATCCTACTTTACTGCAAAGCCTGGAGTGACGCGTGGGGGGCACTTTCATAATACTAAAACGGAAAAGTTTCTTGTTATTAAAGGTCGCGCGCATTTTAGATTTCGTCATATTCTAAATGGCCATACTATTGAATTTGATGTATCAAGCGAAGAGTCTAAGGTTGTTGATACCATACCTGGGTGGGCGCATGATATTACCAATATTGGAAATGATGAAATGTTTGTAATGTTGTGGGCAAATGAGATATTTGATCGAAATAAGCCAGATACCTTCCCCTATCTAATGAAGTTATAGCCATGAAAAAATTAAAAGTCGTAACTGTTGTGGGCACGCGGCCGGAGATTATTCGTTTATCTCGTATTCTTGCCGGTTTAGATAAGCACTGCGAACATATTTTGATTCATACTGGTCAAAATTACGACTATGAATTAAATCAAATTTTCTTTGACGATCTTGGGGTACGTGAGCCGGACTATTTTCTAGGGAGCGCTAATGGTAGCGTAAGTTCTGCCAACACAATAGGCAACTTGATCACTTCAGTTGACAAAGTTTTGGCTGATGTACAGCCTGATGCAATATTAGTACTTGGCGATACTAATAGTTGCCTGTCTGTAATCCCCGCAAAACGACGTAAAATACCTATTTTCCATATGGAGGCTGGCAATAGATGTTTCGATATGCGTGTGCCAGAGGAGACTAATCGTAGAATTGTCGATCATATATCTGATATTAATCTAACATATAGTACAAATGCTCGCGATTACCTTTTGCGAGAGGGCCTTCCTCCGGACCAAGTGATTAAGGTTGGGAGCCCAATGTATGAGGTATTGCAATACTATCTGCCGCAGATTGAGTCATCAGATGTGCTTGAGCGTCTTCAGGTTAGTAGGCATAATTATTTTGTGGTCAGTGCTCATCGCGAGGAGAATATTGAATCGGATAAAAATTTTATCAATATTGTCAATATTATAAATATTCTTGCGGAGGACTTTTATTTGCCGGTAATAGTTTCAACCCACCCCCGAACTCAAAAACGAGTGGATGCTGCCGGTATAAAATTCCACCCACTGGTCAAATTGTTAAAGCCATTAGGATTCTTTGATTATGTAAAGTTACAGATGTCTGCAAGAGCGGTGCTGTCTGATAGCGGAACGATTAATGAAGAGTCATCAGTATTAAATTTCCCCGCTTTGAATTTGCGGGAGGCGCACGAACGACCCGAGGGGATGGAGGAGGCGGCTGTAATGATGGTTGGATTAAATGTTGACCGAGTTCTACAGGGGCTATCAATTCTCAATTCACAACTTACAGGAATAAATAGAAACATTTTTTTGGTGAAGGATTATGGTGTCCCAAATGTTTCAGAAAAGATTATTCGTATTCTCCATAGTTACACAGATTATGTAAGGCGAGTGGTTTGGAAAGAGTACTGATGCTTGCCAGGCAATTGACCGCAATCAATCTGAAAGCACATTTATATCGAAATGTCATAATTGTGATTTCTTGGGCCACTCCCTGTTTTTTAAAGAGATTTAATTTTTCTCACGAAATTAGGCGGAAGGGAATATCTGGCCTCGCGATAATAGCAGTATTATGAAAATACTTGTTGTTTCTCAATATTTTTGGCCCGAAAATTTTAGGATAAATGAGTTGGTTAAAGGGCTTGCAGATCATGGATGTCAGGTAACTGTATTGACGGGTTTACCTAATTACCCATCAGGAAAAATTTTTTCTGAATTTAAAAAAGATCCTAAAAAATACTCTTATTACAAAAGTATTAGGGTCTATAGGGTGCCAATTATCTTAAGGGGCGGGACAAAAACTCGCTTAGTCCTTAACTATATAAGTTTTGTAATATCTGGCTCTATTCTAGGTTCTATTCTCTTGAGAAAAGAAAAGTTTGATGAGATTTTTGTTTTTCAGACCTCGCCAATTACCGCAGTACTTCCAGCCATTCTGCTCAAGCGTCAAAATTTGGCAAAGTTAAGTGTTTGGGTTTTGGATCTTTGGCCTGAGGCGCTTATTGCCATGAAGGTTATCAAAAAGGGGCTAATCTTCAAAATGTTTGAATATTTGGTAATGTGGATCTATAAAAATACTGATCGAATATACATATCATCCCTTGGATTTCTGTCTTCAGTAACAAAGTATGCTCCAAAGCAATTAAATCCAATATATTTCCCGCAATGGGTTGAATCCACATGCATTGATAAGTCTAATATTATTTCAGATTCTGAGTTTAAGTATCCGCTGTCAACTGATGAATTTAATGTTGTGTACGCCGGTAATTTTGGCGAAAGTCAAGATTTTGAATCTGTATTGAATGCCGCAAAGTTGCTAAAGGGTATGTGCGTAACAATATATTTGATTGGACATGGAAGAGTTCGAGAATGGTTGAATAAGGAAATACTGATTTTGGGGTTGGGGGACGTGGTGAGGATTTTGGGTCCGTACCCCTCAAATAGCATGCCATACATATATGAGCGTGCATCAGCTCTGCTTGTATCGCTTCGGAGCGGTCCTGTATTTTCAACCGCACTTCCCGGAAAAGTTCAAACCTACCTTTCAATGGGTAAGCCAATAGTTGGCATGCTCGATGGCGAAGGCTCTAGAGTTCTTAAAGAATCATGCGCTGCATTGGTTGTTGGAGCGGGTGATTCAAAAGGTTTAGCAGAAAGTATATTGAAGATAAAAAGTATGAGTCTTGAAGAAAGGGCTCATATGGGTGCTCATGGTGTTTTATATGCTGATCGTAATTTTAACAAGAGTCGCCTAATAAAATTTTTGCTATCTAATATGGGCGAAATTAAAGCCCGTAATTTTGAATGAATTTCATTATGAATGACCAGAAGAATCCCGATATTATTCTGAGACACGGTGTTAGTGCATTATCAATTGACGAAAAGGTGGCATGGATTCAACTCTTTTGTCATTGCTTTAAGAAAAATGAAAATCAAGCTGAATCAATATTTAGAAAATATGTCCTCCATGGGGATGGATCTATTTTTTGTTTTGGCTTGGTTGATCGGAAGATTGTTGCCTGTTATTCTGGGTTGATTCTAGCGATTGGAGATAAAAACATATTTTTATCTACTGATACGATGTCGAAAGGGATTATGGTGAATGCAACAGTTAGGCTTGGCAATTATTTGTATGGCTACCTTTCTAGAGGCGGGGTTGTGGCTGTGTGTGGTTATCCAAATGAAAATATTGCGCTTATTCGACAACGAAGACTTGGTTGGAGAATGGCAGGCTCAATTTACCCTTTTGTGGGGGTGCCACTTCTTTGGAGGATCTTTATGAAAAAAAAGGGAGATGCCTTTCTTTGGAGTGTAATCCGACCCCCCAATGGATTTTTCTCAAAGCCACCTCCATTCGTTTCACTTTTAGGTAGAAGCTGTGTTTATGGCGGCAGTCTTCTATCGTTGTGTTTTACTTTAGCAGCCAAGCCGCCGGGTATGTTTTTTATTCGAATTCCATCGGCATTGATTAAGCCAAAGAAATTTGGTTATGTTTTACTTTGTAGTAATACCTCTTTTCTTGAAGCCAGAATAACCGAGGCAATTGCAGAGCTGGATATAGACACAATAGATGTCCCTTGAGATTGTAAAGATTTTTTATATATTCTGAATATAGAGGATAGTTTACCGCTGTATCTACAATCTATTTGATTTTTAGGTGTTAGCTTTCGCTATTGATTGGCATATAAAGGTATTTCAATGAATATATTGAGTTTTGATGTGGAGGATTGGTTTCATATTCGGTTCGATCAAGGATTCTTTGAGGGAGTCAGCTGTTCTGAATATCCGAGCAGAGTTGTGGATTCGGTTATGACCCTATTAAATCTTCTTGATGAAGTTGATATTAAAGCTTCCTTTTTTTGCCTCGGCTGGGTAGTTGAGCGCTACCCTAGTTTAATTACCGAGATCGATAGAAGGGGGCACGAAATTGGTTCACATTCATTTTCTCATCGACTTTTAACTAGCATGGATAAGATGAGCGTTAAGGAAGATATTTCAAGTTCGATTAAGATACTTGAGGACTGTATTTCAAAAAAAGTGCAGATTTATAGGGCCCCAGCTTTTAGTATTTGTGAGAAAAATTCTTGGGCGCTTGATATTTTATTGGATCATGGTGTTGAGATAGATTGCTCAGTTTTTTCTGGCCCCCATGATTTTGGTGGTATAAAAAAAAATGGATTTAACAAGCCATTCCTTATAAAGACTCCGAGCGGGTCTCTTATTAAAGAGCTTCCTATTGGCTCTGCCCCCTTTTTGGGCGGCAATTTAATGTATTCTGGTGGAGGATATTTTAGAATTCTTCCCTACTTTCTTATAAAATACTTCATGGATAAATCAAATTACAACATGATGTACTTTCATCCAAGAGATTTTGATCCAGATCAGCCCATGATGAATAACCTCACTATCGCTCGAAGATTTAAATCTTATGTAGGATTAGGTGGTTCACTAAGAAAGTTGCGCTGTTTAATAGCCGATTTCACATTTTTGACTGTAACTGATGCTGCGCGTTCGGTGGATTGGAATATTGCTCCACATATGGAGATTCATAAAAGTCTGCATGGTGAAAATCTGCGGTAATTTTTTATAATTCGCAAATAATTAATGGATTAATTTCTCAGATTTTTATTGGCAATAATGAGATCTAATAATGAACAAAATTTTAGTTACTGGGGCAAATGGTTTTGTAGGCCTCGGATTAATCTCTCGCCTCTTAAGTGAAGGATTTCAGGTGCTATCAGTAGTACGCTCTAGGGATCCTAATGCTATTCGCAATCCAAATTTAAGTTACGCATCTATGGGAAATTTGAGCTCCCAGCAAGAGTGGGGTGAGTGCTTGATTGGCATTGATACCGTAATTCATCTTGCTGCTAGGGCTCATATTTTGACTGATTCAGCTATCAATTCGATAGATCAATATCGCATTGATAACGTTACCTCAACCTTAAATCTTGCCATTCAGGCCAGAAGGTCGGGCGTTAGACGATTTATTTACATGAGCTCTATAAAAGTAAATGGAGACTTTACTGAGTTGGGTATACCTTTTACCGCCAAAGATGCTCCAAACCCTCAAGACCCCTATGGTGTTAGTAAGTGCGAAGCAGAGTTGGCGCTAAAGGATGTGGTTAAAAATTCAGAAATGGAGTTGGTCATAATTCGGCCGCCATTGGTATATGGCCCTGGAGTAAAGGCGAATTTTTTAGCTTTGATGGTATGTTTATTGCGAAGATATCCTTTGCCTCTTGGTGGGATAACCAAAAATAGGCGAAGCTTTGTTTTTTTGGGAAATTTGGTTGATCTATTGATTGTTTGTATAGGTAGTCCAGTGGCTGCAAACCAGACGTTTTTAGTGAGTGATGGTCAAGATCTTTCAACTTCTGAGTTACTAAGGGGTATCGGGGCAGCCCTTGATCGGCATACATTCTTAATTCCTTTTCCTGAGGCTTGGGTAAGATTTTTTGCTAGTTACATAGGCGGACCTGGGGTTGCTCGGCGTTTGTGCGACTCTTTACAGTTGGATATTGAGCCAACTAAACGTTTACTTAATTGGACCCCTCCTTTTACTGTTGAAGAGGGTCTGCGCTTAACCGCCTTATCTTTTTTGCAAAAAGGTGCGAACGTATAAGGGAATGTATATATTTCTACTATGTTTCTAAAGCGCATATTTGATTTTTTGTTGGCGATCCTGGCTACGTTTGCTTTCATTATTCCGTTTTTAGTGATTTCACTTTTAGTGAAATTCACGTCCTCCGGACCTATTCTTTATTGGTCTGATCGTGTGGGTAGACATAACACTATCTTTAGGATGCCCAAGTTCCGCACTATGCAAGTTGGAACCCCTGCTGTAGCAACTCACTTGCTTGCTGATTCCGATCAATACTTAACTCCAGTAGGCTCTTTTTTGCGGAAATCTAGCCTAGATGAATTACCACAGATATGGAGTATTTTGCTTGGCGATATGAGTTTTGTGGGCCCACGCCCAGCACTGTTTAATCAAGATGATTTAATTGAATTGCGAACACATTATGGGGTTGATAAGTTAGTGCCGGGCTTAACGGGTTTGGCGCAGGTAAACGGCCGAGATGAATTATCTATTCCACTCAAAGTGCAATATGACGTGCAATATCTACAGAATCAATCTTTTTGGCTTGATATGAAGGTACTGAGCCTAACCTTTTTAAAGGTGATTCGGCGAGCTGGAGTTTCTCATTAGACCGGATGTCTTGTATGTGCCCCTATTTTTATGAGCCAATTTCAGTTAAGAGGACGGCTATGAACTTAACATCAATTATGCTGACTGTATTTTTACGGGAGAATCGATCATCTGTCGCATTAAATACTGGATTACCTTAATTTGACTATTTAATTTATAATCCATTGCGTGCGAGTTAAAGTAACCAAACATTCTTTATTGAATCTACCTCGTTCAGTCAAGCGGGGCATAGTGATATATTGCGATGTCCTTATTTGTGCATTCAGTGTATGGCTGGCTTTTGGGCTTCGCTTAGATCAGTGGGGTCAATTTCAAGTCCAGGAATGGATAGTCCTCATTGTCGCTATTGGGCTTTCATTCCCCCTCTTTATTGCTTTTGGCTTATATCGAGCTATTTTTAGATATGTTGGCTCGGCTGCACTAGCCTCCATGACGCGTGTTTTCATCATTTATACCAGTTTATTCTTCTGTGTATTTACACTTCTTGGAATAAATGACGTGCCCCGCTCAATTGGCGTCATTCAGCCAATCCTCCTATTTATTGGGATTGGAGTAAGTCGATACTTCATGCGATATTGGTTGGGTAGCATTAATAATATTCAAAAGTCGTTTAACCGAGCGCAACCTATCGCACTGATTTATGGTGCTGGGTCAGCAGGTCGTCAGCTTGCATCTGGCTTATCCAATAACAAGGAGCTGTTGGTTAAGGGTTTTATTGATGATGATCTTCATCTGCAGAAAAGTACTATTAATGGAATTTATGTATACCCTAATACTGGCCTGCAAGCTCTAATCCATCGACTCGATGTTACAGATGTGCTTCTAGCTATTCCCTCTGCTAGTCAGGATCGCAGAAAGGAAATTATCGCTTCATTTAATGGGTGTGGAGTGCGTGTTCGCACCCTACCAGGGCTGAATGATCTGGCTACTGGCCGAGTCAGGGCGTCTGACCTGCATGACTTAGATATGAATGACTTGCTCGGGAGGGAGGTAGTTCCACCTCAACTAGATCTATTAGAAAAAAATATTCGTAACCACGTTGTATTGGTGACTGGTGCTGGCGGTTCAATTGGTGGTGAGCTATGCCGTCAAATCATTAAATTTTCTCCTAAATCCTTAATTTTGATTGATAACAGCGAGCATTCCCTCTATTTGATCTATGAAGAATTAAAGAAGGTTCTTATTGGGCCGGAGGATGGTAGTGCGGCAAGGGACTTTGGCGGTCAAGTTTTTTCGCCACATCCGGTTTTACCGATTAAGTTAGTGCCTTGCTTGGCTTCGGTGCGTGACGCAGATCTACTCCTAAAAATCTTTACGACTCATCAGCCTACTACGGTCTTTCATGCGGCGGCATATAAGCATGTTCCTTTGGTGGAGCAAAACCCTTTCGAAGGCATTCGTAATAATGTATTTGGGACGCTTACATGCGCCCAGTTGAGTTTAGACTGTGGCGTATGCAATTTTATTTTGGTGAGCACCGATAAAGCTGTTAGACCAACAAATATTATGGGCGCCAGCAAGCGTATTGCCGAACTAGTTTTGCAGGCCATGGCAGACACTAAAGACGACCATTCAACCAATTTTTCGATGGTGCGCTTTGGTAACGTGCTCGGCTCGTCAGGGTCAGTGGCGCCACTGTTTAGTGCACAAATTGCCGCAGGTGGACCTATTACCTTGACGCATTCTGAAGTGACGCGTTATTTCATGACCATCCCCGAGGCAGCGCAGTTAGTGATTCAAGCGAGTTCCATGGCTGTTGGGGGTGATGTATTTGTATTAGACATGGGTGAACCTGTTCGGATTCATGATTTAGCTATCAAGATGGTATTTTTATCGGGTCTATTGGTCAAGGACGAATCTCACCCTCATGGCGATATAGAGATTAAGGTGACTGGTTTACGTCCAGGCGAAAAGCTCTATGAAGAACTCCTTATCGGTGATAACCCACGGCCAACAGCCCACCCCAAAATTATGAAGGCGCATGAAGAGTTTTTATCTTGGGATGACTTACAGCCAGATCTTGAAAAGCTAAATTTAGCCTTAAATGCATTTGATGGTCAGCTGATTGAAGACGTACTCAAAAAATTAGTACCTGGCTACCAATCTAAGGGTAATGCGGTAGATTGGCATGGAGAGGAATTACTGAGCCATGAGTAATTCCAAAATCTAGTCCCGCATATTATTGAAGTTGGAGTTTACGCTAAGAGAAAATATGAAATTAAGTGGATTGAAATATAAGTAGGTCATTATGATCCTTCTGTCCCCAGTGACGAAATAAATTACCCCTTGAAGATTTTAGTTTATTTAAGTTATGAGAAGCTGGTGGTTAGCGCTTCGATATCTGGCCTAAGTGACAATTATCGTAATGTTCGTGGGGTAAGACAAGGATACTGAAGGGGCCTTCCTAAAACTATGGAAATGATATTAATTTGTCCCACCCCTGTATTGGAAAGAAATGTTAGAAAAATATATGAATTTCTAATTAGTTAAAAATTATGGCTCATTCAGGTAAGTAAGATAGTCTGGTGGATGAAATTTTAAATTTTTTTAAAATACGATTGTATATAATTAATTTATTAAGAACCACTGAAAATTTTTATGGCACATCCACAGCAAATTTCCTTTATTGAAGTCCTCTCTAAGAATATTGCTCATAGTTTTGCGGGATTGCATATATTAGAAATGGGATCTTATGATGTTAATGGCGGAATAAGAAAATTTTTCCCTGATAGTAATTACTGCGGGGTTGACCTGATTGATGGGCCTGGTGTTGATATTGTTGCTGATGGTCATTTAGTGAGTCATGACGATAATTTTTATGACGTAACTCTCTCTTGCGAATGTTTTGAGCATAATCCATTTTGGCTCGAGACATTTTTTAATATGTTACGTATGACAAAAAAAGGGGGGGTCGTGGCCTTTACTTGCGCGACCAAAGGAAGACGTGAGCATGGCACAAGAAGAACGGCGGCTAAGGATTCGCCTGGAACCCAAAGTGTCGGCTGGGATTATTATCGAAATCTTACAGCGAAAGATTTTACAAAAAATATTGAATTTAAAAAATATTTCTCATCGTTTTTATTCTTGATAAATAAAAAAAGTCGGGATTTATATTTTGTAGGTCAGATGATTGGATCAAATAAGGCAATACGATTTGATCAAGATTTGTTTGTTTCCGATTATGTGATTGCACAAGAAAAATTAGAATTAGAATTAGAAGAAAAAAATAAAATTTTAAAGAATCAGCTCGGTCATAAAAAAAAGTTTTTTTATGCAGTGTCAAATTTTATCTACGCCCCACAAAAAATACTAATATATTTGCCCGACAAGTATTATCAAGATTCGACAATTTTTTATGAAAAATTTATCGCAATCTTAACCAAGCCATTTAAGATAATAATTAAAAAATTTTTATGAAATGGTAAAAATATTTCGTAATATTTTAACGAAATCATTTCGTAACATTCCTCTTTCAATTTTTATTATATTTAGTGAAATTTTGATCTTAACCCAAAAATTTCCTCGGTGAAATTTTAAAATTGTTTGAATATTTTTTAGTATTAGGATTGACTCATAAAATGTTTTATTATTTCCAATTATTTTTTTTGTCGATTCATTGTTAAACGGCTTGTCATCATTCTCATAATAATCAAGACCAATTTTATTGGTGCTAACAAAATTCCCGAGCAAAGACAGTTCATTTAATAATAGATGATCTGATCCAACGCAACCATCAAATAATTTTGTCTTTAAAAGTGCGCTTCTATTAATTAAGCCATGAATAGCCACGGTTTCCTTGCAATTTATGGTATTTAAAAACCTTTCATAATAACTTTTTCCTGTACCTATTTTGTGGCAGGTTTCATATCTATGAACAATTTTAGAATTCTTAAAGATAACTCTTGAGTGAGGAAACACAATGAGAATTTCAGGCTTTTCGTTTATTATCCAAAGTGCCTCGGAGATGAAGTCATTAATAATATAATCATCTTGACACTGAAATAGTATGTAATCACCTTGTGCGTCAAATATTAAAGCATTCCAGTTTTTATAAATTCCTACATTTGTTACATTTTTATTTAAAGTAACGTTGTTTTTTTTGTTGCTGGCATAAAAATTTTTGCAGAATTCATATGTATTATCATTTGAGCAATCATCTCTAATAATTATTTCATATGAATTAACGGGTATGTTTGACAGTTGATTCTCTAAATGGGTTAATACGCTTATTATCTCGTCTTCGCAATTGTATAGCGGTATTAAAATAGAAAGCTTCATTTTTTATTAAGGTAATTTGTTAATTTAACTACTAAGTGTAACTATGATAAATGTTTGGTAGCCTATATATATTTTGGGATCTAAGGATCCTGGACCCACATGCCATAGTTTTCATGAGCTACCAACTTCTTAGTTAAAAAAATGCCATGAGGTTTATATACTGGACTGTCTGATTTTATCGGATCAATTTCATTTAGAAAATCTGGCTCCCGTTGTTAATTCCTTTTGCCATTCCGCCACAAACTCAGATGGGGTTTAATGATCTGGGTTTGAGGGTATGATGATTGAGTTGTAGCGCTCTCACTATTCTTCACCCCTTTATTATAAAGTCTATTTTCTTAGCATTTTTAATCTTTAATCTCGTGGGCTCAAAATGAAGCGATCCCTCCACATCGTCCTCGGCATTGTCTTATTGGCAAGCTTCTCCTTAGTCGCCCACTCCCAACAGGTTCCCATTTCACCTATCAATGCCCAGTTTGAGTACGACCTCAAGATCACGGCTGACCCTGACAAACGTGCCGCCTATCTTAAGCAATCTGGCGAAGCCCCCAGCCCTTATGAGCAGGTCTATAGTTTGATTAAGGGGTCAGTTTCCGTAGCCACCATCGTGGATAAGGTGGATATCGGTAAAGATAAATACCGCATTAGCTCTATTGGTACTTTGAGTACAGTCTTATCTACGGTACTTCAGGACCAAAAACTTATTCGGGATTCAGTAGGAACTATTGGTGCTAACGGTATGCTAACTAATACCTATCAACAAAAGAGTGGCAATACAGAGTTGCTCATCGCCAAGGTCGAAAAAAATATCTTGAACTTTTATAAAGTTTCTTCTCGCACTCCACCAGTAGGTGCAGCTCCTTATGCCGGTCGCCTACTCGACATGGTGACGGTAGGCTATCAATTTATGGGCCGTGATTTACCTGCTAAATCGATTGTTTTGCCGGTAACGGATGGTCGCTCTCTCAAGAGTTATGCCCTGGTACGTGGCGAGCCTTGGGAATTTCCTTTTGATGGCACCAAGGTAAAGGCAATTCGTTATTATAAGACCACCTCTAAAGATGACTCCGCTACCTTTGAGGTGTGGTTCTCTGAAAAGGAGCACGTACCTTTGCGCTCAGTAATTGGATTAAGCGACCAATATGGAGCAACCATTCAGGTGGATTTGAAAAAGATTCCCAAGCTTTAGAGCTGAAAGATTTTTATTCGAATGATGCACGTAAGACTATCAAAATCATCATTGGCTTAGTGCTAATCTTGTTTGTATGCTTCAGCATCCTCATTAGTGGATTGTGTCAGCTTACTCAAAACAATTCTGTGGATAGTAATCCCGTAGTGAGCGCCGTGTCTAATGCCTTGCCTGTAACAAACCCAATTCAAAAAAGTGCCGCGCCAGATCCTTTATCTTGGGAGCCAGTCTTACATCAATTGCTGCACTTTTTCTCGAAGGCTTGCCCGCGTTAAAAGGTATTTACTACTAGATATCCATTGTTGGATCTTGCCTGCAGGCACTCTAACAGTGATTATGGGCTCACCTGATTTTCTAGTGGCCAAGGATATGTAAACCACCTATGCTTGATTTGATTTGAAATGCCTGAGTTGGTTAGGCGTTTTTAAATCGATATCTTTAAAGATGAAGGTGTAGCGTTTAATATCCCTGTTATTGGGTTTGCCTTCAATAGCAAAGAGAAGTTTTGGATCAATTGATATGCCGCCTTTACTCACCTCAAAATTCAGATGAGGCCCGGTAGATTTTCCCGTGCTGCCGACTGTTGCAATTTGTTGTGATTGCTGAATGCTCTCGCTAGCCTTGACCAGTAACTTTTGGGCATGCCCATAGCGGATAATCATTCCCTGACCATGATCTATTTCAAATAGATTGCCATATCCCGGCGTGTAAGCAGCTTAGAGGACTGCTCCTTTGCCTGCTACGAGTATGCGGCTGTCTAACTCTGCCGAGATGTCTAAGCCATCATGGTTTTTATGCAAGCCGGTAAATGGTTCGATGCGATTCCCGTAATCACTAGAAATATTAGAGTTTTTAATTTCTTTTACTGAGCATAATACTGTGGGCTTGGCTGGAAGAGTGCTCAACATTGCCATTTCAAGAGATTGAGAACCATTCGCCTGAGTGCTAGAAGGTTTTGATACGGGCTCTGCAGACACAGGAGCGCTCAATGCAGCGTAGCTTAATAAGCCAAATATTTTAGCCTTACATTACTTTTGTTTTTGCTGCTTTTTTGGGCTTTATGAATAGCTGCTAGCATGAATATGCTTACTTTTAAGGCACTAGACTCAAGAACAAGTACTCAAAGAAGATAATGAGGTGCACCACACCCTGTAGAAGGGTAGTTCTGCCAATTGCCAATGTCAGTGCGCCAATAAAGAAGCTGAGATACATCAGCGTCATATTGAGTGAACTGATGCCTAGACTTAGCGGCAAGTTAAAGAAGATTGCAATCGCTGCTACTGTTGGAATAGTCAGTCCAATACTGGCTAGTGCTGAACCTAAGGCGAGGTTCAAACTGCTTTGTAGGCGATTGGCTCTTGCTGCTCTAACTGCGGCATAAGCTTCTGGCATTAATACCAGCATGGCAATAGCGATACCAACTATTGTCTTGGGGGCTCCAGCAGACTTAACGCCAACTTCAATGGCTGGGCTGAGTGCTTTAGCCAAGCCGACCACAATCGCAAGAGAAAATAGCAGCAGAAAAGCACTGACAGTAGTTTTTAGATTGCTCGGCTTATCAGCGTGGATGTCGCCATCCGTCTTTTTGCCATCCGCTTTAGGAAGATAGTAATCGCGATGACTAACTGTCTGGAAGAAAATAAAAGCACCATACAGGGCAAAAGAAGCAATGCCCGCAAAGGCAAGCTGACTCTTCGTGAAATCTGGTCCTGGCGCGCTCACAGTCACCATGGGCATCACTAAAATAAAAGTTGCTAAAGCGGTGAGTACCGATAGAGTAGAGTTTGTACCCTCATTGCGGAAAGACATTTCATGATGCTTAAAGCCCCCCATAAAGATGCATAAGCCAATTACACCATTGACCACAATCATGACGGTAGCAAAGACGGCGTCCCTGGCAATAAATTCAGCACCCTCATGGCCTGATAGCATCATGGCGATAATCAGTGACACCTCAATAATCGTCACGCTAATGGATAGAACCAGAGTTCCATAAGGCTCACCCGTTTTATGGGCAATGACTTCGGCATGGTGCACTGCAGATAGAACTGCGCCAATTAAAATGATGCCCATGAGGCCAATAAACCAAGTTTGGCTGAGAAGATATGTCATTGAATGTATGTTTATAGGGGGTAGATATTTTCGCTAAGAAGCGTCATTGCTCGTTAATATAGAATGCCACTACTTTGTTTTACTCAATTGAGTCATTTTAAGGTGATTTAATTGGTTCAATAGCAGTACTTTTCTTCCGCCTCTATAAGGATTGATATGAAAGCCTTGATTCTGTTTGGCCACGGCGCCCGAGATAGTCGGTGGCGCGAGCCATTTGATCGATTGACCTCCTTATGGAAGGCCCAGCATGCTGGGGTGCCAGTGGAACTGGCCTTCTTGGAGTTAATGCAGCCCAGCTTAGAAGAGGCAATTGCATCCTTGGTAGCTGCTAGTGTTAATCATGTGGTGGTGGTGCCAGTCTTTTTTGGCCAGGGTGGTCATTTGCGCAATGACTTCCCGGCATTGCTTGCCGCCTGCCAGGAAAAGTTTCCAGCAATTACTTTAAGTGCTACGCTGGCTGTTGGGGAGGACGAGGCTGTTTTGCAGGCGATTCTAGATTTTGGTGCAAGGGCACTTTAAGGGTTTTGCCGTCTTGAAAATAACCCCAGGCATCATCTGCTGATTTTTATTATAGTCAAAAGGATCGCCTGTAATGCGTCTTAGGCATGCTCGTTTGGTGACAGATGCATGGATTATGAATCTTAGGATGAACAATTTTCCTGGAGCCACTCTTCAAAAATATTTGTTAGTGTTTAGAACTGCAGGCAATAAACATCTGGAATTCTTAATGCAATTTGCTAGGCAATAGCAGTCTAAGCAGTTTTTAGTCGGACCTCTTGGGCTTGATTTGGGCGCTCGCTTGAGGCCACCTCTTTTAGTGCTTCACCAACCATAATCAGTGCAGGTGAGCTGCTATCAAACCAAGCATCTGCTTTACCGTCGGCCAACTCTTGTAGGGTGCTGCTCCAAAGCCGCTCACGTGGTGTGCTGACTGCTTCCAAGATTTGCACGGGCGTATCTTGCTTGTGAGTACCACTATGTTGCCCTTGCTCAATTAATCGCTGAGCAATTTTGGCGGCATCTTTGCGACCCATGTAATACACCAATGTATCAGCGCTGGGATTGGCGATGGGTTGTCCAGCAGGGAGATTTTCAGTACCTTGGGCTAAGGTAATAAAAGCAACACTTCTACTCACTCCTCGTAGAGTTAATGATTGCTGAATGCTGGCAGCACCAGCCAAGGCTGCAGTAATACCAGGCACTACTTCGACTGCAATACCTGCAGCCTTCAGCGTTTGGATCTCTTCATCAGCGCGGCCAAAGAGCATAGGGTCGCCACCTTTTAGACGCACTATGGTTTGGTATTTCTGGGCGGCATCCACTAAACGCTTATTGATAAATTGCTGGACAGACGAGAGCTTGCCACAGCGTTTACCTACGGCTACTTGAAGCGCTTGTGGGCAAAGAAGGAGCATTTCCGGGTCGACTAGTGCGTCATAAAAAACAATATCGGCTTGCTCTAGTAGTTTTGCGCCGCGCACAGTAATGAGATCAACGGCACCTGGGCCAGCACCAACCAAGAATACCTTTCCAGGTGTTCTAGTGGCATTGGAGTTTTTTAGCGTTGTCATGTGAACTTTGGATTTCTTGCTCAAGCACTTACAGTAGCGCGTGTTGTTCTGAGGCCGCGCCAACTATTCTGGGTAGTTACTGAAAACAGATCAAATTGTCTTAGGGCAACATCCGTATTTTGATCAGGGCGTAATGCAAAACTATCAAAGCCAACGCGAGCACCTTGTAGGAGCTGATCAATGAGTACATCACCAATCGCCCGAATCTCACCAGTCCATTGAAAGCGATCTCGTAATAGAGCTGCAGTACTAAAGCTTCTGCCATCTCTGAAAATAGGAAAGTGCGCACCTACTAGAGGCCATATTTTCTTGCCATCTTCCACGAGGTCTGCGTGCTTCAAAATGTCATCATCCGCTGCAAACCAAACACCAATTTGGCCGGCCTTTGCTTTTTCTTGAATATCTGCTTCTTTATGATGGGTAATCCACCAGGCAAAGGGAACCAATACTTTATGAGCGCCATACTCTAGGTCTGGCAAACCACCTTCATCTTGGCTGCCACTCCAGATCAGCCATTCATTTTTAGCGAGTGTTGGCTTGCCGTTCTTTGGAAAGTGCAAGATTTGCTCATGTGAAGCAATGGCATTGGTAGCGCTGATATTGAGTTGACTCACGCCACTTCTCCAACAGTCTCAATCTTCTCTTTTTGCTTAGTGTTTTCTTTCTTGTTCTTGTAGGCGGCCTCTTTAAATGGCGCCATACCCAGACGGCGATAACTTTCAATGAAAGACTCGTCCTCATTGCGTTGCTGGGTATAGCTATTGATGATGTTAGTCATGACATCCGGAATTTCATCAGCATAGAAAGAGGGTCCGATTACTTTGCCAATCGCGGCATCATTGCCTTGCTCGCCACCTAAAGTGATTTGATACCACTCCTCACCATCTTTATCGACCCCGAGCACGCCAATATTGCCAACGTGATGATGGCCGCAAGAATTGATGCAGCCTGAAATATTTAAGCTGATATCACCTAAATCAAATAAGTAATCGAGATCATCAAAGCGCTCTTGGATCGCCTTAGCAATTGGTAAGGACTTGGCATTTGCTAGTGAGCAAAAGTCACCACCAGGACAAGCGATGATATCGGTGAGTAAGCCAATATTAGGTAGAGCTACTTTTTGTTTTTTCGCTTCTTGCCACAGGCCATAAAGCTTAGCTTGCTCTACATCAGCCAATACTAAGTTTTGTTCGTGAGTAGCACGTAATTCACCAAAGCTATATTGATCGGCTAAATCAGCAATGGCTAACATTTGTGCAGTAGTGGCATCACCAGGCGCCACAGTGCCATGGGGTTTGAGCGACAAAATCACGCTGGCATAGCCATCAACTTGATGAGATTTCACGTTACGCTCTAGCCATTTTGAGAAAGCGATTTTTTCTGTTGCGCTGGCAGTATTGATTACTTGCTCATCAGAGAGTTTTGGCAAGCTCTTGTAATCAGGCTTAGTAAAGTGCTGAGCAACACGATCCCACTCTGCTTGAGTGAAGTTGTCATCACCATTTTTGATGTATAGCCATTCGCCTTCAACTTGGCGAGCAAATTCTGCAGGGCTTAAAGCCTTGACTAAAATCTTGATGCGAGCCTTATAGAGGTTGTCACGTCTACCAAAACGGTTGTAAACACGTAGTAAGGCGGTGAGATAGCTTGGTAGTAGCTGCCATGGCAATTCGGACTTGATGAGCGAACCCAAAATGGGTGTGCGACCCATGCCACCACCTGCATAAATATCAGCAATGAGTTCGCCCCGAGTATTTTTCTTGAGTTCAATGCCTACGTCATGGCATAGTAATATGGTGCGATCTTCTTTGGCACCGTTGATGGCAAACTTAAATTTGCGTGGCAAATGTGCAAATTCAGGGTGCAGTGTTGACCATTGACGTAGTAATTCACAAACAGGACGTGGATCTACATACTCATCACCAGCAACTCCGGCAAAGGCGTCACTTGTAATATTGCGAATACAGTTGCCGGATGTTTGAATAGCATGCATTTCTACTTTGGCAAGTTCAGCCAAAATTTCGGGAGTGTCTTCTAAGGTAACCCAGTTGTACTGAATATTTTGCCGAGTAGTGAAGTGGCCATAACCTCGGTCATACTTTTCAGCAATGAACGCCATGGTTCGTAATTGCTTAGAATTAAACAAGCCATACGGAATTGCCACGCGCAGCATGTAAGCATGGCGCTGGTGGTAGAGACCGTTTTGCAGGCGCAAGGGGCGAAACTCTTCCTCTGCTAGGCTGCCATTCAGACGCCGGGCAACCTGGTCTCTAAATTGGGCAACCCGTTGATCTACCAGGGTTTGGTCAATATGGTCATATCTATACATAAGCCACGATTGTCTAGGGATTTTGATATTGCTACAAATACTTAAAAGTCGTTTCCTTATAGCAATTTAGATATAAAGAGCCTGAAAACCTATTCAAACCTCAAAAGTCTGCATCAATAGCTTTGAGGGGGGGGGGGTTAAAAGCTTATTGCCTTCTTAATGTATTTAAATATACAATTAAACATATATTTAATTGGAGGCTTTATGGAAAACCTATTAACATCTCTCACAGCATCACTTACAGAGCTGAGGGAGCCGAATAAGGTGATTGCCAGGGCCGGTAATCAGCCCGTAGCGATACTGAATCGTAACGAAGCTATTGGCTATTTTGTGCCCAAAGCTGCTCTGGCCGATATTGAATTGAAACTTGCTTCAAAGGATCAAGTGACTGAGTTTATAAGCTCCAAGTTACCGAAGATCGATCACGTCTTAGATTACCTTAAAGATAAGTAATTAATGGCTCAATTTGTTGTCATTGATGTTGAAAATGTCGTATTGATTCATGATGCGGTCATTGGTAAAAAAGAGTTGCGAGGCTTAGCAAAAGATAAATCCTTAGAGGCTACGCTAGAGAGGGTGCATAACCGCTTGCAGTATGGATTTATTTCGGACGCTTTTGACTTGGCAGCATGCTACGCAACTTTTATCGCTAAAGGGCATTGTTTCAATGATGCGAATAAAAGAACATCAGCCGCAGTCCTATTTTTTATATTAACTGAAAACGGCATTGAGATTAATTTTCCAACTCTTGAGTTAGGCGATTGGATTATTGCAATTGCTTCAGATATAAAAACTGAGGTTGAGCTAGCTGGGTGGCTTAGGAGTCATAACACCTAATTTTTTGCTACAACCGAAATTCCCGATAGTGCTTATACAGATTGGCAATCGATGCAAAGCCAAGAATGACGATCAAGATTGAAAAAGCATAGTCAACCGTTAAGTAAGTAAAGATACCCATTGGAATGAGTATTGCTGCTCCAATAAAGGCAGCAATAGAGCCCAGTACAACTAACTTAAAGTTTGGAATGAAAGCGCCTAAAGTAATTGCAATAAATACAATGTATAAATCAGATACAAGCTGATCTGCTGTTACAAATACTGTATTTGTAAACTCAGGGTTAGTAAATTTACCCAATACTGCAATCACCAAAATGCTGGCCAAAATAGCAAAGTTGAGTTTTGCTTTAATAAAGATGGCTTTGAGTTGATCGTTCATATTGATCACTGCGTTTTATTAAGAAGTACTACCGCTAAATACGAGACTCATACCAATCCATAGCAATATAAAAGCAACGAGGATTGTGGAGCCAATTTTCTTGAGAAAGTATTCAAGAGTATCCATATAGGCTTCATCGCCCCGGCCAAAGTATTGATCAAAACGTTTCCATACAAGGCGACCCACCACGATTGGTAGGAGCATGGCAACAATGCCAAAAATGATGGTGAAAGTGTTATCCATAAAAGCTTCTTTCTTGCTAAATACAAATCCTGATGGGTCGGCCCTATCCACTATTTAGGGAGTAAGTGCCGCAAAGTCATACAGGATACAGGGGTTGTCGACTAGGATGGATTTTCTGAGATTTTCATCTTGAACCCAAGACCCTAGTAGGTCACACAGATCAGCATCATGGGGCATCTTTCGCTTGACCATCACATGTGGCCAATCGGTGCCCCAAACTAGCCTATGGGGGTTTGCCTCAATGACCGCATCGTTAAATGGGCGCATATCGACATAAGGCAGATCGCCATCACAAATTCGATAGGGACCAGTCATTTTGACCCAAGCACGGTTACTTTTCAGGAGATCTAGAAGCCCCAAAAACCCCTCATTCTTAAACCCATGTTTGGTATGGGAGTAACCAAAATGCCCCAAAACCAAATCTACTGGAAAGTTTTCAAAAACTGTAGCCAGATTTGGATATTCATTCACATGCATCAGTAGCTCTAAGTGCCAGCCAAAAGGTTTGATACGCTCAGCCAGCATTTTTAGATTTTGTATGGGCAATCCGGCTGACTGATCAGCAACATCCACAATATTGCAGCGGATGCCGCGTACGCCAGATGTATGAAGGCGCTCTAACTCTTCATCACTAATTTCATGCACATCATTAGAAATCACTGCCACACCGCGAAACTTTTTTGGATGGACTTTTAGTGCTGCGAGCATGGCTCGATTGTCTGTGCCGTATACACTCGGTTGTACTAGCACTGCGCGATCAATACCTAACATCTCTAGTAGATCTTGGTAATTATTTAGCGTGGCATCGGGTGGCGTATAGATCCGTGCCTGCGAATACGGAAATTGATTGGCTGGGCCACATATATGTGCGTGGCAATCAACCGCCCCAGCCGGAAATCTAATCTGTGGCGATCGGATTTCTGAATCAGGGGCTTGGCACAGCGGTGCTGAAACGGTTTGAGTCAAAGCAATTCTTTATTGTGGTTCGATGTTCGCTTCTTTGGCAATTTTTTGATACTTCGCCATTTCTTCACGAACAAACTTACCAAATTCAGCAGGGCTCATTGGGGTTGCTTTAATGCCTTTAGTTTCATAAGCAGTTTTGACTTCGGGATCTTGCATCGATTGGTTGATATCGGTGTTGATCTTTTTAATTACTGCAGCTGGAGTTCCTGCGGGAGCCCACACACCAAACCAAAGACCAATTTCAAAAGCGGGGTAGCCTTGCTCAGCAATGCTAGCAATCTCAGGAACTGCCGCATTACGAGTCTTGCTAGTGATACCTAAGGCACGCACTTTGCCACCTTTGAGTTGACCAATGGCTGTATCCAGTGGCGCCATATAAAAAGCCGTGCGACCAGACATCGTGTCAGCAATAGCCTCTGGAGATCCTTTGTAAGGCACATGAATAAGCTTGATGCCCATAATTTGGTTGAAGTACTCAGCAGCTAAGTGGGTTGAGCTACCAACGCCAGCAGAGGCAAAGGTAATTTCTCCTGGTTTGGATTTAGCTGCGATTACTAAATCTCGAATAGTTTGATAAGGACCATCTGCTGCCGTAATCATCACATACGGAGTTTGCCCAAGAATAGCGACATCGACCAAGCTCTTGAGCGGGTCATAAGGTAGCTTCTTATAAATTGCTGGATTGGCTGCATAAGAGGCAGATTGCACTAGTAGGGTATAGCCATCTGGTTCGGAGTTCACCACCACACCAGTACCAATGAGTCCACCAGCACCAGGACGGTTTTCAATAATGACCGATTGCTTCCAGGTTTCTGAAAGATTCTTTGCAACGACACGACCGGCAATATCAGCGCCTGATCCGGTCGTTAATGGCACCACCATTTTGACTGTCCGATTGGGGTAGTTTTGGGCCTGCACCAGGCTAATGCCAAAGCAGAGGCCAGCCGCAATGATGAGCTTGCCAAGAATGAGGCTATTTAGGGCATGCTGTCCCTTTTTAATTGAGGTGAACATCTCGTCTCCTTAGTGTTTTTTAATTTTTTACTTATTTCATTGGATAATCTAACATGCTCTTCACAATAGATAAATAAAGATTGAGGCAAATGACGAAAATGCAGGATGTCCAGACCGCAAAAGTAAATGGGATAGATATAGCCTACCGTTTTGACGGCCCTAAAGATGGCCGCGTTTTATTGGTGGCAAATAGCCTGATGGCCAATGGCAGCATGTGGGATTGGAACGTACCTGCTCTAGCCGATCGATATCGCGTACTGCGCTATGACAAAAGAGGGCATGGACAGTCAGGGGTAAGTCCTGGACCATATACGATTGCCCAACTGGCAGATGACGCAGTTGGATTATTGGATGCGCTCGGAATTGAAAAAGCCCACTTTATGGGCTTATCCATTGGCGGCATGATTGGCCAGCAATTGGGGGCACGTTATCCAGAGCGAGTTCATTCTTTATCGCTTTGCAATTCTGCTTCAGAGATGCCACCACGCAGTTTATGGGAAGAGCGTTTTGAAATTGCTCGAACTCAAGGTATTGCTGGTTTAGTCGATGGCACCATCAAGCGATGGTTCACTGCGCCATTTATCGAGCGCGCTCCAAAAGATATTGAAAAAGTGCGTCAAATGATTTTGGGCACAAATGTTGATGGTTATATGGCTTGTGGAAGTGCGGTGAGGGATATGGCACAAAGCACGATGTTGCTTAAGATCAAAACCCCGACTTTAGTGCTTTCAGGACAATATGATCCAGCCTGTACAGTCGATCAAGGCACTGTTTTACATCGACTCATTGACGGCTCTAAGATGGTAGTGCTTCAAGATGCAGCGCACTTATCCAATATTGAGCAGCCAGCAGCATTTAATCGCACAGTACGCGAATTCATAGATTCTATTGATAGAAGTTTGTAGTGATCGAGTCATAAGGGTACTTAGCACAGAAAGAATTTTGTATGACAATGAAAAAAACCGACCTGTATAAGAACCTAGCCTTAACTACTGCTCAGCGTATGAAAAATGCTGCCAAGACTCCCAAGCTTGGGGCTGCTGAAGCTAAAGCCAAAACTAAAAAAGAGCTAGCTGAGGCAAACCCGATGCTGGCTTCTTTAATGGGCAAGAAAAAACCTTAGTAATTCACTTGAAGCAATCCTCACCATTTCTTCTGATTGATTTTTTAAAGGTCTTTGCGGCTCTTCTGATTATTCTTCACCATTTATCGAGTTATGGGCAGATTGCAGAGGATGCTCGTCAGGCTCTACCCGGCATCATGAATTGGCTTTTTGAGTACGGTCGCTATGCTGTACAAATATTCTTGGTGATGGCGGGTTATTTAGCTGCTCAGTCTTTAACTCGCTACGCTTATGTCAAATTTAGTGCACAAGGATTGCTCAAGGTCATCCTCAATCGCTATTTGCGCCTATTGGGCCCTTATGCTGCCGCCTTAGTCTTGACGATTGCTTGTGCTTATATTGCCCGCTTTTGGATTAGCGATGAATTTGTGGGTGAAGCCGAAACACTTTCACAATTTTTAGCCCACCTCTTTTTTATTCAGGGGATCTTAGGGCTGGATTCCATCTCCGCAGGTGCTTGGTATATCGCGATTGATTGGCAGCTGTATTCAGTGTTGGCTATTTTATTGATTTCCTTTCCAAGATATCAGGCAGTCATTTGGGTGATTAGCGTGCTAGCAGTGAGTTCACTTATGTTCTTTAATCGCTCTGGTACGTATGAGGCCTACTTTATCTATTTCATTGGCTCTTACAGCTTAGGGGTCTTGGCCTACCTAGCTAAGTGCTTTGATAATCAGGGCGTGAATCGCCTAGCCAAAATCGCGCTATTCCTCATCGGACTCATCATTATCGTTTCCTCCTTTCAAGAAATTTGGCTCAGAAACTATTTAGCCTGGTTCGTTGCAATAGCATTACTATTTTGGGGAAACAAATCATATCCAACTGCAGATAGCAAAATGCTAGAAATAATTGCTTGGGGAAGTCAGCGTTCTTATTGTGCGTTTCTCATTCACTTTGCATTGATCTTGCTCGCCAATACCCTGTACATTGCAACAGGCATGTACATGCATGAAAGCGGGATCCTAGCGCTTGTCTTGATGTTGGGGGTAGTGATCTGCAGTACTGTCGCTGCAAATTATCTATATCGTGCTGTTGAGCTACCTACAATGCGCCTGAAAATCTAGGTCTAGATTATTTACCTAGAGCCCCATATCTTTTAAGACCCGGAAGATCTCGCGATAAGCTTTAGGCGGCTTATTTTGCTCTTTTTCTCTACGGGCATTCCGAATCAGCGTACGCATATTCTGAATATCCATATCGGGATATTGATCAATCATTTTGGTGAAAGCTTCATCATTGGCAATTAAGCGATCGCGATAGCTTTCCAAAAAATGGAGCTTGGCAGTTTCTGCTTTACTAACACCCTGAATAGCATCTAAACGTTTCTGAATAGCGTCAAGCTCTTCTGCATCCAAAAAGCGCATGAGTTTGCCAAGATATTGCTTATGGCGACGAATCGCCTCAAAGCTTTTGATTTTATTCGTTTCTGCAATTGCTACTTTGATTGCTTCATCTAAGGGGATGGTTTTGAGAGCATCGCTACTTAAGGCTGCCAAAACTTCTGCCAATTTCTGGCGCTCAGTCATTTGGCGCTTAAGTTCAGACTTGCTAGGGCCTTCATCAGCCTCGACTAGCTTGGGTGTGCGATTCTTCTCATTAATGTGCATACAACCATTTTAGACGGGTATTGGACTATCCTAATTAGATGTCAGGATTCTGGGTTTGGTAAATAATAGGTGCTCAAGCATATGACTCAAGCAAATACCTACGACTACATCATTATTGGGGCAGGCAGCGCTGGCTGTATGTTGGCCAAACGTTTGACCGAGAACCCCAAGAAGAAGGTTTTACTCATTGAAGCGGGTAAGAGTGATAACTACATCTGGATTCATATTCCGGTGGGTTATCTGTATTGCATTGATAACCCGAGAGCAGATTGGCGTTTTAAGACCGCTACTGAAAAAGGCCTCAATGGCCGCTCATTAATCTACCCTCGCGGCAGAGTTCTGGGTGGATGCTCTTCCATTAACGGCATGATTTATATGCGTGGCCAAGTCGGTGACTACGACGCTTGGGTGGAGGCTACTGGCGATGATGATTGGTCTTGGCAAAATGCTCTAGCCCGTTACAAAAAGTTTGAGGATTACCATAGTGCTGCTAATGATTGGCATGGCAAAGGTGGTGAATGGACCGTATCTAAGCAACGCCTACGCTGGCCCATCATGGATAAGTTTAGAGAGGCGGCTGTAGAGGCAGGCATTCCATCATCGGATGACTTTAATCGAGGCGATAACTTTGGCGTAGGCTACTTTGATGTCAGTCAGCGCTCTGGTTTGCGATTAAACACTGCCAAGGCTTTTTTAAAAGAGGCGGCCAAGCGTAGCAATTTGACAGTGATTACTGAAGCAATGGTTACTAAGCTCAAGATTGATCCAACTACCAAGAGTTGCTTTGGAGTCGAGTATCGCAAAGATGGGGTTCTTCACCAAGCCCTGTGCACAATTGAGTCTGGCGGCGAAGTTTTACTGAGTGCAGGCTCTATTGGCAGCGTACAAATATTAGAGCGATCCGGTATTGGTGATGCTGCACATCTTTCTGCATTAGGCATTCTGGTGATGGCTGATTTGCCTGGTGTTGGTCAAAATCTACAAGACCACCTACAACTGCGCATGATTTATAAAGTCAATGGCATTAAGACTCTCAACACCAAGGCCAACTCTTGGTTTGGTAAGTTGATGATTGGTTTGGAATATCTCTTGAGGCGCTCTGGCCCGATGTCGATGGCACCATCCCAATTGGGTGCTTTTGCTTATAGTTCTCCAACGCAAAAGAGTGCTAATGTGGAATATCACGTGCAACCACTCTCATTAGAGAAGTTTGGCGAAGATTTGCATTCATTTAATGCCTTTACAGCTAGTGTTTGCAATCTGAGACCTACATCTCGTGGCAGTGTGCATATCAATTCTCTGGATCCTGAAGCGCCACCAGTGATTTGCCCAAATTATTTATCAACCGAGGAAGATCGCCAGATTGCGGCTGAATCGTTACGCTTAACACGCAAGATTGTGCAAAGCCCAGCCCTTCAGCCTTATTCACCAGAAGAATACAAGCCGGGTGCACAGTACCAAACTGAAGCGGAGTTGGTTAAAGCTGCTGGTGATATCGGCACCACTATTTTTCATCCAGTTGGCACCTGTAAGATGGGACGTGTAGATGATCCGATGGCAGTACTAGATTCTCAATTACGCGTCAGAGGTATTCAGCACCTACGAGTAGTTGATGCCTCTGCTATGCCCACCATCACTTCAGGTAACACCGCTGCTCCAACGATGATGATTGCAGAGCGTGTTGCGGAGTTACTCACTATTGAATAGTCCTAAAAGCAATCAGCTTCCCTTAAGTCATCTTCTGCTAGCTTTAGCTATTGTGGCGGTGTGGGGAACAAACTTTGTGGTGATCAAACTTTCTTTAGATGCCTTTCCACCATTCCTATTTGCAGCGCTACGTTATACCTTTGCATTTTTACCCTTGGCATTTTTTATACCCAGACCTAAGGTCTCTTGGGCCAATATGTGTGCATATGGTGTTGCCATTGGGGTTGGGCAATTCGGTATCTTATTTTTTGCGATTGATGGGCGAATTTCTCCAGGCTTAGCCTCTTTGGTAGTGCAGACACAGGTATTTTTTACCATTGGATTTGCAATGTTCTTTGCAAAAGAGCGTTTGAAGCTTTATCAAGCAGTTGCTGTCTCGGTATCAATGACCGGCCTCGCAATTATTGCGCTCCATACGGATGCAAACACAACATTTTTGGGATTGGCTTTAGTGGTTCTTGCAGGTCTAGCTTGGGGAATGGGCAATACGGTGAGTCGGCGTGCTGGCTCTATTAATATGCTTGCTTATGTTGTCTGGGCAAGTGTGTTTTCGCTGCCACCACTCTTTCTGATCTCTTGGATTTTTGAAGGTGGATGGGAGCAGATGAGTACTTCAATCAGTTCTGCGCCAATGAGTGCATGGGCTGGCGTGTTTTGGCAATCATGGGGTAACACTGTCTTTGGTTACGCTGCTTGGGCTTGGCTGCTCTCAAAGCATCCTGCTGCAGTAGTGGCACCAGCTCCATTATTGGTGCCGATATTTGGGATGGGTGCTTCAGTCTATTTTTTAAGCGAACCGCTCCCTTTGTGGAAAATTTTGGCTGCTGGCCTAGTGATTACTGGACTGATCGTGAACTTATTTTGGCCGAATCTAGAAAAGTTCTTTAGAAAATAATCAATATTTTCATTGCCTAGTAATAACTTTTGATGCCTTTGGCCATGAGGCTAAATGCCACTGCAAAAGTAAGAATCGAAAAAATTTGCTGTAGGCGCGGACCACTGATTTTTTTACCAAACGCCATTCCAATCAAAAGACCTAATAAAGCCCCTAAAGAGAAGGGAGCTGCAAGCAGTAAATCCAAGTTTCCAGAAGCGGCAGAAAACACGGCGCCACCAGCTGAAATGACCGCAAGCACGCCTAATGAAGTAGCCACAATCGATTGAACTGGTAGATCGGTATAGCGCTTCAGCGCAGGAACAATTACAAAGCCACCACCAACACCCAGAAGCCCAGATAAAAATCCTGCCACTCCACCAGAAAGCATCAGCGCTCTTGCGCAAGGAATATTCCAAGCCAACTTACCAATTGATGGATCTAGCAAACATGGTGGTGGTTTACTCGCTGAGTCAGTGATACCCAATAATTCTCTGCTGGCTTGTTTGTAGAGATTGGTTGATGAATAGAAGAGCGTGAAACTAAATAAAATCAATAATGGTCCATTAGGTACGCGTTGCGCTAACCAAAGACCTATTGGGGATAGTAGTAATCCAAAGATCGCCATAAATCCAGCGGCTTTGTATCTCAAGATTTTATTTTTCAGCCCTAATAGCGCACCAACACCGGCGGCAAGCGCAATAGCAGATAAAGCAATCGGAGCTGCCTCTGCTACTGATAGATGCAGGGCAAAGACGAGCAATGGGACAGACAAAATACCTCCACCAGCGCCAGTAAGGCCCATGAGGAGGCCTACAAGGATGCCTAAGGCGGGGCCGATCAGTATTGAGTAATCCATTGCAATTTATTTTATATTAAGATAATATATAAATATATATATTAATTACCAAGATCAATCATAGAAAGACTATTGTGAACTCAAAAGTGCATACTGACATTAAAGCTTTCTTCGATCCAGAAACCTGGACATTCACCTACGTGGTCTATGCGGGTGAGGGAAGTGCTTGTGTAGTGATTGATTCTGTTTTGAACTATGAATCTAAGTCAGGTCGAACCACTACTAAATCTGCAGATGAGGTAATCCAATTCATTGTTGAGCATAAGCTACAACTTGCTTGGATATTAGAAACCCATGCCCATGCAGACCATCTCACTGCTGCCCCGTATTTGCAAGGTAAGCTTGGTGGCAAAATTGTCATTGGTGATCACATTACCAATGTGCAACAAGTTTTTAAAGGTATCTTCAACTTAGATGAGCAATTTCCAATTGATGGTTCTCAATTCGATCATCTACTCAAGGATGATGAATCACTTACTTTTGGTAATTTATCCTTAAAGGCAATGTACGTTCCAGGTCATACCCCAGCCTGTATGGCTTATGAAATTGGAGATGCCTTATTTGTAGGAGATACATTGTTCATGCCTGATGTTGGTACGGCACGCTGTGATTTCCCGGGAGGAGATGCTAAAGCCCTGTATCAATCCATCCAGAAAATCTTAGCCTATCCTAATGAAACTAAGCTGTACATGTGTCACGATTACCCTCCAAGTGATCGACCAGTGGCCCATCTCAGTACTGTAGGCGCAGAGAAGCAAAGCAATATTCACGTCCATGATGGCATTACTGAAGATGCATTTGTACAAATGCGTAGTAAGCGGGATGCTACTTTAGAGGTGCCTCAACTCATCTTGCCATCGATTCAGGTCAATATTCGTGCTGGTCACTTTCCTGAGCCAGAGGCGAATGGTAAGTCCTATCTCAAAATTCCACTCAATACTCTCTGATATGAATATGCCGATTTCAAAATCTGAGCTTAAGAAAATGCAATCTTCTGCAGAAGATGCTTGCAAGCTCATGAAAGTACTTTCTAACCGAGATCGCATGATGCTCTTATGTGAAATTGGTCAGGGTGAAAAATGCGTTGGCGAGCTTGAAGCTGCCTTAGATCTTCATCAACCGACACTCTCACAGCAATTAACCGTTTTACGAAACGAAAAGCTAGTAAAGACCCGAAGGGATGGCAAGCAAATCTACTACTCGCTTGCTAGCCAGGTAGTTGTTGCGGTGATGGGATTGCTATATAAGCACTATTGCAAAAAATAATGACTGCATCAAAGTGAAGCGGTAATCAAAATTGAGTTAACGTTTTATTAAAAGAAGGGATTCACCATGAAATGCAACGTCGGTGGTATTGATCGTATCTTAAGAATCGCAGTTGGCGCATTGTTAGTGGCACTTGCAGCGAGTAATGTAGTTGGATGGTGGGGCTGGTTGGGTGTGATTCCATTAGCAACTGGATTATTTCGTTTTTGCCCAGCCTATCCTTTGCTTGGAATAAATTCATGCGGAGTATCTGCTGATAAGGGCTCTTGCTGTAAGTAATTAAACTGAATCAAGATTTATCTAGAGGGGGTGCCAAGTACATCCCCTTTTTGATACCTCTTATTTCTAATCGCAAGATTGAATGAATTAAAAAAATAGTAAAGAACAGCAGTCCCAAGATCCAGTGGGTACTAATAACAGCATCTCGAATTTCTGCAGGTCCGTAATAGAGTAAAGCCCCAGTAGTGAGTAGGGCTAGCAAGAGGCTCAATTGGCTAAAACCACTTAACCATTTCTTTTTAGATTTAAGACCAGCCTTTAAGTGAAAGGGCAGCACCGATCCTAGGGCGAGAGTTGCGATCATCGCAAAGACTCCATGCAAAGCCAGAATATGGTGCTTTCCTAAAGCTGATCTTTGAACCTGAAACTCATGGCCAAGTAAATATAGGCTCCCACTCATTGAGCAGGCAAGCATGCTGATAATGACAAATGACCTTTGCCAGCTAGGCATTTTTCCTAAACGACTCATGCGGCAATCTTGATGGTCTTGGCTGAGAAGTGGGTAAAGCAAGTATGATCTCGCAGGTTTGAGAGTGCAAGTACCTTGGTAAGCGCGTCTGCATAAACACATTCATTCGCTAAGACGGAATACGATCCTGAAAAATGGAGATGTGCCTCAGATTCATCTTTTGCAAAAGGGTTGATGATGTGGCTTTGTTCTTGATCGCGATTGGAAAAGTACAAGCCACTTGTAGCGATAGCCCCATTTTGTAGAGAGCCAACATCGATCAACTGGTTTGGGCGGCTTGGATTTCGAATTTGCACTGGTCTTGCCGTTCCAAATACTCGCAAATCACCTCCCGCATTCACGCAACCCGATTGAATGCCGCTTGCCAGCAAACTCTCAACAGCCTTATCGACTGCAAACCCTTTGGCAATTCCTCCGAGATCTAGGCATACGGGCTTAGAGGCTCTTAAAGTTTGCGGGTCTATAAAGTGAATATCTTCTATGCCGCCTAGCTCATATTGGGATAGATCAAGATGGCGAGGCAATAAGCCAGCAGCAACAAGTCGATGCCCAATGCCGCAATTAAATAAGCCATTTGATTGCTGATATATCTCTTGGGCAATCTTGATGATTTCAGCAGTCCATGGGTGAACTACCAGGGATACTTGATGGGCCCAGCGATTAATTTGATTGAGCTCACTTAAGGGATCATAAAAACTCATCAAGTGTTGAACTTGCCCTACTGTAGTAAATGCTTTAGTGATTGCTCCATCACTTTCTTGATCGATAGTGATTTCTACAAATGTTCCCAAAAGGGCTTGGCAGCGGATGGTCATTTAGCCTTTAAAGCTAAGTCATACAAGACTGCTACTCGCTTCACTCCATCGGTAATATGTTTGCAAGAAAGGGTCGCGCCACCAATATTCTGGATATCTTGATTGAGTTTGATAGGATCCTTCGCCGACTTACCAACAAATTGTTTGCGCCACTGAGCTTCTGCTACCTCGTAGCCATAAGATTCAACGTATTCCAAAATCTCAATACCTAAAATACTGCCATTGGGAGAGATCCCCACGGCATAGGTAATCATTTCGTGTTTACCAACAACTTCATCAACAATGAGCCAGCTACCATCAGATGCTTTCCAGACTCGGTCCCCTTGAAAGGGGTGGCGAATACTAGAGGCTGCCCGCATCCTCTCTTGGAGATCATCGGTAATGATGATGGGTGTTTTTGTGAGCTGCTTATTAGGGAATAGAATTTTCTGTACTTGATCTACTGTCACATAAATCTTTGCCTGAGCAATAATGGGGACACTCACCATTGCTAAGCCAACAATCGCAAAAGGGTTGGGTTTCCAGTTCATTGAATGTCTTTATCTTTAGTTCAGTGGAAAACCAACTTTGAGAATGAATTCATTAACGGTGTGGCTATCCCATACCCGGGCGTTGGAACATTCAGCTTCACCGCCACCCATACAGTTACCGCCAGCCAGTTGATAGCGCCAGGCACCAGTTACCCACCAGCCTTTGGAGGCGTAGTGCACGTTGGGCCCCACAAAGGTGGCGCGTTGTACTTGGTTGCGTAGATTGAGTTCTGAATAATCGTTATGAAAGCGTGCCTCTATGCCTGCAGACCACTTAGGAGCAAACCGATAGCTGGCCCCCACTAAAAAATCGAGCATTGATTCGGGGACATTGCCATTCTCAATAAATTTCAAGCGCTCATTTGCTACTACAACATTGCCGGCAAGTATTAAACGATCATCTAGGAAGTTAGACTGTAATAAGAGTCGAGCTGCTAGCTCATCTTTATTTTTACCCCAGGTAGGCTCCAAATAAAATCCTACTCCAACAGGAGAAGTTACTGGATTGGTGAGTCGATAAATAGCTTCCAGTGAGACCCCTTCAATACCACTCTTTCTATATGCTGTAGCAGGATCATGCGAGGATGGCACTGCATAGCCGCCAGTACAGCTTGGCTCATCGCCGCATGCTTCAGGATTGGTGTAGTTTTGATTTGCATTGGTGTAGTAAGAATTGATATAACCCGCAATTTGCAAATCATTTGTTAAGCCATATTCCAATTCTGATCTAGCAGTCCATGCCTCATAGGTTCCAGCGGCCTGTTGTTGATTGAGTTGTAGGCGTTGTTCAAACTCCAACTTCCCTTTGGGTTGAAGGTCTAGGGTGTAGATCCAGCCGAATACTCCTTCGCCGGCATTGGCAAAGGAGAAATGAAGGGCGCTTGCAATGATGAAGCTAAAGGCAATCAGTCTTTTGATGGTTATTTTCATAGTCGTATCAGGTAGGTGGTTGAAAAAATCTAAATGAGAATAATTCTCAATATAGCATCAAATGAGAATGATTCTCAAATAGAAAAAATGACCAGCTTCCGATAAATGGCTTTTCTTATCAGGCTTTTCTGTATTGCTTGTAAGATTTCACTTCAATGAATGCAGAAGCTCTCGAGAAACTCGTCTTAATGAAAATGCCTTACGGCAAACATGCTGGGCGCGCACTCGCAGACTTGCCAGGAAATTATTTAGCCTGGTTTGCAAGAGAGGGATTTCCCAAAGGGGAACTGGGGCAGCTGCTAGAGTTGATGCACACGCTCGATCACAATGGCTTGCGTGGACTTTTGGCCCCCATTCAGAGGGCTCATGTTTTGAATACTAGGCCTTAACTACTTTGATCTGATAATTGCAGTGACTCGGTTGCGCTCATAAGTCACAGTAGCTGAATCTGGTGGGCTACTGTGAACTAAGACGGGCGTAATCGATGTTTGTGATCCAATTTGAGCAACAATTTTTTTAGCTAGGTCACTATTGCGGTCGTATTGAATCTCAATACTCGCTACACGACCTTCTTTAATGTGATTGATGAGTTGATCTATCTTGGTTGACGAGTAATCATCAAAAAAGACCGGGTACCACCCACCCATTATGGCTTTATTTGAATTAGGCGCCAGCGTTACTGCTTGAGCTTTAGTCGTCCCCGTATTGAGCGCTAGCTGAAAATCAATCCCGGTTTTTTGAACCAAGTCTTGATAAGAGATTGGCGGAGTCATAGTGGCCTCGTTGGTATTCTCAATCCAATAAGCCCAGACTAAATTTTTGCTTGGGTCGTAAACCAGTTTGTATAAATGACTTGGAATGGTGACGCGACCGCTACCGATACTGCCGTTATTTCCAGTGGATCCGGTGTAGACATAAATATCGCCAGCTGCTCTTTTGACGTAAAGTCTGGTCGGCTCTTCCACATTCTTGGCCCAAATGCCTTGATTGTTTTGTCTGGCCTGGGGCATCATGTTTGCCAATGAGAATGACTGGGCCATTGACCGCTCATTCGTCATGTCTCCAGCTGGGGCGTTGTGACCTCGGTCATAACCGCTCCCACGGTAGTCTGAAAGTAGCGAGCGCTCAGCCAATGGCAGTCTGGCTTCCTCGTAGAACTGGTTACTTCTTTTGGGGTGAGGGGCCAATAACTGCTCTCGACTCAACTTCTCCACGGTATAGATAGGCTTCTTATCTGAGGGTGAGTAATAGATCGCAAAGCTATCAAAGCAGAGGTCACGCCCTACCTGTTGGGTGCTCGGAATCTTCCGCCCTGGGAATAGATCCTTGCAATCCTCAAATAAGGCAAAGGCGCTCAGTGGGTTTAGAAGGCCAAGCAGGACTGCTAGGACAAGAAACTGGCGAAGAGATTTCATAGGATGTAAGTGTAGGGGGTGCTAGCAAAACACCCCTGCCAATTTTTCAATGGAGCTAGCCATGGAGCTAATAGGAATTTGACTCGAGGCGAGAGTTCAGCGTGCCTTTGCCCAACCGTAATGAAGCAGAAATGCTTTAAAAATAATGCCTTGCAATAGTTGGGTGTGATTGGGTGTGGCTACTACCGGTAGAAACTGAGGCAGTCTAAAACACTAGATGTATGGTTTTTGAGACCATTTTTTTATCCCAAATCGTAAAAAGTCCAAATTTAGCCATTTTTTTATAGTATGAAATTAGTACTCCCTAACTTTTATAAGTGGTTGATTTCAATAAATTAAATATTGATATTGGAAAGTATCTAAGGGAGATCCCGTATTTTGAGATCAAAAAGTTATTGAAATCATCTTTCTTATTCTTGACTTGATATAAGAACCTTTTTAGGATGACCCATGTTTTTTAGATATTGCGTTGCAACATAAATTGGTAGTTAGGTTTTTGGGTGACGCAAACAAATAAATGAGTAAATGTTTAACGAATAATTTAAGTGAGATGCAAGATCAGCCGTCAGTAATCCTGGCCGCTAAAGATCTGCTGACCCATGCCATGAACCCGGTTTACCGGGTGATCAATGGCATCCTGGTTGTTAGTGTATTCATGGTCGTAGGACTTTGGCTTTCTGGCAACGGCACCAATGCCGGCGCTTTTGATTTAGCCCGCATCTTAGTCCCAGACGAAGCCCGCCATATTGTTTGGAGCAATGGCTTTGGCATGCTCGAGCAATATAAGACTGCAAATGACAGTTCGACCCAGATGGCAGATTCTGAAATCGCTTCGGTGATTTATAACAAAGGTCATTCTCACTCCACTGGCTTCAATAGTGCTAAGCAGCAGACCGTTGCATTGTTAATGCCTTCAGTTGCGCAGGTGCAGGTGAAATCGATTTCTCATTTGTCTGACCGTATTCCGACCTCCAAGATTGATCCACAGGCTCTGGATAGTCATTTGATGAGTTCAATTCAGAATCAACGACTAGTTGCAGATTTCTTTGAGCAGAAATACAAACTCGATCGCGCCAAAATTGAAGAGTATGTATCGAAAACGATTTTGATTGCTAAAGAAGTCAATATTGATCCAGTGCTTCTATTAGCTGTGATTTCCGTGGAGTCAAACTTCAACCCAAACACCAAGAGTCATGCTGGTGCTGAAGGTCTGATGCAGGTGATGACTTCAGTACACAAGGATAAGTATGCTTTGTATGGTGGTACTACTGAAGCAGTGAAGCCTGAAGTCAATATTCGTATCGGCGCCTATATTCTGAAATACCTCATCGCCACCGCAGGCTCATTGCGTAATGGTTTGAAGTACTACGTTGGTGCCGCAAATGCTGAACATGATGGCGGTTATGCCGACAAAGTCATGGCTGAAAGAAATCGCATCATCAGCCTGTGCCAAACCCGCCCTACAAATCGTTTGACCTCAAACGGCAAGAATGTGCGCTCTTAATTTGAGTGGCATATACATAGCAGCATAAATAAAAAGACCACCCTAGGGTGGTCTTTTGCATTCCATCAAGACGAATCTAATGGTGCTTAGTTAACACCATGCAATTCAACATCAAATACTAAAGTTGCATTTGGTGGAATAACACCACCCGCACCGCGAGGACCATAGCCCATATCCGAAGGAATGATGAGCGTACGTTTACCACCGATTTTCATGCCGGCAACGCCTTCATCCCAGCCTTTGATGACATGACCGGCACCCAGGGGAAAGCTAAACAGTTGGCCGCGATCTAATGAGCTATCAAACTTCTGACCCTTATGATCAGCAGCATTCTCGTCATAGAGCCAGCCTGTGTAATGTACGTCAACGTGATTGCCAGCTACCGCTTCTTTGCCATCGCCCACAACGGTATCGATTTTTTTGAGTTCACTCATAATGTTTTTCCTATTTCACACAAATTGATTGGCTAGTATATTCTGAGCTTTATTGATTCTGATGACGAGCCGCATTTGGCTCTATGACATGACAAATTATTGGCCCAATTCCGCATACAACACCCTTTTGCATAGCCCAGACCGGCAGCTATTAGTCACGGATGACTTTTTACGTACCTACTTGCTCCGACCTGAGCTTAGCTTGGTTCCGGAGTCCTGCGCTATTGAGAAAGCCTTGCACCAGCGCTTGATGGAAAACCCCCGAAGCGAGATTGCCGATACTGAAATTGCCACTATGGCCGATGAGGATATTCAAGAAAACTATCGGGTCTGGTTGCGGTATCGAGCTCGTCTATTAGCAGCAAGCTCTTTAGAGAGTTTTTATATGAGCTTGTTTAGGGGTGAGGGCGTTGACGTTCCTCCCTTATTTGTAGCGCAACTGGCGCAGATCTTCGTGCGACATATTTTGGGAGATGAAGTTCATCCTTTGGAAGCGCGCATGGGCGAGCTGTTCTTTAGGACCCAAAAGATTACAGTGCTGGAAGATTCCATTGTGATGGGCGCAGATGAGGAGACAGTCTCTCGCAATGCCCAAGCAGGTGATACCGGCAACATCATGGATTTATTAAAAGGTAAATCGATGACGATGCGGTCGGCAGACTTGGATGTCTTGTATGAAGAAAACTCCGCCGAGTACTGGACCCGAAATACCGATTTTGACTTTGCAGTACAGCTGAACTTCGGACATGAGCCTATCAATCACTTTTGCCGTGTTCTAGAAAAATGGATTGAGCATTTTCTGGGGGCTAAAGTGCGCATTACTCCAATGCAGCAAATCAGCGATCCCAAGTGGTCATGGCATGTGGGTCTAGATGCTGCGGCAACAGAGATACTAAATAAGCTTTACAACAAGGAGGCTGTTGAGGCTGATGAGCTTGAGAAAGTAATCTGCCTATTTCGTCTAGACTTTATTGATGAGGCTGCTGTAGCTAAAGCTCAGGCAGGTAAGCCAGTCTATATGGCAATTGCTATGAACGAGCAGCAGCAACTTAAGCTAAAGCCCCAAAATCTCTTATTTAACCTGCCGCTCGCAAAAGCTTCTTAAGGCTCTAAGTATTTTTCAGTTTCCGATTTTTGCTAGCTAGCCAGAGTAGTGCTGCTGCAGTTACAAAAACAGGAAAGAGTGATCCCAGGTTGAGGATATTCCAGCCTTGTGAGGTAATTAGGGCACCAGATCCAAATGAGGTAAATGCCATCGTCCCGAAGACAAAGAAGTTAATGGCTGCTTGAGCTTTATCTCGCTCATTGGGTTTGTAGGCAGTCATCGCCAAAGAGGTGGAGCCAGTAAATAAAAAGTTCCAACCAACGCCCAGTAAGAAAAGTGCAATGAAGAATTGATGTAGATCTGCACCACTCAATGCAATCAAGATACAAATCAAATTGAGGGCCACTCCAACACCCATAATCTTGATGGCGCCAAAGCGTTGGATGAGGGAGCCAGTAAAAAATCCTGGTGCGAACATGCCAATGACATGCCATTCCAGAACAAGGGCTGTATCTGAAAAAGGGAGCCCACACATTTGCATTGCAAGTGGGGTTGCTGCCATGAGTAAATTCATCACACCATAACCAAGGGCAGCGCCAATCATGGCAACCATAAAGACCGGCTGCTGGAGAATGCTCTTGAGCGCGCGTCCATCTGAAAGTGCATGCTGGGTTTTAAATTCTTCAGGAAAGTGAATGAACTGCATCACAAAGATACCAATACAGGCGGCAATCGATAGAGTGAGATAGGCCCCCAAAAAGGCGGTATCGAATAAATCGCGTGTCCAGGATGCAAGGTTGGGGCCTATGACTGCACCCAGAATGCCGCCTGCCAAAACCCAGGAGACGGCTTTATCGCGCTGGCTAGTTTCGGTGAGCTCAGCAGCGGCGAAACGATAGAGCTGACCATTAGCGCTGTAGTAGCCGGCAATAAAAGTACCTGTTACCAAGAGCCAAAAATTCTGACTCAGGGCCGCATAGGCGCATAAGAGGGCGGAGAGCATAGCTACTAGTAGCCCCAGTTGAAAAGAAATCTTTCTGCCAAAGTAATTCTGAGATTTCGCAACAATGGAAGTGGAGAACGCAGCACCCACTACATAGCCCATGACCGGCAAGGTGGCCATCCAGCTAGCAGGCGCCAGACTGAGGCCAACCAAACCATTAATGGCGATAAAGGTGACGTTATTAGTCAGGAATAGGCCTTGGCAAATAATGAGCAGCACCAGATTTTTATTGAGTAAAGGGTGCTTGTTGGGCATGAGATGGAGTTTACGGCGAATTCAGACCTTTGGTTGTCTTGGTGGATTCCCTTAAATAGGGCGGTATTGGTGGGTTTAGGCTATAAATCCAGCAATTTTGCCAACCCCGATGATTTAAAATAGAGAGCTCCCCTCGTTGGCAATGGGCGCGCTAAAAGCGGCTTGCAAAATGCGGATGTGAGACTGGTTGGGTAAAAACCTAGCCCTGTAAATTTTTCAAAATTGAGGAAACGTTAATGGCTTCAGAGAAATCAAAGATTATTTACACACTGACAGATGAAGCGCCACTTTTGGCGACTTGTGCATTTCTGCCAATCATCCGCACTTTTACAGCGCCTGTTGGCGTTGAGATTGTAAAGAGCGACATTTCTGTTGCTGCCCGTATCTTGGCTGAGTTTTCTGATTGCTTAACGGCTGAACAAAAAGTGCCTGATAACTTGGCTGCACTCGGCAAAATGACTTTAATGCCTGATACCAACATCATTAAGTTGCCAAATATTAGTGCTTCCGTACCTCAGTTGCTTGCAGCAATTAAAGAGTTGCAAGGCAAGGGCTACAAAATCCCGAATTTCCCAGATGATCCTAAGAATGATGAAGAAAAAGCCATTCGCGCTCGTTACTCTAAATGCTTAGGTAGTGCCGTAAATCCCGTCTTACGTGAAGGTAACTCTGATCGTCGCGCACCAAATGCGGTGAAACAGTTTGCTCGTAAACATCCGCATTCGATGGGTGAGTGGAGCCAAGCATCCCGAACTCACGTATCCCATATGCACGGTGGCGACTTCTACGCTGGCGAAAAGTCAATGACCATGACCAAAGCCTGCGATGTGAAGATGGACCTGGTGACCAAGAGTGGCAAGACTATTGTGCTCAAGCCAAAAGTCTCTTTGCTAGCTGGCGAGATTATCGACAGTATGTACATGAGCAAGAAAGCCTTGTGCGAGTTCTATGAAAAAGAAATCGAAGATGCTTATAAGACTGGCATGATGTTGTCCTTGCACGTGAAGGCAACCATGATGAAGATCTCGCATCCAATCGTCTTTGGTCATGCTGTAAAGATTTTCTATAAAGATGCTTTTGCTAAGCACGGTAAGTTGTTTGAAGAATTAGGCGTCAATGTCAATAATGGTATGAGTAGCCTTTATGACAAGATTAAATCGCTACCAGAGTCCAAGCGTGAAGAAATCATCCACGATGTGCATGCTTGTCATGAGCACCGCCCAGCATTGGCAATGGTGGACTCTGCTAAAGGCATTACCAACCTACATTCCCCAAGTGATGTGATCGTTGACGCTTCCATGCCAGCCATGATTCGTGCTGGTGGCAAGATGTGGGGTGCTGATGGGCGCTTGCACGATACCAAGGCGGTGATTCCAGAAAGCACCTTTGCGCGTATCTATCAAGAAATCATTAATTTCTGTAAGACCCACGGTAACTTTGATCCAACAACAATGGGTACTGTGCCTAACGTTGGCTTAATGGCCCAACAGGCCGAAGAGTACGGTTCACACGATAAGACTTTTGAAATCCCTGAGGCTGGTGTGGCTCGTATTGTTGCTGATGACGGAACTGTATTGCTTGAGCAGCATGTAGAAGAGGGCGATATCTGGCGCATGTGCCAAGTTAAAGATGAACCAATTCGTGACTGGGTGAAGTTGGCAGTGAATCGTGCTCGCCTCTCCAATACTCCAGCAGTATTCTGGTTGGACGAGTACCGTCCACACGAAGCTGAGCTCATTAAGAAGGTCAATACCTATCTGAAAGACTACGATCTCAAAGGCGTGGATATTCAGATCATGTCCCAGACACGTGCAATGCGTTATACCCTTGAGCGCGTGATTCGTGGCAAAGACACCATCTCTGTCACCGGCAACATCTTGCGTGATTACCTCACCGACTTGTTCCCAATTATGGAGTTAGGCACTAGCGCAAAGATGTTATCTATCGTGCCTTTAATGGCAGGTGGCGGCCTCTTTGAAACAGGCGCCGGTGGTTCTGCTCCTAAGCACGTACAACAGTTGGTTGAAGAGAACCACTTGCGTTGGGATTCACTGGGCGAGTTTTTGGCTTTAGCGGTATCTCTAGAAGATATCAGCGACAAGACGGGCAATCCTAAGGTGAAAATCTTAGCTCGCACCTTGGATGAGGCAACTGGCAAATTGTTAGATAACAATAAGTCACCCTCTCCACGTACTGGTGAGTTGGATAATCGTGGCAGCCAGTTCTATTTGGCGATGTATTGGGCAGAGGCATTAGCAGCGCAGACTGAAGACAAAGAATTGCAAGCTTACTTCGCACCCTTAGCTAAATCTTTGCAGGCAAGCGAACAGAAGATTGTGAGTGAGTTCCAGGCAGTTCAAGGTAAGCCAGTAGATATCGGCGGTTACTTTGCAGTTGACCCAGAAAAGTGCAAGGCAGTAATGCGCCCAAGCGCCACTTTCAATGCCGCTTTGAAGGCAGCCAGAACTTAATCAGCAGATAAGGACTATAAAGCCAAGCGATAAAAAGGCAAACTTGCGAGTTTGCCTTTTTATTGAAAGCTTAGTATTGAAATATCTATGCCAAAACCACAAGACCTTATTGAACTCACCTACTTAAGTGAGTCAGTTTCAGACATGTCTTTTTTGGGTTTGATGCGCTTATTAGAGTCTGCTAGAGCCTTTAATCAAAAGCATGGAGTTACTGGAATCTTGCTGTATGACAATCAGCAGTTTGGCCAAGTGATTGAGGGTGAGCGCCAAAATATAATGAAGGTATGGAAGCGGATTCAAGAGGATAAGCGTCATCACCGGATTGAGCTTTTAGAGATTCGAGAAATTTCATCGCGTAGCTTCCCGACCTGGTTACTACGGTTTTATGGAGGCGATACCTTAATTAAAGATTATCCAGCTTTAGCTGAGGTAGTTGGTGGAATGGATAAACATAGCCTGGAACTAATCAATAAGATGCGGGCGACTCAATAAGATTAGGTATCGAGCAATAAATTGCCATCAGTAGCAAAATAAGCTAATTACATTGACTGGGGTATCCCATGCGCTTTATTGATAATACAATTCTTCCGAGTGATATCACTCCTCAAGCTGTTTTTGAGAATCGCCGCAATCTCATCAAGGCCGCGGCTGCAGGCAGCTTCGGTATGGCGCTAGCTCCTTGGTTTTCAAGAGAGGCCTTGGCTTCCAATCCGGACAAACTGAGCGCAGTGCTCAATCAGGCTTATGCAGCCAAGGATGAATTAACTCCCTATAAGTATGTAACGGGCTATAACAACTTCTATGAGTTTGGAACTGATAAAGCTGACCCAGCTCAATATGCTCATACCTTACAAACTCGACCATGGACTATTTCTATTGAGGGCTTAGTGAAAAAGCCCGTCACTCTCGATATTGATGCGCTATTAAAACTGGCGCCAATTGAGGAGCGTATCTATCGCATGCGCTGCGTTGAGGGTTGGTCAATGGTGATCCCTTGGGATGGCTACTCATTATCAAAACTCATTAATAAAGTAGAGCCCCTAGGTTCTGCAAAGTATGTGGAATTTATCACTCTGGCCGACCGCAAACAAATGCCAGGACTTAAGAGCAATATTATTGATTGGCCTTATCGCGAAGGCTTGCGTATGGATGAGGCGATGAATCCCTTAACACTACTGACTCTTGGCTTGTATGGTGAGGTGCTACCAAAGCAAAACGGTGCACCAGTCCGCATCGTAGTTCCATGGAAATATGGCTTTAAAAGCGCAAAGTCTATTGTAAAAATTCGGTTTACAGAAGAAATGCCGAAAACAAGCTGGAGTCAGTTTGATGCGCGCGAGTATGGCTTCTATTCCAATGTAAACCCTCAAGTAGATCATCCACGCTGGAGTCAAGCAACTGAGCGACGTATTGGTGATGCAAAAGGGATGTTTGCGCCGAAGATTAAAACTCAGATGTTTAACGGCTATGGCGATCAAGTCGCCAGCATGTATGCTGGCATGGATCTGAAGAAGTACTATTAGGCATTATGAAAATACAAGGCGCTTTATTCAGTCTCCTCCTCTTAATTTGCTTGCCTGCTTATAGTCAAAGTAATAGTCAAGTAAGCGATGATTCAGTCAAGACGATCCCAGCTTTAGATGTACCGAGATACTTGGGTGCTTGGTATGAAATTGCCAAGTTTCCGAACTGGTTTCAGAGGAAATGTATTAGCAATACCAAAGCAGTTTATTCAATAAGGCCTGATGGCAATCTCAAAGTGCTCAATAGCTGCAAAAATGCTGACGGTGAACTCTTGGATGCTGAGGGTACAGCACGGCAAATCGGTGCCAAAGATTCGCCCAAGCTAGAGGTGCGATTTGCGCCAGCATGGCTTTCTTTTTTACCCATGGTGTGGGGTGATTACTGGGTGATTGATTTGGATTCTCAGTATCAGGTGGCTGCAATCAGCGATCCTCGACGTCAATATCTCTGGATTCTTTCTAGAACACCGCAGTTAGATAAAAAGACCTATGACGATCTTTTACAGAGACTGCAAGGTCAACAGTTTGACACTCGTCAATTAGAGTTGACCCCGCAAGCCAATCTTAGAAATTAAAGTGCCCACCCGTTTATTGCCTCCAGGGATTGAAGTCTTTGAAAGAGGCTGGCTTTCTGCTAATAATATTTTTCACTTTGGCGATCAGGATGTTTCGCTCGTGGACACTGGCTATTGCGCACATGAAAATCTCACGATTGATCTAGTGCGCAATGCACTGAATAAGAATTCATTATCGGGTTTGAATAAAGTGGTGAATACACACCTCCATTCAGATCACTGTGGTGGCAATGCTGCTCTAGCAAAAGCATTTCATTGTGAGATTCTGATTCCAGTGGCAGAAGAAACAGCAGTGAGTAATTGGAATGAAGATTTATTAAGTTATCAAAATCTAGGGCAAGAGTGTCCACGTTTTACTCATCATGGATTGCTGATTCCCGGACAGGAAATATTGCTTGGTCGTTATGTTTGGCAAATTATGGCGGCTCCAGGACATGATCACCATTCCGTGATGCTCTATCAGCCAGATCATCGCATTCTGATTTCTGCCGACGCACTTTGGGAAGAGGGCTTTGGCGTCATTTTCCCTGAGCTCTGGGGTGAGCCTGGTTTTGAAGAGGTTGCCCAGACCCTAGACTTCATTGAGAGTTTGCCAGTGAATCTGGTAATTCCGGGGCATGGCAAACCCTTTCTAGATGTTGCCAAATCAATAGCCACGGCACGATCAAGATTGGATTATTTGGCTTCTGATCCAGACCGCAATGCCCGTCATGGCGCAAAAGTGTTGCTCAAATACAAGTTGATAGAGTGGCGCTCAAAAGAACTGCCTTTGGTTAACGATTGGATTGTCAATACACCGGCACTCAAAAGCGCTGCAAACCAGTTAAATATGGATTTAGAGGATTTCAGTAAATGGTTGCCTCAGGCTTTGGTAAAGTCAGGGGCTGCTAAGCTTGAAGATCAGAAGTTAGTAGACCTAGCTTAATCATTGGAGTTGAAGGAGATATGGAACATACCGTTTTAGTAACAGGTGCAACTGCTGGATTTGGTGAGGCAACTGCACGACGTTTTTTGGCTCATGGTCATAAGGTCATCGCTGCCGGTAGAAGAATCGAGCGCTTAGAGTCACTCAAGGCATCGCTACCTGCAGAGCAGCAGAAGAAGCTTTACATCCTGGCATTGGATGTGTGTGATAGCGCCCAGGTTGATTCTTTAGCAGCTTCTTTGCCTCAAGAGTTTGCGAAGCTTACTGTTCTCGTCAATAACGCTGGGCTTGCATTAGGTTTGGAGCCGGCGCATCAAACCAATATTGCTGATTGGGATCAAATGATTGATACCAATATTCGAGGTCTTGTTCATATGACTCGAGCGTTTTTGCCCGGCATGGTCGAGCGAAAATGTGGTCACGTGATTAATGTTGGCTCTGTGGCAGGGCTCTATCCCTACCCTGGCAGTAATGTGTATGGCGCTACCAAAGCATTTGTAAAACAATTTAGCCTGAACTTGCGTGCAGATTTGATAGGCACGCGTTTACGCGTTACCTGTGTAGAGCCTGGCCTGAGTTCAGGAACTGAATACTCGAATGTTCGCTTCAAGGGTGATGATGCAAAAGCAGAGAAAGTGTATGAAGGGGTTGAGGCACTGAGCTCTGACGATGTGGCAGAGGCAATATTCTGGTCCGCAACCTTACCTGCGCACATGAATGTCAATGCTGTTGAAATTATGCCTATTCAGCAATCATTTGCTGGCACTACCTTGTATCGTGGGGAGCTGTGATTGGGTTACTTTTTCCACTGATAAAACTGGGGATAGACCCGCATGACGACTGGGCCATCAAAATCCCAAGACTTGCAGTTACCTAAATATAAAGGCGGTTTATTTTCATCGGGATCAAAGAGCGCACCTGGAATAGATTGATAGGCTGCAGTGGCCATGTTATTCAGTAGTTCACGCAAGTGAGTGCAGCCTTTAATTCCGCCTAGATGAGTCTCAATGGTTTTACGCCAACCTTTGCCAATACGTGCACCAATTAATGTATCCATTGGCGGAATGACTAGTGGGCACTCGGGGTGAGGGTGACTATCCATAGTCACTTCAATATCTTTGACAGTGAGCTCATCATCCACTGTGACTCTCACCCACATATCATGGATTGCCTCTCCAGGAGTCCAAGTTCTTGAGCCCGTAACAAAAGGGTGTGACTTAGTATCCTTTAGGTGGCCCTCAATGTCCCAAAGACCATCCTTTCGTGAATAGCCATTAAAATTAACTTCGCGTTTATGTAGCGGCTTACGTGGTTTTGGATCAGAAAGCATGGTGGAGGTGGTGGTTAATGACAATACTCAATCATAATGAATTGAGATCTCAGGAGTCTTGATATCGAAAGCATGTTCTCTCTATAGTATTCTCAGCAACATATGGCAAAACCCATTTCCCTCGAAAAAATCCTCTTTAGCCAAGGCTTTGGAACACGTCGCTACTGCAGCGATCTAGTCTATGCCGACATGGTGAAGGTGAATGATGTTCTAGCTGAAGATCCCGAGGAGCATATTGCCACGGAAGGATTGGTTTTAAATGTCCAAGGGCAAGATTGGGAGTATCACGAAAAGGCCTATATCGCATTTCATAAGCCATCCAATTACGAGTGCTCTCATAAAACAACCCATCATCCCAGTGTCTATAGTTTATTACCAGCTCCATTTGTAGAGCGCGGTCTACAATGCGTAGGGCGTTTAGACTTCGATACCACTGGGCTCTTATTGATTTCAGATGATGGTCAGTTTATTCATAAAATGACGACCCCTAAAAAGAATATCGGTAAGGTATACGAAATCACTACGCCTGATCCCATTACCTCAGAACAAATGGAGCACTTATTAAATGGTGTTGTATTGGATGATGATCCAAAGCCTTGTTATGCTACAGCGTGCAAGCAGCTCTCGGCAAATGTACTTGCTATGACAATAGTTGAAGGACGCTATCACCAAGTCAAGCGCATGATGGCTGCGGTTGGCAATCATGTTGCTAAGCTTCACCGCGTAGAAATTGGAGCTTACGTAATGCCTACAGATCTTGCCGAGGGCCAATGGCGTTGGCTATATCCAGAGGATTTGAAACAGCTCTCACAAAGCGTGAGCTCTTAAATCAAGGCTTTTCCATGAAACCTGTATTGATACCTGGCGATTTTGATTTTCAGAATAGCATTCCCCTGTGGACACCAGATAAAGCCAAACAAGCGATCTTTCGAGAGTTTGCTTTTGCCGACTTTAAACAGGCCTTTAGGTTTATGACCTTATGTGCTCAATATGCTGAGGAGCTTGATCATCATCCAGATTGGTCAAACTCTTGGAATAAAGTGGCTGTGCATTTAACCACGCACTCAAGCAAGGGTTTAACAGAGTTGGATATTCAGATGGCTAAAGCGATGGATACATTTGCAATTGAAGCCATGCGCTAAGCAGTGCTTACTAATTAATGCTCATCGCCTTCGTGATCTTCTTCGTTGATGCTCATTAAAATCGTTGCGAGTAGGCCATAAACCACCTCAGTTGAAATCATTCCATCTTCATCGAGCTCGTCAATTAAGTCGTTTAGGCAATCTTCCGTGGGCTCGTTAAGCAAAGTCATTGCGCATTCGCAGCCATAGTCAAAATCTTCATCATTTTGGTTTTGGTCATTGTCAGTCATATTTATCCTTAATTGAGCCCTCAGGATAGCAAATTAATTCTCAATTGAATAGGACGTAATAGACTCTGAATGATTTATCTACGCTAATGACAATATCCCAGAAACCTACTTTTTCTTTGAATTCATCGCTCAAGAGCGAGTCGTTTAATATGCTTTTATGAAGTATTTAAAGAGCACTCTGTTTCTCATATCTCTATTGCCGTTGGGGCGCTTGATATGGCTTGGCATTCATGATGATTTAGGCGCTAATCCAATAGAGTTTATTACTCGCTCTACTGGTACTTGGGCGCTCGTATTTTTATGCATCACTCTGGCCATGACACCCATGCGCCTCATTACTGGGTGGTCTGCTTGGATCCAGTGGCGTCGTATGTTTGGCCTCTTTTGCTTCTTCTATGCTTGTATTCATTTTTCTATTTGGTTCTGGCTTGATCAAAATTTAGATCTTCAAGCAATGTGGGCTGATGTCCTCAAGCGCCCATTCATTACTATGGGCTTTGCAACCTTTGTGCTGTTAGTTCCCTTAGCTATCACATCAAATCACTGGGCTGTGCGGGCTCTAGGGAGGCGCTGGAGTCTGCTTCATAAATTAGTTTATGTGATTGCTTGTACAGCAATTATTCATTATTGGTGGCATAAGGCCGGTAAAAATGATTTACAGACAGTCTCTATCTACGGATTGATTATCTTGTTGTTGCTACTATGTCGCCTACCATGGCTGAAGACTTATCTGCAGAAGATACGTCTCTGACCTTTAGAACTCGGTTGTATAGCGAAGAATAAACCGACGCGTTTCTACAAAACCATTTTTGATTTCCATATCACGACCATATTGCAGGCTAATTCTGCCGAATGGGTAATAGGCTAAGCCACTCAGTAAAAATCGTTGCGTATTGATGACGTTATTTTGATAACTGCTACCAATAGTAGTTGCACCCCCGGCGACATAAAAATAAGAGGCGCCAACAGTGTAAGTCTGATTGAGTTTATAAATCGGCCCCAACTGAGTTGATGTCAATGGTTTTTGATTCAATGAAGTATTGGTTGGCGAATTGCATGCTGCAGCACATTGGCTATTACCCCCAAACCACATGGTATCGACTGCAACCATGCCATCGAGGTTGCCGATAATGGCTTGTTGATAGCCCATCTGAATATCCGATTTATAACGATTTTCCCCAGTGTTAAAGGGCTGCTGACTGTTATAACTGCCCGTTGGAAGGGATAGGTAGCCTGCAATACCCAAATAGCGCCTATTGACTCTATCTGAGTAGGGCCAAAAGGCGCTAGCAAGCGTTAAGTCTCCAATGCCTGTCGCAGTGGGGTACGCCGCCAAGGAGCCCCCCGGCTTAATTGTTCCGTATGGCAGCTGAAGGTAAGAGACTGCCGGCAAACCATTGAAGGTATAGGAGGTCACTAAACGAAGATTTGCCAGTTGAGTACCAATATCTGGGCTGCTATAAGGCCTTGCACTTACTGCAGAGCCATTTCGATAATAGGTTGTGTTATCGGTATTGACATAACTAATCATTGCATGATTTTTATTAGGCAATGGCGCAACAATATCGTTAGGCTGTAAGTCCACTGCTAACGAAATAGTAGGCTGTATCACTAGAGCAAAGAGAAGAAAGCGGAAAATCTGCATCCAGGAATTGTAATCAAATTGTCGCTATTTGATCTGCGACTCCCATACAATGAGCTCATGCATATCTCTCTAAAATTCGCTCTCTGTCTTGCATTGGTAGGATGCTCAACAGCACAGCAAGGACCCCCTCCCAAGGGTTCACAAACTTCCCCCGTTTACTCTCCTGAGCAATTGAGAGAATTTAATAATCAACCTGTTGCACTCACTGAGGGGCCATTTGGTCCGGTTGCTACCCCATCCCAAAAACAGGGTCTGAGTAGACAATCACCCGGAGATTCAAAATACTTTAATCAGCCACAGGGTGAGCAAGAGGCAGAGGCGATCGAAACCCAATCGGCCGATCCCTATTTGCCAAGCACTCCCATTTATCGGTTCTAGCGCTAGGCTGCTGTTACCATTAAGGCTCATTTTTAGAAAGATATAGTCTTATGAGTTCGGTCATCATGTTGTTTCAATCGAAATTCAGCGCATTGCTTGCTGCCAGTTTTTTATCTGTAGCATTAATTGGTGCCGCACATGCTCAGCAAAGTGGTTTACCAATTAATGCTGCAGCTTCAGTAAACGGCGCCATCATTACTAATGATATGGTTGAGCAGGGTATTAAGATGGCGATTTCGCAAGGACAGAAAGATAGTCCTGAGTTGCGTCAAGCGGTTGTTCAAAAATACATTGAAGTATTGCTGTTATCGCAGCGTGCAGAACGCGATGGTTTGGCAAACTCCGAAAAAGCCAATACTCAACTGATGCTGATACGTCAAAACTACTTAGCAGATCTTGAGTTATCTACCTTCATGGCACAAAACCCAATCAGTGATGCTGATATACAAGCCGAATACAACAAAGAAATTGCCTCCCTTGGCCCTCAAGGTATGTTGGTTGAATATAAGGTGAGTGATATAGCGACAGCTAGTGAAGCCGATGCGCAAGCAGTATTGGGCCGTCTTAAAAAGGGTGAGCCATTTGATAAGTTGGCCAAGAGTGTTTCTCTTGCGCCAAATAGAGTGCAGGGCGGTGCTGTTGGTTGGGTTCAGGCTGGGCAACTTCCCCCACAAATTTCAGCTGCCTTAGTCAATCTATCTAAGGGGCAAGTCTCTCAAGCTCCAATACAAGTTCAGCAAGGCTGGTATTTGGTGAAACTAGAAGATAAGAGGTCTACTAAGCCGCCTACATTTGACCAAGCTAAGGCTGCGATTCGCAATGCCATAGCGCAAAGAAAGCAATTTGAGTTTTTATCTCAGATCGCTAAAGAATCTAAGATCATCATTCAGTAAATGACGTTTGCTGTGATGAAAAAAGAGCTCCTCGGAGCTCTTTTTCTTATTTACGCTCAAGCGTCACAAAATTAAATGTGATGTCGCCTTCAGATCCCGGGGCGCGCTCGACTTCTTTCCAAGAGGCTGCATCAGGAACTTCAAAGAAAGTGTCCCCATCGTTAACATCCATATTAATTTCAGTGATGTAGAGTCGATCTGCTTTAGCAAAAGCTTGCTTAAAAAGTTGCTCACCACCGATGACAAATACTCGCGGTGCTTCGCTTAAGCGATTCAGAGCCTCATCTAATGATCCTGCAAGCTCGCCGCCCTCAAGCTGGAACTGCGCATTACGGCTCACCACGATATTGCGACGGCCTGGAAGTGGGCGACCAATAGATTCCCAAGTCTTGCGTCCCATGATGACTGGATAGCCCATTGTCACTCTCTTAAAGAACTGCAAATCCGCAGAGATCTTCCAGGGCATTTGGTTATCGCGGCCAATCACGTGATTGCGCGAGCGCGCAACAATCATAGAAATAGCAGGTTGTGTCATCAATGCTCTCTTTTTAAATAGCTACTGGAGCTTTGATATGTGGATGTGATTCATAGCCGAGAATTTCAAAATCTTCGAACTCATAGTCAAAAATAGAATCTGGCTTTCTCAAAATATTGAGTTTTGGCAATGGGAAGAAATTTCTTGATAGCTGAAGATCTACTTGCTCTAAGTGATTGCTATACAAATGACAATCACCGCCAGTCCAAATGAAGTCACCCACTTCTAAATTACATTGTTGGGACATCATGTGTGTGAGCAAAGCGTAGCTGGCAATATTGAATGGTACGCCCAAGAAAATGTCAGCACTGCGTTGGTAGAGTTGGCAAGAGAGTTTGCCATCAGCAACATAGAACTGAAAGAAGGCATGGCAAGGTGCTAAAGCCATACGGGGAATATCTGCCACGTTCCAAGCAGAAACAATGATGCGACGTGAATCCGGATTTTTCTTGATTGTCTCAACTACCTCAGAGATTTGATCAATGTGTTTGCCATTCGGTGCTGGCCATGAACGCCATTGATAACCATAAATGGGGCCAAGCTCGCCATCTGGTGCTGCCCACTCATTCCAAATAGATACACCACGCTCTTTAAGCCAGTTGTTATTAGTGCTGCCTTTGAGGAACCAGAGCAATTCGTAAATGATGGACTTAAGGTGAAGCTTCTTGGTCGTCACCATCGGAAAGCCTTCAGCCAAGTTAAAGCGCATCTGGTGGCCAAATACCGAGATAGTGCCTGTGCCAGTCCTATCGGACTTTTGGACGCCCTTGGCAAGGACTTCTTTCATGAGATCGTGATATTGGCGCATATAAATATTGGCAAAAATAAGTAATTAGGGATAGCTTACTCGAATGTGGGCGGGCTCACCCCAAGAACCTTATGCAGCTTTGTTGAGGTGGTGGTGTACTGGAGCTGGATAGGCTTTTCTGGGTTGAGGTAAGCTGCTGCAGCAAAGGCTGCCAAAGCCGCCTCATGAAAGCCTGACAAAATCAGTTTTTTCTTGCCGGGATAAACATTGATATCTCCCACAGCATAAATTCCGGGAATACTCGTCTGAAATTTCTCGGTATCGACAGTAACTTGCTTGCGATCGATATCTAAACCCCAATCTGCAATTGGCCCTAATTTGGGTGATAGTCCAAAAAAGATCAGGAGATCATCTACCGCTATCTTTTGATCTTGACCATCAATATCAGTCACCACTATTTTGGTGATCTGATCATTCTCCACTTCGTAGCTCGTCACTTGCCCAATCAATAACTGCATTTGTTTGTTTTTGCAAAGCTCGCGCATTTTGGCAATGGATGCTGGTGCTGCCTTAAAGTCATCACGTCGATGAATTAACGTAACACTGGCAGCTTTATCTGCAAAATGTAGCGCCCAATCTAATGCAGCATCTCCACCACCGCAGATCACTATCTTTTTGCCATTAAATTGATCGGGATGCTTGACGCTATAGAACACCTGCTTACCTTCAAAAGCCTCAATACCATCAAGCTTGAGGGTGCGGGGCTGAAAGGCTCCTACACCTCCGGCGATAAAGACGGTCTTGCTCAAGAATTGATTGCCCTTAGAGGTGCCAATGAGAAAGCGTCCATCAGCTTGTTTCTCTAGCTGAGTAACTTCTTGCCCTAAATGAAACTGCGCACCAAATGGCTCAATTTGTTTCAGTAGGTTATTGGTGAGCTCACGTCCAGTACACACTGGAATTGCTGGAATATCGTAGATGGGTTTATCTGGGTACAGCTCGATGCATTGACCGCCAGCTTCGGGGAGGGAGTCAATTACATGGACTTTGATTTCTAGTAGGCCAAGTTCAAAGACTTGGAAAAGACCCACAGGGCCGGCGCCAATAATGACAGCGTCGGTTTGTGTAGGTGAGTGCAACACGAATTCTCGAAAAGGCTATTAAAGAATTACTTTACGAGCTGATCGAGTTTGTTTTTAACGTCTTTCCACTCATCCGCATCAGGAAGAGCGCCTTTGGATTTAGTGATCGAAGTCCAAGTGGGGGAGAGGTCCGCATTGAGCTTGATAAATGACTGTTGATCACCAGGAACGTCATCTTCAGCATAAATCGCGTTTACTGGACACTCTGGAACGCAGACGGCGCAGTCAATGCACTCATCCGGATCAATGACTAAAAAGTTAGGGCCTTCACGAAAGCAATCAACTGGGCAAACATCAACACAGTCGGTGTATTTGCAGCGGATGCAGGATTCGGTAACAACGTAAGTCATGGCGTTTATTCTAATTAGCCCTAAAACTGGGGCTGCTAAGTTATAAAAGCTCAATTTTAGCCGAAATAGCCAATTTTTCAGGCAAGGCCCTGATTTCTTGGGCTAAAGCCCCTTTTCCAAAGGCAAGCTTCAATTGATTACACTTTGAGGATCAGTATTAATAAAACCCACTAGGAAAGAATGGATTATGGAAGAGTATCGGCTACAGATCAATAAAACAGCAAAACCACTATTGATTATTGATTACACCTTTGGGGGTGACCGTAGTCTGGAGCAAATGAAGTCTACCCATCTGCCAACCCCCTTACAAAACGCTAAGGTGAAGACTGAGTTTGATTTGGCATATGCCTGGAGCGAATTTGCCCGCAAGTATTTAGAAAGCACCAAAGAGATCGCTGGTACCCCTTTATGCTGGAGTGGACATTACGATCAGCTGGGCAGAGTAATGCTTGAAATGATGCGCTTGAGTCGTGATAAGCAGACGATGGTCGACAAGGATGGTGTTCATGAAATGATTCCTAACCTGGAAGAAATTCCTTTTGTCAGCAAACCTTCTACTCTTGAAGACAAGATGTTTTGTCGTATCTGGCTTTCTTTGATTCGTCATCCTGCCTTTATTGAGATGGAGTTGGATGAAGACGAGCTCACTGCATTTAACTACTGGCAGGGTTTATTTACTGTTGCCCTAGGTAAAACTAATAGTGAGTTATTAAACCAGGTTGCCTAGGTAAGTTGCTTAAGTTACTTAAGTCGCTTAATTCACTTTAGTACATATAAAAAAGCGCTCCGTTTGGAGCGCTTTTCTTTTACTAGAACTACCTCAATCAACCTCCGTAGAGGAACTTCGGTAGCCACAATGTCATGCCTGGCCAGACATACATGAAGGCCATACAAGCGATCACGATGAACATGTAAGGCATCATGCCTGCAAAAATCTGGTTAAGCGTGACGCCTGGTGGCGATACACCTTTCAGATAGAAGGCAGACATTGCAACTGGTGGTGACAAGAACGCTGCTTGCAAGTTGACAAACACCAATGTTCCCCACAAGAGTGGGTCGATATTGAAGTGAGCCAAGATAGGCAAGAAGATCGGCACGAAAATAACAATAATTTCAGTCCACTCCAAAGGCCATCCAAGGAAGAAGATGATTGCTTGAGAGAGCAGCATGAACTGAATTGGTGTTAGGTCTAGCATGAGTACCCATTTTTCGATGATCGACTGACCACCCAAAATAGTAAACACCGCTGAGAACAACGCTGAGCCTACAAACAACCAGCACACCATAGAGGTTGTCTTAGCAGTTAAGAAAACTGCCTGCTTAGTACGCTCAAAGTCCAGAGTGCCTGCTTGAAGCGCCAGAATGAAAGCGCCCAATGCACCTACTGCCGCAGATTCGGTAGCAGTAGTAATGCCCAACAAGATCACTGCCAGCACCAAAATTGTCAGTACACCTAAGGGCATTACTGACTCAATCAGCAGCTTGAGAATTTCAAACTGCTCCTCATCAAACTTGAGGTAGTAGTAAATCAATAACAAGCCAAAGAGCACGCAAGTCAAGCCAAAATACAACTCGAAATTTTCAGGTGGCCCAGTATTAGCCTCCGCTACAGCCCCAGCATCAATTGGATCATCGCCAGCGGCAGCATCCAATGCAACCAAAGGCGCATCTTCTTCAACTACTTTAGATTTGATCTTGCTAGAGGTAGCATCAATCGATACCAATTCTTCTTCAACTGGCTCAGCAGCGCTAGTAGACGCTTTGGCTACTTGAGTCGCAACTGGAACAGAATTCATCGCATCTCTTTCGTTTTGCTGATGAATAATGACATACCACCATACGCCCCACATAGTCAGGGCAATCAAAAATAATGGGGTTAATGCTGCGAGTACATTTTTGAAAATTTTCCCAAAGGACAGTCTTGCATCTGCCGGAGCATTCATGAGCTTGGCTGGTGAAAACAAGGCTTTAAATGTAGCAAGCAACATATTTTGTGAATAGTTCTCGCGCATGAAGTGAATCGGCGCAGGAACTGGCACGATCAGTTGCTCAGGAGGAAGCTTAGGAGCAACCTTAGGATTAATTAAAGCCCAACCGATGATGTAAACCAAGTACAAGAATGCAAGGAAGAATCCTGGCACCATTGCAGCGGCATAGAGCTTCACTACAGATTGACCAGCAACCGCTGCATACACAATGATCATCACTGATGGCGGGATCAAAATACCTAAGGTACCGCCGGCGGTAATCACGCCAGCAGCCAAACGGGTATCGTACCCTGCATTCAGCATTGGCTTCATGGCAATCACGCCCATGAGAACCACAACTGCGCCAACGAGACCACTTGCAATACCCCAGAAGGTACAAACAATCAAAGTAGCTACTGCAAGTGAAGCTGGTAGGCGACGGAATGCTAACTGGATACTGTAGAACATCTTATCTACCAGTGCCCCTCGTTCCATCACATAGCCCATTAAGACAAAGAGCGGAATGGATAGCAGGACATCGTTAGTCATACCCCCGAACGTTCTTTGCACCATCAGGGTAAATACTTTGTTTGCAGTCCAGCTTTGTGAAGGATCGTAGAAGGCTGCAAAACCAAACATCATGCCTAGACCCATCAGGGTAAAGGCAGTTGGAAAGCCCAGCATGATTACCACAATAATCAAGCCAAGCATGACTAGGCCAAGAATTGGATCACTCATGATTTATCTCTTTAGTTTGGCCAATACGATGATGTGCTGCTTCATCGATGGATTTGGCGTTTTTGATTGCTTGTTGACGTGATTCGTCATCAACGTGAGTAGACGCGGCTAATTGCTGTTCAACCACATCAATTTCGGCAGCATCTTTTAAGCGCTCAGGCCATTCGCCAGTCTTAAGGCAAATAACGCAACGCATGATTTCAACAATCCCTTGTAAAAGTACAAAGGCTCCAGCAACTGGAATAATTGTTTTGAACGGATAGAGCGGAGGACCGTTTGCAATCTGAGTGGTGTGCTCACCGATACGCCACGATTCTGCGGCATAGGTGTAACCGGCATAAACCAAAGCGGTGATTCCTGGAAGGAAGAAGGTGATGTACAAAATCAGATCTAAGGTTGCCTGCGTGCGTGGTTTCATTGAACCGTATAAGAAGTCGCCGCGAACATGGCCATTTTGTGCAAGGGTATAAGCACCGCACATCATAAATAGCGTGCCGTATGCCATTACTGATAATTCACCAATCCATGCAGATGGGGAATTAAACGCATAGCGCCGCACGACGTCTGTAAAGACCATCAGCATTAGTAGCACGACAAGCCAAGCAGCAGCCTTACCTACAAAGGTGCTGATCTCGTCTACTCTTAGCATGAATTTATCCATAACTAATCTCCTAAAACAACTTTCTAACTATCTATTTCACTTGGGGAAATATAAAAAAAACCGGACGGGGATGCCGTCCGGTCAAGATGCATACTGCCGGTATTATAAAAGCATTTTAGCCTTTGAAGTAATGGTCGTAAGCGATCTTCATATCAACGTTAACTAGCAAATCCCAGCGAACTGCGCGCTGAGCGAAGGCTTTCTGGGAATCCAGGACTTTCTTGAACATTGGGAGTTCAGAGGCCTTTTTGGCAATAATCTTGTCCCAAGCATTCAACTGGGCTACCAAAATGGACTTCGGTGTAGCGTAGAACTTAACCTTGTCCTTAGTTTGGAGTTCAGCGAAGTCTTTGGAGTAGCGATCAATCGCCTTCCAAGACATATCTGCAGAAGCTGCTTCAGTACCGTATTTCAGGATAGCCTGGAGGTCAGCTGGCAAGGAGTTAAATTTCTTCTTGTTGAAGATAATTTCAAATTGCTCTGAAGACTGGTGGAAGCTCTGGAGCATGTTGACTTTAGAAACGTCTGGGAAGCCCAAGATACGGTCTGAAGTTGCGTTATTGAACTCAGCAGCATCTAGAACACCACGGTCCATTGCTGGGATGATCTCGCCACCAGGCAAGGCTTGTACTGATGCGCCCATATCTGTGAAGATCTCAATAGAGAGACCAACAGTACGATACTTTAAACCTTTCAAGTCATCAGCCTTAGCGATTGGCTTTTTAAACCAACCTAATGGCTGTGTAGGCATTGGGCCATAAGGGAATGAGACTACGTCGAGTTTGAGGTCGTTGTAGATTTCATTAAGCAACTGCTGGCCACCACCGTATTGGTTCCATGACAGGAGAGTGTTAGCGTCCATACCGAAAGCAGGACCAGATCCCCAGAGTGCTAGTGCAGGGCTTTTGCCATACCAATATGCCAAAACGCCATGACCGCCGTCCAATGTACCGCTAGAAACTGCATCCAACATATCAAAAGCTTTGACTACTGAACCAGCAGGCAGCACTTCAATTTTCAGACGACCACCTGACATCGCATTTACTTTAGTTGCGTAGTCATTAGCGTACTCATGGAAAATATCTTTAGCTGGCCATGTTGATTGGAAGCGCAAGTTAATAGTTTGCGCGCTAGAAATCATTGGGAAGCCCATTGCAGCTGCGCCGGCGCTACCAACGGCAGCGTTCTTTAGAAACTTACGGCGTGGACTAGTCTTATTCGTATCTGACATCAAAATCTCCTAGGGTCATTTTTATAAAATTAACTACTGGATGAAACAAATCCTACAAAGAGAATATTCTAAAACGAGTTAAATAGGGTTGAGGGTTTCCCCTTGCTAAGGTAGTCTTTTTATTGTGCAGTGCATCAAAATGTCACCATCATTTTTTTCAAGATCAATTTAATATACGGGAGCATCGGCGAACCGCTGAGCAAATCAATACAAGGACGCAGATGAGCAACAAAGCAAAAGTTTTAGTGGCAAGAGCAATATTTCCAGATTTACTCGCTAAGTTAGAAGGGTCTTTTGACGTTCGTTCTAACCAGGCCGATCAAGTGTTTACGCCAGAAGAGTTACAAAAAGAACTGGCAAACGTAGACGGTGCATTGGTAACGGGTAGTGAGCGCATTGACGCAGCAGCATTAGCCAACGCCAAAAATCTCAAGATCGTAGCCAATATTTCAGTTGGTTATAACAATTTCGACGTGCCCGCAATTACCGCGGCTGGTGTCATGGCTACCAATACTCCGGATGTATTAACGGATTCCACAGCTGATTTTGGTTTTGCCTTATTGATGGCTACAGCACGGCGCGTAACCGAGTCTGAGCGCTGGATTAGGGATGGCAAGTGGGATAAATGGTCTATCGTGACGAATCCTCTCGGTATGGATTTACACCACAGCACGCTGGGCATTATTGGCATGGGTCGCATTGGTCAAGGCATTGCAAAGCGTGCCTTGGGTTTTGGAATGAAGGTGATTTATCACAATCGCAGTCGCTTGCCTGAGGCTGATGAAAAGGCCTGCGGTGCAACTTATGTATCTAAAGAAGAATTACTGCGCACTGCTGATCACGTCATCCTAGTATTGCCATACACGGCTGAGAATCATCACACCATTGGCGCAAAAGAAATTGCCCTCATGAAACCCACTGCAACCCTGGTGAATATTGCGCGGGGTGGCATTGTGGATGATGCGGCATTAGCGCAAGCACTCAAAGAGAAAAAGATTTTTGCTGCTGGCTTAGATGTCTTTGAAGGTGAGCCTAAGGTTCATCCAGAGTTATTGAAGTTGAGTAATGTTGTCTTAGCTCCGCATATTGCTAGCGCTACTGAAAAGACGCGTCGCGCGATGATCGATTTAGCGGTGGAGAATTTGCGTGCCGCAATCGCTGACAAGCAACCTCCAAGCCTGATTAACAAAGAAGTATTTAAGGGCTAGAAAATAATCACGCTTAAATTTATAAGGTCGTAAAAATAAAGCCGAGCATTGCTCGGCTTTATTACTTTGTAGTTACTGAAGTTTTAAATTACTCAGCTTCAATCTCTTCTGGTAAGTCGCGCAGCGCTAATTCGATACCACCAAATTTTTCGGCTACCCAGTTATAAACCTTACATGCAATCCACAATAAGCCAAAGCCTAATAAGGCATTCAGAATGAGTGCGGATAACACCGTAAATCCTGGAATGGCACCATCACGAATGAAGGCGACAAATAGGGCCAATAAAACGATTGGAACGGAGAAGCAAAGGTAAACCAAAACAAGCGTTTTGGCAGTGTGCGTTGGGTCGAGAAAGACGAGTTCTTTTTTGCTAAGTTTCATGATGACGCAATCTTAAAGCAGTCCATCAAAAAGCGCTACATCTACCCAGTCCCCAGCAACAATATTTCCTTGGTCGTGAGCAAGAATGACAAAGCAATTTGCCTCACTCATGGAGCGTAAAATCCCCGCACCTTGGCTGCCTGTGAGTCTGACGGTTGGGCGGCCATCAGTATTGCGTCCCAAGATAGCGCGCTGAAACTCTGTACGACCTGGTTTCTTGCGAATTGGTGCCTCAGAGATTGCTTGGATGATTGGTGGCTCAGTCTGATTGGCGCCATTGAGTTGCAAGAGCGCACTTCGAACAAACTGATAAAAGGTCACCATGACTGCTACTGGATTGCCAGGCAATCCAAAGAACAATGTTTTGCGTGCGGGCGACTTCCCGGCGATAGGCTTGAAAACTCCAAAAGCCATTGGGCGACCAGGACGCATCGCAATCTTCCAAAAACCGACGTCTCCCAGCTCTTGCATGATTTGTTTAGTGAAGTCAGCTTCACCAACAGAGACTCCACCGGAGGAGATTAAGACATCCGCTTTGGTGGCGGCATCGATAAATGCATTTTTAAGGGATGTTGGGTCGTCGCGCACAATCCCACAGTCAATGATTTCAAGATTGAGGCGATTCAGTAAGCCGGTAAGACTATGCCGATTGCTGTCATAAATACTGCCAGCATCTAAGGTTTGACCTAAGGATCGCAACTCATCTCCCGAAGACAGAATGGCTACCTTGAGTTTGCGCTTCACTTTAAGAGAGGCTATGCCGAGGGATGCTGCCAAGCCTAAATCTGAAGGGCGCAATAAACGACCTGCGCGAATCGCAGGTTTGCCTTGTTGTAGATCTTCGCCACGTAAGCGACGATTCTCGCCGGGCTTCAATTGATTTTGAGGAAACTCAATATGTGTATCAGTTTGATCGCTAGTGAACTCTTGTGGAATGACGGTGTCACAACCAGCTGGCATGACAGCGCCAGTCATAATTTTGAGGCATTCACCAGGATTGATCTTGCCTTCATAAGGCTTGCCTGCAAAGGCGGTACCGATCATTTTTAGGGAGACGGTAGCACTCTGCGTGCCTAAGCACTTGCCATCAAAGGCATAACCATCCATCGCTGAGTTGTCAGCCGCAGGAACATCAATTGGTGAGAGTAAATCTTCAGCAAGGATGCGGTTGATTGCTTGGTCTAAAGAAACGATTTCAGTATCACTCGCATCACCAATTGCATTAGATTCTGCAATGAGCTCATTAACCAATTGCGCAATGGCTTTACGGGCTTCATCCACATGCAGCGATGAAGTGAGAAGAATGGGATTATTAGGTGAGTACTTCATACAAAGGCCTCTTCTAATGCTTTTAATTCTTCTGGAGTATTGACGTTAGCAAATGCTTGCGTGTCATCAAACACCACAGTGCTACTCTTTAATTCTTTAAACCAACGATCAATCTTGAGATCGCCTTTTTGTAAAAAAGTTTCTAATGATTTGTTTAGATTGGTACGCATTAAACAAAAAACAGGCTGTGCCCATACCCTGCCATCAGCCTCTTTGCTTGAGGCATATACCAATTCAAAGTCACCATGGACCATTTCTGCGGCTAGTCTGCTACCCAAATCCTTGGGTAGCAATGGCGAATCGCAAGGCGTAGTCAGCATATATGGCGTATTACAAGCCTTGAGGCCTGCAGAGAAGCCGGCTAATGGCCCTGAAAAATCCGGAGTCTCGTCCATGATGACGGGATGGCCATGAATGGCGTATTTCGTAATATTGCGATTAGCATTAATCAGAATAAGACCCACTTGGTGCTTGAGCCTTGTAATCGCTGATTCAATTAGAGGTTTACCGAGGAACGGAATTAATCCTTTATCAATGCCACCCATGCGTTGGGCACGCCCACCAGCTAGGATCAGACCGGTAATTTGATCGGAAGAAATCATTAGCCGCCGATATAAGACATTTCGACTTTACGAGAACCAGTCGATTGGTTTGCAGTATTCGAGCCACGGATTTCAGAGTAATGATCATCACGTGCTGCCCAGGTATTCATGATGGCATTGGCAATCTCTAAATCACTTTTACCTGAGCGTAATAAAGTTTTGAAATCAAAGCCTTCATTTGCAAAGAGGCAAAGGTACATCTGGCCATCAGTAGAAATGCGGGCACGCGTACATTCATGGCAGAAAGTTTGCGTCACACTGGAGATCACGCCCACTTCACCTGAACCATCCTGATAGTGCCAGCGCTGTGCAACCTCGCCTGAGTAGTTTGCTTCAGCTGCCTCCAGCGGAAAGACTGCATTGATTCTGGCAATCACTTCTTTGGACGGCAGTACCTCTGCCATATTCCAGCCATTGGAGCTGCCCACGTCCATAAACTCAATAAAGCGCAGGATGATGCCACTGCCTTTGAAGTGTTTTGCCATCGAGACGATTTCGTGATCGTTCGTACCTTTTTTAACCACCATATTCACTTTGATATTTGCAAAGCCAACTTCTTGAGCGGCGGCAATGCCATCCAAAACATCAGCGACTGGAAAGTCAACATCATTCATTTTTTTGAAGATGACATCATCTAAACCATCCAAGCTCACAGTGAGTCTTTGTAGGCCAGCAGCTTTTAAGGCAGCAGCTTTCTTACGCAGAATGCTGCCATTGGTTGTTAAGGTGAGATCAAGCGGCTTGCCTTCGGGCGTGCGTACTTGGGCCAACATGTCGATGAGCACTTCTAAATTCTTGCGAAGTAGTGGCTCGCCACCAGTTAGGCGAATCTTCTCAACACCTAAGCTAGAGAAGATTGAAGTGAGGCGAGTGATTTCTTCAAAACTCAGAAGTTCTTTGTGCGAGAGGTAAGGGTAATTCTGATCAAAGACTTCTTTAGGCATGCAATAGGTGCAGCGGAAGTTACAACGATCAGTTACTGAAATACGTAGGTCGCGTAAGATGCGACCGCGCCGATCTTGGGTGTTGCCGTGAGGGGTATGGAGTTGCGCGCCAATAGACGGCGTAAGGCCTCTGCCTTCGTCGATGCGAATTGGGATTACCTTTGGGATTGATTTTTCAACCATGTTCTCAATTATGGCTATGAAACGGTGTTTCTGCCAAACCACCAGATATCCTTGCAGGATAAATGGCAGTCCGGAGAAAAGCTTAAAGCAGCATTAAACCGTTTTTTCTTGGCCGCCGGTTTCAACTAAAACCATGGGACCTTCTGGTCGGGCTGCTGCAGGTTTGGGCGTTCTGCCTAAGTTAGTTGACTCAGGTTGAATCTGGCTTTGGGCTTCTGCATGCTTAGAGGCATCAGTAGCAACCCAAATCATGCCGGCAGATTGCACAACGCTATGCAAAGGAGTTTCTTCAAGTGCCTGGAAGGCAACCTTCGGAAGCTCTGGTGCAGGCTTAGCAATCACTTCAATAGTCGAAACTGCCGCCACTGCCACTGCTGCAACTGGAGCTGCTGCTGGAGTACTTTGAGTACCTTGCGCTGGACGATTGGGTTGGCGTGGAGGACGTGGTGCCCTCTCTTGTCTTTCCTTAGTAGGTTTTGTATTACCAAAGCTATTGGCAAGATTCTGAATCGGCATTGATGCAGATGCGCCAGCCATCCCTACAGGAGGACCTGTAAATGGACTTGCTGCCACTGCAGTAGCTGTGTCACCATTCTCTTCGCGTTCGCCACGATCATTACGATTGCGACCACGACCACGACGATTGCGACCACGACCACGACGCTCTTCGCCATCAGTAGTTGGTGCAGTCTCACCTGGAGCAGCTTCGGTTGCAGGAGTTACTGCAGCTGGGTTTGCTTGGCGCTCTGGCTTTGGACCACTGCGATTGCCGTTACGGTTATTACCTGGATTGCGATTGCCGTTGCGATTGTTGTTAGCCTCAGCAGTGCCTTCAGCAGCAGTTACCGCTGGGCGCTCTGCACGCTCACCATTACGTTCGCCACGACGATTGCGACCACGATTACGATCACCGCCATTGCCATTGCGACCTTGGTTGCGACCACGAGCATTGCTTGGCGCTGGCTTCTCTTCTGCTGCAGGAGAGGAGGAGAACATCTTTTTAATAAATCCAAAGAAACCACCAGAGCTCTCAGTTTGTACTTTTTCAGTACGTGCTGGACGAGGTTGGCTAATTGGTGCGGGTTGAGTTGGAGTAATACCCTTAACAGCAGCTTCAGGGCGCACCTTCACATCAGCATCTTTACGACTTACTGTAGTGTCGGTCTCGAGCTCACGAGCAGCCTCTTCAGCCATCACATAGCTCGCTTTTTGATCATCCAAGCGTGGATCATCATGACGTAAACGCTCTAACTTGTAATGTGGAGTCTCCAAATGCTTATTTGGAACCATCAAGACATTTACTTTGAAGCGAGTTTCAATCTTGATGACTTCAGCACGTTTTTCGTTCAAGAGGAATGCAGCCACTTCGACTGGTACCTGTGTATGAATCGCTGCAGTGTTCTCTTTCATTGCTTCTTCTTGAATGATGCGCAGAACTTGCAATGCTGAAGATTCAGTATCTCGAATGTGACCAGTACCGTTACAACGTGGGCAGGTTACATGGCTACCTTCAGAGAGGGCAGGGCGCAAGCGCTGGCGTGACATTTCCATCAAGCCAAACTTGGAGATCTTGCCCATCTGAACGCGCGCGCGGTCATGACGCAGAGCATCGCGTAGGCGATTCTCAACATCTTTCTGTGCTTTGCTCGATTCCATATCGATGAAGTCGATCACGATCAAACCACCCAAGTCACGTAAACGTGCTTGACGGGCGATTTCATCGGCAGCTTCTAAGTTGGTTCGGGTAGCAGTTTCTTCAATATCAGAACCACGGGTTGCACGTGCGGAGTTCACGTCCACAGAAACTAAAGCTTCGGTGTGGTCAATCACGATTGCGCCGCCTGATGGCAAAGGCACAGTACGTGAGTACGCAGTTTCGATCTGATGTTCAATTTGGAAACGCGAGAACAAAGGCACATCATCCTGATAGCGCTTCACTCTTGGCAAATTATCTGGCATGACTACCGACATAAATGCAGCGGCTTGTTCGTAGATGTCATCGGTATCGATGAGGATCTCGCCGATATCAGGTTGGAAGTAATCGCGAATTGCACGAATGACTAGGCTAGATTCGAGATAAATGAGTAATGGGGCTGAATTGCCTTTGGCAGCTTCATCAATCGCTTTCCACAACTGCATTAGGTAACTTAAGTCCCATTGCAATTCGGTAGCATCACGACCAATACCAGCCGTACGAGCAATGATGCTCATGCCATCAGCTACTTCTAATTGAGCCATGGCTTCACGGAGTTCTTGACGGTCTTCACCTTCAATACGACGGGAAACGCCGCCTCCACGTGGGTTATTTGGCATTAATACCAAATAGCGGCCAGCCAAGGAGATAAAGGAAGTTAGGGCGGCACCTTTTTGGCCACGCTCTTCTTTTTCTACTTGAACAATGATTTCTTGACCTTCGCGCAGGGCATCCTTAATGGAGGCGTTGCGAACATCGATACCCTCTTTGAAATAGGTTCTGGCAACTTCTTTAAATGGTAAGAAGCCATGACGCTCTTCACCGTAGTTGACAAAGCAAGCCTCCAGGGAGGGCTCAATGCGGGTAATAACACCTTTGTAAATATTGCCTTTGCGTTGCTCGCGACCGGCAGCTTCGATATCAATATCGATGAGTTTTTGGCCATCAACGATGGCAACTCGCAACTCTTCTTGTTGAGTTGCATTAAACAACATGCGTTTCATAACACTCTCCTATGGGGGAGGATGTCGTTGCGCGCTGCGTTAGGGGACAGGTTAGATACCGCTTAAGGCATAGCCTCTGGCGGTTTAAGAGTGTGGATCATACAAATCTGGGCATTTATTACCCAGCTCACCAAATTAACGGGTGGTTAAATCGGTGCCACACTTGACGATCGCCGCAGAGACCTCCTTTAGGTCATCAATGCAGGCGCGCGCCTGAAAACTGTCTTCTAATCGCGGGTCGCGGCATACGGCACACCAACCCTGCGCCTCATTACAACGGGGGAGGGGCAACCCCGGGAGTCTTTTAAAGGGCGACTCCAAGCTCCACGATTTAAACCTGACTTCAGGTTCATATCGGGCCAATAAATTGGCTAGAGCGTTGATTATACGGCACAAGTTGAATGACAATGGGGTATTGTTGAGTCCCTTGTCGTCTCAGAACGAGGCGGTAAGAGAGATAAATCATGAAATCTGAACCCATTTCCAAGCCTTTAAAGGTAAAAACGCATACAACTTCAGCACCTGCTGCAGTGCATCTCCAGACGATTGGTCCGGAAGAGGCTGGTCAGCGCTTGGATAACTATTTGTTACGCTGGGCTAAAGGAGTCCCCAAAAGTCACGTTTATCGGATTATTCGTTCGGGCGAAGTGCGGGTGAATAAAAAGCGGGCTGAGCCAACTACCCGACTCATTGAGGGTGATGTAGTGCGTCTTCCCCCCGTCAGAATTGCTGAGCCTGCCCAAATGGCAGCAGTTAATAGTGCTCAAACCAAATCCAGAGCCCACGGTTACTCAGACAAAATGCCTATCCTTTTTGAGGATGAGGCTCTCTTAATAGTAGATAAACCTCCTGGCTTAGCTGTGCATGGCGGTTCTGGAATTGCTCTGGGGGTGATTGAGACTTTGCGCATTACTCGCCCAGAATTGAAGTTCCTGGAGTTGGTTCACCGTTTGGATCGAGATACCTCTGGCGTATTGCTGCTTGCTAAGAAGCGTAGCGCTCTAGTGGAGTTGCACCGTCAAATTCGTGAAGGTCAAACAGATAAGCGCTACTACTTACTAGCCCATGGAGAAATTCAGCAGGGTGCGCAAGTGATGCAACTAAAGTATCCATTGCATAAATACCTCTTGGCGAATGGTGAACGCAGGGTTCGAGTTGATCCTGAAGGGTTGCCAAGCCACACCGCGTTGCGCGTTAGCAAAACTATGAAGCGTGCGGATGCCGCCATCACATTGGCAGAGGCTCAGTTAAAAACAGGCCGCACCCATCAGATCCGCGTGCACCTTCAGAAGCTGGGCCATGCAATTTTGGGCGATGATAAATATGGCTTTGAAGATCAAGACAAGGTGATTAAATCGAAACGACTCTATCTCCATGCTCATCTTGCGGGTTTCACGCATCCCCGTACTGGTGAGAAGATGCGGATTGAGTCCCCGCTGCCAGCTGAGTTTGCGGCGATGATGAAGAATTTTGAACCAATAGAAGCGTCATGAGCCAAATCCGTAAATTCGGAGATAAATCCGACCGCCGCTATGACCTGATCGTGTGGGATTGGGATGGAACCATTATGGATTCCACGCCAACCATCGTGCATTGCATTCAGCAAGCTTGTCGTGATTTAGGTTTTAAAGAGCCTGATGATGCATTGGCAAGTTCAGTGATTGGTTTGGGCATTCAGGATTCATTGCGTAGGGCGGTTCCTTGGATTGAGCCATCCAACTTTCCAAAACTGACAGATCGTTTTCGTTACCACTACCTCGCAAAAGATCATGAGCTTCATTTATTTGTAGGCATTCGTGAGCTGCTAGAAAATTTACGCGAAGATCAATATCTATTGGGCGTTGCTACAGGTAAATCTAGAGTAGGGTTAGACCGCTCCTTAAAGCACCATCAAATCGGGCATCTTTTTCATGAAACACGGACGGCTGATGAGTCCTTCTCAAAGCCCCATCCAGGAATGTTGCTAGAGTTATCTGATGTGACTCAGGTACCTACGCGCCGGATGCTAATGATTGGAGATACCACCCACGATTTAGACATGGCAGCCAATGCTGGCGTAGATGCTGTGGCAGTAACCTACGGCGCGCATCCCCCAGACACTTTAAAAACATCCCCTTCATTGGCGCATGTAGATGATGTGGCGCAACTGTCACAATGGCTCAAGCAAAATCTGTAAACCACAATAAGCAATACTAAGGAATCAAGATGGAAAACAATCCAAATCCAAACTGGGAACGTCAAGCTCTTGAGCATTTGCTCCTTGAGAATTTGAAGGAGACACGCAAAGCGCGTCGTTGGAGAGCTGTACTGCGAGTGCTGACCTTGGTGGTGATCGTTGGGGTAGTTCTTGCGGTATTTGATTTTCATCTGCCGGGGCGCGGTATGGCAGGAGAAAAGCACACCGCTATGGTGACATTAGAGGGTGAGATTTCATCGAGCTCAATGGCCAATGCTTTAGACATCAACTCTTCACTACTTTCTGCATTTGAGAATGAGCATAGTGCCGGCGTGGTTCTGCGTATCAATAGTCCCGGCGGTTCACCGGTTCAAGCAGGAATGATTAATGATGAGATTCATCGCTTACGCAAGCTCTATCCGAACAAACCATTTTATGTAGTGGTTGAAGATATTTGTGCTTCAGGTGGCTACTATGTTGCAGTAGCTGGGGATCAGATTTTGGTGGATAAGGCTAGCTTGGTGGGTTCAATCGGCGTGATCATGGAAGGCTTTGGCTTTACAGGCTTGATGGATAAGTTAGGTGTAACCCGTCGCATGATTACCTCGGGATCCAATAAAGGCATGCTCGATCCATTTAGCAAAGAAGATCCAAAGCAAGTTGAGATGGTGAAGACCATGATTGACGAGATTCATCAGCAATTTATTGCTGTAGTGAAAGAGGGTCGCGGGACACGTTTAAAAGATGTCCCTGATTTATTCTCCGGCCGCATATGGAATGGCGAACAGGCTGTCAAAATTGGTTTAGCTGATGGTTACGGCACAGTTGAGTCCGTAGCGCGCGATATCTTCAAAGCCCCAGATATTTTGGACTACACCATGAAAGAAAATTTTGCAGAGCGTGTAGCCAAGCGCTTCGGTGCTGAGGCAGGTGCTGCTGCTGGCAAAGCTTTAGTAAAGGCACCAGATCTAAAGTAAGAATCAATTCCTAAGCTAGGGAAAAACGTCAACTCTTAGGCCAACAGTAGAAATACCGTTGGCCTATTTTGCAAGGAAGCGCATGCACCTTCATTTGGATAGCGCTTACGCCACTCTGCAATCGATAATGTTGCGATCATTTCTGAAGTGAGGCTGAGATCAACACCCAAGCAGAGTAAGGATTGTGGTGCTAAAGAATTTAAGCACGCCATCAACATCGCGGTATTGCGATAGGGCGTCTCAATCCAAATCTGAGTTTGCTGTAATTTTCGAGACTCTACTTCAAGCTGCTTCAACTTTGCACTCCGCTCGTGGGCATCATGCGGCAGATATCCCTGAAAGGCAAAGCGTTGACCGTTGAGACCGCTGGCCATTAAACCCAGCAAGATAGAGCTTGGCCCCACTAAAGGCTTTACCTGGGCGCCCAACCGATGTGCTGCTAGAACAAGTTCTGCGCCTGGATCGGCAACACCCGGCACACCAGCTTCAGACATTAAGCCCATGTCATTACCATCAAGCAATGGTTTGAGTAAATCAGCAGGCTTCACAGTATCACCATATTTTGCATTGCGAGCTGCACCGCGCCACTCACTCATGTGCATTTCTTGAATAGTGCAAGCAAGCGGAGCAACACTATCAACGGCTTTTAATAATGCACGTGCTGTTTTCGCATCCTCAACAATCCAGTGTTTGAGTTTGGCAGTTTGTAAAAGCGTTTGATGAGGCAATACCCACGGCAATTGTTCAGTGCGCGCGTCATCACCCAAAGTATTGGGAACTAGATAGAGTGTGCCTAACTTGGACATGAATAGATTGATTCGATCTCTTAATTCTTCGATGGAATTAGAAAACCAGCATCACGTAATAAACCGGTTAAAGCAATGAGTGGCAGGCCAATCAGGGCTGATGGGTCATTACTTTGAATGGACTCCAAAAGGCTAATGCCAAGGCCCTCAGACTTGGCGCTGCCAGCGCAGTCATAAGGTTCTTCCGCAAGCAAATAACTTTCTAAAACCTCATCTGATAGTTTTCGAAAGGTCACTTCAGTGGGCACGTTTAAGGTTGTTTGCTGCTCGCCTTTCATTAAGCAAAGTGCGGTATGAAAAGTCACCGTTTGTCCACGCATGAGTTGCAGTTGAGCGAGAGCTCTTTCAAAATTTCCAGGCTTACCAATTGCGGCGCCACACAAATCTGCAACTTGGTCAGAACCGATTACCCATGCATTGGGGTGATCCTTAGCAACTGCCGCAGCTTTTGCAGTGGCAAGACGTAAGGCTAATTCGAGAGTGCTCTCGCCGGTGAGTGGTGTTTCATCTACTTTGGGGGAAACGACTTCAAAAGGAATGCGCAGACGACCCAAAAGCTCGCGGCGATATGCCGAGGTCGATGCCAGGATGAGGGGCGGATTGATTAATTTGCTCATTGCTACGGACTTTCGAAGGGGCCTTGATTTAGACTGATGTCATGAATCGTAATCAAGTTTTACCTCAAGTCCAGTTATCGGCCGAGCCCAGCGCTTTAAAAAAGGTCGATTTTTGTGCCCCCCAGTCTTATCGAGGAGCTGGTTTTTTGCCTATTTCTGATATGCCTAGGTTGGCTGAGGAGGCTTCCAGTATTAATCCGGGGGATGGCTTTGATTGGCAAATGGAGACCCATTTTGAAGATTCGCCTGGGAGTGAGTCTCGCCAAATCCTGGAATTGGGCCTAAAAGGGCGCCTTCAACTGGTTTGTCAGCGCTGTTTGCAAGACTGCACTGTGGATTTAGATGAAAAACGCCGTTTTGTCCTGCTTGCCACTGAAGCTGAGGCTGATGATTACCCCATGGAGGATGAGGAACAGGAGCCTTTGGTCGCCAGCCAGCATTTCAACCTCTTGGAAACCATTGAGGATGAGGTTTTACTGTCTTTACCCTTGATTCCAAAGCATCCGGAGGGCTTTTGTGAGCCCCATGCTTCAGTTTTTGGATTAGAGGATGGGGGTGAGGGAGTTGATGAGCGCGAAAATCCCTTTAACATATTGAAAAATATGAAGAAAAACTCATAAATCGGGCTCCAAATAGGCCCTCGTTACCCTAGTTGTTTTAAGTAATCTCTATCGATAAATCAAGCATTTAGCTGATTTATCATGCTAGAATGTCGCCTTGCTTAGGAGTTCAATATGGCCGTTCAACAAAACAAAAAATCACCTTCCAAACGTGGCATGCACCGTGCGCACGACTTTTTGACCGCACCTGCTACGGCTGTTGAAGCCACAACTGGTGAGGCTCATTTGCGCCACCACATTTCACCAAACGGCTACTATCGTGGCCGTAAAGTTGTTAAAACAAAAAACGACTAATTCTTTTAGTCTAAATAGATCGAAGCGGCTCCCAAAACAGCCGCTTTTTTCTTAGATAAATCACTTGCAGCAGTCAATGAGTTTATGAGCGTTACTCTAGCTATTGATGCCATGGGCGGAGATCATGGAGTCGTCGTTACGGTTCCTGCTGCCTGCGATTTTCTAGAAAAACATAGCGATGTGAGAATTGCCTTGGTAGGTGACCCCGATTTAATCAAGCAAGTTTTAGATAAATCCTCCACAGCTCACGCTGATCGCATTCAAATTATTCCCGCAAGCGAAGTGGTATTGATGGACGACCCCATCGAAGTTGCCTTGCGTCGCAAAAAAGATTCATCTATGCGCGTTGCTATTGAGCAAGTCAAAGAGGGCGCAGCTGATGCTGTCATTTCCTCTGGGAATACTGGCGCACTCATGGCGATTTCTCGCTACATTCTCAAAACCCTTGAAGGTGTTGACCGTCCTGCGATTGCTACTGCTATCCCAAATGAATTAGGGGGTGGTACAACTATGCTCGACCTGGGCGCAAACGCAGATTGCGAGCCAATGCATTTGGTGCAATTTGCCCAAATGGCAAACGTCATGGTTCAGGTGGTTGATGGCAAGAAAAACCCTTCAATTGGGCTTCTCAATATTGGGGAAGAAGTGATTAAGGGTAATGAGGTTGTCAAACAAACCAGCGAGTTACTCCGTCAAACTCATTTAAACTTTTACGGCAACGTAGAAGGTAATGATATTTTTAAAGGCACTACCGATATCGTCGTATGCGATGGTTTTGTGGGTAATGTCGTTCTCAAGGCTAGTGAAGGTTTGGCAAAAATGATGAGTGGCATGATTCGTGAAGAATTTAAGCGCTCGTTGATGACTAGACTGATGGCAATTTGTGCCATGGTGCCATTGCTGCGTGTACGCAAGCGTGTAGACCATCGTCGTTACAACGGTGCGGTATTGTTGGGTCTACGCGGTTGTGTGATTAAGAGTCATGGTTCTGCTGATCGCTTTGCCTTTGGTTTTGCTTTAGAGCGCGCATATGAGGCCGCCAAGAATCGCATGGTTGAGCGTATTGCCGCAGCCTTTGTGGTGGAGACAAAAGAATGAGTATTTTTGCAAGAGTCGCTAGCACTGGAAGCTATCTTCCCAAGCAGCGTTTAACTAATCAGGACTTAGTAGAGCGCCTTGCTAAAACAGGCCTAGAAACTAGTGATGAGTGGATTACGACTCGCAGCGGAATTTCTGCACGGCACTTTGCTGCTGAAAATGAATTAACCAGTGATTTGGCGGTTCAGGCTGCTCAAGCTGCATTAACAAGTGCTGGACTCACTTCTGAAGATCTAGATCTCATTATTTTGGCAACCTCTACACCGGATCATTTGGGTGGGTTTCCAAGCACGGCTTGTGTAGTGCAAGATAAATTGGGCGCTCATACCGCCTGCGCTGCATTTGATGTGCAAGCGGTTTGCGCTGGCTTTACTTACGCTCTCGCTATTGCGGATGCTTTTATTCGCTCTGGTTCATTTAAAAAAGTACTGGTGATTGGTGCTGAGACTTTCTCTCGCATTTTGGATTTTCAAGATCGCGGCACTTGTGTTCTGTTTGGCGATGGTGCTGGTGCAGTAGTGCTAGAAGCCTCCAAAGAGCCTGGCATTCTTTCTACGGCTTTACATGCTGATGGCAGTCAACGCGATATTCTCTGCGTGCCTGGCCGTGCTGGTAATGGTGAAGTGCATGGCTCTCCATTCATGACGATGGATGGTCAAGCAGTATTTAAATTAGCCGTAAAAGTATTGGAGCAAGTAGCGCACGAAGCCTTAGAGAAGGCCAATCTCAAGCCCGAACAAATCGATTGGTTAGTGCCACATCAAGCCAATATTCGCATCATGGAGGGTACCGCCAAGAAGATGGGTATGTCCATGGATAAAGTGATTGTGACAGTGCATGAGCATGGTAATACTTCTGCCGCATCAATTCCATTGGCTTTAGATGCTGGCGTGCGCTCTGGTCAAATTCAACGTGGTCAACATCTTTTACTTGAGGGTGTTGGTGGTGGCTTTGCTTGGGGTGCAGCAGTTCTCAAGTACTAAGAGTTTATTTTTTAGTGAATTAACAATATGACATTTGCATTCGTATTCCCTGGCCAAGGTTCTCAATCTGTCGGTATGCTCAATTCGATTTCTGAGCGCCCTGAAGTACGTGCAACATTACAAGAAGCCTCTGAAGCTTTAGGTGAGGACGTTGCCAAATTAATTGCTGAAGGTCCTGCAGAGGCCTTGTCCTTAACAACCAATACTCAACCAGTAATGCTGACTGCTGGCGTGGCTTTTTACCGCGCTTGGCTGGCAGCGGGTGGATCAGCTCCTAAGGTAATGGCAGGTCATAGCCTCGGTGAATACTCGGCCTTGGTCGCTGCTGACGTCATTTCTTTTAAAGATGCAGTTCCGTTGGTACGTTTTCGTGCAGAAGCAATGCAAAGCGCAGTACCAGTTGGCACGGGCGGCATGGCCGCTATTTTGGGTTTAGATGATGCTACGGTAATTAAAGTCTGCGCAGAAGCCAGTGCTGCTGCTGGCGGTGTTGTAGAGGCTGTCAATTTCAATGCGCCAGGACAAGTGGTGATTGCAGGTGCAAGTGATGCTGTAACGAAGGCGTGCGAGCTATTGAAAGCTGCCGGTGCTAAACGCGCATTACCCTTGCCTGTGTCTGCACCATTTCATTCTTCTTTGCTGCAGCCTGCTTCTGAAAAGCTCAAAGGTTATCTTGCAAATATTGAATTCAAAACACCGACAATCTCCGTGATTAATAACGTTGATGTTCAAATCTTGAATGATCCTACCGCCATTAAAAACGCATTAGTGCGTCAAGCTGCAAAACCTGTGCGCTGGCAAGAAACCATTCAAGCAATGGCTGAGCAAGGTATTACACAAGTAGTGGAGTGTGGCCCTGGCAAGGTTTTAGCAGGTTTGACTAAGCGCATTAATGAGCATGTTATTGGGCTACCCATCTTCGATGAAGTCAGTCTCAATGAGGCTTTGGCTGCAGTGAAATAATTCCAATATCAAAAGACACTCAAGAAATAACGGAAAATAAATATGAATCTCGATTTAAGCGGACAAATTGCCTTAGTGACTGGTGCCTCGCGTGGCATTGGTCGGGCGATTGCAGATGAATTGGTTAAGTGTGGCGCCAAGGTGATTGGCACGGCGACATCTGCTGATGGTGCGAAAGCAATTGATGCACGCTTAAAGCCTTCGGGTGGTTGTGGTTTAGTTTTGAATGTCACCGCACCAAATGCTTGCGAAGAAATTATTGATCAGATTGTGAAAGATCATGGCGGTATCAATATTTTGGTTAATAACGCTGGCATCACTCGCGATAACTTGGCAATGCGGATGAAGTCCGAAGAGTGGACGGATGTGATTGATACCAATTTGAGTTCAGTGTTTCGTTTATCTCAGGCTGTTTTACGCCCCATGATGAAGGCACGCAGTGGTCGCATCATCAACATCACCTCCATCGTTGGTCACATGGGTAACGCAGGACAGGCAAATTACGCTGCTGCAAAAGCAGGCGTTTCTGGTATGACCCGTGCTCTGGCTCGCGAAATTGGCAGTCGGAATATCACCGTCAATTGCGTAGCCCCTGGATTTATTGATACCGATATGACCCGCGCCTTGAGCGAAGATCAGCAAAATGCCCTCAAAGTGAATATTCCACTATCCAGATTGGGTAGTCCCGAGGATGTGGCTCAGGCAGTGGCATTTTTGGCCTCTCCGGCGGCTGGCTATATTACGGGTAATACCCTACACGTCAATGGTGGACTCTATCTAGCCTAACGGCAAAGCAAGGATTTGGTCGTTTTTGGGCGAATTTGCTAATTCGGTCCACCAAACTGATAAAATCCTTTTCATCGTTTTTTACAACCCCTGGGGAAATTAATGGACAACATCGAACAACGCGTTAAGAAAATCGTCGCTGAGCAATTAGGCGTCGCTGAAGGAGATATCAAGAATGAATCTTCTTTTGTGAATGACCTGGGCGCTGACTCTCTTGACACTGTTGAGCTGGTAATGGCATTGGAAGATGAATTCGGTATCGAAATTCCTGATGAGGAAGCCGAAAAGATCACCACAGTTCAGCTCGCGATCGACTTCGCTAAATCAAAAGCTCAGGGTTAATTCCCTAGCTTAGGTATTACTGTGTCAGCATCAAATGGCCGACGCCGGGTAGTAGTCACCGGTCTTGGCCTCATCTCACCTGTTGGTAATTCAGTTGATGTAGCTTGGTCTAATTTGCTTGCGGGCAAATCAGGCATTGCTACCATCACTAAATTCGACCACGCTCCACTTAGCGTTCATTTCGCTGGAGAGGTGAAAGATTTCAATGTCGAAGAATATGTTTCTGCCAAAGAAGCTCGCCATATGGATACCTTTATCCATTACGGTATCGCTGCTGGTACGCAAGCTATTCGCGATAGTGGTTTAGAGATTACTGAGCAAAATGCCGAGCGTGTAGGCGTTATGGTGGGCTCAGGGATTGGCGGTCTGCCAATGATTGAGGAAACTGGGGCTGAGCTCTTGGCTCGCGGCCCTCGTCGCATCTCCCCATTCTTTGTGCCAGGCTCAATCATCAATATGATTTCTGGGCATCTCAGCATTTTGTTTGGCCTTAAGGGTCCAAACGTAGCTGCAGTGACTGCCTGTACAACAGGTTTGCATAGCATTGGTTTAGCTGCACGCTTAATTCAGTATGGAGATGCTGATGTGATGGTGGCTGGTGGTGCTGAGTCAACTATTTCTGCTTTGGGTGTTGGTGGTTTTGCTTCAGCAAGAGCGCTTTCAACACGCAATGATGATCCTGCAACTGCTTCACGTCCTTGGGATAAAGACCGTGATGGCTTTGTTCTAGGTGAAGGTGCTGGCGTGATCGTGCTTGAAGAGTATGAACATGCAAAGGCACGCGGCGCAAAAATTTATTGTGAGCTGCTTGGTTTTGGTATGAGTGGTGATGCGTATCACATGACTGCACCAAATATGGATGGTCCACGTCGTTGTATGGTCAATGCCATGCGCGATGCAGGGTTAAATCCCGATCAAATTCAGTATCTCAATGCGCACGGCACTTCCACACCTTTGGGTGATAAGAATGAAACTGATGCCATTAAAGCGGCTTTAGGCGATCACGCTAAAAAAGCCCTGATTAATTCCACCAAGTCGATGACTGGTCACCTCTTAGGCGGCGCAGGCGGTTTGGAGTCTGTTTTCACCATTCTGGCCCTTCATCACCAGAAATCCCCACCCACCATCAATATCTTCAATCAAGATCCTGAGTGTGACTTGGACTACTGCGCCAATACCGCCAGGGATGTGAAGATTGACCATGCAGTCAAAAACAACTTTGGCTTTGGTGGTACTAACGGCACCTTGATTTTTGGTAAGCTGACCTAATATTCTCTTTATCTCCATTTTTTGGTTTTTACCAAGTAGGTCCATAGCATCATGAAAAAGTACCTTATCGCGCTCTTGACTATTTTGAGTCTTGGGCAAACTGCATTTATTTCCACTGCTTCTGCACAAAATCCTCGGGTAACGATTCCAGATTTTGCGGATTTGGTTGAGCGTGCCAGTCCTGCCGTGGTCAATATTCGGACGACTGAAAAAGTCGCGGTGCAACAAGCTCAAGGCGGCATCCCAGGAATGCCCGAGGAGCAAGCAGAATTCTTCCGTCGTTTCTTTGGAGTGCCGATTCCAGGTATTCCAAGTACGCCTAAACAGGCGCAACCTAATTCCGGTAAACCACAAGAGGCTGATCGTGGAGTGGGCTCTGGTTTCATTATTGAATCCAATGGTTTGATTCTCACTAATGCACACGTTGTTGAAGGTGCCACTACGATTTATGTCACCTTGACTGATAAGCGCGAGTTCAAAGCTAAGCTCTTAGGGATGGATAAACGCACTGATGTAGCAGTAGTCAAAATTGATGCGCGCGACTTACCAAAACTGCCATTAGGTGATTCTTCTAAAGTGCGAGTCGGTGAGTGGGTTCTCGCAATTGGCTCACCTTTTGGTCTTGAGAACACCGTAACAGCAGGCATTGTTTCCGCGAAGAGTCGTGATACAGGTGACTACTTACCCTTTATCCAGACTGATGTGGCTGTCAATCCCGGTAACTCTGGTGGCCCGCTGTTAAACACGGCCGGCCAAGTCATCGGCATTAATTCACAAATCTTTAGTCGCTCTGGCGGTTATATGGGGATCTCTTTTGCGATTCCGATTGATGAAGCAATGCGCGTTGCTGAGCAGTTGCGCACTAACGGAAAAATGACACGAGGTCGTATTGGTGTTGCTTTAGGTGAAATGACAAAAGATGTTGCTGAGAGTTTGGGTTTAGGTAAGCCTCGTGGCGCATATGTGCGTAACGTAGAGCCTAATGGTCCTGCAGCAGTTGGCGGCATTGAGGCGGGTGATGTGATCCTGAGTTTTAATGGACGCGACATTAATAGATCTACAGATTTGCCACGTATTGTTGGTGAAACCAAACCAGGGACCACAGCTACAGTGCAAGTTTGGCGCAAGGGCAGTAATCGTGATTTAACGGTTACGGTTATTGATACTGAGTCAACCCAAGCGGCTGCTAAAAAGTCAGATGCCCCTAGTAATAATGGCAACAGTACGAATGCCTTTGGGGTGGTAGTAACGGACTTATCGGACACCAAAAAGAAGGATCTGAATATCAAGGGTGGCGTTGAGGTCACTGGTTTGGGTGATGGTCCTTTGGCTAGAGCAGGAGTCCGTCCTGGCGATGTGATCATTCGAATTGCGGATGCAGATATCACTGGGGTAAAGCAGTTTGAGAGTCTTGTTAAAGGCCTGGATACCAATAAGGCTGTTCCAGTCTTTATACGCCGTTCTGACGGTACTTTGATCATCCCTGTACGGCCAAAATAAGCCCTTTTTAGGCAAATAAATGGGGTTCGGCGCCTTTTGGGCGCCACCCATTACAATCACTTTAAGACGACTTTTTGCAGCGCATCATTGTGGTGCGTTCTGACAAGGCGTTTTTTGAATGAGCTATTAAGACGCTATGGATTTAATCCGCAATTTCTCTATCATCGCCCACATTGATCACGGCAAATCTACGCTTGCGGATCGCATTATTCAACTTTGTGGCGGTCTCTCAGATCGCGAAATGGAAGCCCAGGTTCTCGATTCGATGGATATCGAACGTGAGCGCGGTATCACTATTAAGGCCCAAACTGCAGCTCTAAATTACAAAGCTAAAGATGGCAAGATCTATAACCTGAACCTGATTGATACCCCAGGCCATGTGGATTTCTCATACGAAGTTAGTCGTTCCTTATCTGCTTGCGAAGGTGCTTTATTGGTAGTAGATGCTAGTCAGGGTGTCGAAGCACAAACGGTAGCGAATTGCTATACCGCAATTGAACTTGGCGTTGAAGTGGTACCTGTTCTCAATAAGATTGATTTGCCCCAGGCTGATCCTGAGCGCGCTATTCAAGAAATTGAAGATGTGATTGGTATCGATGCAACGGATGCGGTCACCTGTTCAGCAAAAACGGGTTTAGGTGTGCACGAAGTGATCGAAGAGATGATCCGTCGTGTGCCGCCACCGAAAGGCGATGCGAACGCCCCTCTACAGTGCCTCATTATCGATTCATGGTTTGATAATTATGTTGGTGTGGTGATGTTAGTGCGCGTTGTGAACGGCACACTCAAACCCAAAGACAAGATTACCTTGATGGCCAATGGCTCAAGCCACCTAGTTGAACATGTCGGTGTCTTCAGTCCGAAGTCAGTGGACCGCCCTGAGTTAAGTGCCGGCCAGGTGGGCTTCATCATTGCTGGTATTAAAGAATTAAAGGCGGCAAAAGTGGGTGATACCGTTACCCATACGACAGGTCAGCAAGGGCGCACTCCTGCTACAGCACCATTGCCTGGATTTAAAGAAGTGAAGTCCCAAGTGTTTGCCGGTTTGTATCCAGTTGAAGCGAGTGAGTACGATCAACTGCGTGAATCACTTGAGAAGTTAAAGCTCAATGATGCATCTCTCTTATATGAGCCAGAGGTTTCTCAGGCTTTAGGTTTTGGATTTCGATGCGGCTTCCTAGGTCTGCTCCATATGGAGATCGTGCAAGAGCGCTTAGAGCGCCAGTACGGGATGAATCTGATTACTACGGCTCCAACCGTGGTGTATCAGGTACAGCAATCTGACGGCACGATGCTAATGGTAGATAACCCATCAAAGATGCCTGAGACCAGTAAGGTCGACATTATCATGGAGCCGATTGTGACCGTGAATCTCTATATGCCTCAAGAGTATGTGGGTTCGGTGATTACCTTATGCGTTGGCAAGCGGGGCATTCAGACGGGGATGAACTATTTGGGTCGCCAAGTGCAGCTCACTTATGAATTACCGATGGCAGAGATTGTGTTGGATTTCTTTGATAGGTTGAAGTCAATCTCTCGCGGCTATGCCTCGATGGATTATGAATTCAAGGAATATCGTCCCGCTGATGTAGTCAAGGTAGACATTTTGATTAACGGTGACCGGGTTGATGCCCTATCGGTGATTGTCCATAGGAGTAATAGTCAGCACCGTGGTCGTGAGGTAGTCTCCAAGATGCGCGGGATCATTCCACGTCAAATGTTTGATGTGGCTATTCAGGCGGCTATTGGTAGCAATATTGTTGCCCGTGAAAACGTGAAAGCTTTACGTAAAAACGTATTGGCTAAATGCTATGGCGGTGATATCTCTCGTAAGCGTAAGTTATTAGAGAAGCAAAAAGAAGGTAAGAAGCGCATGAAACAAGTGGGTAATGTGGAAATTCCACAAGAAGCTTTCTTGGCTATTTTGCAGGTGGAAGATTAATGAACTTTGCTCTGATTCTGTTGATCTTGGTCGTTCTGACAGGTATTGCCTGGGTTGCTGACAAGATGTACTTTGCCCCACAAAGACGCTTGGCTGGTAACGATCGCATGCCTTTGTGGCTGGAATATACGGCTGGTTTCTTCCCGGTCATTTGTGCCGTATTTGTGTTGCGTTCTTTTATTGTCGAACCTTTTAAGATCCCATCTGGCTCGATGATCCCCACTTTACAAATTGGCGATTTCATTTTGGTAAATAAATTTACTTATGGCATTCGTCTTCCAGTGATCAATCAAAAAGTATTTGATCTCGGAACTCCTCAGCGTGGCGATGTGGTGGTATTTCGTTACCCACGTGATGAGTCTGTCGATTACATCAAGCGTGTAGTAGCTCTGCCTGGTGATGTAATTACTTATCAAGACAAGCACCTCACAGTGAATGGCCAGCTATTGCAATACAGTGGGGGCGATTCTTATCTTGATCCGGAGAATATGCGCTATGCCAAGCGCTTTAAAGAAGCTTTCCCTGCGGATTTGGGTGGTAATCGTCATGAAATCTTGAATGATCCTGATCGTCCTGCAACAGTCTTTCCGACAGAGCGTTTTCCGGGCTCAGACTTTTGCCAGTACCAGCAAACTGGGCTCACTTGCAAAGTTCCACCAGGACATTACTTTGCGATGGGCGATAACCGTGATAACAGTGCCGATTCTCGCTATTGGGGTTTTGTGCCAGATAAAAATATTGTGGGCAAAGCCTTCTTTGTCTGGCTGAACCTAGGTAACTTAGGTCGCATTGGCGGCTTTGAGTAAGAGATCATGAACGCGCGCGCCGTTATCGAAACCGCACCCTTGCAAGAGCATCTTGGCTATACCTTTAAGAAGCCTGAGCTTTTGAATCAAGCCTTGACTCACCGCAGTCATAGCAAAAAGAATAACGAGCGCTTGGAGTTCTTGGGCGACTCCATTCTCAATTGTGTAGTGGCTGATTTACTTTATGAGCGTTACTCTGATTTGGATGAGGGCGATCTCTCTCGTGTGCGCGCCAACCTTGTGAAGCAACAGGCCCTATATGAGATTGCACAAACCTTGTCTCTCTCCGACTATCTCCGTTTGGGGGAGGGTGAGCTCAAGAGCGGCGGCTTTCGCCGTCCTTCAATCCTGGCAGACACTTTAGAGGCAGTTACTGGCGCGATCTTTTTAGATGGCGGATTTGATGCAGCAAAAGCATGCTTGCGCAAACTCTATTCGGCAATCCTGGCACAAGTTGATCCAAAAACTTTAGGTAAAGACGATAAAACACTCTTGCAAGAATGTTTGCAAAGCTATCAATTACCTTTGCCGACTTATAACGTGACTGGCACCACTGGCGCAGCGCATAACCAGCAATTTGAAGTGGAATGCTTGATTCCGAGTTTGAAAGTGTCGGTAAAGGGTGAGGGCGCCTCACGTCGAGCTGCAGAGCAATCTGCTGCCAAGACTGCTTTACTAGCAGTGCTCAAAGCATTGCCACAAGAATCTCGTAAACCCAAGAAAACTCGGTCGGCTAAGAAAAAAGCAGCCAAAAAAGAAGTGACCGAAGAGCAGTTAAATCTTAAGCTGAAGGGCTAATCGTGTTTAGATGCGGCACTATCGCTATTGTTGGGCGTCCCAATATGGGCAAATCAACACTGCTAAATGCCTTGGTTGGTCAAAAGATCAGCATTACCTCTCGTAAGGCGCAAACCACTCGCCATCGTATTTTGGGGATTCAGAATCGTGAAGAGGCGCAATTTATTTTTATTGATACGCCAGGCTTTCAGACGCGTTTGATGAATACGCTGAACAAAGCACTAAACCGCACAGTGACAACTGCCCTGCAAGACGTTAATGTTGCTTGCTTTGTGGTTGAGGCGGGTTATTTTGGTGAGGACGATAAGAAAGTTTTAAAACTACTGCCCGAGGATTTGCCGGTAGTACTGGTTCTCAATAAGCTCGATCTTTTTAATAGTCGCTTTCAAACTCCTTCCGAACGCGATCAGGCATTACTCAATTTTATGAAAGACATGTCGCGACCATGGAGCGAGCTGGGCGGCCACGAGGATCAGAAGTGTGAGTTTGCAGAAATTGTGCCGATGAGTGCTAAAAGTCCTGGTGACGTACAAAGACTCTTAGATGTATTGGAGGGCTATCTGCCTGAAGCAGAGGCTGTCTACGATGGCGATACCATTACCGATCGGAGTGAGCGCTTTCTTGCTGCTGAAATTCTGCGAGAGAAGGTTTTCCGTTTTACAGGTGAAGAATTACCTTACACTTCTACAGTGGTGATTGATCAATTTAAAATGGATGGCAAGATGCGCCGCATTGCTGCAACCATTTTGGTGGATCGCGATAGCCATAAAGCCATGATTATTGGTCAAAAAGGCGAGCGTCTTAAAAAGATCTCCACGGATGCGCGGATTGATATGGAAAAGCTCTTTGACGGCAAAGTCTTTTTAGAGACTTGGGTCAAGGTGAAACGTGGTTGGGCAGATGATCGCGCTGAATTGCGGGCGCAGGGTCTGGAATAAATTCTCATGGCCTCGATTCGCGTTGCTGACGAGCCTGCTTTTGTATTGCATAGCATTCCCTATAAAGAGACTAGCTTAATTCTGGATGTCTTTACTCGGCAGTATGGCCGTATGGCTTTGATTGCTAAAGGTGCAAAGCGTCCACACTCTACTTTACGTCCTGTACTGCAACGCTTTCAACCGCTACTGGTTTCTTGGAGCGGCAAGTCAGAGTTGCGCACTCTTACAAAATCCGAGTGGGTAGGTGGCATGCCTTCCTTAGTTGGGGATGCGTTACTTTGTGGTTTCTATCTCAATGAGCTATTAGTAAAATTCTTGGCGCGTGAAGACGATTACGAAAAACTCTACGATCGCTATACAGAGACTATTAATTCCTTATCGAATCTGGAGTTTGAATCCAAGGGCCTAGAAGAAATTCTGCGCCCATTTGAGTTATCACTCTTGCAAGAGACAGGCTATGCAGCTGCCTTGGACCGCTGTGTTGAGACTAACGAGTTGCCAGACGCCAAGACTCAGTACGTCTATCAGCCTGAACGCGGTGTTCGCCCCGCACAAGGCGATGACCCCGGACATTGGCCAGTGTTGACTGGTAAATCACTGCTTGCAATTGCAGCCGGGGATTTTTCAGACCCAGAAACCTTGTCTGAGAGTAAGCAATTGATGCGCTTCCTGCTTGGTTTGCACTTACAAGATCAGGTTTTGACCACTAGACAAATTCTGATTGATCTCAAAAAAATCTAGTAATCTACAGTTATGACAACCCAAGCCCTAGAACTCGGCATCAATATCGATCACGTCGCCACCTTGCGCAACGCCCGTGGGACAGTCTATCCAGATCCGATTAGGGCTGCACTGCTAGCAGAGGAGGCGGGTGCTGATTTAATTACTCTGCATTTGCGCGAAGATCGTCGACATATTAAAGACGCTGATTTGCTGGCATTGCGCCCGCTCATTAAAACGCGGATGAACCTCGAATGTGCAGTGACTCCTGAAATGTTGAATATCGCTTGCAAAGTAAAGCCGCACGATGTGTGCCTGGTCCCCGAGAAACGGGAAGAGGTTACAACTGAAGGTGGGCTGGATGTGATCGGCCACTTTTCTGCTGTGAAAGCAGCTACTAAGCAATTGCAAGATGCGGGTATTCGGGTATCGCTGTTTATTGATCCTGAAGAAAAACAATTACAAGCCGCAAAGGATGTTGGCGCTACCGTAGTGGAATTGCATACTGGGCGCTATGCGGATTTATCTGGTCCAGATCAGATAAAGGAGTTAGAGCGTATCCGTAAAGCAGCACAATTTGGAAAGCATATTGGCTTGAGGGTGAATGCTGGTCATGGCTTGCATGAAGGTAATGTCATGCCCATCGCTGCTATTACTGAATTATCTGAGCTGAATATTGGTCATGCCATTGTTGCTGAGGCAGTATTTAAAGGTTGGCAAAAAGCAATTACTGATATGAAGACTCTGATGATTCAGGGTCGAAAAAACGCATAAAGTAAATATTACAAATGATCATTGGTATTGGTACAGATATCCTGCAGATTGAGCGCTTACAAGCCGCTTATGATCGGACCAATGGCCGCTTGGCTGAAAGAATTCTGGGGCCAGATGAGATGTTGGTCTTTAAGCATCGTCTTGCCAGAAATCACAAGCGGGGGATTGCCTTCTTAGCAACCCGCTTTGCCGCTAAAGAGGCGTTCTCCAAAGCAATTGGTTTGGGGATGCGTATGCCGATGACGTGGCGTTCATTGCAAACCTTAAATGAACCTAGCGGTAAGCCTATAACCTCGTATTTAGGCACGCTCGCCAAATTTATGGAAGAAAAGAATTGGGAAGCACACGTTACCGTGAGTGATGAGCAAGATATGGCGATCGCCCATGTCATCGTTACTCAAAAGTAATAATCAGAAATACAGAATTGATCAAGAGGAAGAGATGAGTAAAGCCACTATGAACCCAGGACCAGTGACATTGGATGTGGTTGGCCAGGCCTTAAATGCCGAAGATCGTCGTCGCATCCTTGATCCTTTGACTGGTGGCGTCATTCTGTTCGGTAGAAACTTTGCCAACCGTAAACAACTCACCAAACTTACTGCGGATATTAAAAAGTTACGTCCTGATGTTTTGATCTCCATTGATCATGAGGGTGGTCGGGTGCAGCGCTGTAAAACAGATGGCTTTACCCATCTTCCAGCAATGCGCAAGTTAGGTGAGCTATGGGGTGCTAAGAGTCATTCAACTCATGCTGCCGAGTCTGCAGCGCTTGCCATGGCGGCTGCTACTGCCTGTGGCTATGTTTTAGCTGCCGAGTTACGTGCATGCGGTGTGGACTTTAGTTTCACGCCAGTACTGGATTTGGATTTCGGTCGTAGCGGTGTGATTGGTGATCGTTCCTTTAGTCGTGATCCCCAAATTGTGTTTGCCTTGGCGAAAAGCTTGAATGAAGGTCTACGTTTAGCGGATATGGCTAACTGTGGCAAACATTTTCCAGGTCATGGTTGGGCAGAGGCGGATTCTCATGTAGCGATTCCAGTAGATGAACGTTCTCTATCTGAAATTCTGAATAATGATGCCAAGCCATATGAGTGGTTAGATCTCAGTTTGACAGCAGTGATGCCGGCCCATGTGATTTATCCGAAGGTGGATAGCAATCCCGCAGGCTTTTCTAAGATTTGGTTGCACTCTATCTTGCGTCAAGAGTTGGGGTTTCAGGGTGTAATCTTTAGTGATGATCTCTCAATGGAGGGTGCGAGTGTTGCTGGTTCTGTAGTGAAGGGTGCTGAGTTGGCTCTAGAGGCTGGTTGTGATGCCGTTCTGATTTGTAATCGCCCGGACTTAGCTGATCAATTACTGGCAAAGCTCAAAGTTACTAAGACCAAGCAATCAGAGTCTGCTAAGCGTCTAAATCGCTTGATACCAAAGTCAGCCGCTTTATCCTGGGATGAGCTACAAGGTGAAGCGGAGTATCAACATGCTAAAGGCTTGTTGAAGCAAATGAAGCTCATTTAGTAGGCTTTATTTACCTGAAACTTTTTGCCACTCTGAAATAACGTACCTCTTTACCTCTTCGCCTTGCTCTCTAGCACAAATAATTTCGTTTACATTCACAGATTGATAGATCTTTTGTAGTCGCAAAATATCTTTATGTGCTGTGTAATTGGGAATCCAAGATCCCCAAAAAAAGCCTAGCTCTTCCAATGCTGAATATGCACTTGCAGCTGCGTCTTGTTCAATGGGCAAATCTAGATAAACAGTAGCCAAGCTTAAAGCTTCAATTTTCTTCAGTTCTGCCATAACCATCGGAATTAAATCCTCTCCGATATGGCTAATACTAATATTGGCAGTTTGATCCAAAGAATCAGTCTTAGTCTTTAGCTTTGTGCTTCCTGAGCCTTTAGTGCTTGAAGTCTGAATGTCACGAGTCATATTCAAACTTTCAACCAGGTCTTTTAAATGTTCAGTATGTTGAGGAGGAGAGTAAATGGTATGGGGGTGGTCTTTTAATAGGAGGTAAAAAGCCAATAAAGACATTCGGGTGTCGCTAAAATTTTGTAAGCCTTGCATAGAAAAGCTAGCTGGAACGTCCCCAATGAAAAGACCAGTTTCTTTCGCATCAAAGGCGATCATTTCATGCTGGCTGTATGGATGATTCGTAACGCATTCAGTCCAAAATCCGGCTAGCCCTAAAGATTTGGCGATCTCAATACGTTCTTTTGCAATGGATTCTGCAATATGGTGTCCCCTATAGTTGGGGTCAACCATCATCTTCCCCGCCTCCGGAGACGTGTTGTGATGGTCGTCAAAAGTTAATGCGCAGTGTCCAATAATTTGACCATCATCGAGCTTGGCAACGACAGAGTGCAATAACTTTGCGAGTACTGCCTCTTTTAGTTGTACTGGGTCATACATCATTGGATTGGTATAGCTATCACCATAACAACGTCGTACACAATCAATTAGGCGAGGAATATCGTCCAGCTCAAGCGGTGCGACCTTAGGTGTGAAATTGGTATCCATATTGCGATCATTATGACCTTGAATCTAATAATAAAAAAGCCCGGCGAACCGGGCTTTTGTGTAATGAACGAGATACTCAGTATTTAATTAGTTAGCGCGGCTACGGTATTCACCAGTGCGAGTATCGATCTCGATCTTGTCGCCAGTATTACAGAACAAAGGAACCTGCAATTCATAGCCAGTAGCCAGTTTTGCGTTCTTCAATACTTTGCCAGAGCTGGTATCGCCCTTGACTGCTGGCTCTGTATAAATGATTTCGCGAACGAGTGAGTTTGGCATTGCGACTGATAGCGCCTTGCCTTCGTAGAACACTACTTCACAAGGCATGCTTTCTTCGAGGTAATTCAATGCATCACCCATGAACTCAGCTTCAACTTCGTATTGGTTGTAGTCACCATCCATGAATACATACATAGGATCAGCGAAGTAAGAGTAGGTGCAATCTTTTTTCTCAAGGATCACAACATCAAACTTGTCATCAGCCTTATAAACACCTTCATTGGGCGCGCTGGTTAACAAGTTCTTAAATTTCATTTTCACAACGGATGAGTTGCGGCCTGAGCGGCTGTATTCTGCTTTTAAAACGACCATGGCATCGGTGCCGATCATGACTACGTTACCAACGCGGAGTTCTTGTGCTGTTTTCATCTTGCTATTCCTGGGTGCAGAGCTATTTTTCTGCGGTTTTTATCAAAAACAAGATTGTAACCGCCCGCAGGCCTTTACTGCAGGGCTTAAGCTATAAAGCGCACTAGGCGTGCGGCTAGACCACCATCCCCCTGTGTTTTGAGGATGTGGGCGCGCCAAACCTTGGAGTGGCTATCCCACGTTTCTAGTGATTTAAGCCACTGACTGGGCATGGCCCAGGTCATTGCAGCAATCGTGGCCAATCTGAGTTCTTGATTCGCATTATCTAGATATAAATCTAAGAAAGCGGCTAATTTAATTTCATGGGCCCGATCCTCTTGAGGATAGATATGCCAAATAAATGGTTTACCAGCCAGTTGAGCACGAATAAATGAATCTTCACCGCGAACAATATTGAAATCACACTGCGACAATACCCAGTCATATTCATCTTGCGACACAAACGACATGGAAAGAAGTTGTATGTTTGAGGGTAGTGCTATGGTTTTTTCACCATAGAGATTGAGAAGCTCAGCATGGCCATGAGTCAACAGTACATCGACATTCTCACCAATGCCAGCTAAGTCCTCAAGCCATTTGCGCAAAGGAGCTCCAGGGTAGCAAAAAACGCTCATCCGTTTTGCTCCAGGTCGAAGTTTTAACCAGATGGACTTTAAGCTCTGGGGAATAAGATGGGCAACCTGCCCTCCCTCTAGCGGGATAGGATCTAAAAGCAAGCCACCAGCATCCTCCTGAAATCCTGGGAAGAAAAAATACTTAGGAATGCCGTGAGATTGTGGCGATGCCTTTGCATGAAATTCTGCGACCCATGGTTCAGCACTGAGATACTCTAAATTAATGATGATCGGTTTGATTGGGGCAATAAACAGTCCAGCAAGATAACGTTCTGGTAAATCACAGCCAAAGGCTTCAATCACGACATCTGGTGTTTCAACGGGGTGACGGGCATTGCTATAGCTAGCCTCCCAGGGTTGGATATCAATTTTGTGTCCCAGCGCTTCATCGCTGCCAGAAGCGAGTAAATTAAGGGTTGGTAAGTCATCGCAGAAAATACGGACTTGTTGGCCATGAAGACTTGATAAGCTTCGGGCTAGACGCCAGCAAACACCAGCATCACCATAGTTATCTACGATTTGGCAGAAAATATCCCAACGCATGAGCAATTCTTCTTTTGAAAACCTTCAGCAAGACGTTAAACGGCTACCCGGATTGCCGGGGGTGTATCGCTTCTTTGATGAAGCGGGGCATATTCTGTATGTTGGCAAAGCACGCAATCTCAAAAAACGCGTCTCCAGTTATTTTCAAAGCAAACAACTTTCACCGCGTATAGCACTCATGGTGGGCAAAATTGCCCGCTATGAAACAACAGTAACACGGTCCGAAACCGAAGCCCTCATTCTAGAGAACAACCTGATTAAAGAGTTGGCTCCGCCATTCAATATATTGTTTAGAGATGATAAGTCTTACCCCTATGTAATGTTGACGGGCCACCAGTTCCCAAGGTTGGCATCTTATCGAGGTAAGGTGGATAAACGTAATCATTATTTTGGGCCGTTTCCAAATTCTTGGGCGGTGCGTAATAGTGTGCAGATTTTACAAAAGGTATTTCGTCTACGTACCTGTGAAGACTCTGTATTTAAGAATCGAAGTCGGCCATGTTTACTGCATCAAATTCATCGCTGTAGCGCCCCTTGTGTTGGTAGGCTCAGCGTAGACCAGTATGGCCAGGATGTGGCTCAAGCAGCGCGCTTTCTGGAGGGTGATCACAGTCGCGTGCTATCAGAGCTCGAGATAGAAATGCACGCCCATAGTGAAGCCATGGAATTTGAAATGGCGGCAGTACTACGTGATCGCATTACTGATCTTTCAAGTGTTTTACAGCAGCAATCTATGGATACAGTCGCCGAAGGTGAGGGTGATGTAGATGTGATTGCTATCGCGCAAATGGAGGGAATGGTTTGTGTGAACCTGGCAATGATCCGTGGCGGACGTCACCTGGGTGACAGGGCTTACTTCCCTAAGGGGTTGCGGACTACTTCAGGCGAGCTTCCATCGCCTCCAGAAATTCTGGAAGCTTTTATTGCACAACATTATTTAGAAGAAAAGATTGATGAGTCAGAGCCTGGTGCAACAACGAATTTAATTCCGCCAGTATTAGTGCTAAACCATGCATTGCAATCCATTAGTGACGATGTCTCTAAGCTAAGCGATGCTCCACCGGAAGACTTGCATGAGTTATTAAATGCGCAGGCTGGTAGAAAAATTACCTTCTTGCATCAGCCGCAAGGTCAGCGTCGTCATTGGCTGGCAATGGCTGAAGGCAATGCCAAGATTGCTTTAACGAAGCGCTTGGTAGAGACTGGCGGTCAATTAGCGAGAGCGCGTGCGTTGGCAGATATTTTGGCGCTTGATATAGAAAGTCTTGAGCAATTGCGCATCGAATGTTTTGATATTAGTCATACCTCTGGTGAGGCCACTCAAGCTTCGTGCGTTGTATATGCCAAGAATGCAATGCAATCGAGCGAATATCGCCGCTTCAATATCAATGACATTACGCCGGGTGATGACTACGCAGCAATGCGCCAGGTACTGCAAAGACGTTATGCCAATTTTCAAGAGCTTCCTGTAGATAAAATTCCGCAAGTGATTTTGATTGATGGTGGCAAAGGGCAGGTCGAGATGGCAAGACAAGTTCTGACTGAATTCGGCATGGATGTGGGTTTAATTGTGGGCGTAGCTAAAGGCGAAGGTCGTAAAGTTGGCCTTGAGACGCTGATCTTTGCTGATGGACGTCCGGCCTTGGAGCTTGGTATTGATAGTGCTGCTTTATTGTTAGTTGCCCAGATTCGTGATGAGGCTCATCGTTTCGCAATTACGGGCATGCGTGCTAAACGAGCCAAGGCAAGAACCGTATCCCGTTTGGAAGAAATCGAAGGTATTGGTGCTAAAAGACGTCAAAAGCTATTAGCCCGCTTTGGCGGCCTAAAGGGTGTTGCTAATGCCAGTATTGAAGAGATAGCAAGTGTAGAGGGGGTATCACTCACTCTTGCTGAGCAGATTTATCGTCAACTGCATTAATAAACTAGTCTCTCACTTGGTTTATGCTTGACGTATGCCGTTTAATCTTCCCATTGCCCTAACCTGGTTACGTGTTGCAGCAATTCCATTGCTGGTGGCAATCTTTTATTTGCCTGGTGCCTGGTTAACCCCGTTTGAGAAGAATGTCATTGCAACCATCATCTTTGTATTTGCTGCGCTCACAGATTGGCTGGATGGATTTTTAGCCAGACGTATGCATCAAGAATCTGCCTTTGGACAATTTCTAGATCCAGTGGCGGATAAGCTCATTGTGGCAGCTGCACTGCTAGTCTTGCTGAATATGGATCGCGTTCAAGTATGGGTTGCTCTCATCATTATTGGCCGAGAAATTACGATCTCTGCTTTGCGAGAGTGGATGGCTTTATTGGGTGCCGGCAAAAGCGTTGCTGTGCACATGGTTGGAAAATTAAAAACAACCGCACAGTTGGTCGCAATTCCATTTTTGCTACTGAATGACACTTTGTTTGGTTGGTTAGATTGCGCCAGAATCGGCACTTGGCTAATTTGGGTGGCTTCATTTTTAACGCTTTGGTCCATGTTCTATTACATGAAAAAGGCCTTGCCGCAACTGGCAGGCAAAATTGATTAAATCTCAAAAAGCCCAGCTAGATAAGGTTTTAGAGCGTATTTGAATAAGGCTGTTTTTGGCTTTCAAGGCCAATAATGCTTTCTCTGGGATTGTTTGTTAAACTACTGCCCTGTTATGCGGGAATAGCTCAGCTGGTAGAGCGATACCTTGCCAAGGTATAGGTCGGGAGTTCGAACCTCCTTTCCCGCTCCAAGTTCGATGGGAAGCCCTCAAAAGCTTCCCATTTTTGATTTGAGTATCTGTGGCGCGTTGGCCGAGTGGTTAGGCAGGAGCCTGCAAAGCTTCGTACGGGGGTTCGATTCCCTCACGCGCCTCCAGTAATTTCGCTTGACGAAATGGGGGCATCCCCTAAAATACTTTCCAGTAATGTAAGCAATACTCGTTAACTACATAAAGCGAAAAATGATCAATATTCATGCCCTTAAAGTCGGAACACTTGCATTGTTCTTATCTGCTTTATTGGGCGCATGTGCTAGCTCTGGAGACTCTCCTACTGGGACTGCTAATGAGGTTCAGGAAATTCAGACTCAGTTACTAGGTGATATGCCATTACCAGCAGGCTCAAAAATTATTGGCGCAGATTCCTTAATCATTGGTCGTGGTGATAACTGGGTAGGTCGTGTAGTGTTGTCTGGCGTTCAAACACCAACAGACATTTATGCTTTCTTTCAGTCTGAGTATCCACGTGCAGGATGGACGACTGTCAGTGCAGTGAAATCTAAAACGAGTATTTTGGTTTTCACAAAAGGTGATCGTACGGCTACAGTTGAATTAAATGAGGGCTCATTGACTGGACCAAAAACGATTATTACTATTACCTCCTCGCCAAAGAATGCAAACGTAGTTGCACCAAGCCGCAAGTAACCAATTAGTCGCCGATTAAAAAAGGCCTCCACTGGAGGCCTTTTGCTTTATGTGGGTTGGCTTACAACCCTCCGGCCCGAATGAGGCCAACGGCTTGGCCTTCAATAGCAAAGTTAGGCTGACGCCCATCTACCAGAATGTTCTTGAAGTCTGGATTCTCGGCTTGTAATTCAATCACCATGCCATTCGCTGTTTTCTTTTGTTGCCAGCGCTTCACGGTTACCTCATCATCGAGACGGGCAACCACGATATCGCCATTGCGAACCTCTGTTGTTTTGCGAACAGCTAAATAGTCACCATCTAAAATTCCAGCATCACGCATGCTCATGCCAACTACTTTTAATAAGTAGTCAGCACCTTTACTAAACAAGCTCGGATCAATAGGAACTTGTTTTTCAATATGCTCTACAGCCATGATTGGTGATCCAGCAGCAACACGTCCAATGAGTGGAAGAGTGAGTTGCTGTAATGCGCCCGATGGCAATGACATCTGGCGGTATTTATTAGTGTGATGCGTTTGATTAAAACGCTGCGGAATACGAATGCCACGAGATGTGCCGGGTGTTAGTTCGATATACCCTTTTTTTGCTAATGCACGAAGGTGCTCTTCTGCCGCATTGGCAGATGCAAAGCCGAGTTGAGTAGCAATTTCTGCGCGAGTGGGTGGTGAACCGCTCTCATCGATCGCCTTGGTGATTAATTCCAAAATCTCATTCTGGCGTGAAGTGAGCTTGGGGAGGGCCGTTAGCTCCTCTGGAAAATCGACTGTATTTATGTCCATACTGGGATTGTATACAGCACTATTTGATAATTCAAGCACTTTTGCTAGGGGGATAATGGAGAAATGAGCTCCAAACTAAATTCGCTGGAAAAATCACCCCATATCTTAGTTTTGGGAATGGGCGGCACCATTGCTGGTTTAGCCCCAAACCCAGCCGATCAGCCATTGCAATATCAGACTGGACAGGTGGAGGTGGAGTCTTTACTGACGCATATCGAATCTGCAGTTCCAAAGAGCCTCAAGCTCGTATCTAAGCAAGTAGCCAATATCAACAGCCAGAACCTGACGGAGGGCTTATTAAGTAATCTTGGCGAAGTTGTTAGGGCTTCCCTTGCTAATACCGAGGTTCTAGGGTTAGTGATTACTCATGGAACAGATACGATTGAAGAGACGGGCGTCTTTTTACAGCTTACCTGCGGTAATTATGCTCAAATTTTAGGCAAACGGGTGATCTTAACCGGCGCCATGTTGCCATCAAACGCAGCTCAAGCAGATGGTCCTTCTAACCTATTGGATGCCATTCGCTGGGCATCAACCCCTTTGGATAATTGCCCTGGTGGTATTTATGCAGTGATGGATGGCAGGGGCTGCATGGCGATGGATTTAGCTAAACGACATGGCACAGCTCTGAACGCACCGATTCAAGCCTCTCCTAGTAGCTCGGTTGGCTTATTTAATCCTTCATGGCTTTGGGGTGTGAAGGCTAAACAGGCAGCCTGGACGGAAGATTTGCCTATCCCTAAGGGCGATGAATGGCCATGGGTTGAGATCTTGACGAGTCATGCGGGTGCACGTGCTGAGACGATTAATATCTGGCTCAATTCTAGGGTCAAGGGCTTAGTCCTGGCTGGATCAGGGATGGGTGGCTTGCATGATGCCTGGAAGGATTCTCTGATAGCAGCTGTAAAACAGGGTGTTGCGCTCGTGAGAACCACTCGAACCGGAGCTGGAGCTACCTTGAGTGATATTCCCGAAAAAGATCTAGAAGGATGCTTGGCATCCGGTACTCTTTCTGCCCCCAGAGCCAGAATTGCGCTTCAATTAGCTCTGAATGCTGAAAAACAGGCTCAATTAACTAGTAAATCCCTGACTTGGCAGGATTTTTTTGCTAGAATAGCGGTCTTGCCTGAGTTTAGGTAAGCGCTGAAAAGCGGCATTAAAAGTGTTGTAGCAGTACCTACAATTTGTTACTACCTTGTCACACTGGCGCTAACTTTAAAAACCATCGAAAGTTAGCAAGACGCCCAGGTGACTTCATCCTTAAGGAGTGTTAGATGCGTCATTATGAAATCGTCTTTATCGTCCATCCGGACCAAAGCGAGCAAGTGCCTGCGATGATCGATCGCTACAAAGCTACATTAGCAGCTGCGGGTGGCAAAATCCATCGTATGGAAGACTGGGGTCGTCGTCAGATGGCTTACATGATCGATAAACTTGCTAAAGCCCATTACGTTTGCATGAACATTGAGTGCGACCAGAAGACTCTGGAAGAGCTCGAGCATGCGTTCAAATTTAACGATGCTGTTTTGCGTCACCTCATCATCAAGACTAAGAAAGCAGAAACAGAGCCTTCCATCATGATGAAAGAAGTGCAACGTGAAGAAGCGCGCAAATCAGCTCAAACCGAAGCTCCTGTAGCGGCGGAATAAGTTAGAAATTTGAAGAGGAATACACAGACTAGAAAACGTATCAGAGAAGCGGAGCGGCGTTGAATCATTTCACCCTCACTGCAATCTTGGTATCTAAAGACGCGATTCGATTTACACCAGCAGGAATACCGGTGATGCATTGCCAGCTAGAACATAGCGGCCAGGCAAACGAGGTAGGAGTGGCAAGGAAAATTCAGATGAGTGTTGAAGCCATCGCAATTGGTCCAATACAAAAGGATCTAGAGCAAATGGATTTAGGAACTGAGGCAGTGTTTGAAGGGTTCTTAGCACCGAAGACTCTACGTAATCAAAGACTGGTTTTCCATATTAACCATATTCAATTGAAAAATTAAAGAGGAAATCATCATGGCGTTTGGAAAGAAACCCGATTTCAAAAAGAAACCAGCTCAGAACCCATTGTTCAAGCGTAAGCGTTATTGCCGTTTCACAGTTGGTGGCGTTGAGCAAATCGACTACAAAGATGTAGATACATTGAAGGACTTCATTGGCGAGAACGCCAAGATCACTCCTGCTCGTTTGACAGGCACAAAAGCAAAATATCAGCGTCAGTTAGACACTGCTATCAAGCGTGCTCGTTTCTTGGCTTTATTGCCATTCTCCGATCAACATAAGAAATAATTGGGAGCCCTCAATGCAAATCATTCTTTTAGAAAAAGTAACAAACTTGGGCAACCTCGGCGACGTAGTACGCGTTAAAGACGGTTTCGCTCGTAACTTCTTAATCCCACAGCGTAAAGCTCGTCGTGCAACTGAAGCAGCTATTGCTGACTTTGCGGTTCGTCGTGCTGAGTTAGAAAAATTAGCTGCTGAGAAATTGGCTGCTGCACAAGCGGTTGGCGCAAAGCTTAAGGACTTGGTTCTCGAAATCGGTCAAAAAGCAGGTGTTGACGGTCGTTTGTTTGGTTCCGTAACCAACCACGATATTGCTGATGCTCTGAAGGCTAAGGGATTTGCGATTGAGAAATCTTCAATTCGCATGCCTACTGGCCCGTTGAAAATGGTTGGTGATCACCCTGTAGCGGTTGCTGTTCATACCGATGTAGTGACTGATATCACCATTCGTGTAGTTGGCGAGCAAGCTTAAGTTTTAAATCTGTAAACTAGCCTCATGGCTGAATCCCGTTCACGTTCCGTTACGCTGAATCCCGGCATGATGGGTTCTGGGGATGCAGTCGTGCAGGCTTTAAAAGTTCCGCCGCATTCTGTAGAAGCCGAGCAATCCTTGCTCGGTGGTCTACTGATCGATAACACCGCTTGGGATCGCCTGGGTGGCGTGTTAACTGATAAAGATTTCTATCGCCCTGAGCATGCTTTGATCTACAAGGTCGTTGCGCGTTTGGTTGGCGACAATCATCCTGCTGACGTTATTACTGTTCATGATGCAATTAAATCTGAGCAGGGTGGCGATTTGGTTAGCGTTGATTACCTCAACTCATTAGCCCAAAATACTCCTAGCGCTGCCAACATTAAAGGCTATGCTGATATTGTTCGTGACCGCAGTATTTTGCGCCGCTTGATTGAAGTTTCAGACAACATTGTTAACTCAGCTTTTGTTCCAGAAGGTCGTTCCGTTAGAACACTTCTGGATGAAGCGGAGTCTCGTATCTTGCAAATTGGTGAAGAGGGTAGTCGCAAAGCAGATTACCTTGAGATCGAGCCACTCTTGCGCTCAGTTGTTGCTCGTATTGATGAGTTATACAACCGCCAAGGTGGTAGCGATATCACTGGGATTGCCACAGGCTTCATTGATCTAGATAAGCAAACGAGCGGATTACAAAAAGGTGATTTAGTGATTGTTGCTGGAAGACCTTCAATGGGTAAGGCGCAACCACTAGATGCAAAAGTGAAAACGGTGGATGGTTGGAAGTTGATGGGCGATTTGCGTTTTGGCGATCGTCTCGCTTCTGTAGATGACCAGCATTCCATGGTGACAGGTATTTACCCGCAGGGCATTAAGCAGATATACGAAGTTACTTTTGCTGATGGTCGTGTTGCTGAGTGTTGCGATGAGCACCTATGGCGTGTGATGTATCGAGATTGGTCTGAGCCACGTGTTATCAATACTGTTCGCTTAATGGAAATGCTGCAGTGTGTTCGGTATAAGAATAGATTATGGATAGACCCTGTCTCAGGTGATTTTGGTCACTCGAATGAATTGCCGATTCATCCGTGGGTTTTAGGAGCATTGCTAGGTGATGGCACTCTAGCGCTATCCCATGGTTCAGTTATGTTTTCAACTAAGTCACCTGAACTTGTAGAGCGCATGAATTTGCTTGCGAACTATGAGATGGAGCTGGTTCATGCAAATGCGTACGACTGGAGATTAGTCTCTAAAGCCAGAATCGCTGTAAATGGGGAGCGTCAAGCAGTTCCAGAGAATTATTTTAGGTCTGCGCTACAAGATATAGGTGTTCTGGGTTGCAGAAGTTTTGATAAACATATTCCCGCTACTTATCTTGAGGCCAATAAGAATTCTCGTCTCGCATTGTTCCAAGGCCTGATGGATACGGATGGCTGGATTGAAAAATGGGGTTCCATTCGCTATTGCACTGTCAGCAAACAATTGTCTGAAGACGTTGCATCTTTGGCTAGATCATTGGGTGGTTTTTGCTCAATAGCATCTAAACAGTCTAGCTATACCTATAAGGGTGAGAGGAAGCAAGGTCGTTTATCTTATGTTTTGAATATGAGCTTTAGTTCAGGGTTTGAAGCTTTCACTTTGTCTGAAAAGAAAGAAAGATTAAGGTTAAGCTGGGATCGACAACGTAGATTGACATTCAAAAGCATTGAGCCATCTAGAGTTGCTCAAGCTCAATGTATCTCAGTAAGTCATCCCGATAGAACCTATGTTACTAATGATTATGTTGTGACTCATAACACTGCATTCGCCCTAAATATTGCTGAAAATGTAGCGCTTGCAGAAGGCTTACCAGTCGTAGTGTTCTCTATGGAGATGTCAGGTGAGCAATTGGCGTCACGTCTTCTGGGTTCAGTAGGGCGCGTTGATCAATCTCGTATGCGTACTGGCAAGTTGCAAGATGATGAGTGGCCACGTGTTACTGATGCGATTGCCCGTTTAAGTAATACCCAGATTTTGATTGATGAGACTGGTTCTTTATCCAGCTTAGAGTTGCGTGCACGCGCACGTCGTATCGCCAGAAACTTTGGCGGCACTCTTGGTTTGGTAGTGATTGACTACTTGCAGTTGATGAGCGGCTCTGGTTCAGAGAATCGGGCAACGGAGATTTCTGAGATCTCTCGCTCCCTCAAATCTCTCGCAAAAGAATTGCAGTGCCCAGTCGTTGCACTCTCACAGTTAAATCGTGGTCTTGAGCAGCGTCCTAATAAACGTCCTATCATGTCTGACTTGCGTGAGTCAGGCGCGATCGAGCAAGATGCTGACTTAATCATGTTTATCTATCGTGATGAGGTATATCACCCGGATACGACAACTGATAAGGGTATGGCTGAGATCATTATCGGTAAGCAGCGTAATGGCCCAATTGGTACAGTGAGATTAAGTTGGCAAGGTCCGTATACCAAGTTCGATAACTTGGCGATGGGCTCAATTGGGTATTCTTCCGGCGGTTACGAGCCGTTCTAAGAATAGTTAAAGACAAATAAAAAGCCTCGCGATGTGAGGCTTTTTATTTGGGTCAAAGGAAATCATTTCTTTGCGTCTGCTTCACATTTCTTTATAAATGAATCTTTAGCTGCACCATATAAAGGTTTTCCATCTTTACTGAGCGCCTTAGCAGCACAGCCAGAGTCAGGAGCCGCTTCACCCATACATTTCTTTATGGAAGCCTCTTTGGCGGCGCCGTAAATAGGTTTGCCATCTTTACTGACAGCTCTTGCTTCACATTCGGCTTGAGATAGTGCAAACGCTGGCGCCGCTAGAGTCAAGGCAAGACCCAGGGCAATAATTATTTTTTTCATCTAGATTCCTTTTAGGTAAGCATTTCATTAAAAATGAATTCTCTAAATCCACTGTAATTAAATTTAGTCTCTTTGTGAATCTAGGGAAAGTGCTATGTACCCCAAGGAGAATGTTTACTTGAAACGCCTTGCCTCAGTAAATTTAGCAGCCCAATAAGGTGAGGTAATGTAATCGAGGCGAACAGTTCCGCCTGCGCTAGGGGCATGCACAAAACGTCCTTGCCCAACATAGATTCCAGCGTGTGAATACTTTTCCCCAGTGGTATTAAAGAACACTAAGTCGCCTGGAGCTGGCGGCTGACCCTCAATACTTTGACCTTTAGTGCTCATCAGTTGAGTAGTCCGCGGTAAATTGATCCCAGCCGCTTTGTTATAGACATAGACGATTAGGCCACTGCAATCAAATCCACCTTTTGGATTATTGCCACCATAGCGATAAGGGACATCCACCAAGCCAAGCGCTGCAATTGAAATATCTTCAGCGCCTACGCTCGTATCTTCCTTAAATTGTGAAACTTTATTCGCGCTTGATTTTGTGCTGATGGAGCTGCATCCGCTTATAGCTAAGGCGCAAATAAAAATGCCGCACCCGACAAGAGTGCGGCATGAGACGGATTTCTTAGAGTGCGTCAGCAGCATGATCCGCAAGACGTGAGCGCTCACCGCGCGCCAGGGTAACGTGGCCACCATGGCGCCAGCCTTTAAAGCGATCAACGACATAGGTCAGACCAGATGAGCCTTCAGTTAAGTAAGGCGTATCAATCTGCGCAATATTACCTAAGCAAACAATTTTAGTTCCTGGGCCCGCGCGGGTTACCAGGGTTTTCATTTGCTTGGGCGTTAAGTTCTGCGCTTCATCAATAATCACAAACTTACTGACAAAAGTTCTGCCGCGCATAAAGTTCATACTTTTCACTTTAATACGGGAGCGGATGAGTTCTTGGGTTGCAGCACGACCCCATTCACCAGCATCATCGTTGCGTTGCAGAACTTCGAGGTTGTCATCAAATGCACCCATCCATGGCTGCATTTTCTCTTCTTCGGTTCCTGGCAGGAAGCCAATGTCTTCCCCAACCGGAACAGTAGCGCGGGTAATGATGATCTCGTTATAGCGCTTGCTATCGAGTACTTGCTCAAGGCCTGCCGCAAGAGCCAAGAGGGTCTTGCCAGTTCCAGCTTGACCCAATAGCGTTACGAAGTCGACATCTGGATTCATGAGCAAGTTCATCGCGAAGTTTTGCTCACGGTTACGCGCTGTTACGCTCCACACATTATTTTTCTGGTGTGAGAAATCCCGTAGAGTTTGTAAGAGGGCTGTTTTGCCATTAATTTCTCTGACGTGTGCGTAAAAAGGTGTTGAACCGTCGGGATTTTCTTGATAAACAAATTGATTGACCAACATGCTTGGCACAGCAGGGCCAGTGACTCTATAAAACATCGTGCCAGACTTAGAGTCTGACCAACTTTCCATATCCTTGCCATGTTTTGGCCAGAAGTCTGCTGATAGGGCCATGACTCCGGAATACATCAAGTCACGATCTTCTAATACTTGGTCATTGAAATAATCTTCGGCAGGCAAACCTAGTGCACGCGCTTTGATGCGCATATTGATATCTTTGGATACCAGAACGACTTCTTGGCCATTACGAGTCTTTTGTAGCTCGCTCACGACTGCCAAAATCATGTTGTCGCCCTTGCCTTCAGGAAGACCTTCTGGCAAAGCTTGAGTAGATAGCTTGGTTTGGAAGAAGAGGCGACCCGAAACATCTTGGTTACCAAGCTTATTCAGTGGAATACCTTCATCTAAGGTACCGCTGGTGCCGGCAACCAATTGATCTAAAGACCGGCTGACAGTACGAGCGTTACGGGCTACCTCAGTCATCCCTTTCTTATGGTTGTCCAGCTCTTCAAGCGTAGTCATTGGTAAGAAAAGATCATGTTCTGAGAAGCGGAACAAAGAGCTAGGATCATGCATGAGCACGTTCGTATCCAATACGAATAGGCTTGGAGGTCCAGTGCGAATGACGCGCTTAGGTTTAGCTGGCGCAGCAGCCTTATGCTCATTCCGAGCAGGCTCACGATCAGCTTTAATTTTCTCAAGGGCTAGCTCTGCTGCAGACAAATCCTCTTCTGCATCATTAGCCCAATTAGAGGCTTCCATCACTACTGGTTTTGCTGGTGCGGGACGTTTCTTTAAATCTGGAGTGTCTTTGCGACTGAGTTTTACTTGATCAGCAATTTGAGTTGGGATGGGTGGCAGTGGCATGGACTCTCCTAAAAGAAAAAACCGCCAAGCGGAGTGCATTGACGGTTTATTACGAAACTAGTTGCAACTGGGACTAAAAAACGGAGGGGGTTACTCCCCGAACCTGTTCTGAAATATTCAGGTTTCTGATTCAAACGGATTGTCAGACTTTCCCGTCGTTTACGGTGCATATGACTTTACTTTACCCCAAATTTTGGGGTTTGCAAGCACCTCAGAACAAATTTTTGTAAAAATTATTTAGTTGCTTGGGCTGCCTGTAATACCTCTGTCACATGGCCTGGTACCTTAAGGCCGCGCCACTCTTTAACAAGCTTGCCAGAGGAGTCAAATAGGAAGGTGCTGCGCTCAACGCCGCGAACTTGCTTGCCGTACATATTCTTCATTTTCATGACCCCAAAGATCTGACAGAGTTTTTCTTCAGTGTCGGCAACAAGCTCAAAAGGGAGTTGTAACTTACTGCGGAAGTTGTCATGTGATTTGAGGCTATCTCGGGAAACTCCTACCACTAAAGTATTGGCTTTCGTGAATGCTTCAATGTTGTCACGAAATTCACCGGACTCGGCTGTACAGCCAGGAGTCATATCTTTTGGGTAAAAGTAAAGAACCAACTTTTTACCTTTAGCTGAAATTGGAGAAAAGGTCAGTCCCGATGTTGCGGGAATAGCGCACTGAGGCATAGATTGACCGATAGCTACTGTCATGATGATCCTTTGTTATTGTCTCTAGGTTTTATTAACTTGCTGCATGATTCTGAATAATTAATTCACCACTGCGATTGGGTATTTCACCCCAAGTCAGTGGCAGTACGGCTATTTTATCGAGTTGATTGGTGGCCTTCCAAGATTGGTGCAGCTCGCCCATGGTGACTAGGTCGTGGCCTTGGTTTAGCCATCCAGCTAATAGCTGTTCAAATGCTGGCAATAGCTTCTGGCCCTCAAGTTCTGCATGCAGAGTGAAGACTTGATCATTGGGATTGCTTTGGGTGATTTCTAGGAGTTTTTTAACTGCACCAAACTCATCTGCGCCATCAATGCCAATCAGTTCATCAAAAGTTGGCAGTGTAGTTGGGTATTGCACGTGCTTCGCTTTACTCGATGGCAAGGCCAATCGATAAGGCACTAGATTTGGCTCGGCCCTGCCATCTGAGGAATAAGTAATACCCCATTGATCGAGTTGTTCAAACGCAGCTTCATTCATTTGCCAACCAGCGGCACCATAAGTTACTGGTGCATGACCAAAAATTTCTATAAAGCGATCCCAGCTTTTTTGCATCATCGCTTTAGTCCATTGAGAATCTTGAGTGCGGACTGCGTCTTGCCAGGCAACATGGTCCCAGGTGTGAATGCCAGTTTCATGCCCGGCTTTATCAATCGCGCGCATTTCTGCTGCAGCCTTCTTGCCAATATCGGGTCCGGGGATAAGAACTCCATAGAGCAGAGTCTTAATCCCGTAGTGTTCTACAACAGAAGTACGGCTAACTTTTTTCAGAAAGCCCGGACGAAAGACTCGCTTGAGTGCCCAGCCAGTGTGGTCAGGGCCAAGACTAAATAAGAAAGTAGCCTTCAGGCCAAAACGTTCTAGGGCACGGGCTAAATTGGGTACACCTTCTTTAGTGCCGCGTAAGGTATCAACGTCTACCTTGAGAGCAATCTTAGCCATGAACCCTTGAACTTATTAACTTATTCTTTATCAACTAAAGAGCGGGCTTTTTCTACATCCTGACGGTAGGCTTCAAAAATATTCTTGAGAGCATCGCCCATCGTAGTAGTAGGCCTCCAGCTCAACTCACTCATGGTGTTGTCAATCGCTGGCACACGATTTTGCACGTCTTGATAGCCTTCGCCGTAATATGCGCCGGAAGTGGTTTCTACAATCTTCACTTCATTTGCGGTCTTTGCGTATTCAGGAATGCTGCGCGCAATCTCTAGCATTTGATTGGCTAGTTCACGAACAGAATGATTGTTCTTTGGGTTACCGATGTTATAGATCTTGCCATTGGCAACACCATCTTTGTTATCAATAATGCGCATCAATGCATCGATACCATCATCTATATAAGTGAAGGCGCGTTTCTGAGCACCGCCATCTACTAAGTTAATTGGCTCACCGCGAACAATATGCCCTAGGAATTGAGTTACCACGCGGGATGAACCTTCTTTTGGTGTGTAAATGCTATCTAAACCAGGGCCAATCCAGTTGAAAGGGCGGAAAAGGGTAAAGCGTAAACCTTCCATGCCGTAACCCCAGATCACGCGATCCATCAACTGTTTAGAACACGCATAGATCCAGCGTGGCTTATTGATGGGTCCATAGACCATATTGGATTTGGCAGGATCAAACTCGCTATCCTCGCACATGCCATAAACCTCAGAGGTTGATGGAAACACCAAATGTTTTTTATATTTAACAGCAGAGCGCACGATTGGAAGGTTCGCTTCGAAGTCGAGCTCGAATACTTTCAAGGGTTGCTGAACATAGGTTGCAGGAGTGGCGATAGCAACTAAAGGCAGGATGACATCACATTTACGAATGTGGTACTCAACCCATTCTTTATTGATAGTGATATCACCTTCAAAAAAGTGCATGCGTGGATGATTGACTAAATCGCCTAGACGATCGTTTTGCATATCCATGCCATAGACATCCCAATCGGTTGTCTCCAGAATGCGCTTAGAAAGATGGTGACCAATAAAGCCGTTAACACCAAGAATGAGTACTTTTTTCATCTTTACTGCCTCGTTTTAATCTAATGTTGTTGCTACTTATTTGTTGGCTGGGAACCATTCCAGGACTTCAACTACCTGGCGATCACCGCAAATGCCGAATACCCGATTATCAACCACTTGGATGCCTTGAACACTAAGATCCAGATTGGCCGGGAGTGGCCCTTTGAGGCTGGTTCTGGCTACCGTCATGGTTTGGCCTTGATAATCTGTGAAGGCGCCTGGATAAGGGGGTGCAACAGCTCTTACTAGGTTGTGGACCTGAATTGCCTTCTGATCCCAGTGAATTTGCCCATCCGCAGGCTTTCTGCCACCAAAATAACTGCCTTTTTGGAGCTCATTTGGTTTGCGGGGCACATTGCCCTTAATCAAGTTGGGTAGTGCCTCATGGATGACTGCTACTGCTGCTTGACTCACCTTGCTAAAGACATCGGTAGCCGTTTCGTCGGGGCCAATGCTCACCGCAGATTGACCAACGATGTCGCCGGCATCTGGTTTAGCTTCCATGATGTGTAAGGTTGCGCCAGTTTGCGTTTCTCCATGCAAAATTGCCCAGTTCACTGGAGCACGGCCGCGATACTGGGGTAGTAGTGATCCATGCATATTCAAGGCAGCAATCTTGGCGCAAGCCAAAATCGGGGCAGGAATCATGTGACGATAGTAAAAAGAAAAAATGTAGTCTGGTGCTAGTGCTTGTAGTTTGGGAGTTAAATCAACCAATTCAGTTGCGCTAGGTGTGATGTAAGGAATATTTTTTTCTTGGCACAGTTTGGCAACACTACCGAACCAAACATTCTCATTGGGGTCATCTTGATGGGTAACCACCAGATCAACTTGGATGCCTGCAGTTAATAAAGCTTTAAGGCAATTGAGGCCAACATCGTGGTAAGCGAAGACGACTGCGTGCAATTATTTTTTCTCTAAAACAGTTTGCACAACGTAACGTGGACGATTACGGATTTGTTGATAGATTCGGCCAATATATTCACCAAGAAGACCAAGGCCAAAGAGCATGACGCCAATCAGGAAAAAGGTTAAAGCGAAGAGGGTAAAGACTCCCTCAACCTCAGCACCCAAGACGAAGCGACGTACTAAGAGGTAAGCAAAGAGGCTGCCTGCAGCAAGCGATAACAACATGCCCAGAATGGAGAAAATCTGTAGAGGCATGATGGAGAAGCCAGTTACTAAATCAAAGTTCAAGCGAATGAGTTGATAGAGGCTGTACTTAGACTCACCAGCAAAACGCTCTTCGTGTTTGACAGTGATTTCAATGGGGTTCGCTGCAAAGGTATAAGCAAGCGCTGGAATAAAAGTATTGTTTTCATCGCATTGACGTACTAAGTCAACGATACGACGACTATAGCCGCGCAACATGCAACCCTGGTCCGTCATTGTGATACGGGTAATGTTTTCACGTAAGCTATTCATAGCGCGTGAAGCAAATTTTCTAAAGAAACTATCACGACGATCCGCGCGAATAGTGCCAACGTAATCGTGACCCTTTAATAGTTGCTCAGTTAGAGCATCTATTTCTTCAGGAGGGTTTTGCAAGTCCGCATCTAGAGTGATGATGTATTCACCTTTAGCGTATTCAAAACCGGCCATGATGGCCATGTGTTGACCAAAATTACTGTGGAATAAAACAGCGCGAGTAACGTCTGGGCGCAGTTCAACTTGCTTGGCTAAGATTCCTGCTGAGCGATCTTTGCTGCCGTCATTTACAAAAACGACTTCATAGGAAATATTGCGCTTGGCAGTGACGCCATCCAAAGCTGGGTAGAGGCGATCAAATAGGGCTTGTAGGCCGTCTTCCTCGTTGTAAACGGGAATAACAATACTGAGCTTTGGGTTAGCAACTAAATTTGCAGTCATGCCGCAATTTTGCCTGATTCTTGGGGCTTAGCCCAATTAGGCTAGTTTTTAGAGTGTTTCTTGAGGATTCCAAGCAATCCACTGGCTATACGGCCAATATCTTCATCTGCCATTCCTGGGAAAAGTGGGAGAGTAAGAATAGAGCGGCCAATACGTTCTGCTATTGGCGTATCACTCGTTTTATAGCCTTGATTTTTATAAAGGGTAAATCCAGTAATGGCTGGATAGTGCACCCCTGTGCCAATGCCTAGATCCTTTAACTCAGTCATGACTTGGGCGCGATCACAATTTAATTGCTCCAGTGGCAACACTACTTGAAACATATGCCAATTACTATCTGTGAAATTTTCTACCGGTAGTTCTAATTTGAGACTTTCTAATCCAGCCACTTTCAATCCCGCACGAATAAGATCAAAGTATTGGCGAGCAAGCGCTGCACGACGTGTTTGATAGGCAGGTAATTGCTTTAATTGCTGAATTCCAATCACCGCATTCACATCTGTTAAATTATCTTTGCCACCAAGCACATCAACGTCCATTCCATCCATGCCTTGACGAGTTAAACCTTGCAGACGAAATTTTTCAGCAAGTTTGGCTTCATCTGCATTGTTGAGGACTAGGCAGCCACCCTCTACAGTACTGAGATTCTTATTGGCTTGGAAGCTAAAGCTCACTAAGTCACCGAAGCTACCAATCTTCTTACCTTTCCATTGAGAGCCAAAGGCTTGAGCGGCATCTTCAATCACGCGTAGATTATGCTGCTTCGCTAGTGAGTAGAGTTGGTCCATATCAACTGGTAGGCCAGCCAAATACACGGGCATAATCGCTCGTGTATTAGGAGTGATTGCTGCCGCAACTTTATTGAGATCAATATTGCGTGTAACAGGATCAATATCAACAAAGACTGGTTTTGCACCAACCCCTAGGATGACATTAGAAGTGGCCACCCAGGAAATCGGCGTAGTAATGACTTCATCACCTGCGCCAATACCAGCAACTTGTAGTGCAATTTTCATTGTTGCTGTGCCGTTAGCAAAGCAGCGTACAGGGCGGCCGCCAAAGTATTCACTTAGGGTTGCTTCAAACTCTGCCAACTTGGGTCCCGAAGTTACCCAACCAGAGCGCAGTACTTCTGAAACAGCATCAATGGTTTCTTGATTGAAGCTGGGGCGGGTGAAGGGAATAAAGTTTGTCATGTAGACCTATATTACCGCGTCACATTCGTTGCATCGGGATGTTTCACAATCACTCTACGGGAATCACGATCTACTTCTTGCATGGGCAAATTTAATTCTTGGAGTGCCACATACTGCTCTGGGACCATCAAGGCGTAAGCGCTTGGATCCTCTTTCCAGCGGGTAATGAAGGCATCCAGGGTAGGCATCCAAAGCTCAGGCTCTTGGTTGACACCAAATCCAAGCTCATCCGGGGATTCAACCATGATCATTGTCCTGCCAAGATAAAAAGGCACAGTGTGATCTAAGAGGCGAACAGAGTAGAAGTTAACCTTCTCTGGAATGGATGATTTCACTCGATTGACAAGATCAATACCAGAAACTGCACGACCCAAGGTTTCATGACCTGTTCCAGCGATGATGGCGCAGAGAAAAAATCCACAAGCAAAACTCACAATACTTTGAATGCCATTGCGTTTGCTTTGCCAAGATGCAAATACACTAAATAGTATGAGTGCAATCAAAGCAGCAATTACCCAGTAAGTATACTGAGCGTAGGCTTCAATCTCATCAGGTCTTGCTTGTTTGCCAATATCAGACAGGAAGAAAAATCCAACACATCCCAAGATTGCAAATCCGATGGTTTGCAATTTCCAAGGAAGCTCCATGGAATTGATGTGTGCTAGCAATTGATCTAAACGATTACCGATTAATAATGCGAGTGCCGGAAAAATAGGAATGATGTAGCCCGGTAATTTAGAGCGTGAAACACTAAAGAAGGCGAAGATCACAGCAAACCAACATACCAACAACCAGCCACTGGAGAAGTCGCGACGACGCTCACCCCATGCTTGCACAATCGAGCCTGGGATTTGCAAAACCCAAGGCAGTATGCCAATCAATAGCAATGGTATGAAGTAGTAAATCGGGCCTGTTCTGCTATGGGCATCCTGAGTAAAGCGCTGTAGGTGCTCGTGAATAAAGAAGAACTCTAGAAATTCAGGATTACGCTGAGCAACCAAGATAAACCATGGCGCTGTTACTGCCAGAAACAAAATCGTGCCGCTGAACAAATGTAAGCGCGTCCAGATTTTCCAATCCCAAGTACTAATAGAGTAAGCAACAAACACCATTGCTGGAATCGCAGCACCAATTACACCCTTAGAGAGTGTTGCTAGTGCCATGAAGATCCAGCAAGCCCACATCCAATTGCGGCAACTAGATTTATTGCCTGCAGTTTGTGCCAACAATAAGCTGCAAAGCGCCGCCACTAAAAAAGAAGAGAGCCCCATGTCGAGAGAATTAAAGTGGCCGCTAATAACCCACATTGGGCTGGATGCGAGAACAACAGCAGCTAACCATCCTGCTCTAGCGCTGTAGATGCGGGCCCCAGTAAAGCCGATGAACAAAATTGTCAGAAAGCCAGTAAGGGCGGCCCAAAAGCGCGCTTGCCAATCACCAATACCAAATACTTGAAATGCTGCTGCAGTTGCCCAAGCTTGAAGGGGCGGTTTCTCAAAATACTTATAGCCGTTATAGCGCGGTGTTACCCAATCGCCAGTGACCAACATCTCTCTGGCTATTTCTGCGTAACGCCCCTCATCGGATGGAATGAGGTGGCGATAATTCAGTGTGCCAAACCATAAAAAGGCATAAATCATGAACAGCAATAAAATTTTGCCGGGATGCAGTGCTGAAGACTGTCGAATTTGTCCAAACTGCATTAGTTTGGCTCCACGATTAAGGCCAGTAGAACTTGACGTCCTTCGCCCACCAAAATGTTGTAAGTTCGGCAAGCTGCCTGAGAATCCATGATTTCAAAGCCAATTTTGGCCAAAATCAGAGATTTGAGGAGTTCAGGCTTAGGAAAGCGCTGTTTATTGCCTGTTCCAATCAGAATTAATTCAGGCTTGAGATCAACCATTTGCGCGAAATGGGATGCATCTAGGTCTTCAAATGACTGGACTGGCCATTCAGAAATTGCCCCGTCAGAGCTCAATAAGACAGCATGGGCATATGGGGTCTGGTTGATCTCGACGTAGCCATCTCCATAGCCGGTGATCGTATTGGCTCCAGAATGGGGGTCAGATTGAAGCTTCAAGTGGACTCTCTGTCATAATTATGTGGATTATAGCTAGCTGTTTTTTCCAAGATTTCAAGAACTTACCCTTTAATTTATTGTGAAGCCTATCCAAAAGTCCAAAAAACTCGATAACGTCTGTTACGACATTCGTGGGCCTGTGCTTGAGCTCGCTCAGCGCATGGAGGAAGAGGGCCACAAAATCATCAAATTAAACATCGGAAACGTAGGGGTTTTCGGTTTTGATCCTCCTGAAGAAATTCAGTTGGACATGATTCGTAATTTGAGCAATGCCTCAGCATATTCTGATTCCAAAGGTATCTTTGCTGCTCGCAAAGCGATCATGCAGTATTGCCAAGAAAAAGGTATTCAAGGTGTAGCACTGGATGACGTGTACACCGGCAATGGAGTTTCTGAACTCATTGTACTTTCAATGAATGCATTATTGAATGATGGCGATGAAGTATTGGTTCCTGCACCTGACTATCCGCTGTGGACTGCTGCAGTAAGTTTATCTAGTGGCACTCCAGTTCACTATCTTTGCGATGAGTCAAAAGACTGGGCGCCAGACTTAAATGATCTGCGTAAAAAAATTACACCGCGTACTAAAGCGATTGTGGTGATTAATCCAAACAATCCAACCGGTGCAATTTATTCAAAAGAAGTATTGCTTGAGATGGTAAAAATCGCTCGTGAGCATGGTTTAATTTTGTTTGCTGATGAGATATACGACAAGATGTTGTACGACGCAGAGAAACATATTTCTCTTGCATCCCTATCTACTGATGTGGTCACCATTACTTTCAATGGCTTATCCAAGAACTACCGTTCCTGCGGCTACCGTGCCGGCTGGATGGTAGTTTCAGGTGACAAAGAAATGGTGCGTGACTATATCGAAGGTCTCAATATGTTGGCCTCGATGCGCCTGTGTGCAAACGTGCCCGGTCAGTACGCAATTCAAACAGCACTTGGCGGTTACCAAAGTATTGACGACTTGGTAGGTGAGGGTGGTCGCTTAGCAAAGCAACGCGATCTTGCATGGAAGCTCATCACTGCTATTCCCGGGGTGACTTGCGTTAAACCAAAATCTGCTTTGTATTTATTTCCAAAGTTAGACTCTGAGGTTTATCCAATTGAGGATGATCAACAGTTTGTTGCCGATCTTCTCAAAGAAGAAAAAGTATTATTAGTACAGGGCTCTGGTTTTAACTGGGGTAAGCCTGATCACTTCCGCGTAGTGTTCTTACCTCATGAAGATGTGCTCACAGAGGCGATTGGTCGCCTTGCGCGTTTTTTAGAGCGTTATCGTAATAAGCATGGCCGTAAGGCTTCTCCAACTGCAGCAAAGGCATCATGAAACCGATTCAAGTAGGTCTATTAGGTATTGGCACCGTTGGTGGTGGCGTATTCACAGTTCTCGAGCGCAACCAAGATGAAATCACCCGTCGCGCTGGTCGCGGCATTCGCATTAATACAGTTGCTGATCTCAATGTAGAGCGTGCCAAAGAAATCGTTCAAGATCGTGCGCAAATTGTCAATGACGCTCGCGCCGTCATTAATAATCCTGAGATCGATATCGTCGTTGAGCTCATCGGTGGCTACGGTATCGCTAAAGATTTGGTTTTAGAGGCTATTGCTGCAGGTAAGCACGTTGTTACGGCTAATAAGGCCTTGATCGCCGTCCATGGCAACGAGATTTTTAAAGCCGCTCACGCTAAAGGCGTCATGGTTGCATTTGAAGCTGCAGTTGCTGGGGGTATTCCTATTATTAAGGCCTTGCGTGAAGGCTTAACGGCTAATCGTATTGAATGGATCGCCGGCATCATTAACGGTACAACCAATTTCATTCTCTCTGAGATGCGCGACAAAGGTTTGGACTTCGCAACAGTTCTCAAAGAAGCGCAACGTCTTGGTTACGCTGAAGCAGACCCAACATTTGATATTGAGGGTGTTGATGCTGCTCATAAAGCAACCATCATGAGCGCAATTGCATTTGGTATTCCAATGCAATTTGATAAAGCACATATCGAAGGTATCACTAAGTTAGCCGCAATCGATATTCGTTATGCCGAGCAATTAGGCTACCGCATCAAGTTGTTAGGTATTGCTAAGAAAACTCCAACTGGTGTTGAGTTACGCGTTCATCCAACTCTAATTCCAACGAAGCGTTTGATTGCTAACGTTGAAGGTGCTATGAATGCTGTACAAGTATTCGGTGATGCTGTAGGCACAACTTTATACTACGGTAAAGGTGCTGGTTCGGAGCCAACTGCGTCTGCCGTAATTGCTGACTTGGTCGATATCACTCGTTTGCTGAGCGCAGATCCTGAACATCGCGTGCCATACTTGGCTTTCCAGCCTGATGCTGTTCAAAATACTCCAGTACTACCTATCGGCGAGATCACTACCAGTTACTACTTGCGTATGCGCGTAGCTGACCAAGCGGGCGTATTGGCTGATATCACTAAGATCTTGGCTGCGCATGGTGTTTCAATTGATGCGCTCTTACAAAAAGAAGCTGATGAGGGTGAAAGTCAAACTGATTTAGTTGCCTTAACGCATGAGACTAAAGAGAAAAACATGCTTGCTGCTATCAAAGAGATTCAAAATCTCAAAACGGTAGATGGCGAAGTGGTGAAGATTCGTTTAGAAAATCTGTCTTAAGTAAAACTGATGCGTTACCAATCTACTCGTGGCAATAGTCCACAACAATCCTTCTTAGAAATTCTCCTGGGTGGATTAGCGCCGGACGGCGGCCTGTATTTGCCAACGCAGTATCCACAAGTCACTCCTGCACAGTTGGATTCTTGGCGTGGCCTAACTTATGCTGATCTTGCATATGAAGTCTTGAGCCTATATTGCGATGATATTCCTGAGACTGATTTACGTGCACTCTTGCGCAAAACATATACCGAGCAGGTTTACTGCAATGGTCGCCCTCAAGATAATGCCAAAGACATTACACCTTTGCATTGGTTGGGTGAAGAGCATGGCACTCGTATTGGACTTTTAAGTCTTTCAAATGGTCCCACACTGGCTTTTAAAGACATGGCCATGCAATTGTTAGGCAATCTTTTTGAATATGCCCTGAAGCGTGCTGGTCAAAAACTCAATATTTTGGGTGCCACCTCTGGTGATACTGGTAGTGCCGCCGAATATGCCATGCGCGGTAAAGAGGGCGTCAAAGTATTTATGCTGTCTCCGCGCGGCAAGATGAGTTCCTTCCAGTCAGCGCAAATGTATTCCTTGCAAGACCCTAATATTTTCAACTTAGCGGTTGCTGGAGTATTTGATGATTGCCAAGATATCGTTAAAGCGGTTAGTAATGATCACGTCTTCAAGGCCAAGAGCCAAATTGGCACCGTGAATTCCATTAATTGGGGCCGGGTAGTTGCTCAAGTGGTGTATTACTTCCAAGGTTATCTCTTGGCTACCAAGTCTAGCAATGAGAAAGTTTCATTTACTGTGCCATCAGGTAATTTTGGTAACGTTTGCGCTGGTCATATTGCTCGCATGATGGGTCTACCAATCGAGCATTTGATTGTTGCAACTAATGAGAACGATGTACTTGATGAGTTCTTCCGTACTGGTGTATATCGCGCACGCAAATCTGCTGAGACATTACATACCTCTAGCCCATCAATGGATATTTCTAAGGCAAGCAACTTTGAGCGCTTTGTATATGACTTCATGGGTCAGGATGGCAAGGCTACTGCAGCCATGTTTAAGAAGGTAGATGAGACCGGTGGCTTCGATATATCGAAGAATGCTGTCTTTAAAGAACTCGGCAAGTATGGCTTCCAGTCTGGTCGTAGCACTCATGAAAACCGCCTCGAGACTATTCGTGATATCGACAAACGCTATGGCGTAATGATTGATACTCACACTGCGGATGGTGTCAAAGTGGCGCGCGAGCATTTGCAAGCAGGTATTCCGATGCTGGTATTAGAGACTGCGCTACCAATTAAGTTTGAAGAAACCATACAAGAAGCCTTAGGCCGTCCAGCTGAGTGCCCATCTGCATTTAAAGATATTAAGTCCAAGCCACAGCGTGTAGAAAATATTGATGCTGATGTCAATCAGGTCAAAACATTCATCACAACGCATCTTAGTTAATACATAAGCTCAATGCCATGACTAAGCCTCCAATGTTGACTGCCCAGCAGGCCTTGGACCATTTGCTTTCTCATGCCAAGCCAGTATCCGAGACTGAAAGTGTTCCAATGCAGGCGACATTAGGTCGCGTTCTCGCAGAAAACGTCAATAGCCTTGTTGATGTACCTCCACTTGATAACACCTCGATGGATGGCTATGCGGTACGAACAGCTGATACTCAAACTTCCGGAAGTATTTTAAAAATTGCGCAACGTATTCCGGCGGGCTCGGTTGGAACAGAGCTCCAGGCGGGAACTGTTGCCCGTATCTTTACTGGTGCACCAGTTCCTCCGGGTACTGATGCTGTAGTGATGCAGGAAGATTGCGCCATCCCTGAGGGATCGACTGATCAGGTGCAAGTCAATGTCGTACCCACAGCAGGGCAATGGATACGTCGCAGAGGTGAAGACTTAACAAGCGGTAAAACCGCCTTAACTGCAGGAACCTTTTTGCGTCCGCAAGAGTTAGGGGTTGCTGCATCTGCTGGCTTAACTCACCTAAACGTTAAGCGCAGAGTGAAGGTAGCTGCATTCTTTACGGGTGACGAGTTAGCCCTGCCTGGTGAGCCACTGAAGCCTGGCGGAATCTATAACTCTAATCGCGACACTTTACTGGCTTGTCTTAAATCATTGGGGTGTGATGCAACGGATTTAGGAATTGTTCCTGATCGGCTAGATGCAACGAAAGCTGCATTACGCACAGCAAGCAAAGATCATGATTTGATTATTACGTCTGGCGGTGTATCGGTTGGTGAAGAGGACCACATTAAACCTGCAGTGACCGCTGAAGGTCGATTGGATTTATGGCAGATTGCCATTAAACCTGGGAAGCCTTTGGCGTTTGGTGCAGTCCGTAAATCAGAAGAGCCGAAAGATGGTGAGGCATGGTTTATTGGTTTGCCTGGTAACCCAGTCTCCAGTTTTGTAACTTTTTTGCTATTTGTAAGGCCATTCATTCTGAAGCTACAGGGTCGAAATAGTGCACCACTCCAGTCTTACACAATGCGTGCGGATTTTGATTGGTTAAAAGCCGATCGTCGCAATGAGTTCTTGCGCGTCAAGCTCAATGGCAATGGCGGCTTAGATTTATTTCCCAACCAAAGCTCTGGGGTGCTCACTAGCGCCTCTTGGGGTGATGGTTTAGTGGATTGCCCGCCAAATCAGCCCATTAAATCTGGTGAGCTAGTGAAGTACATCCCTTTTGATGCACTTCTTAAATAATCGGTTTACGATTCCTTTATGAAACTTGAATTACGATTTTTTGCCTCTTTGCGTGAAGCCCTTGGTGTTTCTCAGGAAAACATCGTCATACCTGATAGCATCAAAACGATTGCAGATCTCAGGGCTCATTTAGTTCAACGCGGTCATCCTTGGTCTGAAGTATTGGCTCAGGGCAAAGTATTGCGCTGCGCTCTGAATCAGGTGATGGTTGATGCGAGCACTCCCTTGCAAGAAAATGCAGAGGTTGCTTTTTTCCCTCCAGTGACTGGTGGCTAATATGCCAATCCGAATTCAAGAAAAAGATTTTGATATCAGCGCTGAAATAGCAGCGCTGCGTAAGGGTGATCCAAGTGTTGGCGCAGTAGTGACTTTCTTAGGTACTGTGCGTGATATGAATGACGGCAGTCAAGTGAAGGGTATGACCTTAGAGTATTACCCTGGCATGACTGAGAAAGCCTTGCAAGAAATCCTAGATCAAGCTAAGACGCGTTGGGATATCTATCAAACTTTAGTCATTCATAGGGTTGGCCCAATGCTACCGGAAGATCAAATTGTTTTAGTGGTGGTTACCAGTGCTCACAGAGGTGAGGCATTTGCAGCTTGTGAGTTCATCATGGATTACCTCAAAACCGCAGCGCCATTCTGGAAAAAAGAAGATACCCCTGAGGGTGCTCGCTGGGTCGATGCCCGCGTCACTGACGATGTTGCCATGGCACGTTGGTCGAAGAAGTCAATTTAACTACTTTTAAAAAATCCTAACTTCTCAGATCTGGGAAGTTGCTTCAATTTCGCCTCAGCTTTAGATGCCTCTGATCGATCAGGGTGCTCTTGGGTGGCCAGTAGGACAACTGGTCTACGAGCTCTTGTATAGCGAGCGCCTTGGCCCAAATTATGAGCTTCTAGACGATGTTCTAGGCGGTTGGTAATGCCGGCATAGTAAGTGCCATCTGCGCATTCGAGGAGGTAAACAAGCCAGGTCAAAATGGGGGTAAATTCCCTTAAAAAGTGGGTGTAAAAGTCTTGAAATCCATCATATTGCCCTTATATTCTATAGATAGATATATGGAGTGCAAAAATGAGAATAGATAAGTTAACTACTAAATTTCAAGAGGCCTTAAGTGAGGCCCAAAGTATCGCTTTAGCTAAAGATAATCAATATATTGAGCCGGCTCATGTGTTGCTGGCAATGTTGCGTGATTCTGATGGCGCTGCCAAGAGTTTATTAACCCGTGCCGGCGTCAATGTCTCAGGTCTTGAAAAAGGCATTGAGAAGAGCATTGCTAATTTGCCTGAAGTACAAGGTACTAGCGGTGAGGTTCAGGTCGGCCGTGATTTAAGTAATTGGCTCAATCTTTGTGAAAAAGAAGCCAATAAGCGCAATGATCAATTTATTGCTGGTGAATTATTTTTGCTAGTAGTAGCTGATGACAAGGGCGAGCTCGGTAAAGTGGCTCGTGAAAATGGATTAAATCGTAAATCGTTAGAAGCGGCTATTGATTTAGTGCGCGGAGGAGAGTCAGTGAATAGTGCAGATGCCGAAGGTCAACGTGAGGCCCTCAAAAAATACACCGTCGATTTAACTGACCGCGCTCGTATGGGCAAACTTGATCCTGTGATTGGTCGTGATGATGAGATTCGACGCACCATTCAGATTTTGCAACGACGTGGCAAGAACAACCCTGTGCTCATTGGTGAGCCTGGTGTTGGAAAGACCGCCATTGTTGAAGGTCTAGCTCAACGCATTGTGAATGGCGAAGTTCCAGAAACCCTCAAAAACAAGCGCGTTCTTGTCTTGGATATGGCCTTGCTATTGGCTGGCGCTAAGTACCGCGGTGAGTTTGAAGAACGTCTCAAAGCCGTTCTAAGTGACGTTGCTAAAGACGAAGGTCAAACCATCATCTTTATTGATGAGATTCATACGATGGTCGGTGCCGGTAAGGGTGATGGCGCAATGGATGCTGGCAATATGCTCAAGCCTGCTTTGGCTCGTGGCGAATTGCATTGTATCGGTGCAACTACTTTAGATGAATATCGTAAGTACATCGAAAAAGATCCTGCGCTAGAGCGTCGCTTCCAAAAAGTGATGGTAGAAGAGCCTAGTGTTGAGGCAACGATTGCGATCTTGCGTGGTTTGCAAGAGCGTTATGAGCTTCACCATGGTATTGAGATTACTGATCCAGCGATTGTGGCAGCTGCTGAGTTATCGCATCGCTATATTACGGATCGCTTCCTGCCAGATAAAGCTATCGACCTTATTGACGAGGCTGGGTCACGTATTCGGATGGAAATTGACTCCAAGCCAGAGGTAATGGATAAATTAGAGCGCCGTCTTATTCAGCTCAAGATTGAGCGTGAAGCTGTCAAGAAGGAAAAAGATGATGCTTCTCAAAAGCGCCTTAGCCTAATCGAAGACGAGATTAAGCGCTTAGGTGCGGAGTACGCCGACTTAGAAGAGATCTGGAAAGCAGAAAAAGGTGCCGTATTAGGTGCTGCTAATCTAAAAGAAGAGATTGAAAAAGTACGTGCTGACATCGTGAAGCTGCAGCGTGAAGGCAAGCTTGAGAAAGTTGCTGAGTTGCAATACAGCAAATTGCCGGAGCTAGAAGCTAAGCTCAAGTCTGCCGCTGCAGCTGAAGCTAAGGGTGATAAAGATGGTGTTGTGAGGAATAAACTTCTTCGTACCCAAGTTGGCGCAGAAGAAATTGCTGAAGTAGTGTCTCGTGCTACAGGTATTCCGGTATCGAAGATGATGCAAGGCGAGCGCGACAAGCTTCTGAAGATGGAAGAATTGCTACACAAGCGTGTAGTTGGTCAGGAAGAGGCTATTCGTGCGGTATCGGATGCAATTCGTCGCTCCCGTGCCGGCTTGGCTGAAGAGAATCGCCCTTATGGTTCTTTCTTATTCCTAGGTCCTACTGGTGTTGGTAAGACAGAGTTGTGTAAGGCATTGGCTGGTTTTCTCTTTGATAGCGAAGATCACCTCATTCGTATTGATATGAGTGAGTTCATGGAGAAGCATAGCGTTGCACGCTTGATTGGTGCCCCTCCAGGCTATGTTGGTTACGAAGAGGGTGGTTACTTAACTGAGCAAGTGCGTCGTCACCCCTATAGCGTGATCTTATTTGATGAAATTGAAAAGGCACACCCTGATGTCTTTAACGTTCTCTTACAAGTATTGGATGATGGCCGTTTAACGGATGGCCAAGGGCGTACCGTGGACTTTAAGAATACGGTGATTGTGATGACCAGCAATATCGGATCGCATCTGATTCAGTCGATGACTGATAAGAAGCAATCAGAAATCAAAGATGCTGTATTTGAAGAACTCAAAAATCATTTCCGTCCAGAGTTCTTGAATCGCATCGATGAGATTGTGGTATTCCATGGCTTAGATAAAGGCAATATCGCCAATATCGCTAAGATCTTGCTGAAGAACTTGTCTGATCGTTTGGCAAAAGTCGATATGCAGCTAGAAGTCAGTGATGCAGCCTTGAATAAGATTGCCGAAGTTGGCTTTGATCCTGTCTTTGGAGCAAGACCACTCAAGCGCGCTATTCAGCAACACATTGAGAACCCTGTTTCAAAGATGATTTTGGAAGGCAAGTTCGGACCTAAGGATGTGGTGCCTGTGGATGTGGATAAAAAAGGCGATTTCAGCTTCACACGCTTAGTTCATTAAGTATTGCTATGCAGTAATACAGATAGTTTTGCAGGAATCTGCCTGCGCCAGTAAACTCGGTACATGACTGTTGCGCTCACAAGTGGGCGTGCCGGTGATGTCCGGGTTATTGGTCTCATGAGTCTGGCTCACGGCAGTTCCCACTTTTTTCATTTGATTCTGCCACCCATGTTCCCATGGTTGAAGGATGCTTTCGCTCTGAGCTATGCTGAACTTGGCTTGCTCATGTCGATCTTCTTTGTTGTTTCTTGTATTGTGCAAGCAGCTTCAGGGTTTTTAGTGGATCGCATTGGTGCCAGACCAGTTTTATTTGCTGGTATTGGCTTGTTAGCACTCGCGGCATTAACGTACTCACAAAGTAATAGCTATCTTATGTTGATAGTGGGTGCAGTAATAGCGGGATGTGGTAACGGCATTTTTCATCCGGTTGATTACACCCTCATTAACCATAAAGTATCTCCACCGAATTTACCCTACGCCTATTCCATGCATGGGGTTGCAGGATACCTCGGCTGGGCTGCTGCACCAGCTTTTATGGTCGCAATTACCCAGTTGTCTGACTGGCGGATAGCTTTCTTATGTGCAGCATTATTAGAAGTTGTAATTCTCATAACTCTTTGGGTAAATAGGGAATACTTGCTTGATGATGTTAAGGGACGACACGCAGAAAGCCATGCGAGTGATCGGGCTATAAACCCCGGGGCAACGCCAGCAAGCCCGTTCGCCTTCTTAAAATTGCCTGCAGTTTGGTTGTGTTGGATTTTCTTTTTCTTCAGTATGGCCTCTACCTCTAGTTTGCAATCCTTTGCACCTAGTGCGCTTTTTGGAATTTACCAGATCCCTTTGAGCGTGGGCAGCTATTACATCACCTTATTAGCACTAGGAAGTGCTGCTGGTGTTTTGTTTGGAGGCTTCTTGGCTGCTAAGTTACAAGCACCAGAGCGCATTGTTTCAACATGTTTATCAATGACGATTGCAATGTGTTTGTTGCTTGCTACTGGATTAATGTCGCTTGCATTTATTCCCATCATTTTCTTTTTCATTGGGTTTGGTTATGGGGTTGTCGCACCCTCACGTGATCTTTTAGTAAAGCGAGTTACTCCTCAAGGTGTAGCAGGGCGAGTCTACGGAATTGTTTATTCTGGGATTGATCTTGGTGCTGCAGTTGGCCCCTTTATCTTTGGATTCTTTATGGATGCTGGACTGCCTACTGCGCTGTTCCTGGGCATTGTGTTGTTCCAACTCACCATTATTCCGACTGTCTTTAAGGTCTCCTCCAGCTCCCGACCTAAATCCGCTTGATAGTCCCATGACTTTTCATAATGTGAAAAGTCATTACGCTGCGTAAAATGCCCTGCAATAACTTGCAGCTTGCTTCATTCCAATCAGTGAACCTTAATTCCACAATATAAAAAATTGAATTTAAACCCTTGTTTTTAATGATTTAATTATTTTTATCTAGCTCTTAAATAACGCTTGCTTGCTTTTCCTAACTGTCTAAACTCTTATATAAGACATAAGACTTGAAGAAGTCTTTAAGGTCCAAAAATTTGAAGTACTTGTTTAACTTAGGGAGAAAAACATGGCAGATCGCAAAGCAGAAATTGCAGCAATTCAAAAGGATTGGGATACCAACCCACGTTGGAAAGGTATTACCCGTGGCTATACAGCGGAAGACGTTGTACGTTTGCGTGGCTCATTGAAGATTGAGCACACTCTTGCTAAACATGGCGCAGAACGTCTATGGGAGCTGGTAAACAACGAAGCTTACGTAAACTGTTTAGGTGCCTTGACTGGTGGTCAGGCAATGCAACAAGTGAAGGCTGGCGTACAGGCAATTTACTTATCTGGTTGGCAAGTAGCTGCAGATGGTAACTCCTATGCTGCTATGTATCCAGATCAATCTTTATATCCAGTTGATTCGGTTCCTAAGATGGTTGAGCGTATTAATAACTCATTCCAGCGCGCTGACGAAATTCAGACTGCTAAAGGTATTAATAAAGGTGATGCAGGTTACATCGAGTATTTTGCTCCAATTGTTGCTGATGCTGAAGCCGGTTTCGGTGGTGTATTGAATGCATTCGAATTAAGCAAAGCATTAATCAAGCAAGGTGCTGCCGGTGTTCACTTCGAAGATCAGTTATCTTCAGTAAAGAAATGCGGTCACTTGGGTGGCAAGGTATTGTTACCAACCACTGAATCTGTACAAAAATTGATCTCCGCACGTTTAGCTGCTGACGTCATGGGTGTTCCAACTATCATCTTGGCTCGTACTGATGCTGAGGCTGCTGACTTGTTGACTTCTGATTATGATGCGAATGACAAGCCGTTCTTGACGGGCGAGCGCACAGCAGAAGGCTTCTACAAAACACGTAAGGGCTTGGATCAAGCAATCTCACGTGGTTTGGCATATGCCGCTTACGCTGATATGGTTTGGTGCGAAACAGGTACGCCTGATCTCGAGTTTGCTCGTAAATTTGCTGAAGCAATTCGTGCGAAGTTCCCAGGCAAGATGTTGGCCTATAACTGCTCACCATCTTTCAACTGGAAGAAGAACTTGGATGACGCAACTATTGCGAAGTTCCAGCGTGAATTAGGTGCAATGGGTTACAAGTATCAATTCATCACATTGGCTGGCATCCACTCTATGTGGTACAACATGTTCGACTTGGCTCAAGACTATATGCAGCGTGGTATGACTGCATATATTGAAAAAGTTCAAGAGCCAGAATTTGCTGCTCGTGATCGTGGCTATACATTCGTTTCACATCAGCAAGAGGTTGGTACGGGTTACTTTGATGACGTGACTACCGTAATTCAAGGTGGTAAGTCTTCTGTAACAGCATTGACTGGCTCTACTGAAGAAGAGCAGTTCCATTAAGAATCCCTAAGTAGTTTGTAGTAGCAGCGCAGTAAAAAATAAGCCCATACTGCCGCGGCATCTAAATTACCCCACAAGGGTGACTTAGATGCCGTTTTCGTATACATTCTCCCCATGGCAAATTGCACACTTTGTAAAGAAGATCTAAAGCCCGAAGAGGGTCAGTTAATTTGGCGTGGAGATGACTGCCGTGTCATTCTCGTAAATGATTCGGACTTGCCTGGTTTTTGTAGGGTGATCTGGAATCGACATGTTCCTGAGATGACCGATCTGACTTATGGCGAGCGCGAGCATCTGATGACACTGGTCTTTGCTGTTGAAGAGGCTATACGCCATGTGATGCATCCAGACAAAATCAATCTTGCCGCCTTAGGCAATATGGTGCCGCATCTTCATTGGCATGTTATTCCTAGATATAAAGACGATGCCTTTTTCCCGGGGTCAGCTTGGTCCAAGCGGGCACAAGAAACTCCAGCATCTGTATTGCTAGAGCGCACAAGAAAAGCATCTCAATTGTCAGATGCAATCAAGGCAGAAATCGCATCCCTGATTTAAACGAGCTTTTTTAATGCCTCGAGGTATTTGTCAGGGCTGAGCTGCCCACCTTCACGTTGCGCTTCCCACATCGCTTGCCCTAAGCATTCCATGATGAGATGTTGTGCTTCATGCATGGATCCTAGTTTTTGGGATAGCTTGTCTGCAATCTCTTTAATGCCGGGCGGCTGATCGATTGATATCTGCTCGCTAATCGATAGATGCATTGACAGATGGAGGAAGGGGTTCGTCTCGCCGCGCTCAGGCGTGTAGTCTTGGGCTAATGCACCTTCAGGATCCGCAAGTAATACGTGGTATTCGGGGTGCTCCACCATCCAATCGCTAGCAAGCGTTTCCATTGGATCCAAAATCTGGCCCGCAGTTTTCTTTTTCCAGACATCGCAGAAAAAGCGACGCACTTCTTCTCGAGTTGGATTAAATATCGCCACGTACTTTCCCTTTTCCTGTTTTTTGTTTAAAGCCGCATAAAGGCTCAACAATGCATTGAGCACAATCTGGGTTCCGGGCTTTACAAGTATATCTACCGTGCAAAATAAGCCAATGATGAGCATCTAGTAGAAATTCTTTGGGAACACGCTTCAATAGCTGCTCCTCAACTTTTACAACATCTTTACCAGGGGCTAAACCGGTACGATTCGAGACTCTAAAGATGTGCGTATCAACAGCAATCGTAGGCTGCCCAAATGCAGTATTCAGAATGACGTTGGCAGTTTTTCTACCAACACCTGGCAAGGCCTCTAATTCTTCGCGGGTTTGTGGAACCTTACCGTGATGTTTTTCAAGCAAGAGGCGGCAAGTCTCTTGTATATGTCTGCCCTTAGAGTTAAATAAACCAATGTGCTGAATATATGGCTTTACCCCTTCTTCGCCCAAATCTAACAGGGCTTGAGGGGTGTTGGCAATCTTAAATAGCTTACGGGTACCCTTATTGACTGATATGTCAGTTGCTTGGGCGGATAGCAATACTGCGATCAGTAACTCAAATGGTGAGCTGTATTCAAGTTCTGTGGTCGGTTTAGGATTGTTCGCTTTGAGTTGCTCAAAGAACGCGCGCCTTTTTTCGGGGTTCATTATTTCTTTTGCTGAGCACGCGCGATTGCAGCAGCAATGATGGCGCGCTTACGTTCTTGTTCTTTTAACTGCTCATCTGATGTCGGCTTATCGGCATTCACTGCAATTAACTTAGCGGCAGCTTTTTTAGCCAAGCGTTCGTCATTATCTTTTTGCTCTCTATCGAGGCGTTGCTCTCGGTCGTGATAGCGCTGACGTGAGATATCGGCTAGATCTTGTGACCAGGCATTCCAACCGGTTTTATTATCTGTAACATCAATCATGCTGATGCAATCAACGGGGCATGGTGGAATGCAAAGATCACAACCCGTGCACCACTCAGTTAAAACAACATGCATTTGTTTTGATGCGCCCACAATGGCATCGACCGGACATGCCTGAATACAAAGGGTGCAGCCAATGCATTTTTGTGGGTCAATTAACGCTACTGGTCTGGGGCGCTCAACTCCACACTCAGAATCAACAGTGGGATTTAAATCGAATGCATCTTGTGGATAAATCGGCACCAGAATTTTACTAAGCCGTTGGATCCCCTCAATACCGCCAGGTGGGCAACGGTTTGGTAAAGCTTCACCGCTGGCCATTGCCTCAGCATAGCCTCGGCAATCTGGATAGCCGCATTTAGTACATTGGGTTTGAGGTAGGGCATCCTCCAAGCGATTAGAGAGTTCATTCGCTTGTGTGATTTTCATTGCTGGAGATTGGCTAAAAAAAGTGAGGGCCTCAGCCCTCACCCATTGATACCTAGTTAGAACCTTCTAGTTTAGGAGGTCTCGCCTTACTTTTTTTATGTACACCTTGGTGATCGCGGATAAAGTTTTTGATCTTTGGATAAACCTTATCGCGCCAACGACGACCGGCAAAGATGCCATAGTGGCCAGCGCCAGTAACTTCGTAGTGATCTTTATGTTCTTTTGGGATACCAGTACACAAGCCGTGAGCCGAACGGGTTTGACCACTTCCAGATATATCATCAAGCTCACCCTCTACAGTTAGTAGGGCAGTGTGTTTAATGTCATGTGGTTTAACAAGATCACCAGCCACTTGCCAGGTACCATTCGGCAAAGCATAGTCTTGGAAAACGGTCTTGATGGTGTCAAGGTAAAACTTCGCATCTAGATCTAGAACTGCGTTGTATTCGTCGTAGAAACGGATATGTGCATCAGTATCTTGCTCGTCACCACGCACGAGGTTTTGGAAGTAGTCCCAATGTGATTGCAGATGGTTTTGTGGGTTCATGGCAATAAAGCCAGTGTGCTGTAAGAAGCCTGGATAAACACGACGACCAGCACCAGGATAGGTTGGAGGCACTTTATAAATCACATGACTCTCAAACCATTCGTGCGATTTCTGCTCCGCTAAGTTATTCACAGCAGTAGGTGATTTGCGCGCATCAATTGGACCACCCATCATGATCATGGAGGCTGGGGTTGCTTCACCAGCACTAGCCATCAGGGAAATGGCGCCCAAGGTTGGGACAGTTGGCTGACAAACAGAAATGACGTGCAAATCTTGAGCGCCAATGACACGGATAAATTCTTGAATGTAGTGAACATAGTCGTCAAGACCAAATTCGCCATCTTCAACGGGAACATTGCGCGCATCAATCCAATCGGTAATGTACACCTTATGATCTTGCAAAAGAGTGCGCACTGTATCGCGTAACAGAGTAGCGTGGTGCCCAGACATGGGAGCTACTACTAGTACCACTGGATCATCTTTGAGGTGCTTGATGGTTTCTACATCATCAGAAAAGCGCTTGAAGCGAACCAGATTGCAAAAAGGTTTTGCAACGATAGTTCTTTCATGGATCGCCACTTCCTGACCATGTGCCTTAACAGCGCGAATACCAAATTCTGGTTTTTTATAGTCCTTGCCTAAGCGGTAAAGGAGTTCATAGCTGGCAGCTAAACGCTCAGATCCTGGAACCTTAGATGCTGGATTAGAGGCATTGATAAAAGCCTCAGATGCAGCGCGTGCCCATGAGCTCATGGGTTGAAGTAAGGCCTTTTGGAACTCGTGTAACTGATACAGCATATTACCTCCTGTAATTCTTTATAGCCGCCTATTGTGCTTTTTAGGCCAATACGCGGGCGATTGCTTTGGCCACTTTATCAATATTTTTGGTATTGAGAGCCGCGACACAAATACGTCCAGTAGAAAGTGCGTAAATGCCATCTTCCTTCTGTAAGCGTTCAACTTGCTCAGCTGTTAGACCTGAGTAAGAAAACATTCCACGTTGCTGTTCAATAAAAGCAAAGTCTTGCTTTACACCAGCAGCAGCGAGTTTTTCAACGAGACCATGACGCATTGATTTAATGCGATCACGCATTTCTGCCAACTCATCCTCCCAGAGCTTGCGCAACTCTGGAGAGTTCAAAACGGCAGCAGCAATTGCAGCGCCGTGAGTTGGAGGGTTGGAATAATTAGTACGGATGACGCGCTTTAATTGCGAGAGCACGCGAGTAGATTCATCTTTACTTTGGGTCACGATCGACAAAGCACCTACACGCTCACCATATAGTGAAAATGATTTAGAGAAAGAGCTTGATACGAAGAAGGACATGCCAGACTGAGCAAAAAGTCGAACGGCGATACCGTCTTGCTCAATCCCAGATGCAAAGCCTTGATAGGCCATATCCAAGAATGGAATTAACCCTTTGTTCTTGCAGATATCAATGACTTGATGCCACTGGGCTTCAGTAATATCTGCACCAGTTGGGTTGTGACAGCAAGCATGTAAAAGAACGGTTGTGTTCTTTGGGAAAGATTCCAGAGACTTCACCATGCCATCAAAATCAACGCCGCGGGTCTTGCCATCGAAGTAGTTGTATTCGACCACCTCAAAGCCAGCAGATTCAAAAATACCGCGATGGTTTTCCCATGTTGGATTACTAATGGCACAAGGTGCATTTAAGTTGAGGCGTTTAATGAAGTCAGCACCAACGCGCAATGCGCCCGTACCACCTAAACATTCAGCTGTTACAACGCGACCATCTTTAATCAGAGCAGAGTCTGCTCCAAACAATAAGTTTTGTACTGCGCTGTTATAGGGATTCGGACCTTCAATTGGGATGTAGCTACGAGGTGATTGCTTTGCAACTACCGCCTCTTCAGCTTTAATCACTGCTTTCAGTAAAGGCACCTTGCCTTCATCTGTGTAATACACACCAACACCGAGGTTTACTTTGTCAGGACGTTGGTCTGCAACATAGGCTTCTGTGAGGCCAAAAATAGGATCTTTAGGGGCTAGCTGGACTGAGGCAAACAGGGTCATTTGAGGTCGGAAAAGGTGGTTTAAGGATATTTTTACTATTTAATGACGTTAAATTAAGCTTAATTGTCGGTTTTGGGGGCCAGAGTCAACTATTTCTAAATAAAAACGGCAAAATCATTGTTTGTACAAAATTCGCTGTGAAGAAATCTCACAGATGAAATGATAGCCGAGATGCCCCCTAAGTCCCCCAAAATTGCCACAAATTCTGCAGTCAAAGAAGATCTAAAAAAGCCTATTGCCGACCCATTGGGCGAGGCAGGCCACGACCTAGACCCGGCTAAATTTGTCAGTTTTCCGGACTCTCCCTACCAGCTTTATCAGCCATTTACCCCTGCTGGAGACCAGCCTCAGGCGATTGAGGCCTTGGTAGAGGGTATTGAAGACGGATTAACCTTTCAAACCCTCTTGGGCGTCACGGGGTCTGGAAAGACCTTCACCATGGCCAATGTGATTGCCAGAACTGGTCGTCCGGCAATTATTTTTGCTCCAAATAAGACTCTGGCCGCTCAGCTTTACAGCGAATTTAGAGAGTTTTTCCCCAAAAATGCCGTCGAGTATTTTGTTAGTTACTACGACTATTACCAGCCTGAAGCCTATGTTCCTCAGCGCGACCTCTTTATTGAAAAAGACTCTTCGATTAATGAACATATCGAACAGATGCGTTTATCTGCTACGAAAAGTTTGTTAGAGCGTCGCGATGTGATCATCGTTGCAACAGTGTCTGCAATTTACGGTATCGGTAATCCTGGCGACTATCACAGTATGGTGATGACTCTGCGTCCTGGCGACAAGATGAGTCAGCGCGATATTTTGATGCGACTGATCGCTATGCAATACGATCGCAATGAAACTGATTTCAAGCGTGGTGTATTTCGAGTACGTGGAGATACGATTGATATTTTCCCCGCTGAGCATAATGAGTTAGCAGTGCGTGTTGAATTATTTGATGATGTGGTTGAGAGCTTGCAATTTTTTGATCCGCTCACTGGCAAGATTCGCCAAAAGATTCCACGTTTTACTGTTTACCCAAGTTCGCACTACGTCACTCCGCGAGACACTGTTCTCAAAGCAATTGAAACCATTAAGACGGAGTTACGCACTCGTTTAGATGAGTTTGTCAAAGATGGAAAACTGGTTGAGGCGCAACGCTTAGAACAGCGTACCCGTTTTGATTTAGAGATGCTCAACGAATTGGGTTTCTGTAAGGGCATTGAGAACTACTCCCGCCACCTCTCGGGGGCTGCTCCAGGCGAGGCCCCGCCGACCTTGGTCGACTATCTGCCCAATGATGCCCTGATGTTCTTGGATGAGAGCCATGTTCTGATTGGGCAGCTGAATGCCATGTATAACGGCGATAAATCGCGCAAACATACCTTAGTTGAATTTGGTTTCCGTCTGCCTTCGGCAATGGATAATCGCCCACTCAAATTTACCGAGTTTGAAACGAAGATGCGTCAAACCATTTTTGTTTCCGCTACACCAGCTGATTATGAGAATACGCATCAAGGCCAAGTGGTTGAGCAAGTTGCAAGACCTACTGGATTAGTTGATCCAGAAATTGAAGTATTACCTGCAAGTACACAGGTTGATGATTTGCTGAGTCAGATTCATGAGCGCGTCAAAGTAGGCGAGCGTGTTTTAGTGACGGTTCTGACTAAGCGTATGGCAGAGCAATTAACAGACTATCTTTCTGATAATGGTGTGAAGGTACGTTATGTGCACTCCGATATTGATACGGTAGAGCGCGTAGAAATTTTGCGCGATCTTCGTTTAGGCGTCTTCGATGTCTTGGTGGGCATCAATTTACTGCGCGAAGGTTTGGATATTCCAGAAGTTTCTTTGGTGGCAATTTTGGATGCCGACAAGGAGGGCTTCTTGCGTTCTGAACGCAGCTTGATTCAGACCATCGGACGCGCAGCACGAAATGTCCGAGGCAAAGCGATTCTGTATGCCGATCGGGTGACTGATTCCATGAAACGCGCCATGGGGGAGACGGAAAGACGTCGTACCAAGCAAATTGCCTTTAATAAGTTACATGGTATTGAGCCAAAAGGGGTTCAAAAGCGCATTAAGGACATTATTGATGGCGTCTATGACGTCAAAGAGAAGCGCCAGGAGATGCAGGTGGAGCAGGAGCGGGCTCGCTATGAGGATATGAGCGAGAAAGACCTGGTTGGTGAAATCAAGCGTCTAGAGAAGCAAATGAATGCCGAAGCCAAAAATCTGGAGTTTGAGAAGGCTGCCAGCACCCGTGATCGCCTAACAAAAGTCAAAGAAATGGCCTTTGGGGCCAGGTCTAGAGACTTTGTGGCTTAAATTTACTGGATTCCAGAAGGGTTTTCTGGGATAATTCCCGAGCAGTTTGCTAGGTTATATGGTAAAGTTGAGTGGAATGGTCGGGTATTACCCTGCCGACCATGAGCTGTCCATAACAATCCATTACCAAGGTGACATATGAGACTTACAACTAAAGGCCGTTTTGCAGTAACCGCAATGATCGATTTAGCCCTGCGCGAAGCGCATGGCCCTGTAACTTTGGCTGGAATTAGCCAAAGACAAAAAATCTCCCTTTCCTATTTAGAGCAATTGTTCGGCAAATTACGTCGCTTCAACATTGTTGAGAGCACTCGTGGGCCTGGAGGCGGGTACACACTCGCGCGCAAGCCTCATGAAATTAGTGTTGCCGACATTATTGTTGCTGTGGATGAGCCCTTAGATGCAACTCAGTGTGGCGGTAAAGGTAACTGCCATAGTGATGAAGATCAGCATGGTCACTGTATGACTCATGATCTTTGGAGTAATCTGAATTTGAAGATGGTTGAGTATCTCAGCTCAGTGAGTTTGCTTAATCTAGTTCAGCAACAAGAAGGACGTGGTGTTGTTATTCAAGATATGCGTCAAAAGAAAATCAAAGTTGAAAGTGCTAAAGCTGAAAAAACAGCGCCAGCACTTGCTGCGAAAAAAGAAGTTGCACCTAAAGCCCCATTAATTAATTCTGTATTTAATTTGGCGCGCCAAAGTTAAAAAAAGTAATTCATCAAAATAAGTCAATCATGAACGCACCACAAGACCTTCCAATTCAGCCGGTTCCGATGTTTAGTCCTGAGCACTTCCCGGTGTATATGGACTACTCAGCTACAACACCGATTGATCCACGTGTAGTCGACAAAATGTTGCCCTACTTGCGTGAGCAGTTTGGCAATGCGGCATCACGTAGCCATGCTTATGGCTGGGCTGCTGAAGAGGCGGTTGAATGGGCGCGTTCAGAAGTGGCGCAACTCGTTCATGCAGATCCAAGAGAGATTGTGTTTACCAGTGGCGCTACTGAAAGTATTAATTTGGCATTGAAGGGTGCAGCGCACTTCTATAAAGATCGTGGCAATCACATCATTACTGTTAAGACCGAGCACAAGGCTACTTTAGATACCTGTCGCGAGCTTGAGCGTGAAGGTTATGAGGTAACTTACTTAGATGTTTTGCCGAATGGCTTAATTGACTTCGCGCAGCTAGAAACGGCAATGAAGCCAGGCACGATTTTGGCATCAGTGATGTACGTCAATAATGAAATCGGTGTCGTGCAAGATATTCCAGCGATTGGTGACTTATGCCGTTCGCGCGGTGTGATTTTGCATGTGGATGCTGCTCAAGCTACGGGCAAGGTAGAAATCGATTTAGAGAAGACCAAGGTCGACCTAATGAGTTTTTCTGCTCACAAGACTTATGGCCCAAAAGGGATTGGCGCGTTGTTTGTGCGTCGCAAGCCTCGCATTCGGATTGAGGCTCAGATTCATGGTGGTGGTCATGAGCGCGGCATGCGTTCTGGAACCCTAGCGGTTCATCAAATTGTCGGCATGGGCGAGGCATTCCGCATTGCTCGCATTGAGATGGTTGAAGAAAATAAGCGTATTCGTGCGTTGCGCGATCGTCTCTTGGCAGGCTTGAAAGATATTGAAGAAGTTTATGTGAACGGTGACATGGATGATCGTGTGCCCCATAACCTCAATATCAGTTTTAACTATGTTGAGGGTGAGTCAATGTTGATGGCCCTGAAAGATTTGGCAATCTCATCTGGATCCGCTTGTACATCAGCTTCATTAGAGCCTTCTTATGTATTGCGTGCCTTAGGACGTAATGATGAACTAGCTCATAGCTCAATTCGTTTTACTCTCGGCCGTTTTACGACTGAAGAGGAGGTCGATTTCACAATCAAGCTGGTGAAAGAAAAGATTGCGAAGTTACGCGAACTCTCACCATTGTGGGAAATGTTTAAAGACGGAATCGACTTAAGCACGATTCAGTGGGCGGCACATTAAGAATTTGAAGGATTAAAGAGGAAATACCATGGCATATAGTGAAAAAGTAATCGACCATTATGAGAACCCCCGTAACGTAGGTTCTTTTGAGAAGGGTGATGAAAGTGTAGGTACCGGTATGGTTGGTGCGCCAGCTTGTGGCGACGTCATGAAATTACAAATCCGCGTAAATGATCAAGGCGTGATTGAAGATGCTAAGTTCAAGACTTATGGCTGCGGCTCAGCAATTGCCTCTTCCTCACTGGTAACCGAGTGGGTTAAGGGTAAGACCTTGGATCAGGCTTTAGAGATCAAGAACTCTTTGATTGCTGAAGAGTTGGCTTTGCCACCCGTGAAGATTCACTGCTCTATCTTGGCTGAAGACGCTATCAAGGCAGCGGTTGCTGATTACAAAGAAAAGCATCCGGCTCAATAAAAACTATGGCAATTACCTTAACTGACAAAGCAGCTGCACACGTTAACCGCAATTTAGAAAAGCGCGGTAAGGGGTGTGGTTTGCGTTTGGGTGTGCGCACTACAGGTTGCTCTGGTTTGGCTTATCAATTGGAGTATGTCGATGAGCCTGCCGCTGAAGATCAAGTATTTGAGTCTAATGGCATCAAAGTATTTGTTGATCCAAAGAGCTTGGCGTATTTGGATGGGACAGAGCTAGACTTTGTACGTGAGGGTTTGAATGAAGGCTTTAAGTTTCAAAATCCTAACGTAAAAGATGAGTGTGGTTGTGGCGAATCTTTCCGCGTCTGACGATTACTTTCGCTTCTTTGGTCTAACTCAGCAATTCACAATCGATTTGCCTGCTTTGGATCAGGCTTATCTGGCAATTCAGAAAGAAGTTCATCCTGACCGCCATGCACGCGGTAGTGATTCAGAGCAGCGCTTGGCAATGCAAATGGCGACCTTGGCAAATACTGCTTTTCAAACTCTCAAGAACCCAGTGCAACGTGGCCTTTATATCTGTCAACTGAATGGTGTAGATGCCAAACTTGAAACGAATACCGCAATGCCGGCTGCCTTTCTGATGAAGCAGATGGAGTGGCGTGAGAATCTTGATGAGCAGGCCGAAGATTTGCAAGCCCTAGAGGAACTCATGGATGAGGTCCAATCTTCTAAGCAGGAAACCCTCTCTGAAATCGCACAAGCGATCGATGGCGCTAAAAATTACCAACGTGCAGCTGAACTTTTAAGAGGCCTACTCTTTATTGATAAGTTTGCTGTTGAGCTTGATGACGCTATTGCGGCTTGGCCTAGTTTGCACTCGCATTAAAATTGAACTTTTATGGCTTTATTACAAATCTCTGAACCCGGAAAATCGCTAGCGCCCCATCAGCGTAGGATTGCGGTTGGGATTGATTTGGGGACCACCAATTCACTCGTTGCTATCGTACGAGACGCTTTGCCTAAAGTGTTGCCTGATGCCCAAGGAAGAGAATTGCTTCCTTCGGTTGTGCGCTACCTACCAAATGGTAGAACAGAGGCTGGCTTCGAAGCGCTTGAGAGTGTCGTGATTGATCCAAAGAACACGATTGTTTCTGTAAAGCGTTTTATGGGGCGAGGCGTGCAAGATGTGGATCATATCGAGAGCACCCCTTATGATTTTGTTGACCAGCCCGGCATGCTCAAATTGAGAACTGCTGCTGGAGATAAAAGCCCCATCGAGGTTTCGGCAGAAATCTTGGCGCGTCTGCGTCAGCTAGCGGAAGATTCTGTATCTGATGAGATTGTTGGTGCGGTGATTACAGTACCTGCTTATTTTGATGACGCGCAACGCCAAGCTACTAAGGATGCGGCTAAGTTGGCGGGTATTGAAGTTCTGAGGTTGCTCAATGAGCCTACTGCTGCTGCCATTGCATATGGCTTGGATAATGCTTCTGAGGGTGTCTATGCTGTTTATGACTTAGGTGGCGGCACCTTTGATATCTCCATTCTGCGAATGAGTAGAGGAGTCTTTGAAGTTCTTTCGACTGGTGGCGATTCGGCTTTGGGGGGTGATGACTTTGATCACCGCTTGTATTGCTGGGTCATCGAGCAGGCAAAACTACCTCCACTCTCTATTCATGATCATCGCACTCTTTTGCAAGCGTGTAAGCATGCAAAAGAATTGCTGAGTCATAACCCCTTAGCCCGCGTTCATGAGACTTTGGCAGATGGTACGGTAGTCAATGTTGGTGTTAGTCAGGCGCAGTTCTTCGAAATCACCCAGAACCTCGTTGTGAAGACTTTAACGGCCTGTAAAAAAGCTTTACGTGATGCAGGCTTGAAAGCTGAAGATGTTAAAGGTGTGGTGATGGTGGGAGGCTCCACTCGCATGCCAAATGTGCAGCGTTCTGTCGGCGAGTTATTTGGTGCGCAACCACTCAACAATCTCAATCCTGATCAAGTAGTTGCGCTTGGTGCCGCCATGCAAGCTGACTTACTAGCGGGCAATCAAAGCAAAGACGATGAATGGCTCTTATTAGATGTCATTCCACTTTCCCTTGGTGTTGAAACTATGGGCGGTTTAGTTGAAAAAATTATTCCACGCAATACACCAATTCCAGTAGCTAGAGCCCAAGATTTCACCACCTTTAAAGATGGCCAAACTGCATTAGCAATTCAAGTAGTGCAGGGTGAGCGCGAGCTTGCCCAAGACTGTCGCTCATTAGGTAAGTTTGAATTACGTGGTATCCCAGCAATGGCTGCGGGTGCAGCACGTATACGGGTGACTTTCCAGGTGGATGCGGATGGCCTATTGTCTGTCAGCGCGATGGAGCAGGGCTCTGGCGTTCAGGCTTCAATCGATATTAAGCCTTCTTATGGCCTGACAGATTCTGAAATTACGCGTATGTTGCAAGATGGCTTTGCATCAGCTAAAGAAGACCTCTTGACTCGATCATTGCGTGAAGAGCAAGTGAATGCACAGCGTTTATTAGATGCAGTGCAAACAGCGCTTGATGCCGACCGCGCATTACTGAATAAAGAAGAGCAGGTTGTAATTGACCAAGAGATGGCAACTCTGCAAAAGATTTTGAACGAAGAAAAAGAGAGTGCAATTTTACGTAAGGCAGTTGATCATGCTGCTAAGGCTACCGATGAGTTTGCACAAATGCGTATGAATGCCAGCATTCAGAAAGCATTGTCTGGTAAGAATGTTGCAGAGATCTGAAACAATAAATACATAATCAACATCCTATAAATAGAAAAGAATCATGACTCAAATCGTTGTTTTACCTCATAGTGAGTATTGTCCAGAGGGTGCCGTTGTTGAAGTAGCGCCAGGCACATCGATTTGTGAAGCGCTATTAGAGAATGACATTCCAATTGAGCATGCTTGTGATATGGTCTGTGCTTGCACAACTTGTCATGTCATCGTTAAAGAGGGCTTTCAGAGTCTGAACTCACCAGATGAGAACGAAGAAGATATGCTTGATCGTGCTTGGGGCTTAAATCCCCAATCCCGTTTATCTTGCCAAGCCATTGTTGCTAAACAGGATCTCGTGATTGAGATACCGAAGTACTCAATTAATCATGCTAAAGAGAATCATTAATGCACCAAATTGGAGCAATATGGCTCTTAATGAGGCAATCAGTAGAAAGATGAGATTTTGAGAAGACTAATATTAACTTGTAGTTTGTTCTTTAAGTAGTACCTCCAAAATCTCTTTCAAGCCATCCTTCGGGGTGGCTTTTTCTTTAGGGCTTCAGTTTTTTTGACGTACCTAATAAAAAGTGTTGTTTGATAACTTGGGTGACGTTTTGACGTATGTGTTTTTTGCGCTCAAGAAGACCAACTTTCCTGTAGATGGTTTTTCCTGGGAGCTCCTGAATTCTGAGTTGCCGATCGTTGGCCCATGAAATATTGGCTAACTGAGGAACGATAGAATAGCCAAGACCTTGTCTAACGAGTTCAATAATAGCCTCTACAGAATTTAATTCCATGCCATCTTGAATGGATAGCTTATTGGACTTGATAGTTTGGTCGACAAGATGGCCGGTCCATGTATTTCTCTCAAAGCGAATAAATGGCAGATTAGGATCGATATTTTTAAGATCTTTTTTTCTGCTAGGCGTGGTGTTTGGATAAATCAAAATCATGGGCTCCTTGTAGAGCTCAGTCCATTGGAGGTTTTGGGGTAGGGTATAGGGTGATTCAGTCACAATTGCTGCATCAAGAGTGCCTTCAAGAAGCTGATCCAAGAAGTTGCTTGATAAGCCTGCAATTAATTTTATCTCTAGCTCTGGATAGTTGTGTTTTATCTCATTTAGAGTTTTTCCAAATGCGCCCATTAATGAAGAAACCAAAGCACCTAAGACAATGGTTCCGCTGAGATTAGATTGTATATTTGAGCGAAGAGCCTCATAACGAGCCACAATTTCTTGGATAGGCTCAATCAAAGATCTACCGTGAGTATTTAAGGCAAGAGAGCGTTTGGTTCGATCAAATAGCTCTAGCCCTATTTCTTTTTCTAGCTGTTGTATCTGCTGGCCTGCTGCAGCCGCGGTAAGCCCAATTTCTCGAGCAGCAGCTGCAACACTTTTATGACGAGTTATCGCCAAGAAGTTTTTGAGGGTTTTGATACTAGACATGAGTTTTATTATAAATAATTTCTTTATCTCAAAGAAAAATTAATTCGATTTATTTTTTACTATCTATCCATATAATGTGAATATGTCTAATACTGATCTAAAAGTACGGGTATGGCGCGGCTCCCAAGAAGGGGAGTTTGTTGAGTACTTAGTCCCACGTAACCCCAATCAAACAGTTTTGGATGTGGTGACTTATATCCAAAGAAAGCTGGACCCCACCCTGAGCTATCGCTTTGCTTGCCGAGTTGGCATGTGTGGTTCATGCGCAATGACTGTTAATGGAGTAGCTCGTTGGACTTGCCGTACTCACGTCTCGAAAATTCTTGAGGGAGATTCATTAGAAATTGCCCCTCTAAATAACTTACCTGTTATTAAAGATCTCGCAACGGATATGCGAGAGTTTTTTAATAAGTGGAAAGGGGCGGTTGGATTCTTTAAAGGAGACAAAACACGTCTTGACGATTTTGCAAAGGTAGAGCCAAGTTCAAAAGAGCGCCAACTAGCCAATGCTGGAATTGAGTGCATCGGTTGCGGTGTTTGTTATGCTTCTTGTGAGGTAGTTGAATCTAGACCAAATTATCTTGGACCAGCAGCGCTCAATCGTGCTTGGACCTTAACGAATGATGTGAGGGATATTCAACAGCTAGAGCGTATGAGTGCAGTAGCAGGGGATGCTGGTTGCCACGCATGTCATACGCAAGGATCTTGTACTGAGCGTTGCCCCAAGGCTATCGAGCCAACTGCAAGTATTGCTGGCTTGAAAAAGCTGGTTTCCAAGGCTGCAATACGTGGAAGTAAGTGGGGTAAGTTATGAGCGCTGGAGTATTGCAGGCAAAGCTTTGGTATGCACAGAGAATTAGCGCCATGGTGCTTGGGATTTGTGTTGCGATTCATTTGCTGATTATTTTTTATGCCATTAGAGGTGGCTTAAGCGCTCAGGAGATACTGGGTCGCACTCAAGGCAATGTACTATTTGCTATTTTTTATGAAGTGTTTGTCCTCGCATGTTTTGTCCATGCACCAATTGGTCTTGCCAATATATTGCAGGAGACCTTTCCAAAGAGTGGTTTGGCTAGACCTTTGTCTTGGATTTTGGCTTTGCTAATTTTGGTTCTAGGCACTATGGCTGTCATTGGTGTTTTTACAGGAGGTCAGGTATGAGCTCCAGACCAAAATTAGATTACCGCGCCAAAACCCACTTATCTTATTTTGCTTATGCATGCCATCGCTTTTCTGGCTTGTTATTGGCATGCTTTATTCCACTGCACTTTCTGATGCTTTCTCAATCCTTGCGAGGTGCAGAGGGCTTTGAGAAATCGCTTACTTTGACTGACATGTGGGTATTTAAGTTTGGCGAATGGGCCCTAGTGATTATGCTGGCCGTTCATTTGGCAGGCGGTATACGTTTGTTAATGATTGAGTTTGGACCATGGAAGGGTTTGCGTAAGGGCTGGATTCAGCTCTCTATTTTGTTCGCGATTACTTGCGGAATCCTATTTTTATATTTTGCTAATTGATTAGGTTGATATGCAATTACAAATGGATTTAGTCGAAGAGGCTTGTAAGGAGCTCTATATTCGAGCCTTGAAGGTTTTGCCTGATGACATTAAGGCCGGTATTGATAGACTGGATAAAGCTGAGACAGATGGACGTGCTCAGGTGGTTCTAAAGACAATGATCACTAATATCTCAGTGGCAGAGCGTGAAGATAATCTCCTTTGCCAAGATACAGGCCTGCCGATCTACAACGTGAAAATTGGTAGTAATGTGCAATTTGATGGCATGGCATTAAAGGCAGCTATTCGTAAAGGTTGCGAATGTGCCACTCGGGAGTATCCACTCAGATCCTCAGTCGTACATCCCATTACTCGCAAAAATAATCACACCTCTTGCGGCATTGATATGCCAGCAATTCACTTTGATTTTTTTGATAAAGCAGAATCAGTTGAAATTGAAATGGTGCCAAAGGGAAGTGGTTCGGAAAATAATTCCTTTTTAAAAATGGCAATACCTGCAGATGGCATTAATGGTATCAAGGCATTTGTGATTGAGAGTATTGTTTCTGCTGGAGGTAAGACATGCCCACCAACCATTGTCGGTGTTGGGATCGGGGGCACCTCTGATCAATGTGTAGCCATGGCAAAGCGCGCGGCAACTCGTGAGTTGGGTAGCGTGTGTAGCGATGAAGAAGGGGCTAAGCTGGAGAAGGAGCTCAGCATTGCTGTAAATCAACTCGGAATTGGTCCACAAGGTCTAGGTGGTGATGGAACTGCATTTGCAGTGCAGGTTGAGCTGGCTCATACGCACATTACATTGAATCCCGTGGCTGTCAATATGCAGTGCCATTCAGCACGCAGAGCACGTGCAACTTTTACGCCTGCTGGCGTTACCTACGGATTTTAGGAAAACGACGATGGCACACTACAACCTTGCAACGCCAGTGAGTGAAGCGGATATTCGTAAGCTTCGCATCAACGATACCGTGACTTTACAAAATACATTGTTTGGTATTCGTGATGCTACTCAAATTCATATGTTTGATCATGGGCGTAAGACGCGCTTTGATTTGAGTGGTCATGCAGTTATCCATACTGCACCGAATGTTCGCAAAGTACCCGTGAGTCATGAGTTTCCTGCGGGATATGAGCCTATTTGTATTGGTACAACCACTTCAGATCGTATGGAGCGTTTTACTCGCCCTTTGATGGCTGAGAATGGTGTTCGTATGATTGTGGGTAAAGGGGGTATGCGTGAGGGCTCGGCAGATGCATTCAAAGAGCTGGGCGGGGTTTATTTAGCGATTATTGGTGGTACCGCTGCCCTAGAAACAACTTGGATCGAGCAGATTGAAGATGTTGATATGGATGATCTTAATCCAGAGTCTTTATGGCGCTTCAAGATTGGGGATTTTGGCCCACTACTAGTTGCAATGGATAGTCATGGTGGCAGCATCTATCAGGAAGTAAAGAGTGATGTTGCTAGTAAAAAAGAAGCGGTACTTAAAAGCCTTGGAATTATTTCATGAGTACTATTCCAACAATCGATACGGATATTTTGATTCTGGGTTCTGGCGGTGCAGGTCTCTTTGCTGCCTTGCATGCTCATCAAGCAAACCCTAACCTAAATATCACGATTGCTGTCAAAGGTTTATTAGGTAAATGTGGTTGTACACGAATGGTGCAGGGTGGTTACAACGTCGCTTTGGCAGAAGGAGATTCCGTAGAGCGCCATTTTATGGACACGATCGAGGGCGGTAAATGGCTCTCTGACCAAGAGCTTGCGTGGACACTAGTCAGTAAAGCAGTTGAGCGAATTCATGAGCTAGAAAATGAACTCGGTTGTTTTTTTGATCGTAATCCGGATGGTACGGTTCATCAAAAGGCATTTGCTGGTCAAACATTTGATCGCACTGTTCACAAGGGTGACTTAACAGGTATTGAGATTATTAATCGCTTAGCTGAGCAAGTATGGGCTAGGGGAATCAACCGCCTTGAAGAGCATCGCGCAATTGAATTAATTCATAGCAAAGACGGCAAATCACTTGCAGGCGTTTTGATGCTTAATATGCAAACTGGTCAATTTGTATTAGTGCGGGCCAAAGCAGTTTTACTGGCTACGGGTGGCGGCCCCACAATGTACAAGTACCATACTCCATCAGGTGATAAGAGTTGCGATGGTTTAGCAATGGCGTTGCGTGCTGGGCTCATTTTGCGGGATATGGAGATGGTGCAATTTCATCCAACTGGCTTATTAGCTGGGCCTGGGACTCGTATGACGGGGACAGTCATAGAGGAGGGCTTGCGTGGAGCTGGTGGCTATTTACTGAATGGCAATCAAGAGCGCTTTATGGGCAACTATGATCCACGCAATGAACGCGCTACAAGAGATATTGTTTCTAGATCCATCAATTCAGAAATCCGCGCTGGACGTGCAACCCCCAATGGTGGTGTGTATATCCAAATGAGCCATTTAGGCCCAGAGAATGTGCGAAAACTATTTAAGGGCATGGTTGAACGTTGTGCCGATAGTGGTTTTGATCTGACCAAAGATTTGGTAGAGGTTGTGCCAACAGCCCATTACATGATGGGTGGTCTAGTTTTTAAGAAAGATTGCAGCACTGATCTTCCTGGTCTATTTGCGGCAGGCGAAGATACTGGTGGGGTGCATGGTGCTAATCGTTTGGGCGGTAATGGTGTTGCCAACTCAACAGTATTTGGTGGCATTGCAGGGGAGTCAATGGCCCATTGGGTTTCTTCACGGCAGCTGAGCGAATGTAATATGGATGAAGTAGCGGCAAGTATTCAAGAGCATGAAGCGCCATTGAAGAAGATACCCGGTGATATTGAGGCAATCCGAGATGAGCTCGCAGAGTGTATGTGGGATGATGTTGGCATCTCTAGAAACAAGGAAGGCTTATTGCGTGCGCGCCAAACTCTCAAGCAATTGGCTGCCAAATTAAACCAAATTGGAGTGGGCGATATCCAACGGGAATACAGTAATACTTGGCAAGATTGGATGAATTTACAAAATCTGATTCTGGTGAGTCAGGCCGTCACTGAGGCGGCTATAGCTCGCGAGAATTCTAGGGGCGCTCACTATCGCGATGATTTCCCGGAGCCGGGATCTCTTGAAGACTCTTATTACACAGCCGTTCATTTCAATCATCAAGACTTAAAAATTGAAAATCGTCCCGTGCAATTTACGATGATTAAGCCTGGCCAAACTATTCTTGTTGAGGCTTAGTTATTTTTGAGTTCATAGAACCGCTGCCATTTTTTTTAGCTGCAATAGTTATCTTTGGCGCATATTTTATTTTTGGAGTATCTGGGTTCGGATCATCTATTGTTGCAGTTCCTTTACTTGTCCAGATTTACCCACTAAAGTCCGTAGTGCCGATGATGGTCATGATTGATATTTGCGGCTCTTTATATCTAGGTAAGAAAAATTCAAGTAATGCGGATATGAAAGAATTGAAGTGGTTATTTCCCTTTACATTGATAGGTATTGTTGTGGGGGGTCTAGTTTTACTTCAAGCTCCGAGTGCTCCTCTATTAGTTACCCTTGGGGTCTTTGCGGCAATCAATGGTGCGCGAGTGCTTTGGCAAAGAAATCGAGAGTTACATAAAGCAATTAATAGATGGTGGGCCGCTCCATTTGGATTTTTTGGGGGGATATTTACAGCGCTTTTTGCAACAGGCGGAGCTATATACGCATCCTATCTTGGGCTTAGGATCGCCGATCCTAGAGCACTGAGGTCAACGATGGCATTTGCTATTTTTATTCTGACTTTTTTACGACTTTGTCTTATGGTCGCTACCGGGCTCTTATTAAGTTGGCCAGTATTTGGATTGGCAATCTGTTTGATGCCTGCAACTTTTTTAGGTATATGGGCTGGTTCTCATATGCATGCGAGATTAAGCAATTCAGCAATGCGAGTAGCTTATGGTTCCATACTACTTTTTTCAGGAACTACATTACTGATGCGTCAGCTAGTTTAGAGTGCGCTACCTAGGTTTAGGTGCAAAGTTAGGAACCCTCATTTAAAGGGCTCCTGAGCAAAACTTATTGGGCGGCAATATTACGAGCCTTGATCACTTTTTCCCAGGCTGCAGACTCATTTTTGATTTGAGCTTCTAACTCTTTAGGCGTATTTGCAATTGGAGTAAGACCATTAATGTCTAAGCTCTTACGCATTGCATCTGATTCAAGTGCTTTTTGAGTCGCAGCATAAATTTTATCTATGATAGCCTTCGGAGTCCCTGATGGTGCAGCTAATGCGTACCAGCCAACATTCACAAATCCAGGTATAGCTGCTTCAGAAACAGTTGGAACATCGGGTAACTGAACCACTCGTTTACTGCTTGTTATTGCCAAAGGCTTAATTTTTCCTGCTTTAGCAAATCCAGCTGCTGCCGGTAAGTTTCCAACCATGAAGTCAATTTGACCGGAGACCAAGTCATTGATGGCCGGAGCCTCGCCTTTGTATGGAACGTGCGTTGCAGCAATTCCAGCTGAGTATGTGAAATTTTCACCTGCCATATGGACTTGGCTGCCAATCCCTGCTGAGCCAAAGGTTAGATCTTTGGTTTTTGCTAATGCAATTAGCTCTTTTAAATTAGTTACTGGTAAATTTGGGCTAACTGATACCAGCATTGGTCCGCCTGCAACAGCAGTAATGTAGGTTAGATCAGTAGCATAATTTAAAGGAAGCTTTTTATATAAAAATGGATTTACAGTCGGCATGCTGCCAGATGAGAGCAACAGCGTATAGCCATTAGGAGGTGAGTTGGCAACTATTTCAGCACCAATATTGCCGCCTGCACCACCTTTATTTTCAACGATCACATTTTGACCGAGAATGGTAGTCATTTGCTGCGCCAAAATTCTTCCAAGAATATCGGTAGTGCCTCCAGGGGCAAAGGGAATAATTAATTTCACTGGTTTATCTGGCCAGCTCTGAGCTTGAGACGTTGAAGGGGAAATCAAACTTACCAATACCCCTGCGCCGATTAACAAGGACTTTATGGTGGTAATAAATTCTTTCTTAAACATCATGCTCCTCCTATTTTTATTCATGTTTTTTATCTTATCTCTTATTTCATTTTAAGGACATCATTTAAATGAAATAAGCCTATCTTTTTCTTAAAAATGGTACCGCTACTTGCAAGTGATCTAAATCATCTATATGATATGGATATGTCTACTATTTTGATCTCTGAGTTCATCACTAGTCAAGCCCTAGATACCCTGTGCTCTAGGCACGACGTCATTTACGAGCCTGACTTATATAAGGATAGGCCAGCTCTGATTGCTGCTGTGCAAAATATTGATGCGCTTGTAGTTCGCAATCTGACCCAGGTAAATGAGGAAGTCCTGAATGCATCTCCAGTATTGAAGGTTGTGGGACGTCTTGGAGTTGGACTAGAGAATATTGAACTGCCAGCTTGCGCCAAACGTAACATTAAAGTGATTCCTGCTACAGGCGCGAATGCTGAGTCGGTCGCTGAATACGTAGTTGGGGCTGCAGTCGCATTAACTCGTGGATTTATACCTGCAACGATGGCAACCCTTAAGGGCGAGTGGCCACGCCCTCGCTTTTCCGGATATCACGAATTTTTGGGTCAAACCTTAGGGATTGTCGGTTTTGGCAGTATTGGTAGGGTGGTAGCTAAAAAAGCACATGCCTTTGGTTTGCAATGTATCGCTTACGACCCGATGTTGTCTGACGATGCTGTAAAACTTGAGGAATATTCAGTACCCCTACTCACACTAAGTGAATTACTCTCTAGAAGTCATGCAGTTTCTTTACATCTTCCGTATTTACCTGAAACCAAGAATTTATTTAATGCGGTAACGCTTGATCAGATGAAAGAGGGTGCCTGTCTGATTAATACGGCTCGCGGTGGGATTGTTGATGAGTTGGCGCTTGCAGATCGACTTCGCTCAGGACGTATCGGCGGTGCGGCAATCGATGTTTTTTCTTCCGAGCCTGCTAAGGATTTAAGCCATTTCGAGGGAATTGAGAACCTCATTCTGACACCGCATATTGCGGGTGTAACGCATGAAAGTAATGAGCGTGTTAGCCAAATGATTGCCGATGAAGTGAATCGGTATTTAGGAGCTTTGAAATGAACTTGTCCTATGAAAAGATGGTTCAATTAGCGTCTTCAGGTCTACAAGCCGCTGGGATAGGGGGGAAAGCAGCATTTGAAACTGCACAGTTTTTAGCTCTTGCGGAATTAGATGGTTTGGCTTCCCATGGTTTAGCTCGAGTTTCTCAATACGCGGGACATGCAAAAAATCGTCGTGTAGAGCTTGATCCTAAAATTAAAGTGCGTCCTTTTAAGGCCTCTGCTGCGCTAGTGGATGCTTGTGATGGACTTGCATTTCCAGCCTTACGCTTTGCAACCGATTTATCAGTAAATCTAGCCTCTAAAACTGGTGTGGGCCTAGTTGCCGTAACCAATAGCCATCACTTTGGGGTTGCCGGGCATTTTGCCGAAGCTGCTGCTCGAGCAGGTTATATCTCGTTATTGTTTGGTAATACGCCTGCTGCCATGCCGATGGTTGGCGGAAGTAAGGCTTTGTTCGGCACGAATCCATTAGCGGCAGCTTTTCCGATTGACAATCAAGACCCCTTGGTAATTGATATGTCTTTGTCTGCGGTTGCTCGTGGAAAATTACTGGTTGCTGCCAAAAAAGGGGAGTCTATTCCTGAAGGCTGGGCTCTAAATGCTCAAGGCAAGCCGACTACTGATCCCAACGAAGGGCTGAAAGGTTTGATGGTTCCGCTTGGTGGTGATAAAGGGGCGCTATTGGCACTCATGATCGAATTATTAGTTGTTGGTTTGTCGGGCAGTAGATTTTCTTATGAGGCGGATTCATTTTTTGACGCCAAGGGAAATCGACCACGTATTGGCCAGCTCTTATTGACTTTTGATCCAGGATTAGCAGGTAGACAAGTATTTGCAAACAAGATACAAGGCTTTTTAAAAACTTTAGCGGCAGATGCTGGTACTCGTATCCCAGGACGTAGGCGTTTTAAGCAAAGGGCGGCGGGCTTTAAAGAGGGCGTCAATGTTTCTGATGTTGTTTTAGAAGAAATTCAGACTGGCATTCGTCAGTCATGGAATGGGTAGTATTCAAACAGGATTTTTAAGGAGAAAGAAATGATTCATTTTGTCGTGCATGAACCAGGAGACGTAGTTGGCGTTGTCGTGGTAGAGGGCGTAAAGGCTGGTACTGATTTAATTGGTTGGGTAATGGATGGTGATAGTACTGTCAATATCAAATCTGAGAGTGATATTCCAATTGGCCATAAGATTGCTCTGCAAGACATGAAAACCGGCGACACCATCATTAAGTATGGCGTAGATATCGGTAAGGTAGTTGCTCCTATCAAAAAAGGTGAGCATACCCATGTTCAAAATGTTAAGACTAAGCGTTGGTAATCGATACGAGTATTCACTACGATATTAAGAGAGATAAAAAATGATTAATTTAAAAGAAGCAACTTTTATGGGCTACCGCCGTGAAAATGGACGTATGGGTATTCGTAACCATGTCGTTATTTTGCCGTTGGATGACCTATCGAATGCAGCCTGCGAAGCAGTTGCTAATAATATTAAAGGCACCATTGCCATTCCACATCCTTACGGTCGCCTTCAGTTCGGTGCAGACTTAGAGCTTCACTTCAGAACCTTGATTGGCGCTGGCTGCAATCCTAACGTAGCTGGCGTAGTGGTGATTGGTATTGAGCCACAGTGGACCAAGATTGTGGTTGATGGTATTAAGGCTTCAGGTAAGCCAGTTGAAGGTTTCTGGATTGAGGGTAATGGCGATACAGCAACTATTGCTAGCGCTAGCAAAGCTGCTTACTCCATGATGAAGCATGCCTCTAAGCAACAGCGAGTCTCTGCTCCTTTATCAGAGCTATGGGTTTCTACTAAGTGCGGCGAATCTGACACTACTTCTGGTTGTGCATCCAATCCAACTGTAGGAAACGCTTTTGATAAGCTCTATGACATTGGTTCAACTTTGGTATTTGGTGAAACTACTGAGCTAACAGGTGGCGAACACTTAGTTGAGGCACGTTGCCGTACACCAGAGGTTAAGAAAAAATTCCGCGCCATGTTTGATCGCTATCAAGATGTTGTTGAGAAGAATAAAACGAGCGACTTATCCGATTCACAGCCAACTAAAGGCAATATTGCTGGTGGTCTTACCACCATCGAAGAGAAGGCATTGGGCAATATCCAGAAAATTGGTAAGAAATGTGTTGTGGATGGGGTGCTTGATAAGGCTGAAACTCCAACTATTCCTGGCTTGCATTTCATGGACTCATCTTCAGCAGCTGCTGAGATGGTGACTTTATGTGCTGCTGCAGGTTTTGCTGCTCACTTCTTCCCAACTGGGCAAGGTAACGTGATTGGTAATCCAATTCTTCCAGTGATCAAGTTGTGCGCTAATCCAAAAACTGTACGAACAATGTCTGAGCACATTGACGTTGATGTTTCTGGCATCTTGCGTCGCGAAGAAAACTTGGACACAGCAGGTGAGAAGCTTCTCGATGCACTGATCCGCACCGCAAACGGTGAATTGACGGCAGCTGAAATTTTGGGCCACCGTGAGTTTGTAATGACCCGTTTATACGAGTCTGCATAAGAAATAAAGTATGAAAACCCTGACCGCTTATGAAGAAGTTAAGCAAAAGATCACTGCAGATCTGGTCAGGGGGCGTTATCCGATGGGGCAGGCCCTGCCTGCCGAGAAGGATCTAGCCAAAGAGTTAGATGTATCTATAGGAACTCTGCGCAAAGCGGTAGATGAGTTAGTTGCAGAAGGAATTGTTGTTCGCCGTCAAGGTAGGGGAACCTATGTAGCTGAACATGATGCAAAACGCCTACTGTATTATTTTTTCCATGTAGTCCGTTGGGATGCTGATAAAAAAACATATCCTCGTGTTGAAACAGCCTCTTTTGGATCATCACAAGCAAGCAAGGAAGAGTCTCTTAAGTTAAGCCTTAAAGAAGGTGCCCCCGTTTGGCGAATTGTTACTCGCCTCTATTTAGAGGATGAATGCGTAATGATTGATCACATCACTTTAGATAAGAGGCGTTTTAAGAATCTTACCCGTCCTGATTTTGACAAGCGAGAAGGCAGTATTTATCAGCTTTATCAAGTCCGGTACGGTCAGTCGGTAGTTAAAACAAATGAAAGATTGCGGGCTGGGTTGGCTGGCAGACAAATGTCTACTTGGTTAAAGTTAAAGCCGGAGTCACCTGTGCTTCATATACGTAGAGTGGCCTTAGATATTCAAGATGAGCCGATTGAATGGCGTATTTCTACGCTTAATACTTCTCATCATGAATACTTCAATGAGCTAATTACTTAGCCTTTACGTTCTTTAATTCTTTAGCCCAATTCATTAGGTTTTCACTGAGATTGTGTATTTCATGATCCCAGCTTAAGCGGTTTGGAAAGTATGACCTTAATTCTTCCCCAATTCCGCAGCCCCATAGCTGAAGATTGGGCTGTTGCTCACACCAAGCAATGGCTTGTAAAAGATGATTCTTCAAAAATTCTTCCCCGTTCGCTTCAATGGTGGCCCGATCCATTGGGCAGCCATCAGAAAATAGAATCAGCGTCTTGTGGGTATATCGATTATCACTGCTATTTTGTAAACGTTCAGTCGCCCAAATGAGAGCCTCACCATCAATACTCTCTGTATAAATTTCAGGACGTAATAAAGCTGCTATGCCAGCTCTGGATCTTCTCCAACCGGTGTCGAAATCTTTAAAAATCCAATGAGCTCGTTCATTGAGGCGACCAGGGTTTGGGGGTTGCCCATTTTTACGCCACTCTTTAAAAGGTCGTCCACCCTGCCATGAACTGGTGCTGTAACCAAGCACCTCCGTTTTAATGCCCGCTTGCTCCAATATTCTCACCAAAGAATCTACACATACTGCAATTTTGACGCGTTGCTCTTTCATGGATCCAGAGCAGTCGATGAGAAGCGTTATTCTAGTATTGATTTTGCTGTTTGTTGCAAGTTGCTTGTAGAGAGGCGATTGGAGCGGGGAGGTCGCAGCACGCGTAAGATAACGACGATCCAGCAATCCCTCTGCCTCAGTGGTTTGCCAGCGTCTTGGTAGTTGGCTAGAAAAGATTTTCTGATAGATTCTAATGAGCTTAGCCCAAGGAATATTTTGTTTCGCGATTTCTTGATTTAACTCATCTTGATAGATCGCCAATTGCGCCGACCGAATTTTTACCTTTGCTTCGTCTTCAGTGTCATAGCTAGAGTTGTAGATATGATATTTTTCTAGTGATTTTTTCAGTAGATAACGCTGCTCACTTAAGTGATTTGCTGGACTCTTAAAATCGGTTGCAATTTTCCCGGCATGAGGGGGCACCCATTCAATTTTGAGATGAGTAGCGCTTTGATTTTTACGTTTAGTGCGGATACTCGGATTATTACGATATTCATCAGCAATCAATCCAGAAACTAGCTTAATGATCTCGTAGCTTACCTGCGCATACGCTTCTTGATTATTGCGGTTTGCTTTGAGTTTGACTAAAAGCGGGCCCATGTTTTCTGCTATACCGGCTCTCGTAGCCTCCACAATATCTTGCATTAGCTGTGGCATTGGTTGACTGTTGAGTTTCATCCACACGGTAGAGAAGATGGTGGCTAGTAGCAGGCCAATACTTCCTTCAACGCCACCACTAGCAATAAATTGCTGTATCCAAGCTATAAATTGAGTCTGAGTATTTTGGCGGCATCCCTTGAGCTCCTCAGGACAGTTACTTTCAACGCGGATTTGTTCTAGAACCTCAAATATCAGAGATTCAATCATTCCTTCCGGGGCGAGTGCAGCATGTAAGCTCGCATCTGAATTACGCAAACGCAATCCAATACCATCCAATATGCCTCGAGGATAAGCCCAGGATGCTTTTAGATTCTCAAGATTGAGGTGTGGAGCGATTGACTCGAGCGGTGCTGCATTGTGAAAGAGTTGCCAATCCCGAATCAGCGCACTTTTTTCTCTAGACAATGATCTAATCATTGCCCCATATTGCTGTTGTTGCTCGAAGTCTTGATGGGTTTGGGTTTTCAAGATAAGCTTGATTGCGCTAGTTTGATTTATTGCTGATTTCAAGCTCGCTAGCAAAGCAGCGTTGGTAGTATTCGGCCACCAAAGCTTTTTCCTCTGATTCACATTTATTCAAAAATGCAAGCGAGAATGCAATCTGCAAGTCTTTAAAGATGCGCCAGTTTTCTCCCCAGGTAATTAGTGTTCTAGTGGACATTAATGTAGAAATATCACCCGCAGCAAAACCATTTCTAGTGAGATTGGCAAGGCTAATCATTGCCATTGCCTGGGCATCAGAGAGTTCGGGTACTTTGGCGAGCAAAATCTTTTGCTCTTCCTGTGGTTCTAGGTAGTTCAATGCTGCAACGATATCCCAGCGATCCATTTGACCGTGATTTAGTAATTGTGTGCCTTGATATAGACCATTCCAGTTGCCTAGTCCAACGGTATTGCTGGTAGCAAAGATTCGAAAGGCTGGATTGGGATTGATCACTCTGTTTTGATCGAGTAGGGTGAGGCGACCTTCGCGCTCTAGCATTCTCTGAATAACAAACATTACATCTGGCTGGCCTGCATCATATTCATCGAGGATGAGTGCAACAGGGCGTTGCAAACTCCATGGAATGAGCCCCTCTTGAAAGCGGGTAATTTGTTTGCCATCTTCTAAGGCAATTACATCCTTGCCAATCAGATCCATCCGGGTGATTTGGCCATCTAAATTAATACGCAAGCAGGGCCAATTTAGGCGAGCAGCCACTTGCTCTATGTGGGTTGACTTGCCAGTGCCATGCATGCCTTGCAGCATGACTCTTCGATTGAAAGCAAACCCCGCCAGAATCGCTAATGTGGCCTCTGGATTCAATTGATAGCTTGGGTCAATGGTGGGCACTAGCTCTGTAGCTTCGATAAACGCAGGGATCTCAAAATCTGCAAAGCCACGACATTCCGGAAAGGCCGCATGTAAGGAAACCTGCTTTTCAGGCTGTAAACCCATTAAATCAATTGAAGAAGTGCTTTCAGCCATTTCCTTGCCTTTAAAAGTCTTAATACGTTGTCAAATATATTCCATATTGGGGTTTATATGCTTGACTTTACCAAAAATACGCGATTATTATTAATATTGTAGAACAAAATGTTCCGTTTAATTGAATACCTAGGAGAGCTTTATGTCTAAGTCTGGCGCTAATTTACCTACCGGCCCGCAAAAAATGACCCCTTCTGAAGCATTTGTGGAGACGATGGTCGCCAATAAGGTGAAGGATATATTTGGAATCATGGGCTCTGCATTTATGGATGCGATGGATATTTTTGCTCCAGCAGGTATTCGTTTGATCCCTGTTGTTCATGAACAAGGTGCGGCGCATATGGCTGATGGCTATGCTCGCGTTAGTGGTAATCATGGTGTTGTGATTGGACAAAATGGTCCCGGCATTAGCAACTGCGTTACAGCAATTGCGGCTGCTTATTGGGCACACAGCCCAGTAGTGATCATCACACCTGAAACAGGAACAATGGGCATGGGCTTAGGCGGGTTCCAAGAAGCCAATCAACTGCCAATGTTCGAAGAGTTCACAAAATATCAGGGCCATGTAAATAATCCTAAGCGCATGGCTGAATTTACTGGCCGCTGTTTTGATCGCGCTCTATCTGAAATGGGCCCAACCCAACTCAATATCCCGCGTGATTATTTCTATGGTGAAATTGAAGTAGAGATTCCGCAGCCGAATCGCCTCGATCGTGGTCCTGGTGGTGAAAAGAGTTTAGATGAGGCAGCTGAGCTCTTGGCTAACGCTAAGTTCCCAGTCATTATTTCTGGTGGCGGCGTAGTAATGGGTGATGCCGTTGAAGAGTGCAAGGCATTTGCTGAGCGCCTTGGTGCTCCAGTAGTGAATAGCTATCTACACAATGATTCTTTCCCGGCAAGCCACCCACTGTGGTGCGGCCCTCTCGGTTATCAGGGTTCTAAAGCTGCGATGAAGCTGATCTCGCAGGCAGACGTGGTGGTTGCACTTGGTTCACGCCTTGGGCCATTTGGTACATTGCCACAACACGGTATGGACTACTGGCCTAAAAATGCAAAGATTATTCAAATCGATGCCGACAACAAGATGCTCGGCTTAGTGAAGAAAATTTCTGTAGGAATTTGTGGTGATGCTAAGGCTGCTGCAGTTGCATTAACCAAGCGTCTGGAAGGTAAGACCTTAGCCTGTGATGCAAGCAAGGCTGAACGTGCAAAAACGATTGCAGCAGAAAAAGCAGCATGGGAAAAAGAGTTAGATGATTGGACTCATGAAAAAGACCCATTCAGCTTAGACATGATTGAAGAGCAGAAAAAAGAGGTGACTCCAACAGGAGGTCATTACTTGCACCCACGTCAAGTTTTACGCGAGCTTGAAAAAGCAATGCCTGCTGACGTAATGGTGTCCACTGATATTGGTAATATCAACTCCGTTGCCAATAGCTATCTGCGCTTTGAAAAACCACGTAGCTTCTTTGCTCCAATGAGTTTCGGTAACTGTGGTTATGCATTACCAACTATTATTGGGGCCAAAGCAGCGGCGCCTGATCGTCCCGCAATTGCTTATGCCGGAGATGGTGCATGGGCAATGAGTATGGTGGAGATTTTGACTGCTGTGCGACACGATATCCCAGTTACTGCGATTGTTTTCCATAATCGTCAGTGGGGCGCTGAGAAAAAGAACCAGGTAGATTTCTATAATCGCCGTTTTGTAGCGGGCGAGCTGGATAGCCCAAGTTTTGCGGGTATTGCGAAATCCATGGGCGCTGAAGGCATCATAGTGGATCAACTTGATCAGGTTGGTCCAGCCCTCAAGAAGGCAGTTGATATGCAGATGAAGGAAGGTAAGACTTGTGTCATCGAGATTATGTGTACTCGTGAACTGGGCGATCCATTCCGCCGCGATGCCTTATCTAAGCCAGTACGTTTCCTGGATAAATACAAAGATTACGTATAAGACGTTATGAGCATAAAGAGAGAGTCCGGTTTAACTGGACTTTTTCTTTTGCGCTAGACTATTTCTATCCATACTTTTCTAGGGTCAGACTGATGAATAACCTAATAATAAAAGTTTGTAAATGTTTCTTGGTATGTTTTGGATTAGTTTTGCTTTCAAGTAATGTAATGGCGCAGGCCTATCCGATTAAGCCGATTCGCTTAATCGTGCCATTTCCTCCGGGAGGTCCAACTGATATTGTTGCTCGACCACTAGCCTTATTGCTTGGTGAAAGTCTTAAGGAACAAGTAGTGATTGAGAATAAGGGCGGAGCTGGTGGGTCAATTGGTGCGGATCTCGTTGCTAAGTCTGCTCCCGATGGTTATACCTTGTTCATGGGCACTGTCGGTACAAATGCAATTAATGGCAGCCTTTACAAACAGTTGCCGTATGACATGACAAGAGATTTCACGCCTATCGCTTTAGTGGCGACCGCTCCTGTAGTGATTGTGGTGAATTCGAGTGATCGTATTAAGACGCTTGCTGAATTGATTGCAGAGGCTCGATCAAAGCCCGAGACAATTGCCTATGGAACTGCTGGAAATGGAACTCCAGGACATTTAACTGCAGCGCTATTTGAATCTACTACCCAGATTAAATTGAAGCATATTCCCTATAAAGGAAGCGCTCCTGCTGTAACTGACCTCATTGGTAATCAAATCCCATTGATGTTTGATCCAATTCAGTCTGTATTGCCGCATATCACCTCAGGCAAGTTGCGTGCCTTGGCAGTGACGAGTAAAACCCGTTCACCTTTGTTGCCAAATACGCCTACTGTAGCTGAGTTGGGTTATCCGCAATTTGAATCAACTGCATGGTGGGCTTTATTTGCTCCGGCTAAATTACCAGAGCCAATTACAAAAAAACTGAGAGCTGATACTGAGAAGATTGCACAATCAGCCGCATTCAAGGAGCGCCTGGGTAATTTAGGTGTTCAACCAAATACTGACTTTAAGGAAAGCTTAGCCAACTTCCAAACTAGTGAGATTGCTAAGTGGGCTAGAGTAGTTCGTGATTCTGGCGCTACTGTTGATTAATAGTAAATAAGAAAACAAATGAAACTGAATGCAGAAGAAAAGGCAATGCTTGCTGGTGAGTTTGGTCCAGTAAGGCAGATAGCAATTCAACATCAAATTAAGGTCGGTGAATTTTTTGGAGCCAATGACTTAGTTCCTGTATCTCAGGCTCACATCATGGCTGATACCGAGAGTTTGGGTGAGGCTGGTGTTGAGTGGTTAGAGGGCCTTGCAAAATATTCCACTGCAGATCGAATGGTTCGCATTCCAACCATCACCGATCCAAGAGGTACCGATTTCACTAAAGCAAAGCAATTGGGTCAAACTGAAAAAATGCTTGAGTTGGAGAGACGGGCGATCGATGCTTTTGTAAAAATGGGGGTATCAATGACGGATACCTGTATTAACTACCAAACAATTATGGCTCCAGTTTATGGTGAGCATTTAGCATTTGGCGATACAGGTGTTGTGATCTACTCAAATAGCGTTTGTGGTGCGCGCTCCAATTTTGAGGGTGGCCCTTCGGCATTAGCAGCAGGTCTTACCGGCAGAACTCCGCGTTATGGCTATCACCTAGATGAGCATCGCAAGCCAACTCATCGTTTCAAAACTTCATGGACCCCTCAGACTTTAAATGAATGGGGCGCACTGGGTGGATTGATTGGTAAAAAATCAGGTAACTATTGGTCAGTGCCTGTACTTGAAGGGATTGAAGGTCATCCTGGATCCGATGCCATGAAGCATTTTGGCGCAGCTATGGCTAGCTTTGGTTCTACAGCCTTATTTCATGTACTTGGCGTGACTCCTGAAGCCTTGCGCTCGCGCGATCTGGAATATTTACATCTCCCAGAGGCTCTCATTACTAAAGAAGAGGTAATGGGGCTGCAAAATTCATACAGGATTGCAGAGGAGATTGATGTAGTTGTATTTTCAGCTCCGCAATTAAGTTTGATGGAAATGAAGAGTATTGCTGAGTTATGTAATGGCAAGAAATTTATCAAGCCTTTACTTGCTATGACCAGTCCTCAGGTAAAGCCTGACTCTGATCGTATGGGCTATACCGAAATGATTGAGAATGCTGGTGGAACAGTATTTTCTGGCATGTGCTTCTATCAGTCTTACGCCAGAGAAATTGCCGAGACAAATGGATGGAAGGTGTTGGCAACGAATAGCGCAAAGATAGTTAATATTTTGGGCGGCTATGGCTATACACCAATGTTGGCATCGATGGAAGATTGTGTGCAAGCTGCCGTAACCGGGAGATTAAAGTGAGTGGAAAAATATATAAAGCGAAACACGCTCAAGGTCAGAGTATCGAAGGTGAGTGCCTCAGTGCATCTGATGGATTTTCAGCTCGTTACGATTTAGATCGTCTGAAGGGGGTATTTTCACGACCTGCTCATAAACTATTTGGCCAGTCCTATAAAGATAAAATTTTGGTGCTAGATGCCGCTAAAGGTGGCGTAGCAAGCGCCTGGATGCTTTATGAAATGAAGTCTAGAGATCTTTGCCCATCAGCGATTATTTTCAATGCTGTAAATCCAATCTTAGCTCAGGGCGCAGCCCATGCTGGCATCCCCATGTTAAGTGGTTTTGATTGTGATATTACACAGGCTATTGCTAGCGGAGCAAGATTGCGAATTGATACTAAGAACCAAACAGTCGAAGTACTCTGGAGTTCTTAAAAAATGGAGTGGTATTCAGATAAGCCTGGCCGGATTCGACCAGGCTTATTTTTTAATACAGTGCCAATCGTAATAAAGCAGATTGGTTCTTCGTCATTTGTAAGTTTAAATAGTGATCTAACTCGGTCACTTTGTAGAGCTCGGCCACTGGATAATCCGGAGCCAAATCCAAAAGCGTAAGCGCTCAATAGAATATTTTGAATAGCGCATCCAAGAGATATCAGCTTTTCTTGCTTGCTGATATCTTCATTACTTTCTTTGTAATTTGCTATGGCTAGCAAGAGCAGTGGGCCTCGAGAAGCTTTATCAAGCGCCTCTTGTTGTTGTGTTGGAGTAGCTGCTTGATCTCGGTCTAATAGACACTGACGGAAGACCTCCCCAAGTGCAGAACGACTACCCTCTTGAATCTCAATGAATCGCCATGGCACCATTCTGCCGTGATCAGGGGCCGCATTAGCCGCCAAGAGAATAGTCTCTTTTTGGGATGTACTGGGCCCAGGACTACCTAGTCTTTTAGGAGATACATGGGTTCTGCCATTGATGAGCTGTTCGGCAAATTGATCCATGAGCATCGGTTGTGCTTAAGAGACTCTTTGATAGTACAAATTTTGGGGATGATTTGCTTCTGCAAAAAACATCCATCTTTCGGCAAGTAAGCCCAGGTAGTTAATGAGCAATGCCAATGTAATCACTAAGAAATTAGGTGAGGTGATCGCATAGGCCATCAAGATCATGGGGATGACATAGGCACAAAGCAAAATAATCTTGCGTATATTGGCAATCACTTTATCTGTTTGATGATGAAAGAATTCGCGAGTGTTAAAACTGCCACCCATGAGTCCCATCGAAGTTTGGCGAATATTATTACCCTTAATTCCAGTCGCCGTCGCCAGGTTCGATTTTGGCTTCAGCTTACGATTGCGGCTCCAAATCCAAAGCTTCAGACTCAACGATAGAAACAACAATACAAAAGCAATGACAGAGAGTGGGGCATCAATCAATTGCGCTGAGGTATCGCCCCATAGCGCAATTAGTAGTTCTAACAAAATCCAGCCAGAAGTTGCGCCCAGCAGAATAAAGTTAGTTAAGGTGGAAGGATGCGACCACTCTTGAATGAAGCGAATACATTGATAGATTTTGGCGGTACATACCCAAAGGACTATCGTAGTAAATAGCAGGACAATCCATAGCCACTGTGGTACTTCGCCAAAGCCTGCATAAAGGAAAATTACCACCGTTACAGCCATGACTGCCGGTAGGGCGATCACCTCTCTTGATAGCCAAGAAGTTCTCCACATCATGGCAGCGCGCCATGCTCTCTCAGGGTGGCCCAGGTGAAAGAATGAGGCAATCAGACTTAAAGCTAGGATAGCAAAAGCAACTGGTAGAGCTAGATTGGTGAGAAATGCATTGGGAATAGATTGATTATGCAAGTTTGCTAGCGCTATAAAAAATAGCAGGCCTTGAGCCATTCCGACCAAGGTAGTAAAGAAAATAATTGAAAATTGTGGACGCATTATTTGTCATTCCTTGCTGCATCAATTGTTTCCATAATGGAACGCGGTAAATAATGATTGGCTGGTTGGGTTTCCCATTCAGGCATGAGTGCATAGCCGGAGCGCTCCTCGATCGCTTTACTGGCGTCAGATTCTGGATCATGGACATCGCCAAAAATACGTGCGCTAGTAGGGCAGGCTAGAACGCAGGCAGGCTTCTTCTCAGCCTCTGGCAAAGTCTCGCTATAGATTCGATCTACGCAGAGAGTGCACTTGGTCATCACTTGACGCTCTTCATCGAGCTCGCGAGCGCCGTAAGGGCAGGCCCAAGAGCAATAGCTGCAGCCGATACATTTCTCATAGTCCACCAGAACAATGCCATCCTCTTTGCGTTTATAGCTTGCACCTGTCGGGCAAACCGGAACGCAAGGAGGCTCTTCGCAATGTAGACAGGACTTTGGAAAGTGAACTGTTTGTGTGTTGGGGAAAGTGCCTGCTTCGAAAGTTTGTACTCGATTGAAGAAGGTTCCACTTGGACTGGCGCCATAGGCATTCAGATCAGTCAAAGGGCCTGCTGAGCCAGAAGTATTCCACTCCTTGCAAGAAGTAACGCAAGCATGGCATCCCACGCATACATTCAGGTCAATAACGAGAGCTAGCTGTTTATTTTTTTTACTCATTTTGTCTCTCCCGATTTTTTGAGAGCCATTCCGGGGACTTCAAATGCTTTTACTTGTGGCCAAGTTTCTTTTGGTTCATTTTCATCGGCTGGAGCCAGTCGCACACGGACGTCATACCATCCAGCCTGTCCAGTAATCGGATCGGAATTGCTTACAGTAAAGCCTCCCAATGGAAGCTCTTCTGAGATCAGGTGGTTTAGCAGAAATCCTTTTTTAGATTCATCTGCATCGTTGCTCAAGCTCCAAGCGGATTCTGCTTTACCAATCGCATTCCAGGTCCATACTGTTCCTGGGTCAACTGCCTCGGAATGTCTTGCCATGCAGCGAACTTTCCCCCATTGAGACTCAATCCACATCCAGGCGCCATCAGCGATACCACTCTTGAGTGCAGTAGCGGTGTTGACGTACAAATAGTTATGACTATGGATTTGTCTTAACCAGGCGTTTTGTGAGTCCCATGAGTGGTACATTGCCATTGGACGTTGGGTAATGGCATTGAGGGTAAATTTCGTGAGATCAGTAGCCTCATCTTCAAGTGGTGGATACCAGAAAGGTAGTGGATCAAAGTATTTATAGATACGCGCCTTCAGATGCTCTGGAGGTTGTGCGCCTGGACGTTTTCCGGTGGATGCCAATCTAAAGCGCTGCAGGATATCCGAGTAAATCGCAATCATGATTGGATCGTTCTTTTGGCGTAGGGCGTTCTCCTTTGAGAAGTCTAAATAGCCCTTGTTCCAGTTACGCATATATTGATGCTCGGGAGGCATGTGATATTGGTGAACGCAATTATTCTCAGCATATTTTTGCCACTGGTTTGGATTAGGTTCACCGCGTAGTGGTTTATCACCATCTTTGCCACGCCAACCACTTAAGAAGCCAATACCTGAGTCAGGAGTGGTTTGGAAGCGGGTAATAAAGTCTGGGTAATCTTTAAACTTGCGATCCCCCTCTGGGGTAGTGAATGCAGGAAACTTTAAGCGAGAAGCCAGCTCAATCAGTACTTCCTGAAATGGTTTGCACTCGCCTAGGGGTTCGAGAACGGGAATGCGAACAGAATCAACAGGACCATCAAATTCAGAGATTGGTCTATCTAGCATGCTCATCACATCATGGCGCTCAAGGTAGGTGGTGTCAGGTAGTACTAGGTCTGCAAAATCCACCATCTCTGATTGGAATGCATCGCACACAACGAGGAATGGAATCTTAAATTCGCCATCATCACCTTTTGCATTGAGATGTTCGCGAACCTCCATGGTATTCATGGTGGAATTCCAGGACATATTAGCCATGAAGATCATCAGCGTATCAATGGAATACGGATCACCTTTAACAGCGTTAGTAATCACGTTATGCATTAAACCGTGCGCAGCTAAGGGATGCTCCCAGGAATATGCTTTATCAATACGCAGTGGTTTGCCATCAGAGTCCAACGCTAAATCTTCTGGCTGTGTTGGCCATCCCAGCGGAGGTTTAGCCAGCGGGGTGTTTGGCTTGATATCATTTTCAGAAGAAGGCGGTTTCGCATTGGGCGGCACCTGTCTTGGGTAGGGAGCTTTGTGTCTAAAACCACCCGGACGATCAATGGTTCCTAAGAGTGACATCAGTACCGCTAGACCTCTAGTTGTCTGGAATCCATTGGAGTGAGCAGATAAGCCGCGCATGGCATGGAAAGCAACTGGCCTACCAGTTACAGAGTCATGCTTTTCACCCCAAGAATCAGTCCATTGAATAGGTAACTTAAACTCTTGACCGAATGCAGTGTCTGCCATTTCAAGGGCAAGCTTACGAATCCGTTCTGCTGGAATACTGGTAATGGCAGCAGCCCACTCTGGAGTAGTTTCGCAGACTTGTCTTTTTAGTAATTCAAATGCAGGAGCAACTTTTTTACCTTGATGTGGGCCTGGGCCCATCACATATTCACCAAGCAGGGTAGGTGAGCTTCCTGGTGCAAAGCAGGGTTTCGCACTTTGGGATTTTTCATCCCAGATATATTTGTTATGCGGTAAATCTGTATTCAGTGGATCAGAGTCAGGGTCGTACAGAAACAAACCTTCTTCCGGTCCCGAATCCATACACACTAATTGCGCTGAGTTACTAAAGCGCTTTAAGAATGGGGCGTCGTATTTTTCAAGGCGAATAAGCTCATGCATCAAGGCCATAAACAAAGCGCCATCAGTACCCGGTTTGATCGGAATCCATTCATCGGCAATAGCAGAATATCCAGTTCTCACTGGGTTGATTGAGATAAAGCGACCACCAGCCCGTTTGAATTTCGATAAAGCAATCTTCATTGGGTTGCTGTGATGATCTTCTGCCGTTCCAATCATGACAAACAATTTCGCTTGATCTAAATCTGGGCCGCCAAACTCCCAGAAGCTTCCGCCAATCGTATAGATCATGCCGGCCGCCATATTGACAGAGCAGAAGCCTCCATGAGCAGCATAGTTCGGCGTGCCAAACTGCCTTGCAAATAAACCGGTAAGAGCTTGCATCTGGTCGCGACCAGTAAAGAGGGCAAATTTCTTGGGATCAGTGGTGCGAATTTTGGCAAGACGCTCAGTCAGAATATCAAATGCTTTTTCCCAGCTAATTGGTTCAAACTCACCATCACCTCTTTCGCTGCCAGCCTTACGAAGTAGCGGCTGCGTGATGCGTGCAGGAGAATTCTGTTTCATGATTCCTGAGGCGCCCTTAGCACAGATAACGCCTTGATTTAAAGGGTGCTCAGGATTGCCATCGATATAAACTAATTTTCCATCTCGTAGATGCGCTCTAATTCCGCAACGACAGGCGCACATATAGCAGGTAGTTTTTTTGATCTCCGTTGCTGGTGCTTGCTTGTTAATTGGGTCATGCACGGGGTCGCTAGAAAATATTTTGAACATAGGCTTCTCAACTATTGAGGGTTTTTAGCAAGCAGAATGGCCATCGCTGTAGATGCCACTCTAGAAAAAACAGAATCAGACCTGGATGTCAGTGTGATTGGAACTTGTGCGCCAAGAATGGTTCCTGCGCATTCCGCCCCAGCCATATAGACAAAGGATTTATACAGAATATTCCCAACTTGTAAATCTGGCATCAACAAAAGATCGGGATCCCCAGCGACCTTTGAATAAATCCCTTTAGTTCTTGCTGACTGTGCTGAAATTGCATTATCAAATCCAAATGGACCTTCAATAATCGTATCCGGAAAAATCGGATGGGCAATATGCTCATCAACGATCTCTTTTGCATCAGTGGTGGAGGACATGGCTGGGTTGATTACTTCGGTAGCAGCGATAATTGCCACTTTGACATTACTAATACTTAACCTTTTTAGGGCATCCAAACTGTTGGCTAGTATTTCTCTTTTGAGTTGAGCATTTGGCGCAATGTTGATAACGGCATCAGTGACGCCAAGTAGCTTGTGGTAACGAGCTAGTTCAAATAAAAAAAGATGACTGACGCGTTTATCAGTGCGTAATCCATCTCGGTGCACAATTGGTCCCATCAGATCTTCAGTATGAAGAGATCCCTTCATCAGAACTGCTAGCTTTCCTTCTTTCACCATCTCAACTGCTTTCTTGGTTGCTAAGATGGGATCTTTCGGTGTATCGACAATCTGTATACCATCTAAAGAGAGTTCTTCAATGGCTGCAAGTTCTTCGATTTCTTTTTTCGGGCCTATCAGGATTGGAGTACATAATTGTCTTTTAATGAGATCAAAAACAGTTTCTAGTGCTGGCGCACTTAGAGGGTAGACCACCCCAAGCGGTAGATCGCTCTTAGCTTCCTCAATCATTTTTTCTAAGAGCGGATATTTCACGTTTAGGTTTGTCCTGAGGTGACTCTAATGCTGCGCTAATTAGGAGAGGGTTTGGGAAATACGCTCAGAAGCTTCTTTAAGCTTGGGAATATGTTCCATTGCCTGATTCAAAGGAAGTCTTGCTGTTGCTGCATGAACTGCTATCGCAGCTACTATCTCACCTAATGAGTCTCTGACTGGCACTGCTACACAAGAAACTCCCAATACATACTCTTCGTTATCTACCGCATAACCAGTGCTCACAATTCTCTCCATCTCCGATTCCAGTAGATGGCGATCAGTAATGGTTCTGTGGGTAAATTGTTGAAGTGGAAGATTTTCTAAAATCTTGGAGCGCTCATCTGCGGGCTTGTATGCGAGTAGTAGCTTTCCGCTGGCGCTGCAGTGTGGGGGCAGTACTGTGCCTGGTGGCAGGTGAAGACGCAAGGCCCAGTCAGCCTCGACTCTATCTAAATAAAACAGTTCGCCACGTCTCAATACAGCTAGGTTACAGGTTTCGCCCAGATCAGCCACTAAGCCACGCAGGATGGTATGACGAATAGCGGAAACGCTGTCATGTGTCAGGGTAGACATTGCTAGATGAGACAGTCGCTCACCTGGTGAATAAGTTCGCCCTCCGGGCTCTCTTGCCACTAAACCAGCCTCTTCAAAAATAGCTAATGTTCTATGTAAAGATGCTTTTGGCATTCCGGTAATTTGCATGAGTTGGGCTAGGGTGGCAGGTTGCTGCAACGCTGCCAGGGCCTCCAAAATCACCACGCCTTTGAGCATGGAAGAGTTTTCGCTAGAACTATCTCTTTTAGCGATATCTGGCTGTTCGATGTTGTCTAGTTCAAGCATGGGTCTTAAATCTCATGAAATGTTTCATTTTGTTCATTCTAATAGAACAAGGTTGAATTTTCCAGGGAAAATGTTAGTATTTTTACTTATACGAAACAACTTGTTCCGTTTAATAAGATCATTTATGCTGACTAGAATAGCCAATAAGAGCTAATATCAGTCTAAACAGTAGTTCTAAAACAGGAGATTGGGTATGCGTAGAAGCAATCTATTAGTTGCTGTTCTGTCAACAACCATTGCCTTTATGGGATCGCTTGGCTGGGGGCAATTTGCTCAAGCACAGTCATGGCCCAATAAGCCCATTAAATTTATTGTTCCCTACCCACCGGGTGGCGGTACTGATGTGATCGCACGTATTGTGCAGGAGCCATTAAGTCAGGCCCTTGGTCAGCAGGTCATTATTGACAATCGCGGCGGCGCTGGAGGTTCCATTGGAACGGACATTGCAGCCAAGGCGCCATCAGATGGTTACACCGTTTTATTTACCCTTTCATCTCACACTATTAATCCTGCAATTTATCCAAAGCTTGCTTTTGATACTGAGAAGGATTTTTTACCGGTATCTTTGGTTGCATCTTTGCCGCAAATCTTAGTAGCCAATCCAGATTTTCCTGCCAAGTCTGTCAAGGAAGTAATTGATATGGCGAAGGCAAAACCAGATTCCATTGCATATGCTTCAGTAGGCAATGGATCGCCTGGTCATTTGGCTGGCGCCATGATGGCTGGATCAGCCGGTGTTTCGATGATGCATATTCCTTATCGCGGGGGTGGGCCTGCTGTCACTGATGTTATGGCTGGTCAAGTGCCGCTTCTTTGGGTTTCTATTCCTGCTGCGGCTAACTATGTCAAGGCGGGCAAGCTGCGTGCATTGGCAGTGTCCACTGTGAAACGCTCCCCGGTTTTTCCAGATGTACCAACTATGGCTGAGTTAGGTTTTAAAGATTATGAAGTGGATTCTTGGTATGCCATGTTTGTTCCGGCTAAAACACCACAACCAATCATTGACGTCTTATACAAAGCCACAGTAAAGGTGTTGGCCGAGCCAGCAGTAAAAGATAAGCTCATTGCTCAAGGTGCCGAGGCAGTTGGTAGCACCCCTGCGCAATTGGGTGCAATCGTTAAAACTGAATTGGTTAAGTGGAAAAAAGTAACCAAGGATGCGGCGATTAAAGCTGAGTAAGCTTGAGAATTGCAGTAAATAAAAAACATAAGAGTATTGATGATGACGCCAGTAGAAGTAATTGTTGAACGTGGACGTGTAGCCCAAAAGATATTTGAGGGCTACACGCAAGCTCAGGTGAACTTGGTAGTTGAGGCGGTTGCCTGGTCGATTCTTGAGCCAAGTCGAAATCAAGAGTTGGCAGAGCTTGCCGTTCAAGATACTGGCTTAGGAGATGTAGCAGACAAGTTCAAAAAGAACTTCAGAAAAACCTTAGGCTTGGTGCGTGACTTAAGTTATGCCAAAACAGTAGGCGTTATTTCTGAAGATTTAAAGACCGGCTTGACTGAGTACGCAAGGCCTGTAGGCATAGTTGCGGCGATTACGCCATCAACGAACCCTGGCGCCACACCCATTAATAAGATCTTAAATGCTTTAAAGTGCCGTAATGCAGTAGTAGTCGCACCATCGCCTAAAGGTTATTCGACTTGCGCACGTTTGCTGGAGTTTGTGCATCAACAATTAGATCTAGTCAAAGCGCCGAGAGATTTAGTGCAGATGCTGCCATCACCGATTACCAAAGATTCCACTAATGAATTAATGCGTCTGGCAGATCTCGTTGTGGCGACGGGATCGCAAGCAAATATTCGGGCTGCTTATACCTGCGGCACTCCTGCCTTTGGTGTTGGAGCTGGTAATGTTCTAGTCATTATTGATGAGCATGCCGATTTCACTAGTGCCGCTAATAAAATATTGCAGTCTAAAACGTTTGATAACGCTACTAGTTGCTCTAGTGAAAATGGGGCAGTAATTTGCTCTCAAGTTTATGCCAAGGCTATTAGTGCGCTTGAAGCGGCAGGTGGCTTGATGCTAGATGCTGCAGATAAGAAGCGTCTTGAGAATGTGATGTTTCACAATGGTAAACTCACTTCAACATTGACCGCTCAGAGCCCAGCTGTGATTGCTGAGCGTGCGCAATTACAAAATCCAAAGGCAAAATCAACTAAATTCTTTATGGTTGAAGAGCAAGGATTTGGGCTATCGGTCCCTTTTTCTGGTGAGAAATTAAGCCCAGTCCTGACAATTTGGAAGGCTGCGGACTTTGAGGCTGCTAAGGAGTTGATTGCCAATGTATATGCTTATCAAGGAGCTGGACATTCCGTTGGCTTGCATACTGCGCAGAGTGGTGAAATCCTAGAATCAAGAGCTGCTGCCCTTGCGCAGCAATTGCCAGTCGCCAGAATTATTGTGAACCAGGCTCATGCGATTGCTACTGGTGGTAGCTTTGAGAATGGTCTACCGTTTTCTTTATCTATGGGTTGTGGAACATGGGGTAAGAATAATTTCTCAGAGAATATGAACTATCGCCACTACCTCAATATTACGAGAGTGGTTAGACCAATTCCGGAGCATGTTCCCAAGGTTGAGGATTTGTTGAAAGAGTATTTCAGTCGCTATCCACAGGCTTAAGCTGAATATGACTGCTTTAAGTAAGAGCTTGGGTGAGGTACTGTTGCATTGGGAAGCGGTTCAACCTGATAAAGCATTTCTATTTGCCCCAGAGATTAGTGCCGTCCTGACTTATGGACAGCTCGCAAAAGAAGCGCGCCATTTTTCAACATGGTTAGAGCAAGAGCAAATTAGTGCACAAGGTCACGTTGGCCTCTTCATGCAAAACGGGCGCCAAACGAGCACAGTTTTTTTGGCAACTATGGCATGTGGGCGCGTCATTACACCTTTAAATCTATTAGCGCCAACTGATCAACTGGCCTGGGTGTTAGATCACAGCGATATCGAGGTATTGTTTTACTCTCCTGACAAGAAGGTAGGTTTATTTCTAGCGCTTGAAAAGACTAAAAGAAAGTTCAAGGTTATTGAGCTCGATCCAGATTCGGCTGAAGGACCGTTTATGCAATGCGCTTCTGGAACATTGCCCTCAGTTCAATCTTCGCAAGCTGCGCTCTTGATGTATACCTCAGGTACAACGGGAACTCCCAAGGGGGTATTGCTTACTCATGCTAATTTATTACATGCTGCTCGCTCTATGGCAGCATGGCATTCATTAACGCAGTCAGACACAGTGTTGAGTTCGCTGCCGATTTATCATATCAATGGACAGGTGATTTCAACAATCACGCCATTTGTATCCGGTGGCTCGGTTGTAGCCCCGCACGCTTTCTCGGTGAAGAGCTGGTGGAATTTAGCGATTCAGTATCGCTGTACATGGATCAATATGGTCCCAACCATCATCGCCTATTTAATTAATGCTGCTAAGAGTGGTGGCGCTTTACCAAGCCGTCAAGAATTGCAGTCCATTCGATTTGGTCGATCTGCTTCCGCTCCTTTGCCCCCTGAGCATCATCGTGAGTTTGAAGCCTTATTTGGTATTACTGTCATTGAAGGCATGGGTATGACCGAATCGGCATCGATGGTCTTTTGTAACCCCCATGATGAGAGTAGACGCTATGGTAGTCCGGGGCAGCCTTGTGGGGTAGAAGCAAAAGTAATCGATCCAGAAGGAAATCCTCTGGGTAACAATGTTGTGGGTGAGATTTGTCTGCGTGGCGGTAATGTACTTAATGCTTATTACAAAGCGGAGTCAGAAACAGTCAAAGCTTTTGATAGTGAAGGCTGGCTAAAGACTGGCGATCTGGGTATGCGTGACGACGATGGTTTTTATTTCATCACCGGGCGTCTGAAAGAATTAATTATTAAGGGTGGGGAAAATATTGCGCCCCGCGAAATTGATGAAGCAGTTTTAAAACATCCTGCAGTATTGGATGCAGCTGCAGTGGGAATTCCGGATAGTAACTACGGACAAGAAATTATGGTCTGCATTGTTCTCAAGCCAGACGCCACATGCTCTGAAGATGAAATGCGCTCATTTTGCTTAAAAGAGTTGGGTAAATTTAGAACTCCCAAAGTTATTCTCTTCATGGAAGATCTGCCACGTGGACCGTCAGGCAAAGTACAACGCTTAAAGTTATTGGATTTACAAAAGGCGCACTAATTTTTCTAGGTCTTTTGACTCAAGTGTCTGATCAGTATGGAACTGACGATTCCAGAGAGTATTGCCCATTCCAGCGGGATGGTGATTGTGCCAATGCCGGTAATTAACATGGGTATCCACTCCCTTGCCCCCATCTGAAATTCATGGCGAATCTGTTTTATATCAATTAAGTTCCAGGCAACCACCAGTAATAGCGCTGCGATGACTACGTACGGGATATGTTTAGCTAATGGTGATAAAAAGGCGAGCAATATCAGGAGAAAAACTGCCGCGCAAATTGCTGAAAGGGGTGTTTTTGCTCCTGAAGCGAGATTGACGCCGGTGCGATTGAATGAGCCGCTGGCGGGGTAGGCAGAAAAAAATGATCCACATACATTGGCCAATCCTTGGCCAATAAATTCTTGGTTGGCATTAAATTGATCTTTTGTTTTTAATGCAATGGCTCGTGCAATTGCCATTGCTTCGGTCGATGCCAGCAGTGTCATGATGAGGGCTGCACTAAATAGCTTTTGTAAAGTGTCACCACTTAAATCTGGGCTAGAAATTGGTGGGAATGCGCCTGGTATATCTTGAACTTTTCTAAAGGTAGCAACACCGGGCATCAATTTTTCAAGTAAAACCGCTGCAATACTGCCCAGTACAACAGCGACAAGCATGGCAGGTAAAAAGCGATTTAGCGGTTTCCATAGTCGAATGGCAATTAAGGTAAAGAGTACTAAGGCTGGAGCTGCCATTTGTGATTGATTATTCAAGAGTGCAGATGTAACGGCGCTAAGCGTTTCTGGAACGCCCATTCCTTTCGGGATGCTGATGCCTAGAAGGGTACCTAGTTGACTATTGATAATCAGGATTGCTGCACCAACAGTGAAGCCAACAATCACAGAGTGAGGAATTTGCTCAACCCATTTTCCTGCCTTAGCAAATCCCAGGGTAAGTTGCAGAACACCCACCAAAAAGCTGAGTGTTAAAACATATCCAACATATTGACTTGATTCTGGGAGCGCTAACGGAGAAATCAAAGCCATTGTTGTTAGGGAAATCGCATTAGCAGGACCGGTCACCATTAAGCGACTTGAGCCAAATAGTGCCGCCACAAGACAAGGGATCATGGCTGCGTATAGACCATAGTGAGGCGGCATACCCGCTAGCAATGCAAACGCAATACCTTGAGGCATGACAACGATTGCGCCAGTCAGTCCTGCAAAAATATCTGCCCGTATTGTTCCTGGTGTCTGATATTCAGGAAGCCACTTGCTAAATGGTAGTTGCCAGCGCATGGAGATTAAATGCGTCCCAAGATAAGGTCAGCAGCTCTTTCTGCAAGCATCACAGCAGGCCAATTGGTATTGCCTGATGGCAATGTCGGCATTGCTGAGCAATCAACCACTCTGAGACCTTGCACGCCCCTTACTCTTAACGAAGAATCAAGTACTGCCATCGGGTCGCTATCTGGACCCATTTGGCAGGTGCCAGTTGGATGGAAAATCGTGGCGCCATTATTGCGGCAAAACTCCAAAATTTCTTCATCTGACTGCGGGTTATTTGGCTTTACCTCTCGAGTGATGAGAGATCGCAGTGGTTCAGTCTGCGCAATTTTTCTAGCGTACTTAACGGCGGCAATACTAATTTCGCGGTCGTAAGGTGTCGACATATAGTTGGCAAACATTTTAGGAGGCACGAGTGGATCAGCTGACTGAATGCGAACATGGCCCCGAGACTCAGGACGTAGTTGGCACACAGACATGGTGAATCCAGAGAAAGGGTGAACCTTGCCTCCAGCCATTTCTGCGGAGAGTGTTGCCAGGTGAAATTGGATATCAGGCGTTTTGGAGTCCTTCATCACGCGGGTAAAAAGACCGCCTTGATTAATGCCAATTGATAATGGGCCGCCGCGGAAGAGCAACCAATCTAAGCCCATTTTGAGTTGCCCAAACCAAGATGAGAGTTGATCATTGGTTGAGATGGGTTGGTTTAATTCATAAATAAGCCGGTGCTGCAGATGGTCTTGCAGATTTTCACCGACACCTGGCAAATCATGCACAAGGGGGATGTTAAATTCTTGTAAGAGTTTGGCTGGGCCCACGCCTGATAGTTGTAATAACTGCGGACTCTGAATTGCGCCTGTACTCAGGATGACTTCTTTATTGGCGCGTAATATGCTCTTGCTACCATTGCGAAAAATCTCAATTCCTACAGCCTTTTTATTTTCAAAGATAACCCTGCAGGCCTGACTATCTGTCAGGATTTCCAAATTATTTCGTTTCTTAGCAGGCTTTAAATAAGCAACCGCAGTGCTGCAACGAAAACCTTTATGGGTGGTTAACTGATAGTAGCCAACACCTTCTTGAGTTAAGTTGTTGAAATCTTCTGTTTCTGGGACTCCCAAGGCATTGGCTGTCTTCTTGAATGCTTCAACCAGTGGATGCTTTTTTGGAATGGATGATGCTTTCAAGGGGCCCTTTTGCGAATGCAATGGTTCGCTGAGGCGATCATTTCCTTCTGCTTTTTTAAAGTAGGGCAGCACATCATCCCAACCCCAGCCGAGGTTTCCGAGATCGCGCCAGGTGTCGTAATCTTCCTTTTGTCCACGGATAAAAATTAAGCCATTGATTGAACTAGAGCCACCTAATGTTTTTCCTCTGGGCCAATAAATCTGTCGATTATTTACACCAGGATCAGGTTCAGTTTGAAATTTCCAATTGATCTTGGGATCCCACATAGTTTTGGCATAACCAATCGGCAGATGAATCCAAGGGGAGTGATCTTTGGGTCCAGCCTCAATCAGACAAACAGAATTCTTAGGGTCCTCAGATAGGCGGCTGGCTAAAACACAACCAGAGGAGCCTCCGCCTACAACAATGTAATCGAAAGATGTATTTGACATGCTGATTAATGCTTTCTTAATCCTAGAATTTCACGCGCCTGCGCTGGGGTTGCCACTGTTCGGTTATAGGAAGGCGCAATCTCAGCAAGCCGTGCTACTAGTTCAGCATTATCTTTTGCAGCCCGTGTTTTATCAAAGCGCGTATTGTCTTCAAGACCAGTTCGCACATGGCCACCCAATTCGAGGGTCCATTCGTTTACAGGGAGTTGATAGCGCGCAATTCCAGCTGCACACCAGGTGGCATCAGGCATGACTGCCTTTAATTCTGAAATGAGGAATTCTAGAATCGAGCGTCTTGCGGGCATAGCATTGGGAATACCCATGACAAATTGCACATGGGCTGGGGCTTTGAGGAGGCCACGCTCAATCAAATTTGCCGCGTTATAGAGCATGGCAAGGTCAAAGATTTCTATTTCCGGCTTAATTTCATACTTCAACATCTCGCTTGCAAGCCCATCAACAAATTCTGGTGGATTTTCGTATATACCATTAGGAAAGTTCACAGAACCAGTTGCCAGAGAGGCCATATCAGGACGATGAAATAACATTCCGCCGCGAGCAGTTTGATCGCGTCCACGACCACCAGTTGAAAATTGAATAATCATTCCTGGGCAATGTTTTTGAATACCTTCTTGCACAGCCGCATACAAACTAGGATCTGAACTCGGTGTTTCATCTGCGTTGCGGACATGAATATGCGCAAGCGTGGCTCCCGCTTCAAATGCTTTGTGAGTTTCTTCAATCTGTTCGCTAGTGGTTACTGGTAGTCCTGGACAATCTTTCTTACGAGGAATTGCGCCAGTCATTGCTACTGTGATGATTACAGGAGTTGTCATAAGTTTCCAATCAATTAATTACTAGTTTCGGAGAGGCTGCTTTGAATATCATTTGCAGCGTGCTTTAGTGGTTTGACATAAAAATCAATCGATTTTTCTTGCATACGCGATGCGGGGCCATGTGCCGTAATCGTGGCAAATGTTTTATCTTTTGAATTGATTACGGGCACAGCAATTCCAATGAATCCCTCTAGGAAGGCTGATTCATCAAGGGCGTAGCCGTCATGACGAATTTTTTCTAGTTCAGAAAATAGCTTGTTGTAGCTTGTGATTGTTTTTGGCGTATAGGTCTCGAATGGCTCATTTCCTAGTGAGCGCCGAACCTGTAATTCAGTCATACCAGAGAGAAATAATTTTCCACTGGCAGTGCAGTGCAGGGGTACGCGCATACCAAGATCTACGTGAAGACGAATAGGTGCACTTGTTTCGACGCGGTCGAGGTACATCACTTTATTGCCATCCAAGATATTGAAGTTGCAGGTTTCACCAATTTCCTCAACTAGACGTTTCATGACTGCTACACGCTGTGATCGGACGGAATCTACAGAAAGAATGTTCATTCCCATAATTCTCAGTTTTGCGCTCGGCTGAAAACGTCTGCCATTCGGGTCGCGTTCGATAAATCCTTGGGCAACCAATGTATTGAGTAATCTAAATGCAGTGGGTTTGGCTAAGCCTGTGCCGGTAGAAATTGTCTCTAGGGTGAGCGGGAACTCCGATTGGGCAATGGTCTCCAGAATGAGTAATACCTTTTCCGCCATGCTGGATTTGGCGGATTCTTCCAGGATTTCAGCTGGAGGGGTGATGCGGGAGAGCTTTTCTTGCATTTATTAGGGAATATTTGAAGATATTTGCATTTTTAAGTGTTTACCCTTAAAGCATTTCACCTGATGATACTTTAAATTTCATTAGAGAAAATATTAACTAAAAATACGAGACAGTGCAAACAAAAAAGAAAGTCGCCTCTAAAGCGAAAGTAAAGACCAAGCCTTCCAAAAAAGTTCCAGTCAAAAAAGCTGCAACTAAAGTTAAGGTGCCACCTGAATTCACAATGAAGCAGGTGAAGGAAATTGTTGCCCTCATTAAGGATGCGGGCACGTTCAATACCTTTGGTTATAAGACCGATGAATTTGAAATTGAGATTTCAGTAGGAGCACAAACCGCATTTACTCCAAGTACTTATGTTGCTCCACAAGTAGTGACGCCTACGTCCGCTAGTGCTCCTGCTCCGGCTGCACCCACATCCTCATTGGCACTCTCATCATCAGAGCGTGCCATTACAAGCCCAATGATTGGTACTTTCTATCGTCGTCCTAGCCCCAGCTCTGCACCATTTGTTGAGGTGGGGGATAGTGTGTTGCCCACTACGGATGTCTGCATCGTTGAGGTAATGAAATTGCTCAATACCATTCCTGCAGAATGTACCGGGAAGGTTATTCGTATCTTGGTTGACGATGGAGCAACGATTGAAGTTGGTCAACCCCTCATGGTGATTGAGCTTACTTAATGGCCACCAAAAAACCATTCGAAATGATTGATGTCACTCTGCGCGATGCGCATCAGTGCCTTTGGTCTACGCGGATGACTACGCCTCATATGTATCCAGCCCTAGCCGATATAGATCGGGCTGGGTACGGCTATATCAATATTTTAGGCGGTGCTGTATTTGACGTGATGGTGCGCTTCTTGCGCGAAGATCCTTGGAAGCGTATAGAGTTTTTAAGTAAGCAACTAAGCACTCCCACGGATGCATTAACACGTGGCCAAAGTATTTATACGTTTGAGCTATTTCCAGATGATGTTGTTGCCCTGAATGTCGAGCTCTTGGCTCAGTCTGGCGTAAGGGTACTCACTGTCTATGATGCCCTTAATGACAACCGTAATATTGAATCTTCGGTAGCAGCGGGCAAGAAAAATGGCATGTTAATTAATGCCATGTTGACCTATGCCTTAAGCCCAGTGCATGACGATGCTTACTTTATTGCGCGTACACGGGAGTTAGTGAAACTAGGCGTCGACTTTATTTCAGTGAAAGACCCAACTGGTCTACTGACTCCTGGGCGAGCCGCCACTCTTTTTCCTGCTGTAGTTTCTGCAGCAGCTGGTATCCCCATTAAATTACACTCTCATTGCCAGTCTGGCTTAGCGCCGTTGGTATATGAGGAGGCTATTAAGGCCGGGTTTGCTTATGGTTACGTAGCAACAGATTGTCTAGCGAATGGTGCCTCACTACCTTCAGTATTAGATATGTATGCCAGTGCGCAGAAATTTGGCCGAGCTCCAAAGATGGACCATTCTGCTTTGCAAAAAGTTGATGAATACTTTGATTGGATTTGTACGCGAGATAACTTTGCTCGTGGAGAGAAGGCGACTTACGATCCGGCGCTATATGAACACCAAATTCCGGGTGGAATGATCTCCAATTTACGCGCTCAATTAGCAACCATGGGCATTTCCCACCGAGAGGCAGAAATTCTTGAGGAAACTGCTCGGGTCCGTGAAGACTTAGGCTATCCCATATTGGTGAGCCCATTTGCGCAATATATTGTGACTCAAGCAGTTCTGAATGTAATGCAGGGTGAGCGCTATAAAACGATTCCCGATGAGATTAAGCTTTATCTCAAAGGACATTATGGAAGGTTAGCTGGCACACCGAGTGCAAAAGTAATGGATCGTGCTAATGTTGATTACGACGCCTCTCGCAGACCTGGTGAATTAATTGAGCCTGCGTTGCCTGGCTTAAGAAAAAAATGGGGTCGCTCAATTAGTAAAGAGCAATTGAGTCTTCATACTTTTTATCCTGAGAATCTGGCTTTAGGATTGCGGGATGGTGCTTTAGAAGCTGCAAAGCAAGGACCTGCTTTACAGCCCTTTACTGAGTTGGTGAAGTATTTGGTTATGAAAAAAGAATATAGAAGAATTAGGACTAAATTAGGCGGTATAGAGTTAAGCTTCAGTAGTTAGTATTAGATGTTCGCGGTTTGGTATCAGTGCAGGTAATTCCAATATTAAGGAGATCGTAATGAAAGAATTTAACGTATCACGTCGTATTTTTTCAGTGCTGGCTGTTGCCATGCTCTCGGGTGCACCAATGTTATCAATGGCGCAAGATGCCACTAAATTTACCAACTATGGCTGGCCGGAAAATGCATATGAAAAAATTTCCCCTAAGTCCGTTGCTTGGCTAAAAGAAAAGGGCTGGTGGCCACTCCAGGTTGCTTTCCAGCCGCCATGGTCAGGTCAAAATACAATCAATTTAGTCATGGATAAAACAGGACTTTTATCTAAAAGAGGTATTGAGGCTAAGTTTCAGGCTTTCCCATCCGGACCTGCGATTAACGAGGTGATTATTTCTGGCCGGTTCCAGTTTGGTAATGGTGGAAACTTCCCATTCACTACATTAATCGATAAAAACGTCCCTGTTAAAACCATCGCGATCATCAACGTCAATTTGATGCACGCTATGCTAGTACCGCTCGACTCAAAAATTAAGTCGATTGACGATTTCAAAAATCGTAAAGAACCAGCAACCATTGGATTGGTTACAGGCTCTTCTGCTGAGTTCTATATACAGGCAGCAGCCAAAGCTCACGGACTTGTCATTGGCAAAGATATTATTCTGAAGAATATGCCTCCAGGCGAGCAAATGGCAATGCCAAAAGGTATTGATGCAGTCGTGCCATGGGATCCAACGCCAACCATTATGGTGAAAGAGCGTAAAAATGCGCGCATCATCAACGATAGCTACCCATACAACATCTACGGCTCCTCATTTTACGTACGTCAAGAAGTCATTGATAATGCGCCAGACGTAGTGCAGGCATTTACCGATGCAATTGTTGAAGCGACTCTTTGGATACGAAAAAATCCGGATGATGCTGTGAAGGCGATGCAAGAAGATCCGAACCTGAAAAATTTCTCAGCTGCAATTCTGCGCGAACAAATCAACATGTACAACAATCTGGATAAGCCAACCTACCTTTACCCGATTCCTTTGTTCTGGGGGCGTGCAAATGAGCCAATTTATGAGTGGCTATATGAAAATAAACGTATCCAAAATAAAACCTCAGCATCTACATTTATTACTGCAGTAGATGCGCGTTTTATGGACAATACTTTCTCAAAGCTTGGCTGGACGGTTCCAAAACTTCCTCCATTCCTGCCTGCCAACTGGTCAGCACCTATGGATAAGATTCCGTATCCAAAGTATTCAACTCCGTTGAACACTACTAAGCCTCAGCCATTCCCGGAAAAAGGTGACTTAACCAAAGATTGGTCATTCGACAATAAGGTGTATAAAAAATAATGAATTACCTCCGCTCTATGTTCCAACTTCGGCGTTTGGTTTTGCTTGCGATATTACTGGCTAGCTGGGAGTTAGCTAGCCGGTTTATCTTGGATAAAACTCAGGCAACGCTACTGCCGCCGCCTTCGGGTGTTTTAAATGGTGCCATAGAGTTAAGTTCGTCCGGTGAACTTTGGAAGCACGTACTCGATAGCTTAAGGCGAGAATTTATCGCCTTTTGCTATGCGAGCGTGGCCATCCCACTGGGAATAATGATGGGCTGCTTTAAATGGCTCAATGAACAAGTAGATCCAATTATTGAAATTTTGAGACCTATTCCACCAATTGCATGGATTCCACTGAGTATCTTGTGGTTTGGTGTAGGTAATACACAAAATCAATTCATTATCTTTTTAGGAATCTTTTTTCCTATATTGCTCAATACCATTGATGCAGTAAAGAATGTGGAGCCAAGTCTGATACGCGCTGCACGCTGTTTAGGGGCTGGTGATTGGAACGTCATTACTCGCGTTATCCTAAGGGCTGCTCTACCGCAGATTACTACTGGTATTCGTATTGGTCTTGGGGTTGGTTGGATGGCCTTAGTGGCAGCAGAATTGGTGGGCGCAAATTCCGGCCTTGGATTTCTCATCAATGATGCTAGAACAGTTTTGCGTACTGACTTTATTCTGACTGGAATGTTAGCGATTGGTCTAATTGGTCTTTGTATTGATCGCATTATTCGCTATAGCGCTAAGACTCTCATGCCTTGGGCTAGATCCTTAAACTCGTAGTTGATCATCTAATCAAAAATATAAAATGCTTGCACTAAAAGTAGAAAAAGTAAAAAAGATTTTTCCATCTCTTAATTCAAAGGGGCAAGAAGTACTTGCCCTCGACGATATTTCTTTAGAGGTGAATAAGAACGAGTTTTACTCAATACTGGGTCATAGCGGCTGTGGCAAAACGACTTTGCTCAACTTGATTGCGGGTTTCGAGGTTCCTACCTCAGGTCGAATCGAATGCGCTGGAAATTTAGTAAATGGCCCTGGTGCAGATCGCTCGATGGTGTTTCAGGACTATGCGCTATTCCCATGGTTAACCGTGTACGACAACATTGCTTTTGGTTTAAAAATTAAAGGAATGGGCTCGAGCGAGATTGAGAAGGTGGTTACTCGCTTTGCCGCTTTAGTTGGCTTAAGCCAATTCACGGGACACTATCCTCATCAACTATCTGGCGGTATGCGTCAACGGGTATCTATTGCTAGAGCTCTTGTAGTTGACCCTACCGTTTTGTTAATGGATGAACCATTTGCTGCTCTAGATGCACAAAATCGCGGAATGATGCAAGCTGAAATGATCCGTATTTTGAATGAAGAGTCTAAGACGGTTGTATTGGTGACCCACAGTATTGAAGAGGCGATCAATCTTTCAGACGTCATTGTTGTGATGACGCGTCGGCCTGGAAGGGTGAAAGAAATTATTCGTGTTCCAGAGCCACGCAGAATGGTCGAGGACACCCCTGCCTATTTAGAGATTCGTCGGCAAATTCGGGATCTCATTGCTGGCGAACATGATGTCAGTGAGGCTGTTTGATTTTTGAAAACCTAGCCGCGATTTGCCTATTGATATTTGCGGCATTTTTTGGCGGTTTCATTAGAAGGCTAAGTGGGTTTGGTGGGGCGCTCATTATGACGCCCCTTTTAATGTGGGTATTCCCAATCCCATTTTTGATTCCGATCGTGATGTGCGCTGAAGTATTTGGGGGAGCTTTACTTTCTAGACACTGGAAACTACATCTAGAAGACCGATCTCGTCTTTGGAATATGTTAATTTTTTCAGCCATTTTTCTTCCTCTGGGTATTTGGTTGAGCAGATTTATACCGCTTGTTGTGCTCAAGTCCGCTACGAGTGGAGTCATCCTCTTTTTTGCTAGCTATCTACTCCTTAAGCCGCATATTCAATTAAACGCCTCTAGATTTTTGGATGGTCTGGCAGGGGGCTTGTCTGGATTGTTGTTGGGTTCATGTGGAATAGGAGGGCCACCAGCAGCCCTTTATCTCAATTCAACTAATCAAGCATTTGATAGAACGCGATCTTTGTTGTCCCAATTTGTTTCTGGCATTTCTGTCTTTGCGATTGCTGCCGCCAGTTTGATGGGGGGCGGAATAGACTGGCTCATCTACCTCCTACCGGCTATCCCTGTGTACTGGTTGGGAATGAGATTGGCTAATGGTGTTTTGGAGGCCCATGCTGTATCTGATAGAGATTTAAAGCGACTTTGCTTATTCCTTCTCATTGCGAATGCAGGCTTTAATTTGCTACTTTTGTTTATATTTAAATAGATATAAGCTAATGAAATCTATATTCTTTTCAGATATATAAAAGAACTCTATTCTCTAAGTTCATTGAATGAAGATGCCGACTTAGATTAAATGAAGGGGTTCTAAATGGGTCACACAACAGAAAACACACAGGATGCTGTGGTCGAATCAGTTTTGCCGACTACAGAAAAAGTATTTATCGCAGCTGAGAGTGCGAATTGCCCTGACAACAGTCAAGCCGCTGAAATGGTTTACTTTCAAATAGAAGACTAAGCATTTGGAATTTCATATAACTTGATTGAGTGTTGTTGAGAAAAATAAAAACCGCCACTGAGGCGGTTTTTTTATATCTATCTTTGACTTAAACCATCAGGAGAAGGAAGCTTCAAACTCCTCAGTTTTAATGGCATTCATTAAGAAAAGAATTTGCCTCTGAAAACTTTTTCTTTCGGCAACCTGATCATGAGGTAAGCGATCATGCTCCCGTAGCAGACTCTGTATAGCTGGGTTGTAATGCTCTCTGACGGGTGACATCTTGGCTCCTTGCATCTGTATTGGTTAGTAATACTGTAACAAGGCTGCTATATATTCGCAAAGAATATATGGCGATAACTAAACTACTTTTGAATCTATAAAGTCTGGGCCTTACTTTTCTACAAAGGCGCGTTCAAATACGTAGTCGCCAAGCTGGCCAAGGCTTGGGGAGACCTTAAAGCCCTTGGCATCTAGCATTTCAGCGGTTTCTTTGAGCATCGATGGGCTGCCACAAATCATTGCTCTATCTACTGCTGGATCCAAAGGAGGCAGGCCGATATCTTTAAAGAGCTGACCAGATTCAATAGCAGTAGTAAGCCGCCCGGTGTGTTTAAACGCCTCTCTCGTTACCGTTGGGTAGTAGATCAGTTTTTCACGAATTAATTCACCCAGGTATTCATCTTGAGTCAGTTCATTTTTGATGTAGTCGCCGTAGGCTAGTTCACTGACAAGACGAACACCATGAATTAAAACCACTTTCTCAAACTTCTCATAAGTATCAGGGTCACGAATGATGCTCATGAATGGCGCAAGACCAGTGCCCGTGCTGAATAGATAAAGATGCTTTCCGGGGTTTAAATCATCGATCACTAATGTGCCGACTGATTTTTCACTGACAAGAATAGGATCTCCCACCTGAATCTTTTGTAAGCGTGAGGTAAGTGGACCATCCTGGACTTTAATACTTAAAAATTCCAGATGCTCTTCATAGTTTGGGCTGGCAACGCTGTAAGCCCTAACTAAAGGCTTACCTTCAACCTCAAGGCCAATCATCAAAAAGTGGCCACTGCGAAAGCGCAGACCCTTATTGCGAGTGGTGGTAAAGCTAAAGAGCGTGTCATTCCAATGGTGAACGGTCAGAACGGTTTCGGTGTTGTAGGCTGCCATAAAAGCTTGATTTTAATTATCTAAAAACCTAATTATCCTCAATCTTGGAGTGATTCAGGTGCTATCCAGCGCCCAATCACCAATTTACTTCTTATAAGTTATCTACTTTTGCTTATAAAACCCCGTTTAAGGCTTAGGGAGGGGCGATCTCGCTATCATCTAGGGATGATTCTTGCCCAATATCGATCGATTTCCTTATTTAGCCTCAGTTTGGTGTTTTTTGCTATAGCGCTTGAGCAGTCTGAGTTTTAATTTATTTGTTTCATCAAACACACTATCTATTCTTATGGCAATTCTGACTGTTAATGCAGGCTCCTCCTCTCTCAAGTTTTCAATCTATCCTACGCAGCAAGGATCTGTCCTGCCATCAATCCTCTCCGGGAGTTTCGAGGGTCTAGAGCCCGGTGGAAAAACAGAACTGCGTTATGCCTACGAAGGTGTGCAGCACGCTGAGTATTTTGAGGATGTGGATCAGGATCCCTTTATCGCTGCCTTAATGCATCTCAAAGAGTTATTACTTGAAATTAAAGGATTGCCTCCAATCAGAGCCGTTTCTCATCGGATTGTTCATGGAGGCTCAGAGTTTTTTCAGCCGGTTGTTTCTACAGAGACCATTCTAGAAAAATTATCGGCTATGAGTGCCTTGGCACCACTCCATCAGCCTCATAGCTTGGATGGTGTGAAAGCTTTTTCCCAAGTATTTCCAGGTATTCCGCAAGTACTCTGTTTTGATACGGCATTTCATAAAACAATGAGTCCACTTGAAACCTCTCTAGCTTTACCCAAGGAGATTACGGATCAGGGCGTAAGACGCTATGGGTTTCATGGAATTTCTTATCAGTACATTGTTGGGGAGTTGCTTGAGAGCTCCAGTAGATCTAGAGATAGAGTGTTGATGGCGCACCTTGGTAATGGCGCCAGTTTGTGTGCTGCGATTGATGGAAAAAGTATTGCCACAACAATGGGCTTCTCTGCCTTGGATGGCCTCATGATGGGTACTCGCAGCGGCTCACTAGATGCTGGCGTATTGATGTATTTGGTAGAGCGGGGCTATACCCATGATCAGTTGCAAGATCTTCTCTACAGAAAGAGCGGCTTACTTGGGGTGTCTACCATCTCAGCTGATATGCGCAAATTAAAGAGTGACCCTAATCCTCTGGCTAAAGAAGCAATTGAGCTTTTTATCTACAAAATTATGCGTGAGGGTGGCGCAATGATTGCCTGCCTTGGCGGTCTTGATTTAATTTCATTTAGCGGAGGTATTGGTGAACATGATCCAGCCCTAAGATCTTCAGTGTGTAAGAAATTTGCATGGCTAGGCATTGAGTTAGATGAAGCGCTAAATCAGGCGGCCACCAAGGAACTTACTTTGAAAATTAGTACACCACAAAGTTCTGTTGAGGTTTGGGTTGTTCCTACTGACGAAGGCGTGATGACCGCGCAGGAGGCTCTCAACTTGCTGCATCTTTAATCTAGGCAAGCCTAATAAAGACCCTACTCTTCCTCGCGACGCAAATGAGGAAAGAGAATCACATCACGAATGTTTGGTGCATCTGTCAGTAGCATTACTAGACGGTCAATGCCGATACCGCAACCACCAGTTGGAGGCATACCGTACTCTAGGGCACGGATGAAGTCATGGTCAAAGTACATCGCTTCTTCATCACCAGCTTCTTTTTGCTCTACTTGTTTGCGGAAGCGATTGGCTTGATCTTCAGCATCATTCAGTTCCGAGAAACCATTAGCGATTTCGCGTCCGGTGATAAAAAGCTCAAAGCGCTCAGTGATGCCAGGGCGGGTATCAGATTCTCTGGCGAGTGGACTGACTTCGATTGGGTAATCAATGATGTAGGTTGGCTCCCAGAGATGCTCTTCAGCAACCAACTCAAACAGGGCTAACTGCAAGGCACCAATGCCAGCATTCTTAAGGGTAGGGGCATCTGGATTCTCGCCACCCTTTTTCAATTCAGTGCGAATGAAGTTGATGTCTTCAAGTTGGGCTGCTTCATAGCTCTTACCCGATTGACCACAATACTTCAGAATTGCTTCAGTGATTGTGAGCCGCTGGAATGGCTTGCTCAAATCTAACTCGCGACCTTGGTGGGTCAATACTGCGGTACCTTGAGCATCCATTGCTGCCGAACGAATCAAGCCTTCAGTGAAGTCCATTAGCCAACGGTAATCGGTATACGCTGCGTAGAACTCCATCATCGTAAATTCGGGATTGTGACGTGGACTTACGCCTTCATTACGGAAGTTGCGATTGATTTCAAATACGCGCTCAAATCCCCCAACTACCAATCTCTTGAGGTAAAGCTCAGGAGCGATACGCAAGAACATTTGCATATCGAGTGCGTTATGGTGCGTAATGAAGGGTTTCGCTGCTGCACCACCGGGAATCGGATGCAGCATAGGTGTTTCTACTTCCATAAAGTCGGCATCAAGCATGTGGCGACGTAATGAGGCAATTGCATTACTACGCGCTTTAAACGTATTACGACTCTCTGGATTAACAATAAGATCTACATAACGCTGACGATATTTAGTCTCTAGATCTGAGAGGCCATGGAATTTATCTGGTAATGGACGCAAAGACTTACTCAATAAGCGCAAATTACCGCACTCCACTGAGAGCTCACCTTTATTGGTCTTAAAGAGGTTTCCTTCGGCAGAGATAAAGTCACCCATATCCCAATGCTTAAAGGCGCCATGAGTATCGGCACCACTGAGTTCATCGCTGATATAGAACTGAATCTGACCACTACGATCCTGAATGGTTGCGAAACTCACTTTACCCATCACCCGCTTGAGCACCATACGACCAGCAATCTTGACATGAACCCTCTTTGCAGCAAGCTCTTCTTTAGTGAGGCTATCGTAGTGAGTATGCAAATCAGCAGCTAAATGGGTGGGAACAAAATCATTCGGAAAGGCAATACCACTCTCGCGCAGCTTGGCGAGTTTTTCACGGCGCTCCGCAATGATGTGGTTCTCATCAACCGCTTCGGTAATTGGTGGATTAGTTTTGTCGTTCATATTTGTCGTTAATTAAACGCCTTGCTTCAGGCTGGCTTCAATAAAGGCATCAAGATCCCCATCCAGAACTTTTTGAGTATTGGAGATCTCAACGTTAGTACGTAAATCTTTAATGCGGCTTTGATCCAAAACATAAGAGCGGATCTGGTGACCCCAGCCCACATCAGTTTTACTTGCTTCTAACTTGTCTTGTTCGGCGCGACGCTTTTGCATCTCATGTTCGTACAAGCGTGACTTTAGCATCGTCATTGCTTCTGCGCGATTGCGGTGTTGACTGCGATCGTTCTGGCATTGCACCACAATTCCTGTTGGGATATGCGTGAGACGCACTGCGGAGTCAGTTTTATTAATATGCTGACCACCCGCACCAGAAGCGCGGTAGGTATCTGTACGAATATCTGCAGGATTCACTTCAATCTCAATAGAGTCATCAATCTCTGGGTAGACATAGATGGATGCAAAGGAGGTATGGCGCCCATTGGAGGAGTCAAACGGTGACTTACGTACCAAACGATGCACGCCAGTTTCGGAGCGGAGGTGGCCATAGGCATACTCGCCATCAACTTTGATCGTTGCGCTCTTAATGCCAGCAACGTCGCCATCGGATTCTTCTAGAATTTCTGTTTTGTAGCCCTTGCGTTCACAATACTTGAGATACTGGCGATAAAGCATGCTCGCCCAGTCGCACGCCTCAGTACCACCTGCACCTGCCTGAATATCAATAAAGCAATTGCATGAGTCCATCTCGTTGTGGAACATGCGGCGGAACTCCAGATCACCAATGATCTTGCTGTAAGTCTCAACATCTTGCTCAATAGCAGCAATCGTATCGAAATCATTCTCCTCTTTGGCCATATCAAAGAGTTCAAGAGCACTTGTGATGTTGGTATTTAAATCGGTGAGAGTAGCAACCACGCCATCGAGCAATTTCTTTTCTTTGCCCAGTGCCTGGGCTTTCTTTTGGTCATCCCAAATGGTGGGATCTTCCAGGATCGAGTTAACTTCAGTAAGGCGGCGTGACTTTACTTCGAAGTCAAAGATACCCCCGAAGAGCTTGCTCACGGGTGAGCAGATCGGACAAGGTATTTGAAATAGTGTTTAGTTGTTCAGCTTCCATCCCCCAATTATAAGGGGGTTATTGCACTTGACCTTTAGGTCCCAGCGCTCTCGTCATGTGCCTCAACCATGAGCTGGACACGAGCTTGTCCTTGATAGCGGTCGGTGACTAGCCGGTAGGCCAATTTAGCTTTGGCTGGGAGGCTTTGGGTGCGGTTGAACCAAACGGCAGTAATTGGCTTATTACCAGGAGCTGAGCCAATGGGACGCAGCATCAAGCGCAGGTGTTTTTCTTTCATGAGGCTTTGCTGGGCAACCTCAAACTCCCCATAAAAGACGGGTTGAGGAAAGCCTTGACCCCAGATTTCTTCGGCAAGCAGGTCGCCGATTTCGGGGGTGAATTCTGAGGGTTGTAGAGAACCATCGTGAGGGTGTCGGCGCTCCAGGATTTCATCATTTAATAAGCTATTCGCTACCTCCTGAAAGCAGGCATCAAATTTTTCAAAATCATCTTTACGAATCGTTAGACCAGCTGCCATCGCATGGCCGCCAAACTTGAGGATGAGTCCAGGCTCGCGTTTAGATACTAAATCTAGAGCATCTCTTAAATGAAATCCTGTCAATGATCTACCGGATCCACGTAACTCTTCTCCAGTATTGCCATCGGGAGCAAAAACAATGGCTGGGCGATTAAAGCGTTCCTTCAGGCGAGAGGCCACAATTCCGACGACGCCTTGGTGCCACTCCGGATTCCAAAGACAGATGCTGGTACGTTGCGCCATTGTTCCGGCCAGCTGATCTTCTGCAAGATGTGCGAGTGCCGCTTCTTGCATGCCGGTTTCTATTACGCGACGTTCGCGATTAATGCGATCAAGTTCTTGCGCAAGCGTCATGGCTTCATCTGTACTATCAGTAAGTAGCAAGCGAATGCCTAAAGTCATATCAGCTAAGCGCCCAGCCGCATTGAGGCGGGGGCCAATAGCAAAGCCTAAGTCAAAGGTATTCGCTTTACGGGGATCTCGTCCTGCCGCTTGAAACAAAGCTTGTATTCCAGGTTGAGAAATGCCGGTCCGAATACGTTTTAAGCCATTAGAAACAAGTACGCGATTATTACGATCAAGTTGCGCTACATCGGCAACAGTGCCTAGAGCAACAAGATCTAATAGATTCTCCACTTTAGGTTGTGTCTCATTCGTAAATTTTCCACGATGACGTAACTCTGCACGCAGGGCTACTAATAGGTAAAACATCACTCCAACTCCCGCAAGCGCTTTGCTAGGAAAACTGCAGCCAGGCTGATTGGGATTAACAATAGCAGTTGCTTTAGGAAGTTGATCGCCAGGCAAATGATGATCAGTAACAATGACCTCCATGCCTAGTTCGCGGGCACGATCTACTCCAGATTCACTTGCGATACCGTTATCAACCGTAATGAGATATTTAGGTTTAGGATTTTGTGCGGCCGCAAGCTCAACTACCTCGGGCGTCAGACCATATCCCATAGTAAAGCGATTGGGCACCAGAAACTGAATGGGAGTCTCTGAACCACCCAACATCCGTAAGCCCCGCAGGCCGACAGCACAAGCGGTAGCACCATCGCAGTCGTAGTCTGCAACGATGAGGATGGCTTCTTTTCTTTCAAGAATGTCTGCTAGTAGTAACGCTGTACTAATGCAATTTTTGAGTTCTGTTGGCGAGAGCAATTGCTTTAAGTCAAGCGATAGCTCTTCAGGAGACTCGAGACCTCGTGCTGCATATAGTCTCGCCAGCAAGGGATGTAGGCCACTTTGCTGTAACCAGGTAGCGGTGCGCTCAGAGAAAGGGCGTTGAGAAAAGAGGCTCATGAGGAAATGATTTCTTGCCAGGTCAGTGGCTCTACTTTTTTCCAGAATGCCCAAGATCTTTTAGAAAGATCTTTAGCTTGATAGAGACGTTCACGAGTTTTGCCTTTGGGAAAGTCAATGATCAGTACTTCATCTAATGCTTGATTGTTTAATGCCGTACTCAATATTGGCCATATCGATTCAGGATGATCTAGCCATGCAAAAGATCCTGGCCCCGGAGTATTCAATTCCTCCGAATGGGAAATGTTGTATAGCTTTGCTAATCCGGCCAGTAGAGGATGTGCTCCATAGAGATGATTTGATTGTTGAACTGCTAATGGCGCTTTCACATCACTCAATTTACCTACTCCACTAATCCATAAAGAGTTGATACTCGGCATACCGCGTTGCTCTCGTGCCTCATTAACAGAGCCAATATGCCAGAGCATCTGAATTTCATTTTGGAGCTTGCGCCAGCGTTTTGCGATACCTTCTTCGTTAGTGTCGCGTGGCATCCACCAATCAATATTACGTCCGTGTGCTTGATCAATGCTATAGCTAGCTAGGCTTGCAAATGGACCTGCTGGAATAAACCAATAATGCTGTCCCTGAAACTGAATTGGGTTTTGAAAATCTTCCTCAATGTATGGCAGAGCAGTTTTTAGGAGTTCGGTAGATTCAGTTTGCGTCAGATCAATCTGGTTTTGCCCCATCAAAATAAGATGGTCACGTGTGGCGTGAAGATGGACTGGCTGAAGGCAGGCGATGACTTCTGATGGGTTCACTGCTTGTGATGTTTGGCCTAAAAGCAAGACTGGGGCAAGTGGTACCAGCTTGCCCAGTAAATAACACTCATGCGGCAGCCCTTTTACCGGGCGATCAACCATTGCACACTCTTCCTCAGAGTCAAAAGCGTCCTCACCTGACAGCATCAGGGTAAAGCGCCGTAGCTTGGTTTGTGCGGCTGGGGAGGTAGCAGAATTTACAGTCATTCCCCTGATTTTAGGTGGCATTTAGATATTCCATTGGTTTGCCTTGGTAATTCACTAAACTGTGGCTATGTTGAGACTTCCTATAGAGCTAGAAATTGGCCTACGCTACACCCGATCCAAGCGTCGCAAGACGGTTGGCAAGCGCGATGGCTTTTTATCCTTTATCTCCGGAATTTCGACCGCCGGTATCGCCTTAGGCGTTGCCTCCTTGATTGTGGTGCTTTCGGTCATGAATGGTTTCCAAAAGGAAGTTCGTGATCGCATGCTGTCGGTTCTTTCTCATGTAGAAATTACTGCGCCAGAAGGGTTGGCAAACTGGGAGCCACTTGCGCTTAAAGTGGCTGAGCAACCGCATATCGTAGGTGTTGCCCCCATGGTCAGTTCTCAAGGCTTGCTCAGTCGCGAGAATGTCATGCGTGGTGTCGCCATTCGGGGAATCTCACCAAGCGAAGAGGGAAAGGTTTCTGATCTGCCAAAGCAATTTGTTGCTGGCAGTATTAATGATCTCAAGCCTGGCGGCTTTGGTGTTGCCTTGGGTGCGCAACTAGCGGCACTTGTTGGCGCACATGTGGGTGATCGTATTAATTTAATCGTTCCTGAAAGTGATTTAACGCCAGCTGGTGCAATGCCAAGGATGCGCACTCTTCAAGTGGTTGGTATTGTGGATAGCGGTCATTATGAATACGACAGCTCTTTAGCCATCATGCATTGGAAAGACGCTGCGGCTTTACTACGCCTCAGAGATCCATCAGGCTTGCGTGTCAAGGTGGATGATATGCAGCGCGCACCAGCAATAGCTAATCAGTTAGCCGCTGTTGTGCCTCAAGCCATGTGGGTAACTGATTGGTCCCGCTCAAATCGCAATTGGTTCGCTGCAGTTCAAACTGAAAAGAAGATGATGTTCATCATTCTGACTTTGATTATTGCGGTAGCCGCATTCAACCTTGTGTCTACATTGGTGATGACTGTAAACGAGAAGCAAGCTGATATTGCAATATTGAGAACGATGGGCGCGAGTCCCGGCTTAATTCAAAGAATATTTTTAATTCAAGGTCTGGCCATTGGCATACTCGGTTCTCTATCTGGCGTGGGCTTGGGTTTGTTGATTGCACTTAATATTGATGTCATCGTTCCCGCTATTGAAGCGATTTTCCGTGTACGCTTCTTGCCTCGCGAGATCTACTTTATTAGTGAATTGCCTTCGGACGTTAGATTGAGTGATGTAGTTACAGTCGGATTAATGGCTTTTGGATTGTCTGTACTTGCAACTCTCTATCCAAGTCGACGTGCTGCCAAAGTGCAACCTGCGGAGGCCTTACGATATGAATGAGGCTATGAGTAATCAGGGCGCTTTAGTTTTAATGGCGCGCGGTTTGGCTAAGACCTATGGTCAAGGCCCAACAGCGGTAGAGGTACTTAAGGCAATTGACTTGGATGTCACACCTTCAGAGAAGGTTGCGATTGTGGGTTCATCTGGCTCCGGAAAGAGTACCTTATTACATCTCTTGGGTGGTCTGGATACCCCGAGTGCCGGCTCAGTAGTTCTGGCTGGCTCTAATCTGAATCAGCTATCTGTCAAAAAATTAGATCAATTACGCAATCAAAGCCTTGGTTTTATTTATCAGTTCCATCATCTCTTAGATGAATTTAGCGCTGTTGAGAACGTTGCCTTACCTTTGCGTATTCGTGGCTTAGGCAATGATGAGTCAATGGAGCGTGCCAGCAAGATGCTCAAAGCAGTTGGCTTATCTGCACGTGAATTACATACCCCGGGTGAATTATCTGGTGGTGAGCGCCAACGGGTAGCGGTTGCAAGAGCTTTAGTAGGAAACCCTGCATGTGTATTGGCTGATGAGCCAACGGGTAACTTAGATACTGAAACTGCAGATGGTGTTTTTGATTTGATGTTAAATATTGCTCGCGATCAGGGCACTGCTTTTGTGATTGTGACCCATGATCCGGTCCGGGCAAAACGTTGTGATCGTATTTTGCATTTAGAGCGCGGAGTATTAAAGATTTTTTCACAATGAGCGATCGCCCTATGTGGATCGATACCCATTGCCATCTGGATGCGCCAGAGTTTGCAAAGAATTTACCTGAGGTCATTCGGAGTGCGCTTGATAACAATGTTCAGGCAATTTTATTGCCGGCCGTCAAAGCAGCTGATTGCGAAGCAGTTCGCGCACTTGCAAATCAATATGGTCAACAGATTCCAGGCTTAGTCTATACGCTTGGCATTCATCCTCTATATACCAATCAAGCGCAGGAGGGTGATATCTCCATTCTTGAAAAAGAAATTACCCAATCCCTTTCTGATCCCAGATTTGTTGGTATTGGTGAGATTGGCCTCGATTATTTTGTAGAGGGCTTAGACCCACATAAGCAAGAATATTTTTTTAATACGCAATTAGATCTAGCGCAACAGTTTCAGCTACCAGTCATTTTGCATGTGCGTCGATCACAGGACGCTATATTAAAATCCCTGCGTCGTCGTAAGATTCCTAGTGGGATTGCTCATGCTTTTAATGGTAGCTTTCAGCAAGCCGAGCAGTTTATTGAACTAGGATTTAAGTTGGGTTTTGGAGGTGCCGCTACTTATGAACGCGCTTTGCAAATTCGCAGACTCTTAACTGAATTACCGCTTGATAGCATCGTCACAGAAACTGATGCGCCCGATATCCCTCCAGCATGGGGGAGGGGGGAGGGCATTGCATTTAATGAGCCTGGGTTCTTACCTCGGATAGCTAGGATGCTAGCGTCTATCCGTGGAATCAATGAGGCTGATTTTTCAGCTGCAGTATGGCGCAATGCCATGCAAGTATTACCCCGTTGGTCAGCACTCTGTGCTGATTCTGCAAACTCCAAACTAGCTTCTTAGACTCTTGCGCTTAGCAATTACGGCGTTCATCGCCGGGGGATCGCTCCTTTTATTTTTACAAAAGATTCCTATCCATTGGGTTGCTGGATGTTTTTTGATCGGAGCGATGTGCTGTCTCTTTATCTGTATCAAACAGTCATCCAGCCTCCCTCACCAATTGGCAATTCTTTCCTTAATGTTTGTGCTTGGCTTCGCTTGGAACGCACGCTATGCCGAGAATCGATTGAGTAATCTTCTGTCGTCAGAAATGGAGGGAAAAGACTTAACGATAGAAGGGCGTATAGTTGCGCTGCCTCAGGGTAACTCTGCGGGCGCTAAATTTGCATTTGAAATTGATGAGTCTGTAAATCATCTTCCTAAACGTATTTATTTGAGTTGGCAACCAGCCTGGAGAAATCCGCAGGTAATTCCCGAGGTCGTTCCGGGTCAGCGTTGGAGGTTTAAGGTAAAGCTGAAACGACCTTATGGGTCTCTCAACCCATATACATTTGATTTTGAGCGTTGGTCCTTTCATCAAGACTTTGGAGCCAGTGGCTCGATAAGGTCAGGAGAGCTCTTACTTTCAAAAGACATTGGGTTAACTGAATTTGAGTTACGTATGGAGTTAGCGCGCTGGAGCCTGCGTAAAAAGATTCAAAAGCTGTTACCAGAAGACGCTCGTTATGCGGGAGTAATTATTGCCTTGGTAATGGGCGATCAAAATGCGATTGATCAAGAGGACTGGCAGATATTTAATGCTACAGGTATCGGACATTTAATTTCAATATCAGGACTACATGTGACGATGTTGGCAGGAGTTGGAGCCTCTATAGCTGCCTTTATATGGCGACGTCGTTCATGGCCTCTCCTAATCCCCGTCGGAAAAGTGGCCGCAAGTGCTGGGTTTTTGACTGCATTTGTCTACGCATGGTTAGCGGGTTTTCAGATTCCAGCACAGAGAACCATGTATATGGTTGGGGTCGTTGCATTTGCACTTTGGTCTGGTAGAAATCCTAGATCATTCGATATTTGGTGGTGGGCATTAGCATTGGTTTTGCTAATAGATCCTATGGCACCCTATACCCCAGGTTTTTGGCTATCGTTTGGCGCTGTTGCAGCCATCCTTTATGCCATGAGTGATTCCAGTGGCCTATTAGGAATTCCTACCGGAAAAGAGTTAGAGATTCACTGGACTGATCGTCTGCTACAAGCTTTGCGGGAAGCTTGTAGAGTACAAGCGGTTGTCACTATCGCATTACTTCCGTTTACTTTGTATTGGTTTTATCAAGTATCCGTAGTGTCACCCTTGGCTAATGCCTTTGCAATTCCTTTGGTGAGCTATGTTGTGACTCCTCTAGCGATCGCAGGAGCATTGTTACCTGAGTTTATTGGCAGGTGGCTGTTATTGCCTGCGCATATGGCGATGGAGTATTTAGCAGTTGTATTAGATTGGATGGCTAGCTGGAATTGGTCGATCATTTGGGCTAAACAACCAGAGTGGTGGGGTTTGCTGTTATCTGGCATTGGGATTATCTATGCCATCCGCCCAGGAGAATTGAAGCATCACTGGAAATCACGTGCCTTAGCTCTGTCTCTATCGATGCCTATGTTTGTCCCGCAGTGGAACTATTTGAATCACTCCCCTTTAGCTGCTGGTGAATTTAGGGCAACCGTTCTGGACATTGGTCAAGGCACAGCGGTCTTGCTGGAGACTGCCAATAGGAACCTACTCTATGACACCGGACCCATTCAAGGAAAGAGGGATGATGCCGGGCAGCGCGTGATTCTGCCTTATTTGCGCGGAAGGGGTATTGATCAAATAGATCGCATGGTAATTAGTCATAGCGATAGTGATCATATCGGTGGAGCTGCTACGCTACTAAAGCAAATACAGTTTGATTCAATGATGGGTTCTCTACCGAGTAATAATCCGCTGCTTCAAAACCTCCAAGTTAGAAAAATCCCAAGTATTCCTTGTCGGTTTGGACAGCGCTGGATTTGGAATGATGTGGAGTTCATAGTGTGGCATCCGGATGAAGAAACGCTTTTTGAGGGGGAGTACCCTAGAAAGCCAAATGAAATGAGTTGTGTTCTTGAAGTGCGTAATCAGAAAAATTCTTTTTGGTTAACCGGTGATGTTGAAAAACAGGGCGAAGCTGATATGGTGGAGCGACTTAATCAACTTAGGCTTGAAGAGTTATCCGATAAGCGACTTATTTTTATGGCACCACACCATGGAAGTAAGACCTCTTCATCACTTGAACTGCTCAAAAATTTGGAGCCTGACCAAGCTTTTGCACAAAATGGCTACCGCAATCGTTATGGTCATCCACATCCGACGGTTAGTGCTCGCTATCGAGATTTAAAAATTCTCTTTCATCAAACGCCAATCACCGGTGCACAAGTCTGGACCTTTAAAAATAATGCTCAGTTTTCGACACAATTTTGGCGGCATGATATAAATCGTCTGTGGCATAGGAGTCTCGAGGATTAATCCCTTGATCTCAAATTGATTCAGTAAAAAGGTAACGAATATGAATAAGCTAGTTGCATTGTGTTCTTTGGTTCTGATGGCGGCTGTTGGCTGTGCTGGCGCCGATGTTCGCCCACTCGTGGATATGAAGGGCGTTAATGAATCTGCCTATGAAAAAGACCTGCAGGAGTGCCAGGCGTATGCAAAAGATCAATCTGGCATGGGTGAGACTGCAGCAAAAGGTGCTGGCGCAGGTGCCGTAGTTGGCGGCTTGCTGGGACTGGTTACGGGTGGTAATAAGACTGGCATCATTCAGGCAGCCGGTGCTGGTGCAGTGATAGGTGGAGCTGGCGGTGCATTTAGCGGTAACCAGGCTCAGGAAGCAGTTGTTAAGCGCTGCTTGAGTGGGAGAGGTTATAAGGTTTTGAATTAAGCCTTTAACATAGAGTAGAGCTAAATATGGAAATGCTTGCCGCAAGTTCATCTGGCGACAATAGACCCCTCTTTAGTTGGTCGATAGTATGATTTCCAAACTTAAGGGGATTTAGATATGTACAGAATTATTATTTTACTCATCATTAGCCTTGGTTTAATAGCGTGCAAAAGTAACGATAGAGTGGTTAGTGCTTGGGAGATAAACGATGTTTATCGTTCTACCATCATTAGCTCTAATCCGAGTAATGGGGCAAAAATTTATCAAGGTCCACCGATCAATACGATGGATGATGCCAATACTTTTGAGATGTTTAGTCTCAGAGGAGAGAAAAGTACTCAGGGTGCCAAAACATACGAACTCCTAGTTCATCTGACTTACTTCGCTCCTTGGCGTTATTACGAATCAGCAAACTTACTGAATAAACCTGCAAGTACTTTCAAGGTTGTATCCAGGGAAGCTGGCGTCTGCGATGCGCAAGGTTGTGTATTTAAAGAGCTGATGTCCATTCAAGTCACCGATGCTTTTTTACGGGAGCAAATGGATAAGGGATTTCAGGTCACTATTTCTTCAAAAACTGGGGTGAGCAGCAATTTATTTGTGCCAGCTCAATACCTCAAGGGTTACTTGCAAGCAGTTGACGGGCCAAAGAGCTAGTTGATTAAGCAGGTTCTCAGGGTTTAGTTAGTACTAAAAAGCAAAAAGCCCTTAAAAATTAAGGGCTTAGTACTGAATTACTGGTTGCGGGGGCAGGATTTGAACCTACGACCTTCGGGTTATGAGCCCGACGAGCTGCCAGACTGCTCCACCCCGCGTCTGAAGCTGAAATTCTACCATTTTTTAGGGGTCTCTGTCGAGGTTTTCCTTCAAAAGGAATACAAAAACACGGTTTTTGAGGGTTTCGTTCCTGCTTTATTAGCCCCCTATAAGGAGTAACATATTGCCACGCAACATACCTTAAGGTTATGAGATGTCAATTAGTAATCCAGAGTTTTCCAGTTCAACGCTTCTGAATCCGGTAGAAGTTAGTGGTCCTGGTGGTGAGCATAAAAAAAGTCTTGGTGTAATGATGCTCGCAGCGATTGGCGTAGTTTTCGGCGATATCGGAACTAGCCCGCTTTATGCCTTAAAAGAATGTTTCGATGCCAATCATGGCATTGCATATACTCCAGAAGCTTTATTTGGCGTCATCTCAATGATGATTTGGGCTCTTATTTTAGTTGTGACCGTGAAGTATGTTTTGTTTGTGATGCGTGCAGACAATAAAGGTGAAGGCGGTGTTCTGTCTTTGATGGCCTTAGCTTTACGTTCTTTTGACAGTAAATCAAAGAGCTACTTCTTTTTTATGATCATGGGCATGCTAGGCGCTTGCATGCTCTTAGGCGAGTCGGTTATTACCCCAGCTATTTCTGTCCTGTCAGCGGTTGAGGGTATTGAGATAGCCGCCCCAGGTTTACATAAATTCATTATTCCAATTTCACTCATTATTTTGGTGGCTTTATTTCTCATTCAGAAATATGGCACTGCTGCAGTCGGAAAATTATTTGGACCCATTACGCTTGCCTGGTTCCTCACACTTGCTGCATTGGGTATCTGGAATATTGGCGATGCCCCTGAGATTATTGCTGCCTTTAATCCTTTGTACGCAATCGATTTCATCAGACTGCATCCAACTACTGCCTACATTGTGATGGGTGCGGTTGTTCTTGTGGTGACCGGTGTCGAAGCGCTCTATCTTGATATGGGGCATTTCGGGCCCGCTCCAGTGAGATATGCGTGGCTGTTTATTGTTCTACCAAGTCTTCTGATTAACTATCTTGGTCAGGGAGCTTTGGTGCTCTCAGATCCCGAGGCAATTAAGAACCCCTTTTATTTAATGGTCCCAGAATGGGCCTTGTGGCCAACGGTAGGCTTAGCGACTGCTGCCACCGTGATTGCATCTCAGGCCGTCATTTCTGGAGCATATTCATTGGTAAGCCAAGCAATTTTGTTGGGCTTTATGCCGCGCATGAATATTTTACACACCTCAGATTCTGAGCAGGGCCAAATTTATATTCCGATTGTGAATTGGGCTTTATTGTTTATGGTAGTTGTCACCATTATTGAGTTTCGAGAGTCTGTTAACTTGGCAGCTGCGTATGGTATTTCCGTAACATCAACAATGCTCATCACCACTATTTTGCTAGCGGTAGTAATGTTCCGCGAGTGGAAGATGAATGTTGTATTAGTGGCATTGATTACGGCTGCCTTTTTCCTCGTCGATGTTGCTTTTTGGACAGCGAATCTGATTAAGATTAAAGACGGTGGCTGGTACCCATTAGCTCTCGGCTTACTTTGCTTTACTTGTTTAATTACCTGGTACCGCGGCCGTCAAATTTTGCGCAAGCGTGCAATGGAGGACGGCATTGAATTGAGTAGCTTTATCGGTGCCTTGCTTGCGCACCCGCCTCATCGAGTTGAGGGTACGGCTATATTTTTGACTGCACACGTAGATTATTTGCCGGTATCTTTTTTACATAACCTGAAGCATAACCACGTGCTTCATGAAAGAGTCTTTTTCTTAAAGGTGAGTATTTGGGATGTGCCTTATGTTAATGATCAGGATCGTATTACCCTCAAGGATTTGGGCGGCAATATCTTTGTTGTTAGAGCTATCTATGGATTCAAAGAGACTCCTGATATGGCAACAATCATTAACTTGATTGAGACTAACTTCAATATGAAGTTTGACATGATGAACACTTCATTCTTCTTGTCGCGCGATACCATTATTCCTTCAGCTATACCTGGCATGGCACTCTGGCGTGAGCGTTTGTTCTGCTGGATGTATCAAAATGCTGGACGTCAGTCTGACTTTTTCAAGATACCTGCCAATCGAATTGTGGAATTAGGCGCAAAGGTGGAAATTTGAGAGCTTTTCTTATGCGCTCAAAATTATTCCTCGGAATTTTTTTGCTAGCTTATTCTATTGCTAGTTCTGTCTTGGCGACTCCCGCTGAAGAGGCTAGACTCGAACAATTAAATAAGATTGAGCAAGAGCTTGAACTGCAGCGTGAGTGGGCAAAGTATCGTTGGGGTAAGGCTCAAGCTGAATGCCATCAAAAGTATTGGGTCAACTACTGTATTGGCAGTGCTAGAACCCAATATCGTAAAGAAATAGACCCAATTACCGAGCAAGAGATCGCATTGCATGATGAGCAACGTAAATTACGTAAGAGCTTAAAAGATCAAGAAGATATCAAACGCGCTGCTGACCGTGCTTCGCCAGTGAAGGCTGCTGAGCGTGTAGATAATCAGCGTGAATTTGAAGAAAAGCAAAAAGCCGCTGCTGCAAGAGCGGCTGATCTAGAGCAGCGCCGCAAGGATGCGCCTAAGCGCGCACAAGAAAATAAAGCGGGTACGCAGCTCGATTAATGATTCACTCTATATTCATTTAACTTCATTACTAGGCAACCCTTGGCTAAAGTCAAAACGGTTTACATCTGCCAATCTTGTGGCGGTACCTCTGCAAAGTGGCAAGGGCAATGTCCATCTTGTCAGGCATGGAACACGATGGAGGAGGGCTTGCCAGAGACAACCTCGAACTCTCGTTTTCAGGGTTTGGCACAATCCTTGCCGCGGCAAAAACTTTCTGCAATTGCTGCAGAAGACCTGCCAAGATTTAGCACAGGCGTAGAAGAGTTTGACCGTGTCTTGGGTGGTGGCTTGGTTCCAGGCGGCGTAGTGCTTTTAGGCGGCGATCCCGGTATTGGTAAATCCACATTACTTTTACAAGCTCTAGCCGAGATGAGTGCTGCTGGCATGAATGTACTCTATAGCAGTGGCGAAGAGTCGGCAGCGCAAATTGCCTTACGTGCAAAACGTATTGTATTAGATGCTCCCCAATTGGAGGTCTTAGCAGAAATTCAGTTGGAGAAACTGATTTCGATTATGGATACCGTTAAGCCACAAGTATTGGTAGTGGACTCGATTCAAACTTTGTACTCTGAGGTATTGAGTTCTGCACCAGGATCTGTGGCGCAGGTTCGGGAGTGTGCTGCGCAATTAACCAGGGCCGCTAAATCAAGCGGTATTTGTGTCTTGATGGTGGGTCACGTTACTAAGGATGGCCACTTAGCCGGTCCCCGTGTGCTTGAGCACATTGTCGATACCGTTTTGTACTTTGAGGGTGATACACATTCTTCATTCCGCCTAGTGCGCTCAATTAAAAATCGTTTTGGTGCTGTGAATGAGCTGGGCGTATTTGCGATGACTGAAAAAGGTCTGCGCGGTGTTACGAACCCTTCCGCCATTTTCCTATCGCAGCATGAGCAGATGGTTCCGGGCGCGTGTGTATTGGTGACCCAAGAGGGTAGTCGGCCATTATTGGTAGAAATTCAGGCGCTAGTAGATACCGCACATGTTCCTAATCCTAGGCGTTTGGCCGTTGGTTTAGAGCAAGCTCGCTTGGCAATGCTCTTAGCGGTATTGCATCGTCATGCTGGTATTGCTTGCTTTGATCAAGATGTGTTCTTAAATGCGGTCGGTGGGGTCAAAATCTCAGAACCTGCGGCTGACTTAGCGGTGCTGTTAGCAATCCAGTCGTCGATTCGAAATCGCGCTTTACCTAAAGAGCTGATCGTGTTTGGTGAGGTTGGCTTGGCTGGGGAGATTCGTCCATGCCCGCGCGGTCAAGAACGATTGAAAGAGGCTGCTAAGTTGGGCTTCACAGTCGCCATTATTCCGAAGGCCAATATGCCTAAGACGAAGATTCCTGGATTGAAAGTCATTCCAGTCGAGCGAATTGATCAGGCAATTGCAGCAGCAACAGAATTAAGTTGATGACTGGTTAGCGCAGGTCTTCTGCCTGAATTAATAAGACTTGCTCTTCACCAGCAGATACTTCCATCCAAATGACTGGAATTTGCGGGAAGGCTTTTTTGAAGTTTTCATATTCATTGCCAATCTCAATCAGAATGGCGCCGCGCTCAGATAAGTAATCAGGCGCATGCGCAATAATTCTTCTGATTAAGTCCATCCCATCATCTCCACCGGCTAATGCTAGAGCTGGCTCAGCATGATATTCAATGGGAAGTGCATTCATTGAGTTCGCGTTGACATATGGTGGATTGCAAATGATCAAGTCAAAAAGATTGTCTTCATTAGGCTCAGGTAGTGCATTCCATAAGTCGCCATCAAATAACTCTACTTGAGAGCTCAAGCCATGCCGATCCACATTCCGAGCGGCAACAGATAAGGCAGGCATACTGATGTCGCAAGCGCTCACATGAATATCAGGGCAAGAGAGCGCGAGTAGCACTGCTAGTGAGCCATTGCCGGCGCATAAATCAAGCGCTTTACCATCTGCTGGTAGCCAAGGCTCTAGAGAGCCATCGACAATCAGTTCTGCAATCCATGAACGGGGAACAATACTTTGCTCACTACAGAAAAAAGGTACGCCCATAAGCCATGCTTCACCCAAAATATAGGCGAGTGGTTTGCGTGTGGAGATTCTTGCATTAGCGACAGCGAATGCTTTTTGCTGCTGCTCTTGTGTAATGGGATCTTCTAAATGATCTAGTGCATCACTTGGGCTTAAATCGATCTGTTTGCTGACAAGCCACAAGGCTTCACTCTGTGAATCAATCGCGCCATGTCCATAATGTAAATTGGCAGCTTCTAGTTTTTGTGCAATTTGATCGATGCACTGATTGACTGTTAGGGATTGCTGAGGCTCAGGGTCCATGATGGATTAGTTGTATTAGAAAAGAATCTATTCGCAATTAAGCAATGAGTTGCTCAAGCGTTTTGCGATAAATATTTTTAAGCGGCTCTACATCATCAATGATGACGCACTCATCAATCTTGTGGCTAGTGGCATTTAGGGGGCCAAACTCCACCACTTCTTTGCATATCTTGGCAATAAAACGACCATCGCTGGTGCCGCCAGTAGTAGATAGCTCTGTATCAATCTGAGTTTCAGCTTTAATCGCTGTGCGCAGTGCTACCGCTAAAGCGCCATCACCTGTAATGAATGGACTGCCGCCTAATACCCAGTCAATTTCAAAATCAAGCCCAGCATCTTTGAGAATCTTTTCAAGACGCTCACGCAATTGCTCTGGTTTGCTCTCGGTTGAGAAGCGGAAGTTGAAATCAATGGTTAACTCGCCAGGGATGACGTTATTTGCGCCGGTGCCCGCATGAATATTGGAGATCTGAAAGCTGGTCGGTTGAAAATATTGATTCCCTTTGTCCCATTCAGTTTCTACTAGCGCAGAAATTGCAGGTGCAGAAAGATGAATCGGATTTTTGCCTAAATGAGGGTAGGCGATGTGCGCCTGGATACCTTTCATTTTGAGCTTGCCTGACAAGGAGCCACGGCGTCCATTCTTAATCATGTCGCCGAGTTGGTCTACCGAGGTGGGTTCACCAATCACACAATAGTCTAGACGTTGACCATGCTTTTGCAAGCGTTCACACATGATGACGGTGCCGTCATTCGCGGGACCTTCTTCATCGCTAGTAATGAGAAAAGCAATGGAGCCTTGGTGATCGGGATGGGCAGCAATAAACTCTTCAGTAGCGACAACAAATCCAGCGAGGGAGGTCTTCATATCCGCTGCACCACGACCATAAAGCATGCCGTCGCGTATGGTTGGGGTGAATGGGTTGCTGGTCCACTTTTCCAATGGCCCAGTTGGCACAACATCTGTATGTCCGGCAAACATTAGTACTTTGCCTTCGTCACCAGCTTTCCCTTTTTTAATTGCCCACAAGTTAGTTACTTGAAAGTTATCAGGGCCACTCACAACACTCTCGGTATGAAAGCCGAGAGCTTGTAAGCGTGTCGCGATTAATTCTTGGCAACCACCATCAGCCGGGGTAACGGAATGGCAAGCAATGAGAGCTTCTGTGAGCTCAAGGGTGGCGCTCATCGAAATTTAGTCGCGAAGTAATTCGTTAATGGCAGTCTTTGCTCTAGTTTGAGCATCCACTTTCTTGACGATAACCGCAGCATACAAACTGTATTTACCGCACGCAGAGGGCAGTGAGCCAGGTACGACTACAGAGCCTGCTGGAACTCGTCCGTAATGGACTTCGCCAGTCTCGCGGTCATAAATCTTGGTGCTTTGACCGATATATACGCCCATCGAGAGCACAGCATTTTCTTCAATGACCACGCCTTCAACCACTTCGGAGCGCGCTCCAATGAAGCAGTTATCTTCAATGATGACTGGGCCAGCCTGGATGGGTTCTAAAACACCACCAATACCTACGCCACCGGAAAGGTGAACGTTTTTACCGATTTGGGCGCAAGAACCGACTGTTGCCCAGGTGTCAACCATGGTGCCTTCGCCAACATAGGCACCAATATTGACGTAAGAGGGCATTAAAACCGCATTTTTACCAATAAATGAGCCGCGACGAGCCATGGCTGGGGGAACTACGCGGAAGCCACCAGCAGCAAAATCAGCCGCAGTGTAGTTCTGGAATTTGCTAGGCACCTTGTCGTAGAACTGGGTATAGCCACCAGCGCCCATAGGAATGTTGTCCTCAAGTCGGAAGGAAAGCAAAACAGCCTTCTTAACCCACTGATTTACCTCCCATTTACCAACGCTTTGGCGTTCAGCAACGCGAATAGTGCCGTTATTGAGGCCCTCTAAGACGGCATTAACAGCGCCGCGGACGTTGCCAGGGGCGCTATCTGGAGAAAGGTTTGCGCGGTTTTCCCAGGCTTCTTCAATGATGCTTTGTGGTGATTGGCTCATGCTTTTTAGTTAACTATCAGATTGTTAAGGGATTTTGTCCCTGGAGGTAGATTTATCATTATATCGATGGGGAGAAAACACGTCTAAGGAGCCCCAAGCTTGCTATCATCTTCCCACTTTAGCTTTAATTATTTATCCCCTATTTAAACCTCTTTTTTCCCTACAAAGTACGCCGTGCAACTGAAATCCATCAAACTTTCCGGCTTTAAGTCTTTCGTTGACCCAACCCATTTTGAAATGCCTGGCCAATTAATTGGCGTTGTAGGTCCTAACGGTTGCGGAAAGTCGAACATTATTGACGCCGTCCGCTGGGTTTTGGGTGAATCCCGCGCCAGCGAGTTACGTGGCGAATCGATGCAGGACGTGATTTTTAACGGCTCTGGTTTGCGTAAGCCATCTGGTCGTGCCAGCGTAGAACTCATTTTTGATAATTCTGAAGGACGTGCTCAAGGCCAATGGAGTGCTTTTACAGAATTAGGTATTAAACGTGTTTTGACTCGTGACGGTAACTCAAGTTATTACGTCAACAATCAAGTAGTGCGTCGTAAAGATATCCAAGATATTTTCTTGGGAACAGGTATGGGTCCAAGAGGTTACGCCATTATTGGACAGGGCACTATCAATCGCATCTTAGAAGCAAAGCCAGAAGAATTGCGGGTTTTCTTGGAAGAGGCAGCTGGTGTTTCTAAATATAAAGAGCGTCGCAAAGAAACTGCATCTCGTTTGGAAGACACTGTAGAAAACTTAACACGTGTTGAAGATATCTTGCGTGAGCTTGATCAGCAGTTAACTCGCTTAGAGAAACAAGCTACGGTTGCTGAGCGCCATGCTGAGCTCTCTACGCAAATGAAATCACAGCAACAGTTACTTTGGTTTGTGCGTCAGACCGAGGCTGGTAAAGAGCAAGAGCGCCATGCCAATGGTATCCGTGATACCCAGGTAAGCTTGGAAGAGCAGACAGCAAAGCTGCGTCATGCCGAGGCTGAATTAGAAACTATGCGTACCCAGCAATATTCTTTACAAGATAAAGTTTCTCAAGCGCAGGGAGATTTGTATCAAACCAACTCTGATGTGAGTCAGGTTGAATCACAGATTCATTATGTGCAAGAAGCACGTCAACGTTTGCAACAGCAAACTCAAGACTTGCAAGCTCAGTTACAACGCTGGACTGTTCAAGAGACTGATGCTGCGCAAGCTCAACGCACTACCGAACATGAACTTGGCGAAGCGGCAGACAAAGAGCAAACCTTGTTGGCTAACCTCAATAGCTTACAAGAGCAAATGCCAAGCCGTGAAGAGGCTTACCAAGTATCTGCTCGTGAATTAAATCATGCACGTGATAGCTTGGCATCGATTGAACAGCGTTTAGCAAGTTTGGGTGAGCGTATTCGTGCGATGTCTGCGCAATCAGATGAATTAAAGGGGCGCGAGACTCGTCTTACCAGTGAATTAGATGGCATGCGTAGGCCGGATGCACAGGCTTTACAAATGGCGATTGATCGCCAGGCTATGGCTCAGCGCAAAGTAGATGAAGCTAAGCAGCGTGCAGCCGATACACAGCAACGTGTTCCGGCTACTGATGAGGCACGAAACGCCGCTCAACAAAAGATTCAAGCTGCGAACCAAGACCTCGCCCAAACTGAAGCGAAGCTCACCGCATTAACAACCTTGCAAGCGAGCGTTCAAGCCCAAGGCAAGATTGGCCCATGGCTGGAGAGCAAAGGACTCAAAGAGAGCAAGCGTCTCTGGCAAGAGCTCAAAGTTGAGAGCGGCTGGGAAGCTGCTTTGGAATCTGTGTTGCGCGAGCGTTTAGCTGCGGTGACAGCAAAGAGCGTTCAAGAGACATTGGCTTTAGCTAATGATGCTCCACCAAGTCGCTTGGCAATTTTGCTGACAGAAGAAATTACTCCTGCACATACAGTAGTGCCGGCAGATTTCACGCCACTCCTTACTCGTGTTCAAAGTGCTGGTGCAGCACGTCTCACCTCTGTGTTGCAAGAGTGGTTGGACAATATTTATATTTCTAGCAGCTTAGAAGATGCTTTGCATCGTCGCGAGAAATTGCCAGCGGGAGGTGCTTTTGTAACCCAACAGGGTCACCTAGTTAGTCGCGTTAGCGTTCAACTCTATGCTGCAGACTCTGAGCAAGCCGGTATGTTGGCTCGTGCCCAGGAGATGGAGAGTCTTGAAAAGCAATTGCGCGCACAAAAACTCATGCAAAGCGAGTTGCAAGGCGAACTAGATCAATGTTCTGCAAATTATCAAGCTGCGCACCAGGCAGCAGAGCAAGCTCGTATTCATGCTGAACATGCTGTTCAAGAAGCGCATGGTTTTGAAGTAGAGAGAATGCAGCTTACCCAGGCTGAAGAGCAATATAGTCAACGCGCTGCTCAAATTCAGAGTGAGTTATCAGAGCTAAATCAACAAATGACGCAGCTCAGCGCAAATCAAGAGCAGTCTGCTGCAGAGTTGACTCAAGCAGAGCAATCAAAGCAGGAGCTTCAAGAGTCTCTTCAGGCGGCCCAAGATAAATTAGAGCTCTCTACGCAAGAGCGTGATCGTTTACGTGAATCTCTTCGTGCTGCCGAGATGGCTGCACAAGAAGCAGCATTTGCAACTCGCTCATTACAGCAACGCATTGCTGATTTGCAACGTGATCAAAGTACAGCGCGTACTCAGATCATGGAGATTCAGGATAAGCATGACTTGGCTACCCAAGAATTAGCCACTTTGAGTGATGAAGAAGCGCAAGATAAATTACAAGGCTTGTTGCTAGCTCGAAGTGCACGTGAGGCTGCTCTAGCGAATGCTCGTACAGAACAAGATGCTTTATTGCATCAATTGCGTGAGGCTGATGAGGCTCGTATGCAAATTGAGCGTGGCTTGCAGCCAATGCGCGATAAGGTTGTTGATTTGCAATTGCGTGAACAAGCTGCCCGCTTGAACTTTGAGCAATTTGCAACTTTGTTATCAGATGCAGAGGCTGATCTCAGTGCGCTCGAGGCCAATTTCAGCCCAGACTTAAAAGTAGGCGCGCTTCAAACCGAAGTGAATCGCTTGAATACTGAAATCCAATCTTTAGGTCCAGTGAATATGGCGGCCCTTGATGAGTTAGCCAGTTCAAGAGAGCGTAAGCAGTTCTTGGATGCACAATCTGCTGACTTGAATGAAGCAATGCAAACCTTGACAGATGCGATTGCCAAGATTGATGCTGAGACACGGGATTTATTACAGGGGACTTTTGACCAGGTCAACGGTCACTTCGGCAAACTCTTCCCAGAATTATTTGGTGGTGGACACGCTGAACTGGTCATGACTGGCGAAGAGATTTTGGATGCCGGTGTTCAGGTAATGGCGCAGCCTCCAGGTAAAAAGAATAGCTCTATTTACCTACTGTCTGGTGGTGAGAAAGCCTTGACTGCAATTGCTTTGGTTTTCTCACTCTTCCTTTTGAATCCTGCACCATTCTGCTTGCTAGATGAGGTGGATGCACCATTGGATGACGCAAATACCTTGCGCTATTCACAGCTAGTTGCCAAAATGTCAGATAAGACACAGTTTTTGTTTATCTCTCATAACAAGATCACTATGGAAATTGCTCATCAACTGATTGGTGTCACCATGCAAGAGCAGGGTGTATCCAGAATTGTGGCGGTAGATATTGCATCTGCTGTATCGATGGTGGAGGCTGCCTAAGTGTACGTAGAACAAATCATGACAACATTAGGTTTGTCTGATTTGCAATTCGCTTTGGCCGCAATTGGACTATTGATTGTGATATCAGTAGCCATTCTGAATTTAAAATACGCCCGCGCTCGCCGAAAAGCAAATGAGCAAGCTGAATTTTCCGATGAGCGTACTCGTCGTGAACCTGGTTTTGCAGATTCAGATGCAGAGCGAACTGAGCCAAGCTTCGGGACCGCCTTAGTAGTAAGCTCTACCCCAGAGAAATTTACTATTGACCCTCGTATTGATTGCGTCATTACTCTTCGATTTGACGAGGCCATTGCTGGTTCAGAGATCTTGGAAGAGCTGAATGATTTGACTGATTCGCAGGTACAAGCCAATGTACGATGTATTTGTGAGGGATTAAATGCAGACCAAGATGCTGCTGAGAGCTGGGAAGAGCTCAAGCCTGATTCTTCTTATGCCGAGCTGCAGTTAGCAATTCAATTGGCAAGTCGTCGTGGGGCAATTGGAGTACTGGAGTTATCGGATTTCTGTTCACGTGCACAAGCACTTGCTGAAACTTTGGGCTCTCAGATTGATATGCCTAGCGTGAGCACGATGCTAGAAAGTGCTAAAGAATTGGATGTGATGGCGGCTGATAGCGATATCCAATTAAGTATTAATGTTTTATTTGATGAGCCATGCCCGTGGGGTAATTTTGATGCTCTGATGCGTCAACGTGGTTTCAAGTTGGCTCGCAACGGCAGACAATATGAGTTCTATAGCAATGGGACCCTCATTTTTAATAGCGCTGATTTAGATCCTAATTCGCCAGTATCGCAACTGACTTTATTACTTGAGGTTCCATTGGTCTCCCAAGAGCAGCGAGCATTCGAACGAATGCTGAGCGAAGGTGTTGAGATTTCTCAGGCATCTCATGGCCGCTTAGTAGATGACAATGGGATTAATCTGAGTGAAGCTGCGGTGGTGAGTATTCGTCAGCATCTCGATGTCCTTTACGCCAATCTTGAGAAATCCGGCATTGCTGCTGGATCTTCTGCAGCTAGCAGACTATTTAGCTAGGAAATTGCCTTGTCGTCCAACAGTCCGACAAACTTAGCGGAGCGTTACGCATTCTTGCAGGCAGAGCTCGCACGCTTAGAGCATGCTTACTACGTGCTTGATAATCCTCTTCTACCTGATATTGAGTATGACCTCCTTTATCGTGAGTTATTAGAGATTGAGGCGGCACATCCAGAATGGATTACTTCAGAGTCTTTATCTCAAAGAGTGGGTGGTACCGCTTTAAAAGAGTTTGATTCGGTAACACATGAAGTGCCGATGCTCTCTCTCAATAATGCTTTTGAAGAGTCAGAATTGGTGGCGTTTGATCGGCGCTGTCGTGAAGGCTTGCATCTAGAGCACGTTGTTTATGCCGGTGAGTTGAAGTTTGATGGCTTGGCCATCTCGCTGCGCTACGAAAATGGTTCCCTAGTCACAGCGGCAACCCGAGGTGATGGTGCTAGCGGCGAAGATGTTACCGCCAACATTAAAACCATTCGTGCTATTCCCTTGAAATTGACTGGTAAGAGCATCCCGAGACTATTGGAAGTGCGTGGTGAAGTCTTTATGTATCTAAAAGACTTCGAGAAAATGAATAGACAGGCAGCAGAGCTGGGAGAAAAAGAGTTTGCCAATCCTCGTAATGCTGCAGCTGGTAGCTTGCGCCAATTAGATTCCAAAATTACCGCTAAAAGACCACTCTCTTTCTTTGCTTATGGCTTAGGTGCTCTCGAGCCACAATCTTGGCTACCCAAAACTCATGAAGAATTGCTTAATACCTATGTAGAACTAGGATTACCAGTTTGTGCAGAGCGCAGGGTGCTGAACTCCGTGCAAAAGATTCTCAATTTCTACAATGAGATTGGTGCAAAGAGGGATTCTCTTCCATACGATATCGATGGCGTCGTTTACAAAGTGAATTCATTTGCAGAACAAGCTAAATTAGGTTTTGTATCTCGGGCTCCACGATTTGCATTGGCCCATAAGTACCCAGCACAAGAAGCACTCACCACTGTTTTGGGTATCGATGTTCAAGTAGGCCGTACAGGGGCAATTACTCCGGTAGCTAGACTGGCGCCAGTAGAGGTGGGTGGCGTCACCGTTACCAATGCCACTCTTCATAACGAGGATGAAGTTAAGCGTAAGGATGTACGTATTGGCGATACCGTTTCTGTGCGAAGAGCTGGTGATGTAATCCCAGAGGTAGTTTCGGTGATCAAAGATCGTAGACCTGCCAATACAACAGAATTTGTAATGCCAACGAACTGCCCAGTATGTGATTCTCATATAGAGCGCTTGGCAGATGAGGCAGTAGCACGTTGTAGTGGCGGACTATTTTGTGGAGCGCAGCGTAAGCAGGCATTAATTCACTTTGCCCATAGAAGAGCGCTCGATATCGAAGGCCTAGGAGAAAAGATTGTTGATCAATTGGTTGATCAACATCTGGTGAGAACTCCTGCAGACCTGTACAAATTAGGATTTACGGCTCTAGCCAATCTTGAGCGCATGGGTGATAAGTCTGCTGATAATCTGATTCAGGCAATCAACCAATCCAGAAACACGACTCTGGCTAGATTTATCTTTGCCTTGGGTATTCGTCATGTTGGCGAGACCACCGCAAAGGATTTGGCCAATCATTACCAATCTATGCATGCATTAATGGACGCAGGTATGGAGGATTTGCTCACCGTGAAAGATGTTGGGCCAGTCGTGGCAGATTCCATTACGAGCTTTATGCAAGAGGCTCATAACCGCGAGGTGATTGAGCAGCTTCTAGCATCAGGCATGCAACTCGCAGTAGAGGAAAAGGTGATTAGTGCAGCGGTAGCAGGCAAGACCTTTGTATTAACTGGTACATTTCCAACGATGACAAGAGATGAGGCCAAAGATCTCTTAGAAAAAGCAGGCGCTAAGGTGGCTGGATCAGTTTCTAAGAAAACCGACTATGTTGTGGCAGGCTCAGATGCTGGTAGCAAACTAACCAAAGCTGAAGAGTTAGGTGTGCCGGTGATTGACGAAGCAACAATGCTCGATTTATTGAAGTAGATCGCATTTGATATGAACCTACTAAAGCAAACATTCCATCTCAATTCAGAACACTGGGCTAGCTTAGGTCCAATTTCCGATCAAGAGAAGCGGGTCCGAATTGATTTAGCCACTGCTTATCAATTGGCGTATTTAAAAAATTGGGATGATGGTATTTACACGCATATTTCAGCTTCAGTCCCAGGCGAAGATGGCGCCTATCTGCTGAATCGATTTGGCTTGCGATTTAATGAAGTCACTCCGCAAAATTTAGTGAAGGTAAACCTTCAGTGCCAGATCTTGGCAGGAGAGGGGCCTGTAAATCAGACGGGATTTGCAATTCATGGCGCAGTCCATGCTGCACGCCATAATGCGAAGTGTGTATTGCATCTGCATGTAGATTCAGTAATCGCTATATCAGCCCAAACACAAGGTCTTTTGCCAATTTCACAGCATGCATTGCGTTTCTATGAAGATATGGCTTATCACCACTATCAAGGCCTGGCACTATCTTCTGATGAGCAAGCGCATTTAGTGAAAAGTTTAGGTAATAAAAAAGCAATCATTTTGCATAATCATGGCAGCATTGTGTGTGGAACGTCTGTTCAACAAGCCTTTTATCTGATGGATGTTTTAGATAAAGCCTGTAGGATCCAAGTTTTATCAGGATCTAGTACAGATTTGGTCCACCCATCTCAAAAGATTTGCGAATTAACTTATAAACAGCTTTGCAGTGATGGTGATGAAGAGGGTCAGCTTGAATGGCCTGCGTATCAAAGAATTTTGTTAGCCAGCTAAGAGGAGAAAACAATGCCATTAATTCAGGTGCAATTATTTGAGGGTCGCAGCGATGACGTTAAGCGCGAATATGCCAAGGCCATTACAGAGGCTGCGGTAAACATTATGGGTTGCACTGCAGCATCAGTTGATGTGATCTATCAGGACGTCAAAAAGTCCGACTGGGCAACTGCAGGAAAGTTGTGGAGTGATTCCTAGCTAGTAAAAGCGCACATATTCCCCATAGGAATATGTCATATTGCATCCCTGGTATTCACAACACTGAAGACTTTGCGGAAGATGCCCCTAATCTAATTTTTTATTTCTGAGGGGGCTGTATGAAAATCTGCGTCATTGGGGGTGGTGGAGCAATTGGTGGCTATTTAGCCGCTAGGTTAGCTAGAGCAGGAAATCAAGTAACCGTTGTGGCTAGAGGTAAAACCTTAGAGGCTATCCATAAAAATGGCATAACCCTTTTCATGGAAGATGAGCCCCGTCCGATTGTTGCTCGTGTCACTGCAGTAGAGAAAATTCGTGATGCTGGCACACCAGACGTTGTCATCTTGGCCGTTAAAGCACATCAAATCGAGCCTATCGTCGATGACTTAGCCAGCATCGTTGGTCCTGAGACGGTTGTTATCCCGATGCAGAACGGTATTCCTTGGTGGTATTTCCAAAAGCTGCCGGGCCAATTTGAAGACTTGCCAGTAGAGACGGTAGATGCTGGTGGACAGATTATGAAAAAAATTAATCCACGCAATGTGATCGGTTGCGTTGTGTACCCAGCTACTTATGCTGAATCTCCAGGCGTTATTCGTCATGTTGAGGGCAATCGTTTCCCATTGGGTGAGCTTGATGGTTCTCAGTCTGAACGTATTCAAAAAATTTCTCAGGTGATGGCCGATGCTGGCTTTAAGTCCCCGATCTTAGAAGACATTCGCTCAGAAATTTGGCTCAAGCTTTGGGGCAATATGACTTTTAATCCGATTAGCGCACTCACCCATGAGCATCTTGAGGGAATTTGCAAAAATCCTCTGACTAAGGATTTAGCGCGCTGCATGATGCAAGAGGCGCAAACTATTGCCGAAAAGTTGGGTGTTGTATTTCGAGTAGATATCGAGAGAAGAATTTCTGGAGCGGAAAAGGTCGGCAAGCATAAAACATCGATGCTTCAGGATCTTGAGGCTGGCAATAGCTTAGAAATTGATGCCTTGCTTGGCTCGGTGATTGAGCTTGGACACATCACCAAGACACCAATGCCTTGTTTAAGTACAGTATTTGCCTTAACGAAGCTGTTAAATACTAAGGTTCAAACCTCACAAGGTAGATTAGCACTACCCGAACTTGCTCTCGAGCACTAGTTCCAAAGAAGTCCTGCAGTTCTATGTTGTGTTTTCCCGTCTTCATGACGGGATTTTTTTTATTCAGACTTTGCTGCGGGCAATCCTTTCCACCACTCTCCTTTAAATTGGCCTTGAAGCCAATCAATGCATCGACTCACTTTAGTCGGCACATGCTTGGGGGATGAGAACACTGCATGAATTTCTTGGCTTGGTAAGGACCAATCTTCAAGGATAGGTTTCAATATCCCATCTTTGATGGACTGATGAGCAACGTAAGAGGGCAGGGCAGCTAAGCCCATGCCGGCTCTTGCGGCAGATAAGATCGACGAGAGGTTGTTGGATGTGAATGGCCCTTTCACCTCAATAGATTCCGACTGGCCTGATTTACCGGTGAAATTCCAGCGATGGTCAGCCTGAACGGTGGAATAGATGAGTGCCCGGTGTCGCTGAATATCTTCCGGTGCCTGGGGTACGGAATGATCGTTCAGATATTGTGGGGTAGCTACCAAGACCCAGGGATTAGTCCCCAAAAATCTAGAACCCAGAGAAGAGTCAGGCAGTCGCCTCATACGGATTGCCAAATCAACGCCTTGTTCTACTAGATTGATATATCGATCATCCATATTGAGATTAACTTCTAGTTCTGGATGTTGAGACATAAATTCGAGAATCGAAGGCGTTAGCACCCGACGCCCAAAAGCAACAGAGGAGCTTATCGTTAACTTCCCACGCACTTTTGATTGCATCAATGAGGCAATGTCATCAGCCTCTTCAATCTCACGGGCAATCAGCTTGCACTTTTCGTAATAAACCTTCCCGATTTCGGTAGGGGTCACTCCGCGCGTGCTGCGATGCAGCAATAATGCCCCCAGACGCTTCTCCATCGAGGCAACAAATTTGGTGGCAGTAGGCTGAGTAATGCCAAGGTCTTCAGCAGCTTTGCTAAATGAGCCCGTTTCCACTACTCGAATAAAGAGGGATATGCCTTGTACGCGATCCATTCAGGGGGTTTTTCCAGTGGCGATATATTATTTTTACACTATTCCATGGCGGAATACTAGATATAGATTTGGTGAGGTTCTCAATAGGGATGAATTTGAGGATGATTCGTCCATATCTATACGAGGAGATGATTCATGGCAAAGATGAAGGCGGCAATGGCAGCAGTGTTGGTGATGGAAAAAGAAGGCGTTACTCAAGCCTTTGGCGTCCCAGGAGCTGCAATTAATCCCTTATATGCCCAAATGCGCGAGCGTCAGTCGATTGCTCACGTATTAGCAAGGCACGTAGAGGGCGCCTCTCATATGGCAGAGGGCTACACCAGAGCTGCCCCAGGAAATATCGGCGTATGTATTGGTACCTCAGGCCCAGGCGGCACAGATATGATTACTGGCTTGTATTCTGCACAGGCTGATAGCATTCCAATTTTATGCATTACTGGCCAAGCGCCACGCGCTAAGTTGCATAAGGAAGATTTCCAGGCGGTGGACATTGCCTCGATCGCTAAACCTTTAACCAAGATGGCTGTTACTGTTCTTGAGCCAGCATTGGTTCCTCGAGTTTTTCAGCAAGCATTTCATTTAATGCGTTCAGGCCGTCCTGGTCCGGTATTGATCGATTTGCCAATTGATGTGCAGATGGCGGAGATTGAATTTGATATCGACACCTATGAGCCATTGCCTGCCTATAAGCCACAGGCAACTCGTAAGCAGATTGAAAGAGCGCTTGAAATGCTCAATGAATCTGAGCGTCCATTGATTGTTTCTGGTGGTGGCGTGATTAATTCTGACGCTTCAGATCAGTTGGTTCAGTTTGCAGAAATTACTGGTATTCCTGTTATCCCAACATTGATGGGCTGGGGCTCAATCCCTGATAGCCATCCTTTGATGGCCGGTATGGTCGGTTTGCAAACATCACATCGCTATGGCAATGCCACCATGTTGGCCAGTGATTTTGTTCTGGGTATCGGTAACCGTTGGGCGAATCGTCATACTGGTTCAACTGAGGTTTACTGTAAAGGCCGCAAGTTTATCCACGTTGATATTGAGCCTACCCAAATTGGCAGAATCTTTACTCCTGACTTTGGTATCGTGTCCGATGCGAAAGCTGCATTAGACTTATTCATTGAAGTTGCGACAGAAATGAAAAAAGCTGGCAAGCTCAAAGATAGATCAGAGTGGGCAGCCGAGTGCTTGGGTAGAAAAAATTCTATCGACTACCAGCGCAAGACAAACTTCAACGAGTCTCCAATGAAGCCGCAGCGCGTGTATCAAGAGATGGTTCAGACATTTGGCGAAGATGTTACCTATGTGAGCACTATCGGTTTATCGCAAATTGCTGGCGCTCAATTCTTAAAAGTATTTAAACCGCGCCATTGGATCAACTGTGGCCAAGCAGGCCCATTAGGCTGGACAGTGCCAGCGGCTTTGGGTGTTCGTGCTGCTGATCCAACTCGTAAGATCGTGGCTCTCTCAGGCGACTATGACTTCCAGTTCATGATTGAAGAGTTAGCTGTTGGTGCGCAGTTTAAGTTGCCATTCATCCAAATTTTGGTGAATAACAGTTATCTTGGATTGATCCGTCAAGCGCAACGTGGTTTTGAGATGGATTACTGCGTGCAATTAGCCTTTGATAACGTCAATATTCCAGAAAGTGCTGGCATCGTTAAAGGTTACGGTGTTGATCACGTGAAAGTGGTTGAAGGACTTGGTTGCAAAGCTATTCGAGTAGAGCGCGAAGATCAATTGGCTCCAGCGATTGCCCAAGCCGAAGCATGGATTACTGAATTTAGAGTGCCGGTAGTCGTTGAGGTAATTCTTGAGCGTGTTACCAATATTGCGATGGGAACAGAGATTGATAGCGTCAATGAGTTTGAGCCTGTCGCCAAATCTATCGAAGATGCACCAGTTGCAGTGCTGCAGTCTTAATTGATCCATAAATAGGGAATATTGAATGCCTCGTTTCTCAGCTAACCTCAGCATGCTCTTTACGGAGGATGCATTCTTAAACCGTTTTGCGCTTGCTCGGGTTGGTGGCTTTAAGGCTGTCGAGTTTTTATTCCCTTATGGATTCTCCAAGGAAGAAATTAAGTCTTGCTTAGATACTTATGCACTGAAGTTGGTTTTGCATAATTTGCCAGCTGGCGATTGGGATGCGGGTGAGAGAGGTATTGCATGTCATCCTGACCGCGTACCAGAGTTTCGTGCTGGGGTAGATAAGGCTATTGAATACGCTACCTTTTTAAATGTTGGTCAGTTAAATTGTTTGGCAGGTAAGGCGCCTGCTGGCGTTGACGCTCAAACACTGCGCGACACTTTTGTCGGTAATTTAAGGTATGCAGCAGAAAAGTTAAAAAAAGCCCATCTGAATCTATTAATTGAGCCTATTAATACTTACGATATTCCTGGATTCTATTTATCCAGAACCCAGCAAGCAATTGAAATCATGGATGAAGTAGGTGCAGATAATCTTTACTTGCAATACGACATCTACCACGCACAGCGCATGGAAGGTGAGTTAGCAAACACCATGCAAAAATACTTGTCCAGAATTGGACATATTCAGTTAGCAGACAATCCTGGACGTAACGAGCCAGGTACTGGCGAAATTAACTATGACTTCCTATTTGGATTCTTGGATAAGATCGGCTACCAGGGATGGATTGGTTGTGAATACAAGCCTCTCAAGAACACTGCTGCAGGCCTAGCTTGGATGGGGAAGTATGAGCAGTCTCATCAAGAGATGGCGTTCATATAACTAAGTCTTAGGACTTTCCTGTAAGGTTTTTAGTCTGAATGTCTGCAGGCAACTTTGCCTGCAGTAAGGAGCGGTGTAATCCACTTCTTACAATAGTTTCAGGTATTCCTTTTTCAGTATGCTCGATAAGCTCATATTTTTTGGGTTAAGAAATTATGGGCAATCAAAATATCAGTTCCGCTTTACAGTTGATTATGCAATCTGGTAATCCTTACTCTCGATCCAATCAAGTCGGCCACATTACTGCAAGCGGTTTAGTTATTAAAGATGACAAAGTTTTACTCATCTTCCATCCCCATATCAAATCCTGGTTTCAACCTGGCGGCCACATTGATGAAGGTGAGTCACCTTTTGAGGCAGCTATTCGCGAGGTATATGAAGAAACTGGTTTTAGGTGCCTTTTGGACTCGAGCGGCCTTGATCCGTTAGATATCGATATTCATGAAATCCCTGCCAATCCCCAGAAGGGCGAAGATGCTCATTTACATATAGACCTCCTTTATCGCCTAAAGCTCATTGGAGAGGAGAAATCTCCAGAGGATATTGCTTTCGATTGGTTTTCTTTTGAACAAGTGCAAAGCGCCCGCATTCGAAGGGCCTTGGTTAAGCTAGGTTCCTAAGGCTTCAAGCAACTCCGTTTCTAGCTGGATCTGTAGTTTTGGATTCTTACCTAGGTTCGCTGCATCAAGCAGCAATACATCTTCCACTCGCTCACCCAGTGTATTGATTCGTGCGGTATGGATCGATACTTGATGTTTCGCTAGCACTCTTGAGATGGTGTAGAGGAGGCCTGTGCGATCGCTAGCAGATAGTGCGAGTGTGTAATATTGGCCGCGTTCATCAGGAACCATATGGACACGTGGCTGGATCGGAAAGATGCGCGACTGTCTCGATAGGCGACCCATACTTGGGTTGGGTAATGGATCGGCATTCGTTAAAGCAGCGCTTAATTCAAATTCCACTAGTTGAATAATGTCGCGATAGCTGCCGCCCTCATCCACTAAATTACTTCCTGAGATTTGGAAGGTATCTAAAGCGTAACCATGACGAGTGGTATGAATACGTGCATCCCAAATTGAGAATCCATGTTTTTCAAAGTAGGCGCAAATTCTGGCAAAAAGATCTTCTTGGTCTTTAACGTATACGGCGACTTGCAAGCCCTCACCAATTGGTGACAGTCTTGCACGTACTACAGGTTGATCGCTATTCGCTTTGTTATAGAGATGGCGAGTTAACCAGGCAATGTCTGATGAATCCTGTCTTAAGAAGAAGGCGACATCTAACTGTCTCCATAAATCCTCATAAGCTTCATCGTTAATGCCATAGAGACGTAATTTTGCTTTCGATTCCTCTTGGTGCTGCGCGAGTTCTGAAGAGGCGTCAGGTTTAGCGCCACCTAAAACTCGTAATGTAGCGCGATAGAGGTCTTCTAGGAGTTTGCCTTTCCAGGCATTCCAGACCTTAGGACTCGTGCCACGGACATCTGCTACGGTTAATAAGTACAGGGCGGTGAGATGGCGTTCATCTCCCACCTTTTTAGCGAATGCTTTAACCACATCTGGGTCAGTAATGTCTTGCTTCTGAGCTGTCTGGCTCATATTGAGATGCTCGGCAACTAACCATACCAATAACTCAGTATCTTTCTTATCTAAGCCATGATCTTTGGCAAACTTTCGCATGTCTGCTTTACCAAGTTGCGAATGGTCTCCGCCACGTCCTTTGGCAATGTCATGAAAGAGTGCGGCGATGACTAGTAGCCAAGGCTTTTCAAAGTGGGCAATCAGACTGCTGCAGAATGGAAATTCATGGGTATGTTCAACCACCATGAAGCGACGCACATTTCTCAATACCATCAAGATGTGTTGATCAACTGTGTATACATGAAATAAGTCATGCTGCATCTGACCAACAATTCTTCTGAAGGCCGGAAGGTAGCGACCCAAGACGCTGCTGCGATTCATCAGGTGAAATGCGCGGCTTACGCCTTCTGGCTGCTTGAGTAGCTCCATAAAGAGCGCTTTATTTACAGGGTCAGCACGCCATTTACTATCCATTTTTTGGCGTACGTTATATAGCGCTCTAAAAATGGTTGCTGAAAGACTCTTGACGTTAGATGTTTGGGCAAACACCAGGAAGGTGCGCAGAATCTGGTCGGGATGTTTCTGGTAAAGCTGGGGATCGGTAATATCTAAAACACCTTGCCGCTCAATAAAATGCTCGTTACCTTCACCAGGAATAGGGCGCGTCGTTTTCGACTCTTTTGGAAAGAGAAGTGCTTCAATGTTTTGTAAAAGTACGTCGTTTAACTGAGTCACAGCTTTAGCAGCCCAGTAGTAGCGACGCATGATTGCCTCACTGGCTTCGCGCGGTGATTCTTGCTCGATACCCATCGTTTTCGCTAAGGCAGTTTGCAAATCAAACACTAATACATCTTGTCTTCTTCCGGCCAGTAGATGAAGGTTGGCTCTCAGTGTCTCTAGAAAACGCTGATTACGGTTGAGCTCAGTTAACTCACGTTGGGTAACTAAGCCTGCTTCATTGAGATCCTTAAAAGTATTGCCCAGTAGTGCTGCTTTACTGACCCAGGAAATGACTTGTAGATCACGTAATCCACCAGGACTCTCTTTGCAATTAGGCTCCAGCGAATAGGGCGTGTTCTGATATTTATAGTGACGCTGTATTTGTTCTGCCAATTTAGCTTGGAAGAAGGCCTTAGGATCCATGGCGCCTTCGAAAGCTTTGGCAAATTCTTTAAAGAGTTGTTTTTTACCGCACAAAAAGCGAGCTTCAAGCAAAGAAGTTCGTACCGTAATATCTTGCTCTGACTCTGAGGTGCATTCAGCCACTGTTCTTACCGAAGATGCTATCTCTAGACCAGTGTCCCAGCAGTTGGCAACATACTGCTCAACCTTCTTTGATACTGCTCGTGCTAAGTCCTCTTCGGAGGGCAACAAAACTAGAATATCAATATCTGAATAAGGAAATAATGCGCTTCTACCGTATCCACCAACTGCAATTAAAGTAGCGTTATTATTTAAGCCGCAATCATTCCAGATTTGAATGAGAAGCTGATCTGTGACTTTGCTTAACTGCTTGATGAGTTTGCCAACAGCTTGGGTTTTTTTAAACTCAGTGTATGCAATTTCTCGTGCAGCGCGCAGACTTGCTGCATCGGTGATCTTGTTTGGCGCTTGCTGCAAATCACTCATGGATTTAGGCGCTTGCTAGTGCTGGCCTGAAAGAAAGACCTTGGACACAATCAGGTGGCGGGTTGCTACCTTCTGACCAGGTTAAAACCTCCACACCGGTTTGCGTAACGAGCAAGGTGTGCTCCCACTGAGCAGATAAGCTGCGATCCTTGGTTTTTACAGTCCATTGATCAGGCATCGTACGAATATCTCGCTTACCAGCATTAATCATGGGTTCGATTGTGAAAGTCATCCCGGCTACAAGCTTTTCACCGGTGCCAGGTTTTCCGTAGTGAAGAATTTGTGGGTCTTGATGAAATACTTTTCCTATTCCATGGCCACAATATTCTCGTACAACTGAGTAGCCTGCTTTTTCAGCATGCGTTTGAATGACATGACCAATATCGCCAAGAGATGCGCCAGGTTTGACCTGAGCAATACCAAGCCACATGCATTCAAAAGTGATTTGGGTAAGACGTTTTGCCATGACCGAAACTTCACCCACCATAAACATGCGACTTGTATCGCCGTAGTAGCCATCGGGAGTAATCACTGTGATATCTAAATTCACTACATCACCAGTTTTTAAAACTTTGTCACCAGGAATACCATGGCAGATCACATCATTTACAGAGGTACAAATTGATGCGGGGAATGGGGGGTAGCCTGGGGGCTGATAGTTGAGTGGTGCCGGAATAGTCTTTTGAACATCACGCATGTATTCGTGGCAAATGCGGTCTAATTCGCCAGTGGTGACTCCAGGTTTGACGTGGGGTGCCACATGATCTAAAACTTCACTGGCTAAGCGGCCAGCTTCTCGCATCCCCAGGATGTCTTTTTCTGCGGTAAATACACTATTCATGCCTTGATTATCAACGACTTGGGCAGTTTTGGGGTGAGGATGACTGCTTAAAATTTAGGCAATTACTGCCTTTGAAGGGTCCCCAGGGGCATTTTAAGGCCCGTTACCCCAGGTTGAATCTGGGGTTAGGCTAGCTAGAGCATTGATATTTAAGCTATAATTTTGGTCTCAGGTCTATTTTGGACTTGAAATCGCGAGTTGAGCCTTCCAGGGTGGCGTTTTTTAGCGCAGCTAGGACTCAACTTTAGAACCAACCCTCAGGAGAAGTTATGTCAGTAACTATGCGTCAGATGCTGGAAGCCGGTTGCCATTTTGGTCACCAAACACGCTTCTGGTCCCCAAAGATGGCCCCATTTATTTTCGGTCATCGTAATAAGATCCACATCATCAACTTGGAAAAAACATTGCCAATGTTTCAGGACTCCCTGAAATTTGCAAAACAAGTTGCTGCTAATCGCGGCACGATTTTATTTGTTGGTACTAAGCGTCAATCACGCGAGATCATTGCTGAAGAGGCAACTCGTGCTGGTATGCCTTACATCGACAGCCGTTGGTTGGGTGGCACGCTCACCAACTTCAAAACTGTTAAAGGTTCCCTCAAGCGCTTGAAGGATATGGAAGTTGCTAAAGAAGCTGGCGACTGGGAAAAGCTTTCTAAGAAAGAGGCTTTGACTAATGACCGTGATCTCGACAAATTGCAAAAAGCACTTGGCGGTATTAAAGATTTGAATGGCGTTCCTGATGCGATTTTCGTAGTGGACGTTGGATATCACAAGATTGCTATTACTGAAGCTAACAAGCTCGGTATTCCAGTAATCGCCGTTGTAGATACCAACCACTCACCAGAAGGTGTTGATTACATCATCCCTGGTAACGATGACTCTAGCAAAGCTGTAACCCTCTATGCACGTGGTATTGCTGATGCAATCCTCGAAGGCAAAGCAAACTCTGTTCAAGAAATCTTGACTGCTGTTAAAGAAGGCGAAGAAGAGTTTGTTGAAGAAGGGAAGGCTGAATAATGGCCGCTATTACCGCTGCAATGGTTGGCGAGTTACGCGCCAAAACTGATGCTCCAATGATGGAGTGCAAAAAAGCATTGACCGAGGCTGATGGTGATATGGCACGTGCAGAAGAAATTCTGCGTGTAAAGCTTGGTAGTAAGGCTGGTAAAGCCGCTTCTCGTGTAACTGCTGAAGGTATCGTTGCCTCATCTATCAATGGCACTACTGGTGCTTTGCTTGAAGTGAACTGCGAGACTGACTTCGTTTCTAAGAACGATGACTTCTTGGCGTTTACAAACGAGTGCGTTAAGTTGGTTGCTGAAAAGAATCCTGCTGACGTCGCTGCTTTGTTGGCATTGCCAATGAATGGTCAAACTGTTGATGAAGTTCGTAGCGCATTGATCGGTAAGATCGGCGAGAACATCATGCCGCGTCGCTTTAAGCGTTTTGCTGGTAGTAGTAAGTTGGTTTCCTATCTGCATGGCACACGCATTGGTGTGATGGTTGAGTTCGAAGGTGATGAGACTGCCGCTAAAGACGTGGCAATGCATATTGCTGCGATGAAGCCAGTGGCTCTATCTACAGCCGATGTTCCTGCTGAATCTATTGCGATTGAGCGCAGCGTTGCTGTTCAAAAAGCTGCTGAATCTGGCAAACCACCAGAGATCGTTGAAAAGATGGTTGAAGGCTCAATTCAAAAATACCTCAAAGAGGTTTCTTTATTGAACCAAACTTTCGTGAAGAATGATAAGCAAACTGTTGAGCAAATGCTCAAGGCTGCAAATACAACAATCAAGGGCTTCACTATGTTTGTTGTAGGCGAGGGCATTGAGAAGCGTCAAGACGACTTTGCGGCTGAAGTTGCTGCTCAGGTAGCTGCTGCCTCTAAAGCTACTGCTTAATTATCTGTTTTGGGGTTCTCCCCAGATGGTCTGTATTACCCCAAAAGGGCATAGAAACCTGAGTTTCTATGCCCTTTTGTTTGATCTTTCCCAAGCCCTTTATAATTTGGCGGAGATATTAAAAAGTGCTTAAAGATCAATAAGCTAAGTAAGCAAATTACTTGGCAAATTACGGAAAAATAAAAACATGCCAGCCTACAAACGTGTCCTCCTCAAATTATCTGGTGAAGCCCTGATGGGGGATGATGCTTTTGGCATCAATCCAGTCACAATTGATTCCATGGTTTCGGAAATTGCTCAGGTAGTCAGTAGCGGTGTGGAATTGGCAATCGTGATTGGTGGCGGAAATATCTTCCGTGGAGTTGCTGGAGGCGCTGCAGGCATGGATCGTGCTACTGCAGACTACATGGGTATGTTGGCAACTATGATGAACTCTCTTGCTTTACAAGATGCATTGCGTCAAAAAGGAGTTGAGGCACGGGTGCAATCTGCGCTCCGCATGGATCAAGTGGTTGAACCCTATATTCGTCCGCGTGCTATTCGTGCAATGAGCGAGGGTAAGGTCGTCATTTTTGCTGCTGGTACAGGTAACCCATTCTTTACTACTGATACTGCAGCTGCTTTGCGTGGTGCTGAGATGGGTGTTGATGTGATGCTCAAAGCCACCAAGGTTGATGGCATCTATAGCGCTGATCCAGTCAAAGATCCAACTGCTACGCTTTACAAGACTATTACTTTTGATGAAGCAATCATCAAAAACTTACAAGTGATGGATGCAACTGCATTTGCATTGTGTCGTGATCGTAAATTACCAATCAAAGTGTTTTCGATTCTGAAGCCAGGCGCACTCATGCGCGTAGTGCAAGGTGAATCTGAGGGTACTTTGGTACACGTTTAATAGGAGGTCTGATGTCTGCAGCAGAAATTAAATCCACAACCGATCAAAAGATGCAAAAGTCTCTTGAGTCTTTGAAGAGTAGTTTGGCAAAGATTCGCTCGGGACGTGCTAATCCCGGAATTTTGGAGCACATTCAGGTGGAGTACTACGGCAATCCAACTCCTTTGAGCCAAGTTGCTAGCCTGGGTTTGGCCGATGCGCGTACTATCAATGTTCAGCCATTTGAAAAAACAATGGTTGCTGCGGTCGAAAAAGCAATTCGCGATTCTGATTTGGGTTTAAATCCAGCATCACAAGGTACCGTGATCCGCGTACCAATGCCTGCTTTGACTGAAGAGCGTCGTCGTGAACTTACCAAAGTGGTGAAGAGCGAAGGTGAAGATGCCAAGATTGCGGTGCGCAATTTGCGCCGTGATGCTAATGAGCATTTAAAGCGCCTCACTAAGGATAAAGAAATTTCCGAGGATGATGAGCGTCGTGCGACTGATGATATTCAGAAGATGACAGACAAAGCAGTTGTCGATATCGATAAGATCATCTCTGAAAAAGAAAAAGAGATCATGACGGTTTAAGGACCCGATTGAATTTTTACTTCTTATGACCCAGCACCTTAGCTCAACCAAGGATATTCCAGAGGTAAGCGCCATTCCTCGCCACGTGGCGATCATCATGGATGGTAATGGTCGCTGGGCTAGTAAACGTATGATGCCCCGAGTCGCGGGTCACTCTGAAGGTTTGGGGTCTGTGCGCAAAATTGTTCAAGAATGTCGTCGAATTGGTGTTGAATACTTAACAGTATTTGCATTTAGTTCAGAGAACTGGCGTCGTCCACCTGAAGAAGTGGGCTTTCTGATGAAGTTGTTTCTTAAATCGCTTAAGGGTGAAGTTTCCCGTCTTGCTGAAAACGATATCCGCTTACGTTTGATTGGGGATTTAAGTCGTTTCGATGGTGCTATTCAGGAGATGGTGCGGTTCTCTGAAGAAAAGACTGCGGGCTGCAACGCGCTGACTCTGACCATTGCAGCAAACTACGGTGGTCGCTGGGATATTCTGCAAGCAATGAGTAAGTGCTTGGCTGCTAACCCGAACTTAAAGCCTCAGGATGTCAGTGAGGATCTACTACAGCCTCATCTTTCGATGGCTTATGCTCCAGAGCCAGATTTATTTATTCGTACTGGTGGTGAGCAGCGTATTAGTAATTTCTTATTGTGGCAATTAGCCTATACAGAGTTATATTTCACGGACGTTTTGTGGCCAGACTTTGATGAGGCTGAACTTCATAAAGCATTTGATTGGTTTGGTCAGCGTGAGCGTCGTTTTGGGCGTACTAGCGCTCAACTTGCATCGCAAGTCCTATGCGATCCGGTTTAATTACTCAAGCTATCTAAAATGTTGAAAACCAGAATCATTACTGCCCTTGTTTTGTTGGCAGTATTTTTGCCAACCTTATTCTTGTTGCCCGCGGTATACATCGGCGCTTTCTTCTTGGTGGCTTTATTAGCGGCTGCTTGGGAGTGGGGTCGCTTGTTGACGCCACAGTCAGCTCGGGCAGCGTGGCTCTATGCATTGTTCTGCCTGGCTATTATTTTGCTCTTGCTTGGTATGCAAAATGCCTCTTGGCAATTTGGGTTACTGCTTTTAGCAGTTCTCTTTTGGTTCCTTATTGCACCATTTATATTGGCTAGGGGCATGAACCTTTCTTTGCAAAAGTTACGCCCCTTCTATGTAGTTATTGGATTGATTCTCTTGCCAGCAACTTGGTTTTCATTAGTTTTCTTGCGTGAGCTAGGTTTAACGTTTTTGTTGACTAGTATCGCTTTGGTTTGGGTGGCAGATATTGGGGCTTACTTTGTTGGTAAGGCGTTTGGAAAACATAAATTAGCCATACAAATCAGTCCAGGAAAATCAATTGAAGGCGCTCTTGGCGGTCTAGTACTTTGTTATGGCTACGCCTTAATTTGCGTAATCTATTTACCTTTTGAATCTACCCTGTTTGGTGCTTGGGCGATTCGGTTTGGCTGGGTGCCAATGTTTTTGATGGTGACTGTACTGACTGCTTTTAGTATCTTTGGAGACCTATTTGAGTCTCAGTTAAAACGTTTAGCTGGAGTGAAAGACAGTAGTCAGTTATTGCCGGGACATGGCGGTGTCCTTGATCGGGTAGATGCTTTAATTCCAGCTATGCCGATTGCAGCATTATTGGCGGGATTCGTCTGATGACAATAAAGCAAGTTGCTATTCTGGGATCTACCGGTTCTATCGGTGTTAATACGCTAGATGTGATTCGCGCTCATCCGGAGCGGTTTAAGGTAGTCGCACTGACGGCAAGTAAACAAGTCGATCGATTGGCACAGCAGTGCGCAGAATTTAAGCCTGCAATTGCAGTACTTGCTGACGCTGATGGAGCAGCTCGTCTAGAGAAGTTATTGCGCGATCAGAACATCAATACCCAAGTGCTTTATGGCCCTCAGGCTTTAGTAACTGCAGTGACCGACTCCGGGTGTGACACCGTGATGGCTGCCATAGTAGGCGCGGCAGGCTTGGTGCCTACCTTGGCTGCAGCTAAGGCAGGTAAAAGAGTCTTGCTAGCAAACAAGGAAGCATTAGTCATGTCTGGCAATCTGTTCATGCAAGCTATGAAACAGGGTGGCGGCGAGTTGCTGCCCATCGATAGCGAGCACAATGCAATCTTTCAGTGTCTACCGAACCAATATACGAAAGCGCCATCACCAGGTTTGGGTGTTGAGGAGCTTTGGTTAACTGCTTCCGGTGGTCCATTTCGTAATACTCCATTGGATCAATTGGGGGGTATTACGCCTGAGCAAGCCTGCGCCCATCCAAACTGGGTAATGGGCAGAAAAATTTCCGTTGATTCAGCAACCATGATGAATAAAGGTCTTGAAGTGATTGAGGCTTTTTGGCTATTCGGCTTGTCTTTAGAAAAAATTAAAGTGTTCATTCATCCGCAAAGCGTAGTGCATTCCATGGTGCGCTACCGAGATGGCTCTGTGATTGCTCAATTAGGTCAACCTGATATGCGTACTCCAATTGCTTATGGTTTAGCATGGCCCGAGCGAATTGATGCGGGTGTTGCTCCATTAAGCCTGACCCAATTAGCGGCGTTGAGTTTTAACGAGCCAGACTTAGCTCGCTTCCCTTGTTTGTCTCTAGCATTTGCCGCTGCAAAAGTAGGGGGCACAGCGCCCACTGTTTTGAATGCAGCTAATGAGATTGCGGTGGCAGCATTTTTGGATGAAGGCATGCCTTATTTGCAAATCCCTAATGTAGTTGAGAAAACACTCAGCGCTATACCCGTATCAAACGCAGACTCAATCGAATCTATTTTGGAGATTGATGCGCAAGCTAGAACGGTAACGCGTGATTTCATTAAAACTTTCAACTCTTAATTTAAAAAGTCATTAGGAATTTATTTGCAGGCACTTATTACTCTTGCTGCATTTTTAGTCACCCTGGGTGTACTCGTGAGTTTTCATGAGTTTGGACATTTTTTAGCAGCGCGCTTGTGTGGTGTACGTGTACTTCGCTTCGCGGTTGGGTTTGGTAAACCCTTGTTTACCTATATTGCGAACAATAAAACAGAGTGGGTTCTCGCTTCCATTCCCTTAGGCGGTTATGTGAAGTTGCTAGATGGGCGAGACCGTCAGCAAAAGATTACTGCTGCAGACCAATTAGAAGCATTTGATTACAAGCCGCTGTGGCAGCGGTCTTTGATTGTTGCAGCTGGCCCATTCGCCAATTTTTTCTTAGCGGTAGTTTTATTCGCCGTGATTTATATTTCTGGTGCACCACAATTACCTGCGATCCTGAAAGCGCCCCCTGAAAATTCAGTGGCCGCTAAATTGGGTGTTTTAGAGGGCGATCGTGTGATTGGTTGGCAGAGTCTACCGAGCTCAAATTCTGTGCCCATTTCTGGTGAATTTGAGCCCGTGCCTAGTTGGAATGCTTTGCGCTGGATTCTGTTGGATGCCCTTACCGCTGAATCTGGATTTTCCTTGGAAATGCAGAGCCCCTCTGGTAATAGCTACGTTAAGACCTTTTTGGCTTCGGATATGCCTCAGGCAAACCCGGAAAATGACCACATATTAGCCCTTGGTGTTCTGCCTAAGTCGCTGCCTCTGGCGGAGTGGACTGACTTGAAATTGGGGCCGGTTGACGCTATCGGGTTTGCAGCCGAGAGGGTATGGCTTATTACCAAGGTCTCGGTAAGGCTGATGGCTGGACTGTTTACCGGAAACACCTCCTTAAAGCAGCTCGGGGGGCCATTCAGTATTGCGGATATGGCGGGCAAGTCTGCTCAGGTTGGTTGGCAACCTTTTTTTGCATTTTTAGCACTTATGAGTATTAGTATTGGCTTGCTCAATTTGCTCCCGTTCCCGATGCTTGATGGGGGTCAGCTACTGTATGATGCATGGGAGTTAGTCGCTGGTAAGAGACTATCGATTTCAGTGCAAGAACAGTTCCAGAAAGTGGGCTTTCTACTGCTGATTTCCCTGTCTCTGCTAGCCTTGTTTAATGATTTACAACGCTATTTTTCGCCTTGAACTTTCTGATCTCACCTTTTCGTAGCGCATCCCGTCTGCTAGCCCAGCTTTTGTTGGTGATTTCTGCCGCACTCAGTTTGAATGTATATGCAGCTGAATCTTTCGTTGTTAGAGATATTCGCGTAGAGGGATTGCAGCGCGTTGAGCCAGGTACGGTCTTTAGTTATCTGTCTGTGCAGGTTGGAGATACTTTCACAGAAGATAAGGGTGGGGAAGCAATTAGGGCTTTATATAGCACTGGCTTTTTTAGAGACGTACAAATTCAGGCTCAGGGTAACGTTCTGATTGTGATTGTTGAAGAGCGCCCAACAATTTCTCGTATTGAATTTACGGGAATGAAGGAGTTTGACCAAGAGATTGTGAGAAAGTCATTGAAGGCCGTGGGTGTGTCAGAGGCACGTTTTTATGACAAGGCCTTAATTGATAAGGCCGAACAAGAGCTAAAACGTCAGTATGTTAGTAAGGGTATGTATGCAGCTGAAGTAGTAGCTACAGTTACCCCGCTTGAGCGTAATCAGGTAGCCATCTATTTTAATATTGATGAAGGTCCTGTTGCCAAAATTCAAGAGGTCAATTTCATTGGTAACGAGGCCTTTAGCGAGAGTACCCTCAAGGGTGAGATGCAACTTAAAACTGGCGGTTGGTTATCTTGGTATAGCAAAGATAACTTGTATTCCAAGCAAAAGCTGACTGCTGACCTAGAAGCAATTCGTTCTTACTATTTAAATCGCGGATATCTTGAGTTCGTAATCGAATCTACCCAGGTATCGATCACTCCGGATAAAAAAGGCATTTACCTTACTATCAGTATTAATGAGGGTAAAAAGTTCACAGTGAAAGATGTGCGTATCGCAGGCGAGGCTTTAGGTAAAGAGGCTGAGTTGATGCAGTTGGTTACTTTAAAGCCTGGCGATATCTTTTCTTCTGCCAAGTTGACAGAGAGTACCAAGGCTATCGCTGAGATTTTAGGTTCATATGGTTATGCTTTTGCAACCATTAATCCACAACCTGATATACGACGTGATAAGGCGGAAGTTGATTTAACTTTGGTAGTTGATCCGGGACGTCGTATCTATGTTCGTCAAGTGGCCATTTCTGGTAATGCAAAAACTCGTGACATTGTGATTCGTCGAGAAATGCGTCAGTTTGAAAGCTCTTGGTTTGATAGTGACAAGATCGATTTATCTAAAAAGCGCTTGGGTCGTATGGGTTACTTTACGGAAACCGATATCTCAACAGAGGATGTGCCTGGGTCACCGGATCAGGTGGATGTGAAAGTGAAGGTTACTGAAAAGCCTACTGGTGCAGTAACGATTGGTGCTGGTTTTTCATCTACAGAAAAGTTAATTCTATCGGCAGGTATTAATCAAGATAATGCATTTGGCACTGGTACGGCAGTTGGTTTAAATTTTTCTTTAGGAAAGATTAATCAAAATCTCACCCTATCAAATTACGACCCATACTTCACTGAAGATGGTATTAGTCGCTATACCGACCTTTTCTATCGGTCTTCAAAGCCTCTTTATTACGTTGGCGATACTAATTATCAAATTAAGTCGGTTGGCTCAAACATTAAGTTTGGTGTTCCTTACACTGAAGTAGATCGAATTTTCTTTGGAACGGGGCTTGAGGCTTATCAGATTCAAACCTCTTCGAATACTCCTCAACCGTATTTAACCTATGCTCAAAGCTATGGCATCGCGCCACCAGGCTATCCCGCAACACTAACTACTTATAATATTCCATTGACTGCAGGTTGGTCTCGTGATGGTCGAGATAGTGCCTTAATTCCGTCGACTGGTTCTTTGCAGCAGTTGACTGCAGAGGTAGGTACTCCCGCAGGCAATATGACTTTCTATCGTTTGTTTGGGCAGTACCAAAAGTACCATTCATTCTCAAAAGGAAATATTCTGTCCTTTAATGGTGAGGTTGGTTATGGTGAGGCCTACGGAAATAATCCATTCCCAATTACCAAAAACTACTATGTTGGCGGTATTGGTTCGGTCCGTGGATATTCGCCCGGATCGCTTGGACCACAGTTCTACAACACGACACTTGGCATTAATCAGCCAACGGGAGGACAATCGAAAATCGTCACTAATGTGGAATATACCGTTCCAGTTCCTGGGTCGGGAATTGATAAGACATTGCGTACTTTTGCGTTTATAGATGGCGGTAATGCTTTTGGGGAAAATATCAATCTCGTTTTGAGTTATTCTTACGGTTTGGGTATATCATGGATTTCACCCTTGGGACCGCTCAAGTTTAGCTACGGTATTCCGTATAAGCCGTATCCAACTGCTAACGTGCAGCGCTTACAGTTCCAGGTCGGTACAGCGTTTTAATTGTTTGAGGAAAGTTTTATGAAGTTTTATCATTTTTCTAAATGCATTCAAATCAGTTTAGTTGCTGCAATAGTGGCGATGATTGCACCACAAGTTTTTGCTCAGGATGCAGGGACGAGAATTGGCGCTGTCAATGTTGACAAACTGTTTAACGAATCTAATATTGCCAAACAAAGTCAGGCTAGAATTGAAAAAGATTTTTCTAAGCGCCAAAATGATATCAGAGAGGCCGCAGGAAAGATAAAAGCTGCAGCTGAAAAATTAGATCGTGATGCTGCCGTAATGAATGAAGCAGAGCGCATTCGTCGTCAACGTGATCTAGCTGAGCAAGATCGCGAACTGCAACGTAAGCAACGTGAGTTTACAGAAGACCTTAACCAAAGAAACTTTGAGGACCGCGCCAAGATTGCTGAGAAGGCCAATATTGCGCTCAAACAGGTTGCCGAGCAAAAAAAATTAGATATCATCGTCCAAGATCCTCCTTATGCTAATCCTAAGGTTGATGTTACTGATGAAATCATCAGGGTTTTAAATAGCCTAAAGTAAACTTATGCCTACTGCCATTGAGCTGGCCGAACAGTTTCAAGCAAGCTTGGTGGGGGAGGCCTCCACAGCATTTATCGGACTCGCCCCTCTAGAGCAGGCGCAGCCCAACCAAATCTCCTTTCTTTCTAATCCGCTGTATCGCCTGCAGGCGAGAGATAGCGCAGCGGGCGCATTGATTGTTAATAAAGCTGATTTAGAGTTCTTGCAGGCAAATCCGACTGAGAACACCTCTAAACGGGTTTACTTTGTCTCTCAAAATCCTTACGCAACTTTTGCCAGAATCGCTCAGTATTTTGCAAAAGCAAGTGCGCCAAAATATAGTCCAGGAGTCCATTCAAGTGCTGCAATAGATTCCACAGCAACGATTCCTGCTTCATGCCATATCGGCCCTTTTGTGCAGATTGGCCCTGGAGTAAAGCTAGGTGAGTGTGTGGCGATTTTAGGTAATACGAGCGTCGCAATGAATGCCGAGATTGCAAGCGATACGCTGATTTATCCATCGGTGTCTATTTATCATGAGACTCAAATTGGCGAGCGCTGCATTATTCACAGTGGTGCCGTCATTGGCGCAGATGGCTTCGGATTTGCTCCAGATTTTTCTGCTAGCGGTGGAGAGTGGGTCAAGATCCCGCAAACTGGTCGGGTAGTCATTGGTGATGATGTAGAGATTGGTGCATCAACTACGATTGACCGTGGTGCGATGAGTGATACCATGATTGGCGCTGGAACAAAAATAGATAATCAAGTACAAATTGCTCACAATGTTCTTATAGGCAAGTGCTGTGTAATTGCCGGATGCGCCGCTATTTCAGGTAGCACAAAAATTGGTAATTCCTGCATCATTGGCGGAGCAGCCAATTTTGCAGGACATCTTACTATTGCCGATAGAACCACCGTTTCGGGCAATACCTCCATCATTCGCTCTATTACTGAGCCAGGACAGCATTTCACGGGAGTTTACCCCTCGATGCCTCACAGTGCTTGGGAGAAAAATGCTGCCATTTTGCGTGGCCTAGATAAAATACGTCAACGCTTGCGTTTGTTGGATAAAAGCAAGCATTCAGAGTCATAAGGCTCTTGGCAATTTAATATTCACTTTTAAGCAGGTAATTTATGAGTAAAGCTAATGCGATCGATATCAATAAGATTCTGAAGTTATTGCCGCATCGCTATCCGTTTTTATTAGTCGATCGCGTGCTTGAAATTACTCCTCGTGAAACGATTACCGCTCTCAAGAATGTAACGATGAATGAGCCATTCTTCCAGGGGCATTTTCCAGATTTTCCAGTAATGCCGGGCGTTCTCATTATTGAAGCTTTGGCTCAGACTGCTGCCTTGCTGACTTTTTCAGAAGAGCGTGCAGAAGACGCTATCTATTACTTTGCTGGTATTGATGGTGCGCGTTTTAAAAAGCCAGTATTGCCAGGTGACCAGTTAATCATGACTGCCAAGCTAGAGCGCGGTCGTGCTGGCATCTATAAATTTTCTGTCCAGGCAACTGTAGATGGCGAGATTGCTGCCGAAGGAAATATTACCTGTGCAGTTCGTTCGAAAGGTACGTAATGAATCGGATTCATGCATCAGCCGTTGTTGATAGCAAAGCCGAACTGGCTGGCGATGTTGAGATTGGCCCGTATTCTGTTATCGGTCCCAATGTAAAGATTGGCGCTGGTACAAAAGTGGGCTCACATACCGTCATCGAGGGTTATACGACGATCGGTAAAGATAATCATTTTGCACATTTCGCCTCAATTGGTGGTGCTCCTCAGGATATGAAATATCGTGGTGAGCCTACTCAACTCATTATTGGTGATCGAAATACCATCCGAGAATTTACAACCATTCACACTGGTACGGCGCAGGATGTTGGCATCACTCGTATTGGTAGCGATAACTGGATTATGTCTTATGTGCATATTGCACATGACTGCCAAGTCGGTAATCACACTATTTTCTCTAGTAATGCTCAAATTGCAGGTCACGTCCAAGTGGAAGACTGGGCCATTATGGGCGGCATGTCTGGAGTTCATCAATTTGTCCGTATTGGACAGCATGTCATGCTTGGTGGGGCTTCTGTTTTGGTTCAAGATATTCCGCCGTTTGTCATTGCGGCTGGCGATAAGGCTACTCCACACGGTATTAACGTTGAGGGTCTAAAGCGCCGTGGGTTCTCCAGCGAAACAATTTCTGCATTACGTCAGGCCTATAAGGTTCTCTACAAAGATGGCCTAAGCTTTGAGGATGCTAAGGTAGAAATCAAAAAAATGATTACTGCAAATGCGACCGATGCTGCTACGACAGAAAAACTGACCCAGTTTCATGATTTCATTGCCGCCTCTACGCGCGGCATCATTCGGTAAGGTTCTGCTTTGTCTAAGTTAGCTTGTGTGGCTGGCGAACCCTCTGGTGATTTACTTGCTGCACCAGTACTTAGTGCTTTAAATCAAATTCCGCATATGGCTGGCTTAGAGGTTTATGGCATTGGGGGTCCTCGCATGCAAGCTGAGGGTATGCGCTCTGATTGGCCGATGGAGACCTTGAGTGTTCGGGGTTACGTTGAGGCAATTCAACAACTTCCCGCCATTCTTAAGCTTCGTAAAGAGCTCATCCAAAATCTGATGGCTGAGGGGCGCCCCGATGTTTATTTAGGAATAGATGCGCCAGATTTTAATTTAGGCGTTGAGCTGCAATTGCGTAAAGCAGGTATTCCAACTTTACATTTTGTCTCTCCTTCAATTTGGGCGTGGAGAGCAGGGCGTATTAAGAAGATTTCTCAAGCTGTCGAGCGAATGCTATGTATTTTTCCATTCGAAACTGAGATATACGATCGTGCAGGTGTGGCATCAACCTATGTAGGGCATCCTCTTGCAAGTGAAATTCCACTTGCGCCAAATGTAAATCAGGCTCGAGAAAAAATTACGAATATACAAAAGCTTCCCGGCAATGCGTTTGATGGAACGGTGATCGCCGTTTTACCAGGTAGTCGTAGTTCGGAGATTGAACTGATAGCGCCGATATTTTTTGAAACGATTGAGTTGCTAGCAGAACAGCTCAAGGGTCAAAAGCTCCATTTTTTAATTCCGGTAGCAACACCAAGACTGCGCGCCCCACTCGAAGAGCTCCTCATCAAGACTAAAGCCAAAAATCCGGATATTCAGATTCATTTACTTGATGGTATGGCGGATGAAGTATTAGAAGCCTCTGATGTGGTACTGATTGCCAGTGGCACAGCCACCTTACAAGCAGCTTTATGGAAAAAGCCAATGGTGATTTCTTATAAGGTGCCCTGGCTTACTGCGCAAATCATGAAGCGCCAAGGGTATTTACCTTATGTAGGATTGCCCAATATCTTATGTGGTGAGTTTGTAGTACCTGAGCTATTGCAATATGATGCTACTCCTCAAAAATTAGCCAAGGCATTACAGGAATGGCTCGATCATCCGGAAAAAGTTGCCGAGCTAAAAGCACGCTTTGCACAAATGCACGAGACACTTCGCCGACCAACTGGCCTTTTGGTTGCGCAAGCAGTTGCTCAAACCATTGCAAATAGTCGTCTGAAAAGAGTCAATTCGTGAGCCTGATTTGGGTCTGTGGTGTTGATGAAGCAGGACGTGGACCACTTGTTGGATCGGTAGTGGCAGGGGCAGTAGTGCTCGATCCTATGAATCCAATCGCAGGTTTAAAAGACTCCAAGAAGCTGACTCCTGCGCGTCGAGAATTTCTCTATGAACAGATCATGGAAAAGGCAAAAGCCTGGGGTCTTGGGGAAGCAAGTCCTGCAGAAATTGATGATATTAATATTTTGCAAGCCACGATGTTAGCGATGCGTCGTGCCGTTGAAGATTTAAGCGGCAGACTGGGCTCCTGGCCAGACAAGGCGCTGATTGATGGCAATCGTTGCCCTGAGTTACCAATACCCTCTGAAGCAATCATCAAAGGTGACTCTAAAGAGCAGGTGATTTCGGCAGCATCTATCATTGCAAAAGTAACGCGTGATCGCCAGATGCAAGAATTGCACAATCGCTATCCACAATATGGATTTGCGCAACACATGGGCTATCCAACTGAAGCTCACTTTGCAGCTTTAAAGGAGTTTGGTATCTGTGATGAGCATCGTAGAAGTTTTTCACCTGTACGAAAAGTTCTTGAGGGTATGGTGAACTAAGATGAACTTTGACCTCATTACCTCCAAAGAGAATCCTTTATTTAAGGAGATTCGTAATCTCCAAGCAACCGGTTCTAAAGGGCAGAAAGCAAGACTGGCTAGCGGTCAGGCTTTGTTAGAAGGTATTCATCTTGTGCAGACTTGGGTTGGTGATTCTGCTTTGAAGACCCTCCTTACCTCTGAGCGTGGTCTTCAGAATGTAGAAATCTCGCAGGCCGTCTATAAGCATATAGAAATATGTCCAGATTCCAAAGTTTATCAACTGGATAGCGCCTTATGGGATTTATTAAGTGATCTTGTGAATGCGCCACATATTGCGGGTCTACTAGATCTTCCAAAAGCTTATTTGACTCCGCCACAATCGATCGCAACATTGGATGGCGATGTTCTCATCTTAGATCGTATTCAGGATGCCGGTAATGTGGGTTCGATAATGCGTACTGCTGCAGCCGTAGGCTTTACTCAAGTCATTGCTATAACAGGTTGTGCGCATTTGTGGTCAAGCAAAGTTCTGCGTGCTGGGATGGGTGCACATCGCTTATTGGACTTATATGAGGGTTGGTCTAATCAACAAGTACTGAGTGCAGTAACTGCGCCGATGCTAGCAGCCACTGCAGATGCAGAAGAAGAACTCTTCTCACTCAAAAAAGATTTACTCCACCCAGTTGCCTGGATTATGGGTAGCGAGGGGCAAGGGGTTTCTGAAGATCTTCTCGCCCAGGCTAAAGGGGTCTCTATTCCAATTGACCCACGAGTTGAATCCCTCAACGTTTCTACCGCGGCAGCCGTCTGTTTATTTGAGACGATGCGTATCAGGCGCAGCTAAGTAAAACTAACCCAGTATTGTTTTATCGGATTTGATGGCCTGTAAAACGGTAGTCGCAATTTCTTCAATCGACTTACTCGTTGTTAAAACCCAGGGAATGGATTGCTTTCTCATCATCGCAGTCGCCTCATTAATTTCATAGCGACAGTTTTCGAGTTTGGCGTAATTGCTGCCCGGACGACGTTCGTTGCGAATCTCTGAAAGTCGCTCAGCATCAATCATGAGGCCAAAAATCTTTTGCCGGAACGGCACTAAGTCTTTAGGCAATTGGCCGCGTTCAAAATCTTCGGGGATCAGTGGATAGTTTGCGGCTTTCAATCCATATTGCATTGCTAAGTAAAGGCTGGTCGGTGTTTTTCCAACTCGTGAGATGCCAACTAGAATCACATCAGCATCCGCAAGATTTTGATTGGATTGCCCATCATCGTGAGCTAAGGAGTAGTTGATGGCTTCGATACGATTTTTATAGGCGTCGGTATCGGCATTGTGGTGCAGCCGGTTCATGGCGTGAGTAGATTTCAAGCCCAAGGCAGCCTCTAGTGGCGCCACAAAAGTTTGGAACATATCCAAAATAAGGCCATTCGCCTTAGCGACAATATTGTTGAGTTCCGTATTCACCAAAGTAGTGAATACGATAGGCTGTACCCCATATTTATTGAATGCCTGGTTAATGCTGCTAACGGCATCATGAGCCTTATCGACGCTATCCACGAAAGGGATGCGGATGTGCTTAAAACTGGCCTCAAATTGGGCCAAAATCGATTGGCTGAAGTTCTCGGCGGTAATGCCGGTTCCGTCGGAAACAATAAAAACAATACGGATTTCGGTAGACATGGATTTGGCCTAAGGGGTCGGGGTCAGCACTACAATAGGATTTATTGAAGTATGCCCCATTTTGAGTGGCTGCCTGACCAGTTTTCCTATCCTTAGAGAGTATTTTATGTCCAACCAACAGCAACAAAATAGCAGTGTGGCAGATGCCTATGTTTTGCCTTTTGAGCAACTTCGTATGACAGATGTTGAATCTGTCGGCGGTAAGAACGCTTCATTGGGTGAGATGATTTCTCAGCTGGCTTCAACAGGAGTGCGAGTGCCAACTGGTTTTGCCACTACTGCATTGGCATTTCGTGATTTTCTAACGCATAACAACCTAACAGAGCGCATTCAAAAGCGTCTAGAAGGTTTGAATATTGATGATGTACGCGCATTAGCTGAAGCTGGTGCTGAAATCCGTAACTGGATTGAGTCTGCACCATTTCAGCCAAAGCTTGAAGAAGAAATTCGCAAGGGGTTTGCCGTATTGGATGATTCTGGTAAAGGTTCATTTGCTGTGCGTTCATCTGCTACTGCAGAAGATTTGCCAGATGCTTCTTTTGCTGGACAACAAGAAACATTCTTGAACGTTGAAGGTATTGACGATGTTTTAAAGAAGATCCGCGAAGTATTTGCCTCTCTTTATAACGACCGCGCAATCTCTTACCGGGTGCACAAGGGTTTTGCCCATGCTGAAGTAGCCTTATCTGCTGGTATTCAGCGCATGGTTCGCTCCGACCTTGGCGCTGCCGGCGTGATGTTTACTTTAGATACTGAATCAGGCTTTGAAGATGTAGTCTTTATCACTTCAAGCTACGGTTTGGGTGAGACAGTGGTTCAGGGTGCGGTAAACCCTGATGAGTTTTATGTATTTAAAACTACCTTAGCCCAGGATAAAAAAGCAATCATTCGTCGCTCTTTGGGTTCTAAACTCATTCAGATGCAATTTGCACCTAAGGGCTCTGCTGAGAAAGTACAAACAGTCGATGTGACTCCAGAAAAGCGCAATCGTTTTTCTTTGGAAGATGCTGATATCACCGAGTTGGCTAAATACGCAGTGATCATTGAGAAGCACTACGGTCGTCCAATGGATATCGAGTGGGGTAAAGATGGCCAGGATGGCCGTATCTATATTCTGCAAGCCCGTCCTGAGACTGTGAAGAGCCAGGCGGCTGGCCAAGTCGAGATGCGCTACAAACTCAAAGGTAGCTCAAAGGTATTGGCAAAAGGCCGTGCGATCGGTCAAAAGATTGGTGCTGGCCCCGTCAGAATTATTCGTGACCCAAGCGAAATGGATCGCGTTCAGCCTGGCGATGTATTAGTTGCTGATATGACGGACCCTAACTGGGAGCCGGTCATGAAGCGCGCCTCTGCCATTGTTACTAACCGTGGTGGACGTACTTGCCACGCTGCGATTATTGCGCGTGAGTTAGGTGTACCTGCAGTTGTGGGTTGCGGTGATGCTACCGAGCATTTGCAGGATGGCATGATGGTGACGGTTTCTTGTGCTGAAGGTGATGAAGGTCATATTTACGATGGCTTAATCGAGACTGAAGTGACTGAAGTATCTCGCGGCGTATTGCCAGAGATTCCAGTGAAGATCACCATGAATATTGGTAATCCTCAGTTGGCATTTGATTTCTGCCAAATTCCCAATGCAGGTGTAGGCCTTGCCCGTCTGGAGTTCATCATTAACAACTACATTGGTGTTCATCCGCGTGCAGTTCTGGAGTATCCAAATATTGATCGAGATCTCAAGCGCGCAGTGGAGAGTGTGGCTCGTGGTTATGCTAGCCCGCGCCAGTTCTATGAAGACAAGTTAGTTGAGGGTGTAGCAACGATTGCAGCCGCTTTTTATCCAAAGCCGGTGATCGTGCGCCTGTCAGACTTTAAGTCCAATGAGTACAAGAAGTTGATTGGCGGCTCACGCTACGAGCCCGATGAAGAAAATCCAATGCTAGGCTTCCGTGGCGCATCACGTTATGTATCCGAGGATTTTGGTGAAGCCTTTGCTCTTGAGTGCGCAGCGATGAAGCGCGTGCGTGAGGATATGGGCCTTGATAACGTTGAGATCATGGTTCCATTTGTTCGCACTATCAATCAGGCGAAGCGTGTGATCGATATGATGGAAAAGTTTGGCCTCAAACGTGGTGTTAATGGCTTGCGCCTCATCATGATGTGCGAGATTCCATCGAACGCCATTTTGGCTGATCAATTTCTCGAGTATTTTGATGGCTTCTCGATTGGCTCTAACGATATGACTCAGCTTACCCTGGGCTTGGATCGCGACTCCGGTATGGAATTGCTTGCAATTGACTTTGATGAGCGTGACCCAGCAGTGGAGTTTATGATTGCGCGCTCTATTGATGCTTGCCGTAAGCAAAACAAGTACGTGGGTATATGCGGCCAAGGCCCATCAGATCATCCAGACTTTGCACGTTGGCTAGTAGAGAAGGGCATTACTTCCATCTCATTGAATCCAGACAGCGTAGTCGAGACCTGGGAAATGTTGGGCAAGAGTTTAAAAGCCTAAGCCAATTATAGTATCTGATAGTAGTAAAAAAGCCTAGATTGAATCTAGGCTTTTTTATTGGGGCAACTCAATTTACTTTTTCTTAGCCACTACCTTTTTAATTTCTGCTTTCTTGGCAGTTTTGCTGGTCGTAGTCTTTGGGCGCGATTTTGATGGTGGATGGTTAATTGGCACAGCCCCTATTTTCTTGGCAGGAATAGAGATAGCGCTCGATTTATTGACGCCGCTCCAGCTAGGCTCAGGAATCGAATTAAAGGCCTCACGCAGCTTCTCGCCCCAGGATTGATGAATCATGGCGAAATAGGGGTTTCTATCATCCAGGGTGACAAGCTTAGTAGCCTTGAGGGAATTTTTTTCATAAACCAGCATATCCAAAGGCAATCCAACTGAAATATTACTTTTCAGGGTGGAGTCCATAGAAATCAAGGCGCACTTAGTTGCTAGGTTTAGTGGTGTAGTGAAATTGAGTACGCGATCCAAAATTGGTTTGCCATATTTGGACTCGCCAATCTGGAAGTAGCAGGTTTCGGGGGTAGCCTCAATAAAGTTACCGGCGGAGTAAATATTAAATAGACGTGGGGCCTCACCTTTTACCTGGCCACCAAAAATCATATTGCAATTAAATTCAAGACCAGCTTTTTCAAGGGCAAGATGATCACGGTCATAAACCTGCTTGATGGCATCGCCCACAACCACTGCTGCTTCGTACGAGTTTTTGGCAGTCCAGAGATTTTTACCTTTAAAAAACTGTCCTTGTAGCAGTATTTCTTTAACAGACTGAGTAATAGCTAGATTGCCGGCGCTCATCATTACAAAGAAACGATCATTATTCTTTTGGAAAATGCTCATTTTTCTGAAGGTGCCGATTTGATCTACACCAGCATTGGTGCGGGTATCGGAGAGAAAAACCAAGCCGTCTTTTAAACAAAGTCCAATACAGTAAGTCATACCCTAGCCCTTATTCATCATTGCTGAAATTATCCCTTAATTATCTCGATAGAGCTGCTAGGCTAGTTGTTGGATGGAGATGCTGGCACTCAGTTCCTCCCCACCACCGCCAGAGCGAACGCCTTTGACAGGTGCTGCAGAGTAGTAATCGCGGCCAATAGCCAATCGAATATGGCGTGAATCCACCAGACATGCATGGGTGATATCAACACTGACCCAAATACCCTGATCAATATCACTACAAAAGTCAATCCAAGCATGGCTCGCAAGATTGGGCGACTCTTCAGCAAAGAAATATCCACTGACATAGCGGGCTGGGATGTTAGATGCGCGGCATAGTCCGAGCATGATGTGGGCATGATCTTGGCATACACCTGATTTCATGGCAAACGATTGAGCAGCAGTAGTCGCAAAGTTTGTTTGCCCTGGCGAATATTCAATGGTTTTTTGGACCGCAGCAGCTAGTTTTAAGATCTCGTCCACAGAATTTGTCTTTGGAAGGCTAGCTGAAAAATATTTCAGCATCTCTTCGGTAGGTTCGGTCAAATGGGTTTGCTGTAAAAGGTAGTAGGGCGAAACCGCCTTTGCATCATCAATAAACTCAAAAGCATCTTGGGTGTGCACTTCCCCCTCAGCTTCAATCATCATTGAGGTGTAAGGACTCTCTTGAACAAATACGTTGCACACATTGCCAAAAGTATCGATTGAGCTTGTAGATTTAATGGGTGTGCTCACCTTCCATTTATGAATCTCTTGACCTTTAATGGATGGTGGCGTCAGACGTAATTCCTGGATGGAATAACGTACGGGAGTCTCATAGCGGTATTCAGTACGATGGCGAATTTTTAAGCGCATGTTTTACTAACTCTTAGTTAGTTGCTAATGGGATGAGATAAGCATTACTAAACTCATCGGCGATATGGTTGATGCGCTCTAGAAAGACTTCAATGAATTCCTCTAAACCTTGCTCAAAGACTTCATCAATATCGGAGAAGTCTAGACTAGCCTTAAGCTTACCCAATAAACGTTCAATCTCTTTCGATTGTTGGTTCTTCACTTCAGAAATCAAGGGAATGAGTTCGTTGACACAACATACCAATGAACGTGGCATTTGTTTATTGAAAATCAGTAGCTCAGCAACCTGCTGAGGGCTTACTTGATCAGAATAGATTTGACGATAAATCTCAAAAGCAGAAACGGAACGCAGTAGTGCAGCCCAGTGATAGAAATCAAAGAACTGACCATCGGTACCCTCATCAGAGCCTTTCTTGGGGTTGAGGACTTTCAGTGCTGCTTGATCTTCATATTTGTTTTCTAGAATACGGCCAGTATTGTCAGCTCTTTCCAGGAGCGTTCCCACATTAATAAAGTAGAAGGCTTCATTTTTTAGCATAGTGCCATGCAGCACCCCTCTGAAAAGGTGGCAGCGGTGTTTTACCCACTCAAGTAGTCTGCTATGGTCAGCTTGATGTCTTGCCTCCAGAATGCGTTGTAACTCTAGCCAAGTAGTATTTTGGGTTTCCCAAACTTCAGAAGTAATTTTGCCGCGAATCACACGGGCGTTTTCACGGGCAGCGTAAAGGCAAGAAACAATGCTCGATGGATTGCTAGTTTCATAAATCATGAAATCCAAAACATTCTCACGATTCACGACATCATATTTACTCAGAAAAGCATCTTCCAGCTTGGAGATAGTGAGCAACTTCTTCCAGCTTTGCTCAAGGAACTCTTTAGGTTGTGGCAGTAGAGAGGTTTGATGATTAACGTCGAGCATGCGGGCAGTATTTTCTGCGCGCTCGGTATAGCGGGCCATCCAGTAGAGACAATCAGCGGTACGACTTAACATGTTTTTCTTATCCCTCTTACGCTTCTAGTACCCAGGTATCTTTAGTTCCGCCGCCTTGGGAGGAGTTCACAACCAAAGAACCTTCTTTGAGGGCAACCCTAGTTAATCCGCCTGGCACCATCTTGATGGTTTTGCCAGAGAGGACAAAAGGTCTCAAATCAATATGCCTTGGGGCAATGCCAGACTCGACAAAAGTGGGGCAGGTGGAGAGTGCTAGAGTGGGTTGGGCAATATATTTATCGGGATTAGCAATTAAATGCTTTCTGAATTCTGCGATCTCAGCTTTAGTAGATGCAGGTCCAACTAACATTCCATATCCGCCTGCACCATGGGTGAGTTTTACAACGAGCTTTTCTAAATTAGCCAAGGTATAGGCAAGATCATCAGTCTTACGACATTGAAAGGTCGGTACATTATTCAGAATCGGTTTTTCATCAAGATAAAACTCAATCATTTCTGGGACGTATGGGTAGATCGATTTATCATCAGCAATGCCAGTACCAATTGCATTGGCTAGCGTCACATTCCCAGCGCGATACGCTGACAAAAGCCCTGCAACCCCTAGAGTGGAATCGGAGCGGAACGCAAGTGGATCTAAGAAGTCATCATCTACACGGCGATAGATCACATCTACTCTCTCGGGGCCTTGAGTTGTCCGCATAAAGACTTGTTCGTTCTTTACAAACAAATCTTTGCCTTCTACGAGTTCAACCCCCATTTGTTGCGCAAGATAGCTGTGCTCAAAGTATGCAGAGTTATACATCCCTGGTGTTAGAACTACCACGTTTGGTTTCTTAATATCGTTGGGCTTCACCGATTTCAAGCACTCCAATAAAAGATCTGGGTAGTGCTCAACAGGAGCAATGCGATATTTTTGAAAGAGATCCGGGAAAAGCCGCATCATCATCTTGCGATCTTCAACCATGTATGACACGCCAGATGGAACACGCAAGTTATCTTCTAATACATAGAACTCACCTTCACCAGCACGAACAATATCAATGCCGGCAATTTGTGCGTAGATATCGCGTGGCACACTAACGTTGCGCATTTCTGGACGGTATTGCGCATTGTTATAAATTTGTTCAGCCGGAACAATGCCTGCCTTGATGATTTCTTCATCGTGATACACATCATAGATAAATCGATTGAGTGCTTTAACACGTTGACGCAAACCAGCTTCTAGTTGCCCCCATTCTTTGGCAGTAAAGATACGGGGTACCTGATCAAACGGAATAGTTCTTTCTGCCCCAAGGTCATCACCGTAGACTGCGAAAGTAATGCCCACTCGTCTAAAGATGAGATCTGCCTCAGCACGCTTCAGACCCATAAGGGAATCGCTTTGCTGCTTTAACCAATTATGAAAAATTTGGTAGTGGGGACGCGCTTTACCTGCAGCGTCGAGCATTTCATCAAAAGGCAATTTCATAGTTCTAAAACTAATGCCTTTAAAAAAACTGGATTTGGGGATTTGAAGCTGCTTGGTGCTGTATTGCACTATAAAAGTGCATATATGCTCAGATATTGACGCTGTGGGCAGTCTACCCCAGTTCTTGACCTACTAGGCGTTTAAATCGCCTCTTGCAATGCGACCCTTTTGAACTTCCCATTCCCGCTCTTTGGTGGCAGCGCGTTTGTCATGCTGTTTTTTACCTCTGGCTAGTCCAATTTCGCACTTCACATTCCCTTTGGAGAAATGGAGGTTTAGCGGGACTAGGGTATAGCCCTTTTGCTCGACCTTGCCAATCAACTTGCGAATCTCAATGGCATTAAGTAGAAGTTTTCTGGTGCGAGTGCTCTCTGGAACGATATGAGTAGATGCTGAAAGCAGGGGGGTGATATGGCAGCCGATCAGGAAAAGCTCCGCCTTGCGAATGACAACATACGCTTCTTTAATGTGCACGCGGCCTGCGCGGATGGCTTTGACTTCCCAGCCTTCCAGAACAAGTCCTGCCTCGAAGCGTTCCTCGATAAAATAATCGAAGAAAGCTTTTTTGTTATCGACGATACTCATAGTTATTTAGCTTCCAAGATCGATTATGGCAGACGTCCACAAGACCGTTTTAATTGGCCAATCAGCCGACCGAATGTATGGCTTAGTGACTGATGTGGCTCGGTATCCTGAGTTTTTGCCTTGGTGCGGCGGGGTAGAAATTTTTGAACAGACTGAGACCGTTCTAGATGCCAAAATCAATATCAATTTCAAGGGTATTAATCAGTTCTTTCATACCCGAAATATCAATCACCGCCCAGAAACCATCGATATGGTCTTTGTAGATGGCCCCTTTAAGCATTTTTCAGGGCAGTGGAATTTCATTCCCCTGCGTGAAGACGCCTGCAAAGTCGAATTTAAGCTCCACTGGGAATTCAAGAGCGCCATCCTGGATAAGATCATCGGCCCCGTTTTTGGTCATATTGCCGGGACCTTCATCGATTGCTTTGTGAAAAGGGCGGAGGATCTTGATGGCAAGCCTTAGCCTAGATCTCTTGCTATGTGATGCCAGGAAGGGTGAACCAGTTCTGCGCCCTTTTCAGTTAATTTTGCATGATGGTGAGATTCCCACCGTAGGTTTGGCTTTAATGAGGGCGGGCATTGTAGCCGGTCAGGACGATCCCGCTCTTGCTAGAAAGGGCTGTTTTGGGGTCTTTGGGAAGCGCAAGGACTGGGATAGCCCAATTTACTCGGGGGATCGTCTAGAGCTCTATTCCCCTCTATTAATCGACCCTAAGAGCGTTAGGCGCAAGAAGGCCAATCAGAACCAGGATGCTAAATTCCAGGCTGCCGCAGCTAAAAGAAAGGCTAGGAGGCTATAATCTGTTTTTGCGACTAGGGGTTTTGCATGCGACTCATTCAAAAAGCACTCACTTTTGACGATGTGCTCCTCGTACCGGCCTATTCTTCGGTACTCCCTCGAGATGCCAGTCTGGCAAGTAAGTTAACTCGAGAAATTTCTCTTAATACACCGCTCGTATCTGCTGCTATGGATACTGTGACCGAGGGTCGTTTGGCAATTGCTATGGCCAGCGAAGGTGGCATTGGAATCATTCATAAAAACTTAACACCAGCTGAACAAGCGCGCGAAGTGGCAAAAGTAAAGCGTTACGAATCTGGTGTTCTGCGTGATCCAATTACGATTGCGCCAGAAGTTACTCTGCGTCAAGTAATTCAACTTTCTCGTGAACATGGTTTCTCTGGATTCCCAGTATTGGTTGGCAAAGAAGTGGTTGGCATTATTACCAATCGCGATTTGCGCTTCGAAGAAGACTTAGATGCTGCAGTAAAAACCAAGATGACTCCACGTGAGCGTTTAGTAACCGTTAAAGAGGGTTGCTCATTAGAGGAAGCAAAACGCTTGATGAGTCAACATCGTTTAGAGCGCGTCTTAGTTGTCAATGACAAATTTGAATTACGCGGCTTAATTACGGTTAAAGATATTCTTAAGGCTACCGAACATCCTAATGCTTGCAAAGACAGCGAAGGTAAGCTGCGCGTGGGTGCGGCGGTTGGCGTTGGTCCAGATAATGATGAGCGCATTGAACTTTTAGTTCGTGCAGGCGTTGACGTGATCGTCGTGGATACTGCGCACGGTCATAGTCAAGGTGTTTTAGATCGCGTTAAATGGGTCAAGAAAACTTTCCCTCATGTTCAGGTGATTGGTGGCAATATCGCTACTGGAGATGCAGCTAAAGCTTTAGCTGATCATGGCGCTGATGGTGTGAAGGTAGGCATTGGCCCTGGCTCAATTTGTACTACTCGAATTGTTGCAGGTGTTGGTGTTCCCCAAATCACAGCGATCGTGAATGTTGCTAATGCACTCAAAGGCACGGGCATTCCATTAATTGCAGACGGTGGCGTACGTTACTCCGGTGATGTTGCAAAAGCACTCGCTGCTGGCGCAAGCTCTGTCATGATGGGTGGTATGTTTGCTGGTACCGAAGAAGCCCCTGGAGAAGTATTCTTGTATCAAGGACGCTCATACAAGAGTTATCGTGGCATGGGCTCCTTGGGCGCGATGGCTGATGGTTCCGCAGATCGCTACTTCCAGAACGATATCGTTGCCAATGCAGAGAAGCTCGTTCCAGAGGGCATTGAAGGTCAAGTGCCATACAAAGGCAGCGTTCTCGCAATCTTGCATCAACTCACTGGAGGCATTCGTTCCTCGATGGGTTACCTCGGTTGCAAAACGATTGACGAGTTACATGAAAAAGCCAATTTTGTGGAAATCACTTCAGCCGGTGTACGCGAGTCACACGTTCATGATGTGAAGATCACCAAGGAAGCGCCCAATTACCACATTGATTAAGGCTGTTTCTTTCGTGCACGACAAAATACTGATTCTCGACTTTGGTTCACAAGTAACTCAATTAATTGCTAGGCGTGTGCGTGATGCACGAGTGTATTCAGAGATCCATCCTTACGATTGTGATCCAGAATTCATTCGCAAATTTATCCAAGAGCAGGGCGGTAAAGGAATCATCCTTTCTGGCGGTCCAAGCTCGGTAACAGAAGCTGGTAGCCCTCGGGCCCCTCAAATTGTTTTTGAATTAGGTGTGCCTGTATTGGGTATTTGCTATGGCATGCAAACGATGGCAACCCAATTGGGTGGCGCAGTAGCTTCTGCAGAGTCACTAGGTAAGGCCCGTGAATTCGGTTACTCAGAAGTGCGTGCTCATGGCCATACTAATTTGCTCAAAGGTATTCAGGATTTTTCTACTAGCGAAGGACATGGCATTCTTAAGGTATGGATGAGCCACGGTGACTCTGTCACCACTATGCCTCCAGCCTTTAAGTTGATGGCTTCTACAGAGTCTTGTCCTATCGCTGGAATGGCAGATGAAGATCGCCGCTTTTATGCATTCCAATTTCATCCAGAAGTTACGCATACTATCCAAGGTACTGCAATCATTGAGCGCTTTGTGCATGAGATTTGCAAATGCAAGCCTGACTGGGTGATGGGTGATTACATCAGCGAAGCTGTTGAGAACATTCGTAAGCAAGTAGGTGATGAAGAAGTCATACTTGGTTTATCAGGTGGCGTTGACTCCAGCGTTGCTGCCGCTCTGATTCATCGTGCGATTGGTGATCAATTAACTTGTGTGTTTGTTGACCACGGTCTATTGCGTTTGAACGAAGGCGACATGGTCATGGAGATGTTTGCCCGCAATCTCGGCGTCAAAGTGATTCGAGTAGATGCAAAAGATACCTTTATGGGTAAGTTGTCAGACGTTTCTGATCCTGAAGCAAAGCGCAAGATCATCGGCAAAGAATTTGTAGAAATTTTCCAGAGCGAGTCTGGCAAGATTCAGAATGCCAAGTGGCTTGCCCAGGGCACTATTTATCCGGACGTGATTGAGTCTGCTGGTAAAGGTAAAAAGGGTGCGCATACCATTAAGAGCCATCACAACGTAGGTGGCTTGCCAGAGGATATGCGCCTCAAGTTGCTAGAGCCATTGCGTGAGCTCTTCAAAGATGAAGTACGTGAACTCGGCGTGGCATTGGGCTTGCCACGTGAGATGGTTTATCGCCATCCATTCCCAGGCCCAGGTCTAGGTGTGCGTATATTGGGCGAAGTGAAGGAAGAATTTGCAAGTCTCTTGCAACGTGCTGACGCAATCTTTATTGAAGAATTACGCAACACCATTGATGAGATTAGCCAAAAGTCTTGGTATGACTTAACAAGTCAGGCCTTTGCAGTTTTTCTCCCAGTCAAATCGGTTGGTGTGATGGGCGATGGCAGAACCTACGAATATGTTGTTGCGCTCAGAGCAGTTCAAACACAAGACTTTATGACGGCGCACTGGGCACATTTACCTCATGAGTTATTAGGTAGAGTTTCCAATCGCATCATCAATGAAGTGCGTGGCATCAATCGAGTGGTGTACGACATCAGTGGCAAGCCACCTGCAACGATTGAGTGGGAATAGAAACTCGCGACTGAGCCACTATCCAATCCACTAAAAAAGCATTAACCCCTTTGAAATTTTTCCAACAACCCCCTTTTATTCAGGGCTGCAAAGTGATGCTCGAGTCATCTCCGGGCATCATTGCTTGGTCGTTAGTCACGAGTATTAGTTTGCTCAGCGCTGGACTTAGCCCGGCAAATACATTTTGGTTCAATATGCTGGTCTATGCTGGGTCGTCACAGTTGGCAGTGATGCCATTGCTTGCTGGAGATTATCCTTTTTGGACTGTTTGGCTAACGGCATTCATTGTGATGTCTCGCTTTGTTATTTTTAGCGCCGTCCTTCAGCCTCACTTCCAACGTTATTCTTTCTGGCAAAGGTTGGGTATTGGAGGTCTAAACACCGATATGAGTTTTGCGAAATTCATAGAAAAGTTTCCATCACCAGAAAATCCTCAAGGGAGCCAGGTTCAGCTGCTCTATTTCATGGGAATGGTTTTAGCGCATTGGTTTTTTTGGCAGGTCGGTGCATTAATTGCTATTTTTGGTGGGTCTTACATCCCGAGCTCTTGGGGGCTTGGGTTTGCTGGACCTCTCGCATTGATCGCCTTGATCATTCCTGCGATCAAACATAAGACTGCTGTTATCTCAGCATTAACCGCGGCTGTTACTTGCGTCTTAACAATCAATCTGCCATATCGCTTAACGATTGTTTGCTCAGTGATTGCTGGCGTGATGGCTGCAGTACTGGTGGATAAACAATCTCAAAAGAAGAGCGTATGAATACAGTGGACCTATGGATTGCTTTTTTTGGCCTGATGCTAGTTAGCATACTGAGCAGAGGCTCTTTTCTTTTGGCGGGCTCCAAATTTCCCATTCCCAGAACTGTTCATGAGTTCTTGCGCTATGCACCTACTGCTGCGCTGATTGCGATTGTTCTTCCGGATGTATTGTTTGTAAAAGATCCAGCAACACAACTATTTGAATTAAACCTGCATTCACCCCAACTATTTGGAGCTATTGGTGGGGCGATTGGATTTTTGGTCACCAACAGTATCTTGGCGACCATATTATTGGGAATGACCTTTTTTACTCTGGCTAGATTTTTGATCTAAACAAACCCCTGCTGAAATAGTGGGGGGTTTAACTTTGGATCTATTAGAGGTATATTGAAAGCATGCGAATCTCCAGTAAAAGCAAAATTGCCTTCCAAATCCTATTGGATATTGCAGCCCATACTGCCCATGGCCGTGCCATTTCTATTCCGCTCATGTGTCATCGGCACAAGCTGTCTCATTCTTATTTAGAGACTATCTTTTCTCAATTAAGGGTTGCTGGGATGATCAGAAGTCATCGTGGCCCTGGTGGTGGTTACTCTTTGAGCAAAGAACCAAATGATATTTCTTTGTATGACGTTGTATGCCTAATGGGTGGAAATGAAAGTGCCCGTGAGGATTTGGGCTCCATGTTTTGGTCAGATCTCGATAAGCACATGAGTATTCAAATGCAGCAAATGACGCTATCTGAGGCATTGCAAAAGTCATCCATTAGCATTGAGCAAAGTACAAAAGGCTTTAACCACGTTAAACCTAGTTCATCTACTCAAGTTTTAGCTGCTCCACAAAAGAAGAAAGCGTTGAAGAAGACCAAGCCACGCTTAGGTCCAAACTCAGTATTTGCATTTGGTAAATATCTCAAGACTTCTTGATATTCATTGTTGGCTTTAGCCCAACGAATCGTTACTTCAGAGAATAGTCACGCAGCTTAGCTTCAGATTTACGAAGTGCGGCTGCAAGTCCTTCCCCCATCGTTACAAAGTTATGGCTAATTGCCATGGGTAGGCATTTATCGGTATAGAAATCTTGCCGATTTTTATATTAGGGTAAATACTAATTTTGTATATATTTTTACAACATTTAAAAATCAATTAGAAGTTAATTATTTATATAAGTAATTGATTTTTATATAAAAATTTCTATTTCCAACTTAAAAATGTACATTAACCTTGACATTTTTAAGTGTATTTAATAGATTACACATGTAGTAATTGGAAACAGTGATTTTGGTCACTACCCTGCGTGCGGGGTTGCACGTTTAGTTAGTCTTTTCTATAGGGAGACGCAAACTATGTCAGATGGAAAAATGAGCCTTACCGGCCTGACGGAGGAACAATCAGAGGAGTTGCATCGGAATCTGATTCAGGGGACCCAGTTTTTTGGGATGATTGCAGCACTAGCACATTTGCTTGCTTATATTTATTCGCCTTGGCTTAAATAAGGAAAAGGGAGATCAATATGATTTACGGAAAAATGTGGACGGTAGTGAAGCCTACAGTTGGAGTTCCGATCATGCTAGCAGCAGTGGCAATCGGTTCTTTTAGTGTGCACTTAGCAATCTTGACTCATACAACTTGGGTTAGTGGTTTCTTAGAGGGTGGCGCCAAGACGGCGGCAGTAGCAACGGCACCCGCGGCACCGGTTAAAAAGTAAAACGCTTTAGACCACTATCAAGGCTGGCTTAACACCAGCCTTTTTAGTTTCTACATTTACATAAAAACCACCAGCATTACTTCATATATATTTCTAGGCCACTAAGGTAGAATTTATTACATGAAGCGAGTGACAAAAATGCTCATGCAGTCCTGGTCTAATCTTGGACCTCGATATCTTCCCTTTGCGGATGCTGCTTCAGATGACTTACCTCTATCAAGATTACTAAGACTCTCGCTTTTTCAGGCCTCCTCAGGGATGGCATTGGTTTTACTAGTGGGTACCTTAAACCGCGTGATGATTGTCGAGCTGCATGTGCCAGCTTCGATTGTTTCGGTGATGATTTCATTGCCAATCATCTTTGCCCCTTTTAGAGCCCTCATAGGCTTTCGTTCGGATAACCATAAATCTGCGTTTGGTTGGCGAAGAGTGCCCTTTATCTGGATGGGCACGCTAGTTCAATTTGGCGGACTATCCATTATGCCGTTCGCATTGCTGGTTTTATCGGGCGCTGGACAATCTGCGCAAGCACCAGTTTGGATTGGTTGGGCTGCCTCTGGCCTGGCATTTTTGCTGGTAGGTGCTGGCATTCATATTACGCAGACAGTAGGCTTGGCTCTAGCGACAGATCTAGCTCCTGAAGTTGATCAGCCTAAAGTAGTTGGGTTGATGTACGTCATGCAGCTGCTTGGCATGATTGTGAGTGCGTTGATATTTGGTTTGGCTTTAAATGAATTTAGCCCTGGCAAATTAATTCAAGTCATTCAAGCTGCAGCGATTATTACGCTGCTACTGAATGTCATCTCCTTATGGAAACAAGAGCCGAGAGGTCAAGTTGAAAAGAAATCTTCTGGAGAGCCTTCGTTCTTAGATTCTTGGCGCACTTTTGCGCAAGGTGGCAACGCCAAGAGAAGGTTGGTTGCTGTTGGATTTGGAACAATGGCTTTTAGTATGAATGAAGTTTTGCTTGAGCCTTATGGTGGGCAGATTTTAGGTATGACTGTGAGTGATACCACTATGCTCACTGCCATCCTAGCGCTTGGCGGATTAATCGGATTTAGTTGGGCTTCTCGTGTACTTGGTAAAGGCACCGATCCCTTCTATATGGCCACTATTGGCGCATTAGTGGGTATTCCAGCATTTGTATTGATTATGTTGTCTGCGCCACTGGCGTTGACGGCACTGTTCTTGCTAGGTACTTTTTTGATTGGTTTTGGTGGCGGTCTATTTAGCCACGGGACTTTAACTGCAACGATGCAGTTGGCACCTTCCAATCAAAGGGGTCTTGCATTAGGGGCATGGGGCGCAGTGCAGGCAACTGCAGCCGGGATTGCAATTGGCATGGGCGGGGTCATTCGGGATATTGTTGTTGCAATTGGCGCCACAAATTGGCTCCCTGATGGGGTCATAGGCCCAGCTACAGGCTATTCTTTCGTATATTTCTTGGAAATTGGGCTATTGATTGCTACAATTTTTTCCATGACAACGCTTTTACCGAAGAGGAAATAAAATCGTATTTAGCCGTTGTATCTATTTTACGAAGTATGCGTTTTATTCGAGGAGACAGAGATGAATGTAACTGGAATTTTATTAACAGCTTGGGTAATTGTTTGCCTTATCACTATCGCATCAATGGCAAAACGCCTTACTAGCAAATACAAGTAAAAGATTTACTTGTAACACCTCATATTGATATGTGAGGTGTTTATCGTGGGCCAAATATTTTGTGCACCACATACTCCATCATGAAATTGCAAATGAGTGCAGTGACTATGCCGGTCAGAACAGCAAGTCCTGTTCCACTAATTTCGTAACCAAACTTGAATCCATAACCAAACCCAATAATGCTGGCAAGCAAGTAGGGTATGAAGCGCCAAAAATGAAATTTATTTTTGGTATTACTCATACCATCAGCTATTAATTTGTTGATTTGAATTTTCTGCTACATTTGCACAAACTCGGGGTGATAGCAGACAGAAAATACCCGCCCAGGCCAATAACAAACAGGGCGTACTCCTGATCTCGTATCGCCAAGATGAGACCAAGCAACATGATGAACAGAAAAGCTAGGCTAATAATTGTTTTGGAGAACATGTCTACCTCTTGATGTTGGGGTGAGTCAAAGTTGATGAATAGGTTTAATTCTAGCGATTTTATAGAGGCTTCGGAATCAATTCCGCCGCACCTTGCCCTAGTAAATCTTGGGCAACAGCCAAACCTAGTGCTTCTGCATCGGCAAGTGATTGCACTACTCCTTTGCCATGGGCTAGGCAGATGGCTTTGCCATCAGTGCTCGCGACAAAAGAGCGAATTTGCAGTTGGTTTTGATCCCAAGTGGCATGGGCAGCTAAGGGCACTTCACAAGAACCGCCTAACTGGCGAGAGACCATCCGCTCGGCAGACACTGCCAAGAGCGTGGGCATGTCATTTAAGGGAGCTAACCAGTCTTTGATGTGGGGATGGGTAGTGAGAGTCTCAATACCTAAAGCGCCTTGACCAGCAGCCGGGGTATAGGGATCGTAAGGCAAGAAGGCTCGAATACGACTCTCGAGTCCTAAGCGCTTTAAACCAGCCGCTGCCAAAATAATGGCTTGGTACTCGCCACGATCTAGCTTACCCATGCGGGTATCTAAATTACCGCGTAGGGGCT
>NZ_JACVOK010000004.1 GCF_018882465.1 Polynucleobacter sp. 73C-SIWE | reverse complement strand
GGCAGATGGCTTTGCCATCAGTGCTCGCGACAAAAGAGCGAATTTGCAGTTGGTTTTGATCCCAAGTGGCATGGGCAGCTAAGGGCACTTCACAAGAACCGCCTAACTGGCGAGAGACCATCCGCTCAGCAGACACTGCCAAGAGTGTTGGCATGTCATTTAAAGGGGCTAACCAGTCTTTGATGTGGGGATGGGTAGTGAGAGTCTCAATACCTAGGGCTCCTTGCCCAGCAGCGGGGGTATAGGGATCGTACGGCAAGAAGGCTCGAATACGACTCTCGAGTCCTAAGCGCTTTAAACCAGCCGCTGCCAAAATAATGGCTTGGTACTCGCCACGATCTAGCTTACCCATGCGGGTATCTAAATTACCGCGTAGGGGCT